>NZ_JAMAST010000009.1 GCF_023336505.1 Sporolactobacillus mangiferae | reverse complement strand
AGCTGTATTCAATGGGATTGAAGCGGCCAGGAAGACGGCTAACTTTATCTGCGAGAAAAATGAGGATGACGGGGTGGCAAGATGGATTGAAGCCCACGTTCTATAACAGAAGCTTTGTTTGAGTCAGTTGATGTGTACCTCTCGGGAGGGGCGTTTAATGAAAATAGCAGTCATTACTGATGTTCATGGTAATTATCCAGCTTTAAAAGCCGCACTTGCTGAAATTGATCGAGAAAATGTCTCGCATATTTATTGCCTTGGCGATATGATTGGGATCGGTCCAAATTCTAACGAGGTGCTTGACACTCTTTTTAAGCGGAAAGATGTCTCAATGATCACCGGCAATCATGACGAGGGTGTGCTTGCGCTCATTCATGGACAGCCATATCCCAAAAGTCATGAAGACACGTGCATCCACCATCAATGGATAGCAAACCGGCTTAATCCGTTTTTTGTTAATCCGCTTGATTCACTTCCACGAGTGATTGAAACGACGCTCATGGGGCATTCCATTCTTTTCACGCATTATCACATTGAGTCAGGCAAACTGTCTGCGCCTTTTTATGATGATCCATTCA
The DNA here is from genome assembly GCF_023336505.1 of Sporolactobacillus mangiferae. Taxonomy (GTDB): domain Bacteria; phylum Bacillota; class Bacilli; order Bacillales; family Sporolactobacillaceae; genus Sporolactobacillus; species Sporolactobacillus mangiferae. The sequence continues at coordinate 83,516 of NZ_JAMAST010000009.1, read as the reverse complement.
GTTCAATTATTGAGCCAACGCTTGAGACAATGAAAAAATTGTTTGCTGACTGCCCTTATGAACTGATCTGCTTTGGACACCATCACCTGGCTCATTTTTTTAAGTCGGAACACACAATTTATCTTAATCCCGGTTCGCTCGGATGCGCGTCCGGTCCGTATGCACGGTATGCGATTGTGACGTTGGCAACTGAGCGAATCGAAGCTTCTTTGCGTAATGCGGCATATGATAATCGGGAATTTCTGTGCTCCTACGCGCGCCTGAACGTACCGGACGCTGAATTTCTGCTCAAAGCATTTCATGGAAATCAGCTCAGGGAATAAAAGATTTGCTGCGATTTTAAGCACATTTATCTCACTTTTAAAGTACGTGCTTCCGCGGGCGATCCGGAAGCCTCCGCGGGCAGGTAAATTCCTGCGGGGTCTTCCCAGGCTTGCTGATCAACAGGAACGCTCCGCTGGCGCCAGCGCATCCCCGTTTTGATTCTCGACAAGACACTGGTTTATTGGTTTTCATATGGGTCAAAATCATATACTTTCTTTACTTGTGAAAAAGCCTGTTCACATGTGAACAGGCTTTTTGGTGCTATAAGAAAGTATTTTGCCCTGCAGGCAAGCAACAAAACAATACACTATCTAAGCATCAAAGCGGAGAAGCCTCGCGCTGAACAGGGTCCCTTGCTTATTGCTGATCAGTCAGTTCTTTTGTCGTGCCCAGCTCTTTTTTCTTCCTTGCATTATTTCTTGCGATGATCGCTGTCATCACAAGCGCTGCTGCGGATAAAAGCAACGTGAAAATATGAAATACCAGTGTGCCAGGACTTGTCTGCAATGCTCTTGACTGCATGCGCGTACCGCCGTTCGGGAAATTACGGTTCATTTGCGGTCCGCTAGAATTTCCAGATTGACTTCCTGAATTATCCTGATCACTGAAATCAGGTGCCTGCTGGCTGGTTTGCGGAAATCTCTGCTGGAAGGATTGTGCCTGTGCCTTGCTATGAATAAAACTGTAGATGCCAAACGCAGACTCCAGCAACAGAACCGCCGCAACTGCGATACCGATCCAATAATTTATTTTGCTCACTCGATTCACGATTCTTCACCCTTTATGTTCCATTTTTTTCAATACATCCAGTTTACGGATCGATTCTTAAAAAAAGATTAATTAATTGGAACAAAATCATAGAGAAGCAACAAAAGGGTAACAACCGCCATAAAATTAGAAACGAAGTCCGTGAAAAGGGTAACGAGCGTCATAGAAATCGTAGCGAAGCGTACGAAAACAGTAACCGCCATAAAAATCGTAACGAGGCTAACAATTCATGAAAGCTTGATCATAGGCTTGTTTTGTCTGCTCATCAAAGCAGACCATCTGCACCTTTGTGACTATCGCAGACTTTTGTAAAAAATCGAGGATCGTCCGGCAGGCGACCGGTGCGGCCAGATCCAGCGGGAAGTGATAGATGCCGGTACTGATTGACGGAAAGGCAACCGTTCGGCAGCCATATGTTTCTGCAAGCGCGAGACTGTTTGCGTAGCAGTTGCGCAATAAATTCCGTTCATTGCAGCTGCCGCCTCGCCAGATCGGTCCCGGCGTATGGATCACATAGTTTGCGGGCAGCCTGTAGCCTTTTGTTATCTTCGCCTGACCGGTCGGGCAGCCATGCAACGTCCGGCACTCGGCAAGCAGCTGTGGGCCGGCAGCGCGATGAATGGCTCCGTCGACTCCGCCTCCGCCGAGCAGCGTCGTATTGGCGGCGTTAACAATCGCGTCGGTCTTTATTTTTGTAATGTCCCCTAAAATAATCGTAAACTTTTCCATGAAAAGGACCTCAATCAGTATTGAAAATCATGATAATGCCCTCAGTATATTAAATGAAACCTTGCCTGTCTATTCCAGACGGCGCTCACATTTAATTGCCGGGTCCGTTTTTCAAGTATTGTGATGGCTGCCGAGCGCTTTTTAAACAAGCATCCTGTGGAAATCAGCGCCTCGTCATAAAGGGTTCATTTTTTGCTGTGAACAGATACTTCCACTCTATCTAATGTGTTTTTTTATGAAGAAAATAGATTTGACGCATCAGACAGCCCCCGTTTATGATGAAATAAAGAAAAGAGGCGATACAGTTCATGAGTCTTAAAAGTTTTTTTCTCCTGAATATTCTGGGTGCGTTGTGGGGTGGGTCCTTTCTTTTTATGCGTGTTGCCGCTCCGGTACTCGGTCCTTTTTTATTAATTGATGCTCGTGTGCTGATTGCCGGACTTGCTTTGCTGATTTATGCTTATGCGATTCGCAGGCTGCCGGATTTTAAGGGAAAGTGGAAGCAGTACCTGGTGCTGGGCGCGGTTAATGCCGCCATTCCGTTTACGTTGATTGCGACAGCCGAGCTGCATGTGACCGCTTCGGTTTCCTCAATTCTGAACGCAACAACGCCGCTGTTCACATTGCTTGCTGCGGCAGTCTGGCTGAAAGAAAAACTGCGCCCAGGTAAGATTCTCAGCATGTTTCTCGGTATTGCCGGTGTCGCGGTTCTTGCCGGTTGGGGCCATCTGGGTCACTCACCGATTGTGCTGCTTTCAATCCTTTTTTCATTACTGGCTTCTTTGTGCTACGGCATTGGCGGGGTCTATACAAAACTTCGGTTTGCTTCTGAAAACGCGCTTGTTCTGGCGATTGGTCAGCAGCTGGCTGCAGGTGTGGTGCTGATTCCGTTCAGTCTGCCAACAGTAGGACGCATTCAGATGCTTACGGCTCCTGTTCTTATATCAGTGCTGTGTCTCGCCGTTTTTTCGACTTCGATAGGCTATCTTATTTATTTCTATTTAATCAGACATGAAGGGCCGACCAGGACGCTCAGTGTCACCTTGCTTGTTCCGCTCTACGGCGTCTTCTGGGGTGTGCTGCTGCTTGGTGAGCAACTATCCATCGGTACGGTTGCCGGACTGATCCTGATTCTGACAAGTACAATGCTGATTACTGAAACCAGACCGAGATTCGGTATGCGGCGGCCACTGGCGGCGGATTCTGTCACGAGAGACAGCGAATGAATCAGCTGTGAGTCTGAAAAAGTTTTCTTTCGACCGACGGTAACTCAGTGCATGATCGAAGTTATAGTAACGACATATCGGCACTTGCTGTTTGGAGGAAATTGTTGATGCAAGGAATCATTCAGCTGCTCCATGACTACAGCTATCTTACGATTTTTATTGCACTGCTGATTGAACTGATTTGCGTTCCGATCCCAAATGAAGCGTTGCTTAGCTATGTAGGCATTTTGTCATTTCATGGAAAAATGAACCTCTGGCTCTCCTTGCTTTCGGCAGGATCCGGAGGCGTCATCGGCGCAACGATCTCTTACTGGATCGGCTATAAATTAGGCGTTCCTTTTTTTCAAAGGTTTGGACGTTACATGCACATGGGACCGGAGCGGTTGGCGCGCATTTCCCAATGGTATCGTAAATACGGGAAGGTACTGCTCATTTTTTCCTTTTTCATTCCGGGTATTCGGCATATTGCCAGTATCATTTCCGGAGTGATCCGCCTGCCGTTTCGCTCCTTTTGTCTGTTCGCATATCTTGGCGTTTTCTTCTGGACAAGTACGTTTATTTCTCTCGGCTTCGTACTCGGACCGCAGTGGGACAAATATCAGGGTGATTTAAAAAAATGGCTTGTCCTTGCCAGTATCGTTCTGGGCATTATTTTGCTGTGCTCAATCCTGATTAAGAAGAACAAAGTCTACATCAAGGAGTCGCTGCTGCTGCTTTTTCAGGCGGTTTTTAAGCGATATAAAAGCTTTCTGAAGATTAAGCTGTTCCTTTTCATTATTCTTGCCGCATTTATTTCGCTGGCTACGCTAATGGCAGGCATGATTCAGGACTTCATTGGCAATGAATTTCACTCGTTTGACACGATTTCCAGGGCAATTATCCTGTTTCTGTTCGATAATCGCTGGCAGACGGTGCTGCAGTCCATTTCAGCGCTGGCATCGTGGAAAGTGCTCGGCGCAGGCGTCATTTTAACCGCCATCACCATTTTCATCACTAATCGTGATAGGTGGCTCGAACTGCTCTTTCTCGGACTGTCGCTGACCGGCGGTATTCTTTTTACATACGGCGTGCGCTGGCTGCTCCATTTCATGCTTGCCGGCTACTATGTGAGCGGGGATTTTCCAAACGGACAATCAATGAAGGCACTGATCATCCTTGGCTATTTTGTCATGATGCTCGTTCGTCACCAGAAGAATTATCTGATTGTCACGATTGAATGGTTTCTTTTCTTATTCGTTCTGCTGATTTACGCGGTCAGCGGCGTACGTATCCTGCATATTCAGCCTAGCGATTTATTTGCCGGCTACGTGTTTGGAGCGGTCTGGGTCAGCGGAATCATGCTGGCACTCGAATTGTTCCGTTTTCTGGGCATTGTAAAAAAAAGTGAGCAAAGGATTGTTCTGTCGCGCCTGTGCAAGAAATAGTGCCGGTGTCCGCTACCCGCGCGCTTATTCTCAAAAAAGGGTGTCCCATTGTCAAATAGACTTTTGAGACACCCTCATGATCTGTTAGAAAACTTGGCTTTGCCAAGCCTTTGACACGGGCGAAGCCGTCGTCGCGACGGCCATGGACGGCCTAGTGTCCGATAAGCCGCAGGACGCGGCGTTTTTTCGGACCACTTATACTATTTTTCTTAAATTTTATATACTTCAAGGTATAAAAAAGGCCAGGCTGTGCCTGGTCTCTGACTGATTTTTATTGATTAGGGTAACTTATTTCCGGCAGCCTGGTAGATGTCGTACCATTCCTGGCGGGTGAGGACGAGATCTGCTCCTCTGGCTGACTCGGCAACACGGGTTACGTTGGTGGTGCCTAGAATCACCTGCATATTTGCCGGATGGCGCAGAATCCAGGCAACGGCAATCGCGTTATTGCTGACCCCGTACTTAGCGGCGATTTCGTCGATTTTTTTGTTCAGTTCGGGGAATTTAGGATTGTCCAGAAAGACACCGTCAAAAAATCCGTATTGGAACGGCGACCATGCCTGAATCGTTATGCCATTCAGCCTGCAGTAGTCGAGAATACTGCCGTCACGGTCTGATGCGCCTTCAACGGTCATATTGACGTTGAGACCGGCGTCAATCATGCCGGTAAATTTGATACTGAGCTGCAGCTGATTGATTTCAAGAGGCTGACGCACATATTTCTTGAGCAATTCGATTTGATATGGATTTTGATTGCTGACACCGAAGTGGCGTACCTTTCCTTGCGCATAAAGCTGTTCAAAGGCTTCCGCAACTTCCTCCGGTTCGACCAGAGCATCCGGGCGATGCAGCAGCAGATAATCGAGATGATCCGTTTGCAGACGCTTCAGACTGGCATTTACTGTTTCGAGGATATGCCTTTTTGAGAAGTCGAATGCCTTGTTGTGCTCACCTTTCCCGCGCACAATGCCACATTTTGTCTGTAATGTGATCTGATCGCGCAATCCGGGTTCTCTGGCCAGCACCTTGCCGAACAATGTTTCACAGGCACCGTCTGTGTACACGTCTGCGTGGTCAAAAAAAGTGATCCCCTGTTCAAGATCAGTTTTGATCAGCCGATCTACTGCTTCCTCAGAAAGTCCGGCAATGCGCATGCATCCCTGAATGACTGCGGATTCCTGCTTTTTTTCTGAACCGATTACAATCTGTTTCACATGTATTCCCTCCAAATCCGTTCAATTTAGAAAAAGAGCGTTTTCAATTTATATCATAAGACGAACCAGAGAATTATGAAAGCAATAGCATCCGAAAAAACGATCAGTCTGCAGGATGCAAAGTAAAAAAAGCTATGACTCAATAAATAAGAAATGCTGATCTTTTTGTCTTTTGGATTTCTTTTTCAGCTTTGCCAGTCTCTTGGTCAGATCAAACACACTGAGATAGTGATCGGATTGTACGCAGGTTCCGGCGATTGATATAGATATGATGGGAAATTGCTCCATAATTCCTAATCTATTTTCTGCAATAATATAGCCATTAACCCGATCCTGTTCGTTATAGTGCAAGCGGACCTTTTGCTGGAAGTGTTCACTCACATTATGACAGAAATCAGCCACATCCACTTCACTCATGACGACAACAAAGTCATCACCGCCGACATGGCCGACAAACTGATCAACAGGCAGGTAAAGTAAGAGTATGTCTGCAAGCAGTTTGATGACCGCGTCCCCGTTCTCAAAGCCATAAACATCGTTGTACTCCTTAAAGTGATTAATATCAATGTACAAAACACTGAATGTGTCTTTTGTTTCAAGGGCTCGCTTCATCTTCTGTTCAATGATGAGATTTCCTGGAAGACCGGTGAGCGGATTTTCATATTTTGCTTTAATCACTTCGATTTCCGTCGATTTCAGCAGAAGATTCTGAATCGTTACTGTACCCAGATACTGATCATCTTTTGTTACGACGATGAAGTCGTAGAGCTTCTCCTGAGGCCGCGTCATCGCAAGCTTTGAAACTTCATTGATGGGTGTCCGGTAATCAATGGCAATAAAGTCTTTGTCCATAAGAAGGGAAATGGGTCGTTTATGGTAGAGGCTGAATCCATATCGTCCGCTGACCTGCAGCGTGAGCTGTGCACGGGTGATAATGCCGATCACTTTTTTATTTTCAGTGATGCACAGTCCGGGACTCTCGAAGTCTTTCTTTAATTTTTCCAGTACCTGTTCGATATTCATATCCCTGGTAATCGTTTCAGTTGGCGTGCAGATATTGTAAATGTAGCTGCTGGTATTTGGCTGTTCGTAAAGCCGATTCCGTTTTGTATGATGGTTGATGATCTCGCCTCTTACTGATTCACTGAGTTCGGCTAGCAGCGGCGCAGGTCTTTGCAGGAAAAAGCCCTGGGCATAGGGAACGCCCAGATCAATGAGACATTTAAGCTCGGCAAGTGTCTCCACGCCTTCTGCGACTAAACGAATGTCCGACATTCTGCAGAATTCAACCAACCCTTTAATGAGCGCATAATTAATGCCCCTAAAGTCAACATTTTTTGTCAATTGCCTGTCCAGCTTCACATAGTGTGGCTGTGTATCCGTAATTAAATTCAGTCCAGAATACATGGCACCGGCATCATCAATGGCTACCTGAAATCCGGAAGACTTAAGCGCATGAATGGAGGAGGTAAACCGATTGACATGATGAATAGAATTTCGTTCCGTAATCTCAAAAACAATTCGATTCGGTTCCAGGCCGATTTTATCCAGATCATGTGTTTTGAAATGCTCAAGAAAGTGTTCATCCTGAAGAATGAGTGAACTGATATTGAGAAACAGAGGCTTTGTCGAGTCGTCCTCATCTAAATCACAGAATGTATGCAAAGAAATCGTCCGGCACAGTGTATCGAGAGCGTGCAGCCGATCATGAGCGGCTGCAGCAGTGAACAGCTGTTCGGGGTTATTCAGATGCGACTCATTACTTGTCACACGGCTCAGTGCTTCATATCCATGAACATCGCCATTGTGTAACGAAATGATTGGCTGGAAAACCGTTTTGATCATCTGCCCATCGATGATCGTATCCAATTCGCGAATGATCTGATTATCCATGGGTCGTTTTACCTGCACTTTCCCAATATCTTCTAAAATCAATTATAGCGAAGAGAAAACAGGATGCGCCGATGATTTGTATTAAGATTTTGTAAATTACCGGCGCACTTACAGTGAGCAGGAACTGAAACAGCATACAGCCGCGTATTCTCAGGTCGGAAACCCGTTTTTTCATGACGCCATTATTTCTCGGGAAATATGTCGAATTTTGGGTGTACCTTATTGCTGAAAAGATTCATTTGTATTTTGTGGTCAATTGATTCACTAGAAAATTTTTCTGAATAAGGCAATAGGTGAGACAAAGAAGCGAATGAGGTTGATATAGGAAATGCCTATATTCCCAAGCGTATCACCGATTTAAACGGACAAACCTTTTATACGAACTGCATCAGATGTTTTCGACATGCGAGACTTTTTGTTTCAGTATTTATTCACCACATCAGTCATCAATTACTTTTAAACAAATTTTAAAAATGATGCGGCTGAGATAATCGATTATTTGAGCAGTATCTAGTTTAACTCTGATTATTTATTCGGGAATCCATTTTGCTGACCGAGTGCTGCTACCTGAGTTATGCCCCAAAAGATCATCAAATCGATGGCAGGTTATAATGTTTCCCTGATCATTCAATTAAAGATCTATTCGCGCAGGCACAAAGGAGGCAGACATAGGGGGAATAATCTCAGAATCCAGAAAAAATCCCGCTTTCTTTGACTGGCATGACTATTTTCCTCTCTACTTTCTGTCTGTATCAATGGGCCCGCCATTTACACAAATAAAATAACCAGTTTTCTCGGAATATAAATTTGGCCGTTAGACTTCTCCTTGAGGACGATTCTATTAACCTTAAAAGGAGTTGGCGTGTTTGAAGATTCGATTTAAGATGCTGTCTGTTGCTGTCACTTTGGCTTTGCTACTCGGTGTTTTTACGGGTGCTTCTAATTTTTCACCTCGTGCCCTTGCAGAAAACGCTGAACCGGCTGTCAAGAAAATCGTACCGACCTTTACCGGCGATCCACGGACGGAGAAGGGCTTTACCTGGTATACGAATCTTGACTCCGAACGAAGCGATCTCCAGCTGGTGAAGAAAACGGGCAGGAGCGGCAAGAAGCCTGATTTCAAAAAAGCGCGGACATTCAATGGGACAAGCTATGTATCGAGCAACGACAGCGGAGAGCGTGTGCATAAGGTTAACGCTAAGGGCTTGAAGGCCGACACGGCTTATTTTTATCGGGTCGGTGATGCGAAACGCAATATTTGGAGCAAGGTAGGTACAGTCAAAACGGCGCCGAAGAAAAACGGTGCATTCACATTTCTTGAACTGACGGATCCGCAGGCGAAAACGGAAGATGAAGGCAAGCTTGCTGCGGACACGTTTAACAAAGCCTCGGCTACCGTTAAACATTACGATTTTATGACTGTGACCGGAGACATTGTCGATAACGGTGTCGTAGAGGATCAGTGGGACTGGCTGATCAATAACAGTCGCAGTGTCTGGGGCGATACAACGGTAGTTCCGGCTGCCGGGAACCATGAATCAGAGAATGATGCGTTCATCGATCACTTCAATTTGAAACCGGCAACGATAAATCAGGACACGACTACAGGTGCTTATTATTCTTTCAATTACAGCAATACGCACTTTGTGGTACTGAATACAAATGAAGATTCCGAGCAATACCGTGATTTTACACCGGACCAGGTAAAATGGATGGCGGCGGATATTAAAAAAGCAAAGGCCAATGGAGCAAAATGGACGGTGGTTCTGATGCACAAGGGGCCATATACCACTTCCAACCATGCGACAGACTCGGATATTATCGGCCAAAATGGCGTCAGAAATCAGATTGCGCCGCTGATCGGCAAGCTCGGCGTTGATCTGGTGATCCAGGGTCACGACCATATTTATGCACGTACGTTGCCGATCAATAAAAGGAATGAAGCTACTCATCCGACAACGATTACGGAGTGGCTGAACGGTGAGAAAATTGATTATGCGGTAAAGCCGAATGGGGCAATCTATTATATCCCGGCAACAGCAGGTCCGAAAGTCTACAAAAAAAACACTGATCCCGTGCTCGGCGATGCATTTTACAGCAAATTTGCCCGCGCTGAAGAAAATCATGCTTTGAAATACGGACTGGATCCTAGCGATCCGACGCGCCCGGTGCGTGGTGCGATTCAGAACTTTTCCAGTGTTACGATTGATAAAAATAAACTTTCTGTTGTTGTCTATGAGATTGATCGAATCAAAGGCACTGATCCGTATATTATCGATCAGTTCGGTATCATCAAATAAACAATGAAAGATAGGACTTGATCAAGTAGAATGGGATTAAACCTGTTCTACTTTTTTCATATTTAAGACTGCAAGACAAAACAAAATGATTGTGAAACGTTTTTTTGAAAGGAGTACATCATGGAACGACTTTTTCAGCGTATTTTAGATGACTATGAACAGAACCATAACTTTTCAGGAAACGTGCTAGTAAAAAAAGGGAACGAACTTCTCTTTACACACACCTGCGGAATGGCACATCGCGGTTTTCATGTGCCCAATCGTCTGGACACCAAATTTGACACGGCATCGGTCACCAAAGTATTTACAGCCGTTGCTGTATTGCTGCTGGTGGATGAAGGAAAGATCTATTTGAATGATCGAATTACTGATTTGATTGATCTCAACGAAACTGAGATTCCAGGGGATGTAACTGTAGAGCAGTTATTAACACACACATCTGGTATTGCAGATGACGCAGATGAAGAGGCGGGTGAAAATTACGCTGATTTATTTCGGAACAAGCCAAATTACTCGATTCAGGAAACAGCTGATTTTCTTCCTCAATTCGCGTACAAAAAGCCACTTTTCCGTGCGGGCACAAACATGCGCTACAATAATTGTGCCTTTGTGCTATTGGGAATGGCGATTGAACAATTGTCGGGTATGGATTACCGACAATTTGTGATGAAACGAATTGTTCAGCCACTGAAACTGCTGCATACTGAATTTTGTGCAATGGACGGTGTCAACGAAAACACAGCAGAAGGCTATATGGCTTGCAGGGATGAGGAGGGCCGCCTGATCCAGTGGAAAAAGAATATTTATTCCTACCCTCCGATTGGCTCTCCGGATGGCGGCATCTATTCTACCGTTGAGGATTTAGATCGCTTGCTGCGTGCGATGAAGTCGGGGGCTCTTTTATCTTCTAAGCGTTCGGCAATGTTTTTTCAGCCGCATTGTCCTTTCGAGCGGCCTTTTGTACGCTTGAAGCCTGAACTTGAAGCGACAATCACTACGGGCTATGGATTTGAATTTGTGATGATCAATCATAAGGTTTTTTGCGTACGTAAGGATGGCATGAACGATGGTGTGGCAGCCATGCTGTCCTATTATCCGAAGAGCGATGTGTCGCTTGTGATTTTATGCAATCAGGATTGCAATATATGGAACATGCACCGGGAGATACAGACTGTGCTGTATGATCACGGCCAGATCTATTGAAATGATAAAAATTGCCTTGAAACGGACAATTAGATAATGTATTATCTATTTAGGTAATGCATTACTTTTTTTCGCAAAAGAGGTGTGCTGCATTGAAAAAAGTGGAAACATTGCCTGACGAACAATTTCTGTTCGGCTTTATTTTTGTTGCTGCTAATCGAATCGATACAATGCTTCAGCGTGAATTTAAAAAATTTGATGTCACGACGAAACAGTGGTTTTTGTCCATCGTCATCGATAATCTGTTTGATCAGTCGCCGACGATGAAAGAAGCAGCCCGAGAAATGGGCAGCTCACATCAAAATGTGAAGCAGATTGCTTTGAAACTAGAAGAGAAGGGACTGCTCATTCTTGAGAAAGATCCGGCAGATGCGCGTGTGACACGCCTGAAACTGACGAAACGCAGTACAGCATTTTGGGATGAACTCAGAAGTGAAGGGCGTGAATTTACACATTCTTTATTCAAGGGGATAAAGAAAAAAGATCTGCATGCGACAAAACGAGCCATGCGTCAGATGATGGCGAATTTATCTGAAATGGACCAGGAGGATCGACTGTGAAACAGGTGAATAAAGGAATTTTGCTGTTTACCGTCCCCATTATTATTTTGGTGGTCGTTGCTTCATTAACCGGGCTTATCCATTCAAGTATCTATTCAAAAGAAACGGCGAACTGGTACGTACAGACGATCGGTCAGGATATCTCAAATTTATTTGTGATCACACCGCTTTTGCTTATTTCAGCTCTATTTGCATTAAAAGGAAGCAGGGGTGGTGCACTTCTCTGGTTCGGTGTCATGATAACGAACGTTTATTCTTTTTTGATCTATGCATTTGCGCTTCACTTTAACCCATTGTTTTATATTTATTGCGCTATTCTCGGATTATCGATTTACTCAGTTATCTATTTTATCAGCAAAATGAAAATGGTTGATTTTAAAAGCTGGTTTCATCAAACCGTGCATGAAAAATCAACAGGCTTATTATTAATCGCACTCGCGGTTTGTTTTGCCCTGATCTGGCTGTCGGATTCACTTCCGGCAGCTCTTGCAAACAGAACACCGGAAAGCATTACAAAAGCGGGTCTGCTTTCAAATCCGGTACATGTCCTTGACTTCTCCTTTTATTTGCCGCTCATGGTACTCGCAGGGGTATGGCTGTTTCAGAAAAGGTCATCCGGCTACTTATTAGCACCGGCCATGCTTATTTTTTCGCTGCTTACTGCAGTGAACATTATTTCACTGATGCTGGTAACCATGTGGCATCTGCATACGAATACGTGGCCTGCCGTGATTGTGTTTACGATTCTGGCGTCCTTGTGCGCCGTTGCTTTTATAGCGATGATGAAACGATTGGCAAAAATAATTTAGCTTTTTATGAATGAATGCTTGTTTTCAGGCTGATGAATTTCTTTTGGAAGATGTTTGGAAGCATTGGGGATGCGGCGCGGGGCAATGTTGATGACGTCAGAGGAATAGAGCGTAAAGGCGACACTGCCTCCGTATTGAAATGCTCGGATCAGAATCGGCTGATTGTAGGTGTTTTTAAATCGAAGATCAGGGCCGTACCAGCTGACCGTGGCATCGCGCCCGTCAGGAACGTAGGCGACACGTTTGCTGTGGGAATAGCGCTCGATGATTTTCAATCCGGCACGGTCGGCAGCGTTAAAAAGCGTCGTTGACACCTGGCAGATACCGCCGCCGATCCCCTCTGAATATTCGCCGCGGACAATGATCGGTGCAGACTGGTAGCCTTTTACCCGGGTTCTCATGCCAACCGTTTTATTAAAAGAAAAAATTTCATTGGGAAAGATGACATGGTTGTCAAGTGCTGTGGCAGCAAGATGAATATTATGTGCTCGATTCTTATTGCCTGAATTGAAAAAGGTGATATAGTGACCGATGCGCTGGACACGTATATGCGCGAGCAATTCTTCGTCGACATCCGGATGGGTCTTTAATAGTGGTGCATTCACGGTTGCCGAGCCTTCTCCGAAGTAATAGCGGTAAATCCGGTCTTTAAACGATGTGTGATTCAGGCTGTAGCCGGTTCTTGAGGGTACAATGGCACCTTGATGGTCAATTTTGGCATTTACAGGTGCCTTGGATACGCTTCGTCCAACCTGCTCCTCAAATCGGTGATATTTTTGTCGGTCAATAAGTGATGTCAGAGGATTAACCAGTTCTGAGCGACCTGTTTTCAGAAGGATTTTTCCTTTATATGTGACCGTCAGATCTTGTGAATGATGCGGAGATTGTGCAAAGAGCAGGATGATGGTTAAAAAGATGGCGCGAATCATGGTGGAATACCTCCTGACATTAGTATGATCTGTTTTTTTGAATCCTATCATGTATTTTGAAAACGAAACACGGACTTTCAGTGTTTCGTTTTGTTAAAGATCTTATTCAAGAGTAAAGAAAGTATATGATTTTGTCCTGAAGGCAACAATACAATGTCTAAGCATCAAAGCGGAGGCGCTCTGGCCCCATCGGAGCGTTCCTGTTGATCAGGTGCCAGCAAGCTGCCGCCGCGCCAATGCAAAGCCAAAGGCATAAATCAATAAATCATGATGGAGATTGTGGACCGGGCGCTTTTTTCCTAGTTTTTCTTAACAGGCAGATCATTATTTTAATGAATAAACAGCGAAAAGTGTTGCTACATAGGTTTTTTCAGGTGTAAGAAATGAATTTTCTGCACAAAAAAATCATTCTTTTTTACTGATTAAGAAGTATTTTTTATGTCCGGAGCCTGCTGTAACGGCGAATATTATACGGCGATTGACGGATAGTGTCCGCATCGTCTTCCTTCTACAATTAAAGTAAGCCATGGTCGAACCATTCTGTTGCCGTTGTTTTTGAACGATTGGTAGATGCTAACTTTATTCGAAGAAGAGGAGACTTATATGGAAACTATTTCAGAACGCCCTATCCTGGCAGACTTGGAAACAGATGATGAATTGAATGTGTCGCTTATACTGCACGTGGCAGGTGAATACACGGGTCGAAGGCATAGGCGACATCGTGTGATTCATGTACAGCTCTATCAGAATCCGGAAGGTACGCTGCTTCATGGAATTAAGCAGCAGGAGAACGAACATTTTCTGAATGCGGATGGTGCAGTAGATTTTACCATGCCGCTGCGTCCGGAGAATATGTCTGTAAAGATTCCGTATACGGTGCTTCCGTCACTGAGTTATGGAGATTTGATCAGCATCAGCATCCATCTGGAAGATACAGCAGCGGGTGAGGTGCTGAGCGAGGAATCACTGGATTTGCTCACGATGAAAAGCGGCCGTCTGGATTACTTTTCTCATCAGCGGATGCGTGAGTATCTGCGCAGCGAACCGCGGGAATCCATTCAGCTTGCAAAAGCAGCTTTCTGGGTTAAGCAGAATGCAGAAAATATCAAAGTGGTGCGCATGGGGCTGGATATCATTCGCGAACGTGCGGATAAGGGGTCTTCTGATGCTATAAAAACACTAGCCGGACTTTACAAAAATCCGCGCATTGCAAAAGCTGATCAGAAAGATGCCGCGCAATGGCAAAAACGCCTGAATCAGCAAACATCCGAGAATTCCGAACAGAAGAAGCAGGGAGCAGCTGCAAAGAAACGGCCAGTAAAGATTACTGATGAAGCATCATTAAAAACATGTGAACAATTAGCTGAAAGCGGCGATCAGGAAGCGCAGTATCTGATTTATGCGTACAGTTGCACAAAAGAAGGATCGGACTATGACAGCAGTAAAGCATTCGCCTATTTAAAAGCTGCAGCAGCAGCGGGTGAGCAGAAGGCCGTTCGCACACTTGCCGAAGCGTACGAAAAAAATCTGATCTATATTTCCTCTGAAGATGTTCACGAGTACATCAGCATTTTAGATCAGGCCGCAGAGAAGAAGCAGGCGGATGCCGAATACATTTTGTTCAGAATCGCTTATACAGGAGAAAGTCTTGGGCACGAAGTACATGCGGATAAAAAGGATGCCTATTCGTGGCTTCTTGACTCTGCAGCGCACGGGGGCGCGCAGGCTGCCTATGACCTGTGGGATTATTTTGAACATGGCAATGAATTTTTAATGGATCAGGAAAGTGCGTTGAAATGGCTGGTTTTCGCTGCAGATCAGGGACTTCCAAAAGCGAAGACAAGGCTTGGCGATCTGTACATAGACGGTCACTATATCGAGAAAGATGATCAGAAAGGGATTGCACTGCTGAATGAAGCTGCTGCGCTGAATGAATGGGGCGCCCAGATGAAGCAGTTTCAGGGTTATTATGAAGGACGTTATAAAGATGTTCTGTGGGAGAAGGACCGCAGTAAGGCCTATGATTTACTGAAACGTTTCGCTCATTCAGGAAATCCGAAGGCATGCATCCAGATTATGGATAAGTATGAGCAAGGTAATGAACTGATGATGGAGCATCGGGAAGCTGCCAATTACTTACGTTCAGCGTCAGAAAATGGCGATGCAGAGGCGATGTATCGATATGCAAATATTCTCCTGGATGGTTATTACGTATCTGCAGATCCTGAACGTGCAAGACAGCTGATTGATGCGGCCGCGGCACTCGGTTATCCGGACGCTCAATTTGCGCTTTATCAGTTTTATCTTGACGGATTCAAGTCGCTGAAAAATAAACGGCCGAATAGAGAGCGTGCTTATCGATGGCTTTTCAAGGCCGCACAGACGCTCCCTTCTGCACAGTATGAAATCTGGAAGCTCAGCAAATCAGATGCATCCATGGATTTATCTATTGCAGGAAAAGAAGCCGCAGACTATCTCTTCCGCAGCGCGACGCAAAAATACGGCCCCGCGCTGTATCAGGTTGGTATGGCACTTGGCAATGGGGAAGGCGTTGAACCAAATCCGGAACGCGGTCTGCGCTTAATTGAAGAAGCGGCTGCCTGCCATCATCCTAAGGCCGTCTATGAATTGGCGCAGATTCGACTGAACGGTTCATTTGGCGGGCAGGAAACTGTTAAGGATGAAAAAGAAGGGATGCATCTCCTTCTTCTGTCGGCGGAACTTCACTATCCGGAAGCCTGCAAACAGGTTGGCGAATGGTACACCGAAGGAAAGCTTGACGGTGAATCCGAGTCATGGATCCGGCAAATTGTTCAGGTGGCTATTGACGCCGGAATTGAAGTGGGTGACCGGGCGTCTCAGCAGACGAAGCAGGAGGCCGCGGCAGCCAAGTAATTGGAGAAATTAATGAAGAAGAGCAGGTTTCCGCAATCAGGGAGCCTGTTTTTTTAATATAAGAAAGTAATATATTTTAAGGAACATAGTATAAGTGGTCCGAAAAAACGCCGCGTCCTGCGGCTTATTGGACACTAGGCCGTCCATGGCCGTCGCGACGGCGGCTTCACCCGTGTCAAAGGCCTGGTAAAGCCAGGTTTTCTAATGCATCAGGAAAGCATAGATTTTTTTAAGGATGATCGTATCATAATCGCCACGCCAAGCTCTTCCGCTTGTCTGAGAAGTTCCGTGGCAAGTGAGTTACCGCAGTGATAATGTAAACAAAAGGTATCGATCAACGATGACAGTCTAAGAAGGCGCATATGTCCCGCAAGTAACTGATGTCTCTATCTGCGCTTCCGCCTAATCAGATAAATGACCATGATCACTGCCGCAGCGATGATTATTACATAAATGATCTCTGCGTAAATCTCCATCCATTCAAGTATTCGGTTCCATGAATTTCCGAAATAAGCACCAAGCAGCACTAGGATGCTGTTCCAGATTAAAGTGCCGAGACATGTAAAAATCATAAAAAGAGAAAAACTCATTTTTGACATGCCGGCAGGAATTGAGATGAGGCTGCGGATTAAAGGGATAGTGCGGCAAAAAAAGACGGCTCGGTATCCGTATCGCTGAAACCAGTCTCCTGCTTTGGTCAGGTCGCCGGATTTAAGCCGCAGCATGCCGCCCCAGCGAGAGACGATGGACTCCAGACGATCTACACTGCATAGTCTTCCGATCGCATATAGGACGGCTGCTCCTGCCACTGATCCTGCTGTAGCAAAAAGAATGACCAGAGCAGGTGATAACTGTGTACGCGTTGTCATAAAACCGCCAAACGTGAGGATGACTTCTGACGGAATGGGAGGGAAAATGTTTTCTAAAAAGATCATGAGAAAAACACCGAAATATCCGTGTTGCTCCATGAATGAAATGATCCAGTTTTGCATGAGCGGGCCTCGCTTTCATGGGTTTGACCATGAAATGAATGGTCGGGGAGCATCACATGAATGATTAAAGCGGATTGGAGATAATAGAATAAGACAGGTAATTCTGGATTTTTCTATCCAAACCATTTTCCGGTTGCCGAATGGAGAGGGGCACGCAGAATTTCCTCCTTCATTCAGCAAAAGATGGGTCAAAAAGATTTACATCGGCGGTGAAGATTGGAAGCCTCCAAAGCTAAGAAAAGATTGACCTGCGCATGAAGCTTCTATATCATTTCTATGATAGCATAATTGACGAAATTTCATGATCACAGGATGAGGTGCCGCATGAATCCTAGAACATTAAATTATAAAATGCCCGCAGAATGGCAGCCCCATGAACGTACCTTTATCTCTTGGCCGGTTCGTGAATCGATGTGCCATATGGAGGATTATGATCGTGTATGCAAAGGCTATGCCGGATTCATTCAGGCAATCGCTGAGTTTGAACCGGTAACCGTGCTTATCAATCTGGATGAACCGTGTGATGTACACAAGCTGGTTAAGCCAGGCCATTATCCGGTTGAGATGCGCGTCATGCCTCACAATGATTCCTGGGTGCGAGACAACGGGCCGACTTTTGTGTCCGATCCGGAAGGACGGCTTGCGGGAATTAACTGGCGCTTCAATGCATGGGGCGGCAAATATCGCCCCTGGTATTTAGATGATGCACTTGCGCCGCAACTTCTTGAGGCTTTAGCTGTTCGCCGGTTTGATGCACCGCTCATTATGGAAGGCGGGTCTTTTCATACGGATGGTGAAGGGTCGCTGCTGACGACGGAGCAGTGCCTGCTCAATGCCAATCGGAATCCAGAGCTGAGTCGGACTCAGATTGAAGATCAGTTAAAAGCCTTCTTAAATGTAGATAAGGTGATCTGGCTGAAGCATGGACTCGCCGGTGATGAGACAGACGGACATGTGGATAATATCGCCTGTTTTGCGGCACCGGGCAAAGTGCTGATTCAGTGTTGTGATGATCCATCAGACGACAATTTTTTTGTCACAAAAGAAAATATTGCACAGCTTGAGAAGACAACTGATGCACACGGAAGAAAACTCAAAATCATCCGAGTGCCTCAGCCGCCGGCACGCTATGATCATGGTGGACGTCTGACGCTGAGTTATCTGAACTTCTATTTTGTAAACGGTGGGTTGATTTTGCCGGTATTTGGTGGAGGTGCAGCGGACACGGATGAGCAGGCGGCAGCAATCCTCGCTGAACAGTTTCCTGATCGCATGATTCGGCGTGTGGACGGGATGGCGATTATCAGTGAAGGCGGGAACGTTCATTGTACAACGCAGCAAATGCCGAAGATGACAAAGCAGGCGGAGGCGAACAATTAATGAGAAAAGTTAAAGTAGCAGCAACGCAAATGAGCTGTACCTGGAATCTGGATGAGAATCTTCACAAGGCAGAAGAGCTGGTGCGCCGGGCGGCAGCCAAAGGTGCGCAGATTATTCTGCTTCAGGAGCTGTTTGAGACACCCTATTTTTGCCAAAAAGAGAAGACGGAATACTATGCGCTCGCCAAACCGCTGAAAGAGAGCCGCGCGATCGAACGTTTTAAAACGATTGCAAGTGAACTTGGGGTTGTGCTCCCGCTCAGTTTTTACGAACGTAAAAATAATGCGTTGTACAATGCGCTTGCCGTGATTGACGCGGACGGAACAGTGCTTAGTACGTATCGGAAAAGTCACATACCGGATGGACCGGGTTATGAGGAAAAATTTTATTTTAATCCCGGAGATACCGGATTTAAGGTGTGGCACACGCGCTATGGAAAGATCGGCGCGGGAATTTGCTGGGATCAGTGGTTCCCGGAATCAGCGCGATGCATGGCACTGATGGGCGCTGAACTGCTTTTCTATCCGACAGCCATTGGCTCTGAGCCGTATGATGCTTCGATTGATTCCAAGGATCACTGGCAAGCCTGCATGCTTGGCCATGCAGCATCCAATTTAATGCCAGTCATTGCATCGAATCGGGTCGGAACGGAAACAGATGAGGATTCGCGAATTACATTTTATGGATCTTCGTTTATTGCAGGGCCACAGGGCAATAAAATCTGCGAAGCGGATCGAACGAGTGAGACGATACTTACGGCTGAATTTGACTTGGACCAGCTCCAGAAGCAGCGTTTTGAATGGGGCATTTTTCGTGATCGCAGGCCGGATTTATACGGGCTCATAGCGTCATATGATGGTGCACATACTGTCAGACAGGGGTTTAAGTAAGCATTCGTTTATACTATAAGAAAGTTTGAAAATCGGCGGATTATAGTATCAGTGCGACGGCATCTTTATCTTCGCCCGCGGCAAGCAAGCAATTGATGCGCCGATGCCAAACAAACAAACAGATCAAAGACTCCGGTAGAAAACTGTGAAAACACGCGATGACCGGTAAATCATACTGAATGACCGGTAAATAGCGCAGGAATGACCGGTAAATCATGCTGAATGGTCGGTAAATCGCAGTCAAACGGTATCCTGTGAAAGTACGTCCTGTATGTAACGCGGAAGCAACCGCATCGTGCGGAAGTAAGGACCGGGCTATGCCCGGTTTTTCTTATACTATAAGAAAGTATATAAAATTTAAGGAAAATAGTATAAGTGCGACGGCAGCTTCGCCCGTGTCAAAGGCTTGGCAAAGCCAAGTTTTCTAAAGGAAAAAGAAATTCTTGTATGTATCCTGCGGGGCTGGGTTGCTGTACTTTAAATGTTCAGCAATCCTTTTTTTATGGCGTTGACGACGGCACCAACACGCGAATCGGCGTCTAATTTCTGGATAATGGAGGAAATGTGGTATTCAACGGTTCGCTTACTGATTGCCAGTTCTTTACTGATCTCTCTGGTTGTTAAATCTTTTGCAATCAGCTTCAGTATATCCAGCTCACGTGTCGTTAAGGTTTCACTGTGAATTTCGGGGTGAAGGTTGGGGAATATCTTTTCTCCGTTGTAAACCTGGCGGATAACCGTTGCAAGTCTGGCATTTGATTCTTCCTTAGTTACATAGGCATCAGCTCCTGCTGATTTTGCCGCTTCAACATATTCATCGTATTGATAACCGGATAGCAATATGATTTTCAGTGCTGTATTGCTTTTTTTAAGCTGTTTTGTGATCTCTATTCCGCTTGTATTTTTCAGGCGTACATCCAGAACGAGAATATCAGGCGGATGCAATGCTAAATAACTTTCAAGCTGTACCGGATCTGTGAACGCCTCCAGTACATGAAAGCCCTGCTCTTTTTCAAGCAGCTCTTTCAGCCCCATGAGCATAAGCAGGTGGTCATCAACCAGGATGATATTGATTGTCACGGTCATCATTCCATTCTAGAGGCATTGTTATCGTGATCGTTGTACCGCAACCGGGTGAAGATTGTATGTCACAGATTCCGTGCAGGAGATCGATGGTTTTTTGAACAGTGAGCAGACCGATATGTCCTGTTGATGCGCGCAGTGTATGAGCAAGATCGAATCCTCTGCCCTGATCACTGGCTGTAAGATATAAATAGCGGTTGGCGCATTTAAGTGAAACTTTGACTACCGGCACTGAAGCGTGTTTGATCGAATTGTGCAGCAGCTCTTTAATAATACGGAATACAGCCAGTTCAACTTTCTTGGGGATAACGGTCATGCCAAGATCGCAACTTGCGTCAACGATGATGTTGTAGTTGGTCTGCAGGTTCTTTTTCAGGACCTGAATGCTCTGTTCCAAACCAAGATCCTCAACGACAAAAGGATGCAGTTCACGAGACTTCTCGCGAATTTCATAAATCGTGTTCAAGAACGATTCATGAATCTCCTGATAGGCTGCATCGTCAATTTTTCCTGCTCTGTGCAAATTGTCAATTCTATTCTCCAATAGTATAACATTTTGCAGGATGTCATCGTGCAGAAAAAGCGATAAATTTCGCCTGCTTTCGTCAATAGAATTCATAAGCAGTGCATTAAACTGTTCTTCTGAATACGATTGATTCTGTGTCTTTTCCAGTTCTTCGTCTAATTTGGCGCGAAATTCGGAACTGTCAAGCAGACTCAGTGCGTCTGAGCAGATTTCATGGATAAGCGTATATTCACTCTTGGCAAAGCGGGTGCCGTTTGTTTTCTGACCAAGAAAAATCCATCCTTTGACGCTGGCAGAATCAGAAAGAGGAAGAATGAGAATATTATATTGTTTTTGAATGCGCTCAGGCGACATATCGGCCATTTTCACTAAGAGGTTAAGCGCGGGTTGTTCATAGACAAAAATACCGGTCTGATGCAGTATTCTCGGTAGTCCTTTTTGTTTCCACACGAGAGCGGCACCTTTAACGTCCACTGTCTGTTCGATGAGCTGGATGATCAGGCGTGCACAGAATCTCAGATGCTTTCCATTAGAAATATGCTGCATGATCTGAAGCTTTTCTTTTTCGATCACCTGTGTTTTGTCAAAAAAACGACGATAGGAACGAACGCTGTAAAAACCGCCTAACAGATAAGCACAGATAATGATGGCAAGATACATAAGGTTTGCACGATAAAAATATTTTAAGTAATCCTGAAAGAAAAGAAAATACAGGAGGTTGGCGAATGCCAGGGTGAGTACAATGGCGATGAGCTTTGAAACTACTTGTTTCAATTTAAGCATGACGTCAATAATTTCATGCTGTGTCAGCATATAGGTCAGTGTGATCGGGAAAATAACAACACTTATGATGCTGTAATAAAAGGGTACCCGCTGGCCGGCATTGAAGAAAACATAAGGAATCAGGCTGAGAGAGAGAACCGGGAAAAAAGATAGAATGAAGGACCCGATTAACAGATAAAGCTGGTTTTTCACTTTGGCGGAATTCGATTTGAGCATGAGAAGAATCAAAGTAAAACAAAGGATGAGTACAAAAATGACAAGAAGAATGATTAGTGAACGGAAGAGTGCAGCAAAAGGATTGTCTAAATTCCGATATATCAAAAATGTAACTAGATAGGTGATTGTAACAAAAAATAAAATATAACGTAAGTAATCATTGATTTTTCTCAACAGGTTGGGTTTTGTGGTCCGTGGAAAATATAAAAAGAACTGAAAAAGGAATAAGGATGAACAAAGAGCAGACATGATTTCTATCGGACGGGCGATTGGAATATGCACACCTGAAGGAATGGCCGAAGTAATTGCGATTCCTGCAGTGAACATCAGAAAAAAATAGTGTTTGGTCACAACAGAAAATGGTTTATTCACCGCACAGTAAAAACCAGAACCTATAAAAAACGCACCAATGATAAGCATGAGAACAAGTTGGTCTAAATGAGGTTCAGGGTCAGCGTTCAAAAGTTCGAATTTTGTATGGCAAAGAAACGCATAGAAGTAGTAAGCATTTAAAATAAAGAAAAAAGAAAAAAAGAGATAAGAAATAGGTTTGAGTTTAATCGTTGTTCCCTCCAAGAAACTGGATAAAATCTGTGCAGGCATCTTTATGCATACTGGTTTTCTGATATTTTTTAATGAGCTGAATTGCTTTATTTAAATAAAACTCCGAAAGAATTGTGCAGTAGTTAACGGCTCCGGTTTGCTTTATGTACATTCGGATTTTTGAAACGGTTAGACCATTTTTAGAAAAATCTGTTGAGGTAAGCGCATCCAAAAACCATCTGTCTCCCTTTTTTTGACTTGCCTCAATTGCTTTTATTATCGGCAATGTTGCTTTTTTATCGTATAAATCGTTTTTCGTGTCATCAAAAAGATCCCGTGTATCATTGCCAATCTGTCCAGACCAACCTATATAATTCGCAATTTGAATCCAAAACGCATTGGTCTTCTTGGGAAGATGTTGCATAAGAAAGACCATTTTTGTCAAAGACACTGACTTCTGATTAATGTGTGCAAAATAATCTGCTTCCGTCAGTTTGTTATTTCTGTCAATGGTAAAATACAAATCAGTAAACTGCCCGTAGGCAGCTTTCTTCAACTGCTGAATAGCGACCGTAAGTGAATGATGCCCTCCTTGTTCATTGATTAGCGCCAGCCCGTTTGTCCAAAGTATATTAGATAAGTTGATGGCCTGAGGTACGGCGATGGATGATAAAATTTCTCCTTTAGAATCCTGATCTGCCAGATCATCCAATATATCGGTTGCCACTAAAAGTAATTCAACAGCTGCTGAGCACACGATCTGTGAAGTTTTGGACTCGTCGCGTTCATCAAAAAGACGTGCAACATAATAATAAAATTCTGCCCAGGTGAATTTTGATCCGTCATTAAAAATCTTCCCTTTGTTGTGTAAAAGGGAAGAAATTAGATTGGCTATCTCACTATTTTCTTCAACATGTGACAACCAATGATATAAATAATTCCTGATCTGCTCTCTGATATACGCCATTGTTTAAGCCCATTCAATCGGATCGTTCAGAGTAGCGGCTTCTTGGTTCATGTGTTTGACAAAAACGGGTGCGAGATCCGGATCCAGTTCAGCTCCTGCGAATGCCAGATCGGAAGCATTCACATGGGGTTGACTGACCAATTCCTGTACCAAAGTCCACAATTTTTCATTCATTAATTTTGCCTCCTTTGATCAAATATGCCACACATATAGTCAATTCGACTTTTGTCGCAAAGTTCCTTTGTCCTTTAAAAAATAAAATAAATTTTTTTGCATATAAATTGCGGGAAATACGGATTTCAAGATTCAAACAATTGTGTATAGTTAATGCATGGGGAGTAACAATATAGAAAAAATTGTGCGTGAATTATGAACAGACTGTGAAAAGCCGTGGCTGCTTTTGACATATCAATTGAATTGGCGGATTTCAAAGGGTAATGATAACAGGTGGGGGAATTACGTATGAATGCGTATGATCAGTATTCAGCAACCTATTTATCGGAACTTTACTTTGTGATTAAACGAAACATTGAAAACGGATTCTTATCCAGAGCGATGTATCAGGAACTGCAATTGATCAGGCAGGCGATGACAAAGAAGGGAATTGTGATTCTTGCTGATCGGCATAAGCATGAACTTCACAGAAAAATAAATTAATTAAGAATTAACTTTTTGCGGCGAGAGCATATGCCGCTCTTTTTTTGCTTGGAGAATGATAAAATAGCGATTTGCGATAATGTTCCATGAAACTTAACCAGCGAAAAAGTATTGGCCGTCCACTGTTTATTTTTCAATCTTGAATCCAGCGTTTCGTAGTCAGGAAGGGCAACGTTTTTAAGTAGAGCTAAAAAATATTCTTGGAATAATTATTTTCGTAAGCTTAACAATCTTTTATTCAGTTTGTCATTTAACTGTGTCTGATTCTTGTCATTTCCTTATTTCCTATTATAATGAGATTATAGATATTTATTTTTACAATTTTAAGGGTATAAATGCCTAGTTACATAGAATTATTTTCGCTTGTCAGCGATGGGGCAGTCCTTTTATAGGCAGCTATGAAGAAGAGGTGAGATTTTTGACAAAAGTACTGATTGTGGATGATTCCAGGTTTTCACAGAAGATTACCTATTCTCTTCTTAAAAAGTATGCAAAAGACACTGAATTTTTATTTGCCGGAGACGGTCAGGAAGGTTTGGATAATTATTTAGAGAATCGTCCCGATTTTTTGATCACCGATTTGCTGATGCCGAAACTGAGAGGACAGGATCTGATTGAAAAAGTGAAGCAAGCAGATCGTGAAGCTAAAGTTATTGTGCTTACCGCAGATGTCCAGAATCGAGTGCGCGAAGTCATCGAAAAAATGGGTGTTCTTTCTTTTATCAATAAGCCGCTTGATGAGCGAAAGGCAGAAGAGATTTGCGCCATCATGGGGACGGTTGGCCGTGAATAATAAAATAAGCAGAGAAGATATTCTCACAGAACTGTTTAATGTCGGTGTGGGCCAGGCGGCATCTACGCTTTCCGAGATTATCGACAAGCGTATCGGATTATCGATTCCGAGTGTACAGATTCTGGAAAGCAGCCTCGCAAAAATCGAACTGAATAAATACCTCAGAAATGTTGCTGAAGGAGCTGTTATGGTTTCTTCAATCTCTTTTGACAGCCAGCTGGAAGGAAAGGTCAGCTTGCTTTTTCCGGCGGATAAAATGCATCACTTTATTGATCTATGCCTTCATGAAACAAGGGAAGAACCTGAGAACAGTCTGGAGTTCAACGATATTGATTTTGATACGGTCAAGGAGATCGGCAATATAGTTGTCAATTCAATTATCGGTGAATTAAGCAACACCATTAATATTCCTATTGAGTACACTCTGCCTGAAATTAATGTATTGAATGATGTGAGTGCCGAACACTTTGTTAACCCGGAAGATTATCGGCTGGTGCTGATGATGTTCCTTGCTTTTGATATCGAGGGGACGGAAATTTCCGGAGCGATTGTGATTAATATGACGTTAAAATCTCTGGATGATATTCTGAACAAGATTGATAAATTATACAATGGATGATGAGAAAAAAATGGATTCTATGCTGTCTGGCATTCTCAACTGCATAAATGAGGGGATCGTGATGATCACTGAAGATCTCATGATCACCTACTGGAATCCTTTTATGGAGAAAATGACCGGGAGAAGGAGCGAAGAGGTGCTCGGCGCCAGAATCGACCATATTCTGCCTGAACTGGGGCGTCCGTTCTTCCACAGTGCGATCAGAGGACTTTCTGCCGGCGGCAATCCGGTCTTCTTTTCGGCTGCGATGCATCGAAATATGGTCAGTCCGGAACACCGGGTCAATCTGAAGATTAATCGCATTGCGACTAATGGACAAAACATTTTACTCCTCGAATTCATGGATGTCACGAATCAGTTTCAACGAATCAAGCAGCTTCAGACCTATGTCGGACAGCTGTCTCATCTGAATACTCAGTTGAAGCAGAAAGAAAAAGTGATCGAAAAACTTGCTTATTATGACAAACTGACCGGTGTGGCTAATCGTGCACTGTTTGATAAATTTGCCGATAAATACCTGAATGAGGCAAAGAAAACGGGTACGATGCTTGGACTGATGTTTATCGATGTCAACGAATTTAAACAGATTAATGATACATATGGCCATAATACAGGAGACAAAGTGATGACGCGTGTCGCCAGTCTGCTTACAGAATCAACACGCAAAAACGATATCGTCTGCAGATATGGTGGCGATGAATTTCTTGTCCTGCTTCCCGGAATTCATTCTCTTGATGATTATCAGCATATTGCTGAGCGCATTGAGGACAACAAGAAAAGGCATATTGTTCAGGATGGCTATGATCTTTGGCTGTCGCTGAGTATCGGTATCAGTTTTTACCCGGATGACGGTAATACGATCAGTGAGCTGATCGAAAAGGCTGATGAATATATGTATTATAATAAGCAGCAGTCACGCGAACAGCAAAATCAATTATAATACGAACGGGCGCTGGGGCGAATGCTTTCTATTCCGCCCTTTTTGTGTGGATGATGCCCGATCTCGCTGAACATCAGTGAGAGAGAACCGTGCATTCCGACGAACCGGTGAATGCCCCTGTAATCCTGGTTTTGCTGTGATTTAAATTGCTGTTAATTATGAAGGTTGACATACCCGCCCGGCAATGGCATAAATAATAAGGCAGGAATTTGGCGATAAAGCCGAGAGGGAATGGTTAGCACTATGGATAAAAAAGCAGTGTGCTCTGATTTGCTGGACATTGTTGCGAAAGAAGACCAGATCAAAATAGATGAGCCGTTGAGTGCCTACACGTTCACACATACGGGCGGGAAAGCGGATTTCTTTGTCACTCCTCGAACCTATGAGGAGGTGGGAGCAATTGTTGCTTATTCTCGGCAAAATGAGCTGCCTCTGACGATTCTCGGCCGAGGGTCAAATCTGATTGTCAGAGACGGGGGAATCCGCGGTATTGTGATTCACTGCGGCTGTTTGGATCAGATCAGATGCGAAGGAAACCGGATCATTGCGCAAAGCGGCGCGTCCATTATTGATGTTTCATATTTTGCATTAAAGCACGGCCTGACTGGTCTGGAATTTGCGTGTGGCATTCCAGGTTCTGTCGGCGGCGCTTTATATATGAACGCCGGTGCTTACGGAGGAGAGACCGCCGATGTGCTGTGCAGCGCAGTCGTTGTTAATACGGAAGGCACTATTATCAAATTGAGCGAAGATGATTTGAATATGGGTTATCGCCGCAGCGCGATTTCTCAAAAAGGCTATCTGGCATTGGAAGGGACATTTGCTCTTAAGAAGGGCGATTGCAGGGAAATAAAAAGTGAAATGGAACGGTTGACGAAACTGCGTGAATTAAAACAGCCCCTTGAGTATCCATCGTGCGGAAGTGTGTTTAAACGTCCGCCTGGTTATTTTGCCGGCAAGCTGATTCAGGACAGTGGACTCCAGGGGACGAGAGTCGGCGGCGTTGAAGTATCTACCAAGCACGCCGGTTTTATGGTCAACGTTGATCATGGTACTGCCTCGGATTATCTGAAACTGATCAGGCGGGTACAGGAAACAGTTAAGAAAAAGTTCAATGTTGATTTGGAGACCGAAGTGAAAATTATCGGTGAGGAACCAAAATAAGAAACAGCAGCAGGCGGTGGATCCTGCTGCTGTTTTTCTGATTGAAAACGGTTGCTGGAAAAATATTTTCTGAATGGTCATGACCGTCCCGTGATATGCTTGCCCATAATGACAAGATCACATGCGACGCCGTCAAGTTCGGCAACTTTCGGACAAATGCCCCATCTTTGGAATCCAAAGTGCTTGAACAGTCGCAGACTTGGCTGATTTTGCCCGAAAATAAATGCCATAATTGTTTTGATTCCCAAATCCGGGCAGCGGCTCAAGGCATATTGGATGAGAAAAGAACCGATTCCTTTTCTTTGATAGCGGGCATCGAGGTAAATACTGACCTCGACCGTTGTCTGGTAAGCAGGGCGGCCGTAAAAACTGCTTATACTCAGCCATCCGCAAACTTCTCCGTTGTATTCGGCAACCCAAAGCGGCCGACTTGGATCTGCCTGATGTGCGTGAAACCACGGCAGGCGGTCCTGAATGCTGACCGGCTCAGTGTCTGCTGTTACCATGCGTCCCGGTATTGTTGCATTGTAAATAGCGATGATTGTCTCAAGGTCTGCCGGATCAGCTTCCCGGACATGTATTGAATGATCCATAAACAACGCCTCCTTTTATATCTCATTGAGCATAATTATCAATTATTAATCGGATAGCAGATTCACCATGGCATGTGCATCTGCAGACAGGCTGCTGCGCACTTTCTCCGGAGCGATCGCTTTATAAATAAATGAATTAATGAGCTGAACATAGGATTGCATGTAATATATGGAAGTCGAGAGGTTTCCATCCATATAGGCAGTCTGCGCCTGCGTCAGCGCATGAGACAGCGATGCAGTCTCAGATTCGGTCAGATTCTTCAGTTCAAACTGATGAATGATTTCGCTACGGATCGCATTAAATCCAGATTCAATGCCCGAATACCCGAGCAGCTGCATTTCGCCGAGGGCAAGCGGATGGTCGCTGCTCGACTTCGTTACTTCCAGCTTGTAATAAGCATAAGCTTTTGGATTCTTAATGGAAAAGCCCCGCGTCATGCCTCGCCATTTAAAACTCTGATTGACTCGCGTATCAAGCAAGTCCCAGTTTGTGCCATCATTAGATCCCCAGACTGACCAGTTTTTCGGATCGCTTGTGTCTCTTCCTTCAGATGAAGTCAATGTATACAATTTGATCCGCCTTTTTTCCGCTTTGAAATGATAAATGATCGATGGGCGCTTTTGGTCAAATACGGTAGCGGTCTGTGCCTGATCATCAATCAGACGCTTTTGTGCCTGATCGCTGCTCGATTTCCTGATGGCTGCGTGCGTTGTCTGGTCATCCAGCGGTTTCGGGAACAGAGACGAACCGCTTGTCGACTGAGCGGTCATTGAATCGGGAAGCCCGGCGGATGATGTGCCCCAGCTGGAGGGTGCAGTGCCCATGTCAAAGACGAGCGTTCCTCCATTCTTCAGCATATCTGCCGAAAGTGTTACAGATCGAAGCGGTTGTCCGTTTAAAATCACGCCCTGAACGTATTTGTTCTGATCGCTGGCCTCAGGTGCACTGATCACGAGCTCTTTTCCGTTATCCAGTCGGATAATCATTCTTTTGAAATAAGGGGCGCTGATGACATAATCTGAACTGCCTTTCTGCAGCGGATAGATCCCGGCAGCGCCAAATAAATAATAACCGGAAAGCATAGATCCGGTATCGCTTCCTAAATAGCCCTGCCCGATCGCTCCTCCGGTGTAGAAACGATTAAGTAGCGTGCGTGTGATGCTTTGCGTCATCCAGGGAGCGGCCGCTGTCAGATACATGTATGGAAGCGACGGCGACGCCGGGCGGTCAAGTGCGAACTGTCCCAGCTTCCCGCTTAAGGCAAGCCGTGTATCAGCATCATCATCCGGTTTTGAATCCGGCTGCGCGTTCAAGTATGTATCAAGCTGGCGAATCAGCTGATCTTTGCCGCCAAACAGATTGATCAAGGCTTGTCCGTCTTGCGGTACATAGAAAGCGTAGGCCGAATCATCGGTCTGGTTAGTGCCTGATTTGCTGCCCGCCCATTTTCCGCTCGCCTGCCGCGCAGCGAAACGTCCCAGCGAGCGATTGAACAAGTGCAGATAATTCTGTGCGCGGCTTAAATAATAGCTGCTGTCATCGGCATATGTGGTATTTTCCGGATGCTTGTGTGCGAGATAGCCAGCGAATTTTCCAAGGGCGTAATCATTTGCCGCTTGCGTCAATGTCTGCCGGACGCTGTTTTTTACAGATGACGGTACATAGCTGTTCAAAGAATGGTCCTGCCCGTCTTCAGACGTTGAAGCGGCATGAAGCATTGCCTGATAAAGCGATGTTTCATGGACGCCGGGTACGCCTTTGATCACCGCATCCGCGAAGGCCGTACCGGCATCGCGGTCAAAGCCGCCGCCATTTTTGAAAGCAGTCAGAAATCCGTTAATCAGCTGTCCGGTTAAATGCGGCTCAAGCAGCGCATAAGCCGGCCAGACAGTCTGCATGCTGTATGCGAAGCGGCTGTTGACATAGACTTGTCCTTTTTTCACAGGTGCCCCCGTTTTTGTTGTCGTATTTGAGGTGGCGCCTGGCACACTTAAATCGGCATAACGATAGTCCGGATGTTTCCTGCTGCCGGTATTTTCCGAACCATCATTTGGCGATAAATACAGACGATAGAGATTTGAGTAAAGCGTTATCTGCTGACTGGCCTGTGCGCCCTCAATTGAAATTCGTTTCAGGCGCTGATTCCATGCCTTTTTTGCCTGTTTTTCAACATCTTTGATCGATGTTTTGTCGTCAATTTCCTGATCGAGGTTTTTCTCTGCCTGCTTGGTTCCGATCAGTGAAATACCCATACGTAATGTCACACTGCGGTGTTTCGAAGTGTCAAATCGAAAAAACGAAGTGACATGGTCACGGTCCTCTCCGGACAGTTGTTCAGCATCTGATACTGGTCGATCCACCTTTGCATAAAAGAACAGACGATTTACGGCACCGGTTGTTGTGTTTTTTATGTCAGAATAGCCTTCGAGTGACCGGTTTTCTGGATGGAGCGTCACATTGCCACGGTCATCCAGGTTGTCAAAAAGGATACTGCCCTGATTACCAGTAAAAGTAAAATGCATGATCGACGCATGACTGGTTGCCGAGAGCTCGGCGCGCATGCCATCGGTAAACTTCACTGCATAACGGTAAGGACTTGCGGACTCATCCGCACGTTTGAAAGCCTTGCTGCGCCCGACACGGCTTGCGCTCGGCGTTCCGCTGAATCCTGAGGGCATGATCTGAAGCGACTGTCTGCTGCCGTTCTGATCGTTTGCCGATTGGCTGAGTGAAAAGGATTGAATCTCAGGCAAATTATTCGGATCGTTGTTCTTACTGTATGGATAAATCTGTTCCTTCGCGCTGCTGTTCAGCGCCGGTGCCCAGTAACTGAATCCATTGGGTACACCAATTGCGGGTGTTGTATTCCCGCGGGCGAACGCTGTTCCCGATTGAGTGCCTCTGAGTATATTTACCTGATCGACCGCGGATTCTTTTGAAAGGTCTCCAGTGCTGGAAGCACCGATACGGATGTCATCAATGGCACCTTTAAAGGTAACGCCCGTTTTCGGCGCATGGTAGGCCAGGAGTATACGAACAATGGTTTTTCCTTTTGCCGCATTGCCAAGTTCAACTTTTTTTTGATTCCACTGATTCATCAGCAATGTCCCGGATTTCCCCTGTGCCTTCGGGTTTACCGTAATCCCATCCTGGTCTTTGGCATTCATCTGGCTGAGGTAGGTCCCGTCTGAGAAAGCCAGGTCAATGGATACATAGCTCGCGGCCTGGGCTTCAGAATCTTTCTTTGTCGGTTGCGGGGCAATCATATACGAAAGTTCAGTATTTTCGGCAACCGGAATATGTACGCGGAAGAGTTTGTTATAGGCATAGCCTTTTTTAGACCGGGCACTCGCTCCTGAGTATGTAAGCACGCGAGTACCGGACCATCCGGCATTTTTGGCAGCGTTGTACAGGCCATCCGGGCCATTAGACGTTAATGTTGTCATTGTGTGCCCGTTGCCGTTCAATGCTGTGATGCCGCTTGTCAGTGTTTTTTCGTTCTTTGTGCGTTCCGGAGTGCTTGTCCATGTCGGCTGCTGCTCACCTTTTTCAAAAGATGTAGTAAACAGGCTGCTGCTCTCTGCGGCCTTCACCGTGCCGGAAGCCTGACCGGGAAGATTGAAAATGATCATGCTCAGACAGACACAGAAAATAATGAGTTTAGTGGAAAATCTTGAAGCCATTGTGCTGCCCCTTTTCGTTGTACGCGTAAGAAAATATAAAGATTCAGCGGAATTCAGTGTCAGAAAAACGATCGACTGTCTCCCATCCAAGAGCCCCGGTTTCGCCAGAGGCTTGGCAAAGCCAAGTTTTCTAACAAGATAAGAAAGTATATCATGTTGACCCATATAAAAACCAATAAACCAGTGTCTTACCGATAATCAAAGCAAAGGTGCGCTGGCGCCTGCGGGATCAGCGAGCCAGGGAAAACCCCGCAGGAATTGGCCTGCCTGAGGAGGCTTCCGGATCGCCTGCGGCAAGCGAGCAGCTGAAGCGCCGATGCCAACAAAACAAACAGATCAAAGACTCCGGTAGAAAACTGTGAAAACACGCGATGACCGGTAAATGATGATTAGTGACCGGTAAATCATGCTGAATGGTCGGTAAATCGCAGTCAAACGGCATCCCGTGAAAGTACGTCCTGTGCACAACGTGGAAGCCACCGCATCCTGCGGAAGTAAGGAATGGACGCAGTCAGGTTTTTCCAAAATGTGAGGCGTTCCTGATCATTGTTTTCGCAGCTTATTCATTCGTCATGCCGGTCTCTTTGTTATTCTTAAATTTGGAAGATTCTCCAAAGGGAGCGGTCATTCTGTTTTCGATGACTCAGTTAATTATATCGGAACATGCATTAACGATAAAGGATGTCTTAATTTATACAATAAATATAAAATTTTTTTGCCAATCACGTCCGCAAAAGTGCGTCTGCATGCAACAGCGAAAGTTATCGTGTCCTGCGGAAGTAAAGGCCAGACTGTTAATATGTCCGTTTTTTCTGAAGAAAGTATAAGATTTTTTCCATATCAAATCAACAAAACAATGTCTAAGCGTCAAAGCGGAGACGCGCTGTCGCTTGCGGAGCGTTCCTGTTGATCGCGTGTCAGCGAGACCCAGCAGTTCCCAATGGCATGCAAAAAAATATGCGACGGAATGCCGGTCAGCATCTCATCGCACAACGAGTAAATGATGGTTTCCTAAATCAAGATCAACATCTTAACTTAAGGTTAACTGCAACAGAAGGTGTGTTAAAACTTACTCCATTATCATAGCACCGTTCGGCTGACGTTCAATAATTCTTGTCATATAATCTTACATAGTTTTTGTCTTTGGTGTACTCCATGTTGCAAACCATCACATATCAGTTTTTGAAAGGTGCGCTCATTTCCCTGGCCCGAACGATTGCATGATGCACACAATCAATTGCGGCCTGTCGCACAGAGCGTTGATCAAGTACATCGATGCCTGCCTGAGTGGTTCCCCCCGGCGTCGCGACCGCCTTGAGTAAATCGGCAGCCGCTTTTTCAGATTGATTTAAAAGAGAGGCGGCGCCAAGTATGGTCTGTTTGACAAGCTGTGCTGAATCCTCTGCTGAAATGCCTTCACGAATGCCGGCCTCCTGCATGGCCTCCGCCAGATAATAAAGATAAGCAGGTCCGCTTCCCGCAAGCCCGGCAATGATGTCGATGTCGCTTTCTTTTGCGACATTGACGGTTCCGACGGTTTGAAATAATTGTTCCGCCAGACGAAGCTGTGCCTCGGAAACAAATGAGCCGGCAGCAATTCCTGTCGCTGACATCCCTATTGATGCGGAAGTATTCGGCATGGCACGTACAACAGGAAGTGCTATGCCGGAAGCAGATTGGATAAATGCGGTTGGAACACCAACCATCAATGAAATAACCAGTTGATGTGAATTCAGATAGGGTTTCATTTCCTCTATCGCGGTCAGCGTGTCTGCCGGGCGAAAAGCGAGAATAATCAGATCCGCATGCTTCAGCGCGAGGCTTTTATTTTGTGTCGTATGCACATGAAATTTTTTCTCGAGTTCTGAAAGCCGCTCTTTATTTGAGTGATTGTTCATCCAAATATGATCAGACTGAATAAATTGTTTGTCAAGGAAGCCCTGTACTAACGATTCTGCAAGTTCGCCTGAACCGATGAACGCTAATTTTTCAACCAATATATGTCGCATCCTTTCAAATAAAAGGCTCCTTTTTCAAGGCGCCTTTTTGAAGATCATCGTTATCTTATCACTTTTTTCATACAATAAGAAAGAAAAAACCGCATGAGAATTTGTGTGGATAACACAAACCTGCCTGTCCTGAAAGATGTGACATGGCGAATTTTTCTTTACCTGCCGGGGAAATTCTTGGATTGCTGCAGAATGACAGGCTCATTCCGCTGTTTCTGATGAAATCGTGACTTCTGTTCAAGGA
The DNA here is from genome assembly GCF_023336505.1 of Sporolactobacillus mangiferae. GTDB lineage: Bacteria > Bacillota > Bacilli > Bacillales > Sporolactobacillaceae > Sporolactobacillus > Sporolactobacillus mangiferae. The sequence continues at coordinate 49,159 of NZ_JAMAST010000009.1, read as the reverse complement.
GCTGCCGCATTGACCGATGCAAATGGGTGAAATGATTCATACGCACCGTATAGCGGGTCCAATATGAAAGCAGCACGAGCACCATGATCATCACTTGCGGTGAGGATAACGTAAAATCCATAATTCCGTAAAGAATGATCGTCGGCAATGAAAAAAGGAAGAGGTTCGACAGGTAATTTGTCCGTGCACTGATTCGCTGCGCTTTAAAAAGATGAACCGTGCTGACAGCAATGACTGCGATGAAGAACCCCCCGCAAAAAATGCCTGATGATGAAAGGATCGAAAGAAACAGGTCATGAGCATGCGGGATCGCTTCACCGTTCATTGCCAGATAATCTCTGCCAAAGCCGAACGTTGTCGTTCCGAAGAAAGGATTTTCCTGAAAGATCTTTAAGCTGTTTCCCCAGATCTCAAGGCGTTTTGCCATTGATGCTTCCGTATCGCTTGAGCGCGGCATCCATTGATACAGAATCGGTGCGCTGGCCATGGTAAACAGGGCAACCGGAATAAACAGCTTGATACTCAATTTGTAAAAGAACAGAAGATGAATCAGAATCAAAATCGCAAATCCCGCTCTGGATCCGGTTTGATAAATACCAAAGTCAAGAACAGGGAAAATAAGCAGTGACAGCACAATCAGCTGCTTATTTTTCTTTTGTATTGCCTGAAGCAGTTCCACAGACAGGAAAGCTGCTGCAAGAATAAGCAGGTAGCATGCATAATTTGGATTAAATGCTGATCCGAACAGGCGCGGCATACCGCGATAACCAAAAAGAAAATGACCGGTCATAAAAGAAACCGCTTTTCCAAAAAGATTGTCATACGGAATAAAATTCAATACTCTTTCTGAAAGGACAATGTAGACACCGCCGAAAATTGAAATCCATGCAAATTGTCTGATCTGAAGATACTCAGGATGTCGCAGCCAAAAAAGATAAATTCCCAGATAGCCCGCCAGAATCAGTGTGGAGAACAAGTCTGTTATTTGCCAGGTAACCAGAACAGATCCGATTGAAGCCATAGCCATTAAAGCAAGCAGAATACTGATCAGATCAGTAGGCAGGCTATTTCTTTTCGCATACTGATTGCGTAATTCCTGGGCGGCAAAATAAACAAACCATGCCATTCCGACGGGAGGAAGCACATAGAGCAAAACAAATCCCGCAAGAAATGGATTTTGTTTAACTTTATTAAGTGCGTACATCATAAATTTCGTCCTCCGAAATGTGTTTTCGTTTTCTCTGCAACATTACTTATACTTTATTACGGACTGCTGCATTAAGTTTGTGGGGAAATTTATATACTTGTGGGATTGGAAATGTAAGGGCTATCAATTAATGGATGAATTGATATAATTAAGTTAAAAAACTGGAGGCATACGATGAAACTTGCAACCATCGGTACAAGCAGCATTACTCAGCAGTTTGTAAAGGCGATTAAGAAAACAGGGCGCTTTGATTATATCGGCGCTTATTCACGTTCAGAAGAGAAGGCAAAACAATTTTCGCAGCAGTACGGCGGTTCACTATGGTTTTCTTCGCTGGACGAGCTGGCAACGAGCAAAGAGGTTGACGTTGTTTACTGTGCATCGCCGAACAGCCTGCATTTTCAGCAGGTGGTCCGCTTACTCCGCGGCGGCAAGCATGTGATCTGTGAAAAACCGATTTTCGCTAATCTGAAAGAATTTGATGAAGCAGTATCGATCGCGGATGAGTATCATGTCTATTTATTTGAAGCGATCCGAAATATTCAGACACCGGTTTTTAAAAAACTGCAGCAGGCGCTCCCAAAAGCGGGGCAGATTCGTTCGGCTGTTCTGCAGCTCATCCAATACTCGTCACGTTATGATAAGTTTCTAAGCGGTGAGTTCACGAATATTTTTTCGCTCCAGTTTGCAGCAGGCGCATTGCAGGATATTGGCGTTTACCCCGCGTATGTCGCCGTTGCTTTATTCGGAGAACCGGAGCAGGCGGTTTATTATCCGGTTAAATTAGCGAATGGTATTGACGGAAGTGGCACACTCGTCTTAACTTATCCCGCGTTTGTCTGCACGGTGCTCTGCTCAAAAATTGCACATTCCGACGCGCCGTCTGAGATTCACGGAGAAAAAGGAACGTTCCGAATCAATAATGCATCGGATATAAAGCGTCTTGAATGGATTGACGCTCATGAAAAAGAAGTGCATCTGCTAGCCGAACAGGAAGTAGCAGACGACAAAGTTTATGAAATCGCTCATTTTGCTGATATTATTGAGCAGGAGAACCAAAAAGAATACCTGCGTCTTCGCGCGCTGAGCCGCAGTGTCGTGAAAACCATGAGTTCAGCAAGAGTAGAGAGTGGTATCCTTTTTCCAAATGATAAATTCTGAATGTCTGATGCCGGACTCAAGATCAGCACAGTTCAGGATTAAATGATCCAGTAACAGAAAATGTGAAAACAGGTCCGTCTTGCTTATGCCAGGCTCGGATCTTTTTTTCATATTATATAGCTTTTTAAGTGCGCTTGCGGCAAACGGGCAAAGAACAAAGCGAATAAGCGACATCCAGAATTGACTGCTGCTGAAGGCATCCGTATCCTGTGGAGGCATGAAACAGGGCTGTTCCATGAAGCATAATTATCTGTTGTACCGGGCACACTGTATTTTAATGAAAGAGGATCACGTTCATCAATGCGAAGGGAAAGAGCACCTCATGAGTCAACAGAAGCATGTCACTTCTGAAAATACGACCTCGTTATGGCGAAATACGCTTCATCTGCCAACATTCAGCCCGCTGAATGAAAATCAGACAACCGATACACTCGTGGTTGGCGCGGGCATAACCGGAATTACGGCGGCCTATCTGCTGGCAAAGAACGGTGTACCCGTAACACTGATCGATGCGGCTTCAATTGCAAGCGGGACCACCGGTGATACAACAGCAAAAATAACCGCTCAGCACGGACTGATCTATGATCATTTAATCCACACGGTTGGCGTGGAAAGGGCGGCTCTCTATTATCAGGCCAATAAAGAGGCTGTTCACTGGATCGGCGATCATGTGAAGAAACACGATCTGCACTGTGATTATGAGATTCGTCCCGCGATTGTCTATGCAACGACGGACCAAGAGGCAAAAGAGATCGAAAAGGAGAAAGCAGCCTACGACCGGTTAGGCATACTTGGCACGCTCTCCGATGATCCGGGTATGCCGTTTGCGGTTAAAAGTGCACTTGTTATGCCCGGTCAGGCACAATTTCATCCTTTGATGTATCTTCATGAGCTCATTGCTGATCTGGTGAAAATGAATGTGCCAATCTATGAACAGACGCTGGCGGAAACCATTCGGGATCCAGCGTCCGCGCCGCTCGTCATGACCAGACAAGGGTTCAGCATTCGTTGCCGGCATGTGCTGATCTGCTCTCATTTTCCGTTTCACGACAATCGTTTTTACTTCTCAAGAATGTTTCCGGAACGTTCTTATTTAATCGCCTATGCATTTAACGGAACTGCTCCGGAGGGCATGTATATCAGCGCGGGCGATCCGAAACGTTCTGTTCGCAGCCTGAAACTCAATCATGAACAGTATTTACTGATCGGCGGAGAAAATCATAAAACCGGCCGTGGTGAATCGATGGAGCGGCATTACCAGCGGCTGGCGGAATTTGCGCGTGAACAGTTCGGAACAAGTAAAATCATTGCGCGCTGGTCGGCGCAGGACTATACAACACTTGATAAGATTCCCTATATCGGAAGACTGGCGAAGAACAACTCGAACATTCTCGTTGCAGTGGGATTTCGCAAGTGGGGCATGAGCACTGGAACACTTGCTGCTCACTTACTTGCTGATACAGTGCTTGAGCATGAAAATCCGTATACCGATCTTTTCAGCCCGTCCCGTTTTGAACCGTCCCCCATGCTGGCAAGCTTTCTGATGGAAAATATGAAAACAGCAGGGCATCTGGTCCAAGGCAAATTAAGCAAACCACAGCCGCTTGAAGACCAAATGCTGTCCAATGGATGCGGGATGATCGCTTCTTTGCACGGGCGCAAAGTTGGCGCATATCGAGACGAGACCGGCAAACTGACTGTCGTTGATGCGACTTGCCCGCATATGGGCTGTGAAGTAAACTGGAATCAAGGTGAACGTACATGGGATTGCCCTTGCCACGGCTCACGCTTTCATGCCGATGGGAAGGTGATCGACGGTCCGGCAAAAGATCCGCTGTCCCTCATTTTTTCAGAATCTGACCATTCGAATGACAAAACATAACCATTTAAACAAGAGGTGGCCTTCATGGGCATTATCGAAATCATGGCAGAAGAAAAAATTAAGGAAGGGCTGAAATCTGGCGCTTTTGATCATCTTCCAGGAAAGGGGAAGCCCCTCGTTCTCGAAGATCTGTCTTCGGTGCCGAAAGAGCTCCGAGCTGGCTATAAAATGCTGAAAAATGCGGGAATGCTCCCTGAAGAACTTCAGCTGAGAAAAGACATGGTCACTTTGAGTGATTTGATCAAATGCTGCAATGATGATCAGGAACGCACGGCGCTGAACAGGCAGCTGCGCTATAAACGGCTGAAGATCAATCAGCTGGTCGAGAAACGGTCGATTACGCGCACAGCCGCATTCCAGAGTTATCGCTCACGTATTTTCAGCCGCTTACGTTTTTTTTAACACATAGACTTTAGAGATGTACAGGTGGATCAGGCCTTTGTCAGAAGCCTCGCGCTATATCAAGGCAAGCGAGCAACCGCATCGATGACGCACCCTGAAAGGTACAGATCGTTAAATCGTGGTTGGAGATTAAGAACAGGCCTGGTTTCCTGAAATTTTATGATTCGCCAAGCTGCCAAAGGGGCTCTGTCTTCATGGATGGAGGTTCTTTTTTCATTTTGTTGATACTGCGCTTCATTCGCCCCATTGTCACGGGTTTTCAAATGTGTGAGAATCAGGCCTAAGATAAGAGTATTGGCTCATCTTAAGAATACGTCGAAGCGCACCGATATGAACAGTAGAACGAAATTTCAAAGAGCTCGGAGGGAGCTGTCATGAAAACGGGCTGGATCGATGCTTATTGTCTCGCCAAAAAAGGTGCCGAGCAGGATTACAAGGAAGAATGGCAGGCTACACGGTACATGATTCGCGGCAAAATGTTTGCGATGCGTGGTGGCGACAAAAATAACCTTCCCATCATTACGGTCAAGCTTCCGCCGGAACTGGGTGCGCGGCTGCGAGAAGAATATCCTGCGATTGTTCCGGGTTACTACATGAACAAAACGCATTGGAATTCTCTGTACCTGGACAGTGATGTTCCTGAATCGGTTTTAAAGGGAATGCTGGATCGAAGTTATCAGCTTGTCCTGAAGGCATTCAGCAGGCACGTTCAGCAGGAAATTTCATGCGAGAACGACTGATTTTCATTGAGTCCGGATTTTTAAAGACGGACAGGCCAGCTGCCCCCGTTAAATAAATCCAATAGCTTAGAAACAAATCTTTTTTCAAAATGGCAAAACTGCTGAAAAGCAGTGACGCAAAGCCACAGGTCTAAGGCGACTATTCGCTACGACAGCTGGGCCGCCGTGTTTGATGATCAAACGTAAATGAAGGGAGATTTTTTTATGATGCGCCTTGTTCCGTGTGCTTTGGCAGGACTGCTCGTAATGCTGCTGTCTCTGTCGGCTGCGACAGCTTCTGATGCGGATCGGCTCAAAGCAGCTGCCCCGAAAACGAGTGAATCTCAGAAAATCGTTCAGCAAGATTCAAAGATGACGAGCCGGAAGAAAGAGAAGAACAAGCAGGATGCTACGGAAACAATCAAAAAGAAAAATACGGATAGCAACACAGTAAAGGCCCCGCAAAGAAGCGCTGTAAACGTGAAAAAATCAGTTGAAACGAAAAACACGTCAAACGGGCCTGACAAATCGAATGGATCTGCTGAATCCAAAGAAGCAGTGAAACAAACAGCCGCAAAAGAAACGGAAACCAAGAACACGAAAGCAGCCATAAAAAAACCATCCGAGAAGAAATCTGTTACCACTAAAAAAAGCATCCCTTCAAAGTCACCAGCTCCGCAGCCGGATGCTGCCGGACAATATAATGCATCTGTTGAACAGCAGATTGTCGGTCTGGTAAATAATGTCCGCACAGAGAACGGACTTCAGCCGCTGCGGGTGAAATCAGAGCTCCAGAATTTCGCGCGCCAGTGGAGCAGGCAACAGTTCAAAAACGGTGCGATGAGCCATGGTATGGTGAACTTCTCCAGAAATACGGTCGCGGGACAAAATGTTGCGTATGCAAAAGGTGATGTCGATTACTACGGATGGAATCAGATCTGGAGCGCGCAGGCGACAATGGATGGCTGGATGCGTTCACCGGCACACCGGGCAAATATTCTAAAACCGCAATACACATATATTGGTGTCGGAGTTGTCTACGGAGAGAAGAACGGCGGATCAGACGGCTGGGTATTTTTTACTCAGGATTTCTCTGATTAATCTTTGCTTAAGAAAAGTTGGCTTCGTCAAATCTCCGGTGAAGGCACACAATTTCTATACTTGCTTGTTTGAGCAAAAAGGGATTGACTGTGCGTGACAGCCAATCCCTTTTGGATACATATTCATTTTGACGTATAAATGCGCACCGCATCACGGAGCATCTTTGCCGCGCCTTCAGCGACGTGATCTTCATAGTAATGCGTGAACCGTGAGTCGTCCACATACATTTGCGCGAGACCTGCATGCGCTTCTTTTGTATACGTCCCCTCAGGCCAAAAATAAAAGAGCCATTGACGGTGTAAATCGGCCGCTTTCTGCGCCGGCTCGCTTGCAGGATCATTTAATTTAAGCGCCTGTTTCAGATTCTGAATCAGTTCGTTTTGTATGGCAACCGTCGCTTCATAGTCTTCTTTGCTCATCTGTGCAAATTGATCATTCGACTGATTGACGATATGATCGCCGTACTTCTCGTGAATTTCCTTTCCATATTGCTTTTCATTTTGGTCAAGCATTTGTTTTTTAAATCCTTCAAACTTCTCCTGGTCGCTCATAATCAGCTCTCCTTTTTGAGCAGCGAGCGCTTTTTCCACTGTCGCGATCAGCAGATCCAAACGCTTTTGTTCTGCAATTAATTTTTGGTGCTGTTCAGTCAGGGCGCCGATCAGGCTGAATGAGGGCACGTGAAGCATTTTGCTGATCTCTTTTAAACTGAATCTCAGCTCACGGTAAAAGAGAATCTGCTGAAGCAGGTCCACCTGTTTTGGCCCATACATTCGATAACCTGATTCGTTTATAAATTCCGGCTTCAGCAATCCGATTTTGTCATAATAGCGCAGGGTGCGCGCGCTGACCCCGGCAAGTCGACTCATCTGCGTGACGGTATAATTCATGGAACCCCTCCTGACTTTTTCAGCATACACCTTAACGTTACGTCATGCTCAAGCTCTTTTTAGCAGAAATATTCCTGATAAAACGTATAAATTAAAACATATTTTTGTCACCAGGCAAAAGCGGTGGTAGACTAAAAGACGTTTTTATTGTACTGGTTCAGATAGGGCATCTAAGTTTTCGCCAGCCGGGCGAAGGATGTTTTGATCGGAGTGATAAGATTGTTCAGCCATTCATTTCTGCAATTAAATACAATTTTTATCAGTATTATTATTGAAGCGGTTCCATTTATCATTATCGGTGTTTTTATTTCCGCATTGATTCAGATGTTTGTCACAGATGCGATGCTGGCACGCGTGATTCCGAAAAACCGCTTTGGTTCGGTTGTTTTTGGGACATGCATGGGTTCCCTTTTTCCCGCCTGTGAATGCGGCATTGTGCCGATTACTGAGCGCCTGGTAAAGAAAAAAGTGCCGCTTCATGCTGCCATTGCCTTTATGCTGGCAGGACCGATTATTAATCCGGTCGTGCTCTTTGCAACTTATATTGCCTTTGGGAGCAGCTGGCAGATGGTCTTTTATCGTGCCGGGCTCGCCTTCGGAGTATCCATTGCGGTTGGTTTGCTTGTCTCTTTCCTTTTTCCGGAAAATCAGCTGCGGGAATATGCCGAAAAGAAGGTGGCGCATATACATCACCATCACGACGATGGCGACAGCATAGAATCGCTGACCTTTAAGGACAAATTTAAAGGAACCATGGACCATGCGATCGACGAATTTTTTTCCGTCGGCAAATACCTTGTGTTCGGCGCATTTATCGCGGCGGCGATGCAGACATTTATTAAACAAAGTGTGCTGCTCTCACTTGCCAATACGCCGGTCACCGCCATTCTTGTGATGATGGGGCTTGCCTTTATCATGTCGCTTTGTTCTGAAGCGGACGCCTTTGTCGCCTCTTCGTTCCGAAGCACATTTCCGCCGGGCCCGCTGAGCGCATTTCTTGTGTTCGGCGCGATGGTCGATATCAAAAATCTGATCATGATGCTGTCAACCTTTAGAAAAAAATTTGTGGCCGGACTGATTACTTTAATCTTTGTCTGCGTTTTTGCCGGCGCACTGCTCATTTAAGGAGTGACACAAATGCTTCGTTTTCTTATTTTATTTGGATTCGCCTATCTGTTTCTTCATTTGCATCTGACCGGTGATATCAGTAAATATATCAACATGCGCTATGGCTATCTGTCTTTCTCAATGATTTTCATCATTGGAATCATGGCTGTCTATCAGCTGGTGAAATGGAACATGGAAGGCATCAGGAAGGACAGTCATGCGCATGCGGATCAGGAGAAAAGGCTCTTTGGCCATGATCACAGTCATGAGAACGATACGTGGTGGAAAAGAACGGTTACTTATGGTCTCGTGATTTTTCCGCTCGTTACCGGACTTTTTCTCCCGATCGCGACACTGGACTCAACCATTGTCCGGGCAAAAGGTTTTCACTTTGCGGAAATTGACAACGATAAGGATCAATATGCGAACCACCAGATTCTGAAACCGGATACGAGCCAGTATTACGAAAGCAGCACGTATAAACGAATGCTGAAATCCGATATGGAAAAATACAGTAAACCGGGTCAGCTTTATCTGAACGACGATAATTATCTCCGCGCACTTGAAGCGATTTACAATTATCCCGGCAATTTCACAAACAAGCACGTATCAATGATGGGTTTTGTTTATCATGGCGATGCACTGGAGAAAAATCAGCTTTTCCTGTTTCGTTTCGGCATCATTCACTGTATTGCCGACGCGGGTGTCTTCGGTATGATGGTCCAGTTTCCTGAATCAATTGATTACAAAGATGACACATGGCTTCGTGTCGAAGGGAAGCTGACGGAAACGTACTATCAGCCTTTTAAACAGACAATCCCGGTACTTAAGGTAACAAAATGGCACTCCGTTGCCAAGCCAAAATCTCCGTACGCCTACCGGAAGTACTGATGCATAAGCAAATCATTTGAATAGGCACTGAAGAGTTATCTATAATAACAGTTGTGGACTTAACTTGTCTGGCCAGATTTCAAAGAACCGGACAGGCAACAGTCATAATAATAGCGAGGAGGATTTATATGGCTAAGAAAATTGCCGCTGTACTTGCTAATGATTTTGAAGATGTTGAATTTACCGAACCTGCGAAAGCGTATAAAGAAGCAGGTCACACAGTTACCGTTATCGGAAAAACAAAAGGTGCGGTCATTAAAGGAAAACACGGTACTGAAGTGACAGCCGACGCGTCTATTGATGAAGTAAAACCGGGCGATTTCGATGCATTGCTGATTGCCGGTGGCTATTCACCGGATAATCTGCGTGACGATGATCGCTTTGTTGCGTTTACAAAGGCATTCATGGATGATGATAAAGGCGTGTTTGCCATTTGCCATGGTCCTCAGCTGCTGATTACGGCAGAAGCCATCAAAGATCGCAATATTACCGGCTACAAATCCATAGCTGTAGATCTTAAAAATGCTGGAGCAAAGTACAAAGATGAAGAGGTCGTTGTCTGCCACAATCTTGTAACAAGCCGGACTCCCGATGATATTCCTGCGTTTAACCGGGAGAGCCTGAAAGTCCTGGCTTAAGTTTCATTCGTGAACGGTGCCACGTTAAAAAAGCTGCTGTCCCTCTTATTTCAGGGAGTGTACAGCAGCTTTTTATAATTTAATGTTCAAAAATACGGATCGATGGCCTGGGTTCTGACTCATAGGTTTTAAATAGCGTTTCGCGATTGGATGGAAGGCATCGCCACCTGTTTTTTGGCCTTCAGGAACGTTCGGGTAATGGCTAGATTGCTTTGTTCATTTCTCTGAATCCAAACACGTGTCTGAGCATCAAAATGCTCGTACGGACGTATTGGCCACTCTCCGCATACGTCAAGACCTTCCACCCGTCTGTCGCGAATCAGAGCTCGAATGAAAGTCAGCAATTTCTTTATAGGCATGGTGCCCTGATGCCAATTGGTTTTTGCGTCATGTGACGATAAGAGATCCTTGTCGATGCTTATATATATTGTGTCTGTCGGGATACTGGCAAGCAATTGCTGCGGCGTTGTAAGTCCGTGTTCGGAAAGAACGGTCACGCGCTGACGCTCCGTATATGCATCCATTTGCCAGGCAGGCGGTTCAGGACCGATAATCATTGTTTTCCTCAGATGTTTCAGTTCTTTGAGAGCATGACGGACCCACGAGCCGCAAGACAGCATATGACCAATGCTTCCCTTTTGAAGATCAGTATGGTGATCGAAAAGAATCAGAGAAAAGGGGCGGCGAATGTTCAGCAACAGAGCAAGCGTGGCATAATGATAGTTTCCGCTGCCCAGAAAAGTAAGCCCGCTCTCCGGCAGAGTGTTTAATTGATTGCGGATGTGCGCAAATGCTTCAGGCGAGCAATATAAATTGGTGCCGCAAACGCTGCTGAAATCGAGCCAGTGATGGGGCGATGCCGCAAGCAGACGCGGTTGCATGGTGTATGTTCCATCAAAATTACAGAATGTGATTTCATGATGCAACAAAGTCATGTAGGAACACTCCTTTCCTGAATCGTTAAATCACAGAAAATAAACCGTTTTCAAACTTATTTTATACCAATCCATAAAAAAATGAAACGTGACACTAAGCACAGATTCATAGAAACGCAGAATAAGCAGTGAATTCTGTGATGCAACTGCGGAAAAGTTCCACCGAACACCGCAGAACTTCCACCTAAAGGAATGACCGGTAAATCATGCTGAAATGGTCGGTAAATCGCGCTCAAACGACGACAGTGTTGCGGTCAATGATCCATTGCATCACCCGGTTTTTCTTAATTGATTTTGGGCAATTGAAGGTCTATTCTGATAAAAAAGGGGAGAAATTGATGCGTGCTTTGCTCGTTATTGATGTACAGCAGGGATTCGTCGATTCTGGCGATTACCGTGCGATGGTTGGCCGAATCAAACAGTTAATTAATGAATATCAGAAAAAACAGGAGCCGATTTTTTTTATCCAGCATAAAACGGACAATCCGAAGAGCCGGATTCGGACAGGAACGCCAGGCGCGGGCATTTGCAGACAGCTGGCTCCATATGTTTCAGAATTGATAGAGAAATCGCTGCCAAGCGCTTTTTATCAGACAAAGTTAAATGATAAATTGAAAACAGCCGGTGTTCATGAGGTCGTGCTTTGCGGATTTAATGCTGAGTACTGTATCTTGTTTAATTCGGTTGCCGCTTTTGAACATGGCTATAAGGTGCAGGTGATTGAGGATGCCTGCGGCAGTGTCAATACAGGTGCAACCTATGGCATGAACGATCTCGATATTCCTGATTTCATTTGTACCGTGCTCGATAATTCCGGTGAGATTTCAGTGAATGATCTTGAAACTTACCTGAAAAGAGGATGACATCCATATTTACTTTTCAATGAGTGCGACTGAATCCCTCGCAGAGCCAGCAGGGAGGATACTTCGCTTTAACCTCCATGACCCGCTTGAGGGGCGCCGGACACCTGCGGAGGTTTCTGTTGATGCGGGACCCCGCGAAAATTTGCCTGCCCGCGGAGGCTTCCGGATCGCCCGCGGCAAGCGAGCAGCTTGGGGCTCCGATGCCAACAAAATAAATCAAAGACGCTGGCAGGAAACAGTGAAAGCACGCGATGACCGGTAAATCGCGCTCAAACGACGACAGTGTTGCGATCAATGATCCAATGCATCACTCGGTTTTTCTAATAAGACTGAAACCAAAAAAACTTTGACAAATAGAGGGAATGTCTTTTCTTTTTTTTACATTTGTTTTATGATGACAAATACAGGTCTTAAGACCTGTATGAAAAAATGCTTTTTCCTGTATTCAGGAATAAGCGGCTCTTTTTATTTTCTCACAGCCGTTTACCTCGCATGGGCAAACGGCTGCTTTTTGGATGCATGAAATGATATATGTTAAAATATAATTGCGTTGTTTTTTGCGCAAATCGCACGTTTGTGGAAAATGAGCAAAAAATCAACCGCATCGCTTCGAGTGCCTGCTTCTGATCAGAAAAAAAATCCTTATTCAAGCTTTCAAAAGACAGAAAATTCATTTCTTTCAAAATGCCCATATTTAAATCGACCAAACCAGGAGGTGACGCAAGTGAAGTTTTTCCTGACAGGACTCATTATAGCGCTTGTTCTTCTGTTGCTTGGCATCCTGACACCTTTTCATAAACTCCTTTTGACAATCACATTTGCACTTGCTGTAGTCTGCCTGCTGCTTGCGGGTGTTCTTTCCAATGTATTCGTCAGCGGAGATCGAATGCGTGCTAATCTTGCCTCCGAAAGCCGGGAGGATACGAAAAAAAGAATGGGTCTGGGCGGCCGCCTGTTTCTTTTTGGCATCTCACAGCTTGGGGCAAGCGTTTTACTGTTTGTGATTTATCCGTAAACAGGCTGCCTGCAGTTTACCAAAGTTTTTTTGCTCCGTCACATGCCAAGTGTTAGAGGGTGCCCAATCGCAAGACAACGGGCGTCTTCGCCATGGCCGAGCTGTTCTGTTTTGGCAACCGGCAGCGCATGGCGTTCGGTAATCTCAAGTACCAGGTCCTCAATGATGGGTCGATCGTTATTCGCCTGCATCTCAGTAAACGTGCCAAGCAGTACGCCGGCACACTTATCAAACACAGACAGCTGCTCCAGCTGTGCAAGCAGTGAAGCCATACGGGCTGCCTTTCCACCCAATGCTTCAAGAAACAGGATTTTATCCTTTGGATCGGGGAAGTAACGTGTGCCTGCAAGTTTTAAAAAACAGCGAATATTACCACCGATTACGGTACCGGCCATTTTCCTGCCACGCAGCCAGTGAAGTGTGAATGGCTCAGTCTGACGACTGTCCATGAAAAATGAGTTAAATAACTCGGCTTGCTCTTCTGAAAATGAACCGGCAAGATTTTTAATTCGATAATGATAAGCGGGCAGACTCGTACGCGCGTAGATCGCATTATTGATCACTGAAAGATCACTGATTCCAATGAAGGGCACTGCGCGGTCGCGAATCATGTCAAAATCAAGATAAGGCAGAATCTGGTTGGCGCTGTCCCCGCCGGATACATCAAAAATCGCTTTTACTTTCGGGTGACTGACGAGACGCATGAATTCGGACGCACGTTCCTGGGGCGTTCCGCTGAACGGTGATTGCGCATTTCGAAAAATGTTTTTTGCTTCAACGGTTGTCAGTCCCAGCGTACTGAGTTTTTCTTTAAGTTTTTTTAATGTAGGTGTTTCTTTTTGGCGAAGTCCGTCGGAGCATGAGATCAGACCGACCGTATCACCTTTTTTTAAGATCGGCATCGGAATCTTCCTCCCTTTATCATTAATTCAGGCCACGCCGGCGCAGACCCTTTGGATAGAAATTTTTCAGAATGCCGCCTGCGGCTTTGCCCCATCCAAGCGGAAATCCATCGATTGTGACTACGGTCCATCCCTTCGGCATATTCTCCGCGGTCAGTGTTTCACCGTGGAGGTAACGTTTCCATTCGTTGTCGGAAGAGCGCAGCGGATAAACATTCTGAAATGCTTCGGCAGGGAGCGCAAGCGCCAGTGCGTGATTCGGTTCAAAACGCTTCTTCTTCATCTCGCCTAAATGAAGACCCGAACGGGCAACCTTTAATCCGTTTAAGTCGGGACATGCATTCGGATACATAAAGAGCTGACTGCCGATAAGCCGGAAGATGCCTGTCAGCCTTTTTTTTAACGCCTGGCCTTCGAAGGTGCGGTAATCTTTTAAATCGTTCTCTTTGATTGAGCGGGCTGCTGTTTGTTTTCGCTGCGGTGCTTGGCCATGTTTGCACAGTTTTGCAGTAAAATGTCCCTCTCCGTGCAGCTGATGCGGCCAGAGGCGGGCTGTTTCTGCCAGCGCCGGGTTTTCGGTGTTCGTCCATTCAGGCCGGCCGCTGGAAGCTCCCGAAGATTTGTCAATAGGAAGCAGCTCAAGATCGTGATGCTTTTCAAGGAAGGCTTCGATGATCTGCTCATTTTCTTCAGGAGAGAACGTACAGGTCGAATAGACGAGCGTGCCCCCACTGCGCAGCATATGATAGGCGTGTTCCAGAATCTGTGCCTGCAAATGTGCACATTCGGCGACGTGTCCCGGGCTCCAGTAATGCATCGCTTCCGGGTCTTTTCGGAACATTCCTTCCCCCGAACAGGGGGCATCAACGAGAATTCTGTCAAAATAGCCCGGGAAATAATTGGCAAGCCGTTCCGGACGTTCATTGGTAACCACTGTATTGGTAATGCCCATGCGCTCAATATTTTCAGAAAGTATTTTTGCCCGTGCCGGATAAGGCTCATTGGCAACCAGTAACCCGGTGTTGTTCATCTTGGCGGCAAGCTGTGTTGACTTTCCGCCCGGTGCCGCACACAGATCAAGCACGCGCTCGCCGGGTTTTGGTGCCAGCACTTCCGCGACAAACATCGCGGTCGGTTCCTGTATGTAGTAAAGCCCGGCCTGGTGGAAGGGATGTTTGCCGGGCATGTCATTTTTCTGATAGTAAAAACCTGCGGGGCAGAATGGAACCTGCTCCATGTGAAAAGGTGCCAGAGCCTTTAGTTTCTCTGCATCCGTTTTTAACGAATTGATGCGTAGCCCAAGTGCACGCTGATCATTGTACGTTTCAAAAAAATCATGTGCCTCTTCGCCCATGAGCGCGATCATTTTTTCTGTAAATGCTTCAGGCAGATCGATCAAGAAAAAAATCCTCCTTAACAAAGCTGTATCACGTTCAATCGACAGATACGTGGATATGACGGAATGTACGTACATCAAACAAACCGGTATCCGTCAGCTTTAAGTCCGGAATGACGGGGAGACTTAAAAAGGACAGAGTGAGAAACGGATTGAATGCATTGGAAATGCCCAGCAGAGAAGCGGCTGCACGTAATTTTTTCAATGCCTCAGCTACTTCATTTGCGGGCATGTCAGTCATTAATCCGGCAACCGGGAGCGCAAGTTCGGCCATTATTTTCCCTTTATTGGCCACAACCATGCCGCCGCCGATTTCTTTTAAATAGTGAGCTGCCGTGATGATGTCGGTATCACAGCTGCCGGCGGCGACCAGATTATGTGAATCGTGGGCGATGGTCGTAGCGATTGCGCCCGAAGTCATGCCAAATCCCTTGACGATTCCAAGGCCGATCATGCCAAGTCCCCGATGGCGCTCGATAACTGCGAGCTTTAGATAATCATGACCTTCAGTATAGACAAAAGCATTGTTCTTTGCAGGCACTTTCTCGATTCGGTCGTGCGTAACCAGACTGTTAGGAATGATCTCGATGACGTGTGCCAGATGGGAAGCCTTTAAAGGAATGCTCAACTGCGCAGGGTCAAGAGTCGGCAGGATCAGCGGATGTTCTGCTGCTTTGACTGATGAGCCGGTATGTTTTTTTAATGTGCAGCCGTTTTCAGCAATCAGCTTTCCGTGCGCGTATACCTGAGCAATGGAAAAATGTTCGAGATCGCTTAGAAGGAGCAGGTTTGCTTCATATCCGGGAGCAACGGCACCTTTTTCATGAAAACCGTAGCATTCTGCAGCGTTGAGCGATGCAATCCGAATACAGTCAATCGGATCCAGTCCGGCGGCTATAGCCATTCGTACATTATGATCAACGCTGCCTTCCTGAATCAGATCGTCGGGATACTTGTCATCCGTACAGAAGAGGAAGCGGCGGCTGTTCCTCGTGTTAACGAGCGGGATCAGCTGCGGCAAATCTTTGGCGACTGTCCCCTGGCGAATCATGACATAGAGTCCGCGTGAGAGCCGGTCCTGAGCCTCTTTAATCGTGACGCATTCATGATCGGTTCGTATTCCGGCCGCTTTATAAACATTCACGCCGCGCGCGTCGAGACCGGCCGCATGTCCGTCAATGCGCCAGCTGTGCTTTTGCGTCATGACGAGCTTATCAGTCATTTTGGATTCCGCGTTCAGTACGGCAGGAAAATCCATAACTTCCGCAAGTCCGATGACATTGGGTTCCTGAAACAGCGGTTCCAGATCCGCAGCATCCAGCACGGCACCGTTATGTTCGAATGAGGTTGCCGGAACCGAAGAGGGAAGCATGACATATAAGTCAATGCTGCTCTCTTTTGCACGGTCCAGCATAAACTTTATGCCGCTCGTGCCGAGTACATTTGCGATTTCATGTGGATCGGTAATGGCGGCAGTCACTCCGTGAGCGGCAAGCACATCGGAAAAAGCGCCCGGGGTCAGCAGTGAAGATTCGATGTGCACATGCGCATCAATCAATGCGGGACTGATGTATTTCCCCCGCGCGTCGATCACTTCTTTGCCGTCGTAGCTGCCGATACCAACGATCATGCCGTCCGTAACGGCGACATCGCCAGATAAACATTCACCGCTGAATACATCAATAATTTTTCCATTTTTGAATACCAGATCTGCCGGTTCCTTTTTTGCGGCACTGTTGATCCGCCTGATCAGATGGTTTTTATTTATTGCCAATGCTTTTAACTTCCCTTCATCTCTTGTACGCCTCGGCTTATATATAGACCATTATAACTAAAAAAGTGCTGCTGTTAATCTTAACTGTCGATTTATCGGTTCCTTTTTCAGCATTTTTCGGCAGTACGATGAGAACACACGGTTTCAGCACATCGATGGATGGCAAGCTTTATGAAGCACAACAGATTCCTTAATATTAAAACGGATTACATGAACCGGCCCACAGTAAAGGTTATAGCCATTGTCAAGGCACCAACGAATATATTTCTGCAAATGGCAGGCCATTTTGGCGCGCCGCCTAAACAGGCACTGATGAATCCAGTCATGCCGAGTGCAATCAGAACCGCAATGGCTGTAAAGGGGACACGAATGGGCATAGGTGCGAGCAAAATAGACAGCAGGGGCAGTATCGCACCAAGTGCAAACGAACCCATTGAGGAAAAGGCCGCATGCCATGGATTGACATATTTATCGGGCCTGACCCCAAGTTCTGCACTGGTATGGGCACCAAGTGCATCTTTATTCATTAACGCGACAGCGACTTTTTGCGACAAGTCTTCTGAAAGTCCATTTTTCATATAAATATGAGCCAATTCATGGATCTCGCCTTCGTAATCCTCTTTGAGTCTGATCTTTTCTGCTTCAACAACCGCTTTTTCTGTATCTTTCTGTGTACTGACCGACACATATTCTCCGCCACCCATTGACAGGGCACCAGCGACAAGTCCGGCTAATCCGGAAATGAGCAAGGTTGCGGTGTGTGATGTTGCTCCGGCAACGCCGATAACAATGCCAGCAATTGAGACAATGCCGTCATTTGCACCGAGAACACCGGCGCGCAGTACATTTAGCTTCTGGCCTAAATCATTATCTTCATGTTTCATATTAATGCACGCTCCAAAATGAAAATTTAAAATGTTAAATGAGAATAAAAATCATCTTCATAACCCCTGAAACGAGTCATGCTGCCATCCGAATGGATGACAGCATCATTAAAAAATTAAAATAATTATTATTCTCTGCCCTCATTGTACACGTAATTAAATCGTCTGTCTATGCTTCGGGCGATGCAGCTTTATTGCTTAAGATAACGCATCGTTTTTGTTGTTTTCGAATATTCTTGTTATGATAAAGAGAGAAACACTTCAAGGGAGCGATCATGATGCGTGTGCTGTTTGTCTGTCTCGGTAATATCTGCCGTTCACCGATGGCTGAAGCTGTCTTGCGGCATAAAATCGAAAGAGCGGATCTGACGAGTCAGATCGAAGTCGATTCGGCCGGTACAGGCAACTGGCATGTCGGTGATGCGCCGCATCGAGGCACGCGGCAGGTACTGGCCGCTGCGGGCATTTCATTTCAGGGGATTAAGGCAAGGCAAATCGCCCCTGATGATTTTGACACTTTCGATCGGATCTATGCGATGGATCATCAGAATGAGCGCGAGCTGCTTCGTCTTGCCGGGATGAATAAAGCGAAGATTGAGCGCTTTATGACACTGCTTCACGATAAGCCGCAGCGCGATGTTCCCGATCCTTATTATACCGGTCGATTTGACGAAGTTTATGAAATGATTGATCAAGGCACGGACCAGCTTATAAGAGAGCTTTCCGCCGTTATCCGGAAAATGTAAATAAGCCACAATTTAGCAGATGACTCCTCAGCAAAGCGCCTCATATTCCAAAGTAATCCTGCGCACACTACATGTGTAATCCGTAAAGGGTTACAGCACTGCGAGGGGGGCAGAATCTGATGAGTGTTTATGGCAAAAGCCAGATGGGCAAATTTATGCTGATCGGCGGAGTGGTTGGCTGCGGTTTGTCTCTGATGAGCCGGGAGACACGATCGGTCTGGGGCCACCGTCTGTCGACTTCAGCAAATAATTGTGCTCAGGCGGTTCGTACGGTTTATCAGCATCCAAATCAAGTCGGTAATTATTTGAAAGTGACGGGGACACGTGTAAAAGGGCTTGCACGCGAAATTTCAAGCGACTTTCAGGAAATGGTTGACCGTGTCGAGAAAGCCGGATCGAGTACGAACGACACCTATCAGTATGTGATGGAAATTGGAAATGAGATTGCCGAGATGGCTGGTAAAATCAAGCGATCCGGACAGAACATGGCCAATTTTCAGGAACCCATGCTGATTGATACAGAACAGGACGCGCTGCAGCGGCTTGAAAATGAGACATCGGTCCCGAATCCGGGAACAATGCCAAATCTGAATGATAAAAAACCGGTTCAGCATCATGAGCCGAAGCATAAGAACGGAACGAACAAACATTCAACGCAGCACGCTTAAAAAGGTTCCAATACGGACAGAGAGACCGGAGATGGAGAAACGTGGGGAAAATAAGGTTTAAGGACATTCTTCTCTTCGCCAGGCTTCTGATCAAACGTTTTATTAATGACCATACGGCGGATTTAGCGGCAACATTGGCCTATTATTTCCTGTTGTCGCTTTTTCCGCTGTTTATTTTTTTATTTGCGGTGATTCCGTATCTCGGTATTAATCCTTCACAACTCGTTTCATTTATAGGCGTCTACTTACCTAAAGAAGTGATGGCCCTTATCCAGCAAAATCTGGACAATGTATTTACTAAACGAAGCAGTCTGCTGTCTGTCGGTGTAGTCGCAACACTCTGGTCGGCGTCGAATGCGATCAATGCGCTGATGCGTACGTTAAATCTCGCCTATCGGGTTAGAGAGACAAGATCTTTTTTTGTCACGCGCCTTTTGGCAATGTGCTTCACAGTTGCGATGGTTTTTGCTATTGCCATGACACTGGCAGTCAATGTATTTTCTGCCGTGCTGGCACGCAGATTGTTTGCCTATTTAGGAATATCTCATACATTCGCCGACATGTGGTCTGTGCTAAGCACTTTGGTCACTTTCTGCGTTGTTATTGTTATTTTTGCATTTCTATATTGGCTCGGGCCAAACAAGCGGTTGAAAATGGAGGAAGTTCTGGTCGGTTCAGTCATCGCCGGCACAGGCTGGCAATTCATTTCCTATGGTTTTTCATTCTATGTTCGTTATCTTGGCAATTACGCGTCAACGTATGGAACACTCGGAGGAATCATCGTGCTTATGCTATGGTTTTATCTGACCGCGCTGACCATCATTATTGGTGGACAGATTAATGGGATCCTTCATGAATGGAGCGACGTAAAAAAGAAAGATTCTTTTGATCAATAATTGATCTCTCTCTGCCGTGTGCTAATCTCGCAGCATTCTTAATCCGTTCAGAATCACAAGGATCGTACTTCCTTCATGGCCGACAACACCCAGAGACATCGTCAGCAATTGCAGAACATTTGTCGCAATCAAAAAAGCAATCATTGCCATTGCAAACGCTATGTTTGTTTTGACGATTCGGCTCATTTTTTTAGAAAGACGAACGGCATCGGCAATTTTCGTCAGATCGTTCTTCATGAGCACAACGTCCGCGGTTTCGAGTGCAGCGTCGTTGCCAGCACCCATGGCGATGCCGACGGAGGCTTGGGCGAGGGCCGGTGTGTCGTTGATTCCGTCTCCAACCATTGCGACATGGCCGTATTGCTTATTCAGCTGCCTGATTTTCATTGCTTTATGCTCCGGAAGGCAGTCGGCTATATAAGTGTCGACACCGGTTTCCCTTTGCACAATGGCTGCGGTTCGTTCGTGATCGCCGGTCATCATAATGGTTTTTATTCCGTTTTTCCTGAGTGTCTGAATCGTAGCTTTTGCGGAGCTTCTGACCTGATCTTTGAGCATGAACAATCCGATAATTTTTCCTTCTGAAGCAATGTAAACCATGGTTTCATCGTTTTTGGAAGCTTCGAGAGAGTAAATCTGGTGAAAGTTATTCAGCGCATCAGCATCCATCATCTCTCCTTTTCCGATCATGTATTCGTGACTCGTGACATAGCCGATGACACCGAAGCCGGGTTTCACTTTAATATGATTGGCCAGCGGCAGCTGCGCATGGCCGGTGACTTTGGCGGCATAAGCGACAATTGCTCTGCCAAGCGGATGCGATGATTGATTTTCAATTGCTGCAATTTGATCCAG
This sequence comes from Sporolactobacillus mangiferae, assembly GCF_023336505.1. GTDB lineage: Bacteria > Bacillota > Bacilli > Bacillales > Sporolactobacillaceae > Sporolactobacillus > Sporolactobacillus mangiferae. The sequence goes on along the minus strand of NZ_JAMAST010000009.1, from coordinate 28,227 downwards.
AATCGTTTTCTGGTCAAGGGAACTGTGGTTGATAAAGTGAGTAACCTCCGGATTGCCACCCGTGATCGTGCCGGTTTTATCAAATGCGATGGCTTTGATCGCTGAGAGCTCCTCCAAATGCACACCACCTTTTATCAGTATGCCGCAGCGCGCCCCGCAGGCGACAGCAGAAAGAACGGCAGGCGTTGTCGATGCGACCAGTGCACAGGGCGAGGCGACGACGAGCAGCACCATGGCGCGATAGATGGTTTCGCTCCACGACCATTCAAAAAGAAAATGTGGTGCAAAAAGCATGAGTGCAGTAACAATCAGAACGCCTTTTACATAAGTTCGCTCAAATCGTTCGATGAATAATTGAGTGGGTGCTTTTTCTTTTTGAGCAGACTGAACGAGGTCAAGAATTCTGCTGAATCGAGAGTCGCGGCTTCTCCTGGTGACACGGGCCGTTACACTGCCGTCAAGATTCACGGTGCCGGCCATTACTTCGGAAGCGGCTTTTTTGTAGACGGGTACGGATTCTCCGGTCATGGCCGCTTCATTAACTGACGTTTCGCCTTGAATGATAACCGCATCAGTCGGGATATGTTCCCCCGGCTTAATGTGAATGATATCCCCCGGAACCAGCTGTTTTACAGAAACGTTCGTCTCATGGTCGTCCTCTATAAGATGTGCGATTTCCGGCTGAAGATCCATCAGTGCGGAAAGCGCATGTGTGCTTTTAGACGTGGAATAAGTCTCCAAGGCCCCACTGAGCGCAAAGATAAAAATTAAAATGGAGCCTTCTAACCAGTGATTGATGCAGGCAGCGCCGATAGCGGCCATAACCATCAGCAGTTCAACATTCAGCCGGCGCGTCTGCAATGTCTCTGAGAGCCCTTCCCTTGCCTTGAAATAACCGCCGGCCATGTATGCGGCGGGGTAGAGCAGCCACGTATACGGAACAGAACATGTATTCAGAATGTAGGCGGACAAAGTCAGAAAACCACCGGATAACGCTGCAATAAGTTCGCCATGCCTTTTCCACAGTGCATTTAGCTGAAAAGGGATAGTGGTTCTGTTATTTGGCAGCTGAGTGAGCTTCGCTTCTTGCATCATTTTAGAAACGACCCTTCATTTTAAATAATAGTTATCAAATGATATTAATTATAATATTTTTTCACATATGAAAAACAATAGGCAAATGAAATCAATTTATTATAATTGATAATGGTAATCATCATCGTTTTTGCTGATAACATGCATTTTGATCGTTTAAGAAAGTATCAAATATTAGAATTAATATAGATTATTGCGTTTTCTGCTGTTCAGTGCTCTTTCAGGCGACATGAATGTTTTTTGCGTGGCATAAGTTAATAAGGGGGGCAAGCAGCCATGGCAAAGAAATTGCGTGTGAAGGAATATTTTGTTTTACTTTTTTTTCTTGTATATATGGCCGTTCTTGTTTTCGCGACGCTTTTTACGCATAATTACTACACGTATGGACAATCCAGCAATTTCATTTTGTTCAGCAGCATTCGACTGATGCTGCGAAGCGGGAACAGCTTTTTGATTATGAAGAACATTGTCGGCAATCTGCTTCTCTTTATGCCGCTTGGTCTGTTCCTTTCATGGCTGCTTCCGTTTCAGCGCATGTTAATCGGACAAGTATTGATTGGTTTTGGCGTCAGCTTATTAATTGAATCCTGTCAGTTTTTCTTTGCAGAACGTATTTTTGATATTGACGACATTTTTTTAAATACAATCGGTGCTTTAATGGGTTTCTTTCTTTTCAGACTGCTTCATTTTCTGAAAAGACGATGTGTTATCTTTTATTCAAAATGAGCTGGCGGATTTTAATGATTTTGAAAAAAAAGGCGATTGACTGCTTTTTCAATACGAAGTGCCCCGCGTTCTCCCATATGATACTCAAGCAGATGTCCATATGGATCAAACAGAAAATAGGCCGGAACAAACCGGGTTCCAAATGAATCAGCAAGGCGATGTGTATTGTCGATCAGGATCGGTTCGGTAATCGCGTAATATTCAGCGGCACGGGCAACTTTCTGAACGTTCAGATCGTCATTTGACAATGGCATATGAATGGCAACGACATGCAATTGATCGCTGTATTGATCGCGAATGGATTGAATGACCGGAAGTGCCTGTTTGCACTTGGGACAGCTGACTGACCAGAAATGGATCAGTGTCGGCGCGCCAATCAGGGATTCACGCGCTACTTTCCGGTTCATCCAATGTGTTGCTGTATACAGCTCAGGCATGATTAACTTTTTCTTCAACTGAGATTCCCCCTGAAAAGTCCCCCTGGTACAGGTGCGGGCTCATTTTTCACGGATGCAAATAGCAGGATGCTTTAACTGAGCCTCCGGCATCACCAAGGTTCCTGCTGCTTTGTATGGTATGCAATCACGCAGTGAATTGTTCGCAGCATTTAAAGAAGTGAGCTGGATCATTTAGGATTTTCAGATAAGTGAAAAACGTGGAGACAGAGCGAAAAGAGGAGCAGACAGGGTCAGTGCTCCCCGCGATATAGTAAATCCGGGGTGAAGGTTTCACAGATTAGGCATTTTCCCTGAAATATGGGAATGATCGAGTGCGGCACGCCGTGCAATGTAAAATTGATGAATAAAGCAGCCGAGCGATGCAAGCAGAATAAAAACGGCGATTCCGTAAAAAAGGCCGCCGCCAGGTATCCAGCCAATCAGCACGCTTCCTGAGACAGGACCAATCATACACCCGATGCTGTAGCATACGGTCATCAGAATATTGCCCAGCGGAATCTGTTTCGAATCAAGCAAATCGCTTACATAGCCCATGCTCATGGAATAGAGCGATCCGACCAGCGTCCCCGCACCAAGCAGGCAGAGGTAAATGCCGTAAAAATGTTCAGAAAGCAGTCCCGCTCCCGTCATCAGAAGTGCGCCAAAGAGACAGATGACCGGAAGAAGATACCTTCGCCCGAAGCGGTCACCAAGCATGCCAAGCGGCACCTGGGTGAGCAGACCTCCGGTAACGAATGCCGGAAGAAGAATGGAGATTGAGTCGAGCGAGTAGCCCTGTCTTAATGCAAAAACAGGGAAGCTGTTATTTAATGAAGTTTCCAGATAACCGAATGCAAAGGTGACAGCGAAACCTGACCAGGCAGCGGCAATGACTTTTTTATATCTGGAAAAGAACTGTCTGGCCGAAGGCTCGGCGGCCGTGCTCAATTCGGGATACTCATTTTTAAGCAGGAACAGGAGCAGGAGCACAACTGTGCAAAAGAGGCCGCTTGTTATGAATGGAACGGCTGTCCCAAAAAAAAGCAGACGAACGAGCATCGGACCTGCCGCAAAGCCGATACCGAAGGAAAGCCCATAGATGGCAATGTTTCGGCCACGCCGATTGACGGGACTGTCCACTGTAATCCAGGTCTGTGCGGCAAAATGGAGCATACTGTCCCCGAAACCGACACATAGCCTGAGTACGAACCAGAAATACAGGTTCATCCAGATTGGAAAAAGGAACAGAGGCAGAGTAATAAGCGCGAGACCAGCAATCAAAAAACATTTGTAGCCAAACTTCTGCATCGGTTTTTCCATTAATGGCACTGAGACGAGCATGCCGATATATAACGATGTTGAACCGAGGCCGTTCATGATGGCAGAGACACCGTTCTTCTCGAGCAGCGAGGCAATGAGCGGCAGCAGCATGCCTTCTGCGGCACCGCATATAAAAACCGAACTAATCAGCAGTAAAAACTGGAAACGTTGATATGACCTGTTCATTCCGAATCCCTCACCGTTGCGTGCCACAGATTTAAGCCGCTCTAAAGAAGCTCAGCAAGAACAAGTATACTTGATTTTACGGGTTCCGTCTCTCCCAAATTTCAAAGAAGCACAAAAATGATCATGGTTTTTTGAAAAATAGTGTTTTGTCCCCGGCAGGAATCCTTTACAAATGGCCACGAATCGATGACAATAAAAGTACTGTTTGATCAGATTAATCAAAAAATAACTAATAAAGAGTTGGAAGTGGACATGAATGGTTTATTTTGCTAAGTCCGATGCACTCAATCGGCTGCCAAAGCAATTTTTTGCTGATTTAGTTGTAAAAACGAATGCGGCGATTGCCAAGGGTTATGACGTTATTAACCTGGGACAGGGAAATCCGGATCAGCCGACACCGGCGCATATTGTCAAAGCGCTGCAGGACGCAGCTGTCAATCCGCTTTATCATAAGTATTCACCGTTCAGGGGTTATGATTTTCTGAAAGAAGCGATTGCGACCTTCTATAAACGTGAATACGATGTTGATCTCGATCCGAAAACAGAGGTTGCCATTCTCTTCGGTTCAAAGACCGGTCTGGTCGAAATTGGAGAATGCCTCTTAAACGGCGGGGACACCGTGCTTATGCCAGATCCTGGCTATCCGGATTACTTATCGGGATTCGCCTTGGCCAATCTGCATATGGAAAAAATGCCGCTGCGCGCTTCGAATGCATTTCTTCCGGATTATGGTGCAATGCCTGAGCATACTTTGGACAAGGCCAAACTGATGTTCCTGAATTATCCAAACAATCCGACCTCGGCTGTCGCGCCTGCTGGTTTTTTTGAAGAGACCGTCAAAACAGCTGAGAAACACAAAATTTGTGTTCTGCATGATTTTGCCTACGGCGCACTTGGATTCGATGGCAAAAAGGCTCGCAGTTTCCTGCAGACGCCTGGCGCCAAAGAGGTCGGCATCGAGACCTATACATTATCAAAAACATACAACATGGCTGGCTGGCGCGTTGGCTTTGCGCTTGGCAACAAAAGTGTCATCGAGGCGATCGAGCTGTTTCAGGATCATTATTTTGTCAGTCTGTTTGGCGGTATTCAGGAAGCGAGTGCCAAAGCGCTGCTCGGACCGCAGGACTGCGTACGTGAACTGGTCCAGCGTTATGAAACACGCCGCAATGCATTTTTTGATGCAGCTAAAAAAATCGGGTGGGAAGCTGAACCGTCCAAGGGATCATTTTTTGGCTGGCTCCCGGTACCAAAGGGATTTACTTCCGAATCGTTTTTTGAGTATGCGCTTGATAAAGCGCATGTTGTTCTGGCACCAGGCATTGGCTTTGGTACCGGTGGAGAAAATTATGTACGTATCGGCCTGCTGACCGAACCAGACCGATTAACAGAAGCTGCTGAGCGTATTGGCAGACTACATCTTTTTGATTGATTCTCGATATCGGGGATGGGCGGGGCATCAGGTGCGCCCGTCTTTTTTTGATAATTTTGCGGTAACCGGCAGAAAATAAGCAAAAAAGGAGTTTTCTGCCTTGAGGAAAATTTTTATTATGATTGCCTTTGCTGCTCTTTTATTCATGGATGTGCCGTTTGCTCATGCAAAGAGCACAGTGCCCCACCATTTACCGGAATCGGTTGTGGATATTTCGAAAGAAAATACGTACCCGAACCCAACGCATGATTCTTCGGAACTTGTGCCGAGCGCGCAGACCAAGACGCTGCTCAAATCGGCTAATGTCCCGATTGAAAATCCAATGTTGATTAAACTTTTTAATGAGTCCGCCGTACATCCGTCAAGGTGGTCAATTGGCTACTCAGCGCGTATCTATTTGGGAGAATGGCCGCTGAATTATCAGTCATCGGAAACATCAGTGAACTGGGAATTTAAGAGAATCAATGACAACGTGATTGACGCGCGCGGCAGCAAAACCGGTCAGCAGATCGGATATCTGCAGAAAGTACAGGCAAAAGTCAACGGGGGATTGACTTCCGAAGTACCGAAAAAGGAGGAAGCCAGCCAGTTGATTCTTGCGAAAACCATGAAGAAGACCCACCTGCCCATCGCTTTTTCAACGATTGTCGGTGCGGGAACCAAGGTCGACCGCCCGTTTCGTGTTTCATCCAAAAAGATTGGCCATCTGTACGGTTACGTCCCAGCGGTTAACGAACGAGGGAAAATCACCTACGGAGAAGTCTTTCTGTTCATGAAGGGCGGGAGTGCGCATATTGAAGTGACGAATGTTATGCAGCAAGGCATTGGCGCGTGGATGCCGATTACCGATCACCTGATGCTGCGTTATTCAGATCAGTAACCTTGCAGCAGAGTTTGGCCCAGCGCTTCATAAACCCACTTAAGCTGTCCTTGTGCTAAAGTGAAAGGAGCGGCAGGGACGGAGGTGCTTGGAATGGGAAGAGCGACAGATTCAAAAACAGATCAGGTAATGTACTTGAAAAAAAGATTTCAGCTGCTTATGCAAGTCGTGAACGCGTTTGATGCGGAAACATGCAGACACGAAGATCTGGAAAATATACTCAGGATGCTGGACAGTCTTGAGGTTAAACTTCGCCGGTTTCGTGATGACTGGATTGAAGAAGTGACAGAAAAATAAGGAAACATAATTAGTGCGCAAACGGTCAATGTTATATTTGGAGGGTGATTGTGTGAAGAAAATAGCGCTTTTGCTCATGGTTGCCGTTTGCGGACTGTTCGTTCAGCCATTTTCTGTATACGGAAAGGACTGGTATTTCAAACCTGCGAAACATAACCAGCCGGCGACTACAGAGCCAGAATACGAAGCATTATTAAAGAAATACGACGGCGTTTATATTGGTGACACATCTAAAAAAGAACTGTTTCTGACCTTTGACAATGGTTATGAGGCAGGCTACACAGCGAAAATGCTTGACACTTTAAAGAAAGAAAAAGTACCTGCCGCGTTTTTTATCACCGGTCATTATATTTCGGATCAGCCGGAACTGGTCAAGCGCATGGTCCGGGAAGGGCATATTGTCGGCAACCATTCATGGAGCCATCCGGATCTTTCCAAGATCAGTGATGAGAAGTACAGGCGGGAACTTGAGAAATTAAAGAACAGATATATGAAATTAACCGGTGAACGGCAAATGAATTATCTTCGTCCGCCGAGAGGAACATTCAGCGAACGGTCATTGAAGCTTGGCCATGAAGAGGGTTATGTGGATGTTTTCTGGTCTGCTGCTTATCGTGATTGGGTTCGTGACGATCAGCACGGCGCTGATTATGCCTATGATCATATTATGAAGCGGGTACATCCGGGAGCAGTGATTCTGCTGCATACAGTTTCGAAAGATAATGCGGAGGCATTGCCGCGTGTGATTCGAGACCTGAAGAAGCAGGGCTATCGTTTCCGCAGTCTGGATGATTTGATGGCCGAGCGAAAGTTGCCTTCAAAATTTCGTTGATTATAAACCTCAATTCCATTTGGCATTGAGGCATTTTTTGTGTGATAAGAAATATTATGCCTTATATTAAAGCGGAAGCGCGCAGCCGCAGCGATGTAAGGAACATAATATAAGTGCAACCAGGATTTTGCCTTCGTCAGAAGCTTGGCGAAGCCAAGTTTTCTAATCGATTTTCTGCCCACTACTGACTTATTATCTCTGTGGCGCATTAAATTTTCCAAAAAAAGTCGAAATAAGTTAGGAACAGTATCCACATGTTTATCCACAGACTTGACAAATGAAAAAGTGGATAACGGGGTATTTTTGCTCATTTATTAACACAATTCACATATTAAAACCAAAATAGTAACAAAATCATGCACATTTTTACATCGCGTTAATAAAGGATTTATTGAAGTTATCCACTTATCCACAAAGTTATTGACATTTTCACATCTCTTGTTCTCATAATTTCAGAAAAGTAAATTTAAACAAGCTACTAAATTCGACATAAAATGAGCCTAAGTCACACATCTGAATGCGCCCGGAGTGGTGATTTCGCAACAAAAAGCAAATGTTTATGCTATTATATTGATAAAAGTGCTGGGGGACGGATTGATGGCAAGGATCACCAGAATACAAACGGACGAAACAGAGCGTGATTTTTTCTCCATAGAGATTAGAGACCCGGAAGGTCGAACGTCACGTGTCAGTGTCCATGAGGATATTCTTGTTCGTGAAGCACTGCATAAAGGACTTGAACTCTCAGCGGAGCAAGTGGAACGGATTCGCCGGGAGGCTTCCGGCACACGTGCTTACAACGCTGGGCTGCGTTACCTTGCACACCGAATGCACAGTGTTTTTGAGATGAAAGAATATTTGAAGAAGAGATCTTTTGATGTGCGGCAGATCGATTATGCGATTCAGCGAATGCTTGATGAGAAGCTGCTTGATGATGAGACGTTTGCGAATTCTTTCGCACGGACGCGGATTCAAACCTCAACGAAGGGACCGCAGCTTATTTATCGGGAATTGCTGCAGACAGGCGTTGCACAAGAAATTGCGGCGCGTACTGAGAAGCTTTTTTCAATTGATGAGCAAATTGCGCATGCGCGAAAGTATCTGGCAAAGCACACCTCATCGGTGAAAAATAAGAAGTCGAGCGCAGAAGCACGGCTTGTTCTGGCGAGACTGCTCATGCAGCATGGGTATTCACGGGAGATCAGTAATCATGTGCTTAACGAGATCACTGATTTTCTTGAAGAAAATGAGAAGAACGCACTGGCCAATCAGGCGGAAAAGGCGATGCAGAAATATAAAAAGTTCACCGGCCGTGCCTTTGCTCTTAAAGTAAGAAATTTCCTTTATCACAAAGGGTTTCCACTTGATGCGATTGATTCGTTTCTGCACGACCGTATCGGTGGCATTAATGATTAGTTATTAGCTTCTTATTGCCAAGGCACGGGATTCGCCGATGAATGGTAAAGAAAGGCCCTGGGAGTCACACCACCCAGGGCCTTTTCTTGTAGTATAAGAAGGTATGTCGTTTTGACCCATATGAAAACCAATAAACCAGTGTCTTATCGAGAATCAAAGCGGGGTGCGAGACGCCTGCGGGATCAGCGAGCCAGGGAAGACCCCGCAGGAATTGGCCTGCCTGAGGAGGCTTCCGGATCGCCCGCGGCAAGCGGGCAACTGAAGCGTCGATTCAGTACTGTAAAAGACACGAACCCAGTTCGATTACAGCGTAAACGGAAATCATGAATGCAGCTGCGCAAGCACAAGCTTTTTGCGGAGTTTCTGTTCGCTGAATACCCAGCCTGTATAAGAGCTTTCAATAGACAAATCTTTGTCAAGCCAAACAGTTGCGGTAAATGGATAGGTCCCTTTAGAATAATAACGGAGATCTGTAAGTTGAATGACATAGCGGCCGCCCCGCTCAGCAATTGACCAGTGATAGATCGGCGAAAACGAGAGGAAGGCGCGCACATTTTTGTCCTGCATCGCTGCTTTGATCATTTTATTATTATAGTCTATCGGTGTCCGGTCAAACCGGTCTATTAACAGCAGGCTTGAGCAGTTCACTTTGCCTACGTAGAAATAACGGTCGCTTTCAGCTGCCACATGATAATGAGACCAGCGCCACGTTGGCGAAAGAAAGACTTTCTTCAGTCCGGGGAGCTGGCTTTTCACCTGGTTCAGGACATGCCTGTGATAAAGTCCGCGCAGGATATAATAGACGGTAATCACAGAGTAGACCAGAATAAACGTGATTCCGGGGTGACCAAGTGTCATCCAGATTCCGAAGCCGATCAGATGCATCATGAAAATAAAGGGATCAAAAATGTTGATCGTTCCAAAGGCAACCCATTTTCCTGTGAAGGGGCGGATTGCCTGAGTACCATATGCGTTGAAAAGATCGACAAAAACATGTCCGGAGACGGCTGCCAGCGTCCAGATGAGCAAATGTCCGATATTTGCGCCGGGATTAAGTGCTGTCAGAATGGCTGTCAGAAGAAACGGCCAAAGCAGTGTTGCGGGAAGTGAATGGGTCACTCCACGGTGATTGCGTATATAGGTTGCATTATCTTTTAATTTCAGTATGGTATCGATATCCGGGATTACCGAACCCGCCACAACACCGATCATGACGGTTTGAGACGTCAGCGGGTTCTGCGCAACAGCGGGATCCAGAGTTGCAAGTGCGGCAACACCCAATCCCATGACGATATGAGTCGCTGTATCCATGAAAAAGAATATCCTCCCTTTTGAACGAAGCGTCTTTCTTTCAATGGCACGACGTTGCTCGCTTGCTGCTTACATTGTCACATAAAATCAGGGATAATGGAAGGTATATTTGCAGCAAAACCTATGTAATTTTTTTGAAAAGAAAGGTTGAATGGACAATGAATGAGCAGCAGATCAGGAACTTCAATCATGATCTCCTTGATTGGTTTCACAGCAATGGCCGACATTTGCCTTGGCGTGAAACAGACAATCCTTATTACATTTGGGTGTCTGAGGTTATGCTTCAGCAAACACAGGTCAATACGGTCATCCCTTATTATATGCGGTTTATCAGAAAATTTCCGACGCCCGCCGCACTCGCCGATGCACCTGAACAGGACGTTCTGAAATGCTGGGAGGGGCTCGGTTACTATTCGCGCGCCCGCCATTTACAGCAGGGTGTGCGTGAGGTTGTGGAAAAGTATGACGGTCAGCTGCCGGACAGTAAGGAAACTTTACTGTCCATTTCCGGAATTGGTCCCTACACAGCCTCTGCACTGCTCAGCATGGCATACGATGAACCGGAACCGGCAATTGATGGCAATCTGATGCGCGTTCTCTCCAGAGTTTTTCTGATTGACGATGATATTGCCAAGCAAAAAACAAGAAGAAAATTTGAAGATCTGGCGAGCAGTCTCATCACTGAGACCGACCCCGGTGCGTTTAATCAGGCACTGATGGATATAGGTGCGATGATCTGCAAACCTAAGCATGCGGACTGTCCAAACTGCCCGCTCCGCAGGCATTGTCTCGCCAGTGAAGAAGGCGTTCAATTAGAATATCCGGTCAAAAGCGGAAATGCAAAACCGAGGCCTCTGCATTATGCCGTGCTGCTGATTCGAGACGATGATGGGCGTTATTTAATCGAGAAAAGGCCGGACAAAGGTCTCCTTGCCGGATTCTGGCAGTTCCCGATGATTTTGCTGGATGAGTACGAGAAGGCGGGTCAGCGGCATGATTACATTAGTGAACGCTACGGATGCGAAATGGCTCCGGTGCATACAACGTTTACGTATACACATCGTTTCTCGCATTTAATTTGGCATTTGACGTTGCTGGATGGGCGTACTCATCAGAAGCCAATCAGTGAAAAACAGCGCCTGGTGGCAGTGGCCGACTTTGATGCCTATCCGTTTCCGGTACCGCATCAAAAAGTTATTGAGTGGATCAAAAATAATCGACAAAATCACACATAATTTTATTGCCTTTTGGCTAAGTTATGATGGTGGAGGTGATACTCAATGGCTAAGAAGTCTAATGCGGGCACTGATGTAGAACAAGTAAAAAAACAGAATGCCCAAGCAAAAAACGGTCAGTTCAGTGGTGAATTCGGTAGCGAAACGAACGCTCAGGAAGTTCGTCAGCAGAACCAGAAGTCGCAGCAAAATAAGAAGTAATCACCTTTAGAACGGAAAAACGCCTTGTCTGATAATCGGACAAGGCGTTTTATATTGTCATGCTCTTTGGTTTGCCAGCGTCTCAAAAGCATTTTGAGACGCTTGTTTGCGTATGAGCCCCACCCGGAATCATCTTGTTTGATTATGAATGAACAAAATCGTTCTGAACTTAAAAAGAATGCAGTAACTGTCAAAATGATGAGTCGAATCAGTTACTTGATCATTTCGGCGAATCGGTGCATGCGCGCAATTTATGATGAAGAAGATCATGCTTTTCGAACGCAGCTTTTGTAAAAAAGTTTACAGCGAACAAAGAAAAAACGACATTGTTTTTGTTCGGGTGGTATAATAGCCAAGTCGAGGGAGGTGAATTATACGATGAACGACACGCTTTTAAAAGTGAGTGGACTCAGAACCTCTTTTTTTACGGATGACGGTGAGATTCCAGCTGTAAACGGCATTGATTTCACTGTTCACGAAGGCGAAATTCTTGGCCTTGTCGGTGAATCCGGATGCGGTAAGAGTGTTACGTCGCTTTCCATCATGGGCCTGCTCCCATCCCCCCCGGGAAAAATTGTCGGCGGACATATTTTCTACAAAGATGAAGACATCAGTCATGCGAAAGAATCACGAATGAGGCAGCTTCGCGGAAATGATATTGCCATGATCTTTCAGGAGCCGATGACTTCCCTGAATCCTGTATTTACCATCGGCGATCAGCTGAAAGAAGCCATCCGGCTGCATAGCCATCTTTCGAAAAAGGAATTGGAAGAACGTTCTATAGAACTTCTGAAACAGGTCGGCCTTCCAAGAGCCAAGGAACTGCTGAAGGAATATCCTCATGAGTTGTCCGGAGGGATGCGCCAGCGTGTGATGATTGCGATGGCCATGTCCTGCAACCCGAAAGTGCTGATTGCGGACGAACCGACTACGGCACTTGATGTGACGATTCAGGCTCAGATTCTTGATTTGATGGTCAAGCTGAATAAGGAAACCCACACAGCAATTATCATGATTACACATGATCTCGGCGTTGTTGCGCAGATGTGCCATCGTGTCGCCGTTATGTATTCCGGAAAAATCGTTGAGGAAGGTACGGTTAAAGAAATCTTTAATCGGCCGCAGCATCCGTATACGAAAGGCTTGATTGAGTCCATACCGGATCTTCATGACAAAAAAGACAGCCTTTATACAATTAAGGGAAGCGTTCCAAAACCCGGATCGATAACCAGAGGCTGTCTGTTTGCCCCGCGCTGTGAGTTTGTTATGGATAAATGTCTCGAACAAACTCCGGAATTACTGGGCGAAGAGCACAAATCACGCTGCTTTCTTCATCAAGGATGAGCGCAGAAAGGAGGTCTGCAAATGAACGAAGCGCTTTTGCAAGTTGAAAACTTAAAAAAATATTATCCAATCAAAGGCGGAAAATTCGGTAAAGTTTCTGAAACTGTTCGTGCTGTCGATGGTGTCAGTTTTTCGGTACGTGAAGGCGAAACACTGGGGATTGTTGGTGAATCCGGCTGCGGCAAATCGACAACCGGGCGCATGATCATGCGCCTGATTGAACCAACCGAAGGAAAAATCATTTTCCAGAACCGGAATATCATGGAACTCTCAAAGCGTGAGATGCGCAAAGCACGTAAAGATATTCAAATGATTTTCCAGGATCCGTTTGCTTCACTCAACCCGCGTCATACTGTCGGCCATATCATTGAAGAACCTATGATTGTTCACAGGATGGGCGACAAAAAAGAGCGTCAGAAGCGCGTGGAAGAGCTTCTTGAGTTGGTCGGATTAAATGCCTACCATGCCAGGCGTTATCCGCATCAATTCAGCGGCGGGCAGCGCCAGAGAATTGGCATAGCACGTGCACTTGCCGTACGTCCAAAAGTGATTATTGCCGATGAGCCGGTCTCCGCGCTGGACGTCTCCGTTCAGTCACAGGTGCTGAATCTGCTCAAGGATCTGCAGAAGCAGTTTCATCTGACTTATATTTTTATTGCACATGATCTGAGCGTGGTCCGTCATATCAGCGACAGAGTCGGTGTTATGTATCTTGGCAAAATTGTTGAACTTTCGGAATGTGAAGCGCTGTATAATCATCCGCAGCATCCATATACGAAAGCCCTTCTGTCCGCAGTTCCCGTCCCTGACCCCGATGTCAAAACGGATCGCATTATTCTTCAGGGTGACGTACCGAGCCCCGCACATCCGCCGGCAGGCTGCGCATTTCATGACCGCTGTCCGGCCGCTATGGATATCTGCTCGAAAGAAATGCCAATGTTAAAGACTTTAGAAGACGGGCGAAAGATCTCCTGTCATCTCTATTAATTTTTTTAATGGATTTTAATGGCTTACAACCTGATTTATTTCAATATTGCAGCAAAAAGAGGTGAATCTTGTGTTTTATTATTCTATAAAACGATTGCTGATGCTTATTCCTGTTCTCCTTGGCATGACTTTAATCGTTTTTGCAATCATTCACGCGATTCCGGGCAATCCGGCGCTGACCATTCTCGGTACGAAGGCAACGCCCGAAGCGATACACAGCTTGAATCGCTCACTTGGATTGGACAATCCGTGGTATATTCAATACTTTTCCTACTTAAAGGATATATTGAGCGGTGATCTGGGGACATCTATTCAGACGCATACACCGATTGCAAGTGAAATCTGGCCACATCTGGCCGCAACCATTGAACTTTCATTCATCGCGATGATTATTGCGGTTTTCGTAGGCATTAATGCCGGAATTATCAGTGCCTGGAAGCAAAACACGGTACTTGATTACACTGCAATGATTCTGGCACTGATCGGCGTATCCATGCCTGTATTCTGGCTCGGCCTGCTCGAACAATGGGGCTTTTCAATTAAACTGCAATGGCTTCCGTCAATCGGACGGGATGACATTCGAAACAGTGTGGATCCGATTACTAATCTTTATCTGCTTGATACGTTGCTGCAAGGTCGATTCGATCAATTCTGGATGGTCCTGCGCCACTTAATTCTGCCTTCGATCGCGCTTGCGACCATTCCTACAGCGATTATTGCGCGTATGACCCGTTCAAGCATGCTTGAAGTATTAAAATCAGATTATATTCGCACGGCGAAGGCAAAGGGTCAGAAGATGGTCTGGATTGTCTACAAATATGCATTGAAAAATGCGTTTATCCCGATTCTGACCGTCATCGGCCTGCAAACCGGTTTGTTGCTCGGAGGCGCCATTCTGACAGAAACGATATTCGGATGGCCGGGCGTGGGGCTCTATATTTACAATGCAATTCAATATCGCGATTATCCGGTGATTCAGTCAGGAATTCTTGTCATTGCTTTTATCTTTGTTATGGTCAACTTTGTTGTTGACTTGCTTTACGGGCTGTTTGATCCGCGAATTAAATACCGCTGACCGGCATTTACAAATTATGAATAGCTGTCATGAGTAACAAAAAAGAAAGAAGGGTTGAAGGATGCCACAAGCTTCCCAAGCGCAGCTTGATCCGTCCGGAGCTCCGGCTAAGAGTCCGATGACCTTCGCACTTGGCGAATTCTGGAAATCGTTTAGAAAGAACAAGCCGGCAATTGCCGGGACAATCATTGTTCTTTTATTCATCTTCTTTGCGATTTTTGCCGGTTTTCTGGCGCCGCAGGGAATCAATGATCAGAATATTCGGCTCAAGCTTCAACCGCCGTCTGCCGCTCATTGGTTCGGTACGGATGATTTTGGCCGCGATATTTTGAGCCGAATTCTGTTTGGCGCCAGACTGTCACTGCGTGTAGGCTTTTTATCAGTGATCGGTTCCATTGTCGTCGGAACGCTTCTGGGTATTATTGCCGGATATTTTGGCAAAGCGCTGGACGTGATCATTTCGCGTTTCTTCGATATTTTGCTTGCTTTTCCGAGTATTCTTTTGTCTATTGCAATTGTCGCGATCCTCGGTCCATCACTGAACAATGCGCTGGTTGCCATCGCAATCGTCAATGTTCCCGTCTTTGGACGGCTGGTTCGCTCTCGCGTGCTTACCGTCAAGGAGGAAGAATACGTAATGGCTGCTCGTTCGATCGGGATGGGGGACGCGCGCATCATTTTCCAGCACATCCTCCCAAACAGCATCGCACCGATTATTGTGCAGGGGACTTTGAATATTGCGACTGCCATTCTTGACGCGGCAGGACTCGGCTTTCTTGGCATGGGCGCACAGGCTCCGCTTCCGGAATGGGGAAAGATGCTGTCGGATTCAAGAGAATATATACAGACTGCACCCTGGACCGTTCTCTTCCCAGGCCTTGCCATTGTGCTGGTCGTTGTCGGATTTAATTTAATCGGCGACGGACTGCGTGATGCACTTGATCCACGCATGAAAAACTAAGTACAGTTTTCTAAACTTTTTAAATAGTGCATTGTATCTATGTAAAAATAGAGTTAAAATATTTAAGATTTGATTTTAACAGAGATAAGTAAATATTAAGGGGGATAACGATGAACAAGAAGTATTTCAGTCTGGCGCTTGCCTTTGTTATGGCGCTTGCCATGATTCTTACGGGTTGCGGCAACGGGTCGTCAGGCAAATCAGGTGACAGCGGCAAAACACTCGTATTTGGCCGCGGTGCCGACACAACTTCACTGGACCCGGCCGTTGTTACGGACGGCGAATCATTCCGTGTCACGCAAAATATTTACGATACTTTGGTTGCTTACGATTACAAAAATCAATCAACCGAAGTCAAACCAAGCCTCGCATCGAGCTGGAAAATCAGCAGCGATGGCAAAACGTATACGTTCACCCTCCGTAAAGGAGTAAAATTTCAGGACGGTACGGCATTTAATGCGGACGCAGTTGTCTATAACTTCGAACGTTGGATGAACGGAAAGAAATCCGGAAAGTTTGCTTACTTCCCGTCCATGTTCGGCGGTTATAAAGGCGATGAAGGACTCGTCATCAAGAGCGTTACTGCTTCCGATGAAAACACGGTCGTCTTTACACTGAAGCGTCCTTCCGCTCCATTTCTGAAAAACCTGGCTATGTCACCATTCGCCATCGCCAGCCCGGCTGCCATTAAGAAATCCGGGGACAAGTTCGGTACATCTACGGCGGTTGGTACAGGTCCATATGTTTTCAAAAGCTGGAAAAAGAACAATACGATCACATTGGTTAAGAATAAACACTATTGGAAAAAGGGACTTCCAAAACTGGATTCAATCGTATTCAAGGTCATTCCGGACAACAGTTCACGTCTGAACGCATTGAAAAACGGTGAAATCGACCTCATGGATGGCCTGAACCCGAGTGATGTTGACGGTATTCAGGATAATAAAGATTTCCATGTGTACTATCGTCCACCGATGAATGTGGCTTATCTCGGCTTCAATGTGACAATCAAGCCGTTTGACAATAAGAAAGTTCGTCAGGCGCTGAACATGGCCGTAGATAAAGAAGCTTTGAATAAAGCCTTCTATAACGGACAGGCGCAGCCGGCGACAAACCCGATGCCTCCGGTTCTGCTCGGCTTTGATAAGAGTATCAAGGACTATCCGTTCGACCTGAAAAAGGCCAAGAAGCTTCTTGCGGAAGCAGGCTATCCGAACGGATTCACGACAACGCTTTATACAATGTCAAATCCGCGTGACTATATGCCACAGCCGGCAAAGACTGCTGAAGCCATTCAGGCAACCTTTGGTAAAATCGGCGTGAAAGTCAAGATTGAGAACGTTGAATGGTCTTCATACATTGAGAAGCTGCAGAAAGGCGGCGCTCCGATGTATCTGATGGGATGGATCGGCGACAACGGCGACCCGGACAACTTCCTTTATACGCTGCTGGACAAAGACAGTGCCGGGTCCAACAACCTGTCATTCTATAAGAGTGAACCGCTGCACAAGGTGCTGATTGACGCGCAGACGGAAACCGATGAAGCAAAGCGCGCCGCACTTTATGAAAAGGCACAGCAAATTATCCATGAAGACGCACCGTGGGTTCCGCTCGAATATGCGAAAGCACCACTCGTTGGCAAGAGCACGGTTTCCGGTTATGCACCAAGCCCGACCGGAAGCGAGCCGCTCGAAAACGTAACGCTTAAATAAATTAAAGCCAGTTAAAGAAATCCTTCGCTCAGAAATGAGTGAGGGATTTTTTGTATTATACTATAAGAAAGTTATATAAATTTTAAGGAAAATAGTATAAGTGGTCCGAAAAAACGCCGCGTCCTGCGGCTTATCGGACACTAGGCAGTCCATGGCCGTCGCGACGGCGGCTTTGCTTGCGCCAGAGGCTTGGCAAAGCCAACAAGCAAAGAAAGTAATATAGGATTTTTCCCTGCAGGCAATCAACAAATCAATACACTGTTTTGGCATCCAGGCATCAAAGCGGAGATGCGAGACATCTGCGGGATTGTCCCGGTTGCTGCGTGCCAGCAAGATCCTGCAGATTCCAGCTTGCCCCAGGAGGTCGCGGTACGCTCGCAGCAAAAGAGCAGCCGCAGCGCTGATGCAAACAAAGGAACAGATTAAAGGCTCCGGTCGAAGACTGTGAACCTGCGCCATGACCGGTAAATCGCGCTGAAAGGAAACGACGGCAGTGTTGCGCTGAATGATCGGTTTTTAATAAAGGACCTTTCGCTACAATAATTCATGGAGTTGTGTAGTTTTTTAACGGGAATTATTCGCATAGTTTATGCTGAAACGCATAAATGACAGCCTGGGTACGATCCTGAACTTCCAGCTTACTTAGAATGTTGCTGACATGCACTTTGACTGTTTTCAATGCGATAAACAGTTCATTCGCGATTTCCTGATTGCTTTTTCCGCGTGCCATCAGCAGCAGTACCTCCATTTCCCGGTTCGTCAGATCATCATGAAGTGCTTTGTTCTGCCTGTTTTTCATTCGTGACATGACTTTTTCTGTGACTTCAGGCTCTAAAACGGAGTGACCGCTGTAGGTTGAACGGATTGCTTTTGCGATCTCGCCTGCTTTTGAAGTTTTCAGCAGATAGCTGGTTGCTCCTGCTTCAATAGCGGGGTATACCTTGTCATCATCAAGAAAGCTGGTCACGATGATAATTTTTGCTTCAGGCCATTGTTCAATGATCCGTCTGGTCGCTTCAATACCATCCATCTCCTCCATAACAAGATCCATAAGGACAATATCCGGTCTCAGCTTTAATACCAGATCAACAGCATCTTTCCCGTTATCTGCCTCGCCGATCACCTGGATATCCGGCTGTGCTGATAAATAGGCAGAAACTCCGATTCGTACCATTTCATGATCATCTACAAAAACAACACTAATCATTGTGTTCATCCCTTTCGAGTATCGGCACCTTGATTTCCAGGCTTGTTCCCTGATCCGGGACACTGATTAATTTCATTTGCGCGCCGATCTGTGCTGCGCGTTCTTTCATATTCTGGAGACCGTAGGATCCTGGTTTTGTTGTCTGGGTTTTAAAACCGATGCCGTCATCAGTGATTCGGAGAATAACCCATCCTTCCCGGTGGATCAGCAGAACGTCTAAGTTGTCGGCTTTTGCGTGGCGCAATGTGTTGGAGATCGACTCCTGCAAGATTCGGAACAGCTGGTCTTCAATGCCACGGGCCAGTTTAATTGGTTCAATCATCGCATTAATGTTAAGCGGGACTTTCTGTTTCAGTTCAAGCAGCAACTCTTCCATACCCTGTTTGAGCGCTTTTCCGTGCAGCTGGACCGGACGTAAGTGAAGAAAGAGCGCACGCATCTCAAGCTGAGATTGATGAATGGTCTGTTCGACGAGCTTTAACTGCCGCCCCTCCGCATCATCGGAGTTCGGACGCAGTTCATTGATCGTTGACATCAGCATCGATGCGGCAAACAGCTGCTGGCTTACTGAATCGTGAAGTTCCCGTGCGAGCCGGTTGCGTTCTTCGGAGACAATTTTCTGGATCGCCTGTTCCTCAATCTCTGATTTATCATTGGCGGCCTGTTGTGCCAGCTGTGTCAGCTGAGCAATCTTAGTGTCCGTCTTCTGTACATGCTCCATAATCGGCTGCACATCCGGGTTATAACGGTCCAGTATGTATCTGTCTCTGCTCTGGTCCATGTGTTCCAGTGCATCACTGATGACTTGCAATTGTCTGCGCCAGTAAACTCCAGACAGAAGACCCGCCAGTCCACCGATACACAGCGCCAGCACAGGGACGATAAAAGCAAAGGGAAGATGCCATACCTGCCGCTTCCAAAGCAACGACCAACTGGAGAGAGGAAAGGCAAAAAAGAACAGTAATGCAAAAAGAAGCAGGCAAAGAAGAGCAAGAGCGATTCCGAGGATCATCTGCCGTTTAAGTGCTGTCATACGCGCAGCACCTCCAGACTGCCGGTCAGAGCCGAGATCATGATCTTGACTTTTTGATCGGCTTGATCATAACCACCTGTCTGCAGCACTCTGGATTCATGAATCAGCTGACCTTCATGATGATCGAAAAAGTCAATCTGTCCGAGCACGACCGAATAATGAAGCGAAATTTCGACCCCGTATGGGACAAGAATACGTACCCTGCCAACAAGCTGCCGGATAAAAATGATCGATTCTTTTTTTGGCAGGATCGTCTGGCCAAGATCGATGATTGTGTCACCTGCACCGGTCTGTATGTTAATATCTTTCCATTCGTAACCGTCAACCGGGGTTTCCTGATGGCCGAACCATTTGTTCTTAAGCAGTCCGGACAGCAATGTCACATCCTCTTCATATGAAACAGGATGATCGAAATCAGGAACGATTCGCTTCGGATGCCTTTTTCTTTGGATGAAATCAATGACAAAGCAAATGAATAAGGCGATAATGATGAATTTAAAAACAAGCAGACTGAGGATTGTGAATCCAAGCCCGATCAGCCCGATCCAGAACAAAATCTTGCCCTTTCGCAGCGCGCGGTGCCTTCTTCCGAAATAGAGCAGGGCGCCAAACAGGATGGCAGGGAACAGGAAACCCCAGCCATCGAACAGGGTTTGGAGTACAAGCAAAAACAGGCAGATAATGACAAGCCAGCTGTATCTATCTTTCTGCAGTTGATCGAACATGGTGCATCATCTGCCTTTCTGCGAAATTATGTAACGAAGAAAAAGGGCGCATGCCGCACCTTTTTCCATTTTAACATCGTTATGTGAGACAAACCAGATACCTGATGATTATTCAGTCTTGCTGCTTTCCAGTCTGCGCTCGATTTCCCGAATGCGGGCGTCAATGGTGTTCTGGTGGTAATTTGTGTTCACCTTTTGCTCCAGCTGCTCCAAATACATTTCACTCTCTTCGAATTTCGAGAAAGACTGTCCGAATACCCGCTCTGGCTGGATGACACGGCTCATGCGATGATTTGCAGCAGCAATATTTTCACGACTCATCAGCTCCATACGTTTCAGATGCATATCTTTTAATTTGCGTTTCATCTCAGCGTATTTCTGTTCCAGCTGATCAAGCTGTTTCACCGTGTCTTTATACGCTTTGTCCAGATGCTCGGCCTTGGCCTGGTAATCTTCATACTCTTTTACTGCAAATGTGTAAAGTTCGTCTTCCGATGCGCGTTTTGCAACTTCAGCCTGATGCTGACGTTTTGCTGCCATCTCGGATGCTATATGGTATTCTTTGATGAAATGATCTTTGAGGAGATACTGGCGGTCGATCAGCTCACGCACATGCTTCACTTCATTTTCACAGCGCCGTAAATGATGGTTCAGCATGGCAATCGGGTTTTTCTGTTCTTTCTGATCAAGCAGGTCATTTAAATCAGCAGCGATGGAATCTTTGATTCGGGTAAATATATTGCTCATTTTCTGCAGCTCCTTTTCATTCTTGGTAAAAGTTATTTGTAACGAAATTCTTTCCATTCTTTCTCAAAATGATCAAAGGGGTCATTCGGTTCATAGGCAGTCCGCTTGTCGCTGTTCCATGTTTTGTACACGAAGTAAAGACCCGCCAGTGCGGCGATACCGATGATTGCCGGCACATTGCCGATTGAAAAACACAGAGCGATGATACCGATCGCGCCCCAAAGGATTTTTCCTCCGGCAGATTCAGCACGGCTGAATTTCTTAAAAGCGAAATACAGAACGGCGAGACTGATGACTAATCCGATCATCGGGCCTACATGGCTGAGCAGGACGATTAGGCTGAGGGCTCCAAGCAGAAATAATGCAAATTTTTTCATCGAGTTGATCCTCCTTTCTATGTCTCAATCTTATTAAAAAAGCGCGATGCAGATAATGCTCTGAAGCTGTATTTTGGCATAAGCCTTTGGACGTAGCAAAAAACCCGCATCCGGATGCATTGCGGGTTGAAGATTACGGCATTTGATTCGCTTTTTCAGTTTTAGTGTATCAGTGCCCTGACGAAGCCAGGTTTTCTAATGGAAGGACTGATAGCTGGTTACGAGCAGATCAAGATGATCGACATGCTGGCTGTAATCAATGATGATCGAGATAAGCGGCAGGACATCCAGCCAGCTCTCGGTCTTGTTTGAGGTGGCAAACGAAAAAAAGGATTCCGCAAATTTCGTGCGATGCAGTACATCTTTTCTTGCTTGCTCTTCATGGCGTCTGCGCCTGATTTTTCCGTCATACTTCAACAGCACGCGTTCATGGTAAGCCATAAGTCCGCTTAGCTGAACCCGAAGCGTTTCCCGGAACGCATCAGGAAGAAGGCGAAAGGCATTTTCATTGCGATCCAGCTCGTTCAGCGCCTGGTGAAGCAATCGAGTCGCGTTGATCATCTCCCGGAAAATAACGGTGCGTCTCAGTTTCACAGGTAATGATTTTTTTCTGAACACACGTTCTTCCTTGTACCAGTGATAATAGTTCTCGATTTTCAGCTTTCTGCGGTCAAATGCAGAAAGTTCTCGCTTGATTTTCGTATTATCTGAGGTTCCGCTGCTGAGCAGGCGCGTCCATTTAAACAGCAGCGTGGTCTGTTCGAGAATCTGTTCATAGAGAACCTTTTCATAATGCGGAGGAAAAATCAGCAAATTGACCAATGTTGCAGATACTACGCCGATACAGATCATGAAAAATCTGCGGGCACCTTCCAGAATGAATCCGGCATTGCCGCTGACACCGCTTGACATAATGAAAATGACCGTGACCATTGTCAATGTTAATGTTCGATTTAATCGGAATTTCAGATGAACAGCGATGACGAAAACAACGGTCAGGCCCACCACAATCGGTGTATCACCGAAAACGATCACGGCAATCACTGCGATCAGCGCACCAACCAGGTTTCCGTATATATTTTGCAGCATTGCGCGGAACGACAGTTGTACAGATGGTCGCGTCGTCATCGCTGCGGCGACCCCGGCCATGATAGGCGGTGACATGCCGAGTGCGGCCGCAATCATCAGGGCAATGGTAACTGCGACCCCGGTTTTCAAGCTGCGTGCGCCAAGATGCACTTTTCTCTCCTCCTATCATCAATATATTAGAAAACCTGGCTTTGCCAAGCCTCTGGCGAAGGCACAGACGCCCCTTTCTCCCCGAATATCATGAGTTTGCAAGTTGAGCGAATGCATAGTCAACGGCTTCCAACGTATCATTGATGTCTCTTTCTGAATGTTCAGTTGTGAGGAACCATGCCTCATACTTAGAAGGCGCCAGGTTAACTCCTTTTTCCAGCATGTATTTAAAGAATCGTCCAAACATTTTCGTGTCGGTTGCCTTTGCTTCCTCATAGTTTGTGATTTCATGATCGGAAAAATACAATGTCATCGCACCACCGATCCGATTAATGGCAATCGGCAGGTGGTACTTTTCATTAATCGAATGTATGCCGTCCTCCAGTTTTTTTCCGAGACGATCCATGTGTTCATAAATCCCTGGCGTTTGCAGCACTTCAAGACAGGCAATGCCGCCTGCCATCGACAGCGGGTTACCTGCCATTGTACCGGCCTGATAGGCGGGCCCAAGCGGTGCAACTTCGTCCATGATTTCTTTTTTGCCGCCGTATGCACCGATCGGAAGCCCGCCGCCGATGATTTTACCCATGGCGGTCAGATCTGGTGTTGCGCCAAGGTAATTTTGAGCGCCTCCATACATGAAGCGGAAGTTTGTGATGACTTCGTCAAAGATGACAAGTGCTCCTGCTTCATGTGCAATGGTGCTGATTGCTTCCAGAAAGCCGGGTTTTGGCATGACCATACCGAAATTGCCAACGATCGGTTCGACAAGCACCGCGGCGATTTCATTGCCCCACTTGTCGAACGCCTGCTGCAAAGTGTCTACGTTATTAAACGGTACAGTGATCACTTCCTGTGCCGTGCTTTCAGTCACACCGGCAGAATCCGGTGACCCAAGTGTGGACGGGCCTGAACCTGCAGCAACAAGGACAAGATCGAAGTGGCCGTGGTAGCTGCCGGCAAATTTTAAAATAATCTTTCTGCCTGTGAATGCGCGTGCAACGCGAACCGTTGTCATAACGGATTCGGTTCCGGAATTAGTGAACCGCACTTTATCTAATGAAGGAATCGCTTCTTTGATCATGACTGCAAGTTTCGTTTCCAGATGCGTCGGCGTTCCGTACAATACGCCGAGTTCCGCCTGCTTCTTAATCGCTGCCGTGATATGGGGGTGAGCGAAGCCAGTGATAATCGGACCATAAGCTGCCAAATAATCAATGTAACGATTCCCATCTTCATCCCAGAAGTAAGCGCCCTTTCCCCTTTTCATGAAAACCGGTGCCCCGCCACCAACCGCCGCATAGGCGCGGGAGGGGCTGTTGACACCGCCGACAATATGCTCAAGTGCTTGCGCATAAAGCTTTTCTGAAGTCTGTATATTCATAGTTTCATCTCTCCTTAGACCATTTAAGTGACATTTCTCACTCAAGTATCTAATAACAGGCAAAAAATGACAAGCCATGAACCCTGAGGCAGGAGGTTCAGTCGAACATTCGGTGATTCATCAGGAAGACGAAATGTTCGAGCATCCGAGCCGTTAATCCCCAGATCGTCTTTCCTTCATATTCATAAAAAGGTTCGGTTATTTCCAGACTGCGAAAAGCGTAATGATGACCTGCTACGATTCGTTCAAACGGAAAATCGGACTTTTTGTCCACGGAAAAACTTAACGTATGTTTTTCCGGTACCTGTTTCATCAGCCAGGGAAGCGGAATCGTAAACGTTTCCTGAACCTCGCTTTTGTTCGGATGCAGCGTCTCACTAGTGTCGAGCCTGCCGACAAAAGGATAGATGAACAAATCCGCGGTTGCAATACACGTGCCCATCTGGCCGATGACTGTGACGGCCTCTTTTCGAATGCCAAGTTCTTCGCATGTTTCACGAATGGCAGTGGCGCGCATTGATCCATCTATTTTTTCGCTTCTCCCGCCAGGAAAGCAAATATCTCCAGGCTGGCGCTTTAATTGCTCGGCGCGCACCTCAAGCAAGATCTGCCAGGTTTTGTCTTTGAAAATAAGCGGGAGCAGAACAGCAGATTTTTTAGCGGTTTCTTCGCCGATAATTGATTCGTCATTTTCAATTCTTCGCGCAATGCTTTCTATATCCATGTGATCACCTGTATAAAGACGATTTATCATTTCATTTTAACATTTTTAACGTTTCGCTGCCTGATTGGTACAATAGAATGCGCTTGAATTCACATACAGCCGGTTTCGAGGTATCATTAAAATGATGGGAGGCAAAAGTTCCCAGTATTTCTAACTCGTTTTTTGTGGTGATGATGACGATAGAAGCCTTAAATGACAACTTTTTTAATAATAATTGTTGAAAAAATGGAACAGGTGATTAGATGAAAGCTTTTGTTCACGAGGGGGTTGCCGGACTTTCCGGGGCGCATTATACAGTGGATTTTAAAAGTCCGCCAAGTCCCGGATCAGGTGAAGTGAAGGTTAATCTGAAGGCAGCAGGGCTGAATCATCGTGATCTTTTTGTCGTGACGCGTCATCAGCAAGATCAACCACCGCTGATTCTTGGTTCTGATGGTGCCGGTATCGTATCAGAAGTCGGTCCGCAAACGAAAACGTTTCGTGTCGGTGATGAGGTGCTGATTATACCCAGCCTGCGATGGGAAAGGAAGACCGCCGCCCCGCCGGATGATTTCGAGATTCTTGGGTTACCGGATAACGGCACGTTTGCTGAACAAATTGTGCTTCCTGAAGCGCAGCTTGCGCGGAAGCCGGACTACCTTTCCTGGACTGAAGCGGGGGTTTTGCCACTTTCGGCACTAACCGGCTATCGCGCCCTTTTTACAAAGGGAGAACTGAAAAGCGGACAAACTGTATTTATTCCTGGCATTGGAAGCGGTGTTGCGACCTATATGCTGCAAATGGCGAAGGCTGTCGGCGCATTGGTTGTCGTTTCGTCGCGGAGCACTGAGAAACTGGCAAGAGCCAAAGTGCTTGGCGCTGATCTTCTGCTTAAAAATGACGAGGACTGGGAGACGGCAATGGAGGGCAATAAAGTGGATCTGGTGATTGAAAGTGTCGGTGCGGCAACCTTTAACCGTTCCCTGAGCCTTCTTAAAAAAGGAGGAACCGTGATTGCCTTTGGGGCATCAGCCGGTGATGAAGTCGCGCTAAATCTTCGCACCTTTTTTTATAATCAATGGCAGCTTCGCGGCACGACAATGGGCAGCATTGACGAATTTCATGAGATGCTGAAGCTGTTTCAAAGTCATGAAATCAGGCCAGTTGTAGACCACACCTTTGAATTAGCCGAGACAGCGGATGCGCTTCATTATTTGCTGCGGTCTGGGCAATTCGGCAAAGTTGCGATTCATATTCAATAAAATCATCGTACGAAAGGAGCATTATTGATGTTAGAAGCAGGCGTAAAAGCACCGGATTTTACATTAAATGAAACAAACGGTAAAGAAGTTTCATTATCAGATTATAAGGGAAAGAATGTCGTACTTTATTTTTATCCGAAGGACATGACGCCCGGTTGCACAACGGAAGCATGTGATTTTCGCGATCAAAACAGCCGCTTTGAGGCACTGAATACAGTCGTTCTCGGAATCAGCCCCGATCCGGTCGAAAGGCACCAGAAATTTACGGAAAAACACGGACTGCCGTTCACACTTTTATCGGATGCAGACCATCAGACTGCTGAAGCCTATGGGAGCTGGCAGATGAAGACCATGTTTGGGAAAAAAGCTCCTGGCATCGTCCGCTCTACTTTTGTCATTGACAGAGAAGGAACGATCAAAAAAGTATGGCCCAAGGTCAAGGTAGCAGGCCATGTTGACGACGTTTATCAATACGTAAAAGAAAATCTTACTGATTAAGGACAACCATTCTCAAATCGACCCGTCAAGTGAAAATAAGGATGCCTGGCATCCTTATTTTTATTTGTACAATTATTTATTGCAGACGAATGAAAATGTATGTGCTTCAGCATATGTGGCAGACTATGGATGTCGCACTGCATCTGTTTAGAAAGATTCTCATTAAAAAGTTCTTAACATTGACAGGATAAGCATGAACCATGTACACTGAATATATAATTGTAACGATTGTAATCTGATAATTGATTTTGATAATCACTATTGCTGAAAGCGAGGTGCATGACGATGAGCGATAATAAGTTAAATGTTGATCATGCGATTGAAATGCTTAAGAGCTCCGGCGTACGCATTACGCCGCAGCGTCATGCGATTCTTGAATATCTGGTTATTTCCGACACCCATCCGACTGCGGATGAAATTTACAAAACACTGGAACACAAATTTCCGAATATGAGTGTAGCCACTGTTTATAATAATCTGCGTGTATTTAAAAAAACCGGTTTGGTTAAAGAACTGACCTATGGTGATGCGTCCAGCCGCTTCGATTTTTCAACCAAACGTCATTATCATGTCATCTGCAGCAAGTGTGGTAAGATCGTCGATTTCTTTTACCCTGCACTTGATGAAATAGAAGCACTTGCGGCGCAGGTGACTGGATTTAAGGTTGATCATCATCGCCTGGAAATTTACGGAATCTGTCCGGAATGCCAGGCCAAGGATGTACAGGATCAATCAGAATCGGTACAGAAGTCAACAGTCAGCTGATTTTAATATATGGCTCTGTTAAAGAACATTGTTGATATTTGAACCCAACCAAGTTCTTGCTATAATTACAATTAGAACAAAGGTTCGGGAGTGTTAATGATGGACAAAGCGTTCAGTAACCTATTAAAATACATCGACAAGTTACCCCATACTAAAAAGGAAAAAGTATATCAATGGGTAAAACGTTATGTTGACCCGACCTCTTCCGTTGGTGGTAGATTGATTAACGAAATGAGGGAAACTCGTTTTAAAGATGGCTTCGAGTGTCCCCATTGTACATCTGAACACGTTGTTCGATTCGGAAAAGTCAAGGGTCGTCAACGGTATCGTTGTAAAAGTTGCCTTAAAACCTTTACGGATACGACTAACACCGTTCTTTATCGCACCCGAAAAGGTGATGAATGGATTACATTTGTGGATTGTATGTTCAAAGGCTACTCCCTGCGTAAATCGGCTGAAATCGTAGGGGTTACTTGGGTTACACTTTTTTACTGGAGACATAAACTGCTATCCGCCTTAAAGCAAATGGATTTTGACCATTTTGAAGGTATCGTTGAAGTTGACGAGACCTATTTCTTGTACTCTCAAAAAGGGCAACGTGGCATTAAAGAACGGAAGCCTCGAAAACGTGGAGGAAAATCCAAACACAGAGGAATCAGCCACGAACAAGTATGTGTTCTTGTTGCAAGAGACCGTACAAAAGCAACCGTCTCCAAAGTATCTTGTATGGGGCGTATTGTAAAAACCAAAATTGAAACTATCATTGGTACTAAACTATCGTCTCATAATGTGCTTGTTACAGATGCTTGGAGAGCATACAAAACGTATGCAAAAGAAAAT
>NZ_JAMAST010000008.1 GCF_023336505.1 Sporolactobacillus mangiferae | reverse complement strand
GTTCTAAGAGACACAGTCTGTGCCTCGCATACATATATTATGATGATCTTAGCCTATGAAAGGATTGATTTTTATGTATCCGTACCCCGGGAATCCGTATCCCTTTAGAGGTCCCTCAGGTTATCCCTATTCACAACCGAGAACTGTTGGCTATTCCGCGCGATCTGAAGGACCATCAGCGCTGCCTTTTAAAGATTATGGGCCGAACCCGTTTGCTGTGAATATTGAACAGGCGGCAAAGCAGAACCAGGCCTATCGCCGCGCATTATGGACGGGAAAACATTTGCAGGTGACATTGATGAGCATTAATCCCGGCGAGGATATCGGTCTGGAAATTCATCCGCACCTGGATCAGTTTATACGTATTGAAGACGGACAGGGGCAAGTGATGATGGGCAGGCAGAAAAGCCAGCTCGATTTCCAGCAGCCGGTATCCCGTGATTTTGCCTTCATAATCCCTGCAGGAACATGGCATAACTTAGTGAACACTGGTCATGTACCGATCAAATTGTATTCCATCTACGCACCTCCTCAGCATCCCTTCGGCACCGTTCAGCAAACAAGGGCAGAAGCCGAGTCTGCAGAACGCTATGTCGTGGAACCGCCGACCTTTGTGTACACCGTGGATTAAGCAGTGTATCCCGTTCGTGCTTATCGCGCAAAAAAAGACTAAAATAGAAGCGACAATATATTCCTTTCTGCGAAAAGGGAAACGGCGGTGAACCTGTGTCTTTACTTGAATTTAATCATGTATT
This sequence comes from Sporolactobacillus mangiferae, assembly GCF_023336505.1. Lineage (GTDB taxonomy): Bacteria > Bacillota > Bacilli > Bacillales > Sporolactobacillaceae > Sporolactobacillus > Sporolactobacillus mangiferae. The sequence goes on along the minus strand of NZ_JAMAST010000008.1, from coordinate 86,235 downwards.
TTTCAAAAACGGAGATAAAACCATTCTCAGAGATCTTTCCGTATCAATTGATGCCGGCGATTTTGTATCGATTGTGGGTCCGTCAGGAAGCGGCAAAAGCACCTTTCTCAAACTGTGCTGCCATCTTATCAGTCCGACCGGCGGCACCCTCACCTTTCACGGACAGGCTATTGAGACCATTGAAGCAACGACTTTAAGGAAAAAAATTGCTTATTGCTTCCAGACACCGTATCTATTTGGCGAGCGGGTTCTCGATAATATCGCATTTCCCTATGTGATCCGAAACACATCCGTTGATCACGCACGGGTAGAGGCGCTTTTTTCTTCGTTTCAAATGACAACGGAATATCTGCAGAAAGACATCAAAAATTTATCTGGAGGAGAGAAGCAGCGCATTGCACTGATCCGCAGTCTGCTGTTTACGCCTGAGATTTTGCTGCTCGATGAAGTAACATCGGCACTCGACGTTACCAATACAGCCATTGTCGAGCAAGTGATCGCATCGCTTCATGACAAAGGAATGACCGTCCTGTGGATCACACATAACCCCGAGCAAAGCAGACGCCATGCCAATAAAGTGCTCACAATTGATAATGGAGAAATTCGGACATTGGAGGCGATTCGATGAATGGCTCCGCAACGATTCATGTGACTTCTCTGTTGATCGCTTCATTACTTGTGGCTGTTACTCTTTTTTTCTCGTATTGGCAAAAGCTGAAGCTGGAAAAAGAGACGATCATCAGCGTCATCCGCGCCGTTGTCCAGCTGGTTGCGGTCGGCTATATACTCGACTTTGTCTTCGGCTATAAAAATCCGGCTTTTACGACGCTATTGCTCCTGTTTATGACCTTTAACGCATCTTATAATGCTGCGAAACGTGGAAAAACCATTAAACACGGGCTGACGATTTCTTTTTTCTCCATCAGCGCCGGTACCCTTGTCACACTATTCATCCTGATCCTGTCCGGCATCATCAAGTATGAACCCAATCAGATGATCCCGATCGGCGGTATGATCATCAGCAATGCGATGGTCGCACTCGGCCTGTGCTACAAGCAGATAACCGCTGATTTCAGGCACAAACGCGATGAAATCGAGACCAAGCTTGCTTTAGGCGCTGATCCGCTGCGCTCATCCAAGGAGATCATCCGTGATGCCATAAAGACCGGTATGCTGCCAACCATCGATTCAGCGAAAACGCTTGGGATCGTTTCACTTCCGGGCATGATGACCGGGCTGATTCTTGCAGGCACATCACCAATGGAGGCGATCAAATATCAGATCATGGTTACATTCATGCTGCTCTCAACGACTGCCATTGCCTCTTTTCTTTCCTGTTACCTTGCCTATCGAAGCTTTTTCAATGATCGCAAGCAGCTTATCAATCAGAAGTAATAGGTGATTTGTTTTACTCTTAATGATTAAATCATAGATAAGGCACTGTTTTCTGCACGAAAATCCCCTTTAGAAGCTAGTTGTGAGTTGTGCATCCAACCTTTCCTTTTCAATCCAAAAAGGCAACTTTGCGGTAAAATGATGATAGTTTCCACAACACAACAGCACGGCTCAGGTTCAGTAAAACCAGTTTTCAGGAGGTTACGATGAAGATCTTACTTTTCATGGCACAGGGCTTTGAAACAATGGAATTCAGTCCCTTTGTCGACGTATTTGGCTGGGCAAGGAATGATTATGGGTATGATGTATCCGTGTCCACCTGTGGTTTTAGGAAAAAAGTAATGAGCAGCTTTCATATCCCTGTACTTGTCGATAAGACCATTGATGAAGTGAACATAAATGACTACGATGCGCTCGCTGTTCCCGGAGGATTTGAGGAATACGGATTCTATGAAGAAGCCTATGACGCACGCTTCCTGTCTCTGATCCGTGCGTTCCATGAAAGCAGAAAATGGATCGCTGCGATATGTGTCGGTGCACTTCCCTTAGGAAAAAGCGGGATACTTACCGGACGGCACGCAACCACCTATCATTTAGGTGACGGCAAACGCCAAGCTCAACTTAGCGCAATGGGAGCAAAAGTCGTGGACGAACCAATCGTGATTGATTAGAAAACTTGGCTTTGCCAGGCCTCTGGCGAAGGTAAAGGCTTAGTTGCACTTATACTATAATCCGCTGAATTTTAAACTTTCTTATAGTATAAAAAAATCATCACTTCTTATTGTCCGGAAACCGCCCCCGGTGTAGCGTTTAAGCTTCTTGAAGCCCTTACATCAACCGAGCAAATGGAGACCGTCAAGACGGCAATGGGCTATTAGGCAGAATCTATTAATGAGGTGCGACAATGAATCGAATTGAAGTAATTAGAAAATCAGAGAAAGATTACCACGATTATTGCTATGACCACAATAAACTTTTTGAAAAAGGTTCTTGGCTTTATATGCCGGTTTCAACAGTCATGGAGCAGCTCAAGGTTCTCAAAAATAAGGATTTTGTGCGCGTTTTAGATCTGGGCAGCGGCGTCGGGCGAAACAGTATTCCGATCGCGCAAAAGATCCGCGATGGTGAAGTGGTTTGCGTTGATTTACTTGACTCAGCGATCAACCATTTAAGGCGCTACAGTCAAAGCTATGGCGTCAAAGAAAAAATTAAACCGATTCAATCGGACCTCGTCGACTTTCCGATTGAACCCAACGGCTACGATTATATTATTGCTGTTTCCAGCTTAGAGCATGTTGCCACTATCGACGATTTTAGATATGTTCTGCAACAAATAGTAAAAGGCACTAAGCACAACGGCATTAATTGTTTGATCATTAACTCTAATATGGAAGAGCGTCTTGTTGAGACAAACCAGCCACTTGATGTAACTATGGAACTCAACCTTCCAACCTGCAAATTACTTGAGGAATTAAATCAGGTTTACAGTCAGGGCTGGAAAATGATTGACTCACATAGCAAACTGCTTGACTTTACAATAAGCCGTGCGGGGCAGCCTGTTCGATTAACAACAACTGCCGTCACTTATGTTGCCCAATTGATATAACTGAAGACAACTGGTGCTAAAATTGTCACCTCTCCTTCCAGTTCGCTGGAAAAACAGACTACGATCACTTTCAGAAAGTAATCAATTATCCGTTCGTTGTTCCAAATATTATTTTGCATATTCCATTTCCTTTGAACAAATTTCGCGTTGTGCCGATGTTTCACCGCACATCAGGCAGGGCTTGAAAACGCCGCAGTTTGCCAACGCAAGAAAGGAAAGTCTTTTGGCCAAAAAAATCGCAGCTTCTTCACAGGTTGCTTCGGGCATTTTTTTGCTTCGGTCATCAATCGGTCCACCTCTTTGTCGGTTAATTGAAGACAGGATTCAAAAAAGCCATTAAGGATGCTTTCACGCGCGAAGTCCAGAATATTTTATTAATTTCCTAAGCAAAAAACTTGCTCATCTTAAGCGACAAGCAAGTTAAAATTCACCAGAGTTAGAAGAGAATGCAAAGATGCTCATAACAATTAAATTACTGATTAAAAGGTTAATGCGATGGAAAGACGACCGTTTTGCTGCAACACCGTTACACGACGATCATAAAAATCGGTCATAATTTCCGGCGTCAGCACCTCCCTTGCCGCCCCCGCCTTATAAACCGTTCCTGCCTTAAGCAGCAGTGTATGCGCAAAACATGGGAGAATTTCGTCGACGTGGTGCGTCACGAAGATTATGGTCGGTGCCTCGGGCGATCCGGCCAGCTCAGCAACCAGCGACAGCAGCCGCTCCCGGGCGAACAGATCAAGTCCGTTGCACGGTTCGTCTAGAATCAGCAGCCGAGGAGCTGCCATTAATGCACGCGCGATCAGCACGCGCTGCTTCTCGCCTTGCGACAGCAGCCCGAACGGCCGATTTTCAAAGGATGTACAGCCGAGCTTGTGTAATAAGTCGTGCGCCCTTTCACGTTCGGCGGACGACGTTCGCACATATAAACCAATTGAAGCAAACTTGCCGCTAAGCACAATCGATTCCGGGCATTCATCTACCCTGATTTTCTCTGAAAGCGATGCGCTTACCCAGCCGATTTTCCGTCGCAGCTCACGCAGATCGACGGTGCCGAAGGGGTTGCCCAGTACAGCAAGGCTGCCGCTCGTCGGCCAGATATAGCCGTTGATCATCTTCAGCAGAGTAGATTTCCCCGAACCGTTCAGACCGATCAGCGACCAGTGTTCGCCTTCGCGCACCTGCCAATCTATATTCTGAAGAACCGTATGATCCGCACGTACCCAACTAATCTTTTGCGCATCAATGATCATACCTTGTTCCCCCTTTCACAATTTGCAGACATTACGGCTCACACCTGAGGCCATTTGTTTGAGCAGCGCCAGTCCCCCCGTGTCCGCGTTGCCGCCGCTGACAATCAAACCAATGTGCCTTCCTTGCACAGGTACCGTTTCAGAAAGCACTGCCCCAAGCGCGGCAGCACCGGCACCCTCGACGAGCAACTTGCTGCGTTCGAGCATCAGGAGCATCGCCTGGGCAATCTCCGAATCTGTAACGGTTACCAGATCATCAAGATAATGCCTCAGAACAGGAACGGTACGTTCACCTGGTTTATCAACGAGAATCCCTTCGGCTATGCCCGGTGATTGGTGGTTTGGCTGCTTCCTAGCACGGTGAAAAAGGTTATATGCCGCCGGTGCGTGATCGGATTGAACACCAATAACACGGATGCCGGGCTTAACACTTTTCAAATAGCAAACCGTTCCGGCAGCAAGTCCGCCACCACCGATCGGCACAAGCACCATGTCAAGTTCAGAACATTGAGCGAGCATTTCTGCGGCAACGGTTCCTTGCCCTGCGATTACCTGATTATCATCAAACGCATGGACAAAAACAGATTGATGCGTTTGACATTCGGCACGTGCCGTCTCATACGCTTCCTGATACGATGCACCGGCAAGCACAACCTCTGCGCCATAACCAGCAGTCGCTTGAATTTTCGCCTGTGGGGTGCGCTCCGGCATAAAAATTTTTGCCAATGCTCCGCGTTTTGCTGCCGCATAAGCAATTCCCTGGGCATGGTTGCCCGCAGATGCGGTCACAATACCACGATTCAGTTCTCTTGCTGACAGATGAGCCATTTTATTAAATGCGCCCCGCAGTTTAAAAGACCCGGTTCGCTGCATATTTTCCAGTTTCAAATGCAGATGTGCTCCGCTGATACGGTTCAAGGTTGCCGACTCGATCATCGGTGTCCGATGAACAACAGGCGTCAGTATTTCGCGCGCCTCCGCTATATCCGCCGCCGACACATAATCCCCAATGGACTTCACCCTTTCAGTTGTGATTCGGATTGCACCAACGATTTATTGTGCAACATTGGCTGTAATGTCTTCACTGTCTTCCTTGCCTGCCTTGACGAACGGCATCAGTTTGCGCAGCTCGCGGCCCACACGTTCGAGTTCCGAATTGTTTTCCTTTTGCTGAAGCGCATTGAACATTGGGCGGCCGACTTTGTTTTCAAGTACCCAGTCGCGAGCAAATTTGCCGGATTGGATATTTTCGAGGACTTTTTTCATCCGGGCTTTGACACTATCATCGATGACATAGCGACCGACGGTGAAATCACCGAACTTGGATGTATCGGAGCAAGAATAGCGCATCCCGGTCAGACCGTTTTCATAGATCAGATCGGTGAGCATTTTCATCTCGTGACAGGTTTCAAAATAGGCATTTTCCGGCTGATAGCCCGCTTCAACGAGCGTTTCGAATGCGGCTTCGATCAAGTGAGTCAGACCGCCCATCAGCACGGCTTGTTCACCAAACAGATCGGTTTCCGTCTCTTCTTTGAATGTGGTTTTAAGGACACCCGCACGAGCCGCGCCAAGACCTTTTGCCCAGGCAAGTGCCAGGTCTTCTGCTTCGCCGGACGGATTCTGTTCAACCGCGTAGAAAGCCGGAACACCGCCACCATTCAGATATTCGCGGCGGCAAAAGTGACCGGGACCTTTTGGCGCGACCATGAATACATCGACATCCTTTGGTGGAAGGATCTGAGTGAAGTGAATATTGAAACCATGTGAGAAAGCAAGAGCATTTCCCGGTTCCAGTCCCTCTTGAACTTCACTGTAATAGACCTCCGGCTGACGTTCGTCGGGGAGCAGCATCATCACAACATCAGCCTCAGCAGCTGCCTCCTTGACACTTTTTACCGGAAACCCGTCGCGCTGTGCTTTATCCCAAGATTTGCCTGGCCTCACACCAATTGTCACAGAAAATCCGCTGTCACGCAGGTTCTGAGCCTGCGAGTGCCCTTGCGAACCGTAACCAAGAACCGCTATTTTCTTTCCGCGCAATACATTTTCATTGATATCTTTGTCATAGTAAACTTTCGCTGTCATTTTCGTATCCCCTATCTATTTTTGTTTTATTGCCAATAATTAAATATTTTTAATTAGTCGTATCCATCGATGATACTTTTGGGATGCTTAGCGCAACAGCGTATACATCTACCAGCTTTTCCGCTTGACGAACGAAACGACGAAACTGGTACTCAGTCTCCGCCGACAATTCCAGGCACATGTGAAAGTGCTTGCCCTTGTGTTCCGCGTTCATTCCTACAATCGACAAATTGCCGCGTCCAAGCAGCATCGTTACCCGCGTCAACACATCGGGATTCGCCGCTGTTTCTACTGATACAGTCTGTCTCATTGATTCACACCCCCGCCATTTCCATTAGGCCTTTGCCAGGAGGAACCATCGGCGTAACATTTTCCATCTGCTTCACAACACAATCGACAAGTGCCGGCGCATCAGTCAAAAGCGCCGATTCAATCATTGCAGCCGCACCGGACGGATCAGTCAGCCGGTGAGCTGAAACTCCATAGCTTTCCGTAAGCCGAACAAAATCAGGCTGCATTTCAGGAATTGATTCCGCATAGCGTTCTCCATAAAAAGATTCTTGCCATTGCCGAACCATACCCAGCGTATGATTGTTCAGGATAAAAATTTTCACTGGCAGCTTGCGTTCCGCAATGACCGCGAGCTCCTGCAGTGTCATTTGGAAGCCACCGTCGCCAAGAATTGCTACAACTTTTTTCTGTGGACAAGCAATCTGGGCACCGATGGCAGCCGGAAGACCGAAGCCCATGGTTCCGAGTCCTCCCGAGCTGACAAAACGGTTCGGCTCTTCGAAACGGTAATATTGAGCCGCCCACATCTGGTGCTGTCCGACATCAGTCGCGACAATGGCATCAGGACCGGTAAAACGGCAAATCTGTTCAATCACGTATTGCGGTAACAATTCCCGACTGGCTTGAACATAATGGAGCGGATGGCTATCCGCGTAGCCGTGCAAATGATTCATCCAGTCGCGGTGATTCGGCAGTGGTTCTTGTAAAGCATTCTGCAACTGATCAAGAACCGTACCAGCATCGCCAACCAGGCCATAGTCGGTGTGCACCACCTTGCCAATTTCCGATGCATCAATATCGATATGCGCCACTTGGGCATTCGGGGCGAATTTTTCAAGATTCCCGGTCAGCCGGTCATCGAAACGCGAGCCGATATTGAGCAGTAGATCGCATTCGGAAAGTGCCATATTAGCGGCAAATGTTCCATGCATCCCGCCCATTCCAAGAAAAAGCGGGTGCGATGCCGGAATACTGCCAAGACCAAGGAATGTCGTCACCACCGGTAAATGACATGTTTCAGCAAATTGCCGCAATTTTCCCGCCGCATGGCTATGAACCACACCTGCTCCGGACAGCAATACTGGACATTCGGCCTTCTTAAGTGCTTCAGCGACCCGACGCACCATGCGGATATCTGCCTTGTTCGGTACATGATAGCCGGGGAGCCGGAGATCAAATGCCAGATCCGGCATGTTTTCCAGCCGTCCCGCGCAAATATCCTTCGGCAGATCAACCAAAATCGGTCCCGGACGCCCGCTTGTCGCCAAGAAAAAAGCTTTGGCAACCACCTCGGGAAGCTCGCTTGCTTGTCGGACGCGAAAATTGTGCTTCGTTGCCGATCCGGTAATTCCGATGACATCCGCTTCCTGAAACGCGTCGGTGTTAATCGCCTGCCGCGTCACCTGTCCGGTAAAAACAACAAGCGGCAACGAATCAATCAATGCGTCCATCAATCCTGTAACCAAATTTGTCGCGCCTGGGCCGCTTGTCGCAAGGACCACACCCGGTTTCCCCGAAACACGGGCATATCCTTCGGCAGCGTGCACCGCCCCCTGTTCATGCCGGGCAAGCACGTGGCGCATATGGTGGCGATAAACCGCATCATAGAGGGGCAATACCGCGCCTCCCGGATAACCAAAAAGTACGTCCGTTCCCGACTGTCGGATCAAACGAATCAATAAGTCAGCACCTGTTTCTGCGCACATTTCCGTTTTTTCGGTCACTTAGGGTTCCTCCTCTCTTTTTCTGTATCAGCCTTTGTTTCTGAGACCTTCAGCCTTCTCTGTATTTTTCGTCTCAAAACCCTTTGATACCTCATCGGATTTTCACATCCGCAAGTGGCATTTTTTGGGGTTGGCACAAATGTTAATCACTTTAAAAAATTCAGTCAACCCCCTTTTTTGAATTTTACCTCAGGGTTTTTAGGCGCACTTATGGAAGAAAATGACCCAAAAAAATTTTTTGATCAGCAAGCAAACCCGCATGTGATCAACGTAATCAATAATTTGCGTAAATTTATTATTGACAGAGATTTCCGGCGGTGCTATAGTTACGGTACTAAAAAAATTGATAATTCAGGTAAGGAGCAATTTACTATGAATCGCCCATTACAACGCATGGTTAAAGCCATTATTATTATTAGCTAGGGTCCCGGCATCCGTTGACAACTTAACGAATGCTTGGACCCAGCTTCGCGTTGGATGGGTTCAGGCAAAGCCGCCCATCCACAATCGGATGAGCGGCTTTTTATTATAATTTAAACAAGGTGGGATTTCTGTGAAGAACCAATACTGCATGAAACCAAACGTTCAAATGTATCTCATGTGGCTTTTTATCAATCTGTGCCGCAACATTCTCGAAGCCTGCAATGTTGCGCGCGTTTTTGTAACGAGCAAAAACGAAAAGAGCTTAAATGATTTTGCTGAACCGTTCCAGCTCACATTTCATCAGCTGCGCATGGCCGTGCGCTTCGCACTCGATCGGCGAATAGTTCTTTCATTTTCCGTTGCACATAACGAGTATTCATCCTTAAGACTTAAGCCGATTCTTTTTGTAAGAATGATTAGAACATTGAATCTGGCACTTAGAAACCGAAGCATCAATCTATTTTCAACAATTATTTTCTGACCGTGATCTGCTTTTTCAATTGTTTTCCTGCTACATTTCTGCGCTGAGGTCATATGTTGATTTAAGTTTCAGAAAGACCGAATCGCCCATATCATAGTTTTGAGAAAGATCCGTATCCACTCGCCAGATGCCTCCGTTTGTGCGGACAGTATAATGAATTTCTTTTCCCTGATACTGGACATTGGTCACTGTAGCCGGAATGCCCGAAGATGCGCGACTGAGTGCAAGCTGTTCCGGCCTGGCCGGATAGACAGCTTGTTTCTTCAACAGTTCAGAAACGCCAGGATCCGGCCACCGGCTGTCCGGTGCTTCATCCGGAGAAAAAGTCTTACCCGTCCAGGTTCCTTTAATCAGGTTGGCCTTCCCGACAAAACGGGCAACAAAATCCGTTTTCGGATGCATATAGATCTCTTTCGGCGTGCCGATTTGTTCGACCGTACCGCGATTCATGACCACCATACGATCCGCCATCGCCAGTGCCTCGCTCTGATCATGAGTAACATAAATAATTGTTGCACCGGTCAGACGATGTATGTCCTGTAACTCGCCGCGCATGGCAATTCTGAGCTCCGCATCGAGACTGCTGAGCGGCTCGTCCATCAGCAGCAGCTTGGGTTGCGGCGCAATCGCCCGGCCAAGAGCAACCCGCTGTTTCTGGCCGCCGGACAGCTCCGCGGGCATCCGGTCAGCGAAATGCTGAAGCTTGATCATCCTCAGAACTTCGTCCGTGCGCTGCTTATACTCCTTTTTTAACGCTGTGCGGACATACTGGTGGTGTAAAAGCGAGAATTCTATGTGCTTGCGTACATTCATATGCGGCCATAGCGCGAACGATTGAAAAACCATGCCGATATTACGCTGTTCCGGGGGAAGCGAATGTCTGGGACTCCCGACTATCCTGCCATCCATTTCAATCGTACCGGCCGTTGGCGCGTCAAATCCGGCAAGCAGACGAAGAAGCGTTGTTTTCCCGCATCCGGATGGGCCAAGTATGGCTAAGAATTCCCCGTCCTCAACGATGAGATTGATCTTGTCTAATGCAGTGAACGCGCCAAACGTCCGCCCGACTTCCTTAATGCAGATCGACATGATGGACCCCCACCTTCCGTTTCCAAAAGAAATGAATCATGGATAAACCGGCAAAACCAATAATCAGCAGTATAATGATTAAACTTGAAAAAGCAGTAGAATAGGTTGTATATCCCGCCTGCTCATAGCTGAAAATCACAACGCTTATTGTTTTCGACTGTGCTGAATAGAGCAACGCAGACACGGTCAGTTCTGTCAATGCTGTCAGGAACACAAGTCCCGCCCCGTTCAGAATCCCCGGGAGCAGCAAGGGGATTAAGATTTTCCGCCATTTCTGCCACCAGGACGCTCCACTTACCTGTGCCGCTTCTTCCATAGATACGTCGACTTGCAGCACGGCCGTTGTACTGCCGCGAACCTGCAGAATCAGAAAGCGTGTGAAATAGGCGATGAAGAGAATGAGCGTTGATCCGTAAATACCCGGATTCCAGCCTGGTATCGGTTCCATCCAGACAAAAATCATCGACAAAGCCATAACCGTTCCCGGCAGTGCATAAGGGAGTCCAATAAACAGTTCACTGATCTTCAGCAGCCGTGATGGCCTACGTATCTGCAAATAAGCGAAAAAAGTTCCGATGACTGCACCGATAACGGTCGTTACGGCGGCCAGCCGCAAACTATTGCGAATCGCCATCTGAGTGTCAGGGCTTTCCAGCAAAACAAAACGATAATTCTGCAAACTCAAATGCTGCAAAGTAAACTCAAGTCCGTAGGCCGGAAGGAGTGACGTTATCATCATGGCCGCGAACGGAATGCATGCAGTAACCAGGAAAAACAGCCAGATACCGCTTTCCACCAGCACTTTTGGCATGCGGGCAGGAAAATAGCGAGGTTCCCTGTCGGCAACGGACGTCTCCGTCGCTTTCATGCGTCGCTGAAACAACCACTGGCACAGCATGCCAAGCAGCGCGAGACCTCCAAGGAGCACCGAAAAAACGGATGCGCTCGCAAAGGCATCGGGGCCGAATCCAATGATCTGCTGGTAGATATGCGTACTGAGCACGCTGATATGAGCCGGAATACCAAGAAATGCCGGAATACCGAAATTATCCAGACTTGCAAGAAAGGCAAGAAAAGTGCCGCTGACGATGCCTGGAAGCGCCATCGGTAAAGTGACCCTAAAGAAGGTCGTTACCTTTGATCCCCCCGACGCCCGGCAGGCTTGCTCCATTTCCCGAGGAATCTGTCTCAGCACATTCACGGTAAACAAATAGACCAGTGGATAATGCGTTAATCCAAGAATAAAGATCATACCTGTATAACTGTACAGATTCCATGGATGCCCCTGAATGGAAAGCAGCGCGAGTGCTCTGGCCACAAGACCGTTCTCACTGAACAGCTGTGTCCACGCCAGTGTCGTAATATATGATGGAATAACAAAGGGCAGAACAATAAACACCTGCATCCATTTCTTGCCTCTGATATTGACATAAGCGACCATCCAAGCAAAAAAAAGTCCCAGTACAAACGCAATCGCCGTTGACCCGACGCTGATCATCATGGTGTTCCAGACTACTCGCCATGTGTACGGATCATGAAGAATTTTTTGGTAGTTTGCCAGTGTCAGTCCTTTTTCCGATGTAAACCCGAGAGCAACCAGCCGCAGTGTCGGCCAGACAAACAGCAGTGCAAAGCACAGAATACTAAAAATCCTTATAGGAAAAGAGAACCTGGCCGTTCCCGGCACCGTTCTCCCTTTTCCCAAAAACAAAGCTTTGATCCATTTCATCGATCAGGCAGTCCCTTCTCACTTGCCGAACAAAGTCGTAAATTGATTCTTATCCTCGGTTCTTGATTGATTGAGTGTTTGAATATCTGCGTCCAGCACTTTAAGTTCATCAATGCTCTTCAGACCTTCCGGTGCATCAACGCCTGGACGGATCGGTGTATAGCCCAGCTCGGCCGCCACTTTCTGACCGTCTTCAGACAGGACAAAATCAACGAACGCTTTGGCTGCCTTTGCATTCTTCGTATCCTTGATGATTCCGATCGGTTCAGTGATCACCGGTGAACCTTCGGACGGATAAATAAGTTTTACCGGTGAGCCTTGTTTTGCCGCATTGGCCACAACAAAATCAACAACCATGCCATAGGATTTACTTCCGGAAGCGACTGCCTTGAGCACGTCACCATTTCCCTGGACAACCGAAATCTGATTTTTTTTCAGATCCTTGTAAAATGACCAGCCTAATTGATCATCACGAGTGAAAACGCCTAAATTGTAAGCTGCAGCGCCGGAGTAAAGCGGGCTCGGCATAACTGCCTGTCCCTTCGTTTCCGATTCAGTCAGCACCTTCCAGGAATCAGGTGTTGTTTTCACTTTTTTCGTATTGACCGCAAGCGCCGTCGCCATCACTTTCGTACCGGTATAGTAACCGTCCGCATCGACTAATGCTTCTGGCAGATCCACAGCTTCCTTTGATTTATAAGCCATCAATAGATCCTCATCCTTCAGTGTTTCGAAGGTAACCGCATCAGCAAGCAAAAGCACATCGGCCTGAACTTTTCCGGATTTCTTCTCAGCCTGGATTTTACTCATCACGTCTTCCGTACCTGATCGAAAGACATTGACTTTCACATCCGGATACTTTTTGTTAAAGGCAGCGACCAGTTTCTGTTGATCCGCATCGGGCTGAGAGGTATAGAAAGTCAGATTTCCGGATACCTTATTCTCACTGCTTCCTGACGAATCAGAATTTGACGCGGAAGTCCCGCAGCCGGATAGCATGACGAGCACCAAGAGTGCAGCAGTTAAATAATTAATGATTTTCATCAATAAAATACTCCTTTTCTTTGTTAAAATGTTTAAACCACTGACCGATCTGATCGATTTTTCGTTTTCCGTTCTTTTTAATTTCAACCGGTGTAATCGTGACATAACCATTCTTCAAATGCAGAAAATCCGCACCTTTTGTCAGCTCGTCCAACTGCTGGTAATTGTCCTTCAGCCAGTAATAAACATTACCATACGGATCGTTCATGCCGACATACTGATAACGCGATACGGAAAGGTCCAGCGGCGCGACTTTCACACCACGACAGCATTCCTTCGTTGTATAAGGGAGATTCACATTTAAAAAAAGGTCCCTGGGAATCGAGTTTTGCACAATGATTTCACTGATTTCATAGACAAGCTGCTGAATCTTTTGATAATTAAGATCACGATTATTGAACGCCGCAAGCGACAGTGCCACAGCCGGAATTCCATAAAGTGTTGATTCAACAGCCGCAGCAATGGTGCCCGAATAGTATAAATCGCGGCCGAGATTGGGACCGAGATTAATCCCCGAAAAGACGAGATCTGGCCGATCCTTCATTAATACTTCAATGCCCATTTTCACACAATCGGCCGGTGTTCCATTCACTGCCCACGCCTGCACATTGGCCGGAAAAATATTCAGTGGCGTTGCTTTGATCGGGTAGCGAAGCGTGATTGAATGACTCACACCACTTTGCTCCTGATCAGGACAGGCGACCCAGACATCGCCCAGATGTTTGAGCACTGTGACCAGCGCTTCAAGTCCGGGTGCAAAAATCCCGTCATCATTACTTACAAGTATTTTCACACGGAATCCTCCTTACCGATGTGCCAAGACTCTGTAGAAAATCAAGATCTGCATGCAGCACATCATGCGATGGACTCAGGTCAAAGCCTTCCAAAATGATCGGCACATCTGCAGATTCCAGAAACGGCATGATTGAACGAATCGGCAATTGTCCTTTCCCAAGTGGTACATGACAGCACCCGACGGTTGAATCACTGAAATGAATTTTGCTGACTCTGCTGGTCCGCCTGTAGTAACGCACAATATCCTCCTCCATGGGGACATGGGCGATATCGAAAGTGGCGGTGACCGATGAAGGAAGCATGCTCAGCAGACGGTTAATGGCTTCAGGCGTTGTGATTAGCTCCTTCGGAATCTGCTCCATGAGCTCAATCGACAACCTCACATGCAATTGCTCCGCACGTTTCGCCAGGTAACAGAAACTTTCGTTCATCCAGTGTGCATAACTGAACGGAACATGAGCCAAGGTGGCCCGGCCAGGATGCACGGTCACATGACCGGCACCTATGCGGCTGGCAAGCTCAAGTGAGCGCTCTACTTCATGTACTGACTGGCGGCGCACACCGACGTTCAGCGCACATAAATTTAAATCCCAGCTTGCCGCATGAAGCGTCAGCTCTTGATGATACCGTTCACTGGCTGCCACAATGGCTGCTTCATCCGTCCCCCGATACCAGATGTGTTCTGCCCAGACTTCGACACCAGAGAATCCATATCGATCTGCCAGTTCCATCACCTCGTCAACCGCATTCGCCCAGCAAAGTGTTGACGACAAGTACATCGAATTCCCTCCTGAAATTCAAAATACCCAAATGTTCAGATGCCCCCTTTTTCACCGTTTTCGTCTTCCGTGACCATAATGATAAACAAACACTTTTAATCTTAAACAAATAAAAGTTAGCTTTACTATTAATCTTCTGTAAACCCCATGATTTGTCGTGCACTCCTGTTACAGATGCGAAAAAACAAATTATGCCGTTCTCATCAACTTTTTAAAAATAATCGTAGCGAAGGGCACAGACGATGTATTACTTTTATGTAAATAATTTACCTTTTTTTAATATCGCTTCGTTAAAACGCCTTTTCTTCACCTTCAGGATCATGTATTTCAGATTAGAAAACTTGGCTTCGCCAAGCTTTTGGCGAAGGCGAAGTCTTAGTTGCACTTAAAGTGTAAATTCAAGAGGTATTAAAAAAGCTTTTCCTGCTTCTTGTGCAAATGCACAAAAAACAGGAAAAGCTTAGCCGCAATGACCGATAAAACGCACCCAGTGACCGGTAAACCACCGCCGCAACCGCAACGATCGATAAACAACCTTCCGCCGCCTCTTTGATCAGCCAAGTGTCCTCACTAATAGAAACAATTCAGTTCACGACAAGCGCGCGCCGCCCCATTGTATCGTAAATATTTTGGAACTTCTCTCTGCCGACCCTGACATCCTTGCCGCTCAATTCGGTGGACTCACAGTCGTTGAAAGAAACATAGTGATCATCGAAACCAGTGACGACGATACAGTGCAGCGGTCTCGGTGAACTGATCCGTTTGCCGGCCGGCGTTTTCCAGAATCTCGGCGTCGGCAGTTCATGTGAAATCGTGAACCAGACAAGCACCGGTTTCCCGCTTGCCACATAGTCTTCGACAACGCTGAACGGTTCGCCGTAGAGTGCCTGACCGCCACGCCGGTAGCGGTCGAGCACCTTCTTCAAAGGATTTGGATTGATGGTTATACCGTCGTCATACGGATCGCCGATGAACCCGACTTCGGGATCGCCCCATGTGTTCACGGATCCATCCGCATGCCGCGAAACCGGAGTGTCATCCCGGGGCATTTGACGAGCAATTACTTCTTTATCCACATTCATACCATAATAACGGAGTGCCATCGCCAGAGCAACCGCCTCACACCCGGTCGGCAGTTCCGGGCGCTGTCTGATTAATGGTACATCCAATTGAAACATGCTGATCACACCCTTGATTTGGATTATGACACCTTATCTGTTTAATACGAGATCATTTAGATTTTCTACCGCCCCGTCCGACAGATTCACACCATATTGGCAGTCTAATTTCCTGCAGAGAATAAAAAGATATGTACTCGGATCACAGACGTAATAAGGTTGGAATTCCAGCAGTGGTGCGAGCAAGGCATAGGCCTGTTCTTTCGAAATCGTTGTTTTCTCTGCCGGTTGAAAATGGCTGAATGAATCAATCAGAAGCTGGTTATCCAGGCATTTGCATACCTTTAAGTCATTCGAGTCAATAAACAGGATGAGCTTTCTTTGAAACGCATGAGCCGTCACATTCACCAATTTGATGGTCGCAACGATATAGTCTCCCTCTCGATACAGTTCTTTTAAAATCCATTTTCCGGAGTCGCCAGGGTACTCCTGTCTCAGAAAATCGCGTACAACATTAATGCATTGTTTTTGTTCAGAGCTTGTGATCGGCCGTTCGTCCGGGCCAGGTGCTCCTGAGAAAGCCTGCTCACAGGTGATTGTTTCAAACAGTTGAATATCTCTTTCTGTGAACCGTCCTCCTTCAAGCGGAATGTCCCAGAACATAACTTGATTTTGTTCAACCACCGGTTTTTCATGCATCAGGCTTTCATACGGAATGACCTTCTTCTGCGCATTTGTGACAAAGGCCTCATCTATAGCATAATAGGCGGTGATTTTTTCTTGCTCATAAACTGGGATTTCAATCATGGACAGCTGTTTTTTTGCCAGTTCATGCAAACTGTCCGGATTCAGTGTCTTTTTTTCCCTTCTTATTTGACTTTCCGGGGGGTGCTGCGTGTGATTAATAAATGTCGTTAATTGCCCATTGGCATTATATTGAATCTCCAAAAACCCCGAAGGAAAGATTCTGATCCCGTCAATACATTCATAAAAGTAGAAATGGCGCTCTTCCTCCACTTTTTCCAGCTGAAATTGCTGGCCGTAAATCAGACCGGTTTCTTGTTCGATCCATTTGATGACTGTCTGCCGATCCTGGTCATCAAAGCAAACGCCATTTGCAAAAGTCTGATCTTGGACAAAAACAATGCTTCTCGTCTCCCTCGTCTTCACGTCGATTTCGATAACTGCCGTTCCGTCAGGATTCAGGTCCTCATCGTCAGAAAGATCAGCCTGCCTGGGCACCCACTCCATTGACAGTGTGTACATTCTTTCATTAAAAAAATGGGGGTACCGGTAAAATGCGCAGTTTTTCAGGACATATTGCTCCAGTCCGAATTTACGCTCCGTGAATGCGACGAGTGCTTTGATTCTTTCATCCATGTCATCATCTCTTTCGGATTATTCGGGCATTTGTTCTCTCTGCATTATACACGAAAAGCACTGCAAATCGACGCAGCGCTCAAACCAGAATATTCGTTTATCTTCGAAACTATTTGTGAATACTGAACGTAATAGAAAAGTGTAACATCTTGCTTTTTCACTCTATTAACGGTATAAAGGGAATAAATACGTGATAATCAGAACTTTCAAGACAGTTACATGTATCAAATAGTTTTAAAAGGGAATAGACCATTAAAAGAGAAACTGGCATGAATGTGGGAGTGACTATTTTTGACTTTGCAAATACCTGAAGAGATAAACTTGTTTGATGAGATGGTGAAGCAGGCAAAGCTGCATCCGAAGAAAGTAATCATTGAGGATATGCAGAGCAGGTTCACATATAAGAAATTCCTGATTGCCGTCAATATTATGAGTAAAAAAATCCTTGAATCAGCCGGCCACGAAGAACGGATCGGTCTTTTTCTGCCCAACGTGGCCGCACAGGCCATTGTTCTGTTTGCATTGTTTAAAAACGAACAGCAGCCCTGCCTGCTTAATTTTACAATGGGCACGCAGAATATAATTGACTGCATGGAGACCGCATCATTGCAGACGGTGATTACATCCCGGGAGTTCGTTAAAAAGGCAGATCTTAGCTTCACACTTGACGAGATGGAAAAGCAGGTCAAGATTATCTATCTCGAAGACTTGACAAACGGCATTTCAACCCTGCACAAAATCTCTGGCCTGGTCGAATCAAGGGTCGCCGGCCTGAAGAAAAGAAAGATGTCCGACGTGATTCTGTTCACATCCGGAACCGAAGCCAAGCCGAAAGGTGTTGTGCTGACCCACCGGAACATCTATGCAAACATTGTCCAGGTAAAGGAATATATCGAACTTAACGAAAATGATCGGATCTTCAATCCGTTGCCGCTGTTTCACTCGTTCGGCATGACTGTCGGTGCCATTCTTCCGTTTATTCTTAATATGAAATCGTTCCTGTATCCGTCACCGCTCAATTTCCGTGACATTCCAAAAGCAATTTATAAAGATAAAAGCACACTGTTTGTTGCGACAAACTTCTTCTTTGCCAATTACGCCAGGTTTGCAACGAAAAAACAGTTCCAGTCACTGCGTATCGTGGTAGCCGGAGCAGAGAAATTAAAAGAAGACGTTCGCGAAACCTATAAAGAAAAGTTCGGCATCACGATTCTTGAAGGGTACGGAGCAACAGAGACTTCACCGATTATTTCTCTGAATACGCCGCAGCATGTCAAAGAAGGCACCGTTGGAAGGCTGATTCCGCTTATGGAAGCCAAAGTCGCGCGAGTTGAAGGAGTCAGTGAAGGCGGAAACCTGCTGCTCAAAGGTCCGAATGTCATGAAGGGTTATCTCATTCATGGCAAGGGATTTGTGCCTTGTGCTGAGTGGTACAACACCGGCGATATCGCGCGTATCGATGAAGATGGATTTATTCATATCATCGCCCGTCTTAAACGATTTGCAAAGATTGCCGGTGAAATGATCTCGCTGAACAAAGTAGAAGAGCTGGCACTCGAATGTTTTGGCACGTCTGATTTTTACGCTGTCAGCATCCCCGACAGACGAAAAGGAGAGCAGATCATTGTGTTCACCACGCAATCCAGATTTTCACCGCGGGAATTCAAAAAATTTATTAAGAGCAGGAAAATGTCGATGCTCTATATGCCGTCTGAGATCAGGCAAATTGCCGAAGTCCCGCTTCTCGGCAGCGGTAAACCGAATTACTGGCGTCTGGAAAAACTGGCAAAAGAATAATTGTCGGATTTGAAAGCGATACGTCAAAATAGAAAAATGGTCTCACGTGTTCAAAACGTGCTGGATTTTATATGAAGAGGGGAGCTCATCGTCAATGAGACTTTGAGCTCCCCTCTTTTCTGGCCGATTAAGCAACAAATAGCGCTGAACCGATCTGTTCCGGTCCCCAGACCCTCATCAGTTTTCCTGCCCGCTGATCTGGCGGTTTAAATTAGCCATTTCAATCGCTCCGGCTGCAGCATCCCATCCTTTATTGCCTGCCTTAGTGCCGGCACGTTCGACGGCCTGCTCAATCGTGTCCGTCGTCAGAACGCCGAACATAACTGGGATGCCGCTGTCAAGTCCGGCTCGGGCAATCCCTTTCGACACTTCATTGCATACGTAGTCATAATGCGAGGTCGCGCCGCGGATGACCGCACCGAGTGCGAGCACAGCATCGTAGCGTCCGGAAACGGCCATTTTCTGTGCAATCAGCGGAATTTCAAAAGCACCCGGTACCCAGGCAATGTCCACATCTTCAGGGGCGACGCCATGCCTTTTTAATGCATCCTGCGCACCCGACAGCAGCCGGCTGGTAATAAATTCATTGAAACGGCTGACAACCACACCGATTTTCAATCCTTTTCCGATCAGATTTCCTTCATAGATATGTCCCATGTTCATTCTCCTTTTTCACATTCAAATAGGCTCAAAGATGCAGTAAATGCCCCATTTTCTGCTGCTTGGTCAGCAGATAAGGTCGATTTTGCTCATTAGCCGGAATTTCAATAGGTACTCGCTTGATCCGAGTGATCCCGTGTTTTTTCAGATCTTCGATTTTGAGTGGATTGTTGGTCATAAGCAGCACATCGTCAATACCCAGATCAGACAATATTTCAGCGGCTGCGCCGTAATCACGCATATCGGCGGGAAATCCGAGCTTTTCATTAGCCTCGACGGTATCCTCACCCTGCTCCTGCAGTTTGTATGCGCGCAGTTTATTTAATAATCCGATGCCCCGTCCTTCCTGGCGCAAATAGATGAGCACGCCTTTGCCGCGTGCTTCGATCATCCGCAGCGAAGCATGCAGCTGCGGACCGCAATCGCATCGCTGCGAACCGAATACATCACCGGTCAGGCATTCAGAATGGACACGGACCAACGTCGGTTCATGATCACCGATCACTCCTTTGACGAGCACTATATGCTCCTTCCCGTCAAGGAGCCCCTGATAGCCAATCGCCCTGAATTGACCATATTCCGTTGGCAGATTGACTTCGGTCGTACGGCGGACTTGATGACTCCTCCGGTAAGCGATTAAATCTTTGATCGTGATTCGCTTCATCTGAAATTGTTCGGCCATTCGTTCAAGCTCGGGCCGACGCGCCATATGCCCGTCTTCGCGCAGCACTTCGCAGATAACCGCAACCGGCTGGCTGCCCGCCAGCCGGGCCAGATCAACGGCAGCTTCCGTATGACCAGCACGCTCAAGCACCCCTTCCTGACGGGCGATCAGCGGAAAGACATGTCCGGGATGATGAAAATCTGCGGGACCCGCCCCTTTTTCGAGCATCGCCCGAATCGTCTGCGAACGCTCAAAAGCACTGATTCCGGTTTTCACCGTTTTATGGTCAACACTGACGGTAAACGCGGTTTCATGGTTATCCGTGTTCCGTTCTACCATGGGCATAAAACCAAGCGATTCAGCCACGGATGGGGCCACCGGCGTACAGAGCAGTCCTTTGCCATAGGTGACCATAAAATTGATGGCTTCCGGTGTTGCATGTTCGGCAAGGACAAGCAGGTCACCTTCATTTTCGCGCTCCTCATCGTCGCTGACTAAAACCAGCTTTCCTTTTCGCAAATCCTGCAGTGCATCTTCAATAGTTGATAACATTGCCACACCTCCAGTAATGAATTAAATAAATCCATATGCATGCAGCTTTTCAATCGTCAGCGTTTCTTTATTCGGCTCAGCTTCCTGATCTCTCTCCAGCTGCTTTTGCATGTATTTTTGCAAAATATCGCACTCAATGTTCACTTGATCACCGATCCTTTTTGCCCCTAAAAGGGTATGCACCGATGAATGCGGGATCAGAGATACTGTAAAGGTATCTGATCCGACTGCAACAAGCGTAAGACTCGTTCCGTCAACAGCAACAGATCCTTTTTCCACCATCCGCTCAAGCAGGCCTGGCGGCACCTGAATCGACAGCATTCGAGCATTGCCTTTGACCGTGATGCGGACAATCCGCCCGACTCCATCTACATGTCCGGTCACAAAATGCCCGCCATACCGGCCATTTACCCGCATTGCCCGTTCAAGATTCACAGGATCGCCGCGTCTCATATCCGCAAGCGTTGTTGATCGGATTGTTTCGGGCATAAGATCCACGGTAAACTGATTTGAGGAATATCCGGTGACCGTCACGCATGCACCGTTGACGGCAATGCTGTCACCAGGCCTCACATCGCTTAGAATCCTGTCGGCATGAATAGCCATTCGAACAGCCTGAACTTGTTTAACAATTGTAGCAACACTTCCAACTTCCTCGATCAATCCGGTAAACATGGTTTAATCACCTCGGCTGGCGACAATTTTCAAGTCATCGTCCATCTGCTCAATATGTTCAATTGTCAGCTGCACACTGTCGGCGAGCTGCGCCATACCTTTGCCCCCGATCGCCGGCAGCGCATCGATCCCGCCGATCAGCTTAGGTGCGACATAGGCAACCACTTCATTAACCGCGCGAGCTTCCAAAAAACTGCCGTGCACGGTTGCTCCGCCTTCAACAAGAACAGAGGTGATCCCGTTTTCCCATAGCGCCGCAAGCATCTCCCGAATGGCAATCGGTTCCTGTGAGAGATTAAAAATCCTGACATGTCCGCCGCTGATCCGCGCCGCTTTTTCCCGATCAAAATTGTTGCCGGTAATCAGCCAGGTTGGCGCACTCCGATCTGTCAGCACAAGCGCATGCTCATCAATGCGCAGATGGGTATCAAGCACAATGCGAATCGGCTGGCGCGCTTCCGTGTGTGCCCGGACCGTCAGCCGCGGATTATCCGCCGCCACCGTTCCGATACCGACAAGAATGGCGTCATGTTTCTCCCGCAGTTTCTGCCCGTCACGCCGCGCCGCCTCACCCGTAATCCACTGACTTTCACCGGCTGTTGTTGCCGTCTTACCATCCAGGCTGCATGCGATTTTTAAAGTCACATAGGGAGAATGGTGGCGGATCGCATGGAAAAAGAAACGATTGACAGCATCCGCCTCTTTCCTCATCAAACCGGTGTCCACCGTAATACCTGCCGCGCGCATGCGGGCGATGCCTTTCCCAGCAACGAGCGGATTTGAATCAGTTGAAGCAACCACCACCCGCTTCAGCTTTTTCTGTATGATTAAATCCGCACAGGGCGGCGTTCTTCCTGTATGCGCGCATGGTTCCAGTGTGACATAGATGGTCGCGCCTGCGGCCCGCTCGCCAGCCATGCGCAGCGCATGGACTTCCGCATGTGCTTCGCCTGCTTTAAGATGTACGCCAAGACCGACTACCCGGCCGTGACTGACAACGACCGCCCCCACCGCCGGGTTCGGATGTGTCTGCCCCCGTGTCGTTTCGGCCAGATGAATCGCCAGTCTCATGTATGCTTCATCATCCAAACCAATCCCCTCTTTCCGCCTCAAATATAATAAGCCCCCCGAGAAATGAAACCTCGGGGGGCATTGCGTGTCGCTGTCAAATACAACAGAAGTCTCCTGCATGGCACACATTATAAATGAAAACATACGTTCTCTATAAATGGCTGCCAAATAAAGAGTTCTGCTTATTGATCCTTCTCCCATCCAGACTGTACTGTCGGCTCCAGCTTCTCACTGAATCCACCGTTTGCCAGAGGCAACCGGGTCGCGGGCTGACGTTCATACGAACGAATCACCGCCGGTTGGGAATTTCACCCGACCCCGAAGGATTTCTCTATGAAATTGGTTTTATTATAGCACAGTCCATTGATCGAATGAACAATCATGCTCACACAGGCTTCTTCCAGTCATTACCCGGAATTTACCGTTCGTCAAGGTCACGAATGATTTACCGGTCATTGTCCGAAATTTACCGACCATTGCTGTCTCCACAGTTTTCTTGAAAGCGGCAGCATGCAGTTTGCTGTATTGCTTTCCCTGGTATCAACGAACGACAAGAACAGATATGGGAGCATATTTGGCCATATACGCCGCCTGACTGCCAAAATGTTTTGCAATCCCTTTCTTATCTTCGGAGCCGATAATCAATAAATCGGCATCCGTGTGCGGAATGATATCTTTAACGATCGTTTCACCCGGTTCGCCTTCAGCAACAATCACTTCGACATGTTCGACACCATAATCCAGTGCTGCTTTTTTGTAGAGCTGCACATGTTCTTCCAGATCTTCACGCTTCCCGTGAATAAAATCTTTATTCAGTGCCTGATATACATTCATTTCACCTTTTTCCAAAATGGATACAATCGTCATTTTTAGCTGATCTTTTTTGGCGCGATACATCGCATACCGAAACGCCAGTTGCGCGTCCGCAGAATCATCGACACCAACTAACAGATGTGAAAAATCTTCGTTCATCAATTACGCCTCCAATGCGTGATCACAGCGATGTAATAAATCCCCAGACAATCTGCAGGTTAAGATACGTAAGCACGATCGTGCAAGCCCAGGCAACCAGTGTCACCCACATTTTATTAACAAAACGTTCGCCCATAATTTTTTTCGAGCTGGTAAAAAGAGTCAGCGGAATCATGGAAATCGGCAAGGCAATCGACAGAAACACTTGTGAGTTAACAAGCAGGTTATCCATGGCGCTCTCTTCACCATGATAAATGATCGTGCAGGCCAGAACCGGGATCACAGAAATTAAACGTGTCACCAGACGGCGCGCCCACAGAGGCATCTTCAAGTGAATATATCCTTCCATGACAATCTGCCCGGTCAATGTGCCGGTAATCGTCGAGTTCTGCCCGGAAGCAAGAAGCGCAACCGCAAACAGAATACTTAAAACAGGGCTCGCGACCGCTCCGGCCAGCTGATTGTCCTGCAAAGCATTGAAAAGCGACGTGAACGTACCAAGACCTTCACCGTGCCCGAAGAACAGTGCCGCACCAAGCACCAGCAGCAGGCAGTTGATAATAAATG
Source organism: Sporolactobacillus mangiferae (assembly GCF_023336505.1). Lineage (GTDB taxonomy): Bacteria > Bacillota > Bacilli > Bacillales > Sporolactobacillaceae > Sporolactobacillus > Sporolactobacillus mangiferae. The sequence goes on along the minus strand of NZ_JAMAST010000008.1, from coordinate 62,079 downwards.
CACCGGACAGTTGAATATTAGAATCCCATGTAGCAAACTTTACTGCTTTGGCAACCTCTTTTTCATTGTTGTGATCAATACTGCGAGACTGTGCAATCGATGAATGCAGATAAAGATTGTGCGGCATGACCGTCGCGCCGACAATACCTAAAGCCATCGTTAACTGGCCGGTATGCAGAATCTCGGGTTTCGGAACAAATCCGGCAAACATCGCTGCAACATTAGGATTAGAAACGACAACTTCATATAAGAAAACAAGTAAGATGACGGAAATCAAGGTGATGACAATAGCCTCTATTTTTCTAAAACCAAGCTTAGTCAGAAGCAGCAGCAGGAGTACGTCGAGAACAGTCAATGAAACACCGATCACAAGCGGGATATGAAACAGCAGCTGCAACGCAATCGCACCGCCAATGACCTCCGCAATATCCGTGGCACAGATGGCTGCCTCAGTCGTAATCCAGAGAATAACTCCAAGTACTTTGCCTGTATGGGCACGAGTCGTCTGAGCCAGATCCATTTGCGTGACAATGCCAAGCTTTGCAGCCATGTACTGAAGCAGCATCGCAATTAAACTTGAAATAAGAATGACCGAAATCAGAAGATAACCATATTGTGCTCCGCCGCCAATGGACGTTACCCAGTTGCCCGGGTCCATGTAGCCGACAGCAACCAGTGCTCCGGGACCCGAAAAAGCGGCCAGTGTCCGCCAAAAGTTCCCGTTTTTTGGAATGGGAACCGTACTGTTGATTTCTTCCAGACTGGGCCCATTTGCATATTCAATTAATTTACGACGTTGTTGCGACTGTTTTCTGACGCTTTGCAGTTCAGTCATACTTTCACACCTTTCCATTTTTAGTCAATATTCATTTTTTGATGCCCACTTATTCGATCAATTCCTTATTCTGAAAAAATCATGGTCACAGCAAAAACCGAAAAAACTTTCGCTCGCGATTATTATCATGACCATAATTTTTTCTTCATCGAAAACCATTCCATACCTGGATGTTCGCCTTCTTCCATAATGAATTTATTTTTCTGTATAGAATCAATGTTTCTCATAGGAAACTTTTATTCTGTAATACAATATACATCTGTTTTTCCTGGATAACAACCCCACTCCATAAAATTTTAAAATTTTTAACGAAGCAGTTGAAATTTAGTTGCGCACTTATTTTCCTCGTTCACTTTCTTCATCAATAATCAAACAATGATTTGATTATGAAAGACAATTAATCTATACTTTAATCAAATATTCATTTGATTGAGGTGATCAGATGCCTGTACAACAGGATATCTGCAAAGTGACCTGTATTCATAAAGACAAGGTGATGCGCCTTAGAAAAGAATTGTCGGAATGCCGCTCTGATCCAGTGGCGGATCTGTTTAAATTATTGGCGGATCAAACGCGCGTAACCATTATTCATGCACTGGCACTTGAGCAGGAGTTGTGTGTGTGCGACGTTTGCGCGGTGATTGGATGCTCCAAAGCAACAGCGTCTCATCATCTTCGGTTATTAAAAAAATGGGGATTTGCCGAGTCACGTAAAGATGGAAAATTCGTTTATTACACTTTGGTTGATGATAATATCCGCAAGCTGGTAAAACTCGTATTTTTACATCAGCAGCCAAAAGAGAACCAAAGTGATCAGGAACTGGCTGAATAGGAAAAGAGCGGCGTGAGAATGAGGGCGACAAAATCATCAAGCAAAATATCGCTTTCGCTCTGCTTGTCAAAGCGGCCGCTATGCTCCTCGTTTTTCCGGGATGGCTGACGCTTTGGCTGGCTGTATTGAGTGATACCGGTGCAGCATTGCTTGTTATTCTAAATAGTCTGCGGCTTTTCAGGATTAAAAACTGAAGCAATCGTTGGGGGGGGGATTGTTTGGAAATTCGAGAATATCAGCCAGAAGATGAGGAAAGCTGGCTGCGCTGCCGCGTTCTTGCTTTTCTTCATACGGCCTATTACGATGATGTTTATCAGCAGAAAGAAGTATACGCACATCCATCCATTGAGCTCGTCGCTATTGAAAAAGGTCAGGTGATTGGCCTGATCGACGTTGAATATGAAACAGAGAAACACACCGTTTGCGCGGCCTGTTCCGCGCTTGGCGCTATGATCTGGCACCTGGCTGTCCATCCCGATTTCCAACGATCAGGGATCGGTACGGCTTTGCTCATTGCAACGGAAAAGAAGCTGAAATCGCTCAATATTTTTCAGCTGGAGGCCTACACGCGTGATGATGCCTGGGTCAATCTCTGGTATCAGAAAAATGGCTTTCATCAGGTGAGCCATTATTTGCATATATTCATGGAGGGCAACGAACTGAATGGAACCATCCATGCAACCGATCCGCATTTAAAGCCAAAATTCTGCTTTGCACAGTATACAGGAGCAGATGAAACGCTGATTAAAAAAAGATTTTCTCGTGTCCACGAATGCCGCTGTTACCGGAAAAATCTTTAAATTGCCAATTGCGGATTGTATCAGGACATACCAGTACCCGCATGATGATCACACTGCATCTTTAAGCCCGTTTACAAACCAGTTGAATCGGATTGCCATCCGGGTCCTTTATCCAGCCGGCACGAAGACGGTGATTGAGAAAGTCATGGGGCTCAGACAACCGTTTGGCCCCTTTTTCTATTAAAAAAGTAACTGCGCGATCTGCATCATCTACCCAAAATACCAATTCACAGCCCGAGTTACCCCCCGGAGCCAGGCCATGAATATCGACCGCGGACTCTTTTGTCGCAATGCCCAGTGTAAATCCTTCAAGCACCAGTTCATGATGAACCGCCAAACCATCAATTTCAGCCGTAAACGTCGTTTTAAATCCCAGGCTTTCATAAAAAGCTTTCGATTTTGCCAGGTCTTCAACATACAAATTGATTTGCGGTGAATGGAAATTCATTGAGCGCCTCCTGACTGCCCTCATTCGATTAAATAAGAAAACTCGATATTCAGGTACTGCAAAGGGACAGACTGAATGATCGAGTTGACATTTGGCATGCTTCATTTACTTTTTTTAAACGTTTTTTTACTGGTTTTCTGAATTCTGTTTTTCACGAAAGGTTCGTTTACAGCATTCATCCGTTGGTCTGTGTAGAAAATGCCTGGAACTTTTCCTTAATTGTATCGGCGGAATGTTTGAATCTTGCTTCTTCCGCATCTGTTAATGGAAGCGTCAGTACTTCTTCGATTCCATTCTTGCCGATGATGGCTGGCTGGCCGACATATGTACCGTACTTTTCGCTGTAGCAGGAGCAGATATATGCGGCACGGGCATCGGAGAGAACCGCCTGACCGAGTTTAACAGCACAGGTCGAGATGGCCCAGCTTGTGTAGCCCTTTCCCTTATAGACTTCCCAGCCTCCGCGGCGTGCTGCTTCTTCAAGATCATCCAGATTCAGATTTTGTCCCTCAGCAAGCTCTGTAATATCCAGTCCGTTTACGCGGACCGTTGACCAGGCTGTGAATTGCGATTCCCCATGCTCTCCGTAAACATAGCCGGAAACATTTTTTGGATCGCAGTTAAACTGATCCGAAACAACCTTCTGCATCCGGGCCGTATCAAGGAATGTGCCGGTCGCAAAAACCTGCTGACGGCTGAGTCCGGTGTTTTCCTGAAAATACTGTGTAATTGCATCACATGGATTCATCGTATCAATAACCACACCATGGAAGCCGGACGCTTTAACCTTCGGTGCAATATCGCGAACAATGTCCTTCGTGTACTCGAACTCAGCCCAACGGTTGCCTGCTGCCTGCTTCTCCGCGTAGGCGAGAATATTCCCGGCGGTAATGAACAGGATATCCGCATCGGCAAGTTCGTCGTAATCATTGATTTTAATGATGGTTCGTGTGTCAATCCTTCCCTGCATGTCCTGCAGATCAAGCTGCTCGGCGCGTGCCAGTTCTTCGTTCGTATCGATAAGGATCAGCTCATCGGCAATCCCCCTTAATACGAGCTGGAATGCAGCTGCGGCGCCAACGTGACCAAGACCGATAATTGCATACTTTCTCATCTCTCTAGCCTTCTTTACAGTGATATTTAACATTCTATCACTATCATAACATAGATTGATTTTTCTGAACCTGTTGCTGTTAATATTTTCCGATCATATTCCAATAATTTTGCGTATGGAGAATAAAAATACATTCACTACGAATGCCGCAATTTTGGAACAACGTCTTTTTACAGCTTTGCTATACTGAATTTACCGTACGGTTGGAGGGAATGCTTCATGGACACAATGGAAATCTTGCAAGATATTCTGGACTATGTTGACGAACATATCTCAGGTGACATCACGCCCGAGCAATTAGCAGCACGTGCCGGATACTCAACTTGGCACTTCTGCCGGGTTTTCCAGTGGGGAACCGGCTATTCGGTGATGACTTATGTGCGCAACCGCCGTCTTGCTTTTGCCGCCTATGAACTCGCATCCAGGCAGCGTATTCTTGATCTTTCAGTGAAATATGGATTTGAGACTCAATCTGGCTTCAGCAAGGCATTCCGCCGTCATTTCGGCTGCTCGCCGGGAACGTACCGGTTGCACGCCCATCGTGCACGGCCACTCCCGCCAAGTCTCTCCCTTACCAACAACTATTTAATTGGAGGAATTCTATTGGAACCGAAATTTGTGAAACTTCCTGCGCTGCAAATCGCTGGCTTTGTGCTTAAGACAACAGCATCTGATGGCGAAAACAACCAGGCCATTCCAGAGTTTTGGAAAGAATATATGACGGATGGCAGAATGGAAAAGCTTCACTCCGAGGAGTTTGTGAAAAAGCATGACGAGTATGGGGCATGCTTCCCGGAAGAACCGGAAACTGGGAAATTCGAATATGTGATCGGCGTCGAAACTCGTGAAGGCGCAGCGATTCCAGGCGACTATCAAATCCGCTGCCTTCCCGGCGCAACCTATGCGGTCTTTTCAACACCGCCAAGTAATGCAGATCATTTTTCCAATGCTATTCAAGGCACGTGGAACTACATCTTTAATGAATGGTTTGCCAAATCCGGATATGAATATGCACCAAATTGTGCCGACTTTGAGCTTTACGACGACACATGCATGTCAGACACAGGAAAAGTATGTGCCATTTATATTCCGATTGTAAAAAAACAAGAATAATCGATAGATCGAAACACGGATGCTCCCTAATCAGCAGGCGGGTTATCCGTGTTTTTCTTTTGTCCTCATTCTTTAATGGGTCAGCCGTCTTAATCGATGAACAAAATAGTACACGGATAAGGGCCACCAGGAAACGGCAAACGCGGGATACACCGCCCACAAATGCTGCGGTGATACCAAATAATTCACCGATGAAAAATAAAGGATGGTCACACCAGCTCCAGTCATGGCAAAAAGGAACGGTTTCTTAGCCAGAAACAGGCTCATTGGCCACCACAGCACAGCAAAGATCGGGTGAATGACCCAAAAACAGTCAGGTGAAGTGATGCGATTGACAGCCGCAAAGAAAATAATAATCAGTCCAGAGCCAATAATCGACAATTGATGAGGGTGACGCCCGAATGTAATGCCAATTGGCCACCATAGCAAGGCAAAAGTCGGGAAAATGCACCAGATAAAGCGTGGTTCAAAATAAATGTTCAGCAGCACATAACAGCCCATTAACGAAAAGCTGGCCAGATATGCAAAAACGGGCTTTAAAGCAGCTTTTCCCGCACATACGACAATAGGCCAGGCAACAGCAACAGGCAGAAGATAAACAAACCAGAGATACTCCGGAGTCTCTACGATATTTTGGATGATACATAAAGTCAGAAATAAACCGGAAGCGATGATGGATCCTGTTTTCTGATCACCGGTCAGTAACCAGGCGAGCGGACAGAGCAGCAATGCAACAGGATAAATGGCCCAGAAACTTGTCACACCGGTAAATAGATTGACTGCCAGAAGGAAGACGCCGGTCATGACGCAGCCTATTGCAATAAAATCGCGCAGCGCTCTGTTCATTCTCTCCCCTCCAACTTTTTGCGATGCAAGTGATAGAACATCGAAAGCGGCCACCAGGCAACGGCGAATGCCGGATAAATAAACCATACAACATGTGGCGTGTAATAAAAATTGATAAAGACGAACAGTGCAATGATCAGGCCGCTCCCCCAGAGAGAAAAACCAAGATTTAAGCGTGCCAGTTCAGACTTGCGATGATTTGAATCGGGTAAATCCATTTCCTGCCTGATCTCTTCAATATCTCCAAATTCAACAATGACTTTATTAATGGCATCCTCCTCGGACTTGCCTTCCTCGATAAGATCAGCTACTTTTTCTTCTAAGTCGCGAATGATCTCTTCCCTCACGATTTTTGTCTGCTCGGTCTCCGGAAGCGTTTCAAAAAGCTTATTAATATGGGCTGTCAGACGTTTCATTCATCAATCTCCTCCATAAATAAATCCACAATTTCTTTAACCTCTTGCCATTCTCTGACCATCTCATAAAGATAGGCCTTTCCAAGTGTCGTGATTCGATAATATTTTCTTTTTCCGCCATGAGAACGTGCGCCATAATACGACTCAATTAACTGCTTCTTTTCCAGTCTTTGAAAAACGGCATAGAGCGTAGCCTCTTTTATTTCAAATCGGCCGCCCGTTCGATGGCTGATTTTTTTCGAAAGTGCATAGCCATAAGAATCTTCATCTTTGAGCAGGCGAAGAATAATGGAATCTAAATGCCCTCTTAGAATATCACTGCGAATAGGACTACCCCCCATTTCCTCAATTACTCTGTCTGATGTAGTAATCATAGCATCAATTACTCTACCTGTCAAAGTAATTTTAATCGAAATCAATTCAGACCGCTGGGTATCCTGGACTGTAAACTTCGCAATTTGGAACCGCAATTTTTTATGGCTTTATCTATATTGATTTTACTGTGGGATTAGAGGGAAGCTTCATGGCAAACGTTTTGCTGAAAATCATGATGGGGTATGAGGCGCGACTTCCGGAAGACCCGGAAACCGGAATGTTCGAGTGTGTGATCGGCATTGAGCCATGTGAGAGAGTTAATATTCCGAAAGACTACCAGATTCGCGAACTGCTGGGGAGCAACCTATAATCGCAAGTAGACATCGGGGGCAAAAGGTCACTCAATCGGGTCAGATTATTTATCGATATGAAACTTTATGTAAGGCATGTCTTTCACTTTTAATTGATATTTTTCCTGAAATACTTTTTCTTCCTCATCTATATATCCTTCAAAATAGATCTCTTCTATATTCTCATGATTAAAAAAGTAGACCTGATCTTCGACTTTTCCTGCCGGGTACGTACAGGCCGAATAGTCAAAGTATCCGATTATCCCATTTTTGTTGTACAAAGGGGCCCGATTTAATATCATCAGTTTGACGTCACCATTTTTAAGTCGAACAACACTTCCAATAGGCAACAGTTTCATCAATCGATTTCTCCCCTCTCTATCCTCTTATAGAGCTGCATACGCGAAAAAGGCTTCATGATCATCAGCATCCAGAAAACAAGATACCCCAGCCCACTGACGATTAAAAGAAGCAGCCGGCTGAACATGAAAAAAAACAGAGAGCCGGTCACGCTGGCAAGAAAAATAAAAAGAGACACAAAGAATTCCCTGTGAAATTGTTTTTTCCCCTGAGCAGCATAATTCAGCAGATCTGTATTCGTGATAAAAATGTTTCTTGAACGATTCTGAACATAATAGTTTTTATAGAAAAATTTAGCAACCAAGAAGCTGCCGGCCAGAATCACGATAAAACTGATGAGATTGGAAACAATGCCGCTAATGTTCTGATACAGAGCATTTAATGCGTACGAACCATAAAGCACAGCCAAACCAAGAAAATAGTAGCGTACGTTTCCCTTGTTTCTGTGAGGCAATCGGTACATCTGCTTTTGATTCGCATCATAAAACAGTGTGTAGCTTTCTTTTTCCCTGTAAAAAGGAATCAGTGTCTCAAACATTTTTTCACCCACGTTTGCATAATTGAAATCTTTCTTTTGAAAAAAAGCACAACATATAAGCCATCATAATAGCAGTGACAAACGAAGCAAGCGTCCAGACAAACCACCAGGTCATGACGTATAACCATGTGAAAAATATAAAAGCAGCCACTAAGGAAAAAGCAATAACAAGGTCTTTCTTCAATACTTTTCTTCCTTTGTATTCATAATCCTCAAGAGTGTCTTTTGTAATAAAAATTTCTTGTAAATCCCTGAAAAAGTACATGCGGTACAGGCCATAACCAATTGCCAGACTGATTACAATTTACTATTTTCCTTAAATTTTATATACTTTCTTATAGTATAATAAAAGCCATGTCCGGTCCCGGCGCAATTAAAATCACTAATGATGTTAGGGGAAAAGCAGAAAAATATGCCAGGTCGGTCATAAAATCGCGCCTTCCTATTCTCACGCAGTTTTGTGCGGCGGCATCACCAGATTTTCTAATTATTAATTATTGCGTAGCATCTGTATTTAATCATTGGAGATGGCAGATAAATAATTGGAGAGTCTTTCTTTCAGTTTTCCATGCTTTTCTTCACTGAATTGCTTGTCTTCATCAAACCAGTTCGAAGAATCATAGAGCCACACCGGCTTTTTCCTTCGCTCTTCAAGTTCCCATTCATATCTTGGAAAAATATGTGCATGTAAAAACGCATCCGTATTGCCCAGTATATCGTAATTAATGCGGAGCGGGTGGCAAATCTTGATGATCGCGTCACCAATGATGCTCATGTCCGTTAAGAACTGTGCACGCTCTGAAATGGTTAAATCATTAAGACTTGATACTTCTTTTTTCGGAAGCAGAATGCAGTAGCCAGGCAAAAACTGTGTATCACCGATGACCGCGTAGCCGCTTTTCATTTCTGCCAGCACCATCGGATTGGTCCCGTTTTGTGCGGATTGAATTCTGTTTTCTTTCCAGTTCACATGTATCGCCTCCTTTTTTCTTCTTTTGATTGGCTGACTGGCTTCAATGCAGATTTTTCATGAATGGTTCTCAAAAACCAAAGGTAAAAATGACCGGTGACAAACGGCCTCAGCGTTATAGCCATCAGGATCTAAAAGATAAGCCGCATAGTATTGAGGATGATAGTGTTCACGGTATCCAGGCGCACCGTTACTTTTTCCGCCGCACTTTATCCCCTGCTCAAAAAAATCCTGCAAACAGATTCTGTCCATGTCTTAATTCATTTGATATAATATACAAAAAGGAGTCGTTTTGTATTAGTACACTTTCCGCGCTCGTCCCCATTTATTTTTTGATTTTTATTGCAGTTCCTGTCTTTGTCATTTGGTACATGTTTCAGTTTCTAAACATACATAAAGAACAGAATGAACTGCTCAAAGACATCGCCAAAAAATTGGATAAACATGATCAATGACAGAGGAGCTTCCTCGATTCAGCATATCGATTTTCCATTAAAGTTCAATCCAGTAACGCTGAGTGATCCGTTCTCCATGACGAAGCTCATTTTCGAGAACACCGCCATTATGGAGAATCGTTTTCGCAGAACCAATATTATTCTGATCACACGTTAGCAGAACACGTTTGAGCTGCAGATTGCGCGCTTTATCCAGAGCCAGCGCCAGCATCTTCGTCGCATAACCTTTATGCCGCTCCGATGGTCGAATGCCGTATCCGATGTGACCACCAAGATTTACTAAGGCTTCGTTTAATTCATGACGCAGATGCACTGACCCATAGAGATAATTCTGTTCATCCACCAGAAAATATAATGTTGCAGGAACCCAGCCGCGCCTGCGAACAATGTCCGTTTTCCCCTCATTCAATTTTTCCAGAAATTGCGAATAGGCTTCCGCTCCTTTTGCGGAAGCACTGGGTACAATTGCTTCGCCTGACTGGATCCACTCCGACAAATAACTGTTAAAAGATTCTTCAAGTTCAGGCGTTAATTCAATCAGTTTGAACATATGATCTCCTCTGCTTTCTTTGCTCAAAAAAGCTTTTTTCTAACTGTACTTTTTCCATTTTCTGATTTTCGTTCGAAAACTCTTAAACGGCGCAACCGAGTTAATATGGATCCATTTCCACATTGGCCAGTTTGCGTTTGTTACCGTCCATTTCCGGACACCCGGTGTAAAAAGTTCGTCATCGCTCAGTCCCTGAATCCAGGCACACCATGAATCGACCTTTTTCTCAAACAAATCACACAGTTCCTTTAAGGAATAACCGGTATATTGATCGTAAAATTGCTGATAAAGAAGCCCGAGCTGATTCCATTTATAATTGGCAGAAGGAGTCATCACTTTCTGCCCGGACAGCTCCGTACTTTCCCAACCCATCACCTGTGTCAGCCAGCCGACCTGATAAGCGATCATTTCATACGGCGTTCTGTCCACCTGTGCAATACGCCAATGCATTTTATTTCCCGGGACGTTATCAAATTCTTTGATGAAAAGTTTAAATGTTTTTTGGATTTCAGCAATGAGAGCTTCCTTGTTATCATAGCTCTGCATGATTAGTTCTCCCAACTCATTTACTTGTATAAACCACTTCAAAAACCTCGCAGACACAAGGTATGGTTTGATCAAAATTCAAACCGGCTTCGGCATATTCCCGCTTAAAGAAATCTTCGTGCACTTCTCGCCAGTAAGCAAGTGAACGATCGCCTTCTCCCTCATGGTAGGCGTGCTCCCAGCTTACTGCGTTAAACGGAATGATTTCCACGACCACGGTCTTTGTCACCGCAACAGGCAAGCCACTGCCGTCCAGAATAATATTGTACTCGCCGACTTGCGGAAGCGGTTCATCCTTTTCATATAATTCATAGGCTGATGCCGTCGCTGTCTTGATTCCTTGAACAACCAGATCGGCCAGCTCATTGGCTGTTTCTGCCGTGTAGCCAAAGGACCAGGCCTGATAGTCATCCTGCGCCAGACTGTGCTTCATTTTAAAATCATTCCAGAATTTTTTTATCGCTTCATCGTTTGCCATTGACTTGTCCCCTTCCTTTTATTGACAGACCACTCAATTTTGTGAAAAACAAATCCATTTTGAAGCAAGCTTAAACATAAGCGGAATAAGGAAGAGCATCGCCGTAGACATTGCGAACGTCCCTATTATTAAACCGTTGAATAAGATTAAATGGCTTTGGAAAGCTCTCATTATTATGATGGTGTGGACGGGAATAATCAATAAAATTCCGGTCATTAATCCTGGGGAATACTTTCTTTCTATAATCGCTCCAAGTAAATACGAAAAAAGAACATTTAACATCATGGCAGCCAGAAATCCAAAATAAGCATATTTAAAGCATACATTTTCAGGAAAAAGAATGAACATTGACGTAACAAAATACGCGGCTGCTGTCACTGCAATGACCGCAAACAGAAATTGATCTTGTTTAACCGCCTGATATAACCTGACCTTCGAGTGCCTGGTCATTCTCATCAGCCAAATACCCTCTTCAGTATTGTGAATGGAAATGATAAATAGAAAAAGGAGGAACATTGATGTTTCCACAATCATCCGGCTCCCTTTGTCACTAATTTATGACTGTCAGTTATGCAGAATACGAAGTGATCCAGTTTAGAATTGGACACTCAGCTTTTGCGGCCGCCAATATCCCTTTACCTTTGAATAGGGAATCACGTGATCATAGTTCCCGACCGTAAGAATGGACAATGTATTCAGTCTGTTTCTAAGGGGAGCAATATAATCTTCAGGAATGAATACTTCAATCTTGCAACGATCAAAAGCCATGCTTCACCCACCTCTACACTATTGCATGAATTTCAGAACATAGAAAATTTTACTTGCTCACTCTTCCCATGACAATTGTATTGTAGTAACGGCCATCAGATAATAATTTATCTTTTTTTAAAACACCCTCAATCTCAAACCCAAATTTTCTATAAAGGCCGACTGCCTTTTCATTTGTTTCTAAAACAGTAAGGGTCATTTTTTTAATCGTATTGGATTCTGCCCATGCAATCGACTCTTTAAGCAGATGGGTTCCGATCCCGAGACCCCAGTATTTTCTTAAAATGCAAACACCAAATTCAACTTTATGAGCGAATCGTTTTAAATGATTTCCCTGGCATCTTGAAAAACCCACGATGATGTGGTCAATCGAGGCAACCAGAAAAAGATTCCGATCACTTTCTGTATCTTCTTTAATTAATTGCCGAAAGCTCTGCTCATCTATGAACTGCTCCCCTGATTCTCTGTCCATGTTCTGAGTTTCACCGTCAATTTGTACCCTAATCTCGGATAAACGCTTTGCATCATCCGGACATGCCGACCTGATTATGTAGTTGATCCCACCACTGCCCGTGAATTTTTTTTGCGCACGAATCATTCGATTCCACATCCCTAATCATGGATTGTCAAAATAGGACTGCCAGCATCAATGGTAGAATTCCTTTGTCATGTATGTACTATTGGGATCATTGGTGTAGTCTGCAAAGGGCTGACATTCGTGAAATCCAAAACACTCATATAATTTTCTCGCAGGCGCAAAGGCTGCACCCGCCCCTGTTTCTAAACTTAACCGGTGATACCCACGTCTGCGAGCTTCTTCGATTATTTTTTGAAGAATCTGCTTAGCCACACCTTTTCTCAGATGCGCTGATGCTGTTCTCATGGACTTGACCTCTCCATGCTGATGATCGAGCTCCCTAAGCGCACCGCAACCGAGTAATTCATCCTTTTCCCATGCACTCCAAAAGGTTATTTCCGGCCTTCTTAATGCCTCAAGTGCCATTGCGTGAATACTTTCAGGCTGAGAAACCTGCGCCATGCCCTGAAGATGTGCTTTAATCAGTTTAATGACCTGATCACCGGTTAAATCGTCGATTTTAATGTTTATTATTTTTTCTCCTCACTCGTTTATGGCATGACCCGTGTGCCGCTTAATACGGGATTCAATTAGATCGAAACGATGGATTTTAATTTTGAAAAATCCTCTATTTCCAAAATAAAACCTCCCAGCTTGTCGCTCAGAATCCATCTTCTGCTGTTCAAAACATCGTACAATTATCTAATCGATCCACCGGAATAGCTGAGGCGGTAAACTTTCTCATCTCTAAATGAAATGTTCTCTATCCCTTTAAATAACTCAATACTGCCTTCATGTGAGTCAGAGTAGATAAAATTTCCCTCTGTGAATTGCTTAGGTCCACGAAATGGAGTATCTAAATTAACTTCGCGCATCGCTTTTCTTAAAAAAGAATAAATTGTTCGGGCATCTTTAATATCCTGCTTACTGTTCACGCCGCCTGAATACACCATAGACCATATTGGCTTTTCCTGATAATAAACGGTTTCCTGCCCAATGAAATAACTCATCCCAAAATAGATATCTCTGTAGAAGAAGTCCCCATTTTGAAATTCTAATTGTTGCGAACCTTCAAGTTTGGGCTCCACGGATGCATCATCACCCTGAGAGGCATACGATTTCTTTTTTGCTTCGACCAAAAAATCCAGAAATGCTTCATTTAAATTCACTATTTTACATCCCCTAACCTTGAGATACATGAAGCATATCGCAGGAATATGCATTCGTATATCATTTTAAAATCAGCTACATACGGCAATATCTGTTATGTGGACGTATTTCATTAATAAACTTGTTGTGTTAAAAGAATAGATTCATTTGATACGATGTGCACCTCTATGGTGTCGCATATCAAATAAAAGAGCAATAAACCAATAATCGATAAAATTTCCTTCGTCAACTTGTTGTAAAATCTCATTCTTATTTGCCCATTTCACTGATTGAACTTCCTCATCTTGTAATTTTAAATCTTTAATATCGATTTCTCTCTTAACAAGATAGTAATCATCAAAGCCCTCATCAAAATTTATCGTAAAAAATGGTCGTTCATTTGATAAATCAATTTTATAGCCTATTTCTTCAAACGTTTCTCGTTCGGCGGCTTTTTTACTTGTTTCGCCAGACAATGCACTGCCACCGACAGAGACATCCCACATATTTGGCCAGCCCTTTTTCCATGGCTGACGTTGTTGGATAAGCATTTCATTTTTTGAATTAAAAATACAAACATGAACGACAAGATGATAATCACCTTTATCAAATTTACTTCCTCGTTCCATTGTTCTGCCAGTTAAGTTTCTGTTTTCATCATAAATATCCCAAAGTTCCGTAAAAAATCACTCCCGCAAATAATATTCTCGTTATGAGGCCATTCACAGTTTGCGTCACCCGCGCAGCAGGGATGTTTGGCGCAACCGTTTCAAGTTGATTTATAAAGAAATCAAGTGCTCATTCATTTGTGCAGCTGTTCCTCCTACTTCAATCCGTATGATTGCTCCATTTTCAATGGTTAGTTTTGAAAGAATTGAAGATGTGCAGTTCATGCTGTAGCCCTGTTCAAATTCTAATTGTTGATTCCCTTGAATCTTATTATATTTATACAAATAGCATGTCAATGCCCCGGTTGATGTTCCTGTTGCACTTTCTTCAGGAATGTCATATAACGGCGCAAAATTCCGGCAACTGGCTACTTTATCGCTGCTTTCATTTAGTGTGAACAAATGATAACCGACAACGTGATACTTTTTGCTTATTTCGCGAATTTGGGAGAAGTCAGGCTTTATATGATTTAAAACAGAAACATTCTTAATCGGAACAAGGATGTCCCGTAATCCGGTTGAGACAATTTCAACAGGAAGATCAGGATCAAATCCCGTGTCCGGAAGATTCAATGATTCCGCAATTTCTTTTTTGTTTGGCTGCTCATAAAAAGCGGGGAGTGCCTGAGAAAGAAATACTTGTTGCGTATCATTAACGCGCACAGAAAGTATCCCGGCCTTAGTTTCTAATGCATACACGCCCGGGTGAATCTTCTGCTCTGCATGCAGTAAATAAAAAGCGGCGATCGTCGCATGACCGCATAAAGGGACTTCATTATTTGGGGTAAAGTAGCTCAGTTTAAAATCAGCTACGGTTGACCGCTGAAAAAACGCTGTTTCCGAAAATCCAATTTTACGAGCAACCAGCTGCATTTCTTCTCTTTTGAGGGAATCAGCTTCTAGAACTACGCCGGCGGGATTACCGCCTGTACCGTTTTTTGTGAATGCATGTAACGTATGTACTTGAATATTCATGCAGGCTTCCTCCTGATCGCATCGCTTTTCTGAGTCATCTCTATTGTGACGTTGTATCCTATTTACTCACATATCGTTCAGTCATCAGCATGTATGTATGTTCAGATCCTTTTCAAAGCACACGGATTCAGAATGTTCCACATACTTTCCATAGTTTAAAATGCGATGATAAGATTTTCGCTGATAAAACCGAACTGCATTTTGATTGATCAATCTTGTTTCTAAGATTAACTTGAGGTAGCCCGTTTTTCGAGCCTCCAAAATTCCGCCGCAAAAGCTTACTCGTGGCAAACTGCTTCAATGTTATATCCATCAGGATCTAAAAGATAGGCAGCATAGTATTGAGGGTGATAATGCACCCGGTATCCGGGGGCACCATTACTTTTTCCGCCACACTTTAACCCCTGTTCAAAGAAGTCCTGGACTTCCTTATGGGTATTAGCCTGAAATGCAAAATGACCATATACAGGTTCCCCAACTGACAGCCACAGATCGCCTCCCGGGTCACTTGAAATCCCATCACTGAAACTTACAGATTGTTCGTTAACCAAATGCTTGTGATAACCTAACATCGCAAGAACACGCTCATAAAAATCGGCACTGCGTTTCAAATCACTAACGATCACATTAATATGATTAATCATTGGCTTATCACCATCCTTGATCAGTCTTTCTTGTCTCATTATAGAACGTATGCTCCCTGTGTACAACGATTGTTAACAAAGTTACGAAATCTGTCAAAAATGAAACCAAGGAATGGATGCAGTGAAACGGCAGGACCATAGACCCTCGAAGCGTTAAGATTGATCCTTCTCTATAAAAAAACTTAGAATGATACCCTCTTTTCTAAGTCAAGGTATGCTTCGGATAACCAGGGATGCACTACTTTTAGTTCATTCTTATGCAGCATTAAATAATGAATATAGCAATACGCTGCACTGGTTATTGAATCATGCAATGCACGATTCAATTCCTCTACGTAAGGAGGCGTGCCCTCTTGATCCCATTTGATCTTATCCGCCACAAATAGAATAAGATCCAGTTGCCCCGGATTCTTTCTAAGTGTTGTGTGACATTCTATCGCATTCAATATTTCTAAATCTCTTATTTGAAATAGATCTTGTGCTATCACTTTGGATATCTTTTGGTGAAGGAGCATCGGAAAATCAATCTCCTCGTCCAAAATGGGAATACCGAGTTCCTGAGCTACCGACAAACGTTCAGCTGAAGGGAATACTGCACTAATATCATGTAAAATGCCAGCAATCGCAGCCTTATGTTCTGGATAAAGACATTCTTTTGCTAATCGTTCTGCTTCTTGACTCACTCGTTTCGAGTGTTCTGCAACCGCCGGCAAATGATGCTGTACCAAAAATTGATAAGCATCATTCATACAGTCACCTGTGAAATCAAAACTACCAATTACATTTGAGAAAACGTTCAAAAAGGTTCCCTCCCCCATAATCGCACAATAATTCTAAACCACCAGACATCTTCTTTATTTCGCGAATCTCTTTTGTAAAAAATATTGATTAAATCCCTCCGGATGATTTTCAAGAACACCAAAAACTTGAAACCCGTGTTTTTTATAAAACTCAGGCGCCTGAAAACTGAATGTATCCAGATCGATGAACCTGCATCCACTTTCCAGTGCAAAGTTCTCCATCTTATTCAATAATTTACTACCGTATCCCTTACCGCGAACTGCTTTATCAACCCACAAAAAGTCAATAGAACATTTCTCTCAAGCAGTTGCCACAACAATAGGTAGCTTACTCATAAGGATAATAATGAACAGCTTCCATTCTATATTCTTTTATGCATGTAATATATGTACTATTGTATTGAACAACACTGCAGCCTTTGAAATGATGATCTTTTTTTCCCGAATAGCATTTAAATGCCCATTCAAAAACGGCTGTTAAAGAAGCAGTATCAATGTAATTTCTCAGGATATCCCATTGTTTCACCCGATGATGCCTGCTTATCCAAGCATCAATCCAGCTTTCTATTTGATTGGTTCCTTTATAAACCGGACCATAGCATTCAATGATTTCACAGGTAACATCACAGGTGCTTATAATTAACTGTTTGTCACTTTTTTTCCATCCGTTGACATAATTCTGAAAAAGACGATCCATCTCATATCTGTTCATTTTGGTTTCACTACCATTGGGGTTGTTTTTATTCAGCTTTTTGATTCATTCAATCCGCCAATAACCCGATCATACTTATTTTCTTTTCTTTCACGCTCATCTTAACCATGTCTGCATTTGATTCTATTGCAAAAATGAGTTATTTGGCACAAAATGATTAGCTGTAATGCCAAATTACCTTCCAAAATCAAGCACTTGAGCATCTGTTACTAATGGTAATGCGATAATTGCTCACAATTTTTGAGTATCGTTCCAATAAAAAGTTATCAATTCATCCATTAAGCAATGAGATGGATTGGCTGCTCGCGAGATTAACTGACTTTATTTATGAAGATTGATGTTCAACATATTCCGCAATAAGACCGTCAGGGTGTCTTACCGTGACATTTTTTCCTGTTGGTACTTTTCGTGGTTCTCTGATGATCTCAAAATGGTTCTGCTTAAAATAAATGAGAAAGTCATCAAGTGAGTCAACCATGAAAGTCACTTTGGTTTTGCTGAATGGTTTCAGATCTTCACGTTTCCCTGCGACAAACAGAAAATCACCAATTGAAGCGAGTTCCAGATGCATTTCAGGATAGTTAAATCGTGTGTCCGGATGCATACCAAACAATTTTTCATAGAACGGCAGAACTTCGTCTAAATCATTCACATACATGCGAAAATAGGTTTTCTTTATGTGCATTTTATACGCTCCATTTCATTCCATAGTGCTTTCATGCATCAACTGTCGGCATTACTCCTATTTTGCAATAAAAAGAGCATATAAAATAAATGCGATGGCAATGATTACAATCACAGACATACATCCTGGTTTTCCGATGAAAACGCGATCAAAATTGTTATCTTCACTGATTTTTTTTACTTTTTTGTCATCGTCAGTCATGATCTGGTCCCCTATCTTCGTTTCGCTTAACCTAACAGGTACTTGCAGGACGCCATATAAATAAGATATATTCCTGCGGACAAAATAACTGCGTTTACCGGACGCAGCCAATTTGTTAAGAAAAACACAGAAAAAATTAAGACAACCGCGCCGAACGCGCCAAAAATTCCATCAAATTCTGTGGTCCTGAATTCCTCAACATTCATATGCCGAATTTGCAGCCCCATATTGATCAACGTCATGACAGGAATAAAAGTGATGACCCCTGATAAAAACAGAATCTTTGATTTGCTGAAATAGGACATGAGCACAAAAATGGTCCCGCCAATGATAAATTTTATAATGTAACCCCAAGCCACCGAATCATCACCTTTTCCGCTACTGGCACTGATAATCGCTTTTTAATAAAAATACGATTAAATACGTTGAAAAGCAAAGCATTTTTTGATTGTTTTGCAACCATTTATTCAAAAATATTATATTTATGTATGTTCAGAAAAAACGGACGTCCAAATACTCACCCATGCTTTTCAACCATGATTCAGTGTTTTCAAATATTGGACCTTTGTCAATTCCACAATTGATTCCGAGGTCCTGATAAATCCAAGTTTCTTGAAAACTTTCTCAGCTGACGTCCTTGCCCCAGGAAACTCGTCATACAGTTTCTCTGCGCCTAATTGATTGAAGGCTGTTTCAATGAGCAGCCGCACAGCTTCTTCACTGTATCCACATCCGCGAAATTTTGCTTCAATGATTATGTTCACGCAGTAGGCTCTCTGTTCTGCGTCATATCGCAGGGCCACTTCACCGATTGGCGTTCGGGTATCATTTTTCATAATATACGCATAGTAGTTTTTAGTCCCGTTGCCGTTCCATCGCAAATACCAATCGTTCCAATACTTTTCCGTGAAATCAATGCACCCTGGGTCGTTATTATAATTATCAAGTGGCAGATGATAGCCGCGATTGAATGACATAGTGTCCGGCTGTGCCAATAGTTTTTGTCGATAAGCCAGTTCACGGAATGAAGGCTTGTACAAATATAATCGTCCGTTCATTTCATCTGTTTCCTTCTTTCAATGTTGACCTTGAATAGATGTGAGTAAATCTGCGATTCATAAGCCTGCCTTGCTTTCTGCCTATTTATTCAGCAGTCGGGCAACATCACGTTTTTTCCATTTCTTATGTACATGGTCGCGAACATACACCTGTTTCGGGCTTGCCTCTACCTCATCATAGGTTCCGTCTGAGTACGTCCCCACCACAAGTGTCGCATGATATCGGCTGTAAAAAACAATGTCGCCGACTTTGGGGTACGTTGCATTCGCAACAAGCTGCCCATTATTACGGGCATAATCATAGACATTGCGCACACGGCGATAAAAATAAGGAGTTGCCGGTGTGTTGGTGCCTTTTTGGGTCTGATAGTGGTCCGGATGATGTGCAAAATCATTTTTGAGCAGCTGATCCAGAGAAATACCGGCATCCGCATAGGCAATGCGCGGAACATCAACACAAACAATGAAACCCATATTTCCGCCGATGTTACCATGTCCGCCTTTCAGCGGATCATAGAGCACACCAACCAGCTGCTTTGCTCCATCAATGAGATCCTGTTGATTCGATTTTCCATTTCCGTTGGCGTCCCCATCCTTGAGATTTGCCGCGCCATCGCCATCCGTATCCGCATCGAATTGATTGGTGACCTGATCACGGTCCAGGTCACCACTGAATACGTGCTGATCATGAAAACCGTGAAATCGATCAAGATAGAAGCCAATCAAAACCACTAACACAATGAACGAAGCAGCAACTAGGGACAGGGTTTTTAATTTTTTCATCAGCATCATCCATTTCTGTCCATTGACGTGAGATTCAAAGTTTTAAAGCTTGCCGTTTAAGACAGGATGCATTACAAACAGTCCAGCACTTCATCCAATTTTTCAAACTTTCTTATAGTACAAAGTAAGCCGATCGATTGAAGCTAACAATCTCGTACTCAATACCCTCAGAATCTTTAAAGAAAAAAGCATAGTAATCCTTACAATACTCAGGATAAAATCGTGGAAAATGAACGATGTTAATCCTCATTTTTTTAATCTCGGCGAACAGGCGGTCAACTTCAGCACGCAAGCCGACTTGAAAAGCAAGATGATGAAGTGCCCCAGGCTTCCTTCTGCTTACCTTTTCCTCTTTGTATACAGAACGTGGACTGACAAAGCCCAGTGAAAAAGCTTTGTGATGATACTCGACAATCTTGTATTCAGATTCCAAAACAGCATCTTTTTCCTTGTCCTTTAAATCAAATCCCAACAGCGGCAATAATTGATCATAAAATGCCTCCGCTCTCTCTAAATCAGAAACAGCTAAATACAAATAAAGAAAAGCTGCTTCCGACCATGAACCCATTGCTGCATTGGTTGCCGAATAAAATCGGCCGATTTGATAAAAACGTTTGGCAGCGAGGATTCTATGTTGAACGATCTCCTGAACTGTATAAATCATCTTTTTCTGCGCGCTGGACGAGTTTAGAAATGTACAGGCTTCCTGATGTATGTTCCTTAGAAGATTATCTTTATCCCGAAGCACCCTGATTTCAGATAGAAAACGATTTGCCCATGGATCTTTGCAGACAGACCTTATTCTTGGCAGTGAGGAAAAATGAATCTGGATGATGATATCGCGGTATTCAACGTTCTGATCATCGGTCACTTTTAAGTGGTTATAAATGGTTAGATCAACATCACTGTATTGATCCGCAGTTCCTCTTGCTATTGAACCACCTATTGATACAAAGCGTTCATTGGGAAAGAACGAAGCAACATAGTCCATTGCTAAAGCAATCAATTCTTTGCTTCTCGCATTCGTTGTAATTCCTCCTTTGACGGGGCAGGATCTGTTTCCATTATAAAGGAAGTGGGAAGGTGCAGCACATCATTTATTTGACAATTCAGTTCATTTTATAAATTGGGAGCGATCGTTATTAAAGATTGGTTTGCTGCCACCAATTTGTTCATTCGATTCAACCAACGCGTCTGTTATACTAAGAACAGCGCTGCTGATTGTTCGCTTATCCTTCACGATGGGGTGATGACATGCACTGGAAATTAAGAATTCCGCTTCTATTATTGACTTTAGGCACCATATCCGGGATTTATCAGAAAATACCCGCCATTTTCTGGGATCATTTGGGCTATGTAATGAGCAGCGCTCTATTTTTCATCATCATTGCCCTGCTGTTTATGCTGTTCGAACGGCTCGGGATCAATAAAAGAAATGTTCATTTTTCTATAGGACTTTCGCTTATTTTTATGGGTTATTTCTTCGATCTTTTGATGAAGTGAAATTAATGGAAAATGAATGTCAATCCCTTAATGATCGGTGTCCACAAATGTGGATAGGCTTTGAGAATGGCCGCCTGAACTTCGGCCGCAGAAATGTCGCTCATAGGACCTTCCTGTGTCGAAGAAACAACAGTTTCCATGCCTTGAACAGCACGCCCGACGGCGACATACCCATGGGCGTACTCACCAATAGCCACATGAGAAGCGATGGCCATTCCGCCGATGGAGAACATCCCAATCGATAGGCCACCCAGAGAAAACACGCCGATCGCTATACCGCCAATGGCAAGTGTCCCGATTGCGATGCCTCCGACAGCAAGCAGCACGCCAAGAACAAGATTACCGAAACTAAGCAGCCCGAGCGACAGCAGACCAACACAGAGAACACCCAGAGATAGCAGCCCTACGGATAACAGGCCGATGGCAACGCAGCCCACCGCGATGATTCCTTTAGCGACATATAATCCGGAACCGATATTGACATGAATCAGTGGAAGACCAAACAGCTTCCGATCACTTTTATATTCGTAATGCAACCTGTGACTGCGCATGATCATTGTTTTTGAATCGCTCGATTTTTCTTCGGCCGGAGAAGCATCCTGAACCAGGCTGTCAATACTGGTTTCAAATCTTTTGCTGAGCGCAATTAATTTTTCCATATCCGGATAAGATTGCCCGGACTCCCACTTAGAAACGGCTTGTCTCGACACGTTAAGTTCATTCGCCAATGTTTCCTGAGACATCCCCTGCTGTTTTCGTAATGTTCGCAGCTTTTCCTGAAAACTCATGCTTATCACCTCACCTTCAGTCTATTATTTTTTCTTTATGCCGACGACCACTTCAAGCTGTCAATTTGTCAACCAATAGTTGCATGTCTGTTTTTTCACAAGTTGACCTTTATTTATGTCCTGTTCAGAGCGGAAAGTGATTAAGGGCTGACACAAATATTCGTGAGTTTGGGAGCAATGGGCGTGTCATCATTCGTTATCTTCGCCCACGCTGATCAGACCTTAGAAACAAAATCGTTATCCGATGAACGTGCTGAAAACATATATGGGATCTGAGGTGCGTTATTTTCCGATCTGCTCGATCAGCCGGTTTGCTGCCTGTCCGGCGGAAAGATGACTTACGTCGATTTTCTGCGTGGATAACGTTTGATACAGCTGCATCCGTGAATAGCTTGCCTCAAGCGTGTCCATCGTTCGAATTCCCTTTTGAACATCCTGCGTAAAATGCGCACGCAATGCTTCTTTAGAGCAAATCAACGAAAATTTATACAGGTCAAAGCCACCATGCAGACGAGAGAGAATCTGATCAAAAATGAACTCACGATGAAGTACCCAACAAAAGATGACATAGCGGAATGAAGTGTTAGCCAGGTAGGCGTTCAACAAATAAGTAATGTTATTGATGACCATGGCTTTGTTCTCTTCTGAGAAGACCCATGGATTCATTTTCCAGCACCAGTCGCCATCGAGAAACACGCTTGGCTCCAGTCGGTCTGCGACCAGCTCCGCAACCGTCGATTTTCCAACACCCATCGTCCCATTAATGATGATCAGTTTTTTCATTTTCATTACCTTCCCTCATTTTTAGTAACAATGATTCTCGTTCATTTATGGGCATTGCATACATTTCAAAAATTTTCTGTTCGTATTTATGGTCAGATCCCAGTCACATTTTTGCAGCATATCCTTCTTTTTCCGAATGACCGAGCAGGTATAAAAAAGCCGGTGCGGGAATTCGGATGACCGGAACGCGCGTATGATGCGCAGTCACGCCATAATCCTCAGCTCGTTTTGTAATAACCAAAGCCCCCCGTGTCTTTTTGCTTTCGTCATTAGCAAGTTCAATAATCGCATCGGATTCCGGAATATGCGAATTTTCGCGATATTTAACCTCACACAAAATTCTGGAAGCAGGCAGTTCAACCACAACATCGACTTCTTTTTCATTTTCTTTAAGCTTACGATAATAACCGACTTGTGCATTCGTTGTATAATAAAAAGCTGCAATATGCTTATACACTGTTGATTCAACCATCACGCCCATTTCATTCGAATTGGTAATGACATCATCCAGCATGAGCACTGCATTGCGTATGGCAGCGTCAGCGACATAAATTTTCGGGCGGCCTTTGAGAATGCCCTTGCCCTCAACACTGATGGGTTCACTAATGTAAATTAAATTGGCCTCCTTTAAGAAGCGTATATAATTCGAAAGCGTCACTTTATTCATGCCATCGAGCTCTTTGGACATTGTGGACAAGTTAATAATATTTGAAGAATTCATACATAGGTACAGAAATACCTTTTCAAGCTGCAACGGATTGCGTACATTAAAGAGTGTTAAAAGATCACGCTTAATCACTTTATCAACAACATCTTCCCGAAGCATTCTCTGTGAAAAGGCGTCATCATGTGACAGTGCAAGCTCCGGAAATCCTCCAACTGAAAGATATCGGTAAAAATGCTGTTGTAACGAAGACAGCCTGGTCATGAGGTCCGTTAAATCACTCTGCGGCAGCCGATAGAGTTGAGTTGGACGTATGCCGGATTCCAATTGGGGCCTTGCCGGTATTTGCAAAAGATCACAATATTCATAGAAGGATAGGGTCGGAATTTTAAGTACACTCCATCTCCCCACACCGCTGTCGGCAGAACCTTTTTCTAAAGCAGGACTTGCGGACCCAGTCGCAACTAAGCGGACATTAAGGCGCGTATCATATAACGTCTTTATCCAGGTTTCCCAGTTTTCCGCATACTGAACTTCATCAAAGAAAAAATAAAGGGTTCCCTCAGTGGGATAGGCATTCTCGTACGCACGCAGAACACCTTCGAAACCACCTAATTTCAAAATAGGATTATCAAACGACAAGTAAACAATATTTCTTGCCGCCGTTCCTTTTCCTAAAAGATTTTGAATGAGCTGATACATGATTGTCGTTTTCCCAACACGTCTTGCGCCTGATAAAACCACAAATCTTCGCAATTCCGGATGAAAGAGCAGCTTAGTTGCTTCATAATAAGCAAAACGATGATGCGGCGGTGCCATTTTTTCAGATATTGGGATTCCCTTCCACCAAGGATTATATTGAATTAATAAATTAAGCAGCTTTTCGTCTGCAAACGGGATCATTTATTATCCTCCTTGAATAACACAATATATATTCATTTTAACTATATAAAAAGTATACTATACATAATTATAATCATCATGAATAGTATACTGTTTTTTTATGATTGATAAATCCTGTAGAAGAAAGAGACTATCCGCGATGCACGTACCTCTCCATGCAGAGAAAAATCGGGGCAAGAACGACCAGCGTGATAATAAATAAAAGAAGCAACAAAGCCGAGTGGTGTCTGTCGATCATGAATCCGGCAATGATCGGACCAATGATAGCCCCCATTTGCCAGGCAGTGTTAATGGCGCTGTTATACCGTCCCTGTACATTTCGTGCTGCCAGTTCATTTGCCAGCGCAGGAAGACTTGAAAACAGCAGAGTTTCACCCACTGCCGTTATCGCAAATGAGCCAATCAAAATCAGCGCTCCAGCAGACACATTGATAAATCCTGCAATAAAGATCAATGAGTAACCACCTGCAAAAAGTAACATCGAAGCAGCAAGAGCTATCGTCTCCCGCAAATTTTTCACTAATTTTAGAACTAACCACTGTCCAATCACAATGACCAGACTGTTTGCAAGCAACGCCTGACCGACGACGGACACAGATACATGTGCCTGATCCGTGACCCATTGCGGGAACAATGTACCCGCCATCCCCGTCATTGCCGTACTGATAGCTAAGTAACTGCACGAAAGAATAAACAAAGCTTTCTGGCGTCCCATTACCCGATGAAGCGAGGAACAGTGATTAATCTTTCTACGCTTTACAGGCATGGGTGGGTATTGCCATTTCCGAATCACCCGGTTGCTGAAAAAGGCAAAGCACACATAGGTGGCTGCATCAAGCAGAAAGATGAATTGAAAAAGAGCAAGACCATGCCGCTGAAAAAAGAATCCGCTTAATGCAGACCCCAGGCCAAACCCGGCATTTTGTAACGCAAAGGCAACACCAAAAAGCTCCACTTTTTGCGATTGATCAACGGCATGAATTAAAATAATCGATAACGCATTCCAGGCCGCTGCGGCACCAGCACCGGATAATAGCGATGCAAATATTGCCCATTCTTCGTGAAAAGCACCTGCATAGAAAATTCGTCCCAATGCACTCATTACCAAAGCGGCAAGGAACACAGGCTTGACACCGAACCGATCACTTAACAGTCCTGAAATCGGAGTGGCAACCGTTCCAGCAACTCCGCCAATGCCTATGATCAAGCCGGCCATTGCAAATGAAAAACCCCTCAAATGATGCAAATAGAGAATGAGATAAGGATCAGACATACCGGTTCCAAAAAGCGAAACGGTGTATACAAATAAAATCTTCCATATTCCTTTTTTAAATGAAGGAAAAATACCTGACATTGTCTTTAAATCTCCTGTCTTTCTAGAAAACACTCTTTCATTTTAATTGACCCATTCTGACACCTGCTGTCACCTTTAGAGAGCTTTCTTAAAAAAGAACAGAGATGTCCATATGGACAGATTGATATAAAGAACATTGATATAAAGAACGAAAAACCGAACTTTCGCAAAAACTTCACATTTTTGCAAGACTGCTTTTCATCGTCGAACATTTGCAGATGCACATTTTTCTCTCGGTAAATTTAAGTTTGTGGGTGCTTGTCGAAAAATAGTTGGCACGAATAATGATCGAAAAGCATAAAGAACTTGTCGTTATTGGACGAATATAGTCGGAATAATCAGCCATTTTACCCATAGGATTTTTTTCGAGCACATTGACCTATTGTTTGCCTTAGATGCTCATAGTAAGGTGGCAATTGAAAGCGATTCCAAAAATAATGTGGAAAGAGGGGAGAAAAAAACATGAGTGTTTCTCTGTTTGGAACGTTTTCTTTTAATCAGCACGATTTGTCATATAGAGAGAGAACATTTCATGTGCATCTGATGAGAGAAAAACACTTTTAAAGACAAGGGGGAAAATTATTTGTTGAAACGACATCTCTTTACAACCAGTTTACTGGGATTCAGTCTACTGCTTGGAACTTTCCCTTCCAGCTTGGGTGAGGTACATGCGAAGGCACAGCAGGCAGACTCCTCAACCATTGTCGTGGACAATGCGACCGGAACGGATCAGAACGGCAAGGCAATGTCGGGGCCCGGACTAAACAACACCGATGTCGATGGCTACTGGTACTCGATCGGAGCATCTCAGATCAGTGCCTCGGCTGGTGGGCAGACTCTGTATCTATACAGGGGCAAGGACTGGCGCAATAAGAAACAGTTTGCCAAAATTGCCGACCCGGAGACCTCCTATCGCAAGGCAGATGGAACCGTGATACGTCCGTTTGCCAATTCGAAACTGGAACGTATCGATTTCGAACGATCGCCAACGGGAAAATACGTCATCTGGATGCACTGGGAACTCAAATCAACCTACAATGCCTCTCATGTGGTCGTCCTGTCCGCAAATAAAGTCACGGGTCCGTACAAAGTTGTTGCCGACCACAGTCGGCCCGGAGCCAGCCGAAATGTTGGCGCCAAGGGCCAGGCCGGAACGACTGATAAAAAAGCGGCAATGGGTGATCGGGTTGGCCAGTTACGCAGTGACTTCAATACCAAAAATGCTGCCGGAGAGTATGACGGCAGTCCTGAAGTTCCGGTAACAGGAAAAGATTATCCGGCATATGTTCAGTCTTATCCGGAGCCGACAGGCCCGAAAAGTACAAGCTATGACCCTGACAAACCGACAAAACCGGTCAGTTCCGACATGTATGGCACTTCAGAAGGCGGTAACTGGTGGACATTCAATTTTAACGACTTGAAAGACAGCTGGAATCTCAAAGCTGTTGCGGTGCGCATGACCCCCTATGATCAATCCGCCTACGATGCGGCCGTGGCAAAAGGATTAAAACCAAGCGCTTCAGGTTATATCGTCAGATACCCTGCAGCCAAAGCCGATCCAACCAAGGCGGCGGGCATTTCCGCGCAGAATTATGGCGGAAGTGCAAAAACGGCTTATGATCCAAATACTAAAGATCAGACCAAAGCCGTCCTGGGTCCAATGGCTAAGTCGTCCGTCTATACCCAATCTTATACAAAAACGTCCAATGATAACGATCAGCGTCAGTCGCTTAAAGCACCGTTAATCTCGCCGCGAATTGACGAGAATACCGGCGTTAACAAGGATAGCAAGTCAGTGGTCGTGAATCAGGGCGACCGTGTCTATGTTACTTCTGACGTGGATCTAGGCAAGTACAAGGTTATGGTAACAACTGATGGTTCAGATCCTCGTACCAGTAAGACCGCCTGGCAATGGGATAATCGCTATAATGTCCCCGATGTGCCGATCAAGGATGGTATGACGATCAAGGCGGTAGCCACAGACTTGGCAGGCAATAAATTTTCACGAGTATCGACAAGCACGTTTACTGTAGCCAAAGCAGGAACCAAGGAGTCGGCTGATGTACCGGTGTTTCAGCCGGTTGCCAATTTTAAGAGCGGTAAATATCAAGTCACCGATACAGCCAGCATGTTCGGCTATAAAGAATTACGCGTCCTTGAACCGACTTATAACGCGGAAGTATACTACACCATGGATGGCGGGGATCCTACGCCTCCGCGCTACGGTCAGAACATCGGCTTTGGAAGCCGCGATTTTACCATTTTCAATGACAGCCAGAAAAGCGGCGGTAATGGAAAATCCTACTTTATCACCGCTCAGGACAATATCTACACACGCGTTTGGCAGCTGAACGCTGACATGACGAATGTGGTGTCTGCCAAAGAGCATGATATAGACATCGCAAAACACCGTGAGGCTCCCCAAGTGATTCGCGGTCCTCACGGCAAGTATCTCTATCTGCTGACTTCCGGCCAGTCTGGCTGGTACAAGAACCAGGCAATGTATCAGCGCACCACTAGTCCAGCATTGGGCATGAGCGCCAAGCGTGACCAATATGGGTACCGTAATGGCGGGAGCAGCTGGACTCCGTTGCAACCATTCGCTGATGCGACGACCTACAACAGTCAGGTCGGCGGTGTGTGGAACTTCGGTACCAAAGACAAGCCGGTCTATCTGTTTAATGGCAGCCGTTGGATTGCCAACGATCTGGCAGGATCGACCACCATCTGGCTTCCGTTAACCATTAATGATAAAGCGAAGGGACCTGGAGCGGAAACCGGCAAAACGGTGACTGTCGGTACCAATAGCACAGGAACAAAAATCACTGTTCCGACATACAAACCGGCACCGGGTCTGGTCAGCGTCAAGTATTTCCAAAAGACCTACATCAACCCGTCCAAAGGGACAGTCGTTGGCGGTGATGGTACCGATGAACAGATCAAGATTCAAACCAGCTCAGGTAAGCCCGAGAAATTCGATCCTTATAATCACACCCCGCGGGTCATTGCCATTCAATCGGTGGGCAGCTTCACGCAAATTGGTAAAGCGAGCCCCAGCAAGAAAATTGGTGACAATTGGGAGACAATTGCCAACAGCGCGCTTGAAAAACAAGGTATCGTCCATCGCTACGACGTCGGTGAAGCGTTCAATGGAATCGACTGGGACGTTGACAACTACGACGGTACAGAACAGGCGTATAAAGGGCAAAATGGCAAGTTCTACATCACCCTGGATCTGGGCCAGAAACGCAAGCTCACGAATGTAGCCCTTTCTTTCAAAAGCGTCGGCGGTTCTGACAATGCGCATCGGTATACCATTCTGGGTTCAAACGACAATAAAAACTGGACGACCCTGGTCAATAACAATCAGAATAATATCCCGGGATTCCAGGCCCATGATTTAACCGGTAATACCTATCGTTATCTCAAGTTCCAGAACAATCAGTCATTTGATATCGTACACAACAAAGATGCAGACTGGGCACGGGGACTGTATGAGATGACGGTCCGCGCAGAGAAGACAATCCCGCTTAAGACCGCCGATCTGGAAAAGGCAGTTACCGAAGGCGAAACCTTGCTGGGACTGGAAAGCCACTTTACCGCAGCATCTTTCGCCGCCTTCAAGGATCAATACACCAAAGCCTCTGCACTGCTGGACGAACTGCGTCATGAAGGTCAGCAGACCAAGCACACTCAAGCCGAAGTCGACAAGGCAGCAAAAGATCTCAATGCCGCAATCAATGGACTGCAGGGGATTGGCAGCAGCCAAACGGGGATCAAGGTTGATTTTGCCGACCTGTCTGATGCCGTCCAGGCTGGGAAAACCAGTCTGACCGAGACAAAACAGGCAGAGATCAATACGGCAAAAGAGGTTGAGGCGGTTGCTCAGAACGCGACAGTATCCGTGAAACGCAGCTTAAAGAATGTGAAGGCGCAGACACCATCATCCAAATTGATTAAAGCTGTAGCTAATGGACAAAAAGTGCTGTCAAAGGTAGCCGATCCGTCAACCACACAATCTGACATCAACACTGCCCTCAAAGCAATTAAAGAAGCAAGAAAATGACTCACGGTTATCCGATAATAAACTTGATGATAAGAAGACTAACCATGTCCTCCCCATTTTAATACGCAAGTGGTAATGGACACTTACTGAAAATAGCTCCGAGGTGACAATTGATCCTCATTGTCACTTCGGGGCTATTTAATTAATCCTGGTGGCTCAGCCAGTCTTACTGATAGGACAGGTTGGGGATCAAGCAGCTACTGGCTCCGAAAATTCTTGTATTCACCTATACCTGGTCGCCCATTCAGTTACAGAACGTCAGACTTGCGCAATATATAAGTGAATGATAATATTTATATACGATTATATAAGAAGGTGTTTATATGAAAGGCATCAATTTAGAAGACATGTCCTTTTTGTTAAAACTGATCAGCGACAAAACCCGCCTCACCATGCTTGCCTACTTAAAAAATGGTGAAATGTGCGTATGTGAATTTGTTGCGGTGTTTGACCTGTCACAGCCTGCCATTAGCCAGCACCTGAAGAAATTGCGCACAGCAGGCATCATTTGCGAACGCAAGCAAGGTACATGGGTCTATTATCGCTTAAACCCGGACCTTCCCGTCTACATTTCGGATCTTATCCGGGCTCTCCCCACTCTGATAATCAAGAAATGCAGTTGCCAGACAAGCAAGCTCCCACCTACCCCAAGCGTAAAGGATGGTGTTTAACGTGGATAAAAAAATCATTTACTTTCTCTGCACAGGAAATTCCTGCCGCAGCCAGATGGCCGAAGGCTTTGGAAAAAAATATTTAGGCGACACATTTGATGTACGTTCGGCTGGCATTGAAGCACATGGATTAAACACGAATGCAGTGAAGGTCATGAAAGAGGCAGGTATTGATATTTCACAGCAAAAATCAAAACGCATTGATATGCATCGATTAAAAGAAGCCTACCTGGTCGTCACGCTTTGCGGGGATGCCGAGGAACGGTGCCCAATGACTCCTCCACAGGTGCGCCGGGAACACTGGGGCTTTGATGACCCGGCAAAGGCTCAAGGTACGGAAGCGGAAAAATGGGCAGTATTCCAGCGTGTCCGTGACGGCATTGAGAAGCGAATCAAACAATTCGCGGCAGAAGAATTATCAATGAAAAGGAGTGGGTAAATTTGGCACTGACCAATGACCAGATCAGGCAAAATGTACGGAATCGGTATAAGAAAATCGCTCTTCAGGATGTTTCAGCTTCATCCTGCGGCTGTTCCTCTGAAGTGGGCTGCTGCGAAATGCGCGCTGATCATAATCATGTAGCCAGGCAGCTCGGTTACTCTGCTGAAGAATTAGATGCCATACCTGAAGGAGCTAATTTAGGTCTGGGCTGCGGCAATCCACAGGCCATTGCTTCTTTAAAAACCGGCGAGCACGTACTGGATCTTGGAAGCGGCGGCGGATTTGACTGTTTTCTTGCTGCACGTCAGGTGGGGGCTTCCGGTCAGGTTATTGGTGTTGATATGACAGCGGAAATGGTCAGCAGAGCACGTCAGAACGCTGACCGCGGGCAGTTTGTCAATGTTGATTTTCGTTTGGGTGAAATTGAACATTTACCTGTAGCTGACCA
Organism: Sporolactobacillus mangiferae; assembly: GCF_023336505.1. Classification (GTDB taxonomy): domain Bacteria; phylum Bacillota; class Bacilli; order Bacillales; family Sporolactobacillaceae; genus Sporolactobacillus; species Sporolactobacillus mangiferae. The sequence continues at coordinate 30,471 of NZ_JAMAST010000008.1, read as the reverse complement.
GTCTATCGATGTCATTCTGTCGAACTGCGTCATCAATCTTTCACCCGATAAATTACAAGTATTCAGAGAAGCTTTTCGTGTACTGAAAAAAGGCGGACGGCTGGCGATTTCAGATGTTGTGCTCACAGCCGAACTGCCTGACGAAATAAAAAATGACCTGGAGGTCGCCTACTCTGGCTGTATTTCAGGTGCATCCTCAATCGCTGATCTGCAAACCATGATGAAGCAAAGCGGGCTTGCACAGATTGAAATAAAACCAAAAGATGAATCCAAAGCATTCATCAGGGAATGGATTCCAGGAGCAAAAATTGATAAATATATTGTATCGGCAACGATCCAGGCCGTTAAACCATTATTTGATTAGATGTGTCAATTAGCGGCGCCGGCACCTTTGTTTTCAAGAATCAGCAGCTACACTTGGCCCGTATATTTTGATATTCTCGCTCAAGTTCCGATAATGACAATTCAAAAAGATGCTTGCCGTTCTTCTTATATACATGATGAGCAATCAGCCGGTCAATTAATTGCTCACGTCTGCTCTCTGCTGCCTGATTCAGCACACTGCTCATGTAAAACATCTCCTTCAACTAAAATAGCCCCTTCCGCTTTTTCCACGATAAGTAGAGAAAGCAGAAGAGGCTTATTTTACTGACTCTACTTATCTTCAAGCAATCTCTGCTTTTGGACTTAGCACCGTGCCCGTATCTGGCCGGTTGCTGAGGCTTCACTGGGCCAATCCCTCCGCCTCTCTCGATAAGCAACATGTAATCCTGGTTATTAACTTATAGATTCATTTTACGACAATTATTCATACCTGTAAACTGTGAATTAAGAAAATCCAGACAGAATTCCCACTTCTTAATTTTCGAATCGTTCATTTATACCTGTCGAGATCGTCTCCCGCTTGCCGCAGGCAGTCCAAGGTTTCAGTAAGTATGAACACCCTTGGTTGAACACTACCTGTTCCAAGTTTGTGACTCTCATGTGCCTGTACTGCTGTGGCAGTGAGCTTCTCGTTTGAGTGAAGCAGTTCGACTCGTTGTCAGCTGCGAATAATCAGAACATCATGCGGTTCAAGAATGGTTTCTTCATCTATTATCGCGGCGTTCAGTATATTCTGTCTACCTGCAAATCGCGCGGTGTTCACCTTCTGCTTCTCTGCCGTATGGTTTAACACAAAATAAAGCTGATCGTCTCCGTAAGTTCTGACAGTGATCTCGACCCCGTCCGGTGAGGGATAGAACGGCAGCTGATGTGCCGCAATGATCCGATCAACAAGTGCATCCATGCCCTTCTCATCTAAAACCGTACCTACATAATAAGCGGCGCCTTCACCAAATGTGTTCACGGAAACAACGGGCGATCCTTTGTAGAAGACATCGTCATCATAAGTTGCGAGTGACTGAGCCCCTTCAAGATGTGAGCAGTTGGCCACTAATGAGCCGCTCACTTGCTGGCTGCCGAATTGTATGCGCAAAGACTTCTTCGGTGGCAGGGCATCAATTTCTTCCGCCCAGATCCCGCACATTCTGCGGAACGGTCCGGGATAGCCGCCCATCACTACATTGTCATGTTCATCAGATATACCGCTTAGAAAAGTAGTGACAAAGGTGCCGCCATTCTGAACGAATTGCTCAATAGCTTCCGCAACGCCAGGCTTAACCATCATCAGAACGGGCGCAAAAACCACATCATACTTTTCAAGCTCCCTCGCGGACAGATGGTCAGGAATCATATCGACAGCGACATTTTTTCGAAACCATGCCGCATAATAGCGATGAACCTGGTCAACATAGCTCAGTTCAACATTTGGACCGCTCGAATACTCAAATGCCCAGTAGTTCTCCCAGTCAAAGATGATCGCCACTTTGGCTCTTGTCTATCCATTCATCAGCTGCGTGCCTATGGCTGCGAGCTCCTGGCCCAGCTGTGCAGTTTCTTTCAGAATACGTGTCTGATCATGATCCGCGTGGCTGATAATGGCACTATGGAACTTTTCCGTGCCGCCGCGGGACTGCCTCAGCTGAAAATATTGAATTGTATCCGCTCCATGAGCAATAGCCTGATAGCTTAATTCGCGCATCTGCCCCGGTTGCTTAATCGCATTATAAGGCTGCCAGTTCTGCTGGCTCGGCGTCTGTTCCATAAGCATGAACGGCTGCCCGTTTTTTAAACCACGCATCAGATCATGCTTCATGGCAGTAAGACTGATTGGTGTATTGTAGGCAGGATAGCTGTCCCACGAAATGATATCGATCTCTTCCGCCCATTTAAAATAGTCCAGATTCTTATAAGTGCCCATAAAATTAGTCGTAATCGGTGTGATGCGATCAAATTGACGGATCGCTTTCTTCTCGGAAATGAAGTTGTTCAGCATGCTGTCCGAAGTAAAACGGCGATAATCAATGGACATGCCCGACAGCGTCGTATACCGTTCATCGATCGCGTCACCAAGATCATTAGGCGGAAAAATCTCGTCCCAATCATAAAAGGTGTGCCCCCAGAAATGCGTGTACCACGCCTCATTAAGTGCTTCCAGAGACTGGTATTTGTTCTTTAGCCAGATGCGGAATGCCTGGGCACAGTGATCACAATAGCACGATCCGCCGTATTCGTTTGAAATATGCCAGCAAACAACTTCGTCCAGATGTCCGTAACGCTTGGCAAGCCTTCCTGCTAAACGCGCACTGTACTTCTGGAATGTCGGCGAATTCGGGCATGCATTGTGACGCTCGCCGAAGCGGTGCTGCCTGCCGTAAAAATCGGTTCGCTCAACGTCCGGGTATTTCTTTGCCATCCACGCTGGCAAGGCGGCGGTAGATGTAGCCAGCACAATATGGAAATGGTGCTGCGCTAACACGTGAACGATTTCATCCAATGTCGAGAAGTCATATTCATTCTCGCCCGGCTGCAGTTGTGCCCATGAAAATACATTAATCGTCGCTTCATTCATATGAACATTCGTCAGAATCCGCATATCCTGCAACCATACTTCTTTCGGCCATTGTTCCGGATTCCAGTCCCCGCCGAATAAAAAGTGCTTGAAAGGTGTCCGTTTCATTGTCAGCCTCCATCAATGTCAGTCATTTCTAAACTCATCTTAGCACAAATAAACAGACGAACTCACCGGTTTACTCAGACGACTCTGTTTTTCTGCTATATGCCATATGCCAGAAATGCTTTTATGAAATCACTTTAAAAATTCATTAAAACGTCAAATAACAGACCGCCAGGTGTTAACAGGCAACCGCCAGATTCAGATGGGCACCAACCAATACACAAATCATGCAACCTGATGTATGATGGTCTTACTGCTTAAATTGAGGTGTGTGCTTCATGTGGGATTTAACAAAAGGAAGTCCGATAAAAAAAATAGTCCTGTTCACGATTCCGCTTCTTATCGGGAATCTTTTTCAGCAGCTCTATAATGTTGCGGATACCATTATTGTAGGCCGTACGATCAGCATCAAGGCTTTGGCTGCCGTAGGCGCAACTGACAGTTTGTTTGCGCTGATTATTGGTTTTGCGCAGGGAATGACAGCCGGGCTGACCATCGTGACCGCACGTCGCTACGGTGCCGGGGACATTCAGGGAGTTAAACGCAGTTTTGCCGTCAATATTCTTATCAGCGTCGCCGTATCACTGATTCTGACATTTATCGGTGTTTTCTTTGCACGTCCAATACTCGTGCTGATGCAGACACCTCATGACATTATCGACGATGCACAAAAGTTTATTGTTGCCTGCTTCTGGGGGATCGGCGTTACCGTCCTGTACAATCTTTTTAATAACGCCTTACGCTCTTTGGGCAACAGTCGGGCACCGCTTATTTTTCTGGCTCTTGCCTGTGTGGTCAACATCATTTTTGACTTTATTTTCATTCTGTTTTTTCATATGGGCGTTGCCGGTGCCGGTTTCGCCTCCGTCGCCGCACAAGGGTTATCTGCTATCTGGTGCCTGCACTTCATCAAAAGATTCGTGCCGGAACTCCAATTGTCACGCGCGCATTTCCAGCATCTTTTCCGGGAAATCAAGCCACATCTCCAGCTTGGTCTGCCGATGGGTTTCCAGGCCTCAATCATTTCAATCGGAGCCATCATTGTTCAGGTGATGCTGAATACACTGGGGTCGAATGCAGTAGCCGCGTATACAACGGCAGGACGTATCGATTTTCTGGCGACACAGGTCTCGCTGTCTTTCGGAATCACGATGGCCACCTATGCAGCGCAGAATCTGGGCGCAAAGCAATATGCGCGTATTCGCAAGGGCGTTCGTCAGACGATCATGCTCTCCTCGGTGATAAGCGTGCTCATGGGGGCGCTGATCATCGCTTACGCAGTCCCGCTCTGCCATTTATTTGTCGGCAACCAGCAGCCTGCCGTCATTCATATGGCACAAACTTATTTTCTGTATAACAGCACAATGTACACACTGCTTTCCTTACTGTTGATTATACGCTACACGCTGCAGGGACTTGGCCACAGCGCCCTGCCAACGCTGTCCGGAATCGTCGAACTGCTCATGCGTTCATTTGCCGTTATTTTTCTAATTAAGCTCCTGGGCTTCACAGGAGCAAGTCTGGCCAATCCGCTCGCATGGGCCGGTGCGCTGCTCCTGCTCATCGGCTCCTATGTTTCCGTTAGCCGCAAACTCAAGGCATTGGAGACAGGCAGTGAATCCTATGAAACACATCGCACGCAGCCTGAGTTTATTAAATGACGTAAGAAGTGCAGCATTGCCGTAATGAAAAGTCAGCCTGCTTTCCGTGATCTGGAATTAAGATACAGACAAAACGCGCCAAGCAGCGCGCTGACCGCACAGAATGAATACATGAGACGGGCGCCGCCAAGGCTGAATAAGTAACCGTTGAGCAAGTTGCCGAGGATACCGCAAAGACCGACAAAAACCATGTTGAAAATACTCTGGCCCGTAGCCAGCATTCTATTTCCCGAAATAGTGGCAACATACTGTACGGCAGACACATAGAAGAAGCCAAATGAGAGTCCGTGAAGTCCTTGCATCAGCATCATTGTGAGGGGATCAGCAATCATCATCTGCAAAGACCAGCGCAGCACGTAGACGGATGAGCCAGTATTAAGGTACCTTCCAGTCCGATGCGTTTAATCACCCGGGAAGCAATCAGCATGGCCGGTATATTCGTTAATGAAGCAAGAAGCAGGCCGACTCCCGCCATTGAAAACGATCCGCCGATTGACTCAAAGGTAACGACGAAGTAAGAATCAAATGCCGGCAAAGTCTGATTAACGAACAGACAGCCGATCAGGAAGAACAGAAACTTCCTGTTTTTTAAAATGAGCGACACATCTTTGAAAAAAGGTGCGCTGCTCGTTTTATTCGCTTTTCCTTCATCAGAAAGACCGAGTACATTCAGAAAGCAGACCGCGCTGAGAAGTACAGTCGGCACCCACAGACGCTGAACAGAGAAACCCGAAACAAAGAGTCCGCCAAGAAATCCGCCGAATGCCATGCCAAAACTGGCAAAGCTGCGTATCTGTCCGTAAGACACGGAGAAGCGACCGGACATTGAGATGGCATATGAATCCGACACTGGTGCCTGAATATTTTTGAAAATCGTAGCCAGCGAATAAGCGAAAAGCAGAATCAGAAATGAGCGAGAATTATAAAATAACGACAGAACAGCTGGGACAGCAACGCTAAGCAGCAAAACAAATTTACCGATTCCATATCGATCAACGGCCACACCCAAAACAGGCTGAAAAATCAGCGCAACCAGTGTTGCAACAGCAATGATCAGCCCCGCTTCTTTCGTCTGCATACCGTCCGATACGAACCAGGAAACCATATAAGGACCGAGAAATCCCCAAATCAGGCCGGAAAACAGATAAAAGCCTCTTAAATTCATCAGCCCATGCTTTGAACGGTGGAGCTGGATCTCCTTACCTGATACATTCATTTTTATCTTCTCACCCGTAAAATGCGCCACATCTCTTTGATCAGGAACAGCTAAGACACATGGCAGCTTTATCTTTTTATATCTCAGATTTTAATTTTCAGACATTCACGGAAAAATGTTTAGAAGACTTGGCTTTGCCAAGCTTCTGGCGAAGCCGCCGTTGCACTTATACTGATATGAACAAAACTGTCAATACCCCCACTTCATGAGATGGGATCAGCTGTTTTTAGGCAACTTGAAGCAGATGCCTTAATGCAGGACGAAAAACGGACAAACACCAGACAGAAAACGTTCTTTGCTTTATTCTGAAACAATTGCGTCGATCTTTTTTAATTCTTCCATCGTGAAAGGCGCACTGTCCATCACCTTTAAATTATCCACAATCTGCTTCGGTTTTGACGCTCCGATGAGGACGCTGGTAACCGCCCCATCTTTCAGCACCCATTTTAGCGCCATACTTGCCAGACACTCTCCGCGTTCATGAGCGATTTCGTTAAGCTGACGGACACGGTTCAGCCTGTCTTCCGAAAGCTTTGTCTTGTTCAGGAACCTTCCGTCAGTTATCACCCGGCTGTCGGCAGGAATGCCATTGAGATAGCGATCCGTCAGCACTCCCTGTGCAAGCGGACTGAATGAAATGATCCCTTTTCCTTCTTGAACCGCCGCCTCCTTCAATCCATTCTTCTCAATCGTACGGTTAAAAAGATTATAGGAATTCTGATTAATAACAAAGGGGCATTTCAGTTCATTCAGGATCCGGGCAGCTATGCTCATTGTCGGTCCGTCGTAATTGGATAGCCCGACGTACAGCGCCTTTCCGCTCTTTACCGCCTGATCAAGCGCACCCATCGTCTCCTCAAGCGGCGTTTCCGGATCCATCCGATGGTGGTAAAAGATATCGACATAATCAAGACCCAGCCGTTTCAGACTCTGATCCAGACTGGACAGAAGATATTTTCTGCTTCCCCAGTTTCCGTAAGGGCCGTCCCACATCTCATAGCCCGCTTTCGTGCTGATGATCAGCTCGTCTCGATAGGGTTTGAAATTTTCCTTCAAGATTTTCCCCAGATTTTTTTCTGCGCTTCCCGGTTCAGGTCCATAATTATTGGCCAGATCAAAGTGCGTGATTCCATGATCAAAAGCCGTAAAACACAACGCTTTCATTCGTCCGTATTCCGCCGTATCGCCAAAATTATGCCATAAACCCAGTGACACTGCCGGCAATTTCAGTCCGCTGTTGCCGCAGTGATTGTAGGTCATTCGATCATATCGATTATCAGATGCTTGATACATCGTCATCATCTCCCTTTCACTTAACAGAAGATACCACTTCAAGTATACTTGAAGTCAACAGACTGTTTTTCCGGGAGTGCGTACCATTGACTGTATACACAATTAAAGATATCTCAGAGATGTTCCATCTGCCTGCATCGACACTGCGTTATTATGAGGACATGAATATTCTGACCAACATCCGTAGAACCGCCTCCGGCCAGCGCATTTATGAAGCAAAACATGTTCATCGTCTCCGAACGATCTGCTGCCTTAAGCGAACCGGTTTGTCGATTGCCAAATTGCAGGCATTCTTTACCTACGAAGAACGGGAACCGGAACATATCGATGACATATTGAACCTGTTAACGGAGCAACAGCAGCATATTACAGAACAACTCATACAGTTCCGGAAGGATTTAGCGCATGTAAACAGAAAGCTGCATTATTATGGCGATATCAAAGCCGCACTCACTTCAGGAAAAGCACTTCCCCGCTGGAGCAACTACAGAGACAAGCAGTTTTGAGAACGTAAGGCTGCTGGAGATCATCCGCTGTGATCGGCATGTGGCACTGACGTTTCTTCATCAGAATCCTTTGCACCGCAGGCACGATAGAGTCAATCAAAATTGGCATGCCGATGCCGTACCAACGTTTCTGGTCCCCACTGGAAGATGATGATCGCCGTCGTTATGCCAAGGAGCACCACCGTGATGAACGGATCATAATGTGAGCCGTTATTCGGAAACAGCGTCTCACTGACATTGACCAGATCGTGAAAAAGAATGGCTGATAATATACTTTTTCCCGTATTACTGTAGAGCCAGACGATGATGATGCGAAGCAAAACGGTCGCCGTGCATTGCCAGAGGGCCCATATCATGCCATGGCTGGTTTGAATGAAGGGAATAAAATGCCATACCGCCCACACAATGCCCAGAGCCGCCCCGGCCGTTAATGCGGACCATCGTTTGAGCATTGGCTCGAAGACATAGCCCATCCAGCCTAGTTCTTCGCAGGCGGCGGCGACAAAGAACAGAACAAAGAGTACCGGTATTGACACAAAAGGTATGTGTGCCTCGGGGAGCGTTCGTCCCGAAACGCGCATTACCCAATAGGAGAGCCACATGATTAATGGCATCAAAAACAGGATGGGCAGATACCAAAGCTTATGCTTCACTCTTTTATAATCAAAAACTCTCTTTAATAACCTTTTTATGCATCCCGCTCCCTCCTCTCTGCAGGTAAGGATCAAAGCAGCAAGGAGCGGGCAGCAGAACATAAACGCACTCAAAGGAAGATTCATCGGGAGCCATTTCACCTGCATGGAGCCGAACAGCCAAAAGGGTATTGAGAGTACAAAAACGAGCACAAAAAATGTGATCGGTGATCGCTTCATTGCGCCATCTTTATTCATGATCGCTCCCCTCCGCAAAATCTATTTTTTACCGAACTATGCCTCATCATCAGCCAGTCTCCTGATCTTTTGCTTCTGCTCTGCTTCCGTCCGGACATATTGCATAACCTAAAGCAACGGCTGTCAGAAGGCCTGTGGAAATGAGCCGGCAGGCTACGCCTCTTTCAAAATACGCTCAGCGCATTAAAAATCCCGCGCGTCACAATAATACTAGGAACTCATGCGTTTTCCTCTCTGAGCAAACTCTTTTTTCATTTCATGTCCGTACCTGACACCTGCCACATTCATGGACTCTTGCATTATAGCATTAGCAAATACGAACAAACAGTCTGCATTTTTAATTTCTGAAGTGTTATAATTAAGCTGGGAAGGAAGATAGATTTGAAATAATAAACGGCATAAGAGATTGTAAAGGACTGTACATGTTCCAGATGGATCTGTACATTGAATTGATCCAACGATCATCATCACACATGTCTTTTAGGAGAAAAAAGCCACTTCAGATTAATCATTGGCACAGAGTGAGGCAACCTACCATATTCGGCAACCTCGCCAATGATCACGTATTCCATTCAAATTCCTCCTTTAAAATTCGATCGGTCCATACCAGTTCATCATCCCACCTGCCATATTCTTTACCTTAAATCCATGCGCGGATAAGATGGACGAAGCCACACCGCTTCTGCTCCCGGAATGACAAACCATAATATGTTCCTGATCTTTGTTGATTTCGCCAAGTCGGTCTTGGATCTCATTAACCGAAATATTCTGTGCCCCGGGAATGTGCCCCTCGGCAAATTCAAACGATTCACGAACATCAATGATACTTACCGGTGCATGACTGCGTATCAATTGTTCTACTTTCTCAGGTGTCCATTCTTCATACATACTGTTCTCCTCCTTGAATCTGCTTTCTTCTTAAAAATCATGTTTTTTATACCTGCATGGGTATATTTTTCTCCATAAAAAACTAAAACCAGCGATTCATGCCGCCTCGTACATTGATCACATGCTCATAACCTGCCCTTGTCAGAAGTTTGCAGGCCAGTGTGCTTCTCATTCCGCTTTGGCAAATGACAACCAATTCTTTGTCCTTCGGAATCTTGCTTAGATGTTCACTCAGAGTTTGCAGCGGAATATTGATAAACCCCGGAATTGACTGACCGCTGAACTCTGCCCTTGTGCGGACATCAAGAAAATAGTTTTCCTTTTTATCTGGCAGATAGACATTCTTAAGTTCTGAAGTACTTATCTTTTTAATCTTTGATTTCCCAAAGATCCAGTTCATGTCTGACTCCTCCTTTCTTCTGATTCCTACCGGCTTTTTACCAGCATTTGAACCGCTTCATTTATAATGGATTCAGCTGATCCTTCTCCGTTTTCAATTTGCTGACGCAAACAGGCTTCAAGATTCTTGCCAATAACCAGGCCAAGCGTGCGATCCATCGCTGAGCGTGCAGCCGTCATCTGGGTGACCACATCGCGGCAATTTTCACCCTGCTCCATCATGTGAATGATGCCACGGATCTGCCCGTCAATCCGTTTTAACCGATTTTTCATTTGCGGTGTGTATTCCATTACTCCTCCTCCTTATTATACCCCTATGGGTATAATACCCGGCTCATTTTTTAAAGTCAATTAAAATGATGAGCGCATAACAGATTCAACTTCTGGGTTCATGTCAACCCAACCATGCGATAAAAACATTCTTAAATGCTGATGCCATGAATCCAGTTCCCACTCCTGATTAGTTAAATCATACTATAGCTTCAGTGTCTGACGGCTCAAATCAATGGCAACCATTATCAATCCGGCATGGAAATGAAAAAGGAGAAATTTTTTATAAATGAGGCATGTTGATTTCAATTGCAATACGATTGCAATTTGAAATACAATGGCAGCATAGGAGGCATTCAAAATGGCAAGAACATCCAATGTATTTGCTCATGTTGAACCAGAAATCAAAGAGAAGGATGAACAGGTACTGGAACAGCTGGGAATTCCTATGTCATATGTGATCGGTCTGTTCCTGCGGCAGGTCGTACTGCAACGCGGCATTCCTTTCCATATAAAACTTCTGGAAAATAAGCCTCTTGCTTTCGTTTCTCAAAACAATGAACAATTCAATGCCAAAATTGAAAGTGGCCTGGCTGATCTGATTGCTGAAAAAGTATGTCAACTGAAAGCGCCGCTGACAGAATGCGGCGTGATTATGTGAATATGACATATGAACCAGTGGAAGGGCATATATACCGTGTACGCGGGCCGCAACCCGTACAGAATTTATGAGTATATCACTTTCTCGCTGCTTGAACCGGAGACTGCTAAAAACAGGCTTGGAAAATTCTGAATGCAGCCGCGAGGATAAGCATCCTCTTTTCTATACTCTATTTTGGGAGGAATACCCATTGCTGACAGATCAACTGACGACTCCCTGCGGAATCATTTCTGTTCTCAGAAACGGCAAACCAGTATCCTTTAATATTGTTGACAGTGAGTACAATTCAATGTTCACTAAAGATAATATTACAGGTCAGAATATTGAAGTCTATCCAGACAGATGTATTGAAATCATCATTGATACACAGGAGCTTCCCTTCGGTGATAAAATGATCTGCGTGCTGGATAAGAACATAATGGATAATGATGGTGGTGGAGAAGGGATGGTGAATCTAATAGGACAGCATAACGGATTTGACATAGCCTTGGGTACTCTTGATACCGAACACTATGAGTATGGCTGGAACCCGAAAAGCAAAACTTTTCCTTCCGATCTGCACCCGACAAAGCGGTGTCTTTGCTACACCTTTGATTATTGCAACGGGGGCTTCAAGTTTGACATTGTCGATGATCCGAAATTATACAATGACCGATATTACAGAAGATGCATCCTTATTAAGGTGGCATGGTGCAATAGTGAAAAGCCATATGCATGTAATATTGTCAGTTATCTGACCAGTTGGTAACGGTGATTTGCAGAGAAGGATGAGTGAGCGCATGAAATTGTCAAACAAAATTCATCAGATAAACATCGTGAGGATTGATTATCCCCTGCGTTCTACGAAGACACAGGCCTGCGATTACATATTCAACCCCCTGCAGCTACCAAGATAATGAGTTACACGCCGCCTTCATGATCAAGATAAAAACATCCAATGTCAAAACCAATGTTGCGCTGATCGGATCTTTTTATGCACACGCGGCACACTGTGCCATACTGGATGGTTCAAAACTGACTGTGCTCATGGATGATCAAGCCGTACTCTTCGATATTGAGACCATGTCTATTCTCAGGCATAGGTCCATCGGCGATGAAACCTATTTCTCCATTTATCCGCTCAGCAGTGGCTATTTGGTTCATGGAGAATTGTCCATAGTGCGGCTGAACAGCCGTTTTGAGCAAGTATGGACATTTTCAGGATCAGATATCTGGGTCACTCAGAACGAGAACCACGAAGAATTCCGCATTGAAAATGATCAGATACTCCTGGAGGACTGGAATGGGGTCAGATACGCGTTGAACACGAACGGAAAGCTACTCTGGAATACTCAATAGAAAGCAAAATCACCTACCTTTTTATATCTTGCTCATAAATTTTCATTTTCTGACGAAATACCCTTTCTGCGGTGCACCACTACTTATCAGCGCTTCCTGAATGCTGCTCTAGGGTCTTTGTGATCTTCCGGCGTTTGCGTGTGGGTATGCGCATAGACCTTGTTAAAATGTTGACACATTTCTTTATCCGTGATTCCTTTTTTGGCTGCTATCTTCAGCATTTTCAGGAGTTTTCCCAAATCCTCAGTTTTCATATATTCCGTTTTGATGTCCATCAACTCACTCCCCCGGCCAACTCGTATTGATGCTCTCGGAATTCTGCTTACCGAACGCACCCGCCACACCTAAGCCACTGCCCATTCTTCAATTTAATACGAAAGTTCTCTGTTGACAAACCAGCTATTTAGTAATACTATATACCAGTAGTTAGTAATACTGCATATCAGTTATAAAAAGTAGGCAGAGGTGATTGTCCTGGAAAACCTGACGGAAATGCTCAAAGGCGTGCTTGAGGGCTGCGTTCTTGAAATAATAAGCCGTAAAGAGACCTACGGCTACGAAATCACGCGGCGGCTGAACGCCCTTGGTTTTACAGATGTGGTGGAAGGAACAGTGTATACCATACTGATCCGGCTTGAACGAAACAAACTGGTTGAAGTTACCAAAAAGCCTTCCGACATGGGACCGCCACGCAAGTTTTTCGCGCTCAACGATGCGGGACGCGAGAAACTGCGGACATTCTGGGAAAAATGGACGTTTGTTTCATCAAGAATTAACGAGTTAAAGGAGGAAAAACAGTGAACTTTTGGGAAAAAATCACCGGCAGCGACATGACTAAAGAATTTAAAGCTTTTGAATTACGCGCCAAAAAACTGCCGGCGGATTATCAGGTGGCATGGGAAAAAATCAAGGCCAATCTCTGGCCGCACTCAGATTTGACCGGCCGCAACCTCATGCCTATTTTCGATAATGTACTTGGTTTTCTCGAAGAAACGGCGGCGGATGGTCAGAGCGCACAGGAAGTTCTGGGTGAGGATATCAGAGGCTTTTGTTCTGCGCTTGCCGGCGAAGAAGGGGCAAAGTCTTTTCGTGACAAATGGCGTGCGCAACTCAACCATAATATCGCTAAAAAATTAGGTAAATAGGAGGACAGAAAATGGGAATTCAAGAGATCATCAAAGGTAAAAAAGAATGGCGCGCACATATGGCCCGTGTCAAATCACTCCCGCAGGACTATCAGATTGTGTATAAAGAGATTCAGAAATACCTCTTTAAAGTCGGACCAGTTCAGTTGACCGAGGGGACAGGTTTACTCTCGGAAATTGTTGATCTTTTTGAGGATGGTGCGGCTTTGGGAAAAGATGTGCTCGAAGTAACCGGCAAGGATGTGGCTGCTTTCTGTGACGATCCAATCAAAGATTCAAAAACGTACGCAGACATCTATCAGGAATCGGTTAACCAAAAAGTTAACAAGGCAATGAAAAAAGTTACGGACAAAAAAAAGTAAAAGGAATGATCAGGATGGAAAAAGCAATCCAAGTAAAAGGGCTGCAAAAATCGTACAAACAGCATCATGTCCTGAAAGGTGTGGATTTGGAAGTGGAAAAAGGCAGTATTTTTGCCCTGCTCGGCTCCAATGGCGCGGGCAAGACCACAACCGTCAAAATACTCGCCACGCTGCTTAAACCGGATGGAGGAACCGCTGCCGTCAACGGCTTCGATGTTACGACAAGTCCTGAAAATGTGCGATGGTCGATCAGTCTGACCGGGCAATTCGCCGCCGTTGACGAGATTTTGACCGGGCGGGAAAATCTGATCATGATTGCCAGACTGCGGCATCTCAAGAATCCGCGTCACGTGGCGGATGACTTACTCAAACGTTTCGGCCTGACCGGAGCTGCCGACCGAAAAGTTTCCACTTATTCCGGTGGCATGCGCCGCCGGCTCGACATTGCCATGAGCCTGATTGGAAATCCGCAGCTTATCTTCCTCGATGAGCCGACCACCGGGCTTGATCCCGAAGCGCGCATCGGGGTCTGGAACGTGGTTCAAGAACTTGCCGACAGCGGGACGACGGTATTTCTGACGACGCAGTATCTTGAAGAGGCCGAGCAGCTTGCAGATCAAATTGCCATTTTGCATGAAGGACGGATCATCGTGAGCGGCACGTTCGAAGAACTGAGGAAACAGTTCCCACCCGCGAAAGTGGAATATATTGAAAAGCAGCCGACTCTCGAAGAAATATTTCTCGCAATCATTGGCAAGAAGGAGGAAAAATAAATGGAAACAACAAAGAACCACTTTTTCAGTGACATGAGCGTCATGCTTGGACGTTCGATGCGCCATATTACCCGCAGCATGGACACCATTATCACAGTCTGCCTCACTCCGATCGCAATGATGCTGCTGTTCGTCTATGTATTCGGCGGAGCCATCAAAGTCGGTACGGACAACTACGTGAATTACCTGCTGCCCGGCATCCTGCTGATTGCCATTGCAACCGGAATCTCCTATACAGCCTACCGTCTGTTCATGGATATGCAGCGAGGTATATTTGAACGATTCAATTCCATGCCGATTGCGCGTTCAGCCGCGCTTTGGGGGCATGTGCTGACCTCACTCGTAGCAAACGCAATCTCGGTTGCCGTCATTATTCTTGTTGCACTCGTTATGGGTTTCCGCTCAACGGCAGGAATACTCTCGTGGCTTGCCGTAGCCGGCATCCTCGCATTGTTTACGCTGGCGCTGACCTGGATCGCGGTGATTGCCGGACTATCTGCAAAATCGGTAGACGGAGCAAGCGCCTTTTCCTATCCAATTATTTTTCTCCCGTTTATCAGTTCAGCGTTTGTGCCAACCGAATCGATGCCGCCTGTTGTGCGCGCTTTCGCCGAAAACCAGCCGGTGACCGCGATCGTGGATGCCCTCCGCGCGTTATTATCCGGGCAACAGGTGGGTACTAATCTATGGATCGCACTTGCGTGGTGCGTCGGCATTATGCTCGTGGCCTATATCTTCGCGATGCGGGTATATAAAAAGCGGGTATGAAAATGGAGCATCCTATCTCAGAACGCAGGTGTGAACCGCTGACATCATCTTTAAAAATCGAGCTCAAAGCTGCATCTTTGAGCCCGGTTTTTGCCGATTTTTAATCCCTGTCTCGTGCTGAATGGCTAGTGAGCAAAACACAATCGTTCATCCCAAGGAATCAGTGGCTGGCCTTCTTTTCTTTTTTAATCGTGTATATTTTTCTGTTCTCACCACATTCGGCAATAAGCACATCGCGCAACATGTGGATGTTTGATTTTTCCAATTCACGGACAACCCATTTTTTATCGACCCCCAGTTGACGGGCATTGAGATTGACCCACTGTCCGTTAATGATGATCAACGAAGGCCATGCTGTCATACTTGACATGATTCGCAATTATTTTATAAATCATCCGACTTTATTTAAAAGCGACACGCATCTTTCTAAACAACTATACACCTCTTCAAAAAGAGCTATCATTGGTAGAATGAGAACTTCCTCCGCAAATCTCAACAGTATTTTTTCATTAATCGTTCTTACTTCCAGTCGCCTCAACGAGCATTTATTCCATGCTTAATTTTAGAGCCTCTTTGGCGGCAAAATTCTTATTCTTTACTTGTAAAAAAAGATATGATAATCTATGAATGAATAAATTATTTAATTCATTCACGAAAGGAAAATTATTTTGGACAAAGAAACGTTACTCAAAGCTGCCAGGAAGTCATTTCTTAAGCAAGGATTCAAAAAAACGAACGTTGCGCATATTTGCGCTGAAGCGGGTATGGCCACCGGATCGTTTTACAAATTTTTCAGATCAAAAGAAGAACTGTTTTTAGTGCTTTATGATCGTGAGAATGAAACTTTACGGAAAAATCTGATGCAAGAATTAGATCGGCAAACGGATCTCATTGAAGCAGTTGATGTTTTACTTGACTACGTGTTTGCTCATGTCAGGCAAAACAACATTTTATTGGAGTGGTACAAGCAGTCAATCGGGCCAACACTCCATAATTATTACGCGCGGCAAATTGCTGCCGGCGATTATTCATTTTCCGCCTATTTAAAGAAACGACTCACTGAATTTAAGGTGGAGCTAACTCCGGCAGGAAAAGAGGCTTTAGATCAGCTCGTCCTTTTCGTTGATTTTATGGATAAGAAAATGGATTCGGCGGGATTTGTTGCCTACACGGGGATCTTTCGAAAGATGGTACGTGCATATTTGAATCAATATGTTATTCAACGAAAGAAAAATGGAGGCGTGAAATGAAGGTGTTAACGTGGTCGATCATCATTGTCCTATTAATCGCTGTTGGCTTAGTGGGCATTTCTTATGGAATAACCTTGTCCAATAATCGATTTGACCTTAACAAATTTTCGATGGTCAAATTAACATCAAAACAGGTGGAACTTGGGCAGTCTATTAATCAGATCAGGATCAATGTCAGAACCGCAAAACTGACTTTTACGACCGGCAACAGTTCCAAAATCGAGATGACACACGTTGCAAACGGACAATATCAGGTGAAGCAGTCAGGAAATCAGTTAGTCATTGAGCAGGATGATCACCTGAGTCACCATTTAGAAATCGGAAAGTCTCCAATCATTAAGATTACTGTTCCAAAGCCTGAGATAAAAGAAATCAACGTTTCCCAGTTAAACGGAACACTGATTTTTAATCGGCTCACAACCGAAAAACTTATCGTCAATCATTATAACGGAACAACGGTTGGAAATAGCTTGACCATTGCTAAACAAGGTGTGATTAATAAGCATAACGGAGCAACCAGACTGACAGGTGCCAGATTCCCCGGACTAAAAGTTTCTGTCAAAACCGGGAAATTTACATTAAATGGCGCGAAAAAGGCATCGTCCATGCACACTTATGATGATCATCACACAGATCAATTGGTGATCAATAGTGGATCGGGTCAGGTATCCGTATCAAAATAATAATTTTATAACGCCTGATGTCACTTTGGCATCAGGCATTATCTATTTCTTATAAAGTTAAAGATCTTTTTCGCGTAGAATCGATTATGCGAATTTTTCCTCCCTGGACTCTCACAGAACCGCATGTAAATCAGCGAAGTTCACCATCATTTCCCACAGCATTTCTTATACTTCAGTCCACTGCCACAAGGACAAGGATCATTACGTCCGATTTTATCAACTTTAATTGGCTGATTACTTGATTCAAAATGGTATGTATCCTCCTCTAATTCTTTTTCCCCTGGTAGTTGTTCCTTCTCCACGTTCTTATCAAAGCATGCCCACCATTTCATCTCGGCAATCGAATCCTCAATAAATTGAAGGTGAGGGCTATTTTCATATTGATTAAGCGCTTCTTCTTTCGTGAGTTGTAAAACTTGTTCTACGTCCTTCAAACGGATCATCATCGTATCTATGCAACCCTTCGCGTAAACACGTTTTATAGAAGCATAGGTTTCTTGCGGATACAAATCCGTGCAGCAGTTGACTATTTGGGCATTAAAGCAGTCATGCTCGTCAGACCGTTTTTCCGTGAGCAGACATTCAAAATACTTGACGACCCCTTCCCTCTTGATCTGTCCTTTCAGGGCAAGGATGACCAGGGCACTGAGGCCCTGACCGCGTGCAAACTCATCCAGTTCTGTATTTTCGATCAGTTGCTGAAGCGTTTGAATGTCTCCATTATAAACAGTTGCCAGCATACGACTTGTTCCTTCGGTCAGGGCGTCTCCGAGTAACAGATCAAGTTTATCATCTGAAAAATGCAGAATACTCACTAATAATGGAAATAGTTCCTTGACCCGAAATTGCGATAACAGATATAAAGCATAAATAAGATCAATTCGCCGTGGTTCATAGTCATCAGGGTGATTGACCACTTCCTTGACGATCTCGATAAGAAATGGAATGGCCTCGTCTTTTCTTTCAATGATCTGCTGCAACTGTTCTTTCGGAAAGGTTCCATTATAATACTTGATGGACTCGATGATCTGTTTCATTTTCCCATGTTCCTTTCATCACTTTTCATAAAGGATGTAGCTCTCGCTTTCAACTTCTCAAAATTTTCTCCATTTTCTTTCCTTTCGCCAGTTCATCCACCAGTTTGTCAAGCCAGCGGATTTTCTGCATAAGCGGATCTTCAATTTCTTCAACACGAATGCCGCAGATTACTCCGGTGATTTTGGAAGCATTCGGATTGATTTGCGGTGCCTCAGCAAAGAATGTCTCAAAATTAACCTCTTTCTCAATTTGTGCCTGCAGGCCTTGCTCGTCATAGCCCATCAGCCAGCAAATGACTGTATCAACTTCTTCTTTTGTGCGTCCTTTTTTCTCTGCTTTTTGAACATACATTGGGTAAACTCTTGAAAATGCCATCTTGTATATGCGCTCGTTTTTCATAAAATCGCACTCCTTTTCGCCTGGTTTTCACCGAACAGTAAATAAATGACAAACAACATTAGAAAATTTGGCTTCGCCAAGCCTCTGACGAAGGCGCACTTATACTATTTTCCTTAAAATATATACTTTCTTATAGTACAAGTGTAAATGTATTTCGTTTTTCCAATTTCAAATTTTCCATATCGCATGCGTTCCTTTATGATTATTTTTACAGTGTTGCCCGATTACATGCCGATCTTCGCACACAGTTCGTCGACAATAAGAAGGACTAGGTATATTATAACAAAGAATAAAGCATGAAAGTTCTGATGTTTTTCCCGCTGTGAGAAGTGCCAGCTTATAGCTGTAAGCGTTTTTTCTTCGAATTATGGTATAGGTAGGTATGAAAGGTGGTTCAGCAATGAAGATTCTCATCGTCGGAAATTTTACCGAGACCTCAAAAGCAACGATTGCAAGATATTTTCCGGAAGACTGGGACATTGTCACAGTCCCGCCCGGAAAAGAAATGCTGCATCATCTTGAAGATTGTCAGGTACTTATACCTGAGCATATTAAAGTAGACCACAACCTGCTTTCTGTCGCCAAAAAGTTAAAATTGGTACAGACCGGCGCAGGCTTTGATAATGTAGATATCAATGCCTGCACGCAGCTCGGCATTTGGGCGGCAAACGCCGCGGGAGTGAATGCACAGGCGGTAGCTGAGCACGTCATGGCACTGATGTTGTCTTATTATAAAAACATACCGCTTCTTGATGTTTTCATGAAAAAAAGAATGGATGAAAACCAATTGGACTATACAGGTAGTGAGTTAGCGGGCAAAACAATTGGCATTATTGGGTTGGGTGCCGTCGGTAAAAAAGTAGCTAAATTTTGCAGCGCTTTTGATATGAATGTGCTGGCTTATGCGAGACATGCCGCTGCACAATCTGACAGTTTTGTAAAAATGACGGATTTCGATCATCTAGTAGGCGAATCGGACATAGTCAGCGTGCATATCCCACTGAATCCGCAAACCAAACAGCTGATCAACAAAGCGGTATTCAAAAAAATGAAGAATGAGGCACTGTTTATCAATACAGCCCGCGGCGGGATTGTCAACGAACGCGATTTGACCGATGCATTAAAAAACAGGGACATTTCCGGCGCATGCCTGGATGTGTTTGAATCTGAGCCGCTTCCGATTAACAGTGAGCTCCGCAGTCTGGACAATGTGATTCTTACACCCCATACAGCGGGCATGCCGGACGGTCTCAAATTCCATAAAAAAAGATATGATTTCTTCGTGAATAATATAAAGCGTGTTGCGAATGGCAAAGAGCCTGAAAGCAAGCTCAATCAGCTGTTATAGTTTTGGCCCATATTGGGGGCAAGGAGAATTTGATTGTCAGCGGCGACGCCTGAACCAAAAACGTCGTATAAGCTGGAAAAGGACTGCCATGCGGCAGCCCTTTTTGTTTTCAGTTTTGATCCAGATACCGGTGAATATCGCGGCTCCCGTGCAGGATGCGATGGATTTCAACCACATCATCGCGCACTACATAGAAAACGAGATAATTGTCGACCGGCATCCGGCGGTAGATCTGGTGGAACTGCCCGCCGGGATACACCTCGTACATCTCGGGGAATTCGGCCAGCTCTTGAATTTTCCCGACAATGGGTCGTACTGCTGCACCGCCGTCGATTCATAGAACTGCGCCAGATAGTTCACGATGTCCTCAAGGTCTTTTGCCGCAATGGGCAGCATAACGATTTTACGCATTTTTACGGCTCACTTTATCCGTCAATTTCTTTCGCAGCTTTTGCGAGACGTCAGCAAAATCGTAGCGGGTGGGGTCGCTCTCCGCCTGCGCCTCGGCTTCATGCAAAGCGGTCTCGATACGCTTGGTTGACTGAATGCCCTCGTATTGCTCCAAACTCATAACCACCATATCGCCGTAGCCGTTTTTGGTCAGAAACACCGGCTCCTTTTCCTCATGGACAATGCGCGAAATTTCCGTAAAATTGTTTCGCAGGTCTGAAATCGGTCGAATATTCGGCATGATCGCCTCACCTCCAGTATCATTATTTTATCATTATTATGATATAATATCGAGCATAACAACTAAAACTTATTCCCGATTCAGCAGGGACGTCCCGAAAAGGGCGGCCCCGCTGCCTTTTGAAAGGAGATCGCGATGCCTAAGATTGACCGCACGGTCGTTCGCAATCAGGCGTACGGAAGGCGGGCATTTCCATCCGGGAGCGCAACAAGGCCCTCTCGGAGCAGTTGGGGCGGGACGTCTTCCATTACCACCTGCATGTGGTCTATGCGCCGGTGGTGGAGAAGAAAATCCGCTGGTCGAAGCGGTGCAAGGATAAGACGCTGATCGGCAATCGGTTCACGCTGAAGCCGGAGGACTGGAACAAGGTAAAAACGCTCGCCAAGGAAGCGCTGGTGCTGCGTGGCAGGGTTTCTGATCTCAAGCGCCGGTGCAAAGCTGAGGAAAACGAGATTCAACGGCTGAAAGAGCAGCAGTCCCCACCTAACATGCTCCAATCGATGGAGGCCACGCAGTCTGGACAATGTGATTCTTACACCCCATACAGCAGGCATGCCAGATGGCCGCAAATTCCATAAAAAAAGATATGATTTCTTCGTGAATAATATAAAGCGTGCAGAAAATGGTGAAGCACCTGAAAACAAACTCAATCAACTGTTATAGTTTTGATCCATATGTGGGGCAAGTACAAACAACTTATCCTGCTGAAACGTATCGACATAACTATTATTCTCTGCGAATGCCTTATGCCGGGCAGAGTTGACTGCATCAGAATGTATCCGCATAAAGTGTGGCGTTTTTACCTGAGTCATTAACGTGCCAAGGGCACCGAATAGATTGACAATGAGTATCGCAGCCAGTGAAACAAGCATAGCGGCAGCGGCAACAAATATCATCATTGTGAGCGTAAATCAGTTTGTTTTTGGAAATATCATTGCGAATTAATCTCCAATACATGAGTCCCCTCTATTTTCCAGCTTTTTAACTGATTTTAAGCGATACAACAGTACCGAGATCACGCTCAACAGCAAACCGGCGATAATCAGCAGTCCGGAGCTGGACTTGGCATGGATATTATAAGAAAAATCCACATACGCGCTGCTGTGCGGATCGGTTATTTCTTATAGTTCCGCATCAACAAATCCATAGACCGCCTCGTCGGCTCCAGTCCGTATTCATAAATATCCGAATAAATCCTTGGCACTTTTTTCAGCCTGTAATTCATATCACCTATGTCAAAAGAAGACAAATCCATATCCTGGACACCAAGCCACTCACAATATTGGCGATACTCCGGGCCTTTTTTCTTGTTAAAGGCGTCAGCGATATCCTCCAGTCCACCGGGACCGCCACAATCTTCAATAATTCCATAACCGTCACCCTCGAGAACGCGTGGCAGTTCTTTGCCCGGAAGATCCTTGTCCTCAACGATTTTTTCAAGGACCATATGAACTTCCCAGCCGTCACCGTAGTCATAAGAGAAAGTAATGGTTTCCGTTTCTTCGGTAAGGACATTTTTCACCTTCGTTTCCGCGGCGTCAAGAGTACGCCCTTCAAACTCCGAAAAATCATCTTCACTGGGCAGTTCTATACGCAGTCTAGTAAGATCCGACCTTTCTGCAAATAAATCAATAACTTTTCCGTTTGTATTATTATTGATGTGTTTTTTCACACATTTTCGGAAATTCGCCGCCATGGGCACATTGAAGCAAAACAGATGACTGGCCTGCATTTCGAACAATGTCATCATGATATAGCCAAGCTTTGCCATGCCCACGTTGTTCATTACCTGAAACCGTCGCCATATTTTCGGCTCGTAATCGGCAAGTTCCGCATAGAACTGATAAATCGGATGGGATGCCATGATAAATGTCTCTTCCCTTCAGCAAAGTACAGATTTTTTGAATTGGATACCAAGCGTCTTCATTGTTCAGCGACCGGATTGCGGCTCCAGATCGCCCTTGTCTTGACGGTTAGCAAAGTCATCAAGCAATGCGCGCACTTCATTTGTTGACCTAGTGTTCATCAATTGGTTTCTCAATTCACCTGCTCCGCGAAAGCCACGGACATAGATCTTGAAAAAGCGATGCAGCGCGGTAAACGGCCGTAGCTCTAATTCCGCCGAATACTGATCATAGAGATCCAGATGCAGCCTTAAGAGATTCAGCAATTCCTGACTGCTGTGCTCTTTCGGCTCCTTTTCAAAGGCAAATGGATTCGCGAAAATCCCGCGCCCGATCATCAGCCCATCTACACCATATTGTTGTGCGAGCTTCAGTCCGGTTTGATGGTCGGAGACGTCGCCATTGATCGTCAACAGTGTATCCGGTGCCAACCGGTCGCGAAGTTGCTTAATCTCCGGGATAAGGTCCCAGTGTGCGTCGACTTTGCTCATTTCCTTCTTTGTACGCAGATGAATGGTCAAATTCGCGATGTCCTGTTTCAATACATGTGTCAGCCAGTCATGCCATTCGCCGACATCCGTGTAACCCAGCCTGGTCTTCACACTGACGGGCAAGCCCCCTGCTTTGGCTGCCTGTATTAGATCGGCCGCGACTTCGGGACGCAAGATAAGACCGCTGCCCATCCCATGTGCCGTCACATTAGGCACCGGGCAGCCCATATTAATATCCACACCACTGAATCCTTGCTTCGCCAAACCGATGCTCATCTGCCGAAAATAGTCGGGCTTGTCTCCCCATATTTGGGCGACAATAGGCTGTTCATCCCCTGTAAAAGTCAAACGCCCCCGCACACTATTGATTCCCTCTGGATGACAATAACTCTCCGTGTTTGTAAACTCTGTAAAAAACACATCAGGTCTGGATGCTGCACTCACTACATGGCGAAAAACAACATCCGTCACCTCTTCCATTGGTGCCAGTGCAAAAAAAGGTCGTGGTAAATCACGCCAAATATTATCACTCATCGTTAAATCCAAATCCTCTCATCAAGGGATAACAGACCAAAAACCTTATCCCAAAAATTGCTTTGTTAATACTTATAGCATGCTTAAGCAGTTTAAATCAAACTACAGAAATTTTGAGTATTATAATTTCCACCTTAACAAAAAAAAGAATGTACCCATCAACGGAATCAACACGCACATTGATGGACGATCTTCAGAGTATAAACGGCGTATGGAGACACTACAAATAGCGCTTCAACTTCTCAAAATCTTCTCCATTGACTTCCCTTTTGCTAATTCGTCAACCAGTTTATCAAGCCACCTGATTTTCTTCATGAGCGGATCTTCGATTTTTTCTACGCGATACCCACAGATTACACCTTTTATTTTGGATGCATTTGGGTTGATTTGCGGCGCATCGGCGAAGAACGTTTCAAAGTCCACATTCTTGTCAATTTGCGTCGCAAGCCCTGCATCGTCATAACCCGTCAGCCAGTAAATAACAGTATCCACATCGGCTTTGGTTCGCCCTTTGCGCTCCACCTTTTGAATGTAAAGTGGATAAACACTGGAAAACGTCATTCTGTAAACACGTTCGTTTTTCATCGAGAATGCTCCAATCTCCACCGCACAATGTTCGATGATGAGTTCAAAATTTATCGGCTTGCTAAACGGATGCTGAATCGCTCCCTTGGGAGTCTTATACCTGCGAACCGCTTTGGAATTGCCACTAACGGGGGTTTCTTTTCATTGCCACAGCAGATTACATGACTATCGCAAAATAAAGTCTCCGAGATTATCCATAATGTATACGTTTGAAAACTGATTTCACATTTTTCTCCACGCAGTGGGGTTTCCTCTCACTTCCCACAGCATTTCTTATACTTTACCGTTTCTCGTATTCCCATCTATCTTTTATTTTTTTTCTAGCGACACACAACATTCAACATGACTTGAGTGCTCATTATTGATGTCTGCGTCCATGGAAACTTGTCAACGGTTTTTAGCGCTTTCGAGGTTTGCGGTAATATATCAACTTTTTTAAAGGTTTTAGTGAATATGTCAATATTCGTATTAGAAACTACATAGTTATACATTTTATTTATAGATCTTTATTTGCAGCTAAACAATTCTTCTATAACTCTGTTCCAAATATTTTCAGGTATCTGATCTAAATCATATTTACCTGATTCTCTAAAATACAAATCCATAACTTTTCGAACAACTGTTGCGTGTGAAATTTCACCTGTCATGAGTAAATGCTTTGTTATTTTATACCATCCAGGAGCTTTTATATCCAATTTTTCAAGTTCCATATCTTTAATAACTCTTTCTCGATCATAATGAAGTGAAATGAACTCTGGACTCCAAACTCCTTGATTACCATGCAAAATCATAAATTGTGTTTTCCCTTCACTGTGAAGTGGAACGCCTACTGCCCCTGGATTAATAATTTGTTTTCCTTTTCTCTTATAATTCATCTGTATATGAAAATGTCCACAAAGCACAAGATCAGTCGGTATCTCATCCATCAGTTCATCAATATAATCATAGTCAGGACGCATGCTCTGATTTACTTTTGAGGGTGAACCATGACAAATTGTAACATCTGGATATCCATCATAGTGCATTATGTCTGATATAGGAAGTTTTTCAAAAAAATTGATATCTGAGTTTGATAACTGACTGTAATTATATGCCAACATACCAGTTGGTGTCTTTCCACTTTCCCATACCTCATCAGAATTTCTTCTATGGTCTATCCAATAATTCTCCTTGTTGCCACGAATAAATGTACATGGATACTGTTCTTCTATTTGCTTTAACAATTCCAATGTCCTTTGAGGAGATGCCATATCGCCAATATAATCTCCGAGAAAAATAAATTCATCCACTTTTCTCTTCCTTGCTTCATGAATACATGTTCTCAAAGCTTCACTGTTACCGTGAATATCTGCCATAACTGCAATTTTTTTCACTTTTTCGCATTCTCCTAACTATAAATGTTAGAAATTATATTACAAAAAACGGGAACATCGATTTTGTTGTCACGAAGTCCATCAGCCGCTTTGCCCGAAACACAACGGACTGTCTGGAGCTGGTGCGAAGGCTGCAAAACCTCGGCATTTTCATTTTCTTTGAAAAGGAAAACATCAACACCATGGATTCAAAGGGTGAGGTCATGCTCACAATTATGGCATCCCTTGCCCAGCAGGAAAGCCAGTCTTTAAGCCAAAACGTCAAGCTAGGATTGCAATACCGCTACCAACAAGGGGAAATACAGGTCAATTGCAATTGGTTCCTCGGCTATGCCAAGGATGAAAACAAGCACCTGGTGGTTGTGCCGGAGGAAGCCGAAATTGTCAAGCGCATCTACCGGGAATACCTTGAAGGTGCCAGTATGCTGAAAATTGCCCGTGGGCTGGAAGCAGATGGCATTCTGAACGGCGCGGGTCGGGAAAAGTGGCATACCAGCAACATCAGCACAATTCTTCGAAATGAAAAATACATCGGTGATGCCCTTCTTCAGAAAACTTATACCGTAGACTTCCTCACCAAACAGCGAGTCAAAAACAACGGTCTTGTGCCGCAGTATTACGTAGAAAACAGCCACGAAGCCATCATTCCACGTGAAATTTTTATGCAGGTGCAGGAAGAACTGGTGCGCCGCCGTATCGTCCACACCAGCCCGAATGGAAAGAACCGGGTCTTCAGCAGCAGCCACTGCCTTTCGAACATCGTTTTCTGCGGCTGCTGCGGAGAGTTTTACCGCAGGATTCATTGGTACAACCGTGGCAAGAAGTCCATCGTCTGGCGGTGCATCAGCCGACTTGAAAATACCGGGTTGTTCTGCGACGCCCGCACCGTGCCGGAAAGCCAGATCGAGCAGGTGCTGGTTGCCGCCATCAATCAGACATGGTGTGACAAGAACACCTTCCTCACCACCCTGCAAAGGAATATTGAAGCCGTTTTGGAATCCGAAAAAGGCCAGCCTCTTACCGACATCGATAAGCGGCTGGCAGAGCTGCAGGAGGAACTTTTAAAGCGGACCGGTGCCCGAACCGACTATGAGGACGTCGCCGAGGAGATTTACCGCCTGCGTGAGGAAAATCAGAAGCTTCAGTTGGAAAGTGCCGGGCGGGACGAACAGAAAAAACGCATTGCCGACATGAGCACTTTCCTTCGGGAGCAACCCACCGCATTGACGGAATACGACGAGCCGCTCGTCCGGCGGTTGATTGAAAAAGTCACCGTCTACGAAGACAAATTCACCGTGGAATTCAAGTCCGGCATGACGGTGGATGTGGAGGAATAAGGGTGAAAACGAACAAGGGAATCTACAAAATCACATTATAGATTCCCTTTGCCGCTCAAACGGTTCTTCAGCAAACGAGTAACTGGCCTTTCTTTCGCTTGGCGATGTTTAAAGAAGTCCGTGCTTTTGACTAATTGTGTTTGCCATATCTCGAACTTTTGGATATGCACTACTGCATGCTTCTAACACTAAGGTTCTATATTTGTCTTCGTATACGTTGTCTATATAGTTCAGTGCATTTATCTGCCACTTCCAAAGCTCATCCGGTGCCAAATAAAAGAATTTTGGCTGGATTCTTTCTTTGTAATACTGTTCGTCCATTCTTAAAATATGTTCTACCGTCAGGGTGTCTGATAACTCAGCCAGCCCCGGAAATTCCTCGTTTCCTATCCATTTCTGATGGTTCATAGGGCAGACATCCTGACAGACATCGCAGCCGTAAATCCAGTCGCCAAGCTTTGCGGCCAACGGGTCTTTCGTCAGATCTCTTCCTCCAAAAGTGGTCAAAAAAGAAACACATTTCAGCGGATTCATGGTGTACGCTTCGCATAGGGATGCGGTTGGGCAAGCCTTGATGCAGCGGTCACAATTTTGGGGGCAAGGCGGGAGTTCCGTTGTATCAATCAGTTCCATATCACGGTCGGTCAGAAATGCTTCAATATTAACATAGGAGCCGGATTCGGTATAGAAAAAATTGTTCCGACGGACAAGACCAAGCCCTGCCTGCATAGCAGCCCAGCGCAATCCGACTACACCGAATTTCCGGTTGGTGGCTGTTTTTACCCCCAGTTCGTTCATATATTTTTCCAACGCTGTGCTATTTTGATATTCCTTTGTGTTTTCGTCAATACGGGTATCCAATAAATACTTTTTGGCGATATGCCCGCGAACCACTTTGGGGATATGGTATCCACAGTAGGGAACTGCCAGAACAACGACGGACTTTGCCCAAGGGAACTCTTCTTGAAATTTAACAAGGCGTTGCTGGCCCTGATAAAACCCTCCTGATTCCGGTATCTTTTGTATCCGCTCCTCCAATTTTTCTTTGTAGCCACCCAATTTTTCAACTGATATAATACCGCATTTTTCATAGCCCAGTTCAAGGGCTTTTTGTTTTATCTTGTGTGCAATTGAGACCATCTCGTTACACTCCCTCCCTTTAATATTATAAAGTTTTCCAACACCCTATAAGAACAGCGATACCGCGCAATAAACAAGCAGCAAAGCCATAATGAGGTTAATCGGCTTTCGATATTTGCAAAACAGCTTTTCAAAGGCTGCTCCAAAAATGGCCCAACAAATGCAGCCAGATGTACCAATCGCTGACAACAGGAGCGCAAAGAGCGCAATACTTATGACATCGTGATAATACGGAAGAATATAGGACGACATCGCTGTGATACCGTATAGGATGATTTTCACATTCACAAATTGCAGCAGCATCCCGGATAAAAAGGAGTTGGCCTGCGTGATACCACCTCTGCTATCATGGGGCTTGTCACGCCAGACTGTCCATGCAAGATAAAGAATATAAGCCGCACCTATCCAAAGCATGATGGGTTTGATTGACGGGATAAACGCATAAAGCAGCGAAGAAAAAGCAGCACAGACGCTCATCACAACAATGAAACCGGTACAGACGCCTGAAAGAAAAGGGAATGTTCGCTTCAGCCCATCCTTACTGGCATTAGTCATGGACATAATGTTGTTCGGGCCGGGTGTATAAGCCGTTAGCAATGTGTAGGAAAAGAATGCCGAAAAATTCATGTTTATGTAACCTCCAATGATATATTTGCTGCTGTAAGATCGCAGCGCAAGAAGGCTCATAAAACACACTTCCAATTATTAATCAGCTATTGCATGGCAACCTTCTTTGTGCTACCATACCATTAGAATAAGGTTCATTCAAATTAAATATTTTAAAGTTATAGTTCAATATTGTTGAACAGTGAAGAGGTGAACATCATGGATTTAAAGTATCTCAACACATTTAAAACAATTGTGGAGGAAGGCAGCTTTTCAAAGGCCGCAGAAAAGCTGAATTATACGCAATCTACGATTACTTTTCAAATTGGCCAGCTCGAACAGGAGTTATCCTCCCAGCTATTTGAGAAGATTGGGCGGCGCATGGTGTTGACCAAGGCAGGATCACAGCTTGTCCCTTATGTGAATGATGTATTGACATCCGTTGATCGAATGCGATATTTCGAAAATGATTTGGCACAATTTCAAGGCAATTTAAATATAGGCATTGCCGAAACGCAACTGTGCTATAAAATGCCGGATATTTTGAAAGCATTTCATCAGCAGGCACCCAACGCCCGGTTGCTTCTTCGTTCCATGAACTGCTATGACATTCGTGATGAGCTTTTAAATGGTACGCTGGACCTGGGAGTCTTTTACGAAGATGTTGGCGGTTTTGGCTCCAATTTGACCACTTACCGATTGGGCGAATATCCCGTGATATTAGTGGCTTCTCCTGAAATTTCAAAAGACTGTTCTGATTTTATTACCCCGGACCGGAACATATCCATTTCCTTTATTATCAATGAGGCAAATTGTATTTTCAGGCAGATGTTTGAACAATATCTCCGGGAAAGATCGATCATGATTGATCATACCATAGAGCTTTGGAGCATTCCGACAATTAAGAATCTTGTTAAAAACAATGTGGGGATATCTTTTCTTCCAAAGTTTGCTGTACAAGAAGAGCTTGACTGCGGGGAATTGGTCGAAATACCAACAGATTTGGTCAACACGAAAATTTCAGCCGTATGCGGTCACCATAAAAACAAATGGATTAGCCCATTAATGCAGGCTTTTATTGATTTGTGTGTAAAGCTAAAATAAGAATGGTTTTGTTGTTGGAGTAGCCCACCTTCCTAATCGAATGGGAAGAGCTATTTGCCCGACCGCAAATTGAAAAAGTTACGTCTAAAAAGACAAATTCACCGCAGAATTCAAGTTCGGCGTGGCGGTGGCTGTCGAAGGATAATTATAGACAGGCCGATTGGTTTTTGTCTAAAATCAATCGGTCTGTTCTGCGACTATACCTATCGCCACTTAGCAACGCGTTAATTTCGCGTAGATAAATTGATTGCTTTAAAATTCTCCCATCGCACGTTCCGCTTTCGCTCTGTTCCCACGCACACGTTAAACCCTCAAAAACATCTATCCTGTTCTCTCACCAAGCCCCAAAAACACAAAACATCTATCCTGTCTTGTCGTGAAAACCTGCTATCAATCCTGTTCTCTCGCGAACAGAATCCGACCCGATAGATTTATTCCCTTGCACAAGCAAAATCACGTTTTTAGTGTACAGCTTAAAAGCCCCAAAATCACAGAAATGGCTTATTTACTGGGCTTTCCGCACATTCAGTCTTTTACCCTTGACATCAATACTACCGTCTCAACGTGGCTCGAGAGGATAGAATTGATGTCATTTGAGTATGTCTGTTCTCGGAAATATATCCATGGTGTTTTTGGCGCTATCGGTAGACGGGAACATATCTACCAATCGTACTGTCTGCGCAAAGGAGCTGTGACATAAGTCCCTAGAAAAAGTCGTATGAAATTACGAAAAATCGTTCTTTTCATGCGATTTATTGGA
>NZ_JAMAST010000007.1 GCF_023336505.1 Sporolactobacillus mangiferae | reverse complement strand
ATCTTAGAGAAAGTTCCTTCTTCACCTATAAATGTCAATCTGTATCCGTTGTTTGCAGCACCGCTGCGAGCGCTCCGGCGGGCAG
Organism: Sporolactobacillus mangiferae; assembly: GCF_023336505.1. Lineage (GTDB taxonomy): Bacteria > Bacillota > Bacilli > Bacillales > Sporolactobacillaceae > Sporolactobacillus > Sporolactobacillus mangiferae. Next base: position 95,927 of record NZ_JAMAST010000007.1, on the reverse strand, counting down.
ACAGGAATCTGAGGGGTTTCAATGGTACGTGAGTCCCGCAAAGCACACATCCTCAGTTTGATGCTGAGCCATTGCCTGATTGGATATCATCTTTACCTGTTAAGAAAAACCGGCCATGCCCGGTCCACAATCTCCAGCCACATGTCATGGGTTCGTGTTTTTACGGTACTGAATCGGCGCTTCAGTTGCTCGCTTGCCGCCGTTGCACTTATACGATAATCCGCTGAATTTTAAACTTTCTTATAATAAAAAAACACTCCGATCGGAGTGTTTCTTCAGGACAATGTTTATTTTGTTTCTGCAGAAGGAAGTACTTCTTTGTCGCTTGGGCCGTCAGCAGTTAAATAGTAACGGTTGAGTGGCTTGAGATTATCATCAAGTTCATAAACAAGCGGAGTGCCAGTCGGAATGTTCAATCCGACGATTGTGTCTGCATCAACGTTGTCCAAATGTTTCACGAGTGCGCGCAGCGAATTGCCATGAGCGGCAATAATTACTTTTCTGCCTTCTTTAATTTTTGGGGCGATTTCATTATTCCAGTAAACAAGAACGCGATCAACCGTATCCAGCAGATCTTCCGTCAATGGCTGTTCCGATTCAGGAAGGTTCGCGTATCTTGGATCTTTTAATTGCGCAAGATAGCGCTCATCATCTTTTGCAAGTGCTGGCGGTTTAACATCTGCGGAACGTCTCCAGATATGTACCTGTTCAGCACCATATTTTTCTGCCGTTTTTGCTTTGTTGAGTCCCTGCAGTGCACCATAGTGGCGTTCATTCAGGCGCCATGAATGTTCAACAGGAATCCAGGTCAGGTTCAGTGCGTGAAGTACGTTCCAGAGTGTATGGTTAGCACGAGTTAATACAGAAGTATAGGCCAGATCAAAAGTATAGCCGTTTTTCTTAAGAATTTCTCCCGCTTCTGTTGCTTCCTGCTCGCCTTTTTCTGTAAGGTCCACATCTGTCCAACCGGTAAAACGATTTTCAAGGTTCCAAGCACTTTGACCGTGCCTGATCAATACGAGTTTGATCATTAGTGTGAAACACTCCTCTCAAATTTTACACATACGATAACAGATCATTCATGGAGTACATTGAAAGAACAGACAGCTGATTGTTTTTTCAATGACAGGTACACATGAGAAGTATCGACGTGATAAAGCCATTTTACTCATATAACTTGCGTCAAGCGGCATTGAATGACGAAGCAGTGACTTTTACATCAATTAATTATATCATGCTTTTTTTGCTTTGACATTTTCATCTTTTAAAACAATGTGAAAGTCTTGTTATCACTGAATGCACATATTATAATGAGCATACCAAAAATGAGAGAGAGACGTAAAAAATGAATGGTTTTCTGGAAAAATTTCAAAAGAAAGACGGCACAGAAGGATTTGTCCATGAGGTGGCGGCGGTTTGTGTTCTTGCAGGGAAAATTTTGCTGCAAAACGGCGCCGAAACATTTCGCGTTGAAGATACGATGAATCGCATTGCAAACAGTTATGCGGTTCATGATGCGCAGAGTTTTGTGACACCGACCGGCATCATTTTTTCAATTGAAAATCATGATGTCACACAGTTAATACGCATTAGTGAGCGTGGAACGAATTTACGGAAAGTGACACAGGTAAATACATTATCGAGAAAGGTTGCACAGGGTGAAGTGAACTTGACTGAGCTGCAAAGGCTGCTTGTTCATATTGATCGCTCAACCACAGCTTATCCGGATTGGTTGCAGATTTTGGCGGCGGCGATTGCCAGCAGTTGTTTTTTATTAATGTTTTTAGGGAAGTGGCAGGATTTACTTCCTGCTTTTATCGCCGGGGGAGCAGGTCAGGGAGGCATGATTTATTTTCATAAATTGGTTAAAGTGAAATTCTTTTCTGAATTTATGTCATCAATCGTCATCGGTTTGATTGCACTTGCCAGTGTTAAAATTGGAATCGGCTTTGAGATTAATAAAATCATTATTGGTGCAGTGATGCCGCTTGTACCCGGCGTTCCCATCACGAATGCAATACGTGATATTATGGCGGGGGATCTAGTCTCAGGCCTGTCAAAAAGCGCGGAGGCCATGCTGACTGCATTTGCTGTCGGCATTGGTGTGACCGCTGCACTTGTTCTTGACTGAGGTGAGGAACATGCATTTATTGCTGGTTATATCCGTTCAATCAATTACAAGCTATCTGGCAACCTGTGCTTTTGGTATTATCTTTAATATCCCATTTAAGCCTCTGCTTCACGGCGGTTTAATTGGAATGATTGCCTGGATCATTTACTTTTTTCTGTTTCAATCCACTGGCAATGATTTCACGGCAACATTTGCCGCTTCATTCATCATTGCAATCATGAGCCAGATTTTTGCCAGAGTGTGCAAAAACCCGGTTATCTTATACAGTGTAGCAGGAATCATCCCACTTGTACCTGGGGGGCTGACCTATTCTGTGATGAGCGGGGCAGTCGGTAACAATTACGAAGTAGCGATCTACTTTGCAGAGAAAGTGTTTGTATTATCCGGCTCCATTGCAATGGGGTTAATTTTTTCGGAAGTGTTGTTTCAAATCTATGAAAAAATTCAGTTTTTCCGGCATAAAAGGCGTTCTGGTGTGATTTTGGCACATAAAGGGAAATTTTTCTCAAAGTAGCTGTAAAAATGCCTGTCAATTTGTTAGTATGGAAAGAAATAAAAGGTTCAGACTTGTTTCCATTCGGTTAATTGAGGGGTGAACTACAAAATGAAAGTTATTTGTTTTGGAGACAGTGTGACACGGGGAATTATTTTTGTGCACGGTCGCTTCAGAATCATTCGTGAAAACTATCCTGCACTGCTGCAAAAAGCATTGGGCAATGATGACGAAGTGATTAATAAAGGCGTATTTAATGACAATTCGGATCTTCTTGTAAAACGGCTTGATCATGATGTCCTTGATGAACATCCTGATCTCGTGCTCATCAATATTGGTGGCAATGATTGTAACTTTCATTGGGATCAGGTGGCTAAGCTTCCGGATTCGGAGCATGTACCGATTGTTTCGCTGGAACGTTATTTGACGAATATATCGCTGATGATTCGCAAGATCTCATCATCAGGCGCACTTCCTGTGGTTCTGAGCCTGCTTCCTCTTGATCCGGCAAGGTATTATCGCTCGCTTATAGAGCACTATAGTCATTCAATCGGCCATTGGATCGGTTTATGCGGCGGTATCGAACATTGGCACGGAATGTACAATCGCGCATTAAAGAAGCTATGCAGAGAACGCGATGTGAAGCTCATTGACATCCGTACTGCTTTTAAAAAGAAAGGAAGTTTCGTTGAACTGATTAATGAGGATGGCCTTCATCCGACAGCAAAAGGCTATCAGGCTCTGGCTGAGATTGTGTTCGAATATATACCGGATCTGAAACAATGTGTCCGCCGTATGCGCGCACTTTCTTCCTGAATAAAACACCATAAAAAGAGTAAGAAGAAAAACGGAGGCCCGTTTTCCTTCTTACTCTTTTTTTTCTTTTAAAGCCGCTTTTAAAGCGTCTGCTAAACTGTTTCTTACTGGTTCGCTTTTTTTGTTTAGTTTATTCAGCAGCCTTCGAGTTTCTTTTTTATCTGCCGTACTGCTTTTTTTATCTGCTTTTTCAACAATTCCACAAAAGCGACACTGAAAATACATTCCTGCTTTTCCTTTGTGTATTTCCATTTTTTTGTGGCATGTCGGACATCGCCTGTTTGACAGCTTTGGATCTTTTCGCCTTCGGAACCCACAGGAACGGTTAATGCAGACAAGCACGCGCCCTCCGTCTCGATCCCGAACTTCTTTCATTGGGGAACCGCACTCCGGGCACTTTGTTTCAGTCAAGTTGTGGATTTTGTAGTTTTGACTGCTGTTTTTAACATCGCGGACAAGCGCCTGAGTCTGTTTGCGTATCTTCGTCATAAATTGCTTAGGATCGCCCTCTCCTCTTGCAATATCTTCCAACTGCTTTTCCCATTCAGCAGTCAGTTCCGGAGATCTGAGGTCATCGCTGACAAGCTCGATTAATTGTTTTCCCTTTTCGGTTAGTCTTAAGTGTCCATGAACCCGTTCAACCGTTTCTGCCTGCAAAAGTTTCTCAATAATATCCGCACGTGTTGCCGGCGTACCCAGTCCATACTTCTCCATTTTGGTCAGAAGATCAGCTTCTGTAAAGCGGGCAGGTGGCTCTGTCATCTTTTCTTCAATCTGGATCGGGAGGGAGCCAAGTTCCTGCTTACTTGCCAGCTTCAGCGGGGCATGTTCGTTCCGTGCTGCTTCTGCACGTAATACCGATTTAAAACCCGGGAACATTTCGTTTTCTTCATTGATAATGAAGCGTTCCCCCTGCACGTCTATTTCTGCCCGTATCAATCGACTTTTACTTTCTGGGTAAAAAAGCGCAAGAAATCTGCGCACAATCAAATCATAAATTCGACGTTCATCCTCAGACAGATCATTTATATAAACGGGTTCCTCTGTTGGGATGAGTGCGTGATGATCGTTAACTCTTTTGTCATTATAGACAAATGAAGCAGCAAGTCTGCCGTGATGCTTATGAATAATCGAACGTGTCTCTTCGCCGTAGACAGAGGAGATCGCGTGCAGTCGTTCCGGCATAGTGGATGCGAGATCCTGGGTCAGGTAACGGGAGTCTGTTCTTGGATAGGTGACAATTTTATAATGTTCATACAGGTTTTGAAGTACATTTAATGTTTTCTTGGCTGAAAATCCGAATCGCCGGTTCGCGTCCCGCTGCAGCTCGGTTAAATCGTAAGGAAGTGGCTGCCTTTCGTTTTTTTCTTTCATAATAACAGATCGAACGATTGCATTCTTTCCAGATATTTTTTTCTTGATGGCTTCGGTTTCTTCATAGTTCATGATCTTTGTCTGATCACCGCGCTGCCACAAGGCACGGTGCCCATTATAGTCGAGAAAAATCTGCCAGTAGGGCCGGGGCGTGAACGATTGAATGGCCTGCTCACGCTTCATCAGCATACTCAGTGTTGGTGTCTGAACGCGTCCCGCGGATAATGAATCGTTATATTTGGTAGTCAGCGCGCGTGATATGTTCAGACCAATCAGCCAGTCGGCTTCTGAGCGACAGACAGCGGATTGATAGAGTTTATCATAGGCACTGGCGGGGCGGAGCTTGTCAAACCCGGTCCGAATGGCGCGATCAGTCTGCGAAGAGATCCACAGTCTTTTAATCGGCTTTCGCCAGTTGATTTTTTCAATAATCCAGCGGGCTACCAGCTCCCCTTCGCGTCCCGCATCCGTAGCAATAATTAATTCGCCGAGGTCTGTTCGCTTTGCAAGCCGTGCAATAGCCTGAAACTGCGTACGGGTTTTTTTAATGGGTCTGGTTTCCATTTTCTGTGGGATAATTGGAAGATCTTCAAGCCGCCATGTTTTGTATTTATTATCGTACTCCTCAGGTAGCTTAAGCTCAATCAGATGGCCGAGCGCCCAAGTGACGATGTAGTCTTTTCCCTCAATGTAGTTACGATTTATCTCTTTACAGCCAAGCACGCGCGCGATTTCGCGTGCAACGCTCGGCTTTTCAGCCAGAACGAGTGATTTTGACATATGAAAAGGTTTCCTTTCTGTAGTTACATATACCATCTGTGTGGGTGAACGCTGCTTTAAGAATGCTTTAGGTGTCACTGATTTACATTATAACGGAATTTGGCTTGTATTTCAGGTGAATAAAAGGTTAACAAAGATCAATCATTTGTTTGACCTTTATTGACCATATTGTTATAATAAGGATGCAAGGGTTAGGCAAAGATGAAAGCCAAATCCGTCATCCCAATGAAGATCAAGGAAGCGATGAATGATGTAATGATTAGGTGGCTTGAGTATAATCATTCATTTTAAGGAGAAATTAGTTTGTAGACAGCTTCAACTTCTAGAGGAGGAATGTACGATGGCAAATTTATATCCGGCAAAAAGAGATCGCGATGGATTTTTTGATTTCCTGCCTTCCTGGTTTGACGAATGGGGGCATAACTTCTTTCACAATGGCGGACTGCAGCCACTTGCTGCTGATGTTCAGGAACGTGAAGACGCATATGATGTGAAAATGGATCTGCCTGGATTCAGTAAAGACAGCATTCGAATTGATTTTGACAACGGCGTGCTTACTGTTGATGCGTCACGTAATCAGGAATCCAGTGAAAAAGCGGAGGATGGAAGCTACATTCGTAAAGAGCGTGCTTCCGGTGCCTATACGCGCAGATTTATGTTTGATAATGTTCAGGAAGATAGCATTTCAGCTTCATATAAAGACGGTGTTTTGGAAATTATGCTTCCTAAGAAAGAGGGAAGCAAAAATAATCGGAAAGAAATCACGATTAATTAAAATGTATAAGCAATGTATCAAGGGTTGTTCTAAAATGGGACAGCCTTTTATTTTTTGGCCCAGGGTTTACTTAACCTGGAAATAATTATATAATGGCTACATGATTTGAAATGGATGGAGGTGAGCGTCATGAAAGGGACACAGAATACGGGAAGTGCAATTCGTAAACTGATTGTTCATTTTATTGATGCTGTTGTGGCGCTCACTTTTTATCTTCGGCGTACTTGATTTTCAAACCGTCTTTTTCGGTTTATTGTTCATCAGGCTGCGGGAGAAGAGTGCTCACTCTTCTCCCGCAGTTTTTTATACTATGAGAAAGTTTAAAATTCAGCGGATTATCGTATAAGCGCAGGCGGTGACTTCGCCCGTGTCAAAGGCTTGGCAAAGCTAAGTTTTCTAATATCCATATAAAGTATATAAATTTAGGGTCATAGTATCTATGGTTTTGCGTTCGTCCGCGGTTTTGCTGAAAAGAGAGAGGGAGAGTGTATGCATGCACATTTTTATTGATTTGTGGTGGTTTTTTAAACAAGAACGATTAAAATATGGATTCGGAATTTTATTCCTTATGCTCTCCAGTTTTTTATCGATGATTCCTCCCTATGTTGTCGGCGTTCTCGTCGACTCAATCCGAACGAGAAGCTTAACCCCGTATGGACTGGGAATGTGGATTCTGTTCTTGATATTTATCGGAATTATTTATTACTTCACTGGCTATATCTGGCGTCAATGCATATTCGGCTCATCAATCATTCTCGCGTATCAGTTGAGAAAGAGTCTTTATAAACACTTTACCAGGCTATCGCCAAACTTCTTTCAAAAAAGACGGATCGGCGATTTGATGGCTCATTCAACTAATGATGTCAACGCGGTACAGGTTGCAGCTGGGGAAGGTATTCTGACGCTGATTGATTCCGTGACGATGGGCGGCATGGTTATTGTCACCATGTCGGTGTTCATTAATTGGAAATTAACTTTAATCACACTGCTGCCGATGCCGATTATGGCTGTTCTGACTATGTATTATGGGAATCTGCTTCATAAACGTTTCAGCAAGGCACAGGCCGCTTTTTCGGATCTAAATGACAAAGTTCAGGAAAATATTTCCGGAGTGCGTGTGATCAAAGCATTTGGTGAGGAAGAAGCGCAAATAAAATTATTCAGAAATGCTTCCAAGGATGTTGTTCAGAAGAATATTGCGGTCGCGAAGATTGATTCACTTTTTGATCCGACGATTACGTTTATTGTTGCAATCTGTTATTTTCTGGCACTTATTTTTGGTGCGACCTATGTGGTTCATGGATCGATGACAATCGGCAGTTTAACGAGTTTTACCCTGTACCTGGGGCAGCTCATCTGGCCGATGCTTGCATTCGGTTTTTTGTTTAATATTGTTGAGCGCGGAAGTGCCTCCTATGACCGTATTCGCAGGTTGCTTGCCATTAAACCTGAAATTGTTGACCAGCCCAATGCATCCGATCAGGTACCAAGCGGATCTCTTGATTACTCGATTCATCATTTTCAATATCCAGGCAGTCAGGCGAGTGTTTTATCTGAGATCAACTTTACTGTGGCGCAGGGGCAGACTTTGGGAATTGTCGGTAAGACCGGAGCAGGAAAAACAACGCTGCTGCGACTTTTGCTTCGTGAATTTGATCTGAAAGATGGGCAGATAAAAATCGGTGGAACATCGATCCGTGACGTTACGCTGAACGCGCTGAGAAGTGCCATTGGCTATGTCCCTCAGGATCATATTCTGTTTTCGGCGACGATTGCGGAAAATATTGCTTTTGCCAAACCGGAGGCATCACAGGAAGAGGTGGAGCGTGTTGCGAAGCTTGCAAGTATTCATGAAGATATTCTTCGCTTTAAAGAAGGATACGGCACGATTGTCGGCGAACGCGGTGTCACTTTGTCCGGAGGTCAGAAACAGCGTATTTCCATTGCACGTGCACTTCTCGCAGATCCCGAACTGCTGATTTTTGACGATTCTCTGTCGGCAGTTGATGCGCGGACTGAAGTCGCGATTCTTCAGGCGTTAAAGACGGAGCGGAAAAATAAAACGACCTTGATTTCCGCACATCGCCTGAGCGCGGTGGAACACGCGGATCTGATCATTGTACTTGAAGCAGGGCAAATTGCTGAACGCGGTACGCACGAGCAGTTGCTTAAGAAAAAAGGCTGGTATGCGGAGATGTATGCGCACCAGCAACTGGAATCGCTCGTTTCAGAAGGAGGCGGAAAAGCGTGAACGAAGAACTGAACCAGGAATCTCATTCGGGACGGCAAGTCATCTGGCGGTTACTCTCTTATCTAAAATTTTTCAAGAAAAAAACGTTGATCGCCTTCATTGTGCTTCTGACTGCTACAGGAGCGGATGTTCTCGGGCCGATTGTGATGAAAATTTTTATTGACGATTATCTGACGCCACGTTTTTTTCCGGTGCGACCACTTATGCTGCTGGCAGCTGCCTTTATCGGTTTATATGCTGTATCGGCGTTATTTAACTATTATCAGGTCATCTCTTTTCAAAGAATCGCATTGAATATTGTTCAAATGATCCGTGTGGAAGTCTTCTCTAAGGTACAGCACCTTGGCCTCCGTTTTTTTGATCAAACACCTGGCGGGAGTCTGGTCTCAAGAATCACAAATGATACGGAAACGATTAAAGATCTGTATGTAACCGTTCTGTCAACGATTGTAAACAGTACGGTCATGATGATTGGCATCTTTACAGGTATGTTTTTTCTTGATATGCGGCTGGCTTTTATTTGTTTACTGCTCATGCCTTTTCTATTGGTACTCATGTGGGTATACCGTAAGCTCAGTTCCAAGATTTATCGAGTGACCCGTGTGAAACTGAGTCAGCTTAATGCAAAATTGAACGAATCACTCCAGGGTATGTCAATGATCCAGGCGATGAGGCAGGAGAAGCGGCTGCGGAACGAATTTGGACATATCAACAGTGAGCATAAAATGGCATTGCTTCAAAGTGTACGCTTGAACAGTTTGATGCTTCGTTCGGCGGTCTATTCTGTTTATTTAATTGGATTGATGATGATTCTGAGTTTTTTTGGTATTCAGTCCTTTGATCATGTGGTTAAGATCGGTGTCCTTTATGCTTTTATCAACTATCTTGATCGCTTTTTTGACCCGATCAATCAAATCATGCAGCAACTGACCATCTTTCAACAGGCGATGGTGTCTGCAGAGCGTGTGTTCGGCCTGCTTGACGATCATCGAACTGCGCCTGTCCAGGAAGGAAATCTGAATGCAGCAGTCAGGGAAGGAAGGATTGAATTCAAGGATGTGACTTTTTCTTATGATGGGCAAACGGATGTGCTGAAGCATATTTCATTTACGGCCAATCCAGGTGAGACCGTTGCACTGGTCGGACATACCGGAAGCGGAAAAAGTTCGATCATAAATTTGCTGATGCGTTTTTATCCGATCGAGCGTGGTGGAATTTATATTGATGGAGAGCCTCTGACTGCTTTTTCGGATCAAGAGCTGCGCAGGCGAATTGGTCTTGTACTTCAGGATTCATTCATGTTTGTCGGCAATGTTGCAGATAACATCAGGCTCAGCCACCATCAGATTACCGATGAACAGGTCAAAGCAGCTGCCGAATTTGTGCAGGCGGATCAATTTATAAATAAATTGCCGCACCAATATCATGAACCGGTTGGGGAACGCGGAGCTACCTTTTCAAGTGGGCAACGCCAGCTTCTTTCATTCGCCCGAACGATGGCACAGAACCCGAAAATTCTTGTTTTGGATGAGGCGACAGCAAGTGTTGATACAGAAACGGAGGAAGCGATTCAGGAAGCTTTGTCTAAGATGAGGAGAGGACGTACAACCATTGCCATTGCCCATCGGCTTTCTACGATACAGGATGCTGATCAAATTCTTGTCCTTCATCGGGGTGAGATTGTTGAACGCGGCACACATCAGGAATTGCTTAAAAAAGGCGGTCTATACTATAAAATGTATCAGCTGCAGCATGGCAAGACTGGTGATAAAGTATCCTCTGCTCATTGAACGAGCACGTCAACGACAAATAGCTTGCCCTTTATCGGAACTCAAGGCGTTCTGGGCAGATCATAAAGCATGTAATAGCTGAAAAGTACAATAGATACGCCTGATTTTTATGATGTACCTATTTGCTTTCGAAAGAGCAGATGGATAGCATATAATAATAGATGTAGTCAGTAATTGAGCCAGGAGAAATTGAGCAAGAGGTGATTTCTGAACATGGCAAAACAAATTGTTTCCGTCAAGATTCCGTTAAGTATGACCGGCGGTATGACATTGAAACGAATGTTTCGTCTTTTCGAGACAATCAGAAGATGCCGCTGCAAAGCTTTTTTTTCAAATGATGGATCGATATTTCCAATACGGAATTTGTCACAAACGATGAAATATCTGTCCGAAGTGCAAACAAAAGAAATTTTACTCGTTCTTGAAGGTGAAGATGCGAAGGATCTGCACAGAAAAATTATGGAAACGATACAACTTGCACAGGAAAATGCCCGTGAGAACCCGGGTCTTTATCGACATGGATAACTGACAGTCAGTAAAAATGGATATAGGAATCGAAAAAAGGTGTCTTAAAAGTCTTTCTTGACTGTGAGGCACCTTTTATTTCTATGGTCCTGTTATTAAAGAATTTTACTGAAAATCAACCGAGCTGTGAACAGTAAAGTTTAACAGCGCCATTTCTGAAAAAATGATCGTGATGAATGCATCATACTGTTTGGCCAAGCATACGATGAACTAGGTCAATGATGGCCAATAATCGGAAGCAGGGTGCTGCAATCATGATTCGACATATTTTTGCTTGCGTGATCAGTGTAACTGGTATCGCAATGACGTGTGTCCAAATGATTTTCGGTGCATTCACCTATGTCGCAACATTACTGGACAGCAGATTCATTGATCATCTGCAGGTGAACGCAGATTTAGTAACAGCCCATGGGGCGGAAAACAGTCTGCAGTCATTCGGATGCCACGCCTTTATTGCCGGAATTGTCTGCTTTTCTATGTCGCTATTCGCACTTTATTATTATGTGATTAAAAAACAGCGGTTGCTTTCTGGGCTCTGCTTTCTGCTGGCGGGAAGTCTTAATTGCCTGATCCTATTTGGTTCCGGACTTCCTGCAGGAGTGATGATCATTGCTGCGGGCGTTGCAGTCATGGCAGGAAAAGCGGACATGGCTACGCCTAAACCGCCGATTGCTCAGTAGGAACACGCGTAGTTCTGCTTTGGCAACCTATTCGTGAGAATGTGAGCGTCCTTGGCCGTGATTTTGTTCTATGTCATTGTTCTGCTTTGAAAATGCTGCCTGTTTCGTTTCAGGCATAATCATCAATGAACGGTTCATGGCCAATTCAATGCCCTCATCATGGAGAATTTCAAGGACGGCGTAATTGTACTTTTCCTTTGTTTTCATCCAATCATCGAAATCAGTCGTTTTCAGAAAGAAATCGATCAGCAGATTCATATTATCCGAAGCGATTTTATCCAGGTAAATATTCTTCCGCTCCTGAAATACATCAGTATCAGCATCCAGCATCTGTCGGATGCGTTCAAGACATCTTCGAATCTGTTCATTGTTTGTAGCAAGACTTATCGGCAGATTAAAGAATATACGGCGCTTATCCATTTTTGACAGATTGGTGATCGGTGCATTCGCCAATGTTGAGTTTGGAACAGTTACCAAAGCGAGATCCGCGGTCCGAATACGCGTTGAACGGAAATTAATGTCTTCAACGACACCCTCAATGGACCCGGTATGGATGATATCGCCGATTGTAAATGGCGCGTCGGTAATAATAACAATGCCTCCGAAGAGATTGCTTAACGTATCCTTAGCTGCCATAGCAATAGCAAGCCCACCAATGCCCAGCCCGGTAATAAGTCCGGTTACATGATAGTTCCACTGATCAAGAATCATGGCGATTGTAAGGACAGCGACGATAAATTTCATGACTTTTGAAAGAAACGGAATGACAATCGTATTAAATTGAAAATCATACCGGGCTCCCATGTGCTGGAAAAAGAGTCCAATCGCATCAGAGAAAATATAAAATCCCCAGCCAATGGAAAAAATAGCGGAAGATTTAAAAACCAGTGAAAGAAATGCCTTCCATTGATGAGGCATCGGCAAATAAATAAGTGCAAAATAAAGACCGGCAACCAGAAGAATGAAGTTAATCGGGCGACGAAAAGCGCCAATCAGTGCATCATCGATCGGTGTTTTGCTGAATTTTGTTAGTCCTGCAACTATTTTTACAAAGAATCTTGAAAAAAGTGCTCTTGTCAAAAAAAAGATTCCAAAAATAACAAAAGCAATAAGTCCGTCTGTCCAAGTAATCGCTAAAACCCATTTAAACTGTTCCACATTGTTCACTCCGAAAATAAGTTGACTTAATCATAGCATGAGTTACATCAATTATGTTCATTCTAATTCAGTTTCCCAGAAATGATCAATGGTAATCATAAAGTTAACAGCGAAGCAGGCTAATTCATAATTATGGAATATGTGGAGTGGGGTGTCTATTTACAGAGGTGACTTGTGCTTCCATATATACAGTATATATAAATGAAATACAATGCGATTCCGATGTTGTCAGTTAATGATAACAGGGGTAAAATAATCTAAGAGACACAGATCATGTTCAGAAACATTTTAGTCTGCGGAAAATCTGACGTTTGGATGTTTTGCGGCTGCTTGAATGATTTGCCCGCAAAACTCAGTGCCAACATTTGCTGCCCCAGCTGGGATAAATGAATTCCAAACGTGACGGGCACATGTAACAGTCTGATCTGATGATGATTGAAACCTTTCGCGGTTGAGTACGTAAATAGGCGATGCAAGAATAAGGAGTGACTTTTTATGGCTAAAAATTATGACCTGGTCCTATTAGGTGGTGGAACAGGTGGGTACGTTGCGGCAATTCGTGCCAGCCAGCTTGGATTGAAGACGGCGATCGTTGAAAAAGAAGCACTTGGCGGAACTTGTCTGCACAAAGGATGTATTCCGACTAAAGCATTTTTACGAAGTGCAGAAGTGTACGATGCAATCAAAAAAAGCACGTCATTCGGCATCGAGGTGCCCGAAGCCATACTCCATTTTGAAAAAATTCAAGAACGAAAGCGCACGATCATCGAACGTCTGCATCAGGGAATTCAGCAGCTGATGAAAAAAGGAGCCATTGACGTTTATAAAGGATATGGAAGAATGCTTGGACAGTCAATCTTTTCTCCGCTTCCCGGCTCCATCTCTGTAGAATTCGCAGATGATCGGGAAAACGAGATCCTGACTTCGAAAAATGTCATCATTGCAACCGGAACAAGGCCGCGTTCCCTTAAAGGTCTCACTATTGATGGCGAGTATGTGCTGTCATCTGATGAAGCACTGGATCTTCAGACATGCCCGGGGTCTGTGCTTATTATTGGCGGCGGGGTCATTGGTGTTGAGTGGGCTTCAATGCTTGCTGATTTTGGGGCTGATGTGACTATTTTGGAATATAGCGACCGGATCATTCCATTGGAAGATAAAACACTGTCAGCAAGTCTGTCCCGTAACTTAAAGAAAAGGGGAATCAAGATTGTTACATCGGCCAATGTATTGCCAGATACATTGGAACATTCTGACGGTATAGCCATTCGTGCCGAAATCGGCGGTGAACAATGTACTTTTTCTGCAGAAAAAATACTTGTTTCTGTTGGAAGGGTGCCAAATACGAAAGACATTGGTCTGGAAAACACAAGTATTGAAACAGAACGCGGATATATCAAAACCAATGCTTACGGCCAGACAAAAGAAGCACATATTTATGCTATCGGTGATGTCGTCGGTGGACTCCAGCTTGCCCATGTCGCTTCACATGAAGGAATTAAAGCGGTTGAGCATCTGGCAGGACTTCCTGTTGAGCCGCTGCATTCAGACCTTGTCCCACGCTGTATTTACACGCATCCTGAAATTGCATCGATTGGGATGACCGAGGATCAGGCGAAAGAATCGCACGCGGTTAAGGTAGGCAAAGTCCCGTTTGCGGCGATTGGCAAAGCACTTGTTTATGGTGAATCAGAAGGTTTTGCCAAAGTGATCGCGGACAAAACAACCAATGATTTGCTAGGCGTTCATATTTTCGGTCCGCACGCAACCGATTTGATTGGTGAAGCGTCCATTGCGAAACTGCTGGATGCGACGCCGTGGGAAATATCCGAAGCTATCCACGCGCATCCGACTTTGTCGGAAATAATTGGAGAAGCCGCACTGGCGGCAGACGGGAGAGCGATTCACATATGATCAGAGAAAGCAGTAGTACGACACAGGTAAAAAATCGGCATCGGGAATTGGGATTGTCGGATCAGGATGTTCTGAATATGTATACGCAAATGCTGAAAGCAAGACGAGTAGATGAACGTCTTTGGCTTTTAAATCGGGCAGGCAAAATTCCGTTTGTTGTTTCTTGTCAGGGACAGGAAGCGGCGCAAGTTGGTGCGGCATTTGCCTTGAATCAGAAAAAAGATTACGTGGCTCCCTATTATCGGGATTTCGGTTTCGTTTTCGCGTGGGGAATGACCGTTAAAGAGTTGATGTTGAATAATTTTGCCAAAGCAGAAGATCCGAATTCCGGAGGCCGCCAAATGCCGGGACATTTTGGATACCGCAAGCTGCGCATGCTTAGCCATTCTTCTCCGGTTACAACGCAAAATCCGCACGCGGTTGGTATTGCGCTGGCGGCAAAATTAAAAGGTGATGATGTTGTCAGCTTTGTAACTTTTGGCGAAGGATCTTCGAACCAGGGTGACTTTCATGAAGCGGCTAATTTTGCCAGTGTGTTTAAGCTCCCGGTTATTTTTCTGTGTGAAAACAACCATTACGCGATTTCGGTTTCTTTAAAACGTCAACTGGCCTGCGCGCATGTTTCTGACCGTGCCACCGGATATGGCATGCCCGGGAAAACCTTTGACGGGAATGATCCTCTGGCAGCCTATGCGGCAGTCAAAGAAGCGGCAGATCGGGCACACCGCGGTGAGGGACCGACATTGCTTGAAGCCGATGGATATCGATTAATGCCGCATACGAGTGATGATAACGATTTATCCTATCGAACAAAAAAAGAGGTTGAGGACGCAAAAAAACGTGACGGTGTTCTGACTTTTGCAGACTATTTGCGCGCAATTGGAATTTTGGATGAAGTAACTGAAGAAAAGCTGGAAGAGCAGATCAGAAAAGAGATCGATGAAGCAACGGACTATGCGGAGCATGCACCGTTTGCCACAGCAGATACGGTATTCCGATATGTGTATGAGGATAAGGATTGAGGGGGAGAAATATGGCTGTCATTTCGTATATTGAAGCCGTGACTCAGGCGCTTGATGAAGAAATGAGTCGCGATCAAAATGTGTTTGTCATGGGCGAAGACGTCGGAAAGCGCGGCGGTGTTTTTCAGGCGACAAAAGGATTATACGAGAAATACGGCGAAAATCGGGTGATTGATACACCGCTGGCCGAATCTGCAATCGCCGGTGTCGGAATTGGTGCGGCAATGTATGGGATGCGTCCGGTTGCCGAAATGCAGTTCTCTGATTTTATGCTGCCAGCTGCCAATCAGATTATATCCGAAGCAGCCAAAACACGCTATCGCTCAAACAATGAATGGACAGTGCCGATAACGATCCGCGCGCCATTTGGCGGAGGCGTACACGGAGGGCTGTACCATTCACAGTCTATGGAGGCAATCTTTGCCAATGTGCCGGGACTGAAAATCGTGATCCCTTCAACTCCATATGATGTTAAAGGTTTACTTAAGGCCTCCATTCGCGACAACGATCCGGTCATTTTTTTTGAACATAAACGTGCATATCGATTAATAAAAGGCGAAGTTCCTGAGGACGACTATGTACTGCCATTGGGGAAGGCGGATATCAAGCGTGAAGGCAGAGATGTGACTGTGATCACCTATGGTCTGATGGTGCATGATGTGCTTCAGGCTGCAGAGAAATTGGAAAAAGAGGGTATTTCAGTTCATCTGCTGGATTTACGTACGGTATACCCGCTTGACAAAGATGCGATTATTGAAGCAGCAAGGAAAACCGGAAAGGTGCTCTTGATGACTGAGGACAATAAAGAGGGAAGCGTTATCAGCGAAGTAGCCGCCATCATCGCGGAAAACTGCTTGTTTGATTTGGACGCACCGATCCGAAGACTTGCTGCTCCCGATGTACCGGCAATGCCTTACGCGCATCCTCTTGAACAGGCCTTTATGGTAAAGCCGGAACAAGTTGAAAAAGAGATTCGAGACTTGGCCGAATTTTAATCAAAAAGGAGCATGCACTTATGAGCGTTGAAAAAATGGCAATGCCGCAATTAGGAGAAAGCGTCACCGAAGGAACAATCAGTCAGTGGCTGGTGGCAGCCGGTGACTCGGTAAATAAATACGATCCCATTGCTGAAGTTACATCCGATAAGGTCAATGCGGAAATTCCGTCCACCTTTTCAGGCGTGATCAAAGAATTACTGGCTGATGAAGGCGATACGCTTCCTGTGGGAAAGCCGATTTGTTCGATCGAAATTGAAGGAGCGCAGTCTGTGGTTCGGAAACCGGAACCAAGTACAGCTGACGGACAAGCAGCAGACAACCATTCCGATCACGACACCTCTATGAAGAAACGCTATTCTCCTGCTGTTTTAAGGCTGGCACAGGAACATCAACTTGATTTAGAGAAAATAACGGGTTCGGGAAAATACGGGCGAATTACACGCAAGGATGTTGAAGGCTATCTTGCCCATATTCCTACGCAAGCAGCTGAAAAAGCCGTTACCAGAAAAGCGGCTGCAGATCATCTTTCAATGGCGGCGCAACTCGAAACCGCGGAACCTGCGGTAAATAGAACGACTGCACCTCAAAATGAAGCCGGCGACCATATTGTCGCGCTTACGGGTGTCCGCAGAGCCATAGCATCGAACCTGCTTCGCAGCAAGCATGAGATTCCACATGCCTGGACAATGATTGAAGTTGACGTAACCAATCTGGTCAACTACAGAAATCAACTTAAAAATAATTTTTTGAAAAAGGAAGGCCACAAATTGACCTACCTCCCTTTCTTCATCAAAGCAATCGTTGCAGCACTTAAAGAATATCCGCGTATAAACAGTACATGGGCGGGTGACCGAATCATTGAGAAGGGGTCGGTCAATATTTCCCTTGCCGTCGCTGCGGAAGATGCGCTTTACGTACCGGTCATTAAGCATGCTGATGAACAAAGCATAAAGGGACTGGCTTTGTCTGTAGATGAACTCGCCGCGAAAGTTCGGGAAAATCGTTTATCGCCAGAAGACATGCAGGGAGGCACTTTCACCGTTAATAATACAGGTTCCTTTGGTTCGATCCAATCACAGCCGATCATCAATTATCCGCAAGCGGCCATTCTGTCCATCGAATCAATTGTTAAACGCCCGGTCGTCATAAACAATATGATTGCGATCCGTGATATGGTTAATTTGTGCATGTCGATTGATCATCGAGTTCTTGACGGATTGATCACCGGAAAATTTCTTGCCAGAATCAAAGGACTTCTGGAAAGTATTAATTCTGAGAATACGCCAATTTACTAATGAATCCAACAATCATTGATATAAAGGGAATCTCGTGTCTGCAAAAGTGGTTGTGACCACATTTTGACCGCATCTTAAAAAAATTATTGCTCATGTCGCATAAATTCACCGAACTTGTGCGATATTTTTTTTGCGTCTGTTTTAGTTACATGCTCATATATTTTTCTTGTCAATTCATCGTCATGGTGGCCCAACACTGCTCTGATGTCATCAAGTGGTATTCCAGCATCAGCGGCGAGCGATGTAAATGTGTGGCGCAATTTATGCGGAGTTAATTTTTTTTGGAACGAACACCTTTTATTAATTTGCTTCATCTCGTGGTATAGGACACCTTGGGTGTATTGTTTTCCCATATAATTTTTCTTTAATTGAGGGAAAACAAGATTATTATCTTTAAAAATGGGATAGACGATGCTCAATTTGCTGAGTCTAGCATGTTGATGATGCAATACGTTTTCCACTTCGGATACAATGTTAAAAGCGCAGATGGATGAAACGGTCTTCGGCGTATTCTCTTTTTTTGTCAATTCGACATAAGTTCTTCTATAATGTTTAAAAAAAAATTAAGCCGGAAAGAGCAAGAAAATTCAATTTTAGAAAAAGTCTACGATCTTATCTTTGATGAACAAATACAAGATGATGAATGCGACGAGTTGATTGCTTTTAAAAATAATACTGGAAAAGCCAAAGATTTTGAAAGACAACTAATGAGTTTAGCTGACGGGCTGCGACAAATAGCGGTTAAACGAATAAGAGTTCAATCTAAACTAAGTCCTCGAGTTGGTGAATTTTACATGGAAATTTCAACTACGGGATTGCTTAAAAAAATCTAGGTAATGGAATTGCTGGAATGGGACTGATTTTTTTCAGTAGAAATTATTTTATAAAGTGAGATTGCAGAAATAAGCGGGCCTGTTCATCGCGGCTCTTTTTTCACAAGATAAGAAAGTATATCATTTTGAACTATATGAAAACCAATAAACCAGTGTTTTATCGAGAATCAAAGCGGAGTGCGAGACGCCACTGAAAAGCTCACGTTTTTTGGGAGTAGCTTGGGACCTTTTTTCCTTTCTTTTTTTATTCTTTTTCATTGAGAAGCTTCAGAATCCGCTTGAGATTGACCGTGGAGATCGCCGTCGATCCTTGAATTTTCATACCAAACAGACCTGCAGATGAGGCTGTATCATACCTGTGTCGATTTTTTAACTCGCTATTCTTCGCTTCTATTTTATATCGCATTTTGGCCAGAGATTTAAATTGTTCTGTCTCTTGAAATGCTTTTTGTTCCTTATGTTCGGTGGATTTAATTGCAACATAATAAGATTTTGATTTTGCCCCGGCTTGATAACATCCTTCACGCATTGGGCATACCTGACATTTATTGATATCAAACATATATCTGATCTGTGGATTTTTTCGGCCTGTTCTTTTCTTCCCTCATACTTTCTTTCCAATCGTCATATGTCCTGCCAGACAAACAAACATGCCCGCATCTTTGTTAAATTCGAATTCTTTTTTTATAATATTATACGCTCTCTATAAACTATTAAGCTCCCAGTTTGTATTTTATCACTACAACACTTTACCACAGTATCGTGCGTGATCATGCGCGATACCGCATAAAAAATTCGGGGTTACGCACAGAAAAATACGTTTTAATATCATTATCTGGGGCTTTATAATGAAAAGTAAATAAATTAATGAGTTAACTTTTTTACAAGCTTAGAAAGTATGGTGGTGATCAATATATAAATATGTAATTTAGCAAAGGAGCGCGTAGTTTGAAAAACAAAAAACTGATAATTATTCTGAGTCTTATCCTTACCATTTTTATTGTTTGTGGACTAACCTTTTTATTTTTAGAAAAAGGCCAAGAATCAAAGAATGATCCTTTAATTTGGTTTAGTAATGAAAAAGCAGCAATAAAAAGTGCTGTAGAAGAACAAACTGCGGGTAATTCAATCTTATTAAAAGGAACAGACTATATTAATAACAGAAAAGCAATTCCGGTCTATTTTAAAAACAAAAAGGATGGAGAAGGATTTATCGTTATTGTTTTAGAAAAGAAGGGAGGAAAATATGCAGCATTGTTAAATGGTTCTGGAGCGGCTGTAAGTGATCCACCTGGTCTTTCTGAGGGACAAGAAGTTGTGCCTGGAATCACTTTCAAACTAGATAAAAAGCACAGATACATTCTCTATTTTGGCAAAAATAAGAAACACTTAAAATCAATTACTTTAAACGGCAACAAAAAAATCGTTCCTTTATTTGTGAAAAACACTGACGTTTATTATAGATTGGAGAGATATTAATGAGAGTTAAGTTTAGTAAACTTGTTATTACTGCTACTGTACTAACACTAGTGTTAACTTCTTCGTTTGTTGGGGAAAAAACTACTAGAGCTGCTTCTAATTCGAACAGCGTCAAGTCAATCGAGCAAGACGATCAGAACACCCCAACCTTTTATAAAGGCAACAACGATGAAGAAGTTGCTCCGTTTACGATTAGTGAAGATGGTTCCATTCATTGGTTAAGTAAGAGTGAATATCAGGAAGCGAAAAATGGAGAAAATTTGGATAGCCTTGGAACGCCAAACGATAATAATAATTCAATTATAGGAAAATTTCGTCCGTTAGAGTCACCATTCCAAGGCTCATTTTACAAGCAAACATCTGCTTCAAATTATACAGGTGACCCTATAACTGTCGCTAACGGATTACGGGGACCAGGAACGATTTCTTACTCGAAAATTTGGGAAACTACCATTAATGTTACCTTTGGAGTTGAATTATCATCAGCAGAAAAATCAGCCGTGAAATCCGGGGCGTCTATAACTCTCCAGAAGTTAACAAGTACAGCGTGTGAATATTCTTTTCACGTTCCTAGTGGTTATATCGGTTGGGTTGCTTTTGTTCCGTATAAACATAAATCTATTGGCACTGTTACAACTTATTATACGGGTAAAACTGTGACTAAGCATGTAACTGCTCGCGCTGCTCGGAAAAGTGGTTCACACGCCTATGGGTATTACGAATTAATTAAGCAAAAAAAGTAATAGGTTTCAATTAAGGTTTTCTAAATTTAATTTAAAAATATGTTTCTGAATTGGCATAAAACACTTATCGCCTCCTATTTTGTAAGTAGACGACGAATAAAAATTGGTGAGATAAGCAAAAATCCCGACCACATTTTGACCTCATAAATATTTATTATTCATTATTTATGGGAATATACGTTCTTTTTTCGCGCATCAAAGAAATTTAAAATACATCCACGACCATATCTCTAATAAGATGATTTTTAAATTTCAAAAATACGCCAATTTACTAAGCCTCTTTTCCAGCCGCTGAAGGCGATCTGAAAATGCATGCGCACCTTTGGCCTTCTTTCAATATAGTATTAGAAAATTTGGCTTTGCTAAGCCTCTGTCGAAGGCAAAGAGACCGTCGCACTTATGCTATAATGCGCTAAATTTTAAACTTCAAGAGTATAAAAAAACAAAGCAGATCTCATCGCCGTAAACAGGCAGAGATCTGCTTTGACTTATGTTGAACGCATGTTCTGATTCATTAACTATTTCTGCGTCATGATGCTCTGCTGATAATCACGGCTCAATTTCATAAGATGCAAAAAAAATGCCGCCTGATATGCCTGCAGTTCATCGCATCCGCATCGTTCACGCGCCTCTTTAATGACTGTTTCTTCACGACGTTTATCATAAATGGCGCAGTTAAGATTTAATTTCACTTTGGCCACATCACGCACCAATTCCATTCTCTGACAAAACAAATCGCTCATCTGCTGATCTATGGCATCAATTTTGCGTCGCAGAGTCTGTATTTCGTTCATAACCAGTACTCCAATCCTTTGATCTGAGTGATGACATCAAGAAGGGCAAAGGCAGCGGCGGCTTCTACGACCGGAACTGCGCGAGGAACGATGCATGGATCATGTCTTCCTTTGACGATCAGATCAGTTGTTTTTCCAGTCATGAGATTTACAGAGCGCTGTTTTTTGGCAATTGAAGCAGTGGGCTTTACAGCCACCTGAAAAAGGATCGGCATGCCATTCGTAATACCGCCAAGGATGCCGCCATTGTGATTGCTTGTGGTCACGATTCCGTCATGATCTGCTATCTTATCGTACGGATCATTTGCCTCGCTGCCGCGCAGTCTGCTGATTCCAAATCCATCTCCGAACGACACCCCTTTAATAGCGGGAATGGCGAAAAGGATCGATGACAATATACTTTCAAGCGCGTCAAAAATCGGTGAGCCGACACCTGCAGGCACACTGACAGCAGCGGCTTCGATGATGCCGCCGACAGAGTCGCAGTCCTTGCGGGCAGATTCAATCAATTGCTGCATCCGGTTTCCGCATGCGTCGCTGATCACAGGGAACTGTTTTTTTGCAAGGTCATGGAATAAATCGGCTGCCGGATGAATCGGATCAAATAATTGGTCTGATATTGATCCGATCGAGCGTATATGCGCTCCGATTTGAATGTCTTTAAGTGCTAATAACTGTCGGGCAATGGAACCAGCAAAAACAATCGGAGCGGTCAATCGTCCCGAGAAGTGCCCTCCACCGCGATAATCCTGGTACCCATGGTAGCGCGCAGCACCCGTATAATCTGCATGCCCTGGTCTTGGCACATTAAGAAGTTCTGTATAGTCTTTCGATTTCGCATCATGATTACGAATCAAAAAAGAGAGTGGTGTGCCTGTTGTTTTGTCATGGAACAGTCCGCTGAGCACTTCATATGTATCCGTTTCATGGCGCCTTGAGGACCATTGGTGGCGTCCTGGCACACGCCGCTGCATTTCTTGATTAATCTGATCAAAGTCGACAGCGAGCCCTGGAGGAAGGCCGTCAACCACTCCCCCGATTGCCGGACCATGTGATTCGCCGAATACTGTCAGTTTAATCTGTCTTCCCCAACTGCTACTCATTACATTGCCCCCCCAGTTTTTTGAAAGTTTGATAAAAATCGGGCCAGGATTTCGCCACCGCAGATGCTTGAGCCAGATCGATTTTCTCTCCGCTAATAGCTGCAGAGAGGGAGGCTGCCATCATGGCCAGTCGATGGTCATTGTGAGAAGATATCGAGGCTCCATGAAGGGTGGGCACCCCATCGATAATCATACCCTCTTCAGTTTCCGTAACGACCGCTCCTAGCTGATTCAGCAACCCGACAACTGAGGAAATGCGATCCGATTCTTTATCCCGCAAGCGTTTTCCTCCTTTAATGGTACTACGCCCGCGAGCGAGTGCCATTACTCCCGCGAGCGCTGGCGCCAAATCGGGACATTGAGAAACATCGACGGAAACTGCTTTCAGCTCGGATTTTTCAGCGAACAGCACATTTTTTTCCCAGTAAATTTTTCCATTCATGGCAGTAAGAATTGATTCAATAACGCGATCTCCCTGGTTGCTGTTCCGATTTAGCCCATGAATGGCTATCCGCCCGCCAAGCACACCCATGATCAGTAAAAAAGCGGCCTGCGACCAATCTCCCTCAACTTGAAAATCGGCGGAGTGATAGAATTCTGGATTTATCTCATAGAACTGATCCTCTCCTCGAATGGTTATACCGAATCGTTGAAGTACGTCCATGGTGAGCATAACATAATTCTTTGATTCAAGCGCATCAGTGACATGGATGGTAGATGTCGCTTCGAGTAACGGTAACGCAAACATCAGACCTGAGATAAGCTGTGAACTTACTTTTCCCGATATTGGAAAATCGCCTGCATACAGTTGACCCTTGAGCTGGATCGGAAATTGTTTTGGCTGCTGCTTCCAAAGAATAGACTTTTGACGGAAAAGTGATTGATAGGGTGCGAGTGATCGCCGCGCTAATCCAGGACTTCCAGTGAAGACCGCTTCTTTATACAGGGAAAGAACAACCGGAATTAAGAAGCGCAAAGTCGAACCGGATTCATGGCAGTCAATTAATGGAATTTGCAGTCCGGAATGGTTGTTTCTACCGGTAATCGTAAGAACAGATCGTGAATGCTCTTCTGTGTGCCCCACTGTAATTTTCGCGCCCAAGGTACGCATTGCCTGGATCGTAGCAAGAATATCATTGGACAAATCAATATTTTTAATCAGAGAGGTGCCATATGCAAGCGAAGCAGCAATAATTGCCCGATGCGCATAACTTTTAGATGGAGGAACGAATGCATTGCCTGTGAATTGAGTGGCTGAGAGTTGCATCGTGTCATCATACTCCTCGCTGTTGCTGATTTTCGATCAAGTCAATGCGGTTTATTTTCACAAATGAGTTTGGCAGGATAAACAACAGGATTCTACGGCGAGCTTCATATGTGAAAAAAGAGAGCACGCGACTCTCCTTTGAAAGTACCTATTTTTAGAATGATCGTAAGTGCGACGGCTTCTTCGCCATAGGCTTTGCGAAGCCGGATTTTCAAAAATTCCAACTCGTTACTATGAGCGCCAGCAGATAAAATTTTACGTGTTCCCTACATTCCTGTCAACTGAGATATTTGAAAGAGCAAGGATGCACCTTGGATGCTCATAAGGTATACTTTGTACCAGATTGAACCAGTGTTCATGCTTCGTTCATAATCCGCATGCACGATAAGTAATAGAAGCAGATGGTTCGAAGGAGAAGAGAGCGATGAACAAAATATTGATTGTTGATGATGATCCGCATATTCGTGAGTTAGTGACTGTTTTTCTTGAAAATGAACATTTTGCATGCATTGAGGCTGAAAACGGCAGGCAGGCATTAAAAAAATTGGAACAGGGAATGATCGGATTAATCATTTTAGATATTATGATGCCTGAGATGGATGGGTGGTCTTTTTGCCGTGAGGTACGAAGCATGATGCAGATTCCGATCCTGATACTGACGGCGAAGGGTGAGACCATGCAAAAAGTAAAAGGCTTTGAACTGGGGGCGGATGACTATCTTGTCAAGCCGTTTGAACCGATTGAGCTGGTCATGCGTGTAAAGGCTTTGCTCAAACGTTATCAGGTTGCAGCCTCAAGGCAGGTAGAGATCGGCAATCTACTCCTGGATCAGAATGCGTACACGATTGTGTGTGAAAATGAACACACGATGATACCGATGAAAGAATTTGAACTGCTTTTTATGCTGGCAGGCATGCCTGGCAGAACCTACACACGTGATGATTTGATTGAAAAAATCTGGGGATATGATTATGAAGGCGATGAACGAACGATCGATGTGCATATTAAGCGTTTGCGTGAGCGATTTGACGAAAAAAAGTATGGGTTTGTGATCAAAACTGTCCGAGGCATCGGATATCGACTGGAAGAATTGTCATGAAAAAATGTTCGGTCAATCGTTTAAAAGTACATGGAACGATTTTGCTTACTTTGCTTGCACTCATTGTTTTCTGGGGCTGCTTTTATCTGCTTCTTGGGTGGCTGCTTTTTCTTCTGCACATATCCATACCGCCTCTTTTTCTCCATATTGCAAGTTCTCTGCTTGGATTTTTGGTGTTTGGATTTGTCATGGTTCAATATGGAAAATACCTCCGCCCAAAACGATTAGACTATTTTCAGACAATAATTCAGGCAATCAGGCAAATGGCAAAAGGAAATTTCGAAATTAAGCTGGATATTCCAATCTCCGAAGGCGCGACCCATCAAAAAAATCCGTTCGTACAGCTCACTGACAGTATTCATTATATGGCAAAGGAGCTCGGGCAACTAGAACGCGTGCGCCAGGAATTTATATCCAATGTGTCACATGAGATTCAATCGCCGCTGACTTCAATAAAAGGCTTTGCGCATGCATTGGAAGACGGGCGGCTTTCGCAGGAAAAAAGGATTCATTATCTCAAAATTATACAACTGGAAACAGATCGTCTTTCAGGATTAAGTAACCACCTGCTTAAGCTAACGTCACTTGAAAATGGACGGCATCCTGTACGTATCGAGCATTATCGGGCAGACCGGCAGATTCGCTCCTGCCTGCTTACTTTGGAACCGCAGTGGAGCGCGAAAAAACTGAAAATGAATATCAACCTGGCACCTGTCGCTATTCATGCAGATCGCGAGCTGATGAATCAGGTGTGGATGAATATGATTCACAACAGTATTAAATTTACTCCTGAAAAGGGAACGATCAGTATAACTTTAAAGTTACAAAATGATTGTGTACTGTTCCGGATTTCAGATACTGGAATCGGCTTGAAAGAGGAAGAACGCATTCACTTGTTCGAGCGTTTCTATAAGGCTGATCGTTCAAGAACAGGGAAACATGCCGGCAATGGACTTGGTTTGTCTATTGTTAACAAAATTATTGATCTGCATCATGGAACGATTCGTGTCGACAGCGAATATGGCAAGGGAACATCCTTTTCGGTTTTTTTAGAAAAATAGGTTATACAAAAGAAAAAAACAGGCTTCCTTCACAGAGAGGTGCCTCAAAAGCCCTTTGGTCACTGGGCCCAGCCGAGGAAGCGTTTGAATGCTGCATATGGCACGGTCTCAGACAGTGAATCCGTAAGCATTAATTTAGCGTTTCATTTATAATGGAGAGAATGAATGCGGAGATGGTTGAAAGAAGAAGTGCAGCGATCACAATATAGATAACCATTCGAAACCATTTTTTGGACATAAATGAGAAATTCCCTTCCTACTGAATTATTGTCTATTATAGTTGATCATGGATAAACTTTTCAATAGCGACAATATGCTATTATATAAATGATATGTGTTCGGATGAAATCATGACGTTGAATTTGCTCGATCCATTTAGAGAAATGAGGGGTTTTAATGGTTAATGAAGCACGCCTGGTCGATACATTTTGCGAACTGGTCGGTATTGACTCTGAGACCGGTGATGAAGGAACGATTTTCAAAGTGCTGAAAGATAAATTCACGGCACTCGGCCTGGAAGTTAAAGAAGATCAGGCGAAAGATAAAACGGGGCATGGTGCAAACAACTTAGTCTGCGTACTTCATGGAACAAAAAAAGGTACGCCGATTTTTTTAGGAACGCACATGGATACAGTGTTCCCGGGTAAACAGATCAAGCCACAAATCGCAGATGGTTATATCACTTCAGATGGTACGTCCATTCTTGGCGCTGATGATAAAGCGGGTATTTCTGCAATCATTGAAGCCATTCAGGTAATTAAAGAAGAGAAACGTGATCATGCTGATGTACAGTTTATCATTACCATTGGTGAGGAATCGGGGCTGGTGGGAGCCAAAGCGCTTGATATGAATCTGGTCCATGCTGAATATGGGTTCGTATTGGACAGCGACGGACCTGTGGGAGACATTGTCATCGCGGCACCTTATCAATCCAAATTTGACGTTAAGCTGGTGGGAAAGACTGCTCATGCGGGCATTGAGCCAGAAAAAGGTGTGTCAGCAATTACAATGGCCGCCAAAGCAATTTCCAAAATGCCACTCGGCCGTATAGACAGTGAGACAACTGCCAATATTGGTCGCTTTGAAGGCGGAAAGGCAACTAATATTGTATGTGATTATGTCCATGTACTTGCAGAGACACGCTCACTTGTTAAAGAAAAGATGGATCGTCAGGTGGTACGCATGACTGATTCTTTTGAACAAACTGCAGAGAAGATGGGCGGGAAAGCAAATGTTCACGTTGATTTTATGTATCCGGGCTACACGTTCAATGCTGAAGATGCCGTTGTACAGCTTGCGTCAAAAGCTGCCGAAGCGGTTGGAAGGACACCGCATTTGCTTCAAAGCGGCGGCGGCAGTGACGCAAACATATTTTGCGGAAAGGGCATACCGACAGTAAACTTGGGTGTCGGCTATGAGCAGATACACACAATTCATGAAAAAATTGCGATTGCTGAACTTCATATGGCAAGTGAACTGGCACTTGCACTCATTGATCAGGCAGTAATTAATAATCGGACCTGAGATGGTCTAAGTATTAATTGACCTTTGGAAGGGTTGGTATCGAAGATGGCAAATGCCCGAGTCATTTTCCATATTGATATGAATAGTTTCTACGCATCCGTGGAAATTGCCAATCATCCAGAACTTAAAGGATGTCCGCTTGCCATAGCCGGAAAAACAGAAGAACGGCATGGAATTATTGTGACAAGCAGTTATGAAGCCAGAAAATTTGGTGTTCGAACGACCATGACTGTTCGGGAAGCGAAGAAACGCTGTCCTGAACTCATTGTTCGGCACCCAGATTTTACACTTTATCGGCAAACCTCAGATCGTCTTTTTGCAATGTTAAAAGAGTACACACCGATTATAGAGAAAGCGTCCATTGATGAAGGCTATCTCGACATGAGTATGTTGCGCCATGTCCATCCGCCGACACTTGCGCGATCCATTCAGAACCGTATTGCTCGTGAATTGCACCTGCCTTGCAGTATCGGCATTGCACCGAATAAATTTCTTGCCAAAATGGCTTCCAATATAAAAAAGCCACTGGGAATCACTGTTATTCGAAAACGTGAATTGGCACAGTGCCTTTGGCTGCTTCCAATTGGAAAAATGCACGGCGTCGGTCCGAAAACAGAGCAAAAGTTCATCTCTTTCGGCATACGGACAATTGGCGACCTGGCCAGACAAGACCAGGCGTTTATTGGACAGCAATTTGGCACGAACGGACGCAGGCTATTTGCATTTGCAAACGGCTGTGACGATCGTCCGGTCGATCCAGAGGCGTGGGATCGCTATAAAAGTATCGGTCATTCTATGACTTTGCCGAGAGATACGCATGAGATGAAAGAAATTCTAAGCACGTTCCATCAGCTGGCTGCTAAGCTGGCTGCCCAATTAAAAAAAGAGCATGTGGTAAGTTATGAACTTATTGTCGTAATCAGGTACCATGACTTGCACACAGTCACGAGACACCAAAAAACAGTGCAGCCGCTGCAAAGTCCGGCAGATATTGAGCGGTTTTCACTTTCCGTTTTTCAAAAAAACTGGCACGGGGAAGACATCCGGCTTCTTGGCGTTACGCTGACATCGTTTCAATCGATGAGCGATTCAACGAAACAGCTTGATTTATTTTCCTATCAGCGAGACGCACAAAATGAACCACTCATTGATCTAATGAATAAAATTAATGAACAATTCGGCAATGGAACCATTCTCCCTGCAAACCGTTTGCTGAAAACAATGAAATCAAACGATGCAGATCATTAGACAGAGATTAAAAAGGGTGATGAAATGATTTTTACATTTTTGGGTACAGGTGCGGGAATGCCGGCTAAAGAAAGAAATGTTACATCACTGGCATTAGGATTTCCCGAGTATGATGGCGAGTTGTGGCTTTTCGATTGTGGTGAGGGAACGCAGCGACAAATTTTATACACCTCAGTAAAGCTCACGAAACTTTCTGTTATATTTATTACACACATGCATGGGGACCATCTTTTTGGTCTGCCTGGCATTCTCGGCAGTCGTTCTTTTCAGGGGGCTGTGACCCCGTTAACCTTGATCGGCCCTTCAGGATTAAAAAGTTATGTGGAAACGTCGTTACGTTTGTCAGGCACACATCTTCATTATCCAATCATTATCCGTGAAATTGAAACGGAGGGGAAAGTGTTTGAGAATACACATTTTACTGTCTATGCAGGGGAACTGGATCATGGAGTTAAATCGTACGGTTATCGGGTCCTTGAAAAGGATCAACCCGGCGAATTGCTCGTAAATAAGCTGCTTGCTCTGAACATTAAGCCCGGACCGATCTATAAAGAAATAAAAGAAAAAAAACAGGTAAAACTTTCGAACGGACAAATCATAGATACGGCGCCGTTCATTGGCGGAAAAAGGAAGGGAAGGTGTATTACCGTCCTGGGCGATACAAGGCCGTGTGCGATGGCGGCTGAACTTGCCCAATCCGCAAATGTTTTGATTCATGAAGCGACTTTTGATGGTCAAAGCAGCCGACTTGCTCATGATTATCACCATTCGACTTCAGTACAGGCCGCAGAAATCGCTCGGAAGTCTGGTGTTGAAACACTCATTCTGTCTCATTTAAGTTCACGTTATCAAAAAAAAGAACAAAATGCTTTGCTCAGGGAAGCAAAGGCCGTTTTTAATCATACATACTTGGCCCATGATTTTTGGATGTTTGAATTGAAACGCCCGTCGCGCATGTAATAACCGTTCAGTTCCGATTCAGAAACGGGGATTAGTGGTAAAAAAAACCGCCACAGCTGATTGTTTTGCATAACAAAAGCGAAGGCAAATGAAACGGAAAAACAAAGAAGATTCCTGCTAAAAGGAATCTTCTTTGTGCATGTACGTCTATGAAACTTTAAGTAATTAAGTATTATTTTGCTTCTGTCTCACCATAGCCATAAGCGCCATGTTCACTAATATCAAGCCCTGCCTTTTCTGCTTCAGCCGATACACGAAGACCTATGGTTGCTTTAATGATTGACAGGACAATCAGTGAAGCAATGGCAACGAAAGCAAATGCGGCAAGAACGCCAAGTGCCTGAACGCCTAACTGGTAAAGACCACCGCCATAGAACAGTCCTGGTTTACCGACACCTGCAAGTTCCACAAGTTTTGGAGCCGCAAAGAAACCGGTTGAGAGTGTTCCGATGATTCCTGAGATACCGTGAACGGAAAATGCGTAAATCGGATCATCAAGGCCTTTGCCTTCAAAGAAAATGGATGTCCAGTACGTAAATGCGCCTGCAATTGCGCCAATGACAATAGCTGCCCAAGGTTCAACGAACGCACAGGACGCAGTGATCGCAACGAGCGCTGCGAGGACACCGTTGCACATTGCACCGATATCCGCTTTTTTGGAAAGGATCATTGCAGCGAACAAAGCACCGAGGGCGCCAGCCGCTGCAGCCAGGTTTGTTGTCAATGCAACATAGCCAAAGAACTGACCATAGCCTTTTGTCGCAACACCGGTTGATACGGTACTTCCGGCATTGAAGCCAAACCAGCCGATCCAAAGAATAAATGTTCCAAGAAAAACAAACGGAATGTTGTGTGCCGGAACTGTTTTTGCTTTTCCGTCAACAAATTTACCGATTCTCGGCCCAAGAAGGAGCGTACCGATTAACGCTGCGGTTGCGCCCTGAAGGTGAACAACCGTCGATCCGGCAAAATCCTGCATGCCCAGTGTGCTTAACCAGCCGCCGCCCCATACCCAGTGACCGACAACCGGATAAATAATTGCAACGAAGATCGTACCGAATACGAAGTAGACAGCTAATTTTGCGCGTTCTGCAAAACCGCCCCAGGCAATCGCAAGCGAAACGGCTGCGAAGGCTAGCTGGAATAAGAAGAAAATCGAGTCATATCCGCTTGGGACGCCATTTAAGAAAAATTTAGAAGTGCCAATGAAAGCATTTCCGTCGCCAAACGCGATACCGTAGCCAAATGCCCAGAAGACAATCGAGGAAACGGCCAGTGTGATAATTTGTTTCCCGGTAATATGTCCTGCATTTTTGCTTTGAAGAGATCCGGCTTCAAGGAATGCGAATCCGGCTTGCATAAGAATAACTAAGATTGCTGCAACCATAACCCATAATGAATCCAAACTTAATGTAATTGCATCTGTTGCTTTCATTCAATTGATGCCCCCTTTTTTTGGATGAATAAATTATAACATAACATGTCAGTAAAAATAACAACAAAATATTAAAAATATTCATTTATTTGTGTAAGCCTTTACATTTTTAACTTTTTAGAAAAATTTTGATTCAAAATGCTTTTGTTCGCGGTTTTTTCTTTGTCAGGTTTTATTAACATAAAATCTATGGAGCCTATAAAAACCTATTGTGAGAATAATGCTGACATAGATTGGCTCGTTTGTGCAAAATCCGTGATTTTCACATCTTTCAATTTGCTGAAAGAGCGGCAGTAAAGTTTAACAGTCATCAGTGAAAAAACTATATAATGGTTTATGGACATTGAATGAAGAAATGTGCAGGTGTGAGTGATGATCATTAATAATTGTACAATTGTTATTACCGGAGCTTCGAGCGGACTGGGCGGTGAAATGGCCCGGTTGTTGGCTGCCAAGGGTGCGTGTATCGTGATGCTCGCACGAAACGAGCAGAATCTTGCTGAAATCAGACGTCAGATTGCCATTGAGGGCGGGCATGCTTATTATTATGTGCTTGACATTACACGACCACAGGAAGTGCGTTGCGTTTTTAAACAGATTATTAATCGTTTTAACGGAATCGACATTTTGATTAATTGCGCGGGAATCGGAAAGTTTCAATCACTATCAGAAATGAATGATGAAATCATTGACCGAATGATTGATGTCAATGTACGCGGAATGATCCATTGCTCTAAAGCAGTGCTTGCGTCAATGGTACCAAAAAAACGGGGCTGCATTGTCAACATCGCGTCGCTTGCAGGGATTGTCACGACACCAAAGTCAGTTGTCTACGGTGCAACAAAGCATGCTGTTATTGGATTTTCCGACGGTTTGCGATTGGAATTGGAGCAGGACGGCATTCGGGTGATTGTTGTTAATCCCGGTCCGATACGTACCCCTTTTCTTTCGTTTGCCGACCCTTCCGGAAGCTATGTCGCCCATGCCGGTCGCTATATGCTTAAACCACGTGCTGTAGCGGAAAAAATAGTACATGCGATCGAAAAAAACAAAAGGGAACTCAGGATCCCCTGGTACATGGGGATCGGTGCCAGGCTGTATCAAATGCTTCCTGTACTATTTGAAAAAGTTTTTAAATCTTTTCTTAAGTTGAAGTAGTTAGCTTCGAGTGTTTGATGCTTTATTTTTTGCATATCATTTGAAGATAAGGTATGATAAATATAAAAGAAAGCGCTTACATTTATGCGTTTTCTTGATTTGCTTGAGATGACGGGAGGAGTCATAATGCAAATGGAAACACAGACATCCGCAAAAGACATGACCGTTGAGGAAGCAACCTGGATTTACACGAAAATGCAGGAAATTCGTCAGTTTGAAAATGCAGTCCATGACATTTTTGCAAAAGGGGAAATTCCTGGCTTTGTTCACTTGTATGCAGGCGAAGAAGCAGTTGCGGTAGGTGTATGTGCGCATTTAACTGATCGGGACAGCATTACAAGTACGCACCGAGGGCATGGGCATTGTATTGCAAAAGGCTGTGATCTGAATGGAATGATGGCCGAAATATTTGGCCGGGCTACAGGACTTTGCAGAGGGAAAGGCGGTTCCATGCATATTGCCGATGTCTCAAAAGGTATGCTTGGTGCAAATGGTATTGTCGGCGCAGGACTGCCGCTTGCAATCGGAGCAGGATTGACAGCTAAAGTAAAGAAAACGAAAGACGTTGCTGTATGTTTCTTTGGGGATGGGGCAAGTAATCATGGTACATTTCATGAAGCGGTGAACATGGCTGCTATCTGGAAATTACCTGTTATTTTTGTCTGTGAAAATAATGGATTCGGTGAAGCTTCAACATTTGAATATGCTGCAGCGGCCGAGCGAATTTCGGATTTTGCCCATGTATATAAGATTGCCGGAGATACTGTCGATGGCAAGGATTTAACTGCTGTTTATGACGCTGCCGGCAAAGCGGTTGTCCGCGCACGCAACGGGGAGGGACCGACTATTATTGAATGTCTGACTTATCGGGATTACGGGCATTTTGAAGGTGACACGCAGTCATACAAAGACAAAAAGCAGCAACATCGGGCAGTTACGGAAGATGACGCGATTCTTAGATTCCAGGATTATGTGAAAAAAAACAAACTGCTTTCTGAAAAAGAAATCAAGCAGGTCGATGAACGGGTAAAAGCGGCTATTAAAGAAGCAATTCGTTTCAGCGAGGAAAGCCCATTTCCCGATGATAAAGAAGTAACAACCGACGTTTATGTCTCCTATTAATCTTAATTGAAATGCATAAACTTGGAGGTGCCGGCAATGACGGTTAAAATGAGTTATTCAGAAGCAATTAATGACGCAATACGGTTAGCGATGCGCAAAGATGAAAACGTTATCTTAATTGGTGAAGATGTTGCGGGAGGCGCCGAAGTTGATCATCTTCAGGATCAGGGTGCCTGGGGCGGTGTGTTTGGTGTAACGAAAGGAATTGTTGAAGAATTTGGACGCGACCGAGTGATCGATACACCAATTGCCGAATCCGGATATATGGGTGCGGCCGTTTCTGCAGCAGTTACAGGTCTTCGACCGATTTCAGAACTCATGTTTAATGACTTTATCGGCAGCTGCCTAGACGAAGTGATGAATCAGGCAGCCAAATTTCATTATATGTTCGGAGGAAAAGCTAAGGTTCCTTTGACTATCCGTACGATTGACGGTGCCGGGTTTAATGCGGCAGCTCAGCATTCACAAAGTTTATATGCCTTGTTTACGCATATTCCTGGGCTCAAAGTGGCGATTCCGAGCAATCCGTATGACATGAAAGGACTGCTGCTCAGCGCAATTTTCGATGATGATCCAGTCATTGTTTTTGAAGACAAAACGCTTTATGGAACCAAAGGTGAAGTAGGAGAAGGATTTTACACAATTCCTTTCGGTAAAGCAGAAATTAAGCGTTCCGGAAAAGACTTGACGATTGTTGGCCTTGGAAAGCAGGTAAACACCGCTTTGAAAGCGGCAGCACTGCTCGAAAAAAAAGGATTTGAATCAGAAGTTATCGATCCAAGAACGCTTTCTCCGCTTGACGAAGAAACGATTATCAATTCCGTGAAAAAAACCGGACGACTGATCATTGTAGATGAGGCCTATCCGCGATGCAGTGCAGCAACAGATATCGCAGCAATTGTCGGCGACAAAGCGTTCGATTATCTGGATGCACCGATTAAGCGTGTAACGGCTCCCCATGCACCGGTTCCTTTTTCGCCACCTCTTGAAAAGCTGTATATGCCCTCACCTGAAAAAATCATCAAGGCATTCAGTAGCATGGTCGGCGCGCGTGTATTTTCGGCCGTGTAAAGACTGGCATTTAATCATCTTATTTGAAAGGAGCGAGAGAACATGGCAGTAGAAATCATTATGCCAAAGATGGGTATGGGTATGGAAGAAGGAACCGTTGTTGAATGGCTGAAAAAGAAAGGCGATCCTGTAAAGAAGGGGGAGTCTGTGGTTTCCATCAGTTCGGATAAAATCGAGAAGGAACTGGAAGCACCTGAAGAAGGCATTTTAATTGAAATCACGGCTGGTATTGATGATGTGGTAGCCATTGGTCAGCCGCTCGGTTATATTGGTGCACCGGGTGAAGAAGTTGGTGAGCGTCCAGATGGATCGAAAGATGAGACAAAGCAGCGTGAAGCAGCCATTGAATCAGCTCCGGAAACTGAGGAAGAGGCAACAGTGCCTGCTCACTCTGAGGAAAGAAGATTGCGTGTTTCTCCGGCTGCGCGCCGGTTGGCAAAAATCATCAATGTGGATTTATCAACGATCACAGGTACTGGTCCGCTCGGAAGAATTACCAAGGCGGACGTTGCGGCCGCAGAAGCACGGAAGGCTCAGCCTAAAGAGGCAGAGGAGCCCCAGATATCCAATATGTCCATTTCTGTACCCGCGGCGCATCCATCTGCTACATCGAAAAAGGTTTCAGGAATGCGAAAAGTCATTTCGGATCGTATGTTCGCCAGTTTAAGTCAGACCGCACAGCTCACGCTGCAAGCTACTGTTGATGCAACAGAATTAATTATATTTCAGAAAAAAGCGAGAGAAGCCTATCCCATTAATGATGAAGTCCGTTTGACGATTACTGACTTTATTGCGAAAGCGGTAATTAATGCACTTCTTGAGCACAAAAGGATGAACAGTCTTTACGAAGGAGACACCATTACCACGTTTGATGAGGTGCACCTGGGCATTGCGGTTGCGCTGGATGAAGGGTTGGTCGTTCCCGTTATTCAGCATGCGGACAAAAAGTCGTTAAGCGCGATTTCACGCGAAATAAGAAGCGCAAGTAAGAAGGCGCGAAGTTCTGAGCTGAGCCGTCTGAAGCTCAGCGGCTCCACATTCACCATTACTTCGCTTGGAACATACGGTATTGGTTTCTTTACTCCGGTACTCAATCCACCTGAAGTGGGAATACTTGGTGTTGGAACCATTTCTGAACAGCCGGTATATATTGACGGTGAACTGAAGCGGCGCAGTTTGCTCCCTCTGAGTCTCACATTCGATCATCGTGCAGTGGATGGGGCGCCTGCTGCTGCATTTCTCGCAACGGTGAAAGCCAACCTTGAAGCACCATTTAAACTCGTTTTGTAAATAGGCGCTATTTACCTTTCTTATATGTACAATAAGAAGTAGCATAAGTGCGACAGCGGTTTTGCCTTCGCTGGAGGCTTTGTGAAGTCGAGTTTTCCAGTGACAGCAACAATTAATTACATGATCGATTAATGAGGGTGTCTCAGAAATCTTTTGGTGATGAGACATCCTTGTTTTATGCGGGACTATGCAGGATACATGAAGATATAAGACCCTGAAGGCATGCTTTTTATAAAAATGGTTATAATTTTGCCCTGAATATAAGCAATAAAGCAACATCATGTCTGGTCCGTTTCTTATGGTGCGTGAAATAAGAAACAGACTAAAGTACGTACCATGATTTTGGATGAAAATTTGCCGACTCTCTATTCTTAAATGATGGTACACATTGATCTATAGGTTCATAGTTTTTCGCCTGTTTATGATTTCTATTGGATTATTAAATAAGAAATGGGGTAAAATGTGAAAAGAACATCTGTTATGATGGTGGTTTATTGGTTTATTGATAGATAGGGGAATGCGCATGCCAAAATCAAAATATTTTCGCTTTGCAGTCTGGGTGCTGCTGATTCTAGTAATTCTTATGGTGGGTTCGAGACTCACGTTTATTTTAAAACCGGTGGGAATCTTGTTCACGTCGCTTGCTGCGCCTCTGATTATCTCTGGATTGCTCTATTATTTGCTTCGACCGCTTGTACGTGGCCTGATTCGCCTCAGAGTGCCCAAAGTCGTTGCCATACTCATTATTTATCTGGCAGTCATCGGTTTAATCGTTTTGCTCATTTTTAATTTTGGACCACTGCTCTATAATCAGTTTTTATCTTTAATCACCGGCATGCCGGGGCTGATCCAGCAGCTGAGCGATCAGCTGATCAGTTTTCAGCAAAGCGAGTTATTTTCTAAGATGCACTTAGATGAAATTTCTTTTCTTGATTTTACAAATCGGTTTTCTCAATCGCTTTCATCGATGGCAACTACTGTAGGCAATAATATTTTGTCAATCATCCAGTCGATTACCGGCACGGTGCTGATCATTGCAACGGTACCGTTTATTCTATTCTATTTTCTTAAAGACGGTGACCGTATTTCTCGCGGTATTATGAAATTGATTCCTGATGAACACCGGGAGAAGGCAAGTGAAATCCTTAAAGATATGGATCAAGCACTCAGCGGCTATATACAGGGACAAATGATTGTTCTTCTTTTTGACTTTGTTTTCATCTATATTTGGTATGTTATTATTGGATTGAATTATTCGCTTGTGCTTGCTCTTGTCATTTTGTTTACAAATGTCATTCCGTTTATTGGTTCACTGATCGCAACGATTCCGGCATTGATCGTTGCATTTATCCAGTCTCCGATTCTGGCTCTGTATGTAATCATCGGTGTCACTGTTGTTCAGCAGATTGAAGGTAATGTAATTTCACCGCTTGTCATGGGCAGAAAACTGGATATTCATCCCTTGACAATTATCTGCATTCTGCTTGTTGCCGGAAACCTGGCGGGAATCATCGGTATGCTGCTGGCTATCCCCTTATATGCTGTTTGCAAAGTCATTGTGACACGTGTTTACCAATTGATTCAATTGCGAAAACAATGATCGCTTCATGAAAGGGGAGGCGGAGGACGAATGGGGTATATACAGGAACTGAGAAGTAAAATAGGCCATGATCCGGTTATTCTTGTTGGTGCGGTTGCGCTTATTCACGATGAGACGGGTGCCGTTTTGCTCCAGAAACGAACGTATCCAAGGGGCAGCTGGGGCATTCCGGGCGGTCTCATGGAGCTAGGCGAGTCTGCTGAAGAAACAGTTGTCCGCGAATTTCAAGAAGAGGCAGGGATATTGATCGGTAATTTGCAACTGTTTCAAGTATATTCAGGTGCACAGGTTCCTTCAATTGCGAAAAATGGCGATCTCTATTATCCGGTGACGATTGCATATGAAGCGGAATTGCTAAGTGCTGAGTGGCAGATAGATCCTGAGGAATCGGCAGGCTTTGAATTCAGGACAAAAGAAAAAGTGCCGAAACGATTGCTTAGGAACCACGGAAAAATCCTGATGGACTATTTTGAAAGGCTAAAATAAAGACTACATGGAAGGATTCTAGCTTTTCTCAATATGAATTGCGGAAAATGATCAGAAAAATGATTAACAAAAACAGTTAGAGAATAAAAAAACAATGAAACTGTCCGGCATTCTCATAGGCAGATCATTGCTTTCTCTAATTTGTAAGAATCATTTAGTCAGCTATCGCAGTGTCCAAGGCAATTTTGATCATGTCATTAAATGTTGTCTGCCGTTCTGCTGCTGTTGTGTCCGGTTCATCAGAGAAGATATGGTCGCTGACTGTAAGAATGGTCAGCGCCTGAACACCATATTTGGCAGCTAATGTATAAAGTGCCGATGTTTCCATTTCA
Source organism: Sporolactobacillus mangiferae (assembly GCF_023336505.1). Lineage (GTDB taxonomy): Bacteria > Bacillota > Bacilli > Bacillales > Sporolactobacillaceae > Sporolactobacillus > Sporolactobacillus mangiferae. Next base: position 57,320 of record NZ_JAMAST010000007.1, on the reverse strand, counting down.
ACTGCCAGAATACCGTATTCGCCGAGTTTTTTTACAATATCCATGCTGTCACGATAGAACACGTCTGCGGACAGAATCGACCCTGCATGTAAGGGGACCTTTAATTTGCTGCCAATTCGGTAAGCTTCATGTAGCAGCGCAAAATCAGCGGTAGGCGCATAATCAATATTCGGAAAAAGGCTGTGGTTTACAGCAGAATCTGTGGCGGATGACATGGCCAGGATGACGTCACGTACATGGACATCAGCCCGAACTCCGCCGCATGTGCCGACACGGATCAGCTTTTTCACGTCATAACTGCGAATCAGTTCATTGACGTAAATTGAAATAGATGGGATACCCATTCCGGTTCCCTGAACGGAAATTCGCTTTCCTTTGTATGTACCTGTGAATCCGAGCATGCCGCGAACGCTATTGTACTGAAAACTATTGTCCAGATAAGTTTCCGCAATATACCTGGCACGCAGCGGGTCGCCGGGAAGGAGAATTCGATCCGCGATTTCCCCATGCTTTGCTTCAATATGAATACTCACTGCATTTCCTCCTCCATAGAAAATCAATCTATTTTATTTTATCACGGGTATCACTTTCCTGATATATGGAAATCTAACATTCGTAAAGTTCAAGCGGCAGGTCATCCGGATCTCGGAAAAAGGTGAAACGCTTTCCGGTAATGGGGTCCACCCGAACAGGCTCAGTTTCTACGCCTTTATCTTTAAGTTCATTAACCGTGCTGGCAATATCTCTAACTGCGAAGGCAAGATGACGCAAACCGCAAGCTTCTGGCTGTGTCAGGCGCGCCGGAGGATTTGGAAAAGAAAAAAGCTCAATTTGGCCTCCGTCTCCAATGGAAAGATCGAGCTTATATGAGTTGCGTTCCTTACGAAATGTCTCCTGAATGACTGTGCATCCTAATACAGTGACATAAAAATGTCTGGCACGCGCATAGTTGGCTGTGATGATGGCGCAATGATGAATTCCGGAAAGTTTCACATGATACCTCCTCTTCTAATAGACAGGACTGAATCGGTTGTTTTTCATCACAAGCATTGACAGTTCAGATGAAAAAATAGATACTTAACATATGAACGAACGATCATATGTTGTGAAAATCACAATTAGCTTAACCTTAATAAATGAAGCACTGCATACAAACCTTAGCACAAAGCAGCTCATACGTATATAAAGAGGTGGTTCGGAAATGGCGCAGAAATCAAAGCTTAAGCACAATCATGAATCTGGCCTTAGTCATCATGCGGACAATCAAACAGTCATGTTGTTTAGTTTTCTGATTATTACCGGATTTATGATTGTTGAGATGATTGGCGGATTATTAAGCCACAGCCTTGCACTGATCTCAGATGCAGGGCATATGCTTAGCGATGCCGTCTCATTAGGATTTAGTTTGATTGCCATGCTTGTTGGGGCAAAAGTTCCGGTGAATAATCGCAAGACCTTTGGTTACAGACGATTTGAGATACTTGCTGCGCTGTTTAATGGCGTGTTGCTCCTGGTCATTTCATTCTGGATTGTCATTGAAGCCATTTTGAGGATCAGACGTCCGGTATCAGTTGCCGGCGGAGAGATGATGGTCATCGCCTTTTTGGGTATGCTTGTTAATATAGTTGTTGCGGTCATTCTTATGCGGAGCAGGGAAAAGGACAATTTAAATGTGCGAAGCGCCTTTCTTCATGTGATCGGCGATCTTCTTGGCTCCATCGGTGCTATTATTGCTTCAATGCTGATTATTTTTTTTGGATGGAATTTGGCAGATCCGATTGCCAGTATTGTTGTTTCCGTAATCATATTAAAGAGTGGGTGGGGCGTTGCTCGAGATGCGATTAATATATTGATGGAATCCAAGCCGGATCATATTGATATTGAAGATGTACGCCGCGCCATTCAGGCCCTTGAAGGGGTGGACGGTGTGCATGATCTGCATATATGGACGATCACATCCGGATTTTTCTCGCTCAGCTGCCATGTAACAGTTAAGGAAAATGTGAATCGTGATCAATTATTGGAAAAGATTGAGAGTCTGCTTGGTAATTATCACCTTGATCATTCAACCATACAAATTGAAAGCATACATTTTTTAAGCTGTCATTCGGATTGTGCACATCAGAAACATGGATAAAAGTCTGCTGAAAAAATCTGATTTACGGCGCCGGGTGGGTAGCAACGTCATTCATTAGATATGCGAATAATTAATAATGAGCAACTGAGAAGCTTGCGGGCATTCTGTGAAAAAAGTGCAGGATTTGGGGGATCACTATGGACAAAGAGGCACTTCTTATTATTGATATGAGCAATGATTTTGTGGACGATCACGGCAGTCTGACAGCAGGAGCACCTGCCCAGGCAATCGTGCCCTATATTGTGAACCTTGCGGAGCAGTTTCTGAAACACAGAAATCCGATTTTCTTCTGCATGGATGCGCATGAAGCAGATGATCCGCATTTTCAGCTTTGGCCGCCGCATAATGTGAAAGGGACGCACGGAGCGGAACTGTACGGAGCGCTTCACGAGTGGTATAAAAACCATCGGCAAAGTCCCAATGTGCAGTATATTCCTAAACCGGAATATGATGCGTTTGTACGTACAGATCTTGATGAACGTCTGAAAGCATTTGGTGTTCATGTCGTTCATCTGACAGGCGTTTGTACCGACATCTGCGATTTTCTGACAGCATATGGTGCCTATTCCAGAGGCTATCAGACAATTGCCCATCGAAAGGGAATGGCTACGTTTACGGATCAGCATGAACTTTTCTTGAAGCATATGAAGGCGATTTTCCAAACGAAAATTGTTGATTAATAAGCGAAGTGTCAATAACAGATGCAAACGATTTGCCCAAAATATTCTCTAGCTCTAATCAAAATGTCGAATGGCAGGAATGCTTAAACTGAGTGCAATGAACAGCAAGGTAAGCATGCTTAATAGAAGCATTGCGGTGATGCTGCCCACAGCGTCCGCGAACCAGCCGGTGAACATGTAACCGGCTGGAATCAATGCAAACGAACCGAGCATATCGATGCTTGCGACCCTACCGAATGCTTCAGGTTCGACAAGTTCCTGAAGACTTGTTTCCCATATCAGTCCGAAGGTCATGCTTCCATAGCCTTCCACCATCATGAGCAGCATGATCGCTGCTGAACTATGGATCAGCGGCATAATCAGGAATGCGCATCCTCCAGCTGCAATGCCCAGATAGGCAATCCAGCCGCGATGCCTCCAGACTTTGCGCATACCGAAAATAAATGCGGCCAGAGCGGCTCCGACTGCCTGAAAAGACATAACAAGCCCATATATATAAGACGGAAATTGATCATGAACATTCAGCAGCCATGGCAGGATAATCGCGGATATGCCTGTTGTGCAAATATTAATAAGACTGAAGGCTAAGATGGTGACCCACAGCCAGGTGTTTTTTTTAATCACTTCAAAGCCCCCAAAGCAGTCCTGAAGAAAAGAAGTGCTGTTCGTCCGAGCAGTGTCGGTCTGAATTTCCCCTTCTTTTGTCAGATACAGGAGGCAGACAAATGAGATCAGATAGGTTAACCCGTCAATGGCGAATCCGATTGGCGCTGACCAAACAGCAACAATCAGTCCACCAAGCGCCGGTCCGATCAGCCGCATCGATTGAACACTTAACTGATTTAATGCGTTGGCAGAGGTACGTATTTCAGATGTGAAAATGGTCGCTCTCATTGCTGAAAAAGCTGGCTGGAACAGACCATCCATAGTCCCAAGGATTGCTGCAATGAACATCATCATGTGAATGGTCAGCAAATGATTGAAAGCAAGTGTCATAATTGAGAATGCCATTGCGCATCGGATCAGATCGGTCAGGCGCATCAGTTTTGCGCGGTTTATTTTGTCGACGATAATTCCTGCAAACGGTAAAATAATCACATTAGGCAGCATATAGGCAGTCATGACGAAACCCATTGAGACCGTCGATTGTGTCAGTGAGTATACAAGGATGGGAACAATGATCCCGGTAATGGAAGAGCCGAATACGGAGAGTGTGTTTCCAATCCATAATGCGCGAAATGCCTTTGATTGATAAATCGGGCGAAATAAATGCGGTACTTTCTTTTCGGAAATGTGGTGGGCCTTCTCAGTCTGTTCATTCATTATTTTGATCTCCATCATCAGTATCATTGGTGTCAGTCTAATCAGTATACATCAATAAGAAAAACCGGGCATGCCTTTTTGTCACTTGAAAAAAGCAATCAGTTAAGATCAGGGAGAAGCAGTGCGTCATTTACGTGAATGACTCATTCATGTAAGCGAAAGCATGTGATAAAATTATAAGAGGTAGGTACATAGTAATCCCAGTTCCGAAAAACATCAAGTGTAATTTTAAGTAGCTGTCTGAAACTTTATGAATAAGGGAAGTGCAGAAAATGGACGGTTTGACAGAAACAAAGATCAGTTCAAAAGAAATCTTTAACGGACGTATTGTTCACTTGTATGTTGATCAAGTGAAGCTCCCGAATGGAGAAGAATCAACACGCGAAGTGGTCAAACACCCGGGAGCTGTCGCGGTGATTGCCGTAAATGATGAAGGAAAATTACTGCTTGTGCGACAGTATCGATATCCGCTAAACGGAATTATCTATGAAATTCCCGCAGGAAAACTGGAGCCTGGGGAAAATCCTGATGATTCAGCTATGCGTGAACTAGAGGAGGAAACCGGGTATCGATGTGAAAAAATGAAGAAGATTGCGTCCTTTTATTCATCACCGGGATTCTCAGATGAACTGCTCCATATTTATTACACAGACACGCTCATCAAAGGAAAGCAGAACCTGGATCAGGATGAATTTCTTGAAGTCTGTACGGTAAATACTAATGAAGCGGTTGAGATGGTGAAAAAATGCCAGATTTATGATGCAAAATCTGTTTATGCTGTTCAGTTCCTGCAATTACGTGCCCTGCAATAATGAATGTATCGTTCTCTCTCGACTTGATCATAGATTTGAAAATCTATCATAGAATGAAATTATAGATTTCAGTTGATTGACGTGTCGGGGGGCGGCAAAATGATTGCAGAACGATTTAAAAAATTGGCGCAGCAGCATATCCGTGAATACCTATCATTATATACGTTTGTTACCGGACTGCTGCTCATGGGCATCATTTTTGGAGCCATTGTCGTAAACTGTCTTCCTTATGAGGCGAAGAGCGATTTACTTCATTATGTACAGCAGTTCTTCGGTGAACTTGCAAAAAATCAGATCGCAAGTCCCAGATCTTTATTTAAGGAGAGCTTCTTTAATGATCTTCAGTTTCTTATCCTGATTTGGGTCCTTGGTCTTTCGGTGATTGGTCTTCCACTTATATTTCTGCTCATTTTTGTCAGAGGTTTGTTTCTCGGTTTTACTGTCGGTTTTCTTGTTAGCCAGATGGGAATCAATGGGTTAATGGCTGTACTCGTCAGCATTTTCCCACAAAATTTGTTGATGATCCCTAATAATTTGTTTCTGACTGTATTGTCAGTCGCTTTTTCTCTGAAAATGATTCGTCAGCTTTTAATGAGAACGAGAAAACAGCCCATGCTGCCTCAATTTATCAGTTATGCTCTGATTTTAGCAAGTACAAGTTTTATCGCGGCGGCGGCATCAGGATATGAAGCCTATGTATCGCCCGTATTAATCCGACTTTTTATATCATAAAAAATCACAAATGAAAATTACAAAATATAATGATTATAATTTTACAATAATTATATATAATTGACACTGTTATCAATAAGGATTATAATTTAGCTGTTACATGAAGTACCTATCATGTTTCAATTCTACGACACAGCATCATAATAATCGACAATTGATTTTTTTCCGTAAATTGCCGATTTGTTTGTGCCGTTCTCGCTGCAGAGGAGGGGCTTGCATGGAAGGCAGGATCAATCGGATTAAGAAACAGCTTCACGCGCAGAAGTATAAGCTGACGCCTCAGCGAGAAGCGACCGTCAGAGTCTTGCTGGAAAATGAGCAAGATCACCTCAGCGCTGAAGATGTATACCTTCTCGTTAAAGAGAAAGCACCTGAAATCGGTCTCGCTACTGTATATCGCACACTTGAACTGCTGGCCGAATTAAAAATCGTTGATAAAATCAACTTTGGCGATGGTGTTTCGCGCTATGATCTGCGCCGTGAAGGTGCCAGCCACTTCCATCATCACCTCGTATGCATTGAATGTGGATCCGTGGATGAGATACAGGAGGATCTGCTTGGTGAGGTTGAAAAAGTGGTTGAACGCAGATGGCATTTTAAGGTGAAGGACCACCGGCTGACTTTTCATGGTATTTGTCATCAATGTCTGGAAAAACATGAAGAAGAAAATCGTTTAAGCAAAGAAAAAGAATTTGAGCAGGAAACTGAAAAAGTATAGACGTTTTTCTTAGACAGCCTGAGGTTTGATCAGACTGTTTTTTCATTTTGACCATAAAACATCTCTTTTTGTGAAATGGATCGCCTCCATGATTCATATAATGGCAACGAGCCATTTTAATTGGGACAGGCGGGGAATCAATAATGAGATATTTTTATGGCATAATCGATCTAATGAAAATCTGTGCATGGTTTGTTTTGTTCACAGCAATATTCTATCTTGGCATGACATGGATGGATCAGCATCTGGAGAAGACACATCGCTACGATGAACCAGGATCAGGAGCTGTCAAAGTGGATCAGACACAAACGGGAAAAAATCCGGGGGCCTATGAGCGAGAAGAAGACTATGTTTTATCACGTTTTTTTGAATTTCTAAGAGACGGAGAATAAGCGATTGAAAAAAACGATTGACAATTTTTTAGATGCGATGCAGCATGAACGTGACTTGTCGAAAAACACGGTTGAGGCCTATCAAAGCGATCTGTTGCAATATGTCCGTTATCTGAGGGAAATAAAACAGTGCACAGACTGGGAGGATGTTACTGAGGTTCAATTGATGAACTACCTGTATCAGCTCAAAGATTCCGGTTGTGCACCCGCGACCTTGGCAAGAAAAGCTGCGGCGCTTCGAGGATTTCATCGTTTTCTGTTCCGCAGCCATTTAACATCTTCTGATCCTGCGTATGCGTTAAGCGTACCGAAAGCAGCGCATAGCCATTTTCCCGCTTTGCTTACAACAGAACAAATTTATTTGCTGCTCCGCGCGCCCAGTCCGCACACACGAATTGGGAAACGTGATCGGGCGCTGCTTGAAGTGCTTTATGCGACCGGCATGCGAGCTTCTGAATGCATCCGATTGGACCACGGTCATGTCAATTTGAGCTTGGAATTTATTCGATGTGTCGGGAAAAAAGGGACGGAGCGGATTCTTCCTCTGAACATTTCTGCGATTACTGCGTTACGCGAATACATAACTGAATGGGAGCAAAAAAATGCGGCACCGGATATTAATCAGCCGCTTTTTACCAATCGGTCAGGTAAGCGTCTGACAAGGCAGGGCCTCTGGAAAATTCTCAGAAATCATGCGGAATCAGCGGCACTTCCTGTTCCGATTTCGCCGGAAACGTTGCGCCAGTCACTCACTGCGCACCTGCTCCAAAATGGTGCACCGCTTGATTTTGTAGATGAATTAATGGGACGTGCACTTGTATCCTCAGCCTCCCGATATATGCACCTGAATCGTGTTCCGCTGAAGGAGCTTTATAATCGATATCATCCGCTTGCAAAAAGCTAAATGATCACAAAAATTGGAGCGATTGATTATGAAATCTATTGATGATGTAATGGAGCAATTAAGAAAAATGACGGTCAAAAAACCTGAAATTGGTTTAATTCTTGGTTCAGGATTGGGTGACCTTGCAGACGAAATAGAAGGCGGTGACCGAATCCCATATCAGAGCCTGCCCCATTTTCCAGAGCCGACAGTTAAAGGACATAAAGGCCAATTTGTCATTGGCAAGCTAGAAGGGAAAACAGTCGTTGCCATGCAGGGACGCTATCATCATTATGAAGGCTATTCACTTAATCAGGTAGCTTTTCCCGTTTACGTGATGCGTGCGATGGGCATTCATCAACTCATTGTCACAAATGCATGTGGCGGCATCAACACCGCATTTCGCCCCGGTGATTTAATGCTGATCACTGATCATATTAACATGCTCGGATCAAGCCCGCTGATTGGTCCGAATAATGATGAAATGGGACCTCGTTTTCCGGATATGTCCCATGCCTACAGTCAGCAACTGATCCTTCAGGCAAAAAATGCGGCCAAGCGTTTAGGCATACATATTCAAGAAGGCGTTTATCTGGCAACACACGGGCCACAGTATGAAACGCCTGCCGAGATACGCATGATGCGCGTGATCGGTGCAGATGCGGTCGGTATGTCAACAGTCCCGGAAGTGACAGCAGCCAGCCATCTCGGACTGGATGTGCTGGGTATTTCATGTATTACGAATATGGCTTCTGGTATTCTTAATCAGCCATTGTCACATCAGGAAGTCATTGAGACAGCTAACCGTGTCAAGGCAGATTTTACAGATCTGATTAAGTCGGTTATTCGTTCGATTTAATAGATGACATACAGTCAGGCACCTTATGCCTTATGCATAAAGTCGATTTTCAACTTTACTATTGATTTTTTGTCTCACTTTGTGCCGCTTTTAACCGCTTGATCCCTGGGTGCGGCCTTGCCAGTAAAGGAAAAATAAAGTTCATTAACCTAAAATCTCAATCTTCTCACTAGATTTCGTATAAAAGAGTCTTTCATGGACAGAATGATAACGATCATAGTGAGGAGGTTTTTTCATGAAGGCATTTATGGCTTGGCTGGTCTGTGCTACCCTTCTTTTGGCATCCTTGCTTCCGTCAGCATCAGCACTTGCTGAAAAGAAGGAAAATGCAGAAAGTGAGTCTGGCAAACTGAAATCGGCAATCGTTATCGAGCAGGATACAGGGAAAGTTTTATACAAAAAAAATGAAAATAAAAAACTCCCGCCTGCAAGCATGACCAAGGTGATGACGCTTCTGCTGATTTTTAAGGCGATTAAGAGTCATCAGATCTCATTAAACGATAAAGTCGAGGTCAGTGAGCATGCTGCATCGATGGGGGGCTCACAGGTCTTTCTTGAGCCTGGTGAGGCAATGACAGTCGACGAGATGCTTAAAGCAATCTGTATCGCGTCTGCCAATGACGCTTCGGTTGCCATGGCTGAACATCTTGCGGGCTCTGAGAAAGCTTTTGTTGCCAGAATGAATCAGGAAGCCCAAAAACTTGGCATGTCACAAACACATTTTGTCAATCCTACCGGACTGCCAACGAAAAATCATTACACAAGCGCACATGATATGGCAGTGATGGCACGCGCGCTCCTGAATTATCCCCAAGTTCTTCAATATACGTCAAAGTATGAAGACTATCTGAGAGAAAACACGGATAAAAAGTTTTGGCTTGTTAATACAAATAAGCTGATTAAGTCTTATCCCGGTGCAGACGGACTGAAGACCGGATTTACAAATGAAGCAAAATACTGCCTGACCGCGACAGCGAAAAGAAACGGGATGCGTGTCGTTGCCGTCGTGATGGGGGCCCCCACACCAAAAGAACGAAATAAAGAAATTTCCGGATTAATGAATCAGGCGTTCGCCTCGTATGAAACGAAAGCTTTGGTTAAAAAAAATAAAACAGTTGCAATCGCCAAAGTCAGAAAAGGGGATCATGATGAAGTGCCAATTGTGACAGAGAAGCCCGTTGTGGTGCTGCTTAAAAAGGGAGAACGTTCTTCGGGCCTGAAAAAATCCGTGAAATTAAATGGAACTTTGAAGGCGCCGATAAAATCAGGAACAGTGGTCGGCTATTATATCGTCAAAAAGAAAGGAAAGGTTGTTTCAAAAACTCCTTTAATGGTTAAAGAGAATGTTAAACGTGCATCATGGTGGCAACTATTTAAAAGAAGTGCAGGGACAATCCTCACCCATTAATCGATACGGGTGGTTTTTGGCAGTTGTTCACCTGTTTTGCCGAATGGGCACTAGTTCTGTCGCGCAGCAGGAATTGAAAAGAAAAGAGAGAAACTAGTATTAACGAGTATTGGCTTTGGCTAGTTATCCTGACTGAACAATCGGGGGTTTCATGACCAGGTATTATTTTCATTCTGGGAGGGGAGAGACTGCTATGAGTTTGAAAATGAATTTAGAAGTCAAATATGGTGTGCTGTGTATTCGTCTTGAAGGTGAACTCGACCACCACACCGCTGATGAACTTCGAGAAAACGTCAATCGTGTCATGGATGAAGAACCGGTTCACCACATTTTGCTCAATCTTGGCAAACTTACGTTTATGGACAGTTCAGGTCTTGGTGTCATTCTCGGCCGTTATAAAAGAATTTCCGGACTTGGGGGAGAAATGGTGGTCTGCTCAATTTCGCCATCTGTGCGCCGTTTATTTGAATTAAGCGGCATGTTTAAAATTATCCGTCTGGAAACAGATGAAGACTATGCGCTTCATACGCTGGGGGTGGCATGATGAGAAACGATATGACTTTAACATTCACTGCAGTCAGCGAAAATGAATCATTTGCGCGCGTGACGGTAGCAGCATTTGTTGCTCAGCTTGATCCTACTTTGGATGAGCTTACCGAAATTAAAACGGTTGTTTCAGAAGCAGTCACGAACTGTATCATTCATGGATACGAAAACAGTGGGGCTGGAAAAGTGACGATAAAAGCTTCAATTGAAAATGAAATGGTCACTTTGGAGGTCCATGATGACGGTGTGGGTATAAGTGACGTTGAACGCGCGAAACAGCCGCTTTTTACAACAAAGCCTGAACTGGAAAGGTCTGGTATGGGATTTACCATTATGGAGAACTTTATGGATCATGTCGTGATAGAGACGGAGGCAGGTAAAGGGACGACAATCATCATGACCAAAGAAATTGCCCGAAATCGAGCAGTATGCAAGTAGGGAGATATGCAAATGGAGCTTGATCGGAAAATGGTGTCTAAAGAGCCGCTGCTTGACGATAATGAAGTCAAACAATTGATTAAGCAGAGCCAGTCAGGCGATCATGAGGCACGCGACCGTCTTGTTCAGAAAAATATGCGTCTTGTCTGGTCCGTTGTTCAGCGCTTTATGAACAGAGGCTATGAACTGGATGATCTATTTCAGATTGGATGTATTGGGCTGCTTAAATCGGTGGATAAATTTGATCTTTCTTATGATGTTCGATTTTCGACCTATGCGGTCCCCATGATTATCGGAGAAATTCAGCGCTTCATTCGTGATGACGGTGCAGTCAAAGTTAGTCGCTCATTAAAAGAGACAGGCATTAAAGTCAGGAAAAAAAAGGATGAGCTTTCGAAGAAGTTCGGCAGAAATCCAACTGTTGGTGAGCTTGCCGAGGCGCTTGAGCTTTCGCCGGAAGATATCGTTCTTTCTCAGGAAGCGATACGTGCGCCTTCTTCAATTCACGAAACCGTCTTTGAGAACGACGGAGATCCGATCACAATCCTTGATCAGATTTCAGATCATGAAAGTACAAAATGGTTTGATCAAATGGTGGTACGCGAAGCGGTTGAACAGCTGAATGATCGAGAAAAACTGATTGTCTATTTACGATATTTTAAAGATCAGACACAAACAGAAGTCGCAGAGCGGCTGGGCATTTCGCAGGTCCAGGTATCCCGTCTTGAAAAGAAAATACTTGAAGAGATAAAAAGTCAGATGGCCGAATAGGCTGTCTGGCTTTTTGTAATATGAAAATGTAAGCTTTCGCCTTGCTGGTACAGCAAATTAGCCGCAGCCATGATGCAACCCAAGGGCATAAATCAATAAATCATGGTCGGAGATGGAGGACCGGGCGTTTTTGCCCGGTTTTTCTCATAAAGAAAGTATAAGATTTTGACCCATATGAAAACCCATAAACCAGTGTCTTGTCGAGAATCAAAGCGGAGGTGCGCTGGCGCCCGCGGCAAGCGAACAACTGGAGTGTCCGTCAAAACAAGATCGGCTGCAAAAGACTAGGTGTAACCTAGTCTTTCTAATACAATTTATTCATGCAAAAAAGTCTAAGCATAATTAACAGCGCTTGACAAATACTAAAATTCAGCTACAGATCTGAAGGGAGATAACAATCATGCTAAACGATCCCAAAAATTATAAGGAAAATGTCAAGGCATACCAGCCAAAGCTTCCCTATGTCACTAACTGCCTTAACGCTTTCTGGGTGGGTGGAAGCATCTGCTTAATCGGACAGGTCATTCAGACTTTTTATATGAATATCTTTCACTTCTCAAAACAGACGGCGGGAAATCCGACTGTTGCGACGCTTATTCTTATCTCTGCCTTGATGACCGGATTTGGCATCTATGACAAAATTGCAAAATTCGCCGGAGCGGGAACGATTGTTCCGGTGACTGGTTTTGCTAATTCAATCACAAGCAGTGCGCTCGAACATAAAAGTGAGGGGATTGTCCTCGGAATCGCGACAAACCTGTTTCAGCTGGCGGGAGAGGTCATCGTTTTCGGTGTCGTATCTGCGGCGGTTCTTGGCATCGTCCGGTTGTTTATTGAACAGGTCTTTTGAAAGGATGTGAAGTCGTGAGTAAAATTAACAGGCAAACCTGGCGTTTTAATCACTCTATATATTTAGGCGCTACGGGAACCGCAGTCGGGCCTTTAGAAGCACGCGGTCCGCTGTCAGGTAACTTTGATAAGGAATTCGAACATTTGGATTGCGGCGAAAAATCATGGGCTAAGGCTGAGCAGTCGCTGATGCGCCGGGCTATTTCTTTTTGTCTTGCAAAAGCAGGAAAGGCTGAGGGAGATATTGATCTATTTCTTGCAGGTGATCTGATGGACCAAACAGTGACCTCGAATTTTATCGCCCGTGAACATCGTGTTCCTTTTCTTGGCATGTTTGGCGCCTGCTCAACGTCGATGGAAACTCTTGCAGCAAGTGCTCAGCTGGTTGACAGCGGATTTGCCGATAATGTGCTTTGCGCAGTCAGCAGTCACAATGCCACTGCAGAACGGCAGTTTCGGTATCCGACCGAGTATGGAGGACCGACAAAACTGACACAGACCTTTACGGTCACAGGAGCAGGCGCTGCCATCGTTACTAAAGAACCAGGCAAGGTACGTGTCAGCGAGGCCACGATCGGTCGTGTGATTGACTGGGGGATTGATGATGCAAGCAATCTGGGCACGGCGATGGCGCCGGCAGCCGCAGATACAATTTGGACTCATTTTCAGGACACCGGCCGAAAACCGGAAGATTATGATTTAATTGTTACCGGTGATCTTTCAAGTGTTGGTGCGCCGATTCTTGATGAGCTATTGCTTGAGAAGGGTATGGATATAACCAATGTTCATCAGGATTGCGGGACCATGATCTATACACCGGATCAGCCAGTTAATGCAGGAGGAAGCGGCTGCGCATGTTCAGCCGTTGTTACTTATGGATACCTGTACAATCGGTTGGCGGAAAAGTCGCTGAACCGGGTGCTTGTCGTTGCAACAGGTGCACTTCTTAACAGTTCGACGCCCAAGGAGAAAGAAACTATTCCCTGCATCGCTCATGCAGTACTGCTGGAATCAGTAAAGGAGGGGGCGGAATCGTGATTTTTCTTTACGCTTTTCTTGTTGGCGGTGCGATTTGTGTTGTTGGTCAGTTACTGATCGACGTTTTTAAGCTCACGCCGGCTCACGTCGTTGCCTCATTTGTTGTGATTGGCGCCTTCCTGGATGTTTTTGGAATCTATGATCGACTGATTGATTTTGCCGGAGCGGGTGCGACTGTCCCCATTACCAGTTTCGGTCACTCACTGCTGCATGGGGCCATGTCAGAGGGACATGAACATGGATATCTGGGCATTGCCATGGGGATTTTTAAACTGACATCTTCAGGAATAACATCAGCGATCTTATTCGGTTTTTTAGTTGCGTTATTTTTTAAACCGAAAGGCTGAGTAAGCAGTTTTTAAAAGGGGCCGGATTTATGGAAAATCAATTTAAAAAAATACTGCTTAGTCAGGATATTGCAGAAAACGACAAAAAAATGCAGGAAATTCTTGACTTTGGACCTCATAATTTTGATATTGGGGTGCGGCAAATCAGTGTGCTTAGTCGGAAATGCAGTATCTATTATACAAACAGTTTAGTTGATTCAAGCATACTTGTTGTCATGATGCGCGAGTTTATGCGCCTTTCCAATGACCACAGCAAAATCGCCGATGTTTTTCAAGTGATTAAGCAGCATCTTGTTCATGAGCAGGTTGAGGAAATTGATACGATCAATGACACTGTTGACAAAATATTGACTGGGCGAATTGTTTTTCTGATTGACGGTGAGTCTAAAGGCTTATGTATTGATCTTCGCCATTATCCGGGCAGACAACCGCAGGAACCGGATGTGGAAAAAGTGGTTCGCGGTTCTAAGGATGGATTTACTGAAAATATTATTGAAAACTCAGGGTTAATCAGGAGAAGAATCCGCGATCCGCGTTTTCGCTGTGAACTTACGCAAATAGGTGTACGCTCTAAGACGGATGTCTGTCTCTGTTACTTGAAAGATGTTGCCAATCCCGGTCTGGTCAAAACCCTTCGCAAGGAATTAAGTGCAATCAATGTTGATGGCATCCCAATGGCAGATAATGCGATTGAAGAATTTATTTTAAAGCAGGGATGGAACCCCTTCCCGCTGGTTCGCTATACCGGTCGACCAGATGTGGCCGCAGCGCACTTGCTTGAAGGTCACGTGGTGATGATCACAGATACTTCGCCAAGTGTCATGATTATGCCGACCACACTTTTTCATCATGTTCAGCATGCGGAGGAGTATCGCCAAGTGACTGCATCGGGCGCGCTGCTTCGCTGGTTTCGCTTTTTGGCAATACTTTCATCACTATTTCTGGTCCCTCTGTGGCTCTTGCTCGTTCAGGATCACTTATTGCCGGATTATCTGAATTTCATCGGCCCTAATTCCAGAGATTACCATATACCGCTTCTTATACAAATTCTTATTGCAGAAGTAGGAATAGAGACACTTCGTCTGGCTGCCATACATACGCCGACCTCTTTATCAACCGCACTTGGACTCATTGCCGCAGTTTTAATCGGACAAATCGCGATTGAAGCTGGCATATTTGTAACTGAGGTCATTCTTTATACCTCGGTTGCTGCAATTGGCGGTTTTGCTACGCCAAGCTATGAACTGCAACTGGCAAATAAAATGACGCGTATTGTGCTGATTCTTGCTGTCGGGCTGTTTCATGTGCCCGGTTTTATGCTTGCATCCACACTATTCATTATTTATCTTGCACATGTACGCAATTTAAACACACCTTATCTGTGGCCGTTCATCCCGTTTAATCCCACCGGGCTGTATAACATTCTGATTCGCCGTGCATTGCCAACTTCGGTAACACGTCCCAGTATTGTTCGTCCTCTGGAAGAATACCGTCAGCCAAAATCAAAGAAAGCAAAAAGCTGACGCACTGCCTTGCCATTGCATGTAAATCATGATAAACTAGCACTAAAATTTTGCTTGTGACAGGTGCGAAAAAAGCAGCTGGGAATATTGGTATGTACAGGGGTTGTTTACCAAATGTCTGCTTTCGTAAAATCGTTTCTCTGTGCATTGGGGGAGGATTTAATTTGTTCGGCACGCAAATGATTAATGATCGTGGACATCTCAGTATCGGTGGTGTTGATACAACCGATTTAGCGGAAGAATTTGGTACGCCGTTGTACGTTTATGATACAGCGCTGATTAAAAATAAAATAGATGAATTCAAGCATGCCTTTCGCAGGCATGATGGCTTAAACTGGCAGATCGCATACGCCAGTAAGGCATTCTCAACGATTGCCATGATCCAGCTTATTGAAGAACAAGACTTGCTGCTTGATGTTGTCTCTGGCGGGGAACTGTATACAGCTTTAAAAGCGGGCATGGCTCCGAAGCGTATTCATTTTCATGGCAATAATAAATCGGACGCAGAACTTGCCATGGCTTTGGATGCGAAAATCGGTGCAGTGATTGTTGATAACTTTTTCGAACTCGAACGTCTGGAGAGCATGTGTGCAGCGCGCAAACAAACGGTTGCCGTTCTTCTTCGAGTTACGCCTGGAATAGAAGCACATACTCACGAGTTTATTATGACTGGTCAGGATGCATCCAAGTTTGGGTTTAACCTGGGAAACGGTATGGCAGATCGTGCGGTAAAACAGGCACTTCAGGCGCCTCATCTTGACTTGAAAGGAATCCACTCCCATATTGGATCGCAAATCTTCGAAAGAGACGGGTTTGCCGGAGCAATCAGGCTCATGATGGAGCATGCTTATAAGTGGACGCGGGATCTTGCGTTCCATCTGGAAGTTCTTAATGTAGGTGGCGGATTTGGCATTCGTTATACACAGGATGACCAACCGCTTGCCATAGAAGATTATATTGATACTATTGTAAACACGGCAGCGGAAGAATGCACACGCTACCGTTTGAAGATGCCTGCGATTTGGATTGAGCCGGGCAGGTCGCTTGTCGGCGAGGCGGGGACGACTTTATATACAGCAGGTGCTTCTAAAGACATAATCGGCGTTCGCAAATATCTTGCAGTGGATGGAGGTATGTCAGACAACATCAGGCCTTCACTTTATCAGGCGCAATATTGGGCAATTTGCGCAAATAAGGCAGCAGATCCGGCAGACACCCATGTTTCAATTGCGGGGAAATGCTGTGAATCCGGAGATATTTTAATCAAGGACGCTGTTCTGCCTAAAAACTGCGGCGCTGGAGACCTTATCGCCGTTTTTTCAACAGGCGCATATGGGTATTCGATGGCCAGTCACTATAATCGTCTGGTAAATCCCGCTGTCGTTTTTGTTGAATCCGGCAATGCGACGCTGGCTGTCCGAAGAGAAACGTATGAAGATCTGATCCGTCAGGATATACCTTTGAAAAATCTGTCCTGCTATAAATAAAATCAGCTGCATTAACCTTACTTCAGGAGGACACGGTTTTACGAATGGGTGCACAGGCCTGCACTTTTGGTTATAATATAGAAAGTGAACGATCGAAGGTTTCGTTATCTCATAGGTATGAGGGGTTCAAAATGCTGATTCACTATAAAAAGAGTTATGAAAAGATAGCCATGGGCTTGCTGTCTTTTGTCCCATCTTTGAAAGAACTTAAACCGCTTATGGAAACCATCAAGCGTTACGAAGAAGATGAGCGCTGGCAGTTGTTTTTATGGAAAGACGACGAAGATATAGTGGGTGTGATCGGAATTCAAATGACTTCTGATCATGAAGCCATTATTGAACATATCAGTGTCACCCCTTCTTATCGTGCTGAAGGAGTCGGGAAAAAAATGATCTTGGCACTGGGGGAAATAGTCGGGAAAAAAATCCGGGTACTTCCTTCTCAGACCATCAAACCTTACTTTGACAAGTGTTTTAATGAGGATCAGGAAAAGGAAACCAACGCTTAACGGTTTTCTTTTTTTTGACATGCAACGCATGCTTCCGTAAATTCCGCACGCAATGCAGAAATTCCGCTCTCGCAAAGGGGCCTTGTAAAACCAAGATACCCTAAAGGCGGATTCACTGATTTTCTGATCTATGCCTGATCGATCATGATTAAGTTTGAAATCCGGAGGATAAAGCATGGAATATAAAGTGAAGATCGATGCTTTTGAGGGTCCTCTTGATTTACTTCTGCATCTGATTAAGAAATTTGAGATTGATATTTATGATATTCCGGTTGCAGAGATTACGGACCAGTATCTTGATTTTATTCATCATATGCAAAAATTAGAATTAAATATTGCAAGCGAATATTTATTAATGGCTGCAACGCTGATTGCCATGAAAAGCAGAATGCTGCTTCCGAGACCTGAATTGTCGACCGGCGAGGAGAACGATACTTATGAAGATCCTGAGCAGGCGCGGGAAGCGTTAATGCAGCAGCTGATCGATTACCGTAAATTTAAAGATGCCGCTGCAACGTTAAAAAACAATGAGCAGGCGCGCCTGCAGCTGTTTGCCAAGCCAGCATCGGATCTCACTGCCTATGAACATAATGACCTGAAAAATATGCCGTTGTCAGGCCGTGCGACCGTTGGTGATATGGTAAGAGCATTTCAACGTTTACTTTTAAGAGTGAAACTGGAAAAACCGCTGAATACGAAAATTGATCGCCAGATATTGCCGATCGGTCAGCAGATGACGTCAGTTATGCAAAAGTTAAAAACCGCTGATCATGCTTTATCGTTCAAGAATATATGTCCTTATCCTGACCGAACACATCTGATCGTCACTTTTCTGGCACTGCTGGAGTTAATGAAAATGAATGCGATTGTCTGCCTGCAAAAGGATAATTTTGATGATATCCTGATCAATTTAGGGGAAGGAGCCGATCATTTTGAAGCCGGAGAAAATTCGTTCAATTATTGAAGGACTTCTTTATTTGACAGGTGAAGAAGGAGTACTGATTGAGCAGATTAATAAGGTACTCCCCGAATGTACACCTCAGGAAATCATCCATTCTGTTACACGCATGAAACAAGAATATGAAGCAAACGAATCAAGTGGGTTAATGATTGCCGATTTTCCCAACGGATATCGACTGACAACGAAACCATTCATCGCTAAGTATGCGGAACGGTTTGCTGTGATTCCGAAGGCAGCACCGCTTTCACAGGCGGCACTTGAAACAGTGGCTATCATTGCATATAAGCAGCCGGTGTCACGCATTGCTATCGAAGAAATACGCGGCGTTAAATCGGAACGTGCGCTTCAGACGTTAGTTGTCAAAGGACTGATTAAAGAGGTCGGAAGAGCTGAGGGCAGCGGCAGAGCAATTCTTTATGGTATAACGCCTGTTTTTTTTGACTACTTTGGTCTCCATGATCTAAGTGAACTTCCACCTCTTTCAGAAATAATGAGGGATCAGAACGAGCAGATCGATGCCTATGATCTGTTTTACGATCAATACAAAGAGACAATTAAAGACCTGTAAAATACCACTCAGTTAATCTGTAAATATCGGCATAGCGTGCAATAGTGGCCGATGAAACCCAGAAAGAGAGACGGATTGAGTTTATTATTCCACCGATTCCTGATCTAAATTCATATTCTGCTTGTCCCGGCATAACTTGTTATCAAGGGTGTCCAAAAATCCGGGAACTTGCAGCATGACTTATACATGAAAAAGCACCAACGCTCTTTGCCTGATTTCTTCCCGGCTCTTTTACCCCTTGCTAAATTCATCCGATTGGAGCAGAACAGGGGATGGAATTGTTGAAGAATAAGATGAAGGGTGTTTTCTTTTGCCTCTTATGCTCTGTACTGATTTTCACGTTTTATCCGTATAGGTCGCAAGCGGCGGCACCTAAAGTGTCTGCACAGGCTGCTGTGCTTATGGATCAAGCTTCAGGACGGGTGCTTTTTCGCCACAATGATAAAGAAAAATTATCGATCGCAAGTATTACAAAAGTGATGACAGCAATTCTGGCTATTGAGTCAGGAAAAATGGATCGAACGGTGACGGTTAGTCAAGAAGCCATTCAGACGGAAGGTTCATCCATTTACCTGAAAACCGGAGAAAAAATCAAGCTTCGCGATCTTGTCTACGGTCTGATGCTGCGATCGGGGAATGATGCATCACGGGCGATTGCCGAGGCTGTGGGTGGAAGTGTTTCAGGATTTGTCTTGTTGATGAATCAGCGTGCAAAAACGCTCGGTATGTCACGTACACATTTTGCGAATCCCAACGGACTGGAAGATCCGAATCATTACTCTACGGCATACGATATGGCGCTTCTCACACGCTATGCAATGGACAATGCTCAATTCAGAAAAATCGCGGGAACTAAATTGTACCGCGCACCTGCAACGAACAAAGAAAATGTGCGCGTCTGGAAAAATAAAAACAAAATGCTGCGCTTATATAAATACGCAACGGGCGGGAAAACCGGATTTACGAAAAAAGCAAGACGTACTCTGATTTCGACTGCTTCAAAAAATCATTTAAATCTTGTTGCTGTAACGTTAAATGACGGCGATGACTGGAAAGACCATCAGGATCTGTTCGAATGGGCATTTGCACGTTTCAGGCCGGTTCAAGTGGTGAAAAAAGGAAAATTAAAAGCACATGTTCATTCATTTTACCAGAACAGGCTTTATGTGCACCGATCCGTTGTATTGCCATTGACGGGTAAAGAACAGAAGAAATTAAAGAAAAATCTCTACCTGCTTAAACCAGAAAAAGCAAAAAATTGGCAGCCTGGATCACCGGCCGGTCGTATGAATGTGGTTATCGGCAAACAGACATTGACAGCATTACCAGTCTATTTTCAACCGAAAAAAAATCAGAAAGCACATCATTTCTGGTCTCGCTTCAGTATTTTCCTTCAGGCGATCATTTCCGGAGGAGGCAGTTAATCAATGATCAATATCATCTGGGTTGCGCTGTTTCTTATCGGAATGGGCTACGCTGCTCTAAATGGTACGATGGACGCAGTCAATAAAACGCTTTTTGTCTCAGCAAAGGATGCGGTAGAAATTTGCTTTGGTTTAATCAGCGTTTTGATTTTCTGGCTTGGATTAATGAAAATCGCCGAACAGGCGGGACTGCTTGGCAAACTGAGCGGCTTGATGCGACCGATTATGCGCAAAATATTTCCCGAGGTACCGCCTGATCATCCGGCGATGGGCTATATATTGTCCAATACGATCGCAAATATTTTTGGCCTCGGTAACGCAGCGACACCTATGGGCATTAAAGCCATGAAAGAGCTGAAACGTCTGAACGGTGGAAAAAAGACACCCAGCCGTTCAATGATCACCTTGCTTGCGCTGAACACTTCCGGACTCACCCTGATTCCGACGACGGTCATTGCCATTCGAATGCAATACGGTTCGCAGTCGCCGACAGATATTGTCGCGCCGACCTTAATTGCGACATGTTGCACCACTGTGGCGGCGCTGATCATTGACCGCTATTTTTATTACCGACGAAAGAGAAGAGGGAAAAAATAATGAGTCTGATCACAGCGCTTTCAAACTGGATCGTCCCGTGTTTAATCGTCATTATTCTGTTGTATGGCACCTTAAAAAAGGTGCCCGCTTACGATGCTTTTGTTGAAGGTGGCAAGGAGGGCTTTTCTCTCGCAGTCTCAGTAATGCCTTTTTTAGTAGGTATGCTCGTTGCTATCAGTGTCTTTCGTGCATCCGGCGCGATGAATGCACTCACCGATCTCCTCCGCCCACTATTAGCAGCAATCGGTATGCCTCCACAAGTGCTCCCTTTGGCACTTATGCGTCCACTGTCCGGAACGGGGGCATTAGGCTTGCTTGCCGACCTCCTTGGAAATTATCATCCAGATTCGTTTATTGGCCGACTTGCCTCAGTGATGCAGGGGAGTACAGATACGACATTTTATGTGATCACTGTATATTTTGGAGCGGTTGGCATTCATCACATTGGTGATGCTCTCAAAGTCGGCCTGCTTGCCGATCTGGTCGGCATTTTCTGTGCACTGTGGATTGTAACCATTGCATTTGGCTGATCCCGGCAAAATTTTTAAGGTCGAATAATGAATGGGAACTATGAATATATAATGAAACTTGAGAAAACAAATGCAGCGCGTTATGATATTTCCTGAGGTGAAAGGATGCAACGATTACAGAAAGTCATTGCTCAGGCAGGCATCGCTTCTCGTCGGAAAGCGGAGCAATTGATTATGGAAGGAAAAGTACAGGTTAACGGGAAAACGATTACAAGACTTGGCACTCAGGTCTCTGCAAATGATCAGGTTACGGTAAACGGTGTCCCCGTTGACAAGGAAAAACCCGTTTACTATCTTTTTTATAAACCGACCGGCGTCATTACGAGCGTGAAGGACGATCGTAATCGAACGACTGTTATCGATTTTTTTAAACATGTTCCCGAACGTATTTTTCCTGTCGGACGATTGGATTATGACACATCTGGCGCATTGCTGATGACTAATGATGGAGAACTGGCCAATCGGCTAATGCACCCAAGCTTCGCGTTTGATAAGACATACATAGCAACAGTCCATCCAATTCCTACTCATGATCAGCTGCGCAGGCTTGCAGCAGGGATTCATTTAGATGATGGATTGACTGCGCAGGCACGGGTCCAACTGCTTGCCTCGGATAAAGAAAAGGGAACGGCATCGGTACAGTTGGTGATACATGAGGGGAGGAATCGGCAAATTCGCCGAATGTTTTCCGCATTGCATCTTCATGTGCGAAAATTGAAACGAGAACGGTATGGGTTTCTGGGACTAAGCGGCTTACATCCAGGAGAAAGCCGTGCATTAAAACCGCACGAAATTAAAACACTGATGCACGAGATTCGTCATTCATAAATATTACTACTGTATTTTTTAAAGAAATTGTTTAAAATAAGACATAGGTTTGACACATATACAAATGTTGTCGACTTTTGTAAAGGCTTGATAGAAAGATACAAAGGTAATCGCACGGTTTATGTAATCCGGAACAGCCGAGTTGCATGAATGGTCAACGATCATTATTGATAAGGCTCTGTTAACGAATTCGGTGTTTCTCATTGCAGACTGGCACCAGCGTGAAAAGCGCAGACTGCTCTGCTTGCTGAGCAATGAAACAGTTGCCGAATTCAGGTGTGAAAACGAGTATTCACTTTGCATTTCTGCTTAAAGAGCGACAGTGATGTTTCACAGTGCCATTGATAAAGTGCGTGACGGATTTGTCGGAAAAGGGAGGATCTGGATGGAAGAGAAGAAAGCGGCGATACTGGTTGTGGATGATGAAGAGAGAATTCGCAACCTGCTGAAAATGTATTTAGAACGTGAGAATTATATCATCCACGAGGCCGGAGACGGTGAAAAGGCGCTTCAGATGGCACTTGATAAAGATTATGACTTAATTCTTCTTGATCTGATGTTGCCGGGGATGAGCGGTGAAGAAGTCTGCGCGAAACTGCGCGAAACGAAAGCAACGCCGGTGATAATGCTCACGGCGAAGGGAGAAGAGTCAAACAGAGTGCAGGGGTTTGAAGTCGGCACGGATGATTACATCGTGAAACCGTTCAGTCCCCGTGAAGTAGTGTTGCGTGTCAAAGCACTTTTGCGCCGCTCGTCAACCACCAAATTTCTGGAGACGGAAACTACGGCGAAAAATGTCATTGTGTTTCCCCATCTGATGATCGACCATGATGCGCACCGTGTCCGTGTTGATCAGCAGGAAGTGAATTTGACACCAAAGGAATATGAACTGCTTTATTATCTGGCGCAAAACCCGGATAAGGTTTTTTCAAGAGAGCAGCTGCTGAAAGACGTTTGGAACTATGAATTTTTCGGGGATCTGCGCACGGTCGACACACACGTGAAACGTCTGCGAGAAAAGCTAAATAAGGTTTCAGAAGCTGCGGCGGAGATGATTGTCACGGTTTGGGGTGTCGGTTATAAAATTGAGGTAGATTCTGCGCAATGATCTGGCGAAGTATTATTGGAAAACTCTGGGCAACAATCATTGGTATTGTTACGGTTGTTCTGCTGTTTCTGACCCTTTTTTTAATGCAATTTTTTGAGAATAGCAATATTCAGCAGGCCGAACGACAAATGATGCGCATCGGTGTAAAGTCGGCTGCAATGCTTGAACATGAAGACGGACAAACGTTTACTGCGAAACTCAGGTCAATCAGCGATATCACAGATGTATATAATGCCAGTTATACCGTAATTTTAAATAATCAGGTGCTAAGCGGCCCAAAGGGAAGTTCAGCACCCGATCTGTCACGACATTTTTTTGAACAGGACACTGAGTTAAAAGATGCCCTCAGCCAGCAGCGGAAAGTGAGTAGAATCAGCTTACTGCAAAACAAGAGATTCATTATTGTTGGGATACCTGTCCATGGTGTTAATGATTCGAGCGGTGCGGTATACATTATTCAACCTGTGCAAATCGCTCAGAATGCAATTGATCAGTCAAAAAAACTGATTCTTGTATGTGCCAGCTTTTCTATTTTACTGACAACTTTTTTCGCCTTTTTTTTATCGACGAGAATCAGTGCACCGCTGCGTAAAATGAGAACAGCAGCACTTCAGGTAGCGCTTGGCAATTTTGATATGACCGTTCCCGTAATTACGCATGATGAGATGGGCGACCTCGCGAATGCGTTTAATGATATGAGACAAAAGCTGAAGCAAAACATGAATGCACTGAACCAGGAAAAAGAGCAGTTAGCTGGGATTTTGCAAAATATGGCTGATGGTGTACTCATGATCGATAATCATGGGCGGATCGTGGCCAGCAATCCACCCGCGGATCACTTTATTTATTCATGGCGTTTTGAATATGACGCGCCTACGCAAGAGCGGCTGACTCCGGAACCGCTAAAGCAGCTGTTTGCAGAAGTTGCAGATATGCGTGTTCAAACCGTTCGCGAGATGAGTGTCCAGGGACGTATATGGGTTGTGATCATGAAGCCTCTCTATGACAAGGAAAAGATTAGAGGAGCGGTTGCCGTTTTACGTGATATGACTGAAGAACGTCATAATGATCAAATGATTAAAAGTTTTGTTGCCAATGTCAGCCACGAACTGAGGACACCAATTGCAATGATGCAAGGATACAGCGAAGCCATCATTGACGATGTTGCGGAAAATACACAGGAAAAGAAGGAAATGGCACAGATCATTCTGGATGAATCCAAACGGATGGGGCGTCTGGTCAATGAACTGCTGGATCTGGCGAAAATGGAGACGGGACACTTTCAGCTGGATCGAAAAAATGTTGCTTTAGACGCGTTTTTCCAACGTATTCTTGTGAAATTCAGCAAAGTAGCGAATGACGCAGGCATTCAAATACAACCTGATTTTCAGGCTATTGAGAAGAAAAGTTTTTTTATGGATCCTGATCGCGTGGAACAGGTGATGACGAATCTGATTGACAATGCCATTCGTCATACAAAGAAAAATGGTTTTGTCGCCATTACTGCACGTCTTGAAAATGAACAGCTCCATGTTTCCGTTCATGATTCAGGTGTCGGGATCGCAAAAGAAGACATTCCATTTGTATTTGAACGCTTTTATAAAGCAGATAAAGCGCGAACAAGGGGAAAAGCGGGTACGGGACTTGGTCTTGCGATTGCCAAGCACATTGTTGAAGCACATGGTGGCGAAATCAGTGCCAACAGTATAAAAGGGGAAGGAACTGCTTTTCAATTCGTGTTAAATCAGGATCCGGCAGGAAAATAAAAAAGGGAAGGATTCATTTTCCCTTCCTCATTAGCGTGATAAAGTTGCTTTATATTATTATTATTATTGATCGACTCACATGCCGACAGCGTGATCCGCTTTTCCATTAAAAGGCGTATCAGAAACGCAAATCGATTCGGATGGGCACCCTTCATATGCATCTGCAAGGTCTTCAATAAGCTCGTCCGGAATGGCGGTATTTCCTTTATTGCCATCGATTAATGCAAAAGCAATGCCTTCATCATCATAGTCAAATAGATCCGGAGCCGTAGCTGCACAGGCTCCACAAGCAATACATGTCTCTTTATCGACGATCGTAAACTTTGCCATTACTTTTCAATCCCCCTCATTAAAAAATGGTTTCTGACTGTGTTCTCTTTCTAATCAGGTCATGTTAAACGTTACTGTTGACTTTGCGGCGAGTGGCCCATTTGCTGTAAAGCACAACAGAATCTTTAACATAGCCTTATAACTAATAATATTTTAATGAAGCAGGCCGGTCATTTCAATAGAATGCTTTCCGGCGGTAGGGAATAATTGTCGAAAGTGTCTTTAAAAAAGGAAATATGGATACACAACAGAACGATATGAACGCCCGTCCTTATTAAGGAGGCAAGCTGCGATGTACAGCGAACGGCTCTTTTTATTTATCATATGGCAATTTGATGGAGAACGCACTGTATCCGGAATTTACCATCTGCTGAAGGGTAAAAAAACGTCGCAAAGCATTCAGGACAGTTATTTATATCATTTACATATGCTCTATCACTCCTGTGAAGATGTGGATCGGCAAGAAATATGGACGTTGATCAGACAAATCCATGCTAATGGATGGATACGGCCGATCGATGCGAACGGGACACGGTTTGTACTTTCCACAAGCGGAAATGAAAAGCTTCAGCAGATGAATGCACAGCTGCTTTTACCGGATGCGCTCTATATGACCAATGATCTCATGCACGAGGGGCAATTCTGGCTCAGATTGCAGTTGCTGATCCAAACCGTTTCTGCACTTAATGATCAGCAATCTTCGTTTTTACCAATCACCAAACAATCTTCAGTGACTGAATACGTTCGCCATGTCCTGTTAAGCAGCCATCTCAATCGTGCGCAACTAAAGAAGCGGCTGTATCAGGAGATGTACTGTTTATTGGCGGGCATACCGGTTGCAGAGGCCAATTGTCTCGCAGCTCAGCTTTCTGGTGCGCGTATGTCCGGGTTAACGTTGAAACAGATTGCAAATGAGACGGAGAAAGATCTTTTTGAATGCAGAATACTGTTTAAATCCGCATTGAGACGAATGATGAACAGGGTTTCAGAGCATGAACAGGATTTTCCAATCATTCGCAGCTTGTGGACGAGTTCGGAAAATGGACTGTCTTCCACTGCCCATGAAACACTTGAACTACTTCGCTCGGGACTAAGTATTCAGGAGGCCGCTGTTCATCGAAAGCTTGCGCCAGGCACAATTGAAGATCATCTGGTAGAAATTGTCTTGAAAAATCAAACATTCGATTTGTCTGATTTTATGGACCATGCATTGGAGCAGAGCATTTTAGATTGCGCAAGAGAGGCCAACACGAAAAAGCTTAAAGAAATTAAGCGAAGGCTTCATGACAAGGCTTCTTATTTGCAAATCCGATTAGTGCTTGCCAAGCATGCAGGCGAGGTGGTGGTACTTTGAAACAGAAAAAGACGGCCGCTGTAAATGATCAATGGATTCGCGCAAAGAAAGTGCTCCAGAAAAAATTTGGTTTTCGCTCCTTCAGAAACGGGCAGGAAGAGATCATCCGTAATGTTCTGGCAGGGAAAGATGTATTTGCAATGATGCCGACGGGTAGCGGGAAATCGCTTTGCTATCAGTTGCCCGGATATGTGTTGGGCGGCATTGTTTTAATCGTTTCGCCACTTCTGGCGCTCATGGATGATCAGATTCATGCTCTGCGCGCAATCGGAGAAGTGCACGTTCGAGCATTGAACAGCATGATGCATAGAGAGGAACGCGCGCGTGTTCTATCGCATTTAAGTGACTTACGCTTTCTTTATATTTCGCCGGAGATGCTGAATCAACCCTATATTTGCAGAAAATTGGCGCAACAGAATATTTCTCTTTTTGTTGTTGACGAAGCACATTGTGTGTCGCAATGGGGACATGAGTTCCGTCCTGATTATCTTCATCTTGCTGAAATTCGCGCGAAACTTGGCAATCCGTCCTGCCTTGCCGTTACAGCTACCGCAGATCATCGTGTTCGGCAGGATATTATAGAGTTGTTGGGACTTAGAGAGGCGCGACAGACGATTATGAGTGTTGATCGCAGTAATATCGCACTTGCTGTGCGGCATGCGGCAAATGATGAGGAGAAGATGACCCGTCTGGTGCATTTAATTAAAAAAGTTCGTTTACCTGGTATTATTTACTGTGCCAGCCGCGAGTGGACCGAGCGACTGGCGGACTATATCAGGGGCATGACAGGGAAGCGTATTGCCTTCTATCATGGAGGAATGGATACGGAAGACCGAAGAAAAATCCAAGGTCAATTTTTAAATCAGGAGCTTGAACTGTTATGCTGTACAAGCGCGTTCGGAATGGGACTTAATAAATCTGATATACGCCTGGTTGTGCATTTTCATTTTCCAGGATCAATGAATGCCTATCTTCAAGAAATTGGGCGGGCTGCAAGAGACGGCAATCCAGGACTTGCTGTTCTTTATTATACAAATGAAGATCATCATTATCCGGAAGGTTTTATTGACAGTAACTTTCCAGATGATCGGTTTCTTCAACTGGTTATGAATGAACTGGATCGGGGCCATTTAAAAGTTAAAAGCAAGGAGCAATTTATAAATGATTTAAAAGAACGCGGCGCAGGAGACACGGCAGCGCGATTTATCTTTGAACAGATTCAATCCCGGTTGCCTGCGAATACGTATCTGTCAATGACTAACAATCTTCGTGTCCTGGTCCGTAAACGCCGTTCCGTTTTGCTGCAGGAACTTGCTGTAATGGAAAAATACTTAAAGACCCACGAATGCAGGAGGGCCTTTTGCTTATCCACTTATCAGGAACAGCTCAGAACAAAGCCTGAACAATGCTGTGACCAATGCGGCATTGATCTGTCCGTGTTTGGCTCTGATCCTGAAACAAGTGAACATAAGTATTTTCCTGTACTGAACTGGAAAAAAAGACTGGCATGGATTTTCGATGAAGAGCCGCAATGATTGTCCTAATGTCATCTCCGCATTCATATGCATAAATCAGGAAGGTGATGGACACATGCTGCTTCAAAACTATCGTGATGATGGAATCATTTCAGGCACTGCATTGATTATCTTATCTGAACTGCTTGAAAGAAAGAAAAAAAGGGAGAAGTGGAGAAAAAGGGAAGCTTTATCAGCAAGCGGCCTGATTTTTTTCACCGGAACGACACTGATTTATATCTTTTTTCTTCATACCGAAAGTCTGGGCTCAATGCACCAGCTACGTTCATTAATTGGCAGTCCGGTTGTCTGGATGCTCCTGTCGCTCAGTATGGCAGGTTTGTTATTTTTTTCATATTGCCACAATGAACGTGAGGATGCCGAAGACGACTATGACGAGCTGCGGGAAGAAATTATCGAGCGTTCCGATGAATTGTGGCCGGCAGAACAACCGGATGCGAACGGCGATACCAAGCATTATCGTATTTTGCATCAATTAAAGAAGGAATTTGATATTAATTTATTTTATAAATAGTCATGTCGTCAGTGGTGAGAAAAAACGGCTGTTGAAGAGCAGCCGCAAATTTATTCTTTGTGAAACTGGTGATGTTAAACTTTTTCTGCTGATTGTCCATGAATAAACTGATCTGCGGTCAAGCACAAAGTGACGCTTTAACAAACCTGAATTAAAAGACTCTTTTTTGACCTTGCTCTTCTTTAAGCAGCTCGACTGCTTCGCGGAATCTTTGAGAATGGACATTTTCACGTTCACGGAGAAAGCCGAGCGCGTCATTAATTTGCGGATCATCTGAAAGATTAATGATCCATTGATAAGTTGAACGGGCTTTTTCCTCTGCAGCAATGTCTTCATATAAATCGGCAATAGGATCGCCTTTTGATTGGAGACCCATGTCAAACTTTTGACCGGCAGCATTGTGATAGTAAACTGATTTTCCATGATCGACGTAGTGGTCGCCCAGGCCGGCTTCCTTTAACTGCTCTGGTGTCGCGTCCTTGGTCAACTTATACACCATTGTGGCGATCATTTCCAAATGAGCAAATTCTTCAGTCCCGATGTCGTTTAATAAACCAATGACACGGCTTGGAATTGTATAACGTTGATTCAGATACCGAAGAGCAGCAGCAAGTTCACCATCAGTACCACCGTATTGTTCAATCAGAAATTTCGCCAGTTTCGGGCTACAGATGCCAACACGTACCGGATACTGCAATTTTTTTTCATAGTACCACACAAAGGTCCGCCTCCTTAGTCATTATGATCATACCTGCCATGGCCATGGCACATCTTTCCACTGCCACGGATAAGCGGAAAGGCTGTATCCAAATTGTCTGAGCGGGCCGTATCGTGCTTCAAAACCTTCACGAAGCTCGGCACTTTTTTTCGCTGTCGAATTGAATTGCTTCAGAGCCTCTAAATCTGTTGGATGTGTATCAAGATACAGAGTCAGTTCAACCAGTGTAAAATCGACGGCCTGCAACGCTTTTAAATCCGAATAATAACTGTCAGGAACTTGAGCTGGCGCATCCATGATTAAAATTCGCCTCTTTTCTTGGATTGGTACGGATTGGTGTACGGCGTGAACAGCGCCGGCCACAAGGTACCGTGAACAAGTGCATCAAACGGCGAGAACTGCTCCAGGCCCTGTGGTTGAAAACCAAGGTAGAGCTGTGCCGGTGTTTCATAAGCGATCGGGCTGAGCGGTGGACATGGATCCAGTGGGCTGATGTAGGGAGCGTACCATTTCCTTGATGTTGACACGGTGAATCCTCCTTTCGCATCTGTCGAACACATCATCTTTTTATATGCGTTGAATGCCTGTACATAGACCAGCCGGAAGAAGACTTTTCACGGACATTTCGTGATTACAGTATTTCAGATGAGCCTCAGGGTCATTCAGTGTTCACGCGGGATTAAAAAAACATCCGTTTGGGACACTAATATTGGGCGGGAATCGATGCTTCGCCCGCAAACCTGATCACGCCGGTGCTCTTATCAGCAAGACAGGACGTTAGAATAATCTCACTTTTTATCTGCAATAAAATGTAAAGTTCAAAACATACGGTAAAAGGGCGCTGAGAAGGCCTGTGATCATTTGTTTCTTGCTGTAATCTTTAAAAAGAGCAACTAACAAGTATAAGGCTTGTACATTTGATGGTAAGCGTTGTATACTACACTCAAGTCTCTGGTTTAAAATGGGTGAATGACTGCCTGATTGATCCTGGTCTGTTTGCCAGCCCTGTCATTCAGAGGCACCGAAATACACGGGTAACATATAAATAAAGTAAAAAGCTTGCGGCGGTACTGCAGAGATCAGACTGGACGGCAAGGAGGACATTTACAATGCGACTGGAACGTTTAAACGGCGACAGGATTAAAATATTCCTGACTTTTGACGATCTTAAAGAACGAGGCATAACAAAAGAAGACATGTGGCATGACTTGCCGAGAGTTGAAAAGCTGTTCCGGGATATGATGCTTGAAGCGGATGATGAGCTTGGATTTGAAGCATCCGGACCCATTGATGTTGAGGTATTTTCACTTCCAGCGCAGGGAATGGTTGTGATCGTGTCGAAGGGCAGGACAGCTCAGGAGAGCGATTCTGAAGAAGATCTCGGAGATGAAGATGACTTCATTCAGATGCAGGTCACGCTTGATGAGAGTCAGGATGTTCTCTATCAATTTGAACAGCTTGACGATGTTGTCGCTTTAACTGAAACGCTCTATCATTTAGGTGTTCGCACAGGCAGCTTATATCTATTTGAAAAAAAATATTATCTGCGATTTGATGAAGACCATTTAAACAGTACCATCGATTTAGATACACTCATAGCGATTCTTGCCGAATATGGAAATACGTCGACCATAACCATATACCGTCTGGAAGAATACGGCAAATGCCTGATGAAAAACAATGCAATCTCTGATCTTTATCAATATTTTATTGAAGCTCCGCATACTTAAATGACGCGGGGTTTTTCCTTGTTTTGCGTCTGTTCGTTTAATTAATATTTATGTCAGTGCGTAAAAGTTCATGACAAAAAGGAAACGGGTTCAGTTAAATCTTATTTTTGACGGATTTGAAAGGAAGATTCAGGTGTCAGTTTATCACCAGGATTATATCTTAAAGCAAGAGCAATTCCTGACTTCAGTTCATGGAATGATAAAAGAGGCATTAAATGAACTTGGTTATTCAGATGATGTTTTTGAACTTTTATTAGGCCCTAAGCAAATGCTGACCGTACGAATTCCTGTAAAAATGGATAACGGACAAGTGCGTGTTTTTACCGGCTACCGTGTTCAGCACAGCTTTTCAATCGGACCAACGAAGGGAGGCGTGCTGTTTCATCCCGAAGTTTCCGTTCCGCTGATGCAGGGACTCTCGATAATGAACAGTTTAAAAAACGGACTTCTCAATATTCCGTTTGGAGGAGCGAAAGGCGGAGTGATTTGTGAGCCGCGCGGACTCTCTTTTCATGAACTCGAACGCCTAAGCAGAGGGTACATACAGGCCATTCGCCCGGTGATCGGTCCCTATCAGGATATTCCGGCTCCTGATCTGTTCACGAATTCGCAGGTCATGGCGTGGATGATGGATGAATACAGTAAGCTTTGTCCGGATCAGTCTGCAGGATTTATAACCGGAAAGCCTGTGGTGCTCGGCGGACTAAAAAGCAGAGAAAATTCCGCAGGAAGAGGTATTGTTCTTTTTATATCTGAAGCTGCCAAAAAAAAGGGCATCGATTTAAACCAGGCGACTGCCATTATTCAAGGTTTTGGTTCGCTCGGCAGTTACGTCGCGAAATCATTAATGGAAGCTGGGGTGAACATTACCGGAATATCGGATGCATACGGAGCTATTTATCATTCGTCTGGTCTGGATATGGACATGCTGATTAAATGCAGGGACAGCTTCGGTACGATTACAAAACTGTATCAGCACACATTGACCAGCCAGGAATTATGGGAAAAGCCCTGTGACATCATGGTGCTTGCCGCAGTTTCCAATCCGATCAGCAAGAAAAATGTAACCAGCCTGCAGAGCAGACTGGTTATCGAGGCGGCTGACGGTGCGGTGACGGATGAAGCTGCAGAACAAATGAGTCAGAATGGAATATTGTTCATACCTGAGATTCTGACGAGTTCGGGAGATATGACTTCATCTTATATTGAATGGGCACAAAACAGGCAGGGACTTATTTGGAGCAAAGAAGAAGGCGAACAGAGAGTCAGGCATATTTTAGCTGATGCATTTACTCGTGTGCACCACATTGCCGAAGAGTACAATGTATCGATGAAAAAGGCTGCATGCTTTGCGGGCGTCTACAACCTGGCAGAATCCGCACGCATCAGAGGTTGGTTTTAAAAACAGGACATTATTGAACGGAGCAAACGTTTGCCATTGGCTGAACTGAATACTTTTGTGAAGCATGGCTGTGGTCTTAACCACAGCTTTTTTTATACTAACTATAAGAAAGTATATAAATTTTAAGGAAAATAGTATAAGTGCGACGGCGGCTTCGCCCGTGTCAAAGGCTTGGCAAAGCCAAGTTTTCTAACATGAGTAAAGAAAGGCTCAGACTTTGCTTAAATCAGATCAACAAAACAATGCCTTGGCTGTACATCAAGGCGGGGGAGCAAGATGCCTGCGGGATTTGGTGCCACGAGATTCTGCAGATTCCAGCTTTCGGAGGAGGCTTGGGGCACGCAGCCGCAGCGCCGGCAAGCATAAATCAATAAATTGTGGTCGGAAATTAAGGGCCGGCCGCTTTTTGCATAGTTTCTTAACTCTGATCAACGATACTAAGCAAGGCCCGTCCAAGTAATCCGAACCATAATTAAGTTCTCATTTCTCCCTGATTCTTTATTCTATTTAAAATGAATAAATTCTCTTTTTCTTGGAACGATAAACTTGATTTTAAGTTCATTTCAAGTTCCATTAAAATCACTTGAATTATTGAGCAGATTTATATGGGCTCCAGGGAGGATTACATCATTGGGTAAACGACTGATTCGAGGCATATGTGCCATTCTGATCGCAGCGATCATGTCAGCGCATACCGGTGAAGCAAATGCTTTTTCAAATCGGGTCATTATGCGCGGAGATACAGGAGACGATGTTGTCGAACTTCAGGCGCGCCTTCAGTACATTAGTTACTACAAAGGGAAAATTGACGGATCTTTTGGCTATGGAACCTATTGGGCATTGCGTAATTTTCAGTCTCAATACGGACTCACCATTGACGGCATGGCCGGAAACGATACGAAACAAAAACTGATCAAAGCGACGCATTATGATCAAGCCTTTGTTATGCGCAATATCAATGAAGGTAACGAGTTTACATATTATGGAGGTGTTCCGCTCGATCAGCAAGTGAAAAAGAAAACGCAGGGAAGCAGTGGAACGGAAAAGAATGCGAGTCAGTCGAAACCGGCACAGGGAAAATATACGATTGACAATTTACCCCAG
The DNA here is from genome assembly GCF_023336505.1 of Sporolactobacillus mangiferae. Lineage (GTDB taxonomy): Bacteria > Bacillota > Bacilli > Bacillales > Sporolactobacillaceae > Sporolactobacillus > Sporolactobacillus mangiferae. Next base: position 23,399 of record NZ_JAMAST010000007.1, on the reverse strand, counting down.
GGATACTCCAGATCCGATGTCAATCTTATGGCAAATGCCGTGTACGGTGAGTCTCGTGGGGAGCCATACATCGGCCAGGTTGCCGTGTCGGCAGTGATCATTAATCGTGTTGCTGATCCGCGTTTTCCAAACAATATTTCTGACGTTATTTTTCAGCCAGGCGCATTTACTGCCGTTTCAGACGGACAAATCTGGCTTACGCCGAATGATACAGCCAAAAAGGCGGTCTTGGACGCGATCAATGGCTGGGATCCGACAAATGGCGCACTTTATTATTTTAATCCAGATACGGCAACTTCGGCATGGATTTGGTCGAGACCACAGGTCGGGAAAATAGGCAAACACATTTTTTGTAAATAGGAGGGCAATTTATGAAACGCCGTGATTGGATTGCGTTATTATCGGTTGCAGTAGCGGTACTGTTGATCGGAATAGGAACATGGGGCTATCGGGAATATCAATTAAGAAAAACGGTGATGATCGATGCGGAAAATCATTACCAGCAAGCTTATCATGAATTAACATACTATGTCGATTCACTGGAAGAATCGCTTGGTATGGCGCTTGCCATGCAGTCCCGTGAATCAATGCGTCCACAGCTTGTTGAAACCTGGCGGCTGAGTACACTTGCGCATGCGGCTGCAAATGAACTTCCACTTACGCTGCTCCCATTTAACCGAACCAATGAATTTCTTGCTCACGTTGGTGAATTTACTTATAACTCAGGAGTAAAAGCGATTAAAGATCGTTCACTGACAAATAATGAATATAAAAATCTTCGAGAGCTTTATTCAGAATCCCAAAAAATAAGAGACGAACTAAGAAGCGTTCAATCAAAAGTCATGGCCGAACACCTTCGCTGGATGGATGTTGAAACTGCACTGAAAAGTCAGAATGAGAACCGGGACAATCAAGTGATCGATGGGATGAAGCGGATTAACATGCAGGCAACTGACTATACAGATAGCTTCAGTCCGGAAAATCCACGCAATGCGGTTTTAGAAAAAAAACGTATCAATCCGATTACAGGAGAGCAAATCAGCCGCAATCAGGCAATCAGTCAATTGAGAAAGTGGATAGATCGCCCGGATGCAAAGCTGAAAAAAATAAGTGAGACTGGCAAGGGTTCCTACATTCCCGCCTATGAAATCACGTTAAGTGAGCATGGAAGATCGTTAAATGCCGCTGTGACTAGAAAAGGCGGCCATGTCGTATGGTTTCTTCGCGAAAGGTCGATTCAAAAAGAAAAGTTTAATTTGTATGAGGCATCGCAAAAGTCCATCGCTTTTTTGAAAAAGCATCAGTTTAAAGATTTAGAGCTGACCAAACGAAACAAGTACAATAATATTGCGGCTTTTACCTACGTGCTCCGCAAAAAAAATATTCGTTTTTACCCGGCTTCGATTAAAGTAAAGATTGCACTTGATAATGGCGAGATTCTCGGTTTTGATCAGTCCGATTATCTCTACAATAAACGCGATTACATTCCTATGAAACCCGCTATCTCTGAGGATGAAGCACGTAAACAGCTGAATCACGATCTTAAGGTTCAGGAAACTGGTCTTGCTGTGATTCAAAATCAGAGCTTGAATAATGTACTTTGCTATGAATTTTATGCAACAAGGGATAATGATACTTATCGCGTGCTTTTAAACGCTAAAAGCGGTGATCAGGAAAAGATCGAACTTCTGAAAGAATAAACTGTGGAGGTGAGCTTAATAAAGGCTTGGCTGAAAATGGAATTCTAAGGTATAATGTTTCTGAGTTATGCGTTTCTGTTAAAAAATCAGTCTGATTATGTACAGATTCGATTGGGGGAAGCATCATGATGCTGAAAGTCGGTGCAACTTTAATTCTTGAAGCAACTGATGATGAGAAAAAAGTTGTGCATTATCGTTGCAAACTCGCTGAATGTAAGGAAAACGCGCTATTAATTGATTATCCGATTGAAGAAGAAACAGGAAAGACACCTGTCTTCCTTAACGGTTCTTCTTTTACTGCCATTTATGTTTATGAAGGTCAGGTTTTTCGCTTCCCCACGACTTTTGTACAAAGAATATCAGGACAGGTACCGCTTATGCTGATGAGTTTCGCTGGTGAGGAGAGCATGGAAGGCATTCAGCGCAGAAACTATGTTCGTGTAGAAACGATTGTCGATGCAGCAATACATTCCATGGATGACGCTTTCCAACCATTTACGACGGTTACACAGGATATTGGCGGCGGCGGAGCGTTAATTGTCGTCCCGGAAGATTCGAAAATAAAACCAGAAGATCACATTATGATTTGGCTGTCGCTTCCGATGGCCAGTGGACAATGTGTTTACGTTAAATTGCAGGCTCAGGTCATTCGTTTGTTCACTGATCGGAATACCAATGGAAACAGAGCAACGATTAAATTTTTGCCGCAATCTGAACGGGATCGGCAACCAATTATACGCTTCTGTTTTGAAAAGCAGCTTGAATCGAGAAAGAAGTTGCTTGATATGGAGTCACGCAGACATAATGTCTGAACGTATAACGCGTCAAAAAAGTGTGAGATAAGGCAGATGGGAGCAAGCAGGCAAGATGGAGAAATTATTTCAAGTTGCGATCGATGGTCCGGCCGCAGCAGGGAAAAGTACTGTTGCCAAAATTACGGCAAAATCACTAGGTTATGTTTATATCGATACGGGAGCGATGTACCGATCACTTACATATAAGGCGCTCAAAGAAAAAGTTGATCTTAATGACGGTGATGCCTTAAAGAAACTTTTGGATCACACTGAAATCAGGCTCGTTCAGGAGTACACGGGACAAAAGGTATATGTGGATGGTGAAAACGTTACCGAACGCATTCGTTATCCTGAAGTCTCCGAACATGTTTCACTTGTATCTTCACATGAACCGGTAAGAAAGGTTATGGTTGACCGCCAGAGGCAGCTGGCGAAATCCTGCAATGTCGTTATGGACGGACGTGATATCGGTACTCATGTGCTCCCTGGAGCACAGGTGAAAGTTTTTCTTAATGCATCCGTTGAGGAGCGTGCTGTGCGGCGATACCGTGAAGAAGAGAAAAAAGGGCGTCATTCAGATATGGACGCGTTGAGAAAAGCCATTGCACTGAGAGATAAAAAGGACATGGAGCGTGAAGTATCTCCATTGATCAAAGCAGAAGATGCCGTTGTGGTTGATACAACATCCCTGAGTGTTGACGAAGTCGTTGAAAAGATCTTGACATTAGTTAAGGAGAAGCAGTTATCTTGAATCTTTATTCAATTGGAAAACCCGTCGTGAGCTGGTTTTATCATCTTAATTTCAAAATTCAGGTGATCGGTCAGGAGCATATCCCACTGCATGGTGGCACACTGATCTGCAGCAACCACATTTCAAATTTTGATCCGCCCTTTGTTGGTATCAATGTGCCGCGTGAATTAAGTTTTGTTGCTAAATCCGAACTTTTTAAAATTCCAGGATTCAATTGGCTGCTCAGCCGTTTGAATGCTTTTCCGATAAAACGTGGATCCGGTGATCGGGGAGCGCTTAGATTGGCCATGAAACTGCTCAATGAAGGGCATGCTTTGCTTATGTTTCCAGAGGGGCATCGTAACTTGAATGATGCATCGCTGCAAAAAGGGCTTTCCGGTGCAGGATTTTTTTCATTAAAAACGAACGCCACTGTGGTTCCGTGTGCGATAATTGGGCATTATAAGTTCAGAAGCCAAATGAAAGTGATTTTCGGCAAGCCGATTGATACGGATCGGATGAAAAAAAATGAGTTGAAATCTTCTGAGGCAAGTGCAATCATCATGAAACACATTCAGGCTCTGATCGATCAGTACACAGAACCAACTGCTTGACAAATAGGCGTATTTGTAAGAAGTTAAGAGTAGAATATTTTTCTCGTTGGTTAACTAAAGGAGGTCCCGGAGAATGGTTGAAGAAGTGAACAATGAAATGACGTCTTTTGACGCTCTTGGTGTTGGAGATGTAGTAAACGGTAAAGTAACAAAAGTTGAAGAAAAACACGCATTAGTCGATGTTGGATATAAAGTTGACGGTATTTTACCAATTAGCGAACTCTCAAGCCTTCATGTTGAAAAGGTTGATGATGTGCTTCATGAAGGCGATGAAATTAGTGTTAAAGTAACGAAACTTGAAGATGATGAGCTTGTTTTATCCAAGCGTGAAGTGGACGCGGATCGAGCCTGGGGAGATCTTGAGGCAAAATATAATGAAAAAACAACTTTTTCAGTAAAAATTGCCGATGTCGTTAAAGGCGGCCTGGTTGTTGATCTGGGTGTGCGCGGATTTATTCCCGCCTCCCTTGTAGAACGTCATTTCGTCGAGGATTTCAGTGACTATAAGGGAAAACCGCTTGATGTGAAAATCGTCGAACTCGATCGTGAAAAGAGAAAAGTCATTCTTTCGCATCGTGCTGTTTTGGATGAGGAGATCGACAAAAAGAAAGAAGAAACCTTGAAAGGAATAAAGGAAGGGTCCGTTATTGAAGGCACCGTTCAACGCCTCACTGATTTTGGTGCGTTTGTTGATATCGGCGGTGTAGACGGGCTGATTCATATTTCTCAACTCGCTCATTATCATGTTGAGACGCCTTCTGAAGTTGTCTCTGAGGGTGAGAAAATTAAAGTCAAGGTATTGTCCGTTGATCCTGAAAATGAAAGAATCTCACTCTCACTGAAAGCAACTCAGCCGGGACCATGGGAAACAGCAAAATCAAAGATCAAAGCAGGTGATGTTCTTGATGGAACAGTGAAAAGACTGGTTCCGTTCGGCGCATTTGTTGAACTTCTCCCTGGCGTTGAAGGCTTGGTACACATTTCGGAGATTTCTCATGAACATATTGGAACACCTCAGGAAGTGCTGTCAGAAGACCAGAAAATTAAAGTTAAGGTTCTGGACGTAAACTTTGATGAACAACGTGTATCCCTGAGTATCAAAGCAATTGAGGAACCGAAGAAAGAAGAAACATCTGTGCAGCAAAACGAAACGCCTGAAATCGATGAAACTGCATCCGGTTTCTCTCTTGGCGATATTCTCGGTGACCAGTTAAAAAAATATAAATAATTAAATGATCGAGATGCAGAAATGCCGGGAGTTTTCCAAACACTTCTGTCCTTTTCTGTTTTTAAGTCTGTTTGGCTGTTCGTTTGTTTTATATTTGCATAGTTTTCGACAAAATGGCAATGATTGAGTTAGGTCAGGCTGCCGAAAATTTATTTTAAACCTCTCCTGGTTCGGGAAAGGTTTCTTTTATGCGGTAATAAGCAGCCATTGGATTGGGACGGACTGAAAACGATTCAAAATAAGGGAGGCCAATTATGTCTAAACCAACTATCGCGATCGTCGGTCGCCCCAATGTCGGTAAGTCTACGCTTTTCAACCGTATTGTAGGTGGACGCATGGCCATTGTTGAAGACAAACCTGGTGTTACGAGAGATCGGCTATATGGCAATGGATCTTGGCTGACACATGATTTTCATGTTATTGATACGGGAGGAATCGAAATCGGTGATGAACCCCTGCTGGAGAAGATGCGTGCACAGGCTGAAATTGCTGTCGATGAAGCAGATGTCATTCTCTTTCTTGTCGATGGAAGAACGGGTTTAACCGATGCGGATGAAACCGTTGCAGACCTTTTGCGGAAATCAAAAAAACCCGTTGTTGTTGCCGTTAATAAGCTGGATAATTATCAGCAAAGAGAATTGATGTATGAATTTTACGCGCTTGGACTTGGCGATCCATATGCCATTTCCTGTGCGCATGGGCAGGGCATTGGAGATCTCCTTGATGCAGTCGTTGCACAGTTTTCAGATAATGAGCCCATTAATGAAGCGGACGATGCCATCCGCTTTGCTTTGATCGGTCGCCCCAATGTCGGAAAGTCTTCACTGGTTAACACCATTCTTGGGAAAGAGCGTGTCATCGTCAGTGACCTTGCCGGAACAACACGAGATGCAATTGATACACCTTTTTCACGTGATGGTCAGGAATACGTGATTGTGGATACGGCCGGTATAAGAAGGCGCGGACGTGTTTATGAGAAAACAGAAAAGTACAGCGTATTGCGTGCGCAGCGTTCGATTGAAGAATCCGACGTTGTTCTTGTCTTAATTAATGGCGAAGAAGGAATTATTGAGCAGGATAAAAAAATTGCAGGGTATGCGCACGAAGCCGGACGTGCGATTGTTCTCGTTGTTAATAAATGGGATGCGGTTGAAAAAGACGACAAAACGATGGAAAAATTCAGGCGGAAAATTCGTGAACAGTTTCAATTTATTGATTATGCACCCATTGTTTTCTTATCTGCTCTGACTGGCAGCCGTGTTGATCAGGTACTTCCAGTGATTCGTCAGGTTGCTGAAAATCATAGTTTGCGTGTACAGACAAGCTTGCTTAATGACTGCATTATGGATACGATAGCTATGACACCGCCGCCTTCAGATAAAGGAAAACGGCTCAAGATTTTCTATGCAACCCAGGTTGCTGTCCGGCCTCCGATGTTTGTTCTATTTGTTAATGATCCTGAGCTTCTGCACTTTTCCTATGTCCGTCATATTGAAAATCGACTTAGGGAAACATTTGGCTTTATTGGAACACCGATTAAAATAGTCTCACGCAAGAAAAACGAGAAGTAAGAAAGGGTGTCTGCGGCCGTGTTGATGATCGTATTGTCCATCATTATCTCCTATTTGATTGGTTCGATCAGTTTCAGCTATTTAATTACAAAAAAAATTAAGAAAATAGATATTCGAAAAACAGGAAGCGGAAATGCGGGAGCTACAAATACAATGCGTGTGCTCGGTACCGGACCCGCGATCGGTGTTCTTTTGCTTGATGTTTTAAAGGGGGTTGTATGCATTATTATTGCACGTGCTCTTGGCCTCACAGATTGGATGGTTGCGCTTTCAGGACTTGCGGCGATAGCAGGCCACGATTTTCCGATTTATTATGGCTTTAAAGGGGGGAAGGGCGTCGCAACGACGATCGGCGTGTTTTTTATGATTATGCCACTGTATGCGCTGATTGCCGGCGTGATTACCCTGCTCATTATTGCTCTGACCCGTTTTGTTTCTCTCGGTTCTTTATTCTTCCTTCTGTTTACTCCTGTATTCGGCTGGATTTTGCGCGGATATTCGGCGGGTCTGCTGATTGTCACTTTTTTAATCACAATTCTAGCATACTATCAGCACCGATCGAACATTAATCGCTTACTTCATGGCAAGGAAAATAAACTCGGCCATAAAAAAGCACAAGCATAGTGACATCTTTCAGGTACACCTGACTTAAGGGAGGAAAAGCGATGAAAAAAATAGCTGTACTTGGTGCCGGAAGCTGGGGAACGGCTCTTTCAATGGTTCTTGCGGATAATGGATATACAGTTTCGCTATGGAGTCACAGAAAAGAGCAGGTATCCGAGCTGTTAGAGAACCACACAAACAACAAATATCTCCCCGGCGTTATTCTTTCGAAGAAGATCATTGGAACAAATGATTTAAGTCAGGCACTTGATCAAACGGATGCGCTTCTGCTTGTTGTTCCGGCCAAGGCAATGCGAGAGGTACTCAGACAAATACATGGCATAATGAGACAGCCTATGCTGTTTATTCATGGGGTTAAGGGCATCGAACCTGGCACTTTTAAACGGATGTCTGAAGTCATCGAAGAGGAGATTCCCGCACAGCTCCGACAAGCGATTGTGGCTCTTTCAGGACCCAGTCATGCAGAAGAAGTGTCACTGCGACATCCAACTACCGTGGCGGTAGCCTCCAATGATCTGAGTGCAGCAAAGAAGGCGCAGGATTTATTTTTTAATCACTATTTTCGCGTCTATACGAATGGGGACACAATTGGAGTCGAAATTGGCGGCGCGTTAAAGAATATTATTGCGCTTGGTGCTGGTATGCTCGACGGCCTGGGGTATGGAGATAATGCTAAGGCCGCACTTATTACGCGCGGTCTTGCTGAAATTACCAGACTTGGAACGAAGCTGGGTGCGCATCCATTGACTTTTATTGGATTGACAGGAATGGGCGATTTAATTGTTACTTGCACGAGTGTCCACAGCCGAAACTGGAAGGCCGGCAACATGCTTGGAAAAGGTGAGAAACTGGATTCAGTTCTTGAGAAAATGGGAATGGTTGTCGAAGGTGTACGGACAACAAGGGCTGCTCATGCTCTGGCAAAAACAATGAATGTCGAAATGCCGATAACATCTGCTATATATCAGGTCCTTTTTGATGGGAAACATCCTAAAAAAGCAGTTGATGAACTGATGGACCGAGATAAAAAGGATGAAATTGCACCGCTGACACGCAGTTTAGCAGAGAACAATACAAAAAATCAATAAGTATCACAATGAAGACTCCGTGCATACCATGTAAAGAATGCAGGGTAAAGGAGGACGTTCATTGGATTCTAATAATCCTTTTTTTGATAATATTGAAAAGAAGACGAACGTGAAGAAAGAGGATATCTTAAAGATAGCCAATTCTGTTTCGAATGCCGATTTCAGTGATCCGAAAGTTGTAAAAGACTTAATTGCGCGCATTGGGAATACTGCGGGTGTCCCGGTTTCAAAGGAGAAGGAAGAAGCACTTGTTAAAGCCATTACGGCAGGCAATATTCCTGGGAACTTCGCATCTTTATCAAAAATTTTCGGTTCAAAGAAGTAACTGGGCCGTCGTCAGCGGCAAACAAAGTAGGATTCGCATAATGTATTGTTGCGTCAATCATTTTGCAAGAGCGCAAAAGGCGTGGAAGGATTTAGTCATATGGAGAGAAAACGTTCAACGTTTTCTCTCCATTTTTTTAAGCTATTAGCGGATTATAGCATAAGTGCGACGACCTCTTTGCCTTCGCCAGAGGCCTGGAAAAGCCAAGTTTTCTAATCCAGGATGGCATAAAAAAGAAATCGGACAATATTTTAGTAGAGATAGGCAGTTTATTATGCTGCAGGTCCAGCTTCATGATTCGCTTCGGATGATCTCATTTTATTGGCATAATCAATGGACAAATTCATATGTTTAGAACGATCACCGAGGTAGTTTAATGCAGAAGGAGGAGCGGGAGGGTGCCAACTTTGGAAAAACTTGAACGAGTCGATATTTTCAAAGACATTGCTGAACGAACCGGAGGAGATATTTATCTAGGGGTTGTCGGTGCAGTACGTACAGGTAAGTCGACATTTATTAAAAAGTTTATGGAACTTGTGGTATTGCCGAATATTGAAGATGAGGCCGATCGCGTCCGCGCGAAAGATGAACTGCCCCAAAGCGCGGCAGGAAAGCAGATCATGACGACAGAGCCTAAATTTATCCCCAATCACGCAGTCAAAGTTGCCGTTGAGGAAGGACTGGAAGTCAATATTCGCGTTGTTGACTGTGTCGGTTACGCCATTAAGGGGGCAAAAGGTTTTGAAGATGAAAACGGCCCGCGCATGGTGCATACGCCATGGTATGATGAGCCAATTCCGTTTCAGGAAGCTGCTGAGATCGGGACACGTAAAGTTATTCAGGAGCATTCCACACTTGGCGTTGTCATTACCACTGATGGATCAATCGGTGAGATTGATCGCGAAGATTATGTGGAAGCAGAAGAACGGATCGTTGATGAATTAAAAGAGGTCGGAAAACCTTTTATACTGATTGTCAACTCAACCCATCCGTACCATCCGGATACGGAGGCCCTTCGCAAGGAGCTTTCCGAAAAATATGATATTCCGGTTCTTGCGCAAAGCGTCGAAAATATGACGGAACACGATATCAATAATATATTACGTGAAGCTTTATTCGAATTCCCTGTCCTTGAAGTGAATGTCAATCTGCCAAGCTGGGTAATGGTACTAAAAGATGAGCATTGGCTGCGGAAGAGCTATGAAGATGCAGTGAAAGAAACCGTTAAGGATATTAAACGCCTTCGCGACGTTGATCGTGTGGTCGGCACATTCGGTCAATATGATTTTATTGAGAACGCACAGCTTTCCGGCATCGAGATGGGGAAAGGCACAGCTGAAATCGATTTGTTTGCACCCGACAACTTGTATGATCAAGTATTGAAGGAAGTTGTCGGTGTTGAAATACGCGGTAAGGATCACTTGCTTCAATTGATGCAGGAATTTGCTCACGCCAAACGAGAGTATGATCAGGTTGCCGATGCTTTGAAAATGGTAAAACAAACCGGATATGGTATCGCGGCGCCTTCAATCAGTGATATGAGCCTTGATGAACCTGAGATTATTAAACAGGGATCACGGTTTGGGGTACGACTGAAGGCGGTAGCGCCATCCATTCATATGATTAAAGTGGACGTCGAATCTGAATTTGCGCCGATCATTGGTACCGAGAAGCAAAGTGAAGAACTTGTCCGCTATCTCATGCAGGACTTTGAAGATGATCCGCTTTCTATCTGGAATTCCGATATATTTGGAAGATCGCTGAATTCCATTGTTCGAGAAGGCATTTCGGCGAAGCTGGCATTGATGCCGGAAAATGCCAGATACAAACTAAAAGAAACACTGGAACGCATTATCAACGAAGGTTCCGGAGGCCTGATCGCGATTATCTTGTAAATGGAAGAACATGAGAACTTGAGATCCCAGCGGGGGTCTTTTTCTTTTGTTACAGGTTCATGGAGAGGTGCGTCGTTCCATCGTTCAAGGGGCCTATTTTCTTAAAATTAGGGTTAAAATGCCACGAATATGGCAATATTTTTATAAAAGCTGTTGAATTCTTCCATCACATCGTATATGATAAGCGTTGTTGATGTTTCATCCAGCGCAAAAAGGGAGTTATTCCTTTTTAAGGAGGTGAATGAGTTGAATAAGACTGAATTGATTGCCGCCGTTGCAGAATCTGCTGATCTGTCGAAAAAGGATGCTACAAAAGCGGTTGATTCTGTCCTGTCAACGATTGCCGATGCTTTGAAAAGCGGAAGCAAGGTTCAATTAATCGGATTCGGCAATTTTGAAGTTCGTGAACGTTCTGCCCGCAAAGGACGCAATCCGCAAACGGGAGAAGAAATCGAAATCAGCGCTAGCAAAGTTCCAGCTTTTAAACCAGGTAAAGCATTGAAAGAAGCCGTCCAATGATCTGATGGATACATAGGACGTATGTTCGAAGGAGCCATCCGTTGCGGATGGCTCTTTTTGGTGCAAAACGATTTTTCGGCTGATCCCGTGACTTTTCTTACAAATAGCAGAAAGTTGAAACATAAGTAAAGGAACTTTTCTTTATTTTTATTTATCCCTATGCTAAAATTTTTTATTAGAGTAAGTTATTTTGCCTCACTTTTTAAAATCAGGTTGTACATTTACATAAATGTGCACTTTGCACTACTTTTTAAATTGAAAAGGGAACACACATATTTTGAACACTTGGCGGTTGAATGATCTTGCAGTGTTTTTAGCGCAAGGTCTGTTAGGAGGATAAATTCAGTGGCGGTGGATCAGGAAAAAATTAAAAAGGCCGTTCGAATGATTCTTGAAGCGATTGGGGAAGATCCGGAACGCAGCGGTCTGCTGGAAACGCCTCAGCGTGTTGCGCGCATGTATGAAGAGATTTTTAAAGGAATGAAGCAGGACCCAAAAGAATACTTATCGAAAACATTCGATGAAGCGCATGAGGAACTGGTATTGGTTAAAGATATCCCTTTCTATTCCATGTGTGAACACCATCTCGTTCCTTTTTTTGGAAAGGCACATGTAGGATACATACCGAGAGAAGGTCGAGTAACCGGTCTGAGCAAACTTGCCCGCGCGGTTGAGGCGGTTGCGAAACGGCCACAGCTTCAGGAACGGCTGACAACAGAAGTTGCGGACAGTATTGTCGAGACGCTTCGCCCATATGGTGTGATTGTTGTCATCGAAGCAGAGCATATGTGCATGACGATGCGTGGTGTGAAAAAACCTGGAGCAAAAACGATCACATCTGCAGTTCGCGGTATCTTCCAGAAAGATTCGACCGCACGTGCAGAGGCAATGTCATTAATCAATCATTGAGTCAATAACTCAAGCTTCTGCTCAGCTATAGTAACTGGATTGTACGGCTAAATGAATACAGATTGAGACGGATGTCATGGAAAGAGGTGTCGAATATGGAACTGAACAATGAAGAAGTACTGGGCGATTATTTTGTCATCAAGGCTGAAGAGGACGGAGTAAATGTCATTGGCTTGACTCGTGGGGCGGAGACTCGTTTTTTTCATACGGAAAAGTTAGATAAAGGCGAAGTGATGATTGCACAGTTTACCGAGCATACATCAGCAATCAAAGTGCATGGCAAGGCGACGATACAAACAAAACATGGGACGATCGTATCTGAGTGACATTTTATCATCATGAGAAGCACAGATTATTTTCTGCTGTGACTTACTTGCATAGGAGGCGCTGTATTGTCACTAAATGACGAATTGAAATTGGTGCACGATCAGCTTTGTGAAGAACTTGAGCACCCTTATGTCAGGTCCATTTTGCCAGAACCCGTTATCGATCGTGACAAGCTGCTGATTTATTATGTTTTATTCCGCTTAAGCCGATTTGGGACGAGTGCGGCAGAATGTACAAAAAGCGTACTGGTGGCAGAGATTGGCCTGAACACGCACAGAAATGTTTCTAATATTTCCATGGAAGGAATTACAGGCAGTGAAGCAACCAAGCAAAGGCAGCTAACTGTACTATCCGGCGATTTTTACAGTGCCCTCTATTACTTTTGGCTGGCGCGACAGCCAAACATGGAAGTAATTAAGTGGGTGGCTCAGGCCATTCAGAAATTTAATGTGCAGCAATGTACTTTTTTTTATCCTGCCTCTCATCCAAATTGGATTGAGATGATTGCAGCCATCAAAGAGATTGAGAGTGCGCTTGTAAAAAAAATTGCAGAGCAACTTGGATTTACTCAGATGATTTCATATCTGACCGACTTTTTATTAGTTAAAAAACTGATCTTCGAACAGAGTGCGCATGGGCATGAAAGTGGCCTGTTTTATCGAGTGCTTCATGATACATTTGATCATTGTCCGGAACGGCTGGATAAGACAATCAGAGAAAAGAAGACGCAATTAATAAAAGCGCTTAATCGCCCTGAAGATGAGAGACAGCAGTGGCGTCCGCTTTTAAATTATTTACGCAACCGAATGGAGCGGTTGACAGAAAGTGCTGAGGAAGGGATTTATTAAGATGTCGAATCAGGAAGAAAAAAGGGAAAAAGTACACCAGGTCTTTCAAAGCATTTATAAAAAATATGATTCGATGAATTCGCTGATAAGTTTTAATCGGCATAAAGCATGGCGGAGAAAAGCTGATGCACTTGTTGCAGCACGCAAAGGCGAACAGGTAATTGACGTCTGCTGCGGAACAGGAGATTGGTCACTTTCCCTGGCAGCAGCAGTGGGACCCGGTGGAAAAGTCGTAGGCCTTGATTTCAGCGATAATATGCTCAAGATTGCAGAGATGAAAAAAAAGGTGCGGCAGTATGATAATATAAAGCTGGTTAATGGGGATGCCATGGCCATTCCATATGAGGATGCCTCATTTGATCGGGCAACAATTGGGTTCGGTCTGCGTAATGTCCCAGACTATCTAACTGTACTGAAAGAGATCTATCGAGTGCTTCGCCCGGGGGGAGTGCTTGTCTGTCTTGAAACTTCTCAGACAAAAATACCCGTGTATCGGCAGTTATATTTCTTTTATTTTCGGTTTATAATGCCGCTTCTGGGCAAAATCTTTGCAAACAGCTATCATGAGTATGCATGGCTCAACGAATCGGCATCCAAGTTTCCCGATCAAGAGACATTAACTGGTTTGTTTCGACAGGCAGGTTTTAAAAATATATCGGTCTGTTCATTAATGGGCGGGATTGCCGCAATACATAAAGGAATAAAGCCGTTGCGTTGAGAAAACGCACATACCGGACGGACAACGGCTTATGCAGCAAAGAAAAGGTGAAAAGACATGACGCTGACGAGCATTTATCTGGAACAAAAAAAAAATCTGAATAAGATCGAAAAACAATTAGAATCTGCATTGAAGGCGACACATCCTGTCATCCATGAAGCTGCTCTTGATCTGCTTCGGGCAGGTGGTAAGCGTATTCGTCCATTACTGGTACTGCTTTGCGCACAATATGGAGATGCATCACGAAAAGCAGTCTATGATTCGGCGGTTACCTTGGAACTGATTCATATGGCGTCACTTGTCCATGACGATGTGGTCGATGACTCTGACCTGAGACGCGGGAAGCCAACGGTTAAAGCACAATGGGATAATCGCGTCGCCATGTTTACCGGAGACTTTATATTTGCGAAAGCCGTTGAATTGATCGCGGCTTTTGACCACAAAGAGGCGCACCTGCACATTTCCCGAATTATTCGCGATCTAAGCCTTGGAGAAATTGATCAGATTAAGGAATTGTATCATGTAGAACAAAATCTTCGTGTCTATCTTAGACGCATCAAAAGAAAAACGGCCTTGCTTTTAGCGCTTAGCTGTCAATTGGGCGCTCTATCTTCCGGATGCTCATCAGATATTGGATTAAAGCTCTATTATTTTGGTTATTACTTAGGAATGAGTTATCAGATGACTGATGATATTCTTGATTTTGTCGGAACAGAAGAACAATTGGGTAAGCCAGCAGGTGATGACCTGAGGCATGGAAATATAACATTACCTACGTACTTCGCAATCCACAATCATGGGCTAAGCAGTGTGATTCGCGGGGTACTGGCATTGAAAGATACAAAAGCTACGCAATGGAATGCCGTCATACAGTCGATCCGTGATTGTGGCGCCATCCAGGATTCAGAACGTTTAAGTGGAGCATACTTACGTAAAGCAATTGAAACACTTGATCGACTGCCAAAGATTCGAGCAACGCGATCTCTTAAAGAAATTGCTGATTACATTGGGAAAAGAAAATATTAATATGAGTGTACAAAGCTGCAATGATCTCCGATAATTAAAAAAGAAACTCCATTTTTTATGGACAGGCCAGTGTAAAGAATAAAAATTAAAGAATACAAGATTTTGTGAGGAGCCTGATAATCTTGGAACGAACTTTCTTAATGATTAAACCGGATGGCGTGAGGCGTGGCCTGATCGGGAGTATTGTCGCAAGATTTGAAGCAAAGGGTTTTAAAATGATCGCCGGAAAACTGATGATCATTTCGGATGAATTGGTCAGGAAGCATTATTATGAACATGAAGGACGTCCGTATTATCAGGATTTGACAACGTTTATGACTTCCGGACCCGTATTTGCTATGATATGGGAAGGTGAAGACATTATCAAACTTGCCCGTTTCATGATGGGTTCAACAGATCCTGAGAAAGCCGCTCCGGGTACAATCCGTGGCGACTACGCGACACGCATGAATCGCAATGTGATTCATGGTTCGGATTCTCCTGAAAATGCAACACGTGAAATCAATCTTTTTTTTGATAAAAGTGAACTGATCAGTAATGAGTAATGAAAAAGAAAGTTCAGCAGTGTTTCAATGAGGAGATCGATCTATGAACGAAGCGGTCAATGAAGAATATGATCAGTTCAAAAAATCTTTTTTCCAGCTTACAGGAATAGATCTGTCTCTGTACAAAGAAGAGCAGATGAAGCGTCGATTGCGTGCATTTGGTATTCGCCGCGGAATTATGTCCTTTGCTGATTATGCAGAAATATTGAAGCAAAATCGAAAATTGCTTGATGAAGTGCTTAACCGAATGACAATCAATGTGACCGAATTCTTTCGCAATCGTCCAAGGTGGGCGGTACTTGAGAAGAAAATCCGTGCGCGTTCTTCAATAAAGCGGTCATTAAATATTTGGAGTGCTGCGTGCTCAACGGGAGAAGAGGCCTATTCTCTTGCTATATTATGCATGAACTGTCTGCCGGAAATGAATTTTTCAATCATTGCTACTGATATTGATCAAAAAGCACTGGAATCTGCGCGTCAGGGAAAATATTTGGAAAAGGCGATTGAATCGCTGGCGCCAGATGAACGAAAACACTTTGTGAAAAAAGGGTACCTATTTGAAGCAAATCAACAATTGAAAAACAAAATCCGCTTTATGCAGCATGATTTGCTTCGAGATCCGGTGCCGGGAAAGTTTGACATCATTGTCTGTCGCAATGTACTGATCTACTTTACTGATGAAGGGAAAAAAGTGATTTATCATAAATTTGGTGAAGCCTTGGAAGCGCAGGGTATACTGTTTGTCGGCAGTACCGAGCAGATTTTCAATCCTTCATCATACCGGCTGCACGCTGCTGAGACCTTTTTTTATGAAAGAATATAATGAGCCATAATTGATTTCATTGGTCTCATACAAGGCTTGTATGCAGTGATGCACGGTCGAGCTATCTGACAGTTGCTTTTTTGAAGAGATACAATTTCCATGAATGATCATATAATCACAGCCATCCTTTGAAGGGCGGATGTGATTTTTATGTATGCAAAATGGATCTTTCTTGAAGTTGTCTCGCAGGTTGATTATGATGACGTAAGTAGACTATTGTCCGGATTTTTAAAGGAGATGAGCATGATACGTACTTTAGAAACAGCAAATGCACTGATGGGAAGCGGGCAGACTGAAGAAGGAATTAAACTTCTCAGAGATCTGGCCGTCAGTGGTGATGATCAGACTCAGTTTGGCGCAGCATCTATCTTCCAGCAATACGGTTTTTTAGATGATGCTCGAAAAGTATATGAACGACTATTGACACGTTTTCCAGATGACAGTGAATTGATTTTACAGTTATCGGAATTATTAATTGATAAAAATGAAGAATCGCTGGCCATTCACTATTTGGAGAAAGTTCCCCCGCTCGATGAAAATTATTTGAGTGCACAGGTCATGCTGGCTGATCTGTTTCAGCTTGAAGGCCTTGTTGAAGTCGCTGAACATAAACTTCTTGGGGCACTGAAACGCGCCCCTCATCAGCCGATATTAATTTTAGCACTGGGTGAGCTCTATTTATCTGCCGGCGAAGCAGGGAAGGCCGTTGACTGTTTCATGGAAGTGAAAGATAATCCGGAGCTCAGCAAGCAGAATGTTCCTTTGAAACTTGCCGAGGCACTCAGCTTAAGTGGTAATTTTGAGGCTTCTATTGATGAATATGAAAAAGGACTGAAAAACGAAAAAACGCTTGACGGATTATTTGGTTATGCGGTCACCGCGATGCGTGTTCACAAACATCGAAAAGCGATCAAAGCGTTGGAAACATTAAAATCCATGGATCCAGGATATAGTACACTTTATAATGTCCTGGCAGAAGCATATGAACATGAGGGTAATCTAAAAAAAGCTCTGGCAACCGTACAGGCAGGTCTTGAACAAGATGAATATAATGAAAGGCTCTATGTATCTGGCGGCATTTTATCTGCTAAACTGCATCAAAATGACCAGGCGGTACATTATTTCAGAAAATGCCTGGCACTGAATCCGGAAAATATGGACGCACTGCTTCATTTAACTGAATTGATGGCACAAGAAGAGGATTATGAAGGTGTTATTCGGCTGCTTGGAAACACTGAAATCGAAGATCCTATGTTAATCTGGTTTCTGGCTACTGCATATAATCAGACAGATGAGCTTAAGAAAGCTGAGGCACATTACCGAAGATGCGCCTCGGTGTTCTCGGCCAATCCTGATTTTCTTCAGGAATATGGTGAGTTCTTAAGAGAAATAGGGCAGATGAATGAAGGCTTGAATCTACTTGAAAAAGCGGCGCTCCTGAGTCCGGAAAATCAGGATCTGGCTGTATTTGTCGAACGAATCAAGCAGGATGATCAAAAGTAAGCGACGAATAATTAAATACAGGACGATGTTGGAAAACCATGCTGCCTTTTAACAAACCAGTGAAAGGGTCCAAAAAATCAGTAGCAGGTGAATGAATACAAAAGTTCCTTAAAAAACCTGGCTTTGCCAAGCCTCTGACGTAGGCAAAGCCGCCGTTGCACTTATACTATTTTCCTTAAAATTTATATACTTTCTTATAGTACAAAAAAGATTTACAGGAGGGACGGCATAATGGAGCAGATGGTATCGAATATGCAGAAGAAAACATTTCTTCGCTGGATTTTAGATCGTCGTTTGCTGACGAATCGAGAGATCATTTGGCTGTTACATTATCTGATGAGTAATGATCAGTTGCTTGCCCGTATTCATATTGTTGATGATGTTTCGGAATTGAACCGATCAATGACAATCTCCGATTTCAGGGAAAATGACCGGATATTTCGGTATGTTAAAGAAACGGTAGAAACTAATGATCCTGAGAAAGCTTTTCATGATTTGCGCATGAATCAGGATGAAGCCGTTTATCTTCAACTGAATATCGATTCTGTACGCCGTTCGCCTATTTATTTTTCAGTTCTAGAAGAAAACCCGCATAGTTCTGCAGATGTTCATGAAAAATACGGACAATTTGCGGAACATGCCGCAGACGAAGCTGAACTGGCTTTCACCATTAATCGTCTGAATCTGGCAATCAATGAAGCACTTGACAACGGCGATAAGGAGTTATTCTATCTATTATCGAAACAGTTGAAAGAGGTGCGTAAGCACAGTTAAAAAGACACAGAACGAGCAGCAAAAACGGCATACTTCTCTTCCCATCCTCATAGAGTAAGATCAAGGCGTGAAGGGGAGGACAAGCGATGAAAGCGAAGCTGCTGGCTTTATTGATCTGCTCCATACTTTTCATTGGATTTCCAAATCAAGGACAGGCTGCAAGCGACGATAAAGTACTCGATCATCAAAAAAATTCAATTGAATTGGCTGATCGCGTTTTTCAATACACGGAGGCCAATCAGTTAGCTGCCGCTTCCAGTTTATTGAATGAATTGGCCCAACATTGGAAAAGGGATTCTCGTCAATTTTCCGATCAGAATCGAGAAGTGATCACAGCTTCGATCATAAAGCTGAAAATTCTTCTGAATAAATCTGGAAATACGCAAGGCGAACGTGTCGATGCTGCTGTATCTTTAAGACTGGCTTTTGATGCCTTAGATCCAAACGGCCAGCATTTATGGAAAACAATGCAACCCGAAGTCCTGAATTCGCTTTCACATGTGGAAAAAGCACTTAAAAAAGAGGATCTGGCACAATTTCAGTATCAACTGAATCATTTTCTTGATAAATATTCTGTGATATATCCGGCTCTGGTTATTGATAAACAATCTGATGTTGTCCAACTGGTGGATAAACAGATCGCTGCTTTCTCAGGCAATCGTCTGCAAGATGTTCATTCTCGTACACGGATACGGCAGTTAAATGATATAGAACGTGAACTGAAATTGGTATTCAGCCAGAATGCAAACAATGGAGCATTAAGTGATATTGGGTTGTCAGCATCTCTTGGAGCGATCATAGTCACTGTACTGTCCTATGCATCATTAAGACGTTTTGTTGGAGAACGGGCACGCAGGCAGCGTATCCATTAGAACAACCCGGATGCGTACGCTCCTGCTTTCGCATGTGTTTCTCGTCTCAGCTTTAATGCTCAGCCAAGCCATTTTTTATTGATTGGATACGGTGCGAAATCATATACTGTATCTGTTAAAAAAGAAAATTTTTTGACAATCGGAGAAAGTTTGACTAAAATTGACTATAATGAAGTTGTTCAATGATGGAATTTTTCAGGATGAATGGATGTGCTTGAGGTTGGCAATGCGCAGCATTTGTACCCGGTTCCTTCGATTTTGAACAATCTTTAAAGATCAGTATATGGAGGAATGAGCATGATTCAATACCTGATTTATTTGGGCGTATTAATGCTGATCCCTATTTGGGCGCAAATGCGCGTCCGATCGACGTATTCCCGTTATTCTGAAGTCCGCAATTCAACCGGAATGACGGGTGCTGAGACTGCCAGACGTATTTTGGACGCAAATGGGTTATATGATGTTACCATCAGAGAGGTGCCCGGATCATTAACCGATCATTATGATCCGCGCGATAAATCGGTGAATTTGTCCAGTGATATTTATCATGGCGCCTCAATAGCCGGAACGGCGGTTGCGGCCCATGAAGTAGGGCACGCCATTCAGGATGCAAAAGATTATACGTTTATGCGCGTACGAAGTGCGCTTGTTCCCGTTGCCAATCTCGGTTCAAACCTGTCCTATATTCTTATTCTGGCAGGTGTGTTTCTTGGGATGATGCAGCTGGCAGCGCTTGGTGTCATTTTTTTCGCTGCTGCCGTACTTTTCCAGTTAGTAACGCTTCCCGTTGAATTCGATGCTTCCGGCCGCGCGCTAAAGCAAATCGTTTCGCTGGGCATTGTTCAGAACAGCGAGAAAAAACAGGCGAAAAAGGTTCTTTCGGCTGCAGCAATGACTTATGTGGCAGCGGCACTTGTATCCATGATGGAATTGGTGAGATTTATCCTGATGATTACGATGTCAAACAGAGAAGAGTAATAAATTTTTTAAATAGAGCAGGGAGCAGAGCATTTCAAAGTCATTAATTTGACGATGGGGTGTCCTGCTTGTTTTTTTATGATTGGCAAGTTTAATAAAAATTGACAATCCATGCTTTTAGATTAAAATAAAGTAGTTTGAGAATAAGTGCACACGTGGTTCGAAACCATCCCACGTTTATCAAAAAACTAAGGAGGATTGTTTATTCTATTATGAAAACCGTAAGAATGCTGGCGATCAACGCAATCCTGGCGGCACTGTACATTGTGCTTACTTTCTTTTTGCAGCCGATCAGTTTTGCAGCGTTTCAATTCAGGATTTCTGAGCTGCTGAATCATTTTGTCGTTTTTAACAAAAAATATTTTTGGGGAATTGTCTGCGGCGTGTTTATAGGCAATTTGTTTTTCTCGCCAATGCTTCCTTATGATCTGATTTTTGGAACCGGTCAGTCGGCAATTGCATTGCTGATCACGATCTTTCTGTCAAAATTTGTAAAAACATTATGGAAACGCATGCTGATCAACACAGGCATTTTCACAATTACGATGTGCTTTATTGCATGGGAACTCGCGATTGTCTATAAATTGCCGTTCTTTTTGACCTGGATTACTGTGGGGATTGGCGAATGTACCGTCATGCTGGTCGGCATGCCGATCATGTATGCTTTAAGCAGGCGTATTCCATTTGAAAAGCTGATCTGAGGGAACACCTGATCCGTTTCATACGTGATATAGAAATAAATTAAAAGCACCTAAGCAGGTGCTTTTAATTTTTCGGATGAATTTTCCACAAGAAATCGGCGATTATTCGATCGACCTGAGGATTTTCATGAAGCATACTATGCTGTGCCTTTGCCCCATAAACAATTTTTTCTTTGTAATGGTCGCGGTTAAAGAAATACCTGCCAAAAAAAGCCCCCTGAAGAGAGACGACTCCGTCACCTTCATGAACATTACGCATGACGCCTGCAATCGCCAGTACATCGAGATCCTGTGGCAGCCGGTCGTGATGTTGAACGAGATAGCTTTCCCGCTTTAATTGTTCCAAAGTGTAGAGGCGATCATTCTGCGGACCACTGATCCAGTCAAAAGGTGCGGCTATGGCGACATATTTTTTTACAACAGGATAATGGGTTTGATTCTCGATTTTTTCCAGATAATATGTGAATGCTTTGCCACCCATTGAATGGCTGACGACGTTGACTTCATTCAAATGATAAGTATTTTTAAGAATAAAAAATACATTTTTCAGCCAGACCGCCTGCTGCTGCATGGATTCGTGATTGCTCGAGAAGATGACCTGAATCAACGGAATCTTTTGATCTGTAATTTGACCGGACGACTTCACCGCTCCATTTGGTTCAACGGTCATGATAATAGCGCGCTCCGGTCCGTTATAATTTTTTTTAAAGCGCCTGAGCATTGTTTTAAAGGATCGTTCTGTACCCTTCCAGCCGTGGATGAAGACAGTAGGAATCTGTCTTTTCACCATCCGAACGGCAGAAGTGTTCGAACTTTCTGTTTTGATATGCGTTGGTTCAGCATTTTCACTACGGATCACTGCTGAAAAACCGAAAGCAATGAGCGTTAACGCTAAAAAAATGAATAAAGGTACTCTGAATTTCATAAAAACACTCCATTACTGTTAACCCAATGCTATTTTTAGCTTAACGCAAATTGAAAAAATTTAAAACCATTTCTCTATACCGACCCGAAAGTGACATGGGTGTTATAATAAAGAAAATTTGACGAGCTCACAAGCAGTTAGATCAATGGGCGCTCTTGTGAAGATATGAATGTTCACAGCAGGACAAACAGGTAAAAAATAAAGTCTAAATCGTGTTATATAAAAATGTATATGTGAAAAGAGGAGTTTCATTGGCAAATCAACAGCAATTATTACTGGTGGACGGAATGGCTTTGTTGTTTCGCGCCTTTTACGCGACCGCGCCAAGCAGACAATTTATGTTTAATAAAGAAGGGGAGCCGACAAACGGTGTACAAGGTTTTCTGCGCCATCTCATGCTTGCTATCGAAAACAGAAAACCGACACATATTGCCGTATGCTGGGATATGGGAAGCAAGACTTTCCGCCATCAATTATTTGCCAGATATAAAGCGAACCGAACCGCACCCCCTGTTGAGATGGTACCTCAATTTGATCTCGCTAAAGAAATGATTGAAGCTTTTGGCATTCCCAATATTGGCGTTCCCGGATTTGAAGCCGATGATTGCATCGGCACATTGGCGAAGCGTGCACACGAGGGAACGGCTGTATCCATTGTTACCGGGGATCGCGACTTGTTGCAGCTCCTGGATCAGCGGATACAAATTGATCTTCTCCAAAAGGGATATGGCAATTACCGGAGCTTCAATGAACAAACTTTTTCTGAGCACTATGGTGTGACTCCTCAGCAATTCGTTGAAGTTAAGGCGCTTATGGGGGATACAAGTGACGGGTATCCGGGCGTTCGTGGAATCGGAGAAAAAACAGCTCTGAAATTGATCCGGCAATTTGGCTCGATTGATCGCCTTCTCGATCATTTGGACATGCTTCCCAAAAGTCAGCAAACAAAAATCAGCATGGATCTGGATATGTTACGCTTGTCGCGAAGCCTTGCCGAAATTCAGTGCCAGGTTCCCGTTGCTTTGGATATGTCGAAAGCTGTCTATAGGGGGATTACGGATTCTTTTATAGAAAAAACAGAGAATAAAGGACTGCGCCTGGTTAAATATGAATTAGTAAAGAATCGGTGGGAACGGCATGCGGCACAGGCCTCAGAGCATTGAAGCAACGGCAATGCCTTTCTTGCACCATATAAGCAATATTCATGGCGCTTTTGGAACGCGAGCCTCCGCAGATTCCCATCTTTGCCTGCGGAGGCTCGCGGTGCGTCCACGGCAAGTGAGTAGTTGCAGCGACGATTCAAGCCAAAGAAATAGATCAACGACTCATGACCCATGAGGACCGGGCGCATTTTTGCCCGGT
>NZ_JAMAST010000006.1 GCF_023336505.1 Sporolactobacillus mangiferae | reverse complement strand
TACACGGGAGACTGCGAATGCACGGGCTCCCGTTTTCTTTTTACATAATAAAGCCCCGGCGATGACCGGGGGGGATGTATGTGTCAGATAGTCGACTGATTAGAAAATATAATCCACTTCAATTTTGTCCCAAACTTCATTAAGTGATTTTCCATCTATTGTATAGTTATCAAAAATATCCTTACCAGATTTATATTCTTTACCTTGTCCATCATGAGCGATGCCCTTAGTTTTACCTAAATTGGATATTGTATATACCTCATCTTGATATCTCAAATCGAACTCTCTGCCTTGATCTATCATCTCAATTACTTTGCTCACGGATAAGTCATTCATAATAATCCAACCTTTCTCGATTTATGTCATCATTATGTGATGAACACTATTTGTCACTTTCTGCTAGCTTTATTCCCATTCCAGCTCCAATAATGTATATGTGGGTTAGTATGATACTTTGGAAAACCGTGATCAGTGTAGTCGATGTCAACCTTTGCACGGCCTTTTTTATCGAAAAGCCTTTTTTGATATGGTTTCCCCTTTTTATAAAGACGGTATTCGCTTTTTGGTTTAGCGCCTTTTATTGGCATACTTCCCCCATGATAATATTTTACTCCGCCACCACCACGAGTACCAAAGCCAATCGGGCTTTCATAAAACCCACCACCTCCAAATTGCCCACCTGCATTACTACTATTGTTCTGAGCAGAAGCAAAATTAGCAAAATAAATAGAAAAAAATAATAGTGGAAGTAACACGATAATTAATCTGTTCTTCAAATAATATCTCTCCAAGAAATAATTAATACATAGATGATATCATCTTGGGAGAAAAAGAAAATCAATAATTATCAACACGTTTCGACATGAATTGGATAGTATGGACTGCGCTTTAATTACTGATATTTGCAGCCATAATATCCAAAAAAGCATAGCTTTCTTTCAGCGTACGACCGACCTCCTCGAGTTCATCTCTGCCAAGATGGACGGCTCCGGCAACATCATCCGGGCGTATTGTTTTTCACGCCGACAGATCCGAACTTTTTCCAGAGAGCGTGTCTTTTCGGCGCTGATAGTAATTTCTGCTTAATCGCCGGATCGTGGTAAATATAGACGGATTCAGTCATTTTGTTTAAATAACCTACGTCTTCAAAAATAAGCAACCACTGATCGGCAGAATCCAGTTCAACACCTTCCAGTTCCCACTCCGTAAACCAGTCTTCATTCAAAATTTCACTTATCGTAATTAATGTGTTTTGCATAATTATCGTCTCCTATTTGATAAGTAGGAGGCGGATATAAAATGCAGTGAAAAAAGTAGCAAAAAATGTTCATTTTTATTTTTATATAGATTCATCAGTTTGCAGCGGTCTGTAATGTTTGCGGACCAAGGAAGCAGTTCGACAGAACCTTAGGGGCCTGTTTTTGAAGGCATGCTGAAAGAGCCTCAACGATGGTTTAATTTGACTTTGGTGTACGTGATAACGTTCATCATCATTGGAAGCCTTGCCAGGTGATGATATTATAGAAAAACAATGATAAACAATTGGGGAGACAAAGTAAATGGACATTAAAAAATTTTGGAATGCAGTACTCAAACAAGATGCAGAAAAACTGAAAACCTTTTTCAAGGACACGGCATATGTAAATTGGCATTGTACCAATGAACACTTTACGGTAGATGAGTATATTAGAGCAAACTGCGAATACCCTGGAGATTGGGATGGAACAATTGAAAGAATAGAGAAAGTTGGGAGTTTGATCATTACTGTAGTGAATGTTTTTACTATCGATAAAGAGTCGTCTTTTCATGTGGTATCGTTTATGGAAATCGAGGATGATAATAAGATAATTGCGATGAATGAGTATTGGAGTGATGATGATACTGCACCACAATGGAGATTACAAAAGAATATAGGAACGACAATTTTTAAGCGTTGAATATTCGTTTTTTTAATCAAAAATTAAGCATTTTCCTGTAAACTGTAATTATTCATTTCTAACCAATGCAGGGGTGTCGAGGAGTCAGTGAAAACATACTTTAAATGTTATATTATGGTGATCGCGATATTTAGTGCTGTTCTGCTGCTAACGGGGTGTTACGGCACGATGAAACAGGAAGAACAAGTTGTAATTACGATAAAAAAAATGCCGTCAATTATCCGACTGGGAGAAAATATTGATCCAAAAGATTATGTTACCGTAACAGATCAGAAGGGAAAAGCATTGTCATTAAATCATTTAATCGTCAAAGGTGAGATGAATACGAATCAAACCGGGACTTACAAACTGACTTTTTCTTACAAGAGTGAAAAGCATGTAGTTCCTGTGTCAAAAGTGGTTAAAGTAATCTATGAACGCACGGAGCGCACTGCATTTAAGACAAAATATGTGGACGATGATTCAATGATGCGCGGTGAAAATCGCGTTCATCAGAATGGAAAAAACGGAATTGAGCGTGTCCGTTATGATGCGAAACGAGTAAACGGAAAAATCATTCTTGGCGCCACCCTTAAGAGAGAAACAGTAAAACCTTCCCAGACTAAAATTGTGTACTCAGGTACTCAGATTCCCGAAAACTATAAAATGAACGTTGTAAGCATACGGCAGTTGCCTGAACTGCCCACGGGTTGTGAAATTACGGCGGTAACGATGATGCTCCGTTTTCATGGTGCACATGTGAATAAAATTCAGATGGCGAACGAAATGCCACGGGCTGTGAATGGTGATCCGGATACTGGCTTTGTCGGTTCACCATTTACTAAATCCGGAGTAACCATAAATCCACCCGCTTTAATGGGACTCGTAAAAAAGTATGCGGGAAGTGCTGTCAATTTAACAGGCGCTTCAACTGAGCAATTAAAGGATTATCTAAGTCGTAATCATCCGGTTGTCATATGGGGCACCTTTGATGGTTTTAGTATTCATGCGCTCACATTAACCGGATACAATCAAAGCGGCTTCTATTATAATGATCCTTGGTCGGGAGCAAAACGTTGGATGACAGATGAATTTCTGGTTAAACATTGGAGCGATCTTAATCGTCAAGCGATAACTTTTTGAAAAATTAACAATATTTTTGAATCATGCGTGATGATGCGTGACCCCGCACAAAAAATGCGTGACCCCGCATCATAAATGCGTTGTTATGTCGTGTGAAAAAGAGATAAAATTATATATGTAAAGCAGATGATTGCTTTACATGAGGTGAATACAGGCAGTGTTTTAGCAAATCGCGCCCCAATTACTTATTCACTGAGTCGCTCACAAATGTCACACAGCGTTCAGTGAAACAATGATTTTCCCTCTTTTGTATTTCCTATCCAACTTTTTAAAGGTTTGCTGGCACGCCCGATTCACCTTTTATTTTTTGCTTTTATAGGTCTCCGGACGTAGCGTGTTTTCGTGCTCAGGGTTGATGAAAAAGCAAAAGATAACATGTTACAGTATTTATGTAAAAGTAATACCCCCCAAAACATTTTTTGTGCAGGATCCTTTGTCAAAAGGATCTTTTTTTTTGCACTATAAGAAAGTTTAAAATTCAGCGGATTGTAGTATAAGTGCGGCGGCAGCTTTGCCTTTGCCAGAGGATTGGCAAAACCAAGTTTTCTAATTCGGGTATTTTGTATTCATGTACGGGTTGCGACGTATGGTTACAGCCAGAATGCATTTTTGTACAAACAGACTAAGTAACTCACCTCAGCCTTTTTTAGTGTTTCTGAGATGTCATTGGCATTCAGCCCTGTCCCTTAAAATGCGACAACATAAATTATAGAAACGAAGCAGAGAGGGGATAGGCAAGTGACACAGCATTTACATGTCTATAAAAGTATAACAATGTTTTTGAGTGTCATACTCAGCTATGTGTTTGGTGAATGGTCACCGCTCATTACGCTTCTTATTGCATTTGTTATTCTTGACTATATATCGGGACTGCTTGCTGCTGCATATAAAGGAAAGTTGTCAAGTAAAGTTGGTTTTCAAGGTATTGTCAGAAAAGTAATGATTTTCGCCGTGGTGGCCGCCGCTCATTTATGTGATCGAATACTTGGTTCAGAAAGCATAATTATGGATGCAAGCATTTATTTTTATCTGGCAAATGAATTACTGTCTATTATTGAAAATGCAGGAGAGATGGGGCTTCCGGTTCCGGACAAAATCAAAAAAATGGTCGCTGTTTTAAAGAATCAGGAAAAAAACAAGGCCGACGATCCGAAACAATAATAATATTATGTTAACAAAAACATTTAATTAGAGAAATTGAATGTTTCCCTTGTCGTAAAAAGTCATTATAATGACAAAGGAGGATTGATATTAAGAAATAGAGAGTTGACAAAAAAAGGGGTTTAACATGGAAACGACAAACAGAAAAAAAACTTATCGTTTAGTTATTTTAAGTGTTTTTACAGCAATTATTCTTTTGCAAAACCTGGTGCCATTTCTTGGTTACATACCGATTGGCGTTTTTAGTTTAACCATTATCCATCTTACAGTCATCATTGCAGCAATTGCACTCGGACCGGTTGAAGGTGCAATCGTGGGCTGTGTATGGGGCATGACTACTTTTATTCGTGCATTTGCATTTCCAACCAGTCCAATCGCACCTATTGTATTCACAAATCCGCTTATTTCAGTTGTTCCACGTATTTTAGTCGGCATTATCGCCGGGGGCGTTTATGTTGCATTGAAGAAGACCAGATTGCCGAAAGTTGTCAGCATGTCGGTTGCCGGTTTGCTTGGGTCTTTGACTAATACGATTCTTGTTCTGGGGCTGATTTACATTTTTTACAGTCAGCCATATGCGAACTTTCTGCAAATTGATGTCAGTAAGCTGCTTCCGGCATTGCTCACAATCGTTATGACGAATGGTGCTGCTGAAGCAGCAGCAGCCCTTATCGTGACGCCGGCAGTTGCGGGCGCGCTCCTGGCAGCAGGAAAGAAATATAACAAGTAATCGGACAATTAAAACTGAATACGAATATGATGGAATGATGAGGCTCAATTGATTGGTGGGACAACTGTGAACAGAGAAGAGATGTCCGATAACATAGCACTCGCATCCATTACAGTTGGAAAGATTCTGAATGCCATAGGTCAAACTCCTCTGGAGCATCTGGATCGTGAAACACAGGATGATCTGGTTTTTGCCGGGAGTTTAATTCAAGTTGCGGCTGGTTCTCTGCTTATTGATTTGTTTTCTGAAGACTCAGTTGCTCGGTTAGGCCTTGCATTGAATTTTATTGGCTACGGCACTTTCGCAATACAATTTATTAATGACGAAGATGATGACAGAAAACTGCTTGTGCAGACAATGTCCGCGAATCTTAAAGAAGTGCTCGGGAACATGGTGCTTGTAAGCGATCCGAAGGCATGGAGAAGAATGTACGTGATTATCGGAAGAATTATGGTATGTCTCGGAAACTTTCTCGAAGCACAGGGGAGAAAACGGTTACTGGACGCAGGTGGGGACTACACGCTATCCGATCCGATGGTTACCGCCGGCACTTGGACAGAGGCATGTGGCATGCTGATTATCCTGCTGGGGAATCTGGTCGAAACGACATAAATTGGGAAAAAACGCTTCTCTGATTTTTGAGAAGCGCGTTTTCTAACTGAATTTAAGGTTTCAGTAAAAGTATGGGTACGGATAGAAGAATGGAGGGACAAACAGAATAAATGGAAAGAGAAAACGATTGAAACGTCTGAATCTTCTGCGGCCTCCGGGTCCATAGAAATAACGTTCTGCATCGTTTACGTCTTCCGGTATCAGCATCACGACGCCCTGATCGTTAATATCTTCGATAATTCCCTCCATCTTTTTACCGTCCGCCATTTCCGCAATGACATGATAGTTCATGTATTTACGGCATACGTCATTGATATTCGGAACCGTATTTCCCTGCTGTGCATTACGACCATCCATTAATTGCGGGACAAACAGCGGTTGCTCATTTGTCTGATCATATTCTGCCATACTTGATCGCTTCCTTTCGCATCCAGTGTATTCACCCAGCAACATAACGGTGACACTTGGCGAACAGCAGGAGAGCCAGGCTGTTCATTTTGTGCCTGATTCTTTATTTAACATTTTGCTGTACACGTTTCTGGTGAAATCTGGTCCATTGGTAATGGATGAAGCAGCCGATGCAGAAACCGAGAATAGCGATGAATGCCGCAAGACCAACAATGGCAGAAAAAATATAAGCGGCAATCGTCCAGTTAAAAGCAAAACTGATTAAAGCGAGTGACAGGCACGAGACTGAGATCAGTTGATTAAAACGTTGTTGCTCATAGTCTTCAGGAATATATGAACGCTGCGGTTTTCTTAAAAATTTTTTTGCAAGTACCATAACAGGATTAAAATCAAAGACTAAACCAGACAAACCAGATAAGAGTGGAATAAGAAGCAGCCAATATTGATGTGTTAGCCAGGAGATAACAATTGCAAGAACAATCACCCACTGATTTGTTCGAACGAGGGGGCGCGGAATGGAATGAACAGTCGATGCCATAATAACACACCTTTCTTATCGGAATAGATATATTATACGATAAATCGTTCAACACGGCTAATAATAATTATCCCCCGTCTAAAAAATCTGGGAGTACACGGCTATGTTATAATAAGTCCGTCTTTAATTTTTTCATTCTATAAACAAACGACAAAAAGGGCGTTCTATATGAGTAAACGTTTACACTTTATTGATCAATTGCAAGTAAATTTAACTCTGCTGAAGTGTCCCATATGTGGACAGGCAATGGCGGTTTCAGAACAAAAAAGTCTGATCTGTAAAACTGGCCATACATTTGATATTGCGCGGAAAGGGTATGTTAATTTTCTGACCCGATCGATCCACACGGCCTATGGAAAAGATCTCTTTGAAGCGCGACGGCGAATGATCGCTGAACATGGTTTTTTTGACCCGCTTCTATCCACAATATCTGAGCAATTGAAAGCTACGGTTACATCACTAAGTTCATTAAATATACTTGATCTTGGCTGCGGGGAAGGATCATCTTTTTCGAGACTTTGCCAAAAAATAGTTAGCTTTCTGCCTAATGATATTAATGGGTTTGGAATCGACTTATCAAAAGACAGGATCAATTCGGCGGCAGTTCATTATCCGGAACAGATGTGGTTTGTGGCTGATCTTGCTTATCCCCCATTTGAAGATGGACATTTCGATTGCATTCTTAATCTGCTGTCCCCTTCAAACTATACGATTTTCAATCGGTTGCTGAAACCCGGTGGGTGTGTTATTAAGGTTATTCCCGGGAGCAATTATTTAAAAGAACTACGTACCTCATTATATGATGATCAAAAAGCACATTATTCGAACCAGGATACATTAGGACTGTTTAAAAAGCACTATCCGGAAGTTACGACCAGACATATAAATTACGTTGTTCGTTTAAAAAAAGATGCGATTCATGATCTTATTAAAATGACACCGCTTGCCTGGAATGCGTCTGAAGAAAATCAGCGGGCCTGGCTGAATATACCGTCTGCAGAGATCACTGCTGATTTTGATCTTTTAATAGGGAAAAGCAATAAACGTTCATAATCATTCAAAAAATGTAATATATCAAGGATAATAAGTGAATGGATGACGTCTTTTGAATTTTAGTGATTGAAAATGAATGAAATCATGTTACAATAAACATTGTGGAGGAATGAGTGTATGTTAGCAGAGGAAAGACAACAATCCATTTTGAAGATTTTAGCAGATACGCATGTTGTCAAACTTCAGGAACTGGTCCAGATGCTGGATGCTTCTGAATCAACAATTCGAAGAGATTTGCAGGAACTGGAAAACCGGCATTTACTTCGCCGAATTCACGGCGGAGCATCACTTCTGAATAAGCTTAATGAAGAACCGGACATGGATACTAAAACGCTGAAAAATGTGCATCAAAAAAAAAAGATCGCACGTCTTGCTGCTTCAAAAATAAAGGACAATGATTGTATCTATCTGGATGCCGGAACAACAACTCTAGAAATGATTCCTTTTATCAAAGCAAAAGATGTAACCGTTGTCACCAATGGACCCATACATGGAGATTTGCTCGCCCACAATCACATTCTCTGCTACTTGCTTGGTGGCATGATGAAATCAACGACAAAAGCAACAGTCGGGAGTATCGCATTGCAAAATATTCGCGATTTTCGCTTTGATACGGCATTCATTGGAACAAACGGTATTCATCCGTCGGCGGGATTTACTACGCCTGATCCCGAAGAAGCGGCACTGAAGCGCTGTGCACATGCGCTTGCCGATCAAACTTTCGTGATCTCAGACAGCAGTAAATTTACGGAAGTTTCTTTCTGTAAACTTTTCGATTTGAACGAAGCGATAATCATCACGGATGAAATACCTGAAAGCTGCAGATCCTTAATTTTAGAAAGGACTTCTGTTTGTATCGCCGATGATCCGGCCATTTTATAACAGGATTTTTTTGGCAACTGCGTTTTATTGTGAGTAAACAGCTGAATCTGTCCGGTTCATTCATTTCTACAATCATTTTTATGTAACACTCGACTGCTTAACTTATTTCTCTATACGTGTAACAACTTGGAAAAGGAGTGTACCTATGAGAATTACAGACCTAATGATTGAAAAGACAATGGTACTGGACATGAAGGCGACGGATAAGGAAGAAGCAATTGATGAGCTGATTGACAGTTTGCATCGTAATGGCAGAATCAATGATCCAGTACTATTTAAAGAAATGATTTTGAAACGTGAAGCACAGTCCAGTACGGGTATTGGAGACGGTATTGCTATGCCGCATGCCAAAACAAGAGCCGTTAACGAGGCAACTGTAGTGTTTGGACGAAGCCAAAAGGGGATTGACTACAAGGCCTTGGATGGGCAACCTTCTTATTTGTTTTTCATGATTGCTGCTCCTGAAGGCGCTGCTGATGTACATCTCCAAACGCTTGCAGCGCTCTCCCGCTTATTAATTGATCATGAATTTGTTGAACAGGTAAAACATGCTACTACTTCCGCTCAGGTAGCCAGACTGTTTGATGAAAAACAGGCTGAACATGATGCGGCAGAGGCAAGGGAAAATACTGTGCAGACCAATGAAATAAAGTCGGACGACGAGCGATTTGTTGTTGCAGTAACAGCCTGTCCAACGGGTATTGCTCACACCTATATGGCGGAAGATGCGTTAAAAAAGAAAGCAAAAGAAATGGGCATCGCCATTCGTGTTGAAACCAACGGGTCTGAGGGTGCAAAGCACGTTCTGACAAAAGAAGAAATTGATCGTGCAGCTGGTGTGATCATCGCCGCCGATAAGAAAGTAGAAATGGCCCGGTTTAATGGGAAGAAAGTACTGCAAACACCGGTAAGTGATGGAATTCGGAAGCCAGAGGAATTGATTACTAAGGCGCTTAAAGGCGAGGCACCAACGTATCACGCGGAAGGCGGTGAAGCATCAAGCGGCAGTGCGTCTGAAGACAAGGTGTCTGTATGGGGAAAAATCTACAAAGATCTGATGAACGGTATCTCCCATATGCTTCCGTTCGTTGTGGGCGGTGGTATTCTGCTGGCGATTTCATTTCTTCTGGAGCGTACGATTGGCGAAAGCAACACGATCTTTAAAATGCTTGGTGCGATTGCCGGTGGAGAAACGGGTGCCTTTCATTTTTTGATTGCTATTCTTGCAGGCTTTATTGCAATGAGCATTGGCGATCGTCCTGCCTTGATGCCAGGTGTGGTTGGCGGATTTATGGCATCATCATCGTCTGCGGGCTTTCTTGGTGGTCTTGCTGCCGGATTTCTCGCAGGCTGGGTCATTGTTTTATTAAAGAAAATTTTTCACGGTATGCCTCGTGCGCTGGACGGTCTTAAACCGATTCTTCTTTATCCGGTATTTGGTCTCCTGATCACTGGCAGTTTAATGTATTATGTGTTCGATCCGATTTTTAAAAATATCAATACAGGCTTAATTGATGCATTGAATCATCTGGGTACAGGTAACGCGGTTTTACTTGGCATTGTTCTTGGCGCAATGATGGCAGTCGACATGGGTGGACCGGTTAATAAAGCAGCCTACACATTTGCTATTGGCGTATTTACAAGCAGCGGGAACACAAACGGCTTGCTTATGGCAGCGGTAATGGCTGGTGGTATGGTTCCACCTTTAGCCATCGCGCTTGCAACCTCATTGTTTAGAAACAAATTTACCGATGAGGAGCGAAAAGCGGGGATTACCAATTACGTCCTGGGTCTTTCTTTTATTACCGAAGGAGCCATTCCATTTGCTGCATCCGATCCGCTTCGCGTGATTCTCTCAAGCGTCATCGGTGCAGCGATCGCCGGTGGTTTGACGCAATTATGGGGCATTAATATTCCAGCTCCACACGGAGGGATATTCGTTGTTTTGCTTGGAAATCATGCAATTCTGTTTCTCATTTCTACAGTTATCGGTGCGGTGATTTCCGGATTGATCTTAGGAATGTGGAAAAAAACAGTTGACTAAAAAAGCGTATTTATTTGCATTTAAACAACACGATGAGAAGTGGCAAAAATCAATGATAAAGTTTAAAAGGTCTTCTCTAAAAAAGGCCGAAAAAGCAGTCGATGATTATGAGTCGACTGCTTTTAACTTATAAATAAAAGTAATAATAATCGAAACGTTAACCAATAATATTTAAGACCATTAGGGAAATGACTACCTGGGTGTGATGATCTTGTCAGGCATAAGGAATAGCTTAATCAGGACGTTTAGTGACTCATTTGCATTGTTTTCCGGATTTTTCCTGCTTCTAAGTATTTGTGCTCCGTTTCTTTTGGGAATGAATCACTCTTTTGGCAAACTGGCATATTCGTCTGCAGATTTATTTTTTATGCTGCTTTTTTTTGTAATCGTTACACTTTTTTTCTTTGTTGCACTTCATCATGCGATGGCACATATTTCAGAATGTAGAGTTAAAAAACTGAGCTGGGTTCTTTTTGGTGTAATTATATTAGTCGAACTTTTCCTGCTGTGTGCTTTTACAGGAATCGAGCCACCTGAAATTGACGGAGGACATCTGTATTTAAAAGCAAAAGAACTGATAAATCCCGGTCAGGCAGGCAATGATCATTTGTATTTTCAAATTTATCCCAATAATATTCCGATCATGCTGATTCGCTATCTGTTTTATTTATGTACGCCTTTTCAATCAAGTCACGCATTATTTATTTTTGATCATGTGCTTTGCATGGTCGCATTGAATCTCGGCATCTTCTTTTCCTGGAAAATTGTTAAGCAGCTTTTGGGCGGCAGGATGGGGCTGGTTTTTCTCTTTCTCATTCTGACATGTGCGCCTGTTTTTTTCTATACACTGTATTTTTATTCAGATACACTGATGATCATGATGCCACCATTGCTTATTTTTGTGGTTATGTGCTATGAGCGCAGCGGGCGTGTATTTGATGCGGCGATGCTTTGCTTTATCTTTGCAGCAGGCTGCGTCATTCGGCAAAATCTTATTTTGTTTCTTCCGGCACTTATGATATATCTATGTTTTCGTTCACAGTTTAAACGTGCACTTGTACTGATGGCAGGCATTTTAACTGTATTATTTTTTTTGCAGATGGCTGTTGCCGATTTTGCTGGGCACATAAATATACAGGCGAATTCAAAAACTAAAATGCCTGTGACGCATTGGACCATGCTTGGCCTTTCAGAACAGGGGCGGTACAATCTCCGGGATTTTCGACTCACCTATCAGCAGCCGACTCAGGCCGCCAAAAAAGCGGTCAATGTACGTGAAATAAAACGAAGACTTGCATCAAAATCAATTGGGGAACTGACCTATTTATGGGCAGTGAAGGCTTTTCGCGTCTACGCAGATGGTTCGCTGGGTTATTACTGGTATTTAGGAAATACTACTGACCATTCTCTGCTTTACGATTATTTCATCGGTAATCAGCGCCAGTTGCTTCTCTTTATGATCCAGATTGGGCATTGCGTCCATTTACTGCTCCTTTTTTATGCAGCTCTTTTGGTACGTGCAAGCAGAAAAGTGGATCCGTCTTTGTTCCTCCTGATTATGTTGTTCGGAAATTTTCTTTTCTATATTTTTCTTTGGGAAGCTGAACCGAGATATGCATTGTTATTCTTCTTTCCTCTGCTGATCGCAGACTGTTATGGATTAAAAGCACTGGCTTCTTTTCTGAGCCGTCATAATCAATTACGAATTTTAAAGATGTCGATCAGCACGCAGCAAATGGCTCATTTTCTTTTCCTTTTGCTGCTATGCATTAGCGCAGCACACATAAATCAGTTAACAAGAGAAAGCGATGTTCAGTATCGTTATGCAGTGAACCAAAATCAAAGTAAAGGGTCTGAATATGCGCGTGTATCTGATGCAAGCAGTGTGCAGCAAACCTTTTACGCCAATCGAAGTTTTGATCATATTTCTCTGGGGAAAGCAGGTGCGCGCGGGACCGCTGTTTATCGATTGATGATCAGATCTCAGTCTGGCCCCGGACAGAGCGCTGTAAAAACGTTTACAGCTCAGGAATTAGAAAAAGGTGAACTGTCCGAGATCAAGCTTAACCATCCTCTTGCTGCGGCGACTAATTATACGATGATTCTTTCAAAACTAACCGGAAACGATTCAGATTATCTGGATTTGCCGATTCATGGAAAAGGACTATTTGAGCAGAGAGATCTCTACCCAGAGGGTTCGCTCTTTCAGAATGGACGGCAAAAGTCAGGGCAGGATCTCCAATTTCGCGTGTACCATAAAGAGATCCGAGCTTATCTCACAGTGCCTGTATTTGTTCTTCTCATAAGCGTTCCTTTAGTCATGATCATTTTTTTTGCAGATGTCTACCGTGAAAGCGAAACGGCTGAAGACGTTTCAGGAGGACCAGCCATTTTTCGCTATGATCGTCAGAAAAATTGATCATTGTTTGAAGTAATTATCGGACAGATAATCATGGCTTGCTCGTTAGTCTGCTATTAGTTGAGTTGAGCCATAACACATTATATTTTCTATTTGGATAAAAAGGCTAAATACGTTAAACTAAAAAAGATGAATATCAATAATACATAAATTAGGTGAGTGACATGGAAATCGGATTAATCGGTTTAGGTAAAATGGGTTATAATCTTGCCTTGAATATGTCGGAACACGGGTTTTCGGTCAAGGCATTTGATCTCTCTTCGGAAGCAGTAGCCAAAGCGGATACTTTCGATGGTATTGAAGGAATCTCGTCGCTTGAAGCACTTGTCGGTGCACTGAAAAAGCCGCGCGTTTTTTGGATGATGGTCCCTGCGGGCAACCCGACAGAACAGACATTGACAAAATTGCTTTCGTTGCTCAGTGAAGGAGATATAATACTCGACGGTGGAAATTCGAGGTATACAGATTCGCTGCGCCGCTATCAATTATGCAAGGAGAAAGGAATATCTTTCATGGATGTCGGTACATCCGGCGGAATGAGTGGTGCAAGAAACGGTGCATGTGTCATGGTCGGTGGGGATGAAGTATCATTTCGCTATCTTGAACCGCTCTTTAAAGCCATTTCTGTCAACGACGGTTATCTTTACACAGGCAGGGCAGGCAGCGGGCATTTTTTGAAAATGGTGCATAACGGAATTGAATACGGAATGATGCAGTCGCTTGCTGAAGGTTTTGAGGTTTTGCAGAAGAGTGAATTCGATTATGATAATCAGGCAGTTGCGAAGGTATGGAATCATGGGTCAGTCATTAGAAGCTGGCTGGTTGAACTGCTTGAAGATGCTTTTTCAAAAGATGGCAACTTGGAAAAACTGAGTGGTATCATGGCTTCGTCAGGCGAAGGCAAATGGACGCTGGAGACAGCACTTGACATGCAGGTGCCCACACCGGTGATTGCTTTATCGCTGCTGATGCGCTACCGTTCACTTGAAAGTGACACGTTTTCCGGGAAAGTAGTTGCTGCGTTACGCAATGAGTTTGGCGGTCATGCGGTTGTGAAAAAATAAGCATAAAGATACTATAATATAAAAAAAGCGTCCCGCTAATTTGACGGAACGCTTTTTTATAATACGGCCAGACTTTTCAGTTATGGTATATTGAGTGACACTGAAAAGAGGCGGAGAGTATCTTTATTGCTGCATTTACTGCTTTGAAAGAATTACAGGAATCGACGCATAACCGTCTTCATCGGTGGCATTTTTTCCATTTTATGATTTTCAGCAATGGATTTCGCCGTGAATTTTGCATAGCCTTTCGCTTCATCCATCACAATTTTTCCAGGAAGCGGTGCCGCATCGACATCAACGACAACATCGAGAATAACGGGTACATCAGAAGCTTTCGCTTCTTCAAGAGCCGGCTCCAGGTCGTCAAACGTCTCAACTCGAATCCCCTTACCACCGCATGCTTCAGCAAATTTTGCATAATCAATATCACCGAAATCGACTGCATATTTTAATTGTCCGGCTGATTGCTGTTCGTACTTGATAAATGCTAATTGACGATTGTTCAGAACAATAACGATCATGGGCATTTTGTAATGTACAGCTGTCGAGAAATCCTGCATCACCATTGCAAATGCCCCGTCACCCGTAATGGCGATCGCCTGGCGATCCGGGAATGCCTGCTTGGCAGCAATTGCTCCTGGAAGACCGCAACCCATCGTGCCAAGCCAAGCAGATACGATAAAGTCCTGTTTCTCAGACACTTTAAGATACCGTGTGGACCAGACGGTTGATGTACCGACATCGACTGAATAAATGGTATCCTCTTCAGAAATGGATTCAATTGCAGACATCAGTGCTTCTGGCGCGATTGGTGTCTGCTTTTTGACTTCGTCTTCAGTCATCCATTTCCACCATGTAGCCATCCGATTCTGGCAGGTTTTCAGGAATGGACGTTCTTGAACAGGTGTTGTGTGTTCCGTCAGATAAGACAGAGCTTCTGCCGCGTCGCCGACAATCCCGACAGTGACTGAATAGCGTTTACCGATTTTCACTGGGTCAATGTCGATCTGTACGCATTTCGCACCTTCGGGAAGGTAAGCTGCATACGGATAATCCGTACCAACCATGATCAGTAAATCTGCACTTTTCATTGCTTCATATGCTGGCTTGGTGCCGATCTTACCAATATTTCCGATAAAGTTAGGGTGTGTGTCAGAAATGGCACCTTTTCCTGGCAATGTGATTGCAACCGGAGCGGAAATACGTTCCGCGAATGCCTTCAGTTCTTTCTTTGCACTTTTTGCGCCGACACCAGCCAGAATGACGGGATTTGCTGCTTCATTAATCAACGCTACAGCGTCATTAAGATCGTCCTGCACGAGTCCTGGATTTTTCTTCTCAAACAGTGTTGAGAGCTGAGGGCTACTGTCAGAAATTTCACCAAGCGCAATATCATCGGGAATGGATAATACGGCTACACCGCGTTTCTGGTAAGCGGTACGGATAGCCTGGTTAACAACTGCCGGAAAGCTTTCTGCACTGGTAATTTTCTTATTGTACACAGCAACATCTTTGAACAATTCAACGGTATCCACTTCCTGGAAGTAGTCTGTTCCGGTCAGGCGTGCCGGGATATGACCCACTAAAACAAGCTGTGGTACATGATCCATCTTCGCATCATACATACCATTTAACAGATGAATCGCACCAGGACCGCCGATTGCGAGACATACACCAATTTTTCCTGTCAGTTTTGTGTAGGCAGCGGCAGCAAGCGACGCGACTTCTTCATGGCGTACCGTGTAGAATTTGATTTGGCTTTCTTCCTTGCGTAACGCTTCAACCATTGTATTGATCGAATCGCCCGGGATGCCATAAATATGGTCAATTCCCCAGTTTTCAAACAGTTTGACAACGGCTTCACTTGCTTTAATTTTTCCCATAATGGGTTCCTCCTTCAGAAATAACAATTTCTCCCTGAATCATGAAGTGGATTCAGATTCAAGTGTTTTCTATATATAAATTTGACAATAAATTGAACCTTATGGGTCCATTTTATGACTTTCAAAAGAAAATGCAAATAGATATGCACTATTTTTTCATTGAAGAAACGGATGAAATCTATTGTCGCACTATAATATAGTAGTTAAAAGAGGTATGGAGGATGAAAAAATGAGTTTTGTGTCGATCATTGTTACTGAGCGATGGATTTCCGCAGTGAGTGATGACAAGCTTTATACTGTTTCTAAACAGGACGGAATTTCTAAACGATTAGGCAGCAAACCAAGCTTTGTTCGTCTATCCGAACGGCAGTTTCTGGCGTGCACTGGAGATGCCAATACGCTTCAAATCATTAAAAATGAATTGCCCTTCAAAAAACAATCCTATGTAATTGATGAAGCAAGGCTTGATTGGATGGAGCGGCAGATTAAAAAGGTACCCAGCAGTCAGCAGGATGTGCTGCTTGCTGTGGCCGATACAACTGTCGGGAGTACATGCAGAATGATCGATAATCAGCCTAATTCGGAGTGGGTGAATACTCTCCCTGTACGGGGCAGGGCGGGAACGCTTTTCCTGGCAGGTAAGAACATTGATGAGCATCATATAAAATGGATTGCAGAACAATGCAGCCAAATGATCCATGGTTATCCGGATGACAGAGAACACGTGATCATGGCACAAGTCAGACTCAATCGTATGGCACAAAAAATAGATCCATCGATTGGCTCGCGTGTGTTCCATATGTGGATCAAAGCCGATTAAAAGAACAATATTAATGGGGGGTCCGCAGTGAAGGGGATCAGAATCGCCCGGAACGGAAAATGGACAATAGCACGAGCATAAACATAAACAGTACAATGGTGATCGCGATGCTGAGGACCGGCACGTTACTGAGCAATGATCTTGAACCAAATGTTTCACCCAGGATAATGCATGCTAAAATGATACTCAGTGAAAGCAACATGATGCTGAATGAGATACGATTTGCTGCCCGGTCTACTTTGGCAAGCAGAAATTCTAATTGCGGGAGTTTCATTTCGACACGCGTTTTTCCGCTGTTAAGATGCATCAGCGTTTTGCGGAGTAAGCCAGGCAGGCGTATGCTGTTTTCAAAAATGTCATATCCATTCATCAATATCTTTTTTGAAAGTTCCTCGGGATCGAGTCTTCGAATTAACAGTCGATGTCCATAGGGTTCGGCGAACTCGAGAATATTGCATTCATGATCCAATCCTGTAATCAATCCCTCCAATGTAATCAGCGCTTTGCCGAGCAGTGTATAATTTTTGGGGATATGGATGCGGTGTTTTTTTGTAACCGAGAAGATATCATGAATGACTGCGCCGATATGAACCTTCTTAAAAGGAAGGCGATAGTAATTTTCTCGGAGCATATCTAAATCAGTTTTAAATTGCCGCTCATTCAGATCGTCCGGCATTACGGCCATTGATGAAATTGTGCGCAACAGGAGATTGGTATTGCCTCTCATAAGTCCAATAATCAAGTCACCGAAATCGCGTTTCATGGGCTCGCTTAAATGGCCGACCTGTCCAAAATCAATGTAACCAATTCTGTTGCCGGAGAAAAAAAGAAGATTCCCCGGGTGTGGATCTCCATGAAAAATACCGCAGATGAGCGCCTGATCAAGAAATGAATGGACAAGACGCTCGCATATGGTTTTTTTATCAATGTCCGCGGGGCAGTTCTGGATTAAATCGTTATATTTATAGCCGTTAATAAAATCTAAGGTTAATATTTTAGCGGTTGAATAATCCTGATAGACCTTAGGAATGATCACACGCTCATCTGTTTTAAAGAATGCAAATAATTTTTCGGTTGTTCTGGCTTCTATTGTGTATTCAAGCTCGCTTCGTATGGCCAGTGAGAATTCTTCAACAAGATCAAGAATCTGATAAGTGCGTGCCCATTCATATCTTTTGTCGACGAGTGAGGCGAGATCCCAGAGAATTTCAATATCATTTTCAACAATGGCATCAATGTTGGGCCTTTGAATTTTCACGGCCACTTCTTCTCCGGTTTTCAGAACTGCATGATGTGCTTGAGCGATTGAAGCGGCCGCAATGCATTGTTCATCAAACTGGGCAAAAATTTCTGAAACGGGTGCCCCCAGCTCGCGGCACACGATCTGATCAATGGTCTGGATGTCAACGGGAGTCACTCGTTCTTGCAGGTCACGCATCGCTTCGGCAATTTGTTCAGGTAAAATATCCGTTCTGAGACTCAGGAGCTGGCCAAGTTTAATAAAAGTCGGACCCAGTTCTTCAAGCATGAGACGGATCCGCTTTCCAAGGGTTTTTTGATCGTTGCCTGTGCCATTAAAATCAGAAACAATCTGTTTAGGCAGAGACAGCAAATGAAAAAGACCGACTTCTTTTACAATATAGCCAAATCCATATTTAACGAGAACAGAAACAATTTCCTGATATCTTTTTAAATGGCGTATGCGTTTTCCAATCATAGAAATTGTCACCTTTAGCCGTTAATTTTTATGCGGATCATGGGACACCTGTTTCAGCTCAGCGATTTCTGTTTCCAATTGGCTCAGTTTATCCTTAAGCGCTGCATATTCGTCACGAGTGACAAATCCAAAATCTTTCAAAGCCTCAATGGCCTCCTGGCGCAGTTTGTTTGTGTTTTCTTTTCCTTTGTCACTGAGCAGACCAAGATATTCTTGCACTTCTTCAGAAGCTGCACTGCCGCTTTTTGATAAGTCATTCAGTACCTTCTCAGCTTTTTCTTTACCCACAATTGTTACACCAATTCCGATAAGCAGGCTTTTCCTGAGAAAATCATTCATTGTCGTTCCTCCTTGTTTTTTCTTTATTTTAACCGACTACGTTCACCATGTATACCTGCACCTTCCGTCATAACTGATACAAAAAAAGAAGGAATAAATATTCCTTCAAAAATGATACGCATTGATTTGTCGTTCAATTCTTCATTTAATAGTGCGAAAAACACCAATTACTTTGCCCAGGATGACGCAATGATCAAGTAAAATTGGATCCATTGAAGGATTTTCCGGTTGAAGTCTCACATGGTCTTTTTCCATGAAAAAACGTTTCACAGTTGCTTCATCTTCATCAGTCATTGCTACAATAATGTCTCCGTTTTCCGCAGTCTGCTGCTGGCGTACAATAACCTTGTCCCCATCAAGAATACCTGCGTTAATCATGCTTTCTCCGGAAACGTTAAGAATAAACACCTCATCATCCTCTACCATAGAGCCGGGAACGGGAAAATATTCTTCGATATTCTCAACGGCACTGATGGGAAGCCCGGCGGTAACTTTACCAATTACCGGAACATGAACTGTTTTTTCAGTATAAATGTCACTGTCATGATCGAGCACTTCGATTGCCCGAGGTTTCGTTGGATCCCGGCGAATAAGCCCTTTTTTTTCAAGGCGTTCAAGATGTCCATGAACAGTTGAACTGGACGCAAGCCCGACGGCATCACATATTTCACGCACTGACGGCGGATATCCTTTCAGGGCGACTTCATGCTTAATAAAATCAAGTATAGATTGCTGCCGATTCGAGAGTTTCATGATGTTGCTCCTTTTCCTTATCTTGTCAATATTATAGCATTCAGGGAAAATGCATGCAAACGTTTGTTCTAAAAAAAGCTTGACTCAAATGTGTGTTCGCATTAAAATTGAGAAAACGAACAAACGTTCTGAGAACAAATATTCCTGTTGGGAGGCAATAAACATGCAGACACATACAAATAAAAAAGCGAGAGGCATTTCCTATATTGTATTACTTTGTATTATGACGATAATTTTCTTCTTTACACTTTCGAATACCGTTTTGGCGGATCAGAATAGTTATGAAAAAATAAAGGTGAAGGCAGGGGATTCGCTGTGGTCAATTGCTGAAGCGCATCAAAAAGAAAGTGCAAACCTTTCAAAACATGCATTTATTGAGTGGGTAAAGAATGAGAATGGTTTAACACGCGATCACATCATTCCAAATCAGCAACTTGTTATTCCGGTAAAAAGAAAATGAAACAGTTTAACGTCTAAGCATCAAGGCGGAGGTGCGAGATGCCTGCGGAGCGTTCCTGTGAATCAGCATACCAGTGAAACCCCGCAGATTTCAGCTTGCTCGAAGAGGGTCGTGGTGTGGCCACGCCAGGTGAGCAGCCGCAGCGACGATGTAGTACAAAAAACATAAATCAGCAAATCACGGTTGAGATTACGGGTCGGGCACACCCGTTTTTTTACAGGGAATTGGACGGTTTAGTGGATTGGCAATTAAGTGAGACTATGCTATACTGTTATATAACAAAGAGAAATCACTTACTATGTATTGGTACAATTAATTTCTCTTTGATGCTTTTTGCTTATGGCGATGAATTTCTTATCATTAATGATTTTACATTAATGACCATTTTTCATCCTCCTTCAGAAAGAAAGCTTTTCTTAATTGATTTAAGAAGCAGCTTTCTCTTTTTTTTACGTGTTCGGATGATCGCCCATTTGTGAATGCATGATGTTTCAGTGGGTGTAAGGTTGACCTGAATTCTTGTGGTAGTGTACACTGTTTATGGATATTGACACAAGGAGGAAGCAGACACATGCTCTGGTTATACATATTAGTTGGCGTGATTTGCCTGGCTGCCGGGGTAATTCTCGGTTTCTTAATCGCGCGTAAATATATGATGAACTATCTTAAAAAGAACCCGCCGATCAATGAAAACATGCTGCGCATTATGATGGCGCAAATGGGCCAGCATCCATCACAAAAGAAGATCAATCAGATGATGAAAGCCATCAACAATCAAATGAAGTAAAAAGAACCCCATTGAATGATCCATTCACTGGGGTTTTATTATAAAATAAATAATGGTAGAAATTCGAAATTCAGAAATATCGGAGAGGGAGAATAGTCTTGATAAAAGTAGGTGTGATCGGTATTGGTTCAATTGCGCTAAAGGCCTATATACCTGTTTATGCGTCAATAGGCGATGTTGATTTCTATTTCTGTACACGGAATCCAAAAACTCTGGAAAAATTGCATGAAAAATATCGATGGGATCACATTTTTACCAACATTGATGAATGGTTAAATCAAGGAATTCAGGCTGCATTTGTACATGCCGCGACTGTAGCACATCCGGAAATTATTGAACGTTTAATTCACGAGGGAGTTTCTGTTTATACAGATAAACCGCTTGCGGATAATTTTGAAAGCGCTGCATATTTAACGAAGCTGGCTGATAATGCTCATGTCTATCTGTTTACCGGTTTTAACAGAAGATTTGCTCCGATGATTGCCCGGGCAGCTGATTTGCCGGATAAGACGATGATTATCTGCCAGAAAAATCGAATCAACGCAGCCGGTGACTTGAGAACGATTGTTTTTGATGATTTCATTCATGTCGTTGATACAGCAAGGTTTTTGCTTAACAGGCCAATTGATAAATATTCAGTTTCAATTTCGAAAAACAAGGAAAATCTATGTACAGGTATTATCCTTAACATGCAAAGCGGTAATGTAGTGGCATCGGCAATAATGAATCGCGTTAGTGGAGCAAATCAGGAACTCATTCAAGTGATGAGTAAACATGGGGAACTATTGATACGTGATTTGACAGAATGTGAATGGATTCAAGGCAAACAACGACAAATCGAATGTTTCGATGATTGGTGCAGTAC
Source organism: Sporolactobacillus mangiferae (assembly GCF_023336505.1). Classification (GTDB taxonomy): domain Bacteria; phylum Bacillota; class Bacilli; order Bacillales; family Sporolactobacillaceae; genus Sporolactobacillus; species Sporolactobacillus mangiferae. The sequence continues at coordinate 83,248 of NZ_JAMAST010000006.1, read as the reverse complement.
GTTGCATAAACGAGGGTTTGAACAGATTGTTCAGTCGTTTCTAAATACAGTTCGCTCTGGTCAGCAGGAGCCTATACTAAAGGGAGATGCACTGGAGACACACCGCATTTGTGAACAAGTAGTGACTAGAAATGAACCGTTCGAAAGATAAAAAGAATAATTAAGTCTAGTTGTCTATACAACAAGATGTTTATATGCTACAATTAAAGAAAAGATCCAGTTAAAGTTCTGGTTTTTTTCTCGCAGTTTGTTTCATTCATGAAAAGGTGCTTTTTTAACGTGACTATCTGCCAAACGATGTATGAGTGCTGAATTCAGGACTGAAAGCGAGTATTTTTTTCCTTTTCTAGATGGATCAAAAAGTGGGCTGGAAAAATAATCATTACTTTAGCCGGCTCTAAAAAGGAAGCGATCTCATGACAATTAAAATTGAAGGATGTTCCATCTATAGTCAAAACGAATGGCTGGAAAAAAGCAGCCTTTTCATTGAAAACGATAAAATTGTTGGTATCGGTATAAACAATGACGTATCTGCTGATCAAATCTTCCAATTTCCCGATACGTATAACTGTTTGCCTGGAATGATCGATATGCATATCCATGGTGCTGACGGCGCAGATACGATGGACGCTACGCCAGAGGCATTGCACACCATTGCTTCTGCACTGGCAAGAGAAGGGACGACCTCTTTTTTAGCGACAACGATCACACAATCGGTCCCTGCAATAGAAAGAGCATTGATAAATATCTCTGAAACGATAGGAAATCAAAGCCCTGGTGAATCTGAAATAATTGGTGTTCATTTAGAGGGACCCTTTATAAACAAAGAAAAAGCCGGAGCGCAGCCAGAAAAATATATCATAGATCCTGATCTTGCGCTCTTTGATCACTGGCAGGAGCTTTCAGGCCATTATATAAAAGAAGTAACACTTGCTCCTGAGGTAAGCGGTGGTCTCGACTTTATTCGTCATTTGGCGGAGCAGCATGTCATCGCATCGATCGGACATACTAACGGAATTGATGAAGATGTCATCCGTGCCATCGATGCAGGGGCTACACAGGTTACTCATCTGTATAACGGAATGAGAGGCATGCATCATCGAGAACCTGGTATTCTTGGTGGAGCGTTGCTCCATCATGAACTATATACTGAACTGATCTGTGACGGTCACCACATTTGCCAGGGTATGATAAATCTGGCTTATAAATTAAAAGGAAGCGATCGAATCATTTTGATCACCGATTCGATGCGTGCGAAATGTTTGAAAAATGGTACGTATGATCTTGGTGGACAAGATGTACACGTAAACGATGGCGTCGCACTATTAAAAGACGGCACTATTGCAGGAAGCCTGTTAAAAATGAAAGATTCGTTGCGCAACATGCTCACTTTTACGGATGCTACATTGGCGGATATCGTCCAGATGAGTGCGATTAATCCGGCATTACAGTGCGGTGTATTTGATCGTAAAGGATCACTTGAAGTTGGAAAAGATGCGGATCTCATCGTACTGAACGAAAATAATGAACTCGTGCTTACGATTTGTCGGGGGACTGTTGCTTTTGAAAAGAAAGAGGAGTGATGATACATGCAAATAGTTGCTGTAAAAGACAAACGGGAACTGGGCCGAAAAGCAGCTAAAGTAATTTTAGAAGTAATTCACAAAAAGCCAGATGCCGTGCTGGGTCTTGCAACCGGAGGTACGCCAGAAGAAACGTATAAAGAGCTTGTCAAGGATCATCGCGAAAACGGAACGAGTTACAAAGCTGTTCGCACGGTTAATTTAGATGAATATGTAGGTATTGATCCAAGTGATCCGAACAGTTATCATTCTTATATGGACCATAACTTTTTCAAATATATTGATCTTCCGGAAGATCAGCATTTTCTTCCTGACAGTCTGGCAACGACTGATCATGATTGTGCACGGTATGACGATTTAATCGACAGTCTTGGTGGTGTGGATCTTCAGCTGCTTGGCATTGGCGGTAACGGTCATATCGGTTTTAACGAACCGGGGACTCCTTTGTCCATAGGGACACACGTCGTTCAGTTAACTGATTCAACAAGAAAGGCGAATGCACGTTATTTCAGCAGCTTATCCGAAGTTCCGGAACAAGCGATCACAATGGGAATCGGGACCATATTGAAAAGCAAAAAAGTTCTTTTAATTGTGTCGGGTGAAGAAAAGGCCGAGGCGATGTACAAGCTGGTTCGTTCCTCCGTTCCGGAAAGCGGTTTTCCTGCCTCTGCGCTTATTCAGCATCCGGATGTTACCGTGATCGCTGACAGATCTGCATTGTCTTTAATAAAATTAAATAAGGATTGATGAAATGATTGACCGTAAATCACCGGTGCCAATGTACTATCAAATCGAAAAATATATTGAGCAATTAATTGAAACCAGGAATTTGAGAGCTGGGGATCAAATTCCTTCTGAACGTGAATTTACCGATCAATTCCATGTCTCAAGAATGACGGTGCGTCAAGCAGTGCTGGATCTTGTGAATTCCGGCATTCTTGTGCGCATTAAAGGTAAGGGTACATTTGTAGCCGATCAGCTGAAAATCGAAAAAGCATTGCAGGGTGTTAATGGATTTTCAGAAGATATGATTAGCCGTGGGATGAAGCCAGGCAGCAAAATGCTGAGTTTTGCATGTATTACGCCTAGTGCCAAGGTGGCCCAGAAACTTTCGATTGATTCGCAGGACAAGGTTATTGAGATCAAACGAACCCGTTTGGCAGATGATGAGCCTATGGCCATTGAAATATCCTATCTCCCGCAAAAATTGGTCCCCAACTTAGCTGAAGCTGATCTCACACTTTCGCTTTATCAGTATATAGAGCAGAAGTGCAACTTGGAAATCGATCATGCTGAACAATCCATTGAAGCGGTTATTGTTACCGCCGGTGAGGCGGATATTTTGAAAGTGCCAAAAGGTTCACCGGTATTGTTGATTGAGCGTTGCTCTTATCTCAAAAATAAACAATCGATTGAATACACAAAATCACTGTATCGCGCAGATCGCTATAAATTTATGGTGACACTTCCAAGAGGGTAAGCAGTGACTTTTTTATATGAATAGCGAATTTAGAATTCAGCGAAAGATACATTAAGAGATGCCAGGACTTAGCCTTAATTCAAAAAATTTGGGCCAAGTCTTTCTTTTTTACAGGTTAAGTATAGAGTTTTTCTCTCTATCCATTCGATGAAACAATGGTTAAGCCAAGCACCACCAAAGAAGAGGTGCGCCCGCGGCAAGCGAGCTGCCGCAGCGCCGATGCAACCCAAAGGCATAAATCAATAAATCATGGTCGGAGATAAAGGACCGAGCATTTTTGCCCGGTTTTCTTAAGCAGAATATCTATCATAAGATGGATTATCGATAAGTATTGATTATTAAAATTTATAGAATAAATAAAATTTACTTAATGATAAAGTTCAGCTATCATTAAATAAGGGATGTGTCCATGATTGAGACAGACAGGAAGGTGAAAAAAATGACAGCAACAGCAAACAACGCAAGTGTAAAAAACAATGATTTTTTCCATGCATTAAGGACGTTTATCAGCAATGGAAAAACGATTCGTTACTATCAGTTAAATGCGTTATCGGATTACGGAGATATAGAAAAGCTTCCTTATTCGATTAAAATTTTGCTTGAAGCAGTTTTACGCCAATGTGATGGAAGAGTCATTAAAAGTGAACATGTGGAAAATCTTGCAAGATGGGGAACGGATAAATTGGATAAACGGATTGACGTGCCTTTTAATCCTTCCCGAATTATTCTGCAGGATTTCACGGGTGTTCCGGCTGTCGTCGACTTGGCTTCATTGCGAAAAGCGATGGCTGACCTTGGAGGCGATCCTAATAAGATTAATCCGGAGAAACCAGTCGATCTCGTTGTTGATCATTCGGTTCAGGTTGACCATTTCGGTACCAACGAAGCACTTCGTTATAATATGGAACGAGAATTTGAAAGAAATGAAGAACGGTACAAGTTTCTGAAATGGGCGCAAAAATCATTTGAGAATTTCCGTGCGGTACCACCGGCTACCGGTATTATTCATCAGGTGAATCTGGAGTATCTGGCTTCTGTTGTTCATTCAGTTGACGATGCTGAGGGTACACTGGCGTATCCGGATACGCTTGTTGGTACGGACTCACATACAACGATGATCAATGGATTAGGCGTACTCGGATGGGGTGTCGGAGGTATTGAAGCAGAAGCGGGAATGCTTGGACAGCCTTCTTATTTTCCAGTGCCGGATGTTATTGGTGTTCGAATTGTCGGCAGTCTGCCAAACGGGGCGACTGCTACTGATCTGGCACTGCATGTGACTCAGATGCTCCGTGATGAACATGTTGTTGGCAAATTCGTTGAATTTTTCGGGCCGAGTTTATCTCATATGTCACTGGCTGACCGGGCGACCATAGCCAATATGTCACCAGAGAACGGGGCAACAGCCACTTTTTTCCCGGTAGATCAGATTACATTGGATTATCTGCGCCTGACCGGCCGTTCCGAATTACATGTGAAGCTTGTTGAAGATTATTGCAGAGCGAATGGCTTATTCTATACTCCAAATGCTGTGGATCCGCGCTTTACAAAAGTTCTGGAGCTGGATCTTTCCGTGGTTCAACCATCACTTGCGGGGCCGAAACGTCCTCAGGATCGGATCGCTCTTACTGATATGAGTGAAGAGTTTGAGAAAGCACTGACAAGGCCGTCCGGAAATCATGGATTCGGATTTGACGAAAATGAACTGGGAAAAAGCGCGACCATTATTTATCCTGACGGAGATAAAGAGGCACTTAAAACCGGTGCTGTAGTTATTGCGGCCATAACGAGTTGTACGAATACAAGTAATCCAGGGGTAATGATTGGTGCAGGTCTGATTGCGAAAAAAGCTGTGGAAAAGGGGCTCAATGTACCTAAATATGTGAAAACCAGTCTTGCACCGGGATCGAAGGTGGTCACCGATTACCTTGAAAAAGCCGGGCTTATGCCTTATCTGGAACAGCTTGGATTTCATGTTGTTGGCTATGGCTGCACAACATGCATTGGTAATTCCGGACCGCTCCCGGATCCGGTGGAAAAAGCGATTATTGATCAGGATCTGACGGTGTCCGCCGTTCTTTCCGGGAATCGAAATTTTGAGGGCAGAATTCATCCGCTGATTCGGGCAAATTATCTGGCTTCACCGCCACTCGTTGTTGCGTATGCCTTAGCGGGAACCGTAAATTTTGACATGGCCCATGATTCTTTTGGCAAAGATTCTGAAGGAAGAGATGTTTTCTTTCAGGATATCTGGCCATCATCCGATGAAATTGAGGCCGTGATGAACCGTTCGGTTAGCCCGGAGAATTTCAAAAAAGAGTATGCGCGTGTCTTTACCGAAAACAGACGCTGGAATACCATTCAAACAAGTGAGGGCGAGCTGTACGATTGGAACCAAGCGTCCACTTATATTCAGAATCCACCATTTTTTGAGAACCTCTCAGCGAATTTAAATACAATCACACCGCTTCAGGGGCTTCGGGTAATAGGCAAATTTGGCGATTCTGTAACCACTGATCATATTTCTCCTGCTGGTTCGATTGCACCAAAAAGTCCGGCCGGGAAGTATTTGCTTGATCGAGGCGTAAAAACCTTTGATTTTAACTCCTACGGTTCAAGAAGAGGAAATCATGAGGTGATGATGCGTGGCACGTTTGCTAATGTGCGCATTCGCAATCAAATTGCTCAGGGAATGGAAGGCGGGTATACAACTTACTGGCCAACGCGCGAAATCATGCCCATTTATGATGCAGCGATGAGATATAAGCAAAACGGTACACAACTAGTGGTACTTGCCGGCAAGGATTACGGCATGGGCAGTTCAAGAGACTGGGCGGCTAAAGGAACTAATCTGTTAGGCATTAAAGCAGTCATAGCTGAAAGCTATGAGCGGATTCACAGAAGCAACCTGGTTATGATGGGGGTTTTGCCGCTCCAGTTCGCCAAAGGGCAAAATGCCGATCAGCTTGGCCTGACTGGTGAGGAAGCAATCACGATTAGTATTGATGATCAGGTGAAGCCGGGAGATAAAGTGAATACCACTGCGGTCAAGTCTGACGGTCGGAAAATCGAATTTAATGTTGTCATTCGATTCGACAGTGAAGTTGAGATTGATTATTATCGAAACGGTGGTATTCTTCAAACGGTACTCAGAAGAAAACTAGCGGAATAAGCAGGACAGATATATTTGGATATTTCTGAAGAGCGGAGACAAATTAATGGATGAAGAAGTTGATTGAGTGCCTTCAGACATTCGAATGATGCGAAGGAACGGGTCCGCTGGAGTGGTCATGTTTTGATCTTACTCGCTTCCTGATGTTCAAATAAGAACGCCGAGAAAGTTCAATATAGCTGAATAAACTTTATAGGCTTCTTCAATAAAAAAGCGGCCGTCCTCGTAAAAAGGGCGACCGCTTTTGCTTTTTAGAATTCTTTATTTTAAGTATTCTGGCAGATAAAACAGGAATGATGTGAGGGCGTCCAATCCACGGTCAAAGTTCTGCAGATGAAAATGTTCATTAGGTGCATGAAAATTTTCACTGTCCAGTCCGAATCCCATAAGAATCGGCGCAAGTCTCAGTTTATCATGGAACGTATTCACAATCGGTACTGAACCCCCTTGACGAGACAAAATGGCTTTTGTGTTGAACGCCTCTTCCAGAGCCTTGTGAGCGGCCTGCAATGCAGGATGGTCAACAGGCATACTGAAAGGATCGGCACGATCCATAAGCACGACATCGAGTTTTACACCAACAGGCAAGTGTTCTTTTAGATGTTTTTCAAGCTGCGCTCCGATCTTCGCTGGGTCTTGGTCCGGAACAAGTCGGCAAGTAATTTTAGCAGTCGCCTGAGATGGAATAACCGTTTTCAGTCCTTCACCTGTGAAACCACCAAAGACACCGTTTAACTCCAGCGTCGGCCGTGACCAGATTCGGGCAATTGTTGAGTATCCCTCTTCACCGTATAAACTGTCGACATCAAGTTCCTTTTTCAATGCCTCATCATTGGAGAGGCTCTCACATGTTTTTCGTTCCTCATTCGACAATGGTTTGACGTCATCATAAAAGCCCTTAACAGTTACGTGTCCCTGCTTGTCATGGAGTGTCGCGAGCAGTTCAATCATCGCATGAAGTGTATTCTGAACGGCGCCGCCGTAGACACCGGAATGAAGATCACCTTTAGGGCCCTGCAGCCGTACTTCCAGGCCGCAAAGGCCGCGCAATGCGTAGCTGACTGCCGGCTGATCCATACCCAACATGGTCGTATCCGAAACAAGCAGTACATCGGCACTCAGAAGATCAAGATGATCATCAACAAAAGCATCGAGGTGCGCGCTGCCGATTTCTTCTTCACCCTCAAAGCAAAATTTAATATTTACCGGCAGTTCTCCCTTTGCTTCAAGGATGGTTTCCGCGGCCTTGGCTAGCATAAAGACTTGCCCTTTGTCATCGCTCGTTCCCCGGCCATAGATGATGTTATCTTTAATTACCGGTTTAAATGGATCAGATGTCCATTTTTCGATCGGATCAACAGGTTGTACGTCATAATGTCCGTAGCATAGGACAGTTGGTTTTCCCTCGGCCTTCAGGTAGTCGGCATAAACAACTGGATGACCTGCTGTTTCTAAGATCTGGACATGTTCCAGACCACCGTTGCGCAAATCATCAGCCAGCCAACTGGCCGCTTTTCTTACATCATCTTTATGATTCGAGTCGGAACTGATACTTGGAATGGAGAGAAATTCCATCATTTTTTTTAAATAGTGCTGGCGGTTCCGCTTTAGAACTTCTTTGACTTGTTTATCCATGGAAAAGCCTCCCGACGTAATTTAACCCCTCTATTGTAGCAGATTGGTTCATTAAACGACAAAAAGTGCGGATTTCCGTGTTTGAACAAATTAAATGCGGGTAACATTGTTAGTATAGTAAAAAAATTCACATAGTTATGTTCTTTAATTTTTGCTACCGACCGACTTTGCATGGAGAAGAGTAGAAGGGTGTGAAAATCATGAAAAAACGTGACCGTATTAAAGAATTAATTCAGAAGAATAAATTGGAAATTCTTCGTGATGGAAAACAATTGGAGAAAATTGAAAGAAGGATTGACAATAGACATGCAACAAAATGAACGGTGAATAAAACTGAACCTGATTTCAAAAAAGCATAATCAAAAGCAGCGATATTCGCTGCTTTTTTTACAAGTAAAGGAAGTGTCTGATTTTGGCTAAGCATAAAAGTGTACGTCAGACATGAAAGCGCGATACACCTGTGGAGCGTTCTAATTTTTCCGGTGGTTCTTATGTTAAAATAAGAACTGTCAAGTGTGAGGTGATGGTCTTGAGTGAAAAAGAAATTCAGGTTGTTCCCTATAATGCAAACTGGTCAGTCGAATATAAAAAGGAAGCCGCCCGTATTGTTCCATTGTTGAAGCCGATCTTACGCGCGATTCACCACATTGGCAGTACATCGATACCTAACATGGCAGCAAAGCCGACAATCGATATTTTGGCAGAAGTCACGACTATTGAAATGTGTGATTCGTTTACGAATGAATTTGTGAAGATCGATTATCAGCCATTTGGAGAGTACGGGATTAAAAATCGGCGCTATTTTGTCAAAAAAGACAGATTTGGCAATCATTTGGTTCATCTTCATGCTTTCGAAACGGAATCCGAACAGGTTATTCGGCATTTGGCTTTTCGTGACTATTTAAAAACGCATGAGGAAACGGCACGTTTTTATTGTCAGCTAAAGCTCCAATTAGCCAAAGAATTTCCAAATGACCGTGAAGGCTACTGTATTGGTAAAGATGAAGCGTGCAAGCGAATTGAGCAGCTTGCCTTACATTGGTGGTATGAAGGATAGAGAACGGGTGAGTGAGGTGCAGAAGTATTAAAAAGCGAGTTTTTATTATTCTTTCAGCTGTCATTGTGCTGATTGGCACATTGTTTCTAGCAATCTTTTATTTAGGAGAGCATACGAGTGTTCCTAAAAAACCGAAGCCATTGCATTTGAAAATTGTTGCTCTGGGTGACTCATTAACCGAAGGCATTGGTGATCTTGAAAACCAAGGCTATGTTGGCACAACGTCAAAATTACTTCGGAAAGCAAAAAATGTAAAGAGTGTTTCGGTCAAGGACTTTGGACACCGAGGGGATACATCGAAAGATTTGCTTAATAAATTAAATCAGTCTGAAGTAAAAAACGCCATTAAAGGATCGAACACTGTTTTTTTGACTATTGGCGGTAATGATCTTGTTCGCGTGTTCAAGCAACATTTTCTGGATCTTCATGAAAGTGATTTTACCCGCGAGCAAAAACTATTCTCAGCGAATTTGAAAAAGGCCCTGACTGAAATTCGCAAGTTGAATCCGGATGCACATATCTATTACTTTGGACTGTATAATCCGTTTGAAGATTATTTGGGGGAAGCCAATAAAGATTTTGTTCCGATACTCAATCATTGGAACGCAAACAGTAGCCGTATCAGTGAGTCGTTCTCTCCGATCTCTTTTGTGCCTACATCTGATCTGTTTCGCGGAAAAACCAATGAACTTCTGTATACCGATCATTTTCATCCGAATAAGAAAGGATATACGCTGATGGCGCATCGACTGGTTCGATTTATTGAATCAGCGAATAACAGAAAAAGAAAATGATTCAATCCAGGATTGTCGGTTTTGATCGTAGGGCATATAATCAGATTATTGCATGAATCAGTAAACAGGTGCATTGTTCTGCTGATAGAAAAAATCATACTATGTTAAGTATTCAAAGGGGGATAATGCAGTGTCATTTGTGCTGTATCAGGATCAATTTATTGAACGTAATCAGGCAAAGGTGGATATTGAAGACAGAGGGTACCAGTTTGGGGATGGTATCTATGAGGCTATGATTGTCTACAGCAGTCATATATTTCTTCTTGAGCCCCATATGAAACGTCTTGAACGCAGTGCGCATGAATTAAATCTGAATCTGCCCTATTCTATGGATCATCTGACCAGGAATATCAAGCGGTTGGTTGAAATAAATCATTTAACTGACGGCATCGTTTATTTTCAAATCACGCGTGGCGCGGCACCTCGACAGCATTACTTCCCCGAAAATACATCTTCGGTGGTCACCGGGTCAGTCGTGCATAAAGAACGCAGTGCGGCACAGGGAACAAGGGGAATAAAGGCGGTTCTTGCTGACGATATTCGCTGGCTTCGGTGCGACATTAAGACACTGAATCTGCTCGGCAATGTTCTTGCAAAGCAAAAGGCCCACGAAGAAGGCGCCGGCGAAGCGATTCTTCATCGAGAGGATACTGTAACAGAAGGCTCGTCAAGCAATGTGTTTATTGTTCAGAACGGAGAATTGGTGACTCATCCGGCCGATCATTTTATATTAAACGGGATCACACGGTTGTTTGTGCTTGATCTTGCCAGGCGATTAACGATTCCTGTGCATGAACGAACATTCACCATTGATGAGCTCATGAACGCGGACGAAGTATTTATAACCGGCACAAGCAATGAGGTAAATCCCGTGCTGGAAATTAATGGTCATTTAATCAATGGAGGAACGCCGGGGTCAATAGAACGAAAACTTATCGAAGCATTCAATGCGGAAGTAGAATGGATCAGAGCGCTTCCCCAGACTCAGGCATGAATGAGAAAAAATATGAAGTATTAGAAAACCGAGCAAAAAGCGCCCGGTCCTTAATCTCCAGCCACATGTCATGGGTTCGTGTCTTTACAGTACTGAATCGACGCTTCACAGTTGCTCGCTTGCCGCGGGCGATCCGGAAGCCTCCTCAGGCAGGCAAATTCCTGCGGGGTCTTTCCTGGCTCGCTGATCCCGCAGGCGTCTCGCACTCCGCTTTGATTCTCGATAAGACACTGGTTTATTGGTTTTCATATGGGTCAAAATGATATACTTTCTTATCTTGTAAAAAAACGTGTTCCTGAATGATTAACGGAACACGCTTTTTTCATAAGAAGGGTGGAACTTAACATCTTTTGATCATGGTAAGCATGAAGAATGGATAACGGATCAATGAAATTATTCCATATGCATGAGCGGCCACCAGTGATGTCCGTTTTTTTCAAGCAATTCGTCGGCCGATACCGGACCCATTGAACCTGCCTCGTAGTAATCAACAGGTACATGGCGCTTTTTCCAGGAATCAACAATCGAATCCACGATTTCCCAGGAGTAAGCCACCTCATCCCAGCGGGTAAAGTTTGTAGAATCACCCTTAATACAGTCCGCAATCAGGCGTTCATAGGCATCCTGCATGTTTTCCATTGCCAATGCATTGTTTCGGAATTTCATAGAAATCGGAATTGTATTTCCAGTTTCACCGGTTTCTTTGACATTTAGCTTCAGTGAGAGCCCTTCATCAGGTGAAATATAGATCACCAGCAAATTTGGACCAACGTGGTTAACATTGTGAAAGTACGGATTCTTCGGCAGCTTTTTAAATTGAATGACAATCTGTGTTGCCTTTTCGGACATTCTTTTGCCAGTACGTATATAAAAAGGAACGCCTTGCCAACGATAATTGTCGATCATAAACTGAGCGGCCACAAAAGTCTCTGTTTCAGAATCACTGCGAATATTGTTTTCATCAAGATAGCCGCGGAGTCGTTCACGATTGGCATCGATGCCGCGAGAATACTGACCGCGCACAATCTGTTCAGTGACATTGTGTATATTCATCGGCCGGACTGCCTTCAGAACTTTAACCTTCTCATAGCGGACATCATTGGTTTCAAGACGCACCGGAGGTTCCATGGCAACCAGCGTCAGCAACTGCATAATGTGATTCTGAACCATATCTAACAGGGCACCGGTCTGATCGTAATAATTGGCTCGGTCGCCGACCCCCAGCGTCTCACTAAGCGTAATCTGTACATTTGATATGTAGCGTCGATTCCAAATCGCTTCAAATATAGGGTTTGCAAATCGAAGCACTTCAATATTCTGAACCATTTCTTTGCCCAGATAGTGATCGATTCGATATATTTCATTTTCGTTAAAAGCATGAAGCAGACTGTCGTTTAGTTCTTTTGATGATTCTTTATTATGACCGAACGGTTTTTCAATGACTAAACGCTTCCAGCCCTTTGTTTCCGCAAGTCCGGATTTTTTCAGCTGCTTTGCCGCTTCGGCAAAAAAACACGGTGCAAGTGAGAGATAGAAAATGCGATTTCCATGCAGATGATAGCGTGCATCAAGTTCTTCGCAAAACGTACTGAGCGAAGCAAAACTTTCCGGGCGTGTAATATCGAGGCGCCGATAATAGAAACGCTCTAAAAAGTGTTTGCGCTGGCCCACTTCGGAAGGCAGAGAGTCATTAATTAAATCACGATAGGTTTCATCAGTATGCGTACGCCGCGCCAGACCAATTACTGCAAATTCCTGATCTCTTGTGTACAGTCTGTACAGTGCAGAATAAAGCTTTCTTCGTGCCAAATCTCCTGTTGCGCCAAAAAGAAAAATTAACACCGGCTCCCTTGCCGTCTCAGTCATTATTTATTTCCCTCGTTCCTCGTCCATTATGCTTAAATGTTATCACACTTTTTGATTAATGTGTTACACTTTATGCATTTTCGTTTGAAATGAATGTGAACATTAGACATTATTGACGATAGACAGGTTTTTCAGTCAGCATAAAATGCACGATATCCAATATTCAATCCATTGCATTTCACTTCTTAACATGTTAAGGTGTGTTTATGTGTTTAGGTAATCAATAGGGATGGAAGAGGTTTACTTTTGAATACAACGATGAAAGCTCGTTCACTGTTTAGTAGGCATTTTCCGTCCGACGCGGGGAATGCCTAATCATTTGTTGATCAAACTAAACAATGAAAAGGAGATAGTATAACTTAATGAAATTTGCAGAGCTCGAAATTAGTGAAGAAATAAAGAAAGCAACCGAACGTATGGGGTTTACAGACATGACCCCGATTCAGGAACAAGCCATTCCGGTTGCGAAAACCGGAGTGGATCTTATCGGACAGGCACAAACCGGTACAGGTAAAACGACCGCATTCGGTATTCCGATGATTGAGGCAGCCGATCCTCAGGAGTCTGAAATACAGGGTGTTGTCATCACTCCGACACGTGAACTTGCCATTCAAAACGCCCATGAACTGAGTTCTTTGGGGTTTTATAAAAAAGTTCGAACAATCGCTATTTACGGTGGGCAGGATATTCAACGACAGATTCGCGATTTGAAAAGACGCCCGAGCATCGTATCGGCAACACCTGGACGGCTGCTTGATCACATTAAGCGTCGGACGATTCGCTTAGATCAGATTAAGATGATTGTGCTTGATGAAGCAGACGAAATGCTGAATATGGGATTTATTGACGATATCCATGAAATTCTGGAAAACACCCCGCAGAACCGCCAGACTTTGCTGTTTTCGGCCACCATGCCGAAGCCCATACAATTGCTCGCAGAGAAGTTTATGCATGAACCACGAAAGATTCAAATAAAAGCCAAAACACTGACGGTTTCTTTGATTGAGCAAAACTATGTGAAACTAAGAGAAGCAGAAAAATTTGACGCGCTGACTCGCTTTCTGGATATTCAATCACCTGAGAGGGCCATTGTTTTTGGAAGGACGAAACGCCGTGTCGATGAATTAATGCGTGCCCTGCAGAAACGCGGTTATGAAGCGGAAGGCATTCACGGCGATTTGACACAGTCGAAGCGTGATCTTGTTCTTCGCCGTTTTAAACAAAATGAAGTTAAGTTGCTCGTCGCGACAGATGTGGCTGCACGTGGTCTTGACATCAGCAATGTAACACATGTCTATAATTTTGACCTGCCCCAGGATCCTGAAAGCTACGTGCATCGAATTGGTCGTACCGGACGTGCCGGGAAAACAGGAATGGCCTTAACTTTTATCACGCCAAGCGAATTCCCGCATTTGCGTTCCATTGAACGATTAACGAAACAGCCGATGAAGCAGATCAATGCACCGAGTTACGAAGAGGCACTTGCAGGACAGCAAAAATTAGCAATAGACAATTTGAAAGAGATGCTTGAATCGGGGAAGTATCACGCATATATGTCAAAAGCTCAGGATTTGCTGGATGAATATGATTCTGCACAACTCATTGCAGCGGCACTGAAAATTATGACGAAAGAACCGAACACGACACCGATTCGACTGACCCGTGAAGCGCCGTTGATGGTCAAACACACTTCCGGACGCCAGCAGCGAGGTGGCAAGGGGAGAAATTATTACCACTCAAAGGATCGCGATTACCGGAAGGGTAACAACTATCGTGGACGGAACAGGCAGAAGTCATAGCAGTACTAATGAATGAACTTTGTTATGTCATGATCTGCTGATCTGCCATTTATGGGCAGCATGCAAATTCAAGAAATGTGCGTGCCGCGTTCTCCGATGGCCTAATTGATAGGCGGAACGTTGTGCATGGCGAACTTTTTACTTGTTGCTCTATTTAAGGGATGAATGAACTATATTGATATGGTCTGTTGTTTGAAATCGGGATCTTCCCGATTTTTTTTTAATTCAGGCATTTAAAAATAGTTGATATGCGTACCATGCGAATGAAGAAGTTTTTTATTTCGTGCACACGCGTTAGTGCGTTGCTTGATTGTCATAAATATCCAATGCAATCGGAATAATTTGAAGAATAAAAAGAAAGTGAATTAGAATGGTTGAAACTTTCAGAAAAATAGTTTAGAATAGTAAAAAGTGCAAAGGGGGCAATGAAGATGAACAATGAACACTCATCCCAAGAGAATTCAAAAGCGCTTGTTGTTTACCAAGAGCAACAGGCGAAGGTCTCGGTTGTAGAAATGTATGCCCAAATGATCCTTGATGAAATGGAGTTCAACCAAAAGGTTAAAAGCTTGCGTCAGCGTATTGATGCGAGTCTGGACTCAAGGAACAAAGCACTCTTTATGAAACTCACCGCTGAATATAAGGCATTGACTCGCTAAACGGCTGCTTGTTGGACCGGACTGTTAAGAAAAAACGTCTTTGAAGAGAGGCGCAAGACGATTCAACTGAACAGACAGATGTCTTATGCTCTATACAATAAAAATGAAAAACTGTACAAATTAATATATTCCAATAAAAAGAGTGTTTCAATAGCTATTGAAACACTCTTTTTACGAAGAAACGGACGGCGCTTTGAATTAAACCTTTTTCTCCTCGCATTTGATCGAATTAATCTGTTCCTTTTTTTGTCTTGTTGGCCATTCAGCGATCAGCATACCGGTCAGAATAAGCAATGATCCCGCTAAGTCACTTGTACCAAAACGAACGTTCTGGAAAACAGCAGAAGTCCAGGCGGCAAAGACGGGCTCCATAATATAAATGATCCCTACATGTGTTGCAGGTGTCTCCTTTTGCAAGAAAGTCTGAAGAAGAAAAGCGAAGGCTGTCGCGAATATCGCCATAAACAGGACGACAGCGACAACATCTGCCTGAAGCATACGCTGCCATTCAAATGCTTTGCCCCTTTCAAAAAGAATACTGCCGGCAAAAGCGAGCAGCGCTACTGCAGATAGCTGTACAATGGTAAGAGACAGAGCCTGATACTGTTCCGTAACCTTAGCGGTAAAAATGATATGCAAGGCAAAGGTAATGGCACTGACAAGCACAATTAGATCTCCTTTGTTCAATACGAATTGCCCGCGAGTCGTTAAAAAGAATAAACCGATAGTCGCGAAAACAACCCCTGCAATAATCGTTCTATGTGGTATTTTTTTTAACATCATTGATGAAAAAACAGGGACAAGCACAACGCTAAGTCCGGTAATAAACGCTGCGTTTGAGGCAGTTGTATAGAGAAGGCCGATTGTCTGGCAAACATAGCCTGCAAACAGAAAGGTTCCAAGAAGCAGACCGGAACCGATTAGTTTCCAGCTGTATTGATCGATTTTGGGAGTATGTTTACTTGCGAACATCATTTGCCAGCTCATTAGAACAGCAGCGGCAAGTAAAAAACGCCAGGCATTAAAAGTCAATGGAGTGAGCTGATCAAGTACATTCTGGACGATAATAAAGGTTGTACCCCATACAAAAGTGACCCCGAGCAAAGTGGCATCCGCGATCAGTGTACGCTTATGATTCATACTTAACCTCCGTGTCCTGCCAGTTGCTCATGAATTGCCTGGCGAGCTAATAGATCAGCATTTTTGTTCTGTCGGTCGGGGACCCACTTACAGAAAAACAAGTCGAATTGATCGATTAAATGAAGTGATTGATCCAAATAGGGAACATACTGTTTGTTTTTGACATAACGTTTATTCAGAGCTTCATTGACAAGCTGTGAATCGGTTCGGAAGGAGATGATTCGATGGCCTCGCTCGTGTGCACATTGCAGTGCCGCTACACAAGCAGCAAATTCTGCTTCATGGTTGCTTGAAAGTTCTCCAAACGCTATGGATCGCCGAATTTCGTTTCCATTTCCTTCGTTTATGTAAATGCCGCCACCGGCAACTCCAGGATTGCCAGCCGTTGATCCATCAAAGGATACTTCAATCATAACTACTGCACCTCTGCAAGTAACGCTTATGTAGCTAAATCTGTTACGGACGTTTTAGCCTCGCTCACATTATGTTATCATAATTAGAGAAAAAAGGTTGGACAACTTTTATTACTGGATGGGTGAATGAGAAAAATGTCAGAAAAACCAAAAAATGTAAAATCGGATATTGAAATCGCGCAGGCTGCCAAGCTTAAACCAATCGGAGAAATCGCAGAACAATTAGGACTTGAAGAAAATGACTGGGAACCTTATGGAAACAGTAAAGCTAAGGTATTCGTCAAGACACTTGACAAATTACGCAATCAAGCTGACGGAAAAATCATTCTTGTGACGTCGATAAATCCAACCCCTGCCGGTGAAGGTAAATCAACGGTCACCGTTGGCTTGGGTCAGGCACTGAATAAAATCGGCCGCAAAACTGTGATTGCGCTTCGTGAACCTTCGCTTGGACCAACAATGGGAATTAAAGGAGGAGCGGCGGGGGGCGGATACGCCCAGGTCGTCCCAATGGAAGACATTAATTTGCATTTCACCGGCGATTTTCATGCGATTACAGCTGCGCACAACGCACTTTCGGCTTTTCTGGATAATCATCTTCATCAAGGCAATGCGCTTCATATTGATCCGCAGCGCATTGTTTGGAAACGTGTGCTGGATTTGAATGATCGTTCACTCAGGCATGTTGTGATCGGTTTGGGCGGTAGGGTTGATGGTGTACCACGCGAAGACGGTTTTGATATCACGGTCGCATCAGAAATCATGGCAATTCTTTGCTTGTCTGAAAACTTGGCGGATTTGAAGCAGCGGCTTAGCCGCATGCTGATCGCTTATACATATGAGGGAGATCCTGTTTTTGTTCGTGATTTAAAGGTTGAGGGCGCTCTGACATTATTGCTTAAAAACGCGCTCCATCCGAATCTTGTTCAAACACTGGAAAATACGCCTGCATTTGTTCATGGAGGACCGTTTGCCAATATTGCACATGGATGTAACAGCGTGCTGGCGACAAAATTAGGTGCCAAACTTGGAGAATTTCTGGTTACGGAAGCCGGATTTGGCGCGGATCTTGGCGCAGAGAAATTTCTGGATATCACAACTCGCGCCGGCCATTTCGAACCAAGTGCTGTCGTGATCGTTGCGACAATCCGTGCATTGAAAATGCATGGAGGGTTAACAAAAGAGGAGTTAAAAACCGAAGACCTCAAGGCATTGATGCACGGTATGGAGAATCTCGCATGCCATATTGACACAATTAAATCTTTTGGGCTGCCTTATGTGGTCGCTATTAATCACTTTATTTTTGATACGGATCGTGAAGTCAAGTATATTCAGGAGTGGTGCGCGGCGCATCACCATCCGGTTGCTTTAACAAAAGTCTGGGAACTTGGCGGTGATGGCGGAACGGAACTTGCTCAGCGTGTCATTGATACGATCGAGAAAAATGAACATCACTTTAAACCTCTCTATAGTCTGACGGACTCGCTTGAAAGTAAGATCAAAACAATTGTAACGAAAGTGTACGGCGGAAAGGATGTTGACTATTCGCCGAAAGCACGAAAACAGTTGAAGGATTTTGCAAAGTATGGATGGGATCAGTTGCCTGTCTGTATAGCAAAAACACAGTATTCACTGTCGGACGATCCAAAATTAATCGGCAGGCCAAAAGATTTCACTATTCATGTGCGTGAATTAAAGGTTTCAGTCGGTGCCGGCTTTGTCGTTGTCATGACAGGAAATGTGCTGACCATGCCTGGCCTCCCGAAACATCCGGCTGCACTGAACATGAATGTTGATGAGGGAGGAAAAGTAACTGGCTTATTTTAAAAAATGAAAAATGACAATAGAAAAGAGCTGACACAATCCATCCGGTTGTATCAGCTTTTTTGATTTACGCGCGAAGTCTGCGCTGCGGCAATTCCAGCCGCATGCCCGGTAGTAAAGGCAGCTGTGATATTATATCCTCCAGTGTAGCCATGCACATCTAGAATTTCGCCGCAGAAGTATAGGCCTGAAACAAATTTTGATTCCATCGTTTTGGGATTGATCTCTTTGAGCGAGACGCCACCTCCGGTTATGAACGCTTTTTCAAGAGACAATGTTCCATTTATTTTAATGGGAAATGCTTTCAATGAATGCGCCATTTTTCGAATATCTTCCTTTGATAAATCGTAAAATGTGTGGTCTGGTGAAATGGAATTAAATTCAAAGAGAAAGTTAAGATAGCGTTCGGGTACAATGCCTTTCCAAACATTTTTTATGGCTTTCTTTGGATCGTTTTTAGAGATTCGAGTTAAATGTTCGTATAGTTCTTGCTCATTAATTTCTGGCTTGGTATCAATCAGGACCGTTACTTCATGAGTTTTGAATTTCTTTAGTGCTTTGACGACAAATTGACTGAGTCGCAAAATGGCAGGGCCAGATAAACCAAAATGAGTAAAAACCATATCCCATCTGTGAGTCATTAAAGGCCTGCCTTTTGGATTAACCAAGGTTACAGATACATCGGAGAGAGAAAGGCCTTGAAGTGTTTTGTTCTTTATAAAGGTCTCATTAGATGTAAGCGGAACCTCTGTTGGATAGAGAGCGGTGATTGTGTGCCCGGCAGCTTTAGCCCAACTGTATCCATCTCCAGTGCTCCCAGTCTGCGGAACACTTTTTCCACCGACGGCAACGATCACTTTTTTTGCTTTGATAATCTCGCCTGATTTGAGTTGAACGCCGCATATTTTCTTGCTATACATGTCAGTCGTACAGACCGATGGACCAGTTTGCGGAACGGATTTTCCGCCTACAGCGACAATACTAGAAACGGCGGATATCTTTTCTCCACTTTTTAATTTTGCGCCTATTGTTCGTTCATCATAAAGAACGGCCTGGGCCGGCGCATGTGTTTTAATTGTGACATGTAACTGGTTCATGCGCTCAAGCAAAGCACCAACGACAGATTTTGCATTATTGGAAACGGGAAACATGCGCCCGTGATCTTCTTCTTTTAGCGCAACACCTAATTGTTCAAAAAAAGAAATAATGTTCCGATTATCAAATGCCGATAGTGCACTGTGCAGAAAGCGTCCATTTCCGGGGATATGTGCGATCAGCGATTCAATGGGCATTGCATTGGTAACATTACAGCGCCCTCCGCCTGAAATGGCCAGCTTTCTGCCAAGTTTGTCACCTTTGTCGAGCAATAGCACGCGAGCGTCGTTTTCTGCTGCGGCAATGGCAGCCATCAGTCCAGATGGTCCGCCCCCAATGACGATTACATCATAATCCATAACTATTCCTCACTTTTTGTCCTATTCCTCACCTACCATATCAGAATTCGATAAGCATTTCATTAATAAATGATCCGTTGTCTCCTTTTTACATTGAAAAATAACTTTGAAAATTTCGAGTTCGTCAATAGTGACATTTGTCACATCTGATTAAATTTGGTAGGATAAACAAAGAAAAAAGTGATGTAACCGTTAAAAAGAGTTTTATGATGACATATTAATGAGGTGGTTAAATTGCCAGAAGACAGATCTTTTCGCGTTCTTTTGTATTATCATTATGTAACTATTGATGATCCGGAGACATTTGCTGCGGAGCATTTACGCTTCTGTAAATCAATCGGTCTGAGAGGACGTATTTTGGTCGGACATGAAGGATTGAACGGTACGGTGTCCGGTCCGGCTGAGAAAACGCAGATCTATATGGATACGCTTCATGAGGATCCCCGTTTTAAAGATATGCCGTTTAAAGTTGATGAGGCAGATGGGCATGTTTTCAAGAAGATGCATGTACGCCCGCGCAAGGAAATTGTTGCGCTGAAGCTGGATCGTGATATTGATCCACACGAATTGACAGGTAAGCATTTAAAGCCGATCGACTTTTATCACGAAATGCAAAATGAGGATGTGCTCCTTATCGATGCACGCAATGATTATGAGACGCAAATTGGTCATTTCCGCAATGCTGTTTTGCCTGACATTCGCAATTTTCGCGATCTTCCGGAATGGATTGATGAACACCTGTCTCAATACAAAGACAAAAAAGTCCTGACTTATTGTACGGGCGGTATTCGTTGTGAAAAATTCAGCGGCTACCTTCTTCGTGCCGGATTTAAAGATGTTAGTCAGCTTGAAGGCGGAATTATTGAATATGGAAAGGACTCCACGGTTCGGGGAAAGCTTTACGATGGAAAATGCTATGTATTCGATCAACGCGTTTCTGTGCCTGTGAATCGAACCGAAGAAGCTATCGTTGTTGGCCATTGTCACCATTGCGGGAAGTCCTGTGATCGTATTGTTAACTGCGCAAATCCGGAATGCAACAAACAGTATATCTGCTGCGAGGAATGTGAAAAAAAGCATCACCGTTCTTGCAGTGATGTATGCGATCATCATCCGAAAAATCGTTATGTGGGGGCGGAGCATCGGCTAGATAGTTTACAGGAAGCATGAAATGTATCAGGCATTCGTTGTCCGCTTATAAAAAGTATGTAAGGTTGCCATGCTGGTACATTGATTTGCAGCATTTCATCATGTGGTCTGATCAAGACATGAAAGCGCAAGAGACCAGCAGAAAGTCTGCTTGATACGTATAAAATAAGTGTCACACGTGCAAAATACGTGTTATACTTTATTGAGAGGTGAGTTATGATGATAAAAGATCAGTATATTTATCCTGCGCTTTTTACACAAAAAGAAGCACAATGGACCATTGATTTCCCAGATCTCCCTGGGTGCACGACTGTCGCACAAAACATTGAAGAAGGGTTTGCACGTGCAAAAGAGTCACTTGCAAAATATATTTATGATCTTGAAGAAAAAGGAGAACCAGCTCTGGAGCCCTCGGATATTACATTAATCCATGCAGGTGAAAATCAATTTGCCACATTGATTGAAACTTGGATGCCGCCGTTCCGTAAGAAAATGGAAAATCAGGCAGTAAAAAAAACATTGACGATTCCAAAATGGCTGGATGATGCAGCCAAACAGGCCGATCTCAACTATTCACGTATTTTGCAGGATGCGCTAAAAGATGAACTGAACATTGATGAAAGTGAACGTTCTTTTTCTGTCCAGGATAAGCTAAACAGGCAATTAAAAAAAGTTAAGAAAAGCCTGAAAGATTTGTCGAAGATTCGTGTACATGTTGATAGAGCTAATGATGAGGGTGGCGGTAGAACAACGGAAGCCGAAGAAAATTCCTATTCGGATTCAATCGGGCAGGAACTTGAACGAATCAAGCAGGAAATGAATCATCTGGCTGATCGATTAAAAAAATCGGATGAATTTCAACGAATGAATGAAAAAGTGAACCAGTTAATCAACAAGCTAAAACGATAAATATTTAAGAGGGTGTCTCAAACGATGGGACACCCTTTTTATAAAAGATCATCATGTACGCATAGCGATTTCACTGATATCAGAGTTTTAGGAAAAACCAAATTTTCTGGTTTAGGTGGTACTTCGTTTTACAGCTCATTTTTGTACACGTTGAAAGACGCGAAAAGGCCGCACTTTTCGCATGCGGTGAAAAACAGCAAGATGTTTAACGCAATCTTTATTAAAAAATAGACTCAGGAAGGAGTGAGCATTCGGGCTTTGACACATTCTTTCTTTTGTCCGTCAGAATTAAAATGTGTAAAATGAAGTCCCGGCGGCAATACGAATTCCGTCCATTCGGGTTCCTTCTGCTAACGCAGCCAGGGCAAGATAGTCAGGTCGTGTAGCGTTATTCATGAGAAAAGCGGAAACCATAGAACCAGGCCGTCTGAACTTATTAAGTTCAGCGATCATTTGATTTGCTGGCATAATACCGACACCATGACCGAAATATAATCCGTCTGGAAGTTCTACAACATTTTCGCCTTGCCACTGAGGTGTCTGAGGGCTGACTGCGGGATTTTTAAAATAACGGACATCCCCTGGTATACCGGCGCTGACGCGTGGTACATTTCTAAGCGGAAAAAACGGATGGTTTTGCCAATCCCATAAATACAGCTGCTGAAATACCTCATTGAACCGTTCGTCCGGAATGGTCTCAATCAATGCCTTATAAAAAATGATCATCATAGCCGTTGCGCATTCGAATGCATAGGCTTCACCATTGACAAAAATGTCTGAAACGGCCTCAGATGCCGGAACGCCATGCTTTAATTCAAATCCCCCGTCACCGGTAAGTCTCCAGTAGTAATCATTACACTCAGAATAATAAAAGGTTGCGAAGGATGCACCGCTCGCTAGCAGGGCGCGCGCAGCTTCGATGGTTTCACTTCTGAATTTCAGCTCGAAATTCAACTCACGCCGGGAAGGATAAGCAAACCACTCTTCAGACGCGGCCATTGCTCTGAAGACATCTGAGGCATATCTGCCATTCGTGGCAAAACTGCCGTAATCATCAGATGACAGTTGCTGGTTTCCTGCAATGATCATAAATAATCCCCTCCGTGTAAAGGGACGTTTTCGGATTGAAGCTGTTCTTTAACGGGCTGCATCACCCAATTTCGCCAAATTTTCGACTGCAGTTTTCTTAAACGACTGGAGTATGCAGATAAATGGATTTGCGTCCGATGTGGCAGTTTAATAAATTCGTCGTAATTTTTTTTCTCTTGTTTGGAAAATGCCTGAACAGGTTCACCGTTTGACGGAGAAACAATTTTGCCAAGATATTTGGCACTGTAATGAATTTTAAACGGCCGAGCTCCGGGTACTGCGTCATTGGTTTCGCCTGTGTACACTAAATAGTGTGCGTTTTCTTCATACCAGGTCTCAAAAGCAAGTAATGCTGCCTGGTTATCAAGCGCATGGCGCACTTCAGGAATGAAAGCAAGCATTTTTCGCGCGTAACTGCTCTCGACCCGTTCATTGGATAATAAGTAGTTCGCAAGATAAACAAGGCAAACTGGATTCGCGGTTTCCCACAACGCACTGATTAAATAATGACGCTGGCTTTTGTTTTTGCAGCGATAAATGACCAGATCAACCATGCCTTTCAGCCAATTCTCGTGATAGGTATGCAGAAGATGGATCGCAGTCTGATCGATCACCTGAGTGTAGTCGGTTGAAACAATATTTTTCCATCCCGTCTTTAATATCCAGTACATGGCGCTAACCACTTCATCATGCTGAACGGCAAATGATGCAGAATGATTGATGCCGAAATCCGCACCATGAAGCACATTCCGAATATGCTGCAAAGCTATCTGCGTGCGAGGAGCTAATTGGCCGCTGCGTGTTTCCAGTTCATTGCGCAGCATAAAAAGAACGGGAAACTCCAGATCCGGATCATTGATCATTTGGAATGCATGCTGCTGATCCGTCTGGTAGATCCTTTTCCATTCATTAATGAAAGTGTCAGGGTGATCATGCCTCAATCGATTTAACGGGTTATCTTGCTGATTTTCCGTGCTCATTGCAGTCCCTCCCGTGCAATAAACCTTGTAACATGTTATGTGCCGCTTACCGATATATTCATGTCAATATGGAAAGAGCATTTAAAGCATTGGCGGGATTGCGGAGAACTATGTCCTGATCATCTGATCAGCATACCTGAAATGAAGAGTTTATGTTACACTAAGAAACAGCGATAATAAAAGTGGAGTGATCAGCTTTGGAACAATATTTAAAGCTATGCCGAAAAGTTCTGGATGAAGGCCACAGAAAAAGTGACCGGACCGGCACCGGGACAATCAGTATTTTTGGTTATCAAATGCGATTTAACTTGCAAGATGGCTTTCCGCTTATGACAACAAAGAAGCTACATTATAAATCGATCATCTATGAACTGCTCTGGTTTTTAAAAGGAGATACGAACGTTCAGTACTTGAAGGACCATGGCGTCCGTATCTGGAATGAGTGGGCCGATGAAAAAGGAGATCTTGGTCCCGTCTATGGTCATCAATGGCGTTCATGGCCGGGAAAAAACGGTGGAACAATCGACCAGATTACTAATGTTATTCATGAAATCAGGGAGAATCCGCATTCGAGAAGACTGATCGTGACTGCATGGAATCCGATGGATATACCTGATATGGCATTGCCGCCATGCCACTGCCTTTTTCAATTCTATGTTAATGATGGCAAGTTAAGCTGTCAGCTCTACCAGCGCAGTGCGGACCTGTTTCTTGGTGTGCCGTTTAATATCGCTTCATATGCTTTGCTGACGCATATGATTGCCAAGGTAACCGGATTGGAAGCAGGTGAATTCATCCATACGCTTGGAGATGCTCATATTTACCTGAATCATCTCGATCAAGTGAAGACGCAGCTGGAACGCAGGCCGCGTCCATTACCGAAACTGATGATTAACCCGGATGTTTCTTCAGTTTTTGATTTCAAATACGAAGATTTCAAATTTATTGACTACAATCCTTATCCGGCAATCAAAGGTGAGGTGTCAGTATGATTTCCTTTTTGCTGGCTATGGACCGCAATCAGCTGATTGGACGTGACAATCAGCTGCCGTGGCATCTTCCTGATGATTTGCGTTATTTTAAAAAAATAACGTGGGGTCATCCGATTGTTATGGGCCGGAAAACGTATGAATCGATTGGCAGGCCGCTTCCCGGACGGGAAAATATTGTTTTAACACGAAATTCGAATTTTACAGAGAAAGGGGCGAGACACTTTACTTCAGTAGATGAACTCATGAATAGCGGCATTGCCTACGGACGCGAATGTTTCGTTATCGGGGGAGCAGCTGTTTTCAAAGCATTTATGCCTTATGCAGATCGGCTCTATATCACGCATATTGATGCTGAGTTTGAAGGAGATACATACTTTACAGATTTCCATATGAGCGATTGGCATTTGATCAGCAGTACTGCTGGAAATCTTGACAGCAAAAATCATTTCCCTCATGACTTTCGCATTTATGAACGCGCATGTGTCTGATCGGTTGATCGATATCAGCTTTCACTTCTCTTTCTTCAGTGCATACACTGTTAAAAAGGGTAACGGAGTTGATACAAATGATCATTTCATATCTGCAGCTTTTACTCTGTTATGCGCTAATCGGAATGCTCATGGGCTCTCTGCTCGGTCTGCTCCCATTTTGGCGGGCCTGGCAAGGAAGGCATATAGCCGTTTTTTTCTTGTTCCTTATTGCATGGCTGCCGGTCATTATGCTTGCATTCATATGCGCGCCGCTTGCAAACGGTATGCGCGTTCAAGAAAGTGATTGTTGATAAGAGGTTCTTGAGCAGGAGCCTCTTGTTTTCACTTGCATAATCGGATAAGCAGCCATGATAAATCATGACTTCAAATAAGAATATTTATCTATTCCAGTGTTTTCCGCGTCTTGGCCAAGCCTGTTCCGTTGTGAACACATTGATGGGGATATCCAATCATACATGGAATAAATATATGTCTGTTGAAACAAACCACTATTCGTTTCAAAAGAAAATATTTTTTGAAAACTAATTGCTTTTAACTTACTATGAAATTTATTTCCTTGACAAATATATGAAATTGCTTTAAAACCATATATTAAACAGGTCAGTTTTGTTTACTATCATGCATAGTCATGTGACACGGACAGTGAGCAGAAGATTGGAAATTAAGTATCTTTCGTGCGAAAATAAACTTTGTTGAAAACACTATACTCAATGAAAATCTTATTGTGTTACTGGATTCTTAAACGAAAAATAGTTACCTGGTCAGGTGATTGTTCTCGTTTTGAACGCGTCATGATGACACAAGTACGGCTTAAGAGAAATTGATAATAAAGGAGAATGGAAAGGTATGGCATCGAATGTATCAGAATTGACGACTTACTTAGCGTACCTTGAAGGCGAATGGAAGAAGAGTTCATCTGGTGAGACCATTGCCATTCAATCCCCTTACCTGAGACAGACGATTGGTTATGTTCAAGCGGTCACACAGGAAGAAGTGGATCATGCAATTACTGAGGCACACAAGGCGCAAAAGCGCTGGGCAAAGCTTTCTCTAAGCGAACGGGGCGCTTATCTTGAGAAATGGGCGGATGAACTGGTTGCTGGCAGCGAGGAAATTGCCAAAACAATTATGCAGGAAGTGGGTAAGGGTTTCAAGGATGCCCAGAAAGAAGTCGTCCGGACTGCAGACTTGATTCGTTATACAGTTCAGGACGCACTGCATATGCATGGTGAAAGTTTAAAAGGTGATGGATTTCCGGGTGGTGACCAAAAAAAGATCGGTATTGTTGAAAGCGCTCCGTTAGGTGTTGTTTTGGCCATCGCTCCATTTAACTATCCGGTAAATCTGGCTGCCTCAAAGATTGCGCCAGCATTGATGATGGGGAATGCGGTTATCTTTAAACCGGCGACACAAGGATCAATCAGTGGAGTCAAAATGATTGAAGCCCTTGATAAAACAGGTCTGCCAAAAGGTTTGCTCAGTCTGACCACCGGTCGCGGTTCAGTCATTGGTGATTATTTGGTTGAACATAAAGGTATAAATATGATCAGCTTTACGGGAGGTTCCTCCACCGGCAGGCACCTGTCCAAACAGACCACAATGATTCCGCTCGTGCTGGAACTTGGTGGTAAAGATCCGGCTATTGTCTGCGAGGATGCTGATTTAGATGTTGCTGTTAAGAGTATCATGAACGGCGCTTATTCTTATTCCGGTCAACGTTGTACCGCTATTAAGCGTGTGCTTGTCAATGACAAGATCGCTGACGCGCTTGTTTCCCGTTTGAAGGCCGAGATTGAAAAATTAACAGTGGGTTCACCTGAGAAAGACAGCACGATTGTACCGTTGATCGATGATAAGTCTGCGGATTTTGTCCAGGGTCTGATTGACGATGCGCTTGTCAAAGGTGCCACACTCGTTACAGGTAATAAACGTAAAGAAAACCTAATCTATCCAACACTTTTAGATAATGTCACCGAAGATATGGATGTTGCATGGATCGAGCCGTTTGGACCCGTTTTGCCGGTTATACGTGTTGCTTCTGATGAAGAAGCGATTGAACTTGCAAATAAGTCAGAATTTGGCTTGCAGGCGAGTGTCTTTTCACAGGATATTGATCGTGCGCTCGCGGTTGCTCGGCAAGTCGAGGCGGGGACAGTGCAAATCAACGGACGTACGGAACGTGGACCGGATCACTTCCCGTTCCTCGGCGTAAAATCTTCTGGGATGGGTGTTCAGGGCATTCACCACAGTCTATTATCTATGTCACGTGAGCGTGTAACCGTTCTGAACTTGAAATAAAAAATCTGCCGATTAGCAAGCCTTGGCGCAGGCAGTAGCTTGATTATGTGTAAAAAAAGAGAATCAACAATTGATTCTCTTTTTTATATGACTTTCTGATCGTATAATGATAGAGCTTCAGTTGATTTTTTATGGATGAGGCATGCAGGAATGATTCATTAATTGACAGGTGTGGCATTCTTCAACGATTTACAGCAAGAGCTGTATTGTCGGGCAGTATATTTCCTGTTATTTAATAATAGAATGAACCGGGTCCGGAACCATAGTATCCTCCGTAATATGGCGGACGTGGTCCAGGACCGTAATATGGTCTTGGTGGATAAAGCGGCCATGGCCGGACGCCGATGATGGATCCCAATCCGACACCGAGCAGTCCGCCTGCAAAGCCGCCAAGAAACGCCTGGGGCCCGAATCCAAAGCCATAAAAGCGTTCATCGTTACCGCCGCGATTTTCATTTATTTCATGCTGATCATTGGTCAACGGTTTTAAATAGACATTATTTTGATCAAAAGATTCTACAATCCCGTAATGTATCGAACCATCGCTGCATTGGATCTCAACAGGCTGATTGATCAAGTCTTCCCAGTAGTTTGGATGTGCCATGTACGTGCCTCCCTGGATGTGTTCTGTTATTGGCGCAAAAGCGCCGCTGAACATTGGCCTAATTCTAAGTTATGCGGCTATACGGAAAAAGAGTGGGCGAACGCCTGGCAGGCAAAAGGAACAGTTAATTATTTTCATAACGATTTCACAAGGTGGGACAGTCCGGTGGACATAAATGTCAGAGAGATGAACAATCATGATAAAGAAAAAGTACTTCACGAATTAGCAAGTCGCTGGGGCGGACAGCTGATGGCTGTGCATGATGAATGCATTGATATTTCTCAATTACCTGGTCTGCTTGCATTTGCAAATAATAAACTTTCGGGCATTCTGATGTACAGAGAGGCAGAAGATCGATTAGAAATTGTATCATTGGACAGTTTTAATGAAAATCACGGAATCGGCTCAGCATTGATTAAAACAATAATTAAAATGGCAGAAGACAGGAAAATGACTCGTCTCTGCGTCACTACGACAAATGACAATACGCACGCCCTGCACTTTTATCAAAGGAACGGGTTTACAATAACGGCAATCAGACTGGATGCGGTTTCTGGAGCAAGAAAAATAAAACCTGCTATCCCCTTAAAAAGTCAGGACGGCATAGTCATTGAACATGAAATCGATCTTAATTATCCGCTTGCTTGAATTGCTTTTCCGATCAGATTGAATTAGAATAACTATGAAATGATTATTGAGGGGTGGAAACATCGATGATTTTATCTGATTGTCTGCAACTTAAATTGGCCTGAGACAGGATTCGTCTGCCCTTTTTTCACAAAACAGGTCAATGAGTTGCGGCAATCGATCAAAGATGTTTCTGTTTCTAACGGATGGACCACTTTTAGGAGCGAAGCATTGATGCTTTGCTCTTTTTCAATGCAGGATGGAAACGAATCTTTTCCTTTCGCTTCTCGAATGACCGTAAAATAGAGGAGTGAATCGCTATGCTGCTTATCGAAGCAAGCAAGGTTTCTTTTTCTTATGGTGATAAACGTATTTTTAATGAAATGAATTTCAGATTGATGGACGGCGAGCATATTGCGCTTGTCGGACACAATGGTGCGGGAAAATCAACTTTTCTCAAGCTGGTTCTTGGCGAACTGCTCCCTGACAGCGGACAGATTAACAAACGCCAGGAACTTAAAATGGGAGTCATTGAGCAGCACTTGAACTTCGGTCACGGTAAACGTGTCTATGAATGTTTGCAAGATGCATTCAGGGAACTTTTCGATGCTGAAAGAGCAATGAATGATCTGGCAATAAAAATGCAGAACCCTGAAGCGGATCCTGACTTCATTGATCGATATGGAAAGCTTCAGGAACTGCTTATGACTCATGACTTTTATACAATTGATGCACAGATTCATGAAATGGCTGACGGGCTTGGGCTGACTGCCATTGGCCTTGATAAAGATGTATCGCAATTGAGCGGCGGTCAGTTAACTAAATTATGTCTTGCGAAAGTTCTTCTCGAAAAACCGGAAGTCCTGCTGCTTGATGAACCAACCAATTATCTTGACGTTGCGCATATTGACTGGCTGACACAATATCTTGGTGTATATCCGCATGCGTTCATTGTCATTTCGCATGATCGTTCGTTCTTAAATAATATTGCAAAGTTTGTCTATCATCTCGAAAATCAGCAATTAATCCGCTATGTCGGCAATTATCAATCGTATCTTGCGCAGCATCAGGCGCGGTTGCAGCAGCAGGAAATTGCATTCCGTGAACAGCAAAAAGAAATCAAAAAACTGGAGACGTACATTCAAAAAAATAAAGTGCGAACAGCTACCGCGAAACAGGCAAAAAGCAGAGAAAAACAGCTTGAAAAGATTGTGCGTCTGGCGCCCCCTTCCAAAAGTAAAAAACCGGTTTTTCATTTTCGTGTGACCGGTCAGCCTGCACGTATCATTTATGACATTGAAAATCTTGAAATCGGTTATGATCGGCCACTCTTTCCGTGTATGACGACAAAAATCGAACGAGAAGAGAAAATAGCAATTGTCGGACATAATGGAATAGGAAAAACAACGCTGCTCCGAACACTGCTTGGCTTACTTAAACCAATTTCGGGAAAAGTTACGGCAGGAGATCGTGTACAGCCGGTCTACTTTGCACAGCTTTCCGAACCGGCTGGCCAAACACCGCTGGATTGGATGATGTCTGCCTTTCCACACACGCATCAAAAAATTCTTCGTCAGTATCTTGCACAATGCGGTATCAGTGCCGAACATATGCAGCAGCCGATGAACACACTCAGCGGAGGCGAAGAAACCAAAGTTCGCATTGCTCGTCTCAGTTTAGAAAAAAGCAATGTGCTCATTTTCGATGAACCGACAAACCATCTGGATGCGAGCAGCAAAGCATCACTGAAGCATGCCCTTGCAGCATATGAAGGAACTGTGCTCATTGTCAGTCACGAGCCTGATTTTTATGAACAATGGATTACAGGAATCTGGAATATTGAAGCGTGGTCTGACCGAAGTACACGCTCATGAAGACAACTTTGATTTGATGGACAGAGATGTGCAATGTCTGTTAAAGTTAAATCATGATAAATCAATTAGGATGAGCGACATGAATGATCGAATGGCGTCTGATCTTGATGAAGAAACGCTAACAACCGTTACCCAGATTTTCAAGGCTGTTTCTGATGCGACACGGGTGCGTATTCTTTATTTGCTTTCACA
The DNA here is from genome assembly GCF_023336505.1 of Sporolactobacillus mangiferae. Classification (GTDB taxonomy): domain Bacteria; phylum Bacillota; class Bacilli; order Bacillales; family Sporolactobacillaceae; genus Sporolactobacillus; species Sporolactobacillus mangiferae. The sequence continues at coordinate 52,173 of NZ_JAMAST010000006.1, read as the reverse complement.
GAAAGAATGCTCGGTCTCAGAAATAGCGGATATTTTAAAATTGCAGCAATCCACTGTGTCGCATCAACTGAGTTTTCTGAAGCAGCTGCATCTTGTAAAAGCGCGGAGGAGCGGAAAAACGATTTATTACTCTGAGGAAGACGAACATGTCATGAACCTGCTTGCCCAGACAATAGATCATGCTTTGCACAATTATAAGAAATCACGAGAATAATTCTGCTGTGAATGACGAACGCCGAGACAAAGGTAAAACGAAGACATACAGTGTTAGAGAATATAAGGTGACAGGAGCGAATGATAATGTCAAACGCATCTATTTATTCTCAATGCTGCAGGCTTTTGAATCAGCCAGTCGAAATACGTTGTCATAATGGATCAGTTCACCGTGGTGTACTTACTCATGTTGATGATCGATATGCTTATGTACAGCCACAGTCTTCCGGTTTGTCAGGAAACCCGGGACTGTTTCTTTGGAGAGATTACGGCTGGGGATATCCCGTTGCTTTAGCCTCGATTGCAGTTATTCTCGCGCTTGGTTTGTTCTGGTAAAGAAATCACTGAAAAAGGATGTCTCAAAAGTCACTTGGCGATGGGACATCCTTATTGATATGGAAAGATCGTGTAAATACGCGAACGAAAACAGATACTTCCTGCCTGGCGTAGTCAAACATGTGTTTAAGAAATTTAGTTGCCATACGGTTTATAAACAGGTAATTATGCTTTTTTTACGAAAAATGTTATGCTACTTATTGAAAGAAAACAGGTTATGCCGCTTAGAGGTGATTTGGTGATGAACAAGCAGGAAGCCATGTTGTTGTTAAAAAATAAAGGTTACAAGCATACAGATAAACGTGAGGATATTCTGGATTTATTTGCAAAAAGTGGTGGTTATTTATCAGCTAAAGAAATTCAAAGTTCATTGAAAGACAGCTACCCAGGGATCAGTTTTGATACCATTTACCGTAATCTTTCTTTGTTCCAGGATTTAATGATCCTTGAAGAAACTGAACTTGATGGTGAAAAAATGTATCAGTTTCACTGTAAAGATCATCATCATCATCATTTGATCTGCCTGCGCTGTGGAAAAACCAAAACAATCGATATCTGTCCGATGCAAGACTTATCACAAGTAGATCCGGAATTTGAGGTGACAGGCCACAAATTTGAAATTTACGGATATTGCAAAGCATGCCGTGAAAAAATTGAATACGAAAAAAGTAAAAAAATCACGATTCAATGACGGTCAACCCAAGTGCCTGATGTGCGGCTATGATTTTTTTTACAATATTTTCCTGTCCTTTATGGCAGTGTATTGAAATAAGAATATACGTTTCCGGTTTTTTTTTAAACTTTTTTGTAAAGATAAGATCAATTAGAAAACCGAGTATAAATCCGCCAATACTTGAGGCAATTCCCCAAATGATCGGCCCCAATTCCATTTTGAATCCGATACTTGCACCGACTACGCCAAAGATTGTTGCAAACACAAATCCGAGATCAGCCATGCTCATTTCTTCGTTTGGATTTGAACTCGAACTGATTTCATTTGTCAATTGGCTTAATGGTGCGTCCAAAATAAAGCACGCAACATTGTTTTGATCAATCTGGTTTTTTTTAAATTCTGAAAGTAGAAGCTCAATGGATAGCGATGGCTTAAACAGGCAGATTAAGCTGCTCATAAATCTGACCCTCTCTTTTCTTTAATGATCAAGTCCGATTTAGCTATACTCCATTCGAATTTTAAATAACTCAATAGCTCTTTTTCAAACAGCCGATTGCTTTCAACCGTTTTTGCATAAGCATCATAAGCGGCTCCAAAAATGAGGGATGGCATAAAGAGCAGCCACTCGGGATTAAGCACTTTTATCGCCTCAGCCATGGTGGCTTCATGATTAACAATCAGCTGTATATACTGAAGCTGGTGGCTATTCACATAGATGGTCACGGACCATGATAAGAGCGAAAGAGCAGTGAAAAGTCGGCGTGTATAGACCTGTCCGAGTCCTGGAAGAAGAAATGACCATACAGAAGCAAGCCATGGCAGCCGCTTATCAATAAAGCAAGTTTCATAAGTCCGCAAATCGAGGACTTTCATTGTTACCGGCTTATCTTTTGTTAATGCGTTTATACGGTTTAATTTTGCTGTTGTGATGTAGCTGTCCCAAATGCAGTAAAAATAGAAGGGAATATAGATCAACGTCCATTGTGTGTTCAGTGTCAGTGCAGAACGTTTGAAATCACCCATAAAGGTGTAGACCATTGCCAAATTTAACTTGGAATTGAAGTTGATGATAATCTCGAATAAAAATAAGACATTGCCCTTTATATGCATATCAAGCAGCATGTGTCCAAACCCTGGGAAAGCTGCCGACCACCAGGCAATGATTGCTGGTTTGCGATAGGAGAGTCCTGCTGATCCAAGAAAATCAAGAACAGCGTTATTTCTTCTGGCCATTATATTACTTCCAATCTCAATAGCCATAACCGCCTAAATTGATTACGACTAAAACAGTTGTCATTTTATTTTTCCTTGAAATTGTAGAATCATACACGAGTCTTTTAAAAAACAGGCTGATTGACTTACCCGCAAATTTTTTAAATATTGACAAATTAGCTGGGTCAACATATACTTATTTTATTCCTTGATGTTTTCACGTTCTGAGTTGAATCGGTTTCGGAGAATCGGTCGGTCCCTTAGATCATCTGATGACGCAAGGGGAAGGATCTTGATATGACGGTCTATCATAAGAACACCATTTATATAATCGGTGATGCAAAATCATCGCAGAAAAATCCAATTACATTGCGCTTTAACCAGTTCTTTATTGGCATTGTCATTGATCAGGACAGCGGAAGAATTGTTGACGCGGACTGTTCGGCGACGATCATGCTGACGGTTCGCTTCGTTCGATCACTTTTTATCGGCAGGCTAATGGAAGATCCGGAAATCCTCGTTGATCTTAGGCAAAGATATTTTGGTTCTTCTCAAAAAGCGCTGATTGTTGCCTTTGGCGATGCGCTTAAAAAGTACAGACTCTATAAAAGCGAAAATGCTTTGTCTAAATAAACCTAGACGAAATCCAGTTCAGTTTCTGAACTGGATTTTTACAGTCTTACGGTAAAAATGAAAAGAGGTGTCCCATGATTTTTCCGGAAAGATTATACGAAGGTGATACAGTCGGAGTGATTAGTCCAGCGGGTTCCCCTGATATGAAACGATTGAAAAAAGGTGCCGACTGGCTGAAGGATCTCGGTTTTCGCATACGTTTCGGAAAGCACTTGAGTAGCCGGTACGGGTATCTTGCAGGAACGGATGAGGAAAGGCTTTCGGATTTTCACGAAATGTTTGCGGATGAGGCAATTCGTGCAATTATCTGTTCAAGAGGAGGCTATGGAAGCGCACGATTTGTCCATTCAATCGATTTTGAATTAGTTCGAGCGCATCCTAAAGTATTCTGGGGATACAGCGATGTTACTTATCTGCATACAGCGATCAGGCAGAAAACCGGTCTTGTGACTTTCCATGGCCCTATGCTGGCTTCTGATCTCGGTGAAGAAAATACCCCGCTGATTTCCAGACAGCTGTTTTCTCAGCTTTTTCAACCAATGGCACTTCATTATGATGAACAACTGTCACCACTAACTACAATTCATCACGGGGTCGCAGAAGGGAAACTGGTCGGCGGCAATTTGTCACTGCTGGTCAGTACACTGGGTACCCCTTATGAAATTGATACGAAAAACAAGCTGCTTTTACTTGAGGACATTAATGAGCCTCCGTATCGGGTCGATCGTATGCTTAACCAATTATGGATGACCGGAAAGCTTCAGAAGGCATCCGGGTTTGTTCTCGGTGATTTTCATCAAGATAATTCAGAAGAGGACGCGGATTCGTTTTCCTATCAGGATGTTTTTCAGCGCTACTTGACAATGATAGGAAAACCGGCGGTCAGCGGATTTCTGATCGGCCACTGTGCACCGAATTTTTCCGTGCCGCTCGGGGCGGATGCAATGCTTGACGCGGATCGTAAACAATTGTGGATTCAACCAGGCGTTATGTAAGTATGAAAGGAAGAAAAAATTGAAAATAGTTGATGTGCACACCAGGCGGTTATCCATTCCGCTGAATAAGCCGTTTAAAACGGCACTTAGAACCGTGAATACAGCTGAAAGCATGATCGTTTTTCTTACCTGTGATGATGGAACTGTCGGGATCGGCGAAGCTCCGCCAACACATGTCATTACCGGTGACAGCCTCGCCAGTATCGATTATGCGATTATGAATGTGATCCGCCCGAAAATTATTGGTCTTGAAATTGAACATAAAGAGCAGATTAATCAAGCAATACAACGGGCGTTGGTACACAATTCGAGTGCAAGAGCTGCAGTAGACATTGCTGTATATGATTGTCTTGCCAAGCGAGCCAACATGCCACTTTATCAGTTTCTCGGGGGGAATACTAATGAAATAGAGACAGACTTTACTGTAAGTGTCAATCGTGTGGATGAGATGATTCAAGATGCGCTGAACTATGTTCAAATGGGGTTTAGAACACTGAAAATAAAAGTAGGCAGTGCGTCCATTTCGGAAGATCTTCAACGTGTAAGGGAATTGAGAAAAAGGGTAGGAGATGGAATAAAGCTGCGGCTCGATGCAAATCAGGGTTGGAGGAGCAAAGAAGCGGTTGCTGCAATTCATAAGATGGAAGATATGGGACTTGATATCGAACTGGTTGAACAACCGTTACCCGCACGGGACTTTGAAGGCATGAAATTTGTTACGGAACATGTGGATACACCGATCATGGCAGATGAAAGTGTGTTTGGACCTGAAGATGCAGTACGTTTGCTGTCAATGCACGGTTGCGATATTGTAAATATAAAACTGATGAAGGCGGGGGGCATTTACGGGGCAGAAAAAATTAATACTCTGGCTGAGTCCTATGGTGTTGAATGTATGGTAGGCTGTATGGTCGAATCCAACGTAGCCGTAACTGCCGCCTGTCACTTTGCGGCTGCAAAGAGTAATATCACGCGCTGCGATTTAGATACACCGCTTATGTTTGCCTCTAATCCGGTTGTCGGAGGCGCCGTTTATCATCAAAGCCGAATTACGCTTCCAGACTCTCCTGGATTAGGCATTCAGGATGTTCTGACTAATTAATGGAGGGACGAGGCATGAAAAAATACAGAATATCCGTTCCAGTTGCGACCATTTGGACTGATCCTTCATTGGTTCGTCCTGTTGATAAAGCGGCAATAGATGCAAAATCAGGGATGACTGTGTGGCTTAATAACATGACACGCCAGCAGACTATTGAATTGTGCAAAGCAAAGAGGGTCCAGACGCAAGCTCTTTTCGGAGATGAAGTGATTATTGATGAAATAAAGGACGAATGGGCTAAAGTGTATGTGCCAAACCAATCGTCTTCAAAAGACAGACGCGGCTATCCTGGATGGATACCGGCAGGGCAATTGATTAAATCGGATTTACCCGCTGCCGAGCCAGTAATCGTACAAAGCAGGACCGCGGCCTTCTATGATCTGAACCGAAGAAAAGTGTTTGAGCTCAGCTTTGGCACCGTTTTACCGCTGATCGATGAAATTCCATTCGATGAGGTAAAAGTAGATAGCCCGCTTGGCCCGGGCATCCTGTTAAAAAAAGACGTGATTCTGCCGGATGAGCAACATTTGCATACAGGGACGGAGATCGTGCGCAATGCCGAACGTTTTTTGGAGCTTCCGTATCTATGGTCAGGCACGAGTGCTTACGGATATGATTGTTCCGGCTTCACCTATTCAATGCTTCGTGTCGGCGGTTATTTCATACCGAGAGATGCCGATGAACAATCGCTGCTTGGCCTTTCCATTGATCCTGCAGAGGCCGCTCCCGGTGATTTACTGTTTTTTGCCTATGAGAAAGGGAAGGGCTATGTGCACCATGTCGGTATCTATTATGATGAAGGAAGATTTATTCATTCACCGACGCCGGGCGCTATTGTCAGTATTACTGAGATCAAAGGATCAAAATATGAAGAGGAGCTTTGTGCAGTGCGGCGCTATTGGCGTGCATAGCAAACATTAAACGTGGGTCGGGGAGGCAAAACAATTTGATCGATCTGAAAAAACAGTTACAAGATGAAATTATGGAAATTATTTATCCATTAGGTGATAAAATTGAGCTTGAGGCAGTTGGGTCCGACGGTTTTTCCTTAAGTTACAGAGCAAATATACCGATGTTGTCGGCGAGTCTGATCAAACTGCCTATATTGCTGTATGCTTATAAGAACCCGAATATCCAATCCGAAGTCCTTGATCAAACCATTCACCTGGACGATGATCAGATCGTCAGCGGATCAGGCGTTCTGCAGGTTTTATCGGTCCGAGAGTGGACGATTCGGGATTTGCTTGCTTTGATGATCAGTGTCTCCGATAATACAGCGACTAATTTACTTATGGATTTTTTCGGGATTCATCGACTTCAGAAATGGATCGAGGATCAGGGACTTACGGAGACAAGCATTGAACGCAAAATGATGGATATGGATGCGCAGAAGGAAGGACGCACCAACTGGATCAGCGCGCATGACGCGAATTGGATGATTCAACAGATTTTTTCTGAAGATACGCCGCTTCCAGGCGAAGCAAAATCTTGGCTGTTGCGTCAGCAATTCAGAGACAAATTGCCAGGATTATTCGACGAAAAAGCTCGGCCAATCTTGGTTTACAATAAGACTGGAGAAATGGAGCAGGTAGATCATGACGCTGCTTATTTTTCCTGCGATAATGAGCATATGGCAGTGACCGTTCTGACGAGTGGATGTGAAAATCGTCAGGACGCTTTATTTGCTTTGCAGCAAATTGGACAGCTGATTGCCCAATACTTGCTCGATATTTCAGAATCGGTTGGTTGATTTTTTCAAAAAAGCGTGTTTGACATTTATTTGAAGCTCCATTAACATGTTATTTAATTAATCGCCTGTTAGTGGATCAGGTATAAAATGGATGCAGCGCGATTGCCTCTCTGCGATTGGGGAGGCTTTTTGCACAATCCTGGCTTGTTTACGTCAGATTGCAATCTGATTGGAGGCTTTTTAGAGATGGAGTCATGGAATTTTATACGAGTGGCCGCTGCCTGTCCGGTGACCAGCGTTGCGGATGTACATGCCAATGTGGCCAACGTGAAGCGGTGTATTGATGAAGCAATTGAGAAGAACGCAAAATTAATCATATTTCCGGAATTATGTGTGACTTCCTATACATGTGCGGATCTGTTTCTTCAAAAAAAACTGCTGGACAAATCAGCGGATGGAGTTGCCGAACTGTGTAGATACAGTTTGGAGGCGGATGCATTGATCGCAGTTGGCGCGCCTTTATATGCTGACGGCATTGTTTACAACTGTGCCTACATTCTGTTTCAAGGGAAAGTGCTTGGCATTGTTCCGAAAAGCTACATACCGAATTACGAGGAATTCTATGAAAGACGATGGTTTTCTTCCGGGAAAACGATTATCGATTGCTACATAGATCTGCCTTTTCAGAAAAAAGTTCCTTTCGGTGTTGATCTGATTTTCCAAAGTGGCACTTTTCAGATCGGGTTTGAAATTTGTGAGGATTTATGGAGCGTTGTCCCCCCCAGCAGCTTTCTGAGCCTGTCAGGTGCACAGCTGATTGGCAATCTCTCTGCATCAAATGAAGTGGTCAGCAAATCGGATTATCGAAGATCGCTGATTACGTCGCAGAGTGCAAGAACGATGGGCGCTTATCTATATGCCGGAGCCGGGATAGGTGAGTCATCAACGGATGTTGTTTTCGGCGGAGAATTGCTGATTGCTGAAAACGGGCAATTGCTGGCTCAAAACGCTCGTTTTCAAAGAAAGAATCAGGTAGTTACTTCTTTGATTGACATTGACCGGTTAAATTTGCAAAGAGTAAAGAACATTAGTTTCCGTGAAGCGGCAGAAACACTTCCCTGGAAAGCTCGGAAAATTCAATTTGCATACAGAGGGTTGACATTCGGTACATTTGACCGCGTGATCGATAAACATCCTTTTGTACCTTCGGATGCAAAAAAACGCGCAAGGCGCTGCAGTGAAATATTCAGCATTCAGACTTCGGCGCTTGCAAAACGCATGGAACATACAGGCTTGAAGAAGGCGGTTATCGGCATTTCAGGAGGATTAGATTCGACACTTGCACTCCTGGTTATTATAAAAACGTTTGAAATGCTTGGATATGAGCGAAAAAACATTGTAACGGTTACTCTGCCTGGATTTGGTACAACAGACCGAACCTACCAAAATGCGATTTCTCTATGTAAAAAACTGGAAACGGACTTCCGTGAAGTCAATATTGTTGCGGCATCTTTGCAACACTTTAAAGATATCGGACATCGTCCTGAAATTCATGATGTGACCTATGAAAATGTTCAGGCACGGGAACGCACACAAATCCTGATGGATATTGCTAACAAAGAGGGAGGACTGGTAGTGGGTACCGGCGATTTGTCTGAACTCGCCCTTGGCTGGAGCACGTACAACGGCGATCATATGTCGATGTATGCGGTCAATTGTTCCGTTCCAAAAACGCTGGTCCGTTATCTGGTTCGTTATGTTGCGGAAGAAGAGACGCAGAAAGATATAGCCGGTATTCTTCTGGATATTCTTGATACTCCGGTCACACCTGAACTGCTACCTAAAAATGCTTCAGGAGAAATTTCTCAGAAAACAGAAGATATTGTAGGTCCGTATGAATTGCACGATTTTTTCCTCTACTATTTTATTCGCAGTGCGTTCACTCCAGAAAAAATTCTCTTTTTAGCGAACGCTGCTTTTGGTAGCGAATACGAAGAACAGACAATCCGTAAATGGCTCAAAGTGTTTGTTTCCCGGTTCTTTGCCATGCAGTTTAAACGTTCGGCAATACCCGATGGCCCGAAAGTAGGAACTGTCAGCCTGTCTCCGCGTGGCGACTGGCGAATGCCTTCCGACGCAAGCCGTAATCTATGGATTGAGAATCTGTAATACTGTAACACGAAAGTGAGGAGGCCGTCGTTTGATCCGCAGTTTTTTTGCTTATTACAAACCCTACAAAAAACTGTTTCTTTTAGATTTTTCATGTGCCGTTCTGCTTGCGCTGCTTGAACTTATTTTTCCCGTAGCTGTTAATCAGGCGATTGACCGGCTGCTTCCTGGCAGAGACTGGTCGATTATTTTGCTTGCTTCAGCGGGGCTGCTGTTTTTTTATGTCCTGAATACAATCATGCATTACGTTGTGACTTATTGGGGACATATGCTTGGAATTAATATTGAAACGGATATTCGTCAGGAATTGTTTGAGCATATTCAGCGTCAGTCCTTTCATTTCTTTGATAACCATAAGACGGGGCATCTGCTGTCGCGGCTCACAACTGATCTGTTTGACATTGGCGAAACGGCGCATCATGGGCCGGAGGATCTTTTTATTGCGCTCATGTCACTTTTCGGAGCTTTCTTTCTGATGCTGACGATTAACTGGAAGCTTGCATGCATGACTTTTATCTTGGTCCCAATTCTTGGCGTCTTTATTATTTTATTCAATTTGAAAATGACGCACGCAACTGATCGAATCTATCAGGATATTGCTGTATTTAATGCAAATGTTGAGAATGCAATCGGCGGAATTCGTGTGGTTCAGGCATTTTCAAATGAACGCCATGAACGGCATCAATTCTATGAGAACAATAAATTGTATCGCAAAGCAAAATTATCTTCCTATAAAATTATGGCGACAAGCATTACCACCAATTATTTTTTTATGCGGCTGATTACCTTGTTTACATTGGTCAGCGGTTCCTGGTTTGTTATACATGGTGAGTTAAGTGCCGGCCAGTTTGTCGCCTTCCTGCTGTTGTCCAATTTGTTTGTACAGCCGATTGAAAAGTTTAATGCGATTATTGAACTCTACCCAAAAGGATTTGCGGGATTCAAACGATTTTTAAAGCTTAAGCAGTCCGCTCCGGAAATTGTGAACCGTGAAAACGCAAGAGATATACTATCAATTGCCGGACGTATCGACTATTGCAAGGTCAGTTTCGGCTATGAAGGGAAAAGGCAGGTGCTTCAGTCGGTTGACCTGCATATCAGGCCCGGTGAAACGGTTGCATTTGTCGGTCCGACTGGTGCAGGCAAGACAACGATTTGCAGTCTGCTTCCGCGGTTTTACGAGGTAAGCAGCGGAAAGATCCTGATTGACGGTATTGATATTCGGGATTTTAAGCTGTCATCGTTGCGCCGTCATATTGGCCTTGTTCAGCAGGATGTTTTTCTTTTCTCGGGAACTTTGCGTGAGAATGTGGCTTATGGAAAATTAGACGCGACAGATGAAGAAATCTGGCGCGTGATCCGGCTGGCACGTTTGGATGATACAGTGAAAAATATGCCAGATGGGCTGGATACGGTGATCGGCGAACGCGGGGTTAAACTTTCCGGGGGACAGAAACAGCGCCTTTCCATTGCACGTATGTTCCTCAAGGATCCATCGATATTAATTTTGGATGAGGCGACTTCAGCCTTAGACACAGAAACTGAGGCAGCGATCCAGCAATCACTGGAACAGCTGTCGAAGGAGCGTACAACGCTGATCATTGCGCACCGATTGGCAACGATCAAAAATGCAGATCGTATTATTGTCGTAACCGAGCAGGGGATCGCTGAACAAGGGACGCATGAACAGTTATTAAAGCAAAAAGGCGTTTATAGTCGGCTATATGAGTCGCAATTTGCAATGAACATATAAAGTGTTGTGCATGTTTTGCTTTATAAACCAATAACCGAATTTAACATGGTAACGGCGTAATCGACGCCGTTTTTTTTCAAAACTAAGTGAGAAAAGGGGGGATAAAATTGGTGTTTTTTCTCCGTCATCGCCAGTTACAGCGACCTCACCGAGACGGTTCGCTCGTGCAAAGCGATTTCTTGAATCGAAAGGATTCGAAATTGTCGAAGGAGGTTTGACAGGTAAACAGGATTATTATCGTTCAGGAAACATTCACGAACGCGCTGATGAATTAAATGCATTGATTCATAGAAAATACATAAAATTAATTATGTAAACAATAGGCGGCACGAATTCAAATGCACTTCTTCCTTATATTGATTATGAGGCATTAAAAGAAAGGCCAAAAATTTTGATCGGCTATTCAGATGTGACTGCGATCCTGCTGGCTGTTTACGCGCGACCGGGTTGTCCTGTCTATTATGGACCAGCGCTTGTTCCGTCTTTTGGCGAATTTCCACCCTTCGTAAATCAAACGTTTGACTCCTTTAAATAAGTGCTGCAAGTGGCATATGAATTGCCGATGCAATTGACCGCACCAGACGAATGGACAGACGATTCCGCTAATTGGGAAATTAAGACAAGAGAGAAGGAACAACATCAGAATCGATGGATTGGTGTGAACGGTGGCGAAGCTTCGGGCAGACTGATCGGAGGCAATTTGAATGCAATGAACGGCTTCTGGGGCAGTCCGTACATGCCCGAATTGAAGAAAGGGGATCTATTGCTGATTGAAGACTCAATGAAAGATGCCGCTCAGGTCAGGTCGAAAAAAACTTCTCGCTGTTTAAAGTAAGTGGCGTTTTTGATAAGATTAGCGGTATCTTACTTGGAAAGCATGAACAGTTTGATGATAGCGGAACCGGAAGAAGGCCGATCGATATCCTGCTTGAAGTGCTGAATGGTGCCAAACTACCGATTATCGCTGACTTTGACTGTTGCCATACACAGCCAATGATGACGATGCCGATCGGCGCAAAGGTCAGAATGAATGCTGACAAAGCATGTCCAGCTGTCTGGATTGAGCGTTTTGATTGCTGGCAAGGTTCATTTATTTCATAAAAAACTCCCTGCCCAATAAGAATGAGCGGGGAGTACAATAAAATTACTTGAGCCGCAAAGCGAGATAACGCATTAAGTCAATGCTGCAGCAGTCAAAATCACACTTTTGCAGATGATTCGAGCAATTCTTTTGGACACTTGTACGCCAAACCGTGAGCCTCAGCAACAGGCTTGAACGTTACATAGCCATCAAGAGTGTTTAATCCTTTTAATAACGCTTCATCATCAAGACATGCCTGTACGTATCCTTTACGTGCAATCGTTGCTGCATAAGGAATGGTTACATTGGTCAGTGCAAGTGTTGAGGTTTGCGGCACTGCGCCAGGCATGTTTGCAACGGCATAGTGAATGACACCATGTTTTGTATAGGTAGGATCATCATGAGTCGTGCTGTGATCTGAAGTTTCAACAACGCCGCCCTGATCGATCGCTACGTCAACGATCACCGAGTTTTCTTTCATGTTGGCAACCATTTCTTCAGTGACGAGTTTCGGCGCTTTTGCCCCAGGAATCAACACTGCACCAACAACAAGGTCTGCTTCTTTAACTGCCTGAGCAATATTGTATGGATTGGACATCACAGTATTTAATGCGTTACCGAAGATATCATCAAGATCACGAAGTCTGTCCGCGCTAATGTCAAGAATTGTGACATCAGCGCCGAGGCCAACAGCGATTTTTGCTGCATTTGTACCTACGATTCCACCGCCGATAATCGTGACTTTACCGCGGGAGACGCCGGGAACGCCGCCGAGCAGAATACCTTTACCAGCTTCGTCGCTGAATTTTTCAAGGTACTGGGCACCAATCTGGACAGCCATTCTTCCGGCAACTTCACTCATTGGCTGGAGAAGCGGAAGCACACGATCCGCGCGCTGAACGGTTTCATAGGCAATGGAAACGACTTTATTAGCAACAAGGGCCCGGGTCAGCTCCGCGCCGACCGCCGGTGCCAGATGCAGATAAGTGAAAAGGATCAGCCCTTCATGAAAGAATTGATATTCTTCCGGTTCCGGTTCTTTAACCTTAATCACCATTTCAGCGGACCAGGCTTTCTCAGCGGATGTAATCTGCGCGCCTGCTTTTTCATATTGTTCATCTGTAAATCCTGCTCCGGCTCCTGCCTTTGTTTCGACGTAGACTACGTTTCCTTCCTGAACAAGATGGTACGTTCCAGCAGGGGTGATTGCGACACGACGTTCGTTGTTCTTCAGTTCTTTCGGAATACCGATAATCATGAATGAAATGCCTCCCGATTATTTATCAATATTTGAATAATCAGATAGTCAGGCCAGCAAAACAGACGCAGCGTTTATTGATATGCCGTTCCGTTTGACCGTTTGGCTGTCTGAACCATTCTTTATTGAAAATGTTACAAATAATGTGAATGCTTTTCATCATACATTTTGTCTAAAAATAACGCCAATAACTTGACATTTCCTTTTTGTGTCAGATAATATGACATATATATGAGATGAAAAGAAACGTTGAGGGTGATTTTATGGATGAGCGGCCTTTTTGTGTAAAAGATGTTCTGAAACGTCCATTATTTCGAAGAGCTGCACTGCTTGCTGGAGCGCGCGGTGTATATCGTGAAGTTCGCTGGGTTCACATTCTTGAAATCACACACGCAGCTCCGTATGTCAGCAAGCATGATTTAATCCTTACAACGGGATTATGGCTGAAACGCTCAGTTAAGTCAGGACTCGAGTATATCCGCCAAATCATTGAACATGAAACATCAGGGCTCTGCATTGAATTCGGAACGACAATTGATGAAATTCCTGGCAAAATCATTGCTTTTTGTGATGAGCATGATTTTCCTTTGATCTTGTTTCGTCAGCCGATACGCTTTGAAGAAATCACGCAAGATATACATTCTTATATCATTAACCAGCATTTTGGTCTGTTGAAAAATCTTGAGCAATTCTCTCGGCATCAACAGCAATTGATTCTGCAAAGCAGCGATATTCCTGCCATATTGAGATTGCTCCAGACTTACTCAGAGCGCCAGATCATTTATTTGTCCACCATTGAGCCCAATAAATATTATCCTGCAGTGGAAGACGAGACAGTGGACGTAATCAATCAGTTTTGCCGCGAAAAAATGAAGGACATTGATCAGATTCAGGAATCTGAGCTGTGGTCAATGGATAGTGGTCACTATCTCCTGATCCAGCCAGTCGTGTGTTTTGGACAGGTTTTCTCCTGTATCGGCATGATGCTTCATCAGGCACACCCAACTGAATATATGAAGTTGCTGATTGATTACACAGCCAAAGCGGTGGCCACTGTTCTGCTGCGGACACAGTTTCTTGAAGAAAAGGTACTGAACAATCAGAATAAATTGATCCAGGACATTCTCAGCAGACGGATTGAAAGTGAAGAACAGGCGCAGACACGAATGGGTCTGCCTTCGCCAAATGGAGAAAAATATATCTTTGTTGGCAGTATTATCGCATTTGAGCATAATGTGATGGAAGCGGGTCCGGAACGAATGGAGGCACGAAATCAGGATATTCTCGTATTGATCCGATCATTGCTGAAACGCTATCAGATGCATCATTTATTGATGATGAAAAATAACCAGATTTATATTATTTGCGCCAAGGAACGGGTGAATGAAGATTCAACAGTAAGTCTGTTTCGAAATATTCAGGGGCTGATTGATGGGTTGGATAAATATATTAATCAATCAATCCAGGGTCTTCAATTTCATGCGGGTGTCGGGAAAGCGCGTTCCAGTTTGCTTGATAACTGGCTGAGTTTTAAAGAAGCTTATCAAGTGATTGAACTTTCACAGACGGTGCCTGCGATGAAAGACTGCTATTTTTATGAGAAAATGGGCGTTTATCGATTATTGAAGTCTGTTCCGCATTCCATTCTTTCTGAATTTATCTGCGATCAACTTGGAGGTTTGCTTGACTATGATCGCAGTCATCATCTTAATCTGGCAGAAACTCTGTCTATGTATTTCAGATACATGGGTTCAAAGGGAGAAACAGCCAGGCGCTTATTTATTCATCGGCAGACACTGTACAATCGACTGGATAAAATACGGGATATCCTGGGAGATGATTTTTTTGAACCTCAGAGACGCTATGCGCTTGAAATGGCGCTTCTCGGATATCCGCTGCTTGCAGATGTGAAAGGTGATATACGACCATAGAATCAATAAAGCTTTGATACAAATTCCTGGTAATTGAGTTTTTGTTTGAATGATTATTGAAATGTGCGTCCTTCGACAAATAAGTCTCTAAAAGCAAAGAGATGGACAGTGGTTTGTTGTTATATTATTATAAAAGACCTTAATTGGTCAGCCCCACTGTTTCTTCATTTTGCCAGTGAATGGAGGCTTATGATGCTCTATCTTGATGTCTATTGGAAAAAATATCGAAATAAATTTTTATTGGCTCTTTTATTTTTAGCGTTTGAAGCGTTTGCCGATCTTTTGCAACCTGCGTTTATGGCGAAAATTGTTGATCAGGGAATTGCTCGGTCAAATATGGCAGCCATTTGGCGATTCGGTTTGCTGATGCTGTGCGTTACGGCTATCGGCGCTGTCTGTGCCAGTCTTCGCAACATTTTGTCCGGTCTTGTTTCTCAGCGCTTTGCACAGGATCTTCGCCAGGATCTATACCTGAAGATCCAAAAGTTACCGCAGACCGGGATCGATCATTTTGGAAATGCGACGCTGATTATCCGGATGACCAATGATGTGACGCGCGTGCAGACCTTTGCAAATGGATTGATGCGAATTATGGTCAAAGCACCGCTTGTAGGTATTGGCAGTTTAATCATGGCTGTCCATCTCAATCCCAGACTATCACTGGTATTGCTGTGTGTGGCGCCGCTGATTGCGCTGTCCATCATGATGAACATGAAAATAAGTTATCCATATTTTCGTGAAGTTCAGCAGGCTCTGGATCAAGTCAACCGTTCCATGCAGCGCTATTTAGCAGGCATTCGTGTGATTCGTGTGTTTAATCGTTCGGAATACGAACAGAAGGGGTTTCAGAAAAATAATCAGAGGCTGGCGGATTTAACCGCTGTTGCCACTAAAATTGGCAGCGCGTTTGGTCCGCTTGTTAATTTTACGGTTAATGCAGGTGTCATTGCCATTCTGTGGTTTGGAGCTGTGGGTGTCAATCAAGGGACGATGCGGACTGGTTCGATTATCGCGTTTACTAATTATATGATGCAGCTTTTATTCGCCTTGATGGTGGTAAATAATGCCTTTAATTTGTTTGTTCGCGCTAAAGCCTCAGCGGAACGGATCGGCGAAGTGATGAATCGCGGGTCAGATCACACATTTAAAAGAGCAATGCTGACAGCGCATGTTCGAAATGATAGTAATGGCCTTGTATTTCACAAAGTCACTTTTTCCTATAAGAACACAGAGCAGCCTGTCCTAAGTAATGTTGATTTTCGCATCGAAGCAGGCGAAACACTTGGTGTGACCGGACCGATTGCTTCGGGAAAATCAACAATCGTCCAGTTGATCCTGCGATTTTATGATCCTGACCAAGGCATCATTTATTTTCGAGGGCATCCGTTACCCTATTATTCACTTGAAGAATTAAGAAAACGCATTGCAATTGTTCCACAAGAACCACTTCTTTTCAGCGGTTCAGTGAAGGAAAATATTCGTTGGGGTAATGAAAAAGCAGACGAACAGGCAATTATCGAAGCAGCATGTGTTGCTGATGCAGACGACTTTATCCGGCATCTTCCAAATGGCTATAATTCACTAGTCGGGCAGGGAGGCGTCAATTTATCAGGCGGACAAAAACAGCGGATTTCCATTGCACGGGCATTGGTTCGAAATCCGGATCTGCTTATCTTGGACGACGCGACCAGTGCCGTTGATGCTCAGACAGACCGGGAAATTCGCAGTCGGTTAAAGGAGTATTCTGAATGCATGACCTGCATCATTATTTCTCAAAAGATCAACTCAATCAAAGATGCAAATCGAATTATTGTGATGAGTAATGGAATGATCGAAGCGTCCGGAACGCACCAGGAACTCCTTACTTCATCGCCATTTTATCGCGATGTATGCGAAGCACAGATGATGAAAGGGACGGAGCAAATTGACTGAAAAAAAAGGCTCTGCAAATCGGCCGCCCACAGGGATGTCAAAAAGGAATAATCATAGAAGGGGTGCCGCGCGCTTTGCGCCGGTTGAAAAACCGAGGCGAATTCGTGAAACGCTGCAACGGCTCGGCGCTTATTTTGTTCGCGAGAAAATCAGCCTGATTGTTGTATCGGTACTCATATTGCTCGATGCGGCAGTATCCTTGCTCATCCCGTATTTGATTGGACTGGCCGTAAACCAAATCGGTGTACATGCACATTCCGTAAAATTTTCTTTGCTCATCGATGTGCTTCTCGTGCTTCTTGTTTTTTATATTCTTGATGGTCTGCTTAATTTTCTTCAGGGCTGGCTGATGGCGACAGCAGGTCAGCGAATGGTAGCGGCACTGCGACGTCATCTTTTCAATAAAATGACGAAACTGCCGATTTCTTTCTTTGACCGCCATAGCCATGGAGAACTGATGAGCCGTTTAACAAATGACATTGAAAATATCGACGTTACGATTTCACAGTCTACGTTGCAACTGATAAACGCAGTCATAATGATTGCCGGTTCTCTTGTGATGATGATTTGGATCAGTCCGCTGCTTACTATCGCCAGTATCATTGTAGTGCCGCTTGTCCTTCTGCTGACGAAAACCATTGCAAGCCATACTTCCAGACTTTTTGTTGAACAGCAAAAAATTCTGGGTGGATTAAATGGACAAATTGAGGAGTCTATTTCCGGTCTGTCCGTCATTAAGGCATTCAGTCGAGAAAAGCAGGAAGCTGGGCAGTTCATGAGGTTAAACCGGCAATTAACTGATGTTGGCATACGCGCGCAGATCTGGTCGGGCTATTTGATGCCATTGATGAATGTGATTAATAATCTTGGTTTTGCAGCGGTGGCCTCCTTTGGCGGCTATCTGGCAGTAAAAAATTTAATTTCGGTCGGTATGATTGCCAGCTTTCTGACCTACTCCAGGCAATTTGCCAGACCTTTAAACGATGTGGCCAGCATTTTTAACACACTGCTTTCCGCGATGGCCGGGGCAGAGCGGGTATTTGAGATCTTCGATCAGGATGAGGAGATGCCAGACCGGACGGATGCAAAAGTGATTAGTCGCGCGACCTGCAAAGGATCCATAAATTTTGACCGTGTTTCATTCAGTTATGTCCCGGAACATCCAATTCTGAAAAACATTTCATTTCATGTCAGTCCGGGGGAGACGATCGCTCTAGTTGGTCCGACCGGGGCGGGAAAAACCACGGTTGTCAATTTACTGATGCGTTTTTATGAACCGACAAGCGGCAGCATTCGAGTTGACGGCTTAAATGTCAGCCATTATCGGCGACATGATTATCGCAGTTTGTTTGGCATGGTTTTGCAAGATACACACCTGTTTCCTGGAACGATTAAAGAAAATCTTTGTTACGGGCGTATGGGCGCCTCAGAGCAGGAAATCAGGGACGCGGCGTCAGCCGTGGGTGCTGATCTGTTTATTAATAGTACCGAAAAAGCTTATGATACGGTTCTTCATGGCAATGGGGACAATTTGAGCGAAGGACAGAAACAACTGCTTACAATTGCACGCGCGCTCCTTGCAGATCCTGCTATTTTGATTATGGACGAGGCAACGAGTCATGTGGATACGCAGACGGAGAAGGCCGTTCAAACTGCGATGGTTACTTTAATGCAAGGGAGAACAAGTGTGATTATTGCACATCGGCTTTCAACCATTCGCCATGCGGACAAGATTCTCGTCATTAATGGAGGAATTATTGCAGAGCAGGGCACACACCAGGAACTGCTGAAACACAGGGGACTCTATTATAAAATGATCCATCAATAACCGTGGTGTGCGATTAAGATACATCGGAATCCCGCATTGAACGCTCCCATTTAATCGCGTCCATATAGTACTTCATCAGCTGTCCGCTGGTTAAGTGATTTGTCTCTGTAAAAAGGCGAAGCGCATTCCAATCCGCATTTTCAAAATGAATCACTGCGTCCAGGTAATTTCTGAATTGATTTTTGTAGCCCATCAGTGCGTTTTTAACTTCCGGATTCAGCGGAAGTTTAGCAACCACCTGTGCCATCGGCTGATTGAGTATTTGATCTAAAGAAGAGAAAATACCGGTAATAAATGCATCAGCAGATGCAGCAGGTCCATCCACTTTAACCACAAGCAGTTCCATCATTTTCCCGCGGATCAAAGAACGTTTGATTAACTCAGCATTCTCAATTCTTTCGACCTTTTTGATCATCATGATCTGTATCCACTGAATCATTTCTTTGTGTCCCAGACGTGAAATAGCTTTATGAACAGAACGGATAGGATATTTCGATCCATATTGAAGCGTATTTGCCACACGCAATAATTTATATGCCAATCCGATATCCGATTTTATCCATGCCGTCAGCTTGTCTAAATCGGGCTCAGGCTTCTTAAGCTCGGTGAGCATTCTTGATAAAATGGTGACTTGGTATCCGATCTCTTTTGCATTTACCATCACTGGTCTGCTAAAGAAATATCCCTGAAAAAGTTCATAGCCCATTGCCAGAGCCAATCGATAGTCAAGAGTCGTTTCAACCTTTTCAGCGAGAAACAGCTTCTGGCCGCGATACTTTTGGATCAATCGTAGCTGATGTTTTATTTTCGTTCTGGAGAATTCAATTTTGATGATGTCGGCAAGGTCGATCAGTGCTTCGTATCCTTTTCTGTCGAAAATAAAATCATCAAGTGCAAGCACATAGCCATCCTTTTTTAATAAGCGGCAGGCTTGAATGACTTCCGGTGTCGGACGAACACGTTCCAATATTTCAACGATAATCTTTTTTTTCGGTAAAAGGCGCGGTAATTGCTGAATGAGGAAATCTTCCGGAAAATTAATAAATCCATGGGTATGATCAATCAATTCATCAAATCCGAATACGAGCACAGAATTTGATAGCAGTTCTGCGGTTGCTTCACGATCGCTTGATTGCAGTTGATATGCGTTCGTCTGACTTTCGCGGTACAGCAGCTCATATCCGAAAAGTCTCATTTTGCTGTCGAAAATAGGCTGACGGGCAACGTAGATATCCATAGCTTCATCTCTAATGCCATATAGAATTAATTACATTTAAAGCATAAGCAACGCCAAATCCTTTCAATTTCCTAACTATAAGTAATTATCGGTATCTTTTCAGACTTTTTTAGTATGACGAATGAGGGATCAATAAAAACCTGGTGCTACCGGAAATCATCGTTTACCGTAAATATTCAAAGGAATGAACAAAAGTAAAAACAAAGTCCAGTAGGCCAGAAAGGTGTAGCCTGCAGCTACCAAAGTAAATGTGAGGGTGAATGCTGTGAAATGATCGGTTAAATAGTTCGTGACTTTTGAAAGATTGAACAGATCCCAGGAATTAAGACGAAGGAACCGTCCAATATACATGCCGTATCCGCTGAGTAAGAAAAAAACGAAAAAAAACGTACGGCGAATGACAACATTTAAATGTATCAAAAAACGCTGGTGAATCATCCATAATGAGAACATCCCCATACTTGTACCGATAAACACACCAATACCTACTTGAAACAGACTGAACCAGGTCAGCAGATCGCCTGTGTAAGTAGCGTGCTGTGTCGCAGTGTAGAAAGAAAGGTGCTGCAGGTGAATGAAGTCAGTAATCATATACGGTGCGTTGGGGAAAAAGATCATCCATAAGAAACCAAGCAGCCACACGCGCGCCCAATCTTTGGACTTGGCAGCATGATACATCAGTGCAGCAAGAACAACTGGAACACAGGACAGGATCAGGTTCCAAAGAATCATGATATGGATTGTACGCTTTGTGACAATGTAAAGGATCACGCTGCTCAATAAATAAGTCAGGAAACCGTATGTGAGTGGATTTAGCCGGCGGCGTTTTTTATAAAACATGGCATCGAATCCTTTCAGCGAAATGACTGCTCTAATCGGATTATATTAACAGCGGACAAGTTTTACCTATGAAACCTGCGTTCTTTGAAATTGACAGTTTTTGTTGGAAAGGGGTATCTTAAAAAAGACATAATATGTTCACATTGTAGGCGATATCAGGTGATGAAGTTGACGTTCAATAAAGAAAAGGATTTATATAGATTGATTTCTAAGGAAATTGAGCGAGCGAATAGTACACGATGTCCGCAGGTTGTGAGTGAAATCAAAGTGATTGAGCAGATCGAGCCGCTTGACTTTTATCGTGCTGCAGGTAAAATCGCCGATGGCGAGCGTTTTTACTGGGAACAACAGGTTGATCAATTTGCCCTTGTCGGTGCAGGCATTGCCGCGTCAACACGTACAGAAGGAAGAAGCGGTTATCTGGCTGTGCGCGATATGCAAAGCCAGCTGCTCCGATCAGCGACTGTCTGCGGTTCTGAGGGTGTGACAGGGACAGGACCTCTGATTTTTGGCGGGTTTGCATTTGACTCCGACAAACAGTCATCAAAAGACTGGTCCCTTTTTGGTTCCGGTTATTTTTTTCTGCCTGAATGGCTTTTGACGGTATACGGTCAGCATTGTTATTTAACTCGATCAGTCGTTTGCAGACCTGGCGATCACGCCGAAGCATTCATTAAAAA
Source organism: Sporolactobacillus mangiferae (assembly GCF_023336505.1). Taxonomy (GTDB): domain Bacteria; phylum Bacillota; class Bacilli; order Bacillales; family Sporolactobacillaceae; genus Sporolactobacillus; species Sporolactobacillus mangiferae. The sequence continues at coordinate 30,610 of NZ_JAMAST010000006.1, read as the reverse complement.
AATGAAGATTCAGGAACACAAACTTTTCAGCAATCTTACTGAAATAAAAACTGAATCCTTCATAGAAAAGCATAATCTGCTCAAATACCAGACAGATCAAAATAAGCTTGAATGGAATAAATTGCTGAACGAAGCGATACATGCCATAATGTCCTCTGAACTTAACAAAATTGTTCTGGCACGTTCGCGAGTTCTGGTTTATCAGGACACACTCGCCAGTGAGTCAGTACTTCACGCCCTGCATGAAAAACAGAGAGGAACCTGCGTCTTCTGTCTTGAAAACGGACGGTCAGCATTTCTCGGTGCGACGCCTGAGCGACTGATCAAAAAAAGCGGTTCACACATTGAATCAGCATGCCTTGCTGGTTCTGCGGCAAGAGGGGATACGAATGAAGAAGACAGGCGGTTGGGCGAATGGCTGCTTCATGATTCAAAAAACAGAATCGAGCATGAGTATGTCGTCACGACCATTCGGAAGGCACTCGCAGAAGTATGCAGGCAGCTGAGCATACCTGAGCAGCCTTTGCTAATGAAAAATAAATATATCCAGCATCTATACACACCGGTCACGGGTGTCTGTGACGAGCGTGCGTCCATTGTGCAATTGGTTGAACGGCTGCATCCAACACCCGCTCTTGGCGGACTGCCGCGCCAGAATGCAATCTCATGGATTCGCGGTCATGAAATGCTGGATCGTGGTTTCTATGGTTCACCGCTTGGCTGGTGTGATGGAGAAGGAAACGGCGATTTTCATGTTGCTATTCGATCAGCATTGATTCATAAGGAAACAGCAGTGCTTTTTGCAGGATGCGGCGTTGTCAGAGATTCCGATCCGAATCAGGAGTTTGAAGAAACGGCATTAAAATTTTCACCTATGCTCCGCGCACTTTCAGGGAGGTAATTATGAATCATCAAGAACTGTTAACACACTATTTATCTTCACTGACTCATACACTGATAAAACAAAATGTGAGGATTGCAGTCATCAGTCCCGGTTCCAGATCTACGCCGATTGCTTTACTTTTTGAGCAACATCCTGCATTACGCACCTATATCGATATTGATGAGCGTTCGGCGGCTTTTCTGGCATTAGGCCTTGCAAAATCCATGAATGAACCGGTCGCGCTCCTTTGTACTTCTGGAACGGCTGCTGCCAATTATTATCCGGCGATTGTTGAAGCTTATTTTTCACGCGTTCCGTTACTTGTGATCACATCGGATCGGCCTTATGAACTTCAGCACGTTTCAGCACCGCAAACCGTTGATCAGAATCAACTGTACGGACAGCACGTCAAACAGTTTTTCCAATTAGAAATGTCAGAGCGTGATTTGAGTCTTGTGGCGTATAATCAGGCACTGGTGAGCCGCGCGGTTTCAATTGCGGACGGGTGTCCTAAAGGGCCTGTTCACCTTAACGTTCCGCTCAGGGAACCGCTGCTTCCGTGCGGGATAAGCGAACAGCAAATCGCCAATGAATCACTTTTTAAGGGGATCCACGTGCTTCAAGGGACGCTTGCACCGACGCAGCAGCAGATTCAGACGATCATCAGCAAGGTGAATCAATCGAAACGTGGCGTGATCATTTGCGGTCCGATGAACGGGAAACCATTAACTTTACTAGCGGAACTGGCGAATCGGGCAGGCTTCCCGCTGCTTGCAGATCCACTGTCACAACTTAGAACAGGCAGTCACTCGATGAAATCAATAATTGAATCATATGATACATTTCTCCGAAATCGCCAGAATCTGGCCTCATTTAAAGCAGACTTAATTATTCGTTTTGGCGCACCGCCTGTTTCCAAGGCGATTAAGTTATGGATGGAGCAGCAGACGTGTGATAATCTGGTGATTGACAGTGGCGGAGAATGGAGAGATCCGGTTGGAAAAGCAACTGAGATGATTTATTGTGATGAACAGTACTTGTGCTCGGCACTGATTTCAAAAATGAACAAATCAGTGAACTTAGATTGGATTTCCATGTGGCGTTCAGTTAATGAATTAACGAAAACAGTACTTCAGACAATCCGCGATGAACAAACACTGAGCGAAGAAAAAGCGTTTTTAATGCTTATTGACTGGCTCCCTGAACATGCACATCTTTTTGTCGGTAACAGCATGCCAATCAGAGAGGTCGACAGCTTCTTGCTCCGTCAAAAAAAGTCGGTACATATTTATGCCAACCGTGGTGCCAACGGTATTGATGGCGTTGTATCAACTGCGGTGGGGGTTGCTCTGGCGAAACAGCGCGTGATTCTCGCCATAGGCGATCTCAGCTTTTTTCATGATATGAATGGTTTACTTGCGGCAAAGCAGTATCAGGCTAATTTAACGATTATTCTGATCAACAATGATGGCGGAGGTATTTTTTCATTTTTGCCTCAGGCATCCGAAAAAAAATACTTTGAATCTCTGTTTGGCACGCCACATGGGCTTGATTTTGCATATGCGGCCAGACTTTACGACGCTTCCTATTGCAGAGTTGATGACAGTGCATCCTTTCAATCCGCACTGATCCATTCTGAAACAAAGAATGGGCTGAATATCATTGAAGTACCAACCAGGCGATTCGACAACGTTGAGAAACATCGTATGCTGCAAAGCCAGCTGCATCTTCGTCTGAAAGAAGTGCTTGCTGATGATGACTGAACTTCGCGGGACAGTCTATCATTTTGAACAAAGAGGAGCAGGATTTCCAATGCTCCTTCTCCATGGATTTACCGGTAGTGTTAAGACATGGGATTTTTTGGACACCGCTTTTTTTCGAGGATTTCGTCTTATTGCACCTGATATCATTGGCCATGGGCAGACTGGAAAACCGGCTGACTTTCATCGCTATTCGATCTTTGAAGCTGCCAAAGATCTTTGTGCACTGCTTGACTTTCTCAATATTGATCGCGTGCTGTTGCTCGGTTATTCGATGGGCGGAAGGCTGGCACTCAGTTTTGCATGCTTATACCCTGAACGGACTGCCGGTTTAATTCTGGAAAGTGCTTCTCCGGGATTGAAAACCGAAAAAGAACGGAAGTCCAGGAGAATTAAGGATGAACTGCTGGCGGAAGCGCTCGTTTCACGAGGTGTCCAGGCATTTGTCGCACGCTGGGAGCAGCTTCCTCTATTCGAATCGCAGAAAAGTATGTCTCCGGAAGTACGTGCTGCATTGCGTGCTCAGCGGCTTGCCAACGATGCGAACGGTCTGGCATGCAGTTTACGTGGTATGGGTACTGGGGCACAGCCTTCCTGGTGGGCACACTTGCCAGATCTCCGTATGCCAACGCTGATGATTACCGGTGCCATCGATAAAAAATTTTGCGTGATTGCCTCAGAAATGCAGAAAAGGGTACCGTATGCCGAATGGCGGACTATTCTCGATTCCGGACATGCAGTTCATCTTGAACGTCCGAAATCATTCATGAATCTTGTCCGCTCATATGCATATCAATGTGCTGAGCGTTCGGATATAGAGGGGGACACGAGGTGAAAATTCATTCAGTCATTGTGCGTTTGATTTCGTCACCATTGAACGCACCCTTTAAAACGCATCTTCAGAACGTGACAAACAGAGAAGCGCTGGTTATTGAACTAGAGGATACTGACGGGCGAATCGGCTACGGCGAGGCAGATCCTTTCTCCAGTCCATGGTATTCAGAAGAGACAATCCGCTCCTGCTTTGCCGTTCTTAAAGATTTCTTGATCCCAATTCTTTTTGAACATGAAGGAGTTCATCCCTCCGAACTTGATCATATTTGGCAATGTATTCGCGGAAATCGAATGGCCAAATCTGGTCTGAGTCAGGCTGTCTGGGATCTGCACGCGAAACAGAACGGCATCTATCTTGGTCGCTTGTTTGGTCCTGCGCAAACGTCAGTTGAGGCAGGTGCAGTTATTGCGGCAGACGATGCGAATAAAGCCATTGCGCAAATTGAACGCATGAAATCAGAATGTAGCTATAAGCGTTATAAAATCAAAATTAATCGCATGCACGCCGTGGATCTGCTGACAGAGATACGCATGCATTTTCCTGATCTTGTGCTGCAGGCAGACGCCAATTCAGATTACACGCTCAGTGATACTGAACAATTATGCCAGCTTGATCAATTCGATCTGCAAATGCTGGAACAACCGCTCGCGTATAATGATCTGACTGATCATGCTGCCCTGCAGAAGTTGATCAAGACGCCTATCTGCCTTGATGAGTCCATCTGTTCTTATCAGGATGCTGCAAGCGCGATTAAACTGGGCAGTGGGAGGATCATGGCACTAAAGATGGCACGTGTTGGCGGCTGGTCTGAGGCGCTGCGTATTCGCGATTTGTGCGTCGCTCACCATATTCCGCTTTGGTGCGGTGGTATGGTTGAGTTTGGCATTGCTAAGGCCCATAATATTGCGCTTTCGTCAGTTTCCGGATTTACACTGCCCGGCGATCTGAGTCCCTCAACGCATTATTGGGAAAGGGATATCGTGGCCCCTGAAATCACTGTTCGTAATGGTGAGATCCGTTTGCCGGACAGCCCTGGCATTGGATTTGAAATAGATCGGGATACGCTCTGTGATTTAACACAGTATACTGAAAAGTTTGCGCGGTGACGGGGAAGAAAAAGGATAATCCCAAAAAGTTTTTTGACAAACAGATTCGATTAATAGGATACTAGAGTAGATCTGTAAAGAGATTAGCTGAATTTGGAGGAGAATAATGATGCAATTGCGCAACGTGCTTTTTGACTTTGACGGAACGCTTGCCAACACTTTACCGCTAACGATTTTCGCAGTGCAGTCAGTTTTCAAACAATTTGATGGCCAGACCTTGAGCACTGATGGCGTTGTTGCCATGTTTGGCCCGCCCGAGGACAAAATGATCGAAAAAAATTTAAAAAATCGGGCAGCGGTTTCAGACGCCATCGAACAATACTTTGAACTGTATGAAAAAGAACATGAACACTATGTTGAAAAAAATCATGAAATTTTTAACATGTTACATATGCTTAAAGAGCAGGGGATAAAAATCGGACTCATCACCGGAAAAGCACGGCGCTCATTTATTATTTCCGAAAATAAATTGGGTTTTAACCATCTTTTTGACAGCGTCATAACCGGAGACGAAGTTTCTGTCCCTAAACCAGACCCTGAAGGCATTAAGCGAACGCTTGAAAAATTTGGCGCTGATCCGCAGCAGACAATCTACATCGGTGATGCAAATGGAGATATTCTTGCGGGAAAGGCAGCCGGAATCCATACAGCAGCGGTACAATGGCTTGAAATGTCGCAATCTGACAGCTATCCGGCAAAACCGGAGTTTTATTGGACACAGATTGGCCAATTCGTCGATTTTTTCAAGAAGGTTTATTGATTTGATTTTTATAGGATGAGCGTATCAGGATTAAAAGAGTTAAAGTCTGCTTCTGCAAACCGATCAATGGCTTCCATTTGCAATGCAGGTCGATCATTAATCAGCAGCGTGGGAATGCCGGACTGTTTGGCGTAGTCAGGCACACAGTTGATCGGTGCAACCCCGAGCGAACTGCCAAGTATCAGCAGACGGTCCGCTCTTCGGACCGCTTTTATGGCAGCCTGCACCCCCCGCACTGTTTCGCCGAACAGCACAATATCCGGCTTTAATACCGTTCCGCATGTTCTGCCTTCACTGTTGAAGGCTGGGCAGTGCGGAACTTTTTCTTTCCTGACCTGATCCGTGTCATATTCAGCACCGCAGTCAAGGCAGATGCAGCGATTAAAAGCACCATGAACCTCAATGACTGCTGAACTGCCTGCCTTATGGTGCAGTCCGTCAATATTCTGTGTTATGATCGTGACTTCACGGTCACGTTCGAGGTTTTTCAGCCATCGATGAACAGCATTCGGCTGCGCATGCAGCAATAGATCTGCGTCAAATAATGACCAGTAAAACTTCCAGAATTCAGCTGGCCGTGTAAGGAAATAATGCATTGAAAGACAGAACTCAACCTTTGCGTTTTGATAAAGGCCGCTTGGTCCGCGGAAGGGCGAGATACCCGATGGAACACTGATTCCCGCACCAGTCAGTACAGCCAGATGCCGGCTGCTTTCAATCCATTGAGTAAGTGATGCCATACAAAGTGCCTCCCAATAAGAATTAACGAACATTTATTCGTTATGCTATAATAATAAATAAAATCATATAAACGGCGAGGTATTGAGGAAAACAGATGATTGGGCACAAAACCGTTGACAATATTTTAAAAGAACTAAAGACCGATCCCAATATTGTTCATTGGAGAACCATACCCGAAAAGGCGGCGCACGATGTTCCTTTTCCACATGCCATTGATGATCGTTTGAAAAAAGCACTGATGCGGCGGGGCATCTCTTCACTTTACACACACCAGGCAGATGCATTCCAGGCAGTGATGGCCGGAAATGATGTTGTTCTTGTCACTCCGACAGCATCGGGAAAAACGTTATGCTATAATCTCCCAGTTCTTGAGACATTGATTGAGCAACCGGAAAAAAGAGCACTTTACTTTTTCCCTACAAAAGCACTTGCTCAGGATCAGAAAAATGAAATGGTGGAACTGATTGATGAAATCGGTTTGCCGATCAAGAGCCATACTTACGATGGGGATACGGCCGGATCAGTTCGGCAGACAATTCGTCAGTCGGGCCAGATTGTTATGACAAATCCAGATATGCTCCATTCATCTATTTTACCCCATCACACAAAATGGGTTTCATTGTTTGAAAACCTTCAATTTATTGTCATTGATGAACTGCATACATACCGCGGTGTATTTGGCAGTCATGTTGCCAACGTCATTCGCAGACTGAAACGGATTTGCCGTTATTACGGCAGCCATCCGCAATTTATCTGCACATCTGCGACCATAGCCAATCCGAGAACACATGCTGAGGCTTTAACGGGCAGGAAAATGCATTTAATTGAACGCAATGGTGCGCCAAGCGTGCGCAAGCATTTTCTGATCTATAATCCGCCGGTTATTAACAGACAGCTCAATATTCGTGAAGATGAAAGTCATTCGGTTACACGGCTCGCTTCCCAATTCATAAGAAATAAAATTCAAACAATTGTTTTTGCAAAAAGCCGGCTGCGTGTCGAACTTCTTGTCAGCCATTTACAAAAAGTAAACAGTGGGTTACAGACACATGCTTCCATTTGTGCTTATCGCGGTGGCTATCTTCCGCTTGAGAGACGGAGCATTGAAAAAGGATTGCGGAGCGGAGAGATCGTTGGTGTTGTCAGCACGAATGCTCTTGAATTAGGGGTAGATATTGGACAGCTTCAGGTATGTATTTTGACCGGTTACCCGGGGAACATGGCCAGTTTGTGGCAGCAGGCCGGCCGTGCCGGAAGAAGACAGGAAGATGCCGTAGTCATTCTGGTTGCCTCTTCTAATCCACTTGATCAATATATGGCCGGGCATGTGGACTATTTCTTTTCGCGACGGCCTGAAGAAGTACGGATTAATGCGGACAATATCATGATCATGATGGAGCATGTCAAATGTTCCGCCTATGAGCTCCCTTTTAAAAACGGTGAGAAGTTTGGCGAAGAGACCGTAGACGATCTATGCGATTATCTTGCTGAAGAAGATGTGCTCCATTATCAGCGTGGAAAATGGTATTGGATGAATGATGGTTTCCCGGCAAACAATATCAGCCTTCGCTCCGCTGCTCAGGATTCTTTTGCCATCATTGACGTGACTGACCGTGGCCATGCCAAGGTAATTGGTGAGATGGATCGTTTTGGAGCGATGACCATGCTCTACGAGGATGCTATATATATACACCAAGGGGTTCAGTATCACGTTGACGATCTCGACCTCGAAGAAAGAAAAGCGTATGTGCGCAAGGTTAACGTCAATTATTACACAGATTCCGATCTGGCCGTTCAGCTTGATGTGCTGGCTACGGATAAGCACGCTGAATGCGATGATCCCGTTCGGCATACGGAAAAAGGCTATGGCGACGTGGCGGTACGTGCACTTCCGACCGTGTTTAAAAAAATTCGCTTTGAAACCTATGAAAATATCGGGTGGGGAAAGATTAATCTTCCGGAACTTGAGATGCACACGAATGCAGCGTGGATCAGCTTCGATCCAGAACTCATGAATATATACGGAAAAGACACTTTTCAGGGCGCATTGGTAGGGCTCAGTCACCTTCTCCGGCACGCGGCACCGCTTTATGTGCAGTGTGACCAGTCAGACCTGTCTGTTGTACCCAAGATTAAAGCTCCCCATAATGAAAAACCAACTATTTTTGTATACGATAAGTATCCGGGAGGTATCGGATTGAGTGACAGGATCTACAGTGAGCTGCCAAATTTGCTTGACAAAGCAAGAGAGATGGTTGAGAGCTGCAGCTGCACGTCCGGCTGTCCATCGTGCATTGGTTTTGTCAATGAAGGTAAAGCGGCAAAGCTGACATTGAGACGTTTATTAAGGGAACGATAAGCATGTCACTAACGAAAAAACTGCAATTGTATCGGAAACAGCTTCATGAGCAAAACCAATTGACCCGTCCAGAAGTTTCCCAGTCAACAGCGAGCTTTGAAATGTCTGAAAGCAGGCAAAATGAAGCAATTGCTGCCGCTGCACAGCTTCTAAACGCCAAAATGAACTGGCTTGATGATCAATACGTGCTTGTTTATTCAGAAATAATTCCTATTCAAAAGAAAGTCGGTCCCTATACATTGGCGGAGCTTGATCCGGCCGTTTCGGCATGGCAGTCTTTTTCCCCGCGCCATCCGCTGTCCGCTTGCGGGCTTCAGACAGAGGAATTGCTTTTTTTTGATACAGAAACGACAGGACTCGGTTCTGGTGCAGGACAAATGATCTTTTTGATTGGCCTTGCTCATTGGACCCGACAGGGGGTTGTTTTAAACCAATACTTTCTGCCAGGCCCTGGTCATGAAGCTGCTTTTTACCATAAATTTTTAAATGACACAAAATCATTAAAAAATCTTGTCACATTCAATGGAAAAGCTTTTGACTGGCCGCGCGTAAAGACACGCCATCAATTTGTCCGTAATCAAGTGCCACGATTGCCTGCTTTCGGTCACTTTGACCTTTTGCATGCATCAAGACGTCTGTGGAAAAATCGTTTGGAGGCTGTCCGGCTTCAGACAATTGAATCAGATATTCTTTCAATGGAGCGGACACACGATGTTCCCGGAAAAATGGCTCCATTTCTCTATTTCCGTTTTTTAAAACATCCGGATGCAGGTTTGGTTAAAGGAATTATGGAGCATAATCGCGATGATGTTTTAACGCTGATTTCTTTATATATCCATCTGTCAAATAAAATCATGGGACGAATTGGTCCTGATTTGGAAGAAAAGTTTGAGATTGCGCGCTGGAATGATCAGATCGGTGAAACGGATCGCGCACAGAGACAATGGGAAGCGCTTGTTCATCAACCGTCATCATTCAGGGGACGAGCGAAACTGCGGCTTGCCCAGCTCTATAAAAAACAAGGCGCCTATTCCGCGTCACTGAACCTCCTTCAATCCGCCATTCGAGATCCCGATGTTGATGTCGGCAGTATATACATTGAAGCTGCGAAGTTGCTTGAACATCAGTTCAAAGATTACCGCCGTGCTCAATATTATACGAAGGAAGCGTTGAATTATTTATATCAGGGAGATCATCGTCTGACTGAAGGATTTCAGAGCAAAGAGGCGGACTATTTAAAAAGGTTGCAGCGACTTAACGGACGAATCGGAGAACATGATCGGATCAAGAGAAATATTACCCGGGCAAGCGCAAAAACACCCTAAAATCGTCAAAACACGCTTGCTTTTATTGGACAGGGGGAAAATATTCGACAGATTATGCGCTTCATTGGGCATTTTTTAAGAACCGAGAAAATAAGGAGAGGAGTGAATCAATGCGTGATCAGGAATCGGTGATTTTGATTACTGGGTATAAAGCTCATGAACTTGGTGTATTCACGGCTGATCATCCCGGTATTCAGACAATTCGATATATACTTGAGAAAAAAATATTGGCGTATGTTGAACAAGGGGCGCTGTGGTTTGTAATCAGCGGACAGACGGGTGTTGAGCTGTGGGCAGGAGAGGTTTGTCTTAAATTGAGAGATAGCGGTCAAATAAATGTAAAACTTGCGGTTTTAATGCCTTTTTTAAATCAGGAAGCGCATTATAAAGAATGGCAGAAAGAGTGCTACTTAAAAGTCCTTGATCACGCGGATTATGCTGCCAGCATTAGCAACCGCCCTTATGAAGGACCGGAGCAGCTTCGGCAAAAGAATGATTTTCTTGTTGCAAAGACCGATGCGATGCTGATCATTTATGATGAGGAAAAGAAGGGTTCGCCTGTTTTCTATTTAAATGCTGCCAAAAGGAAAAAGAAGCAGACGCATTACCCCATTCAAATGATTAATCACTATGACCTGGATCTGGCCGCTGACGATTTGCAGCAGCAAAATCCCGATTATTGGTCAAACGGTGTATGAGTGCATCATGTTTTTAATCGATTTCCACATACATCGATGAAGGTTGTCATGACCGTGTGATTGACACAATAAACTAAATTTGAAAAAATAAGATGAGATCAACAGTTTGGAGTGAATCAGTGTGGCAGAACAGAAAACGATCAGGCTAACGAAAAATGAAATTCTCCATAAAGAGTTTAAAACTGGATTCCATGGATATCAGCAGGATGAGGTAGATCAATTTCTAGATATCATCATTAGCGACTATGATGTTTTTAATGCAGAAATTCTGCGGTTGCGCGAAGAAAATAAACGTTTGAAAAATCAACTGGCCGGTGGCGAAGTACAACGACAGACAGCACCAGCAGAAAGCCAGGGAGTTACTAATTACGATATTCTGAAACGTTTATCAAATCTTGAGAAACATGTTTTTGGCAGCCGTCTTGGTGAATAAAAAGGGTTGATTCTTTGAATAAAATGGATTATAATATATATCTGTGACATTATTCGTGTTCGGGCAATCGCTGTATTCTTTGCGAATATAGAGGAAAGTCCATGCTCGCACGATCTGCAATGATCGTAGTGTTCGTGCCTGGCCAAGTCATAAGCCAGGGTAGCTCGGATTATGATTCTGGGCTAACGGCGGGAGAAAAACCTGTGTTCCTCTGGAATATGGTTTGCTATCCCATAACGTGCCATAGTGACGATGTCTTTTGGAAACAAAAGAAGTGGAACGCGGTAAACCCCTCGAGCGGGAAACTCAAACTTGGTAGAGGAACCCTTTGGAAGGAATCAAACGGAAAAAGGGACAGTTAATCTGTAGATAGATGATTGCCGCTTTCGTACGAGGAGCGTGCAGCTCTGTTTGAGTGCGGGAGTACAGAACATGGCTTACAGAACATGGATAATGCATTTTATTAAAGAAAAAGCCCGTTTCGGGCTTTTTTTGTACTGTTAAGAAGGTATAAGCTTTTAGCTAGGCATCAAAGTGCGAACCAGAAACGAAAGCGCGAGCCCCGCAGATTCCAGCTTGTCCAAGGAGACTCGCGGTAAACGGGATAACTGAAAAGTCACACAGGCTACAAGGTCCGTGGTTTCATGCTGCATACTGAGTTAAAAGCATTTTTGTTAACCATGTCAATTTATTTGAAAAAAAGACGATAATTCCTGAGAAGGGAACATGCATATGGATCAGACGATGACATTAATTGCGACGACGGCCATGGGCGTTGAATCTGTTGCTGCCGGTGAACTGAGAAAACTAGGCTATAAAGACTTGGATGTAAAAAACGGGCAAATTGTTTTTCCCGGAGATGCGCTGGCTATTTGCCGGTGCAATCTTTGGTTGCGTACAGCAGACCGCATTCGTCTGCAGATCGGGTGCTTTCAGGCTACATCATTTGACGACCTGTTTGAACAGACAAAGGCGTTACCGTGGGCAGAATTTTTACCGATTAATGCTTCATTCCCGGTCACCGGGAAATCACACAAATCAGCTCTGTACAGCGTTCCGGATTGTCAGGCGATTGTCAAGAAAGCCATCGTAGAGTCCCTCAAGCAGCATTATCACAAAGAATGGTTCGCTGAAGACGGACCTGTGTATAAAATACAGGTTGCAATCGAGAAGGATACAGCGACCCTGTCCATTGACACTTCAGGCGAAGGCCTGCATAAACGCGGATACAGACGCCTGCATAATCTGGCACCTTTGAAGGAAACTTTGGCCAGTGCGATGATCTTGCTCAGCCGCTGGACTCCGGATCGACCGTTTGCGGATCCATTTTGCGGCTCAGGGACGCTTCCGATCGAAGCCGCGATGATCGGTCAAAACATTGCGCCCGGTTTTAACCGCGATTTTGTATCTGAATCCTGGCCAACAATCAGTGCAGATATTTGGTCACATGCACGTGACGAAGCGGAGGATCTGGCTGATTATGATCAACCCTTGCAGATTCTGGGCAGCGATATTGATCATAGTATGATCGAACTGTCTAAACACAATGCTCTGGAGGCGGGCCTTGGAGGATTAATTACATTTAAACAAATGCAGGTCGCGGATTTTACGACTAAAGCCGATCATGGCTGTATGATTGGAAATCCACCATATGGAGAACGGATGGGAGATATAGCGCAAATTCAACAGATTTGTCAAGATCTGGGACATCTATATAAAACGTATAAATCATGGTCGTTTTATTTCATAACTTCATATGATCAGTTTGAAAGTTACTTTGGCCGACAGGCGAATAAAAAAAGAAAATTATACAATGGGCGGATTCGAACGAACTTTTATCAATATTTTGGGAAAAAGTATTCGGATTGACAATTGAACATACGTTCGTCCATAATCAAAAGAAAACGTCTGTACCGTGTTACTGTTTATTAAAGACAAAGAAGGAACTTTAACTGAACATCAAGAAAAAAGATTATGAGACGATACTTATGGTTTTATTACACAAAGGGGCGCTAATGATGATTACCGATGTTGTTCATTCGTATAAAAATTACGTTAAAAAAATTATGGACTTTAATGAGGCGATTGCACTTGCAGAGTGGGATATGCGGACAGGCGCGCCAAGAAAAGGAATCGCACAAAGATCCGAAGTGGTAGGTACACTTTCAGATGAAGTGTTTAAGCGATCCACTTCAGATGAAATGAAAGGATACATAGATGCACTGACCAATCCCTCGGTGCAGGAACAGCTGAGTTCCGTAACAAAAAGAATGGTGGAAGAATCTCAAAAAACGTATGACCGTTTTATTCATATTCCGTCTGAAGAGTATAAAGCATATGTTATTTTGCAATCTGAGGCACAAAGTGTGTGGAAAGAGGCAAAGGAAAAAAGCGACTTTTCCTTGCTCCAGCCGTATTTGGAAAAAATGGTTTCTTTTAAACGGAAATTCATTGAATACCGCGGAATCAATCATAATCAGTATGACGCACTTCTTGATTTATACGAACCCGGCTTAACCGCTGAGACGATTGATCATGTTTTCGGAAAATTGCGCAGCCGGCTGATTCCGCTTGTTAAAGAAGTCATCGCCTCAAAAAATCAGCCGGATTCTTCTTTTTTGACCACGTCGTTCCCGATTGAAAACCAGCGAGCACTATGTCTGCATCTGCTTAAAGAAATCGGTTATGATTTTGATGCCGGACGGTTGGATGAAACCGAGCATCCATTTGAAATTACGCTTAACCCCGGTGACGTTCGTGTAACCACGAATTACCAGGAACACGATTTTATCTCGACTGTTTTGGGAACGGTCCATGAAGGCGGCCATGCGCTGTATGAACAGCATATCTCCCGTGATCTTGTCGGGACACCGCTCTGCGAAGGGACATCAATGGGCATTCACGAATCACAATCACTTTTCTTTGAAAACTTTATCGGCCGCAGCAAAGCCTTTTGGTCCCATCACTACAGCGAATTAAAACGGTATGGAAGCGGTCAGTTTGATGGCGTTTCTCTTGATGACTTTTACCGCGCAATTAATACAGCGCATCCCTCATTCATTCGTACGCATGCTGATGAGCTGACGTATCCGTTGCACATTATGGTTCGCTATGATATTGAGAAGGCGCTGTTTAATGGTGACTTGCAGGTTCGTGACTTGCCGGGAATTTGGAATGAAAAAATGAAGGAGTATCTCGGCATTGTCCCAGCCAGTGACCGCGAAGGTGTCTTGCAGGATATTCACTGGCCGGGTGGGGATTTTGGTTATTTTCCATCCTATGCGCTGGGGTATGTATATGCCGCGCAGTTTAAGCATGCCATGATGAAGGATATACCTGATTTTGACAACCAGGTCAGTTCAGGTAACTTGCATATTGTTACGGACTGGCTGAGCAGGCATATTCATCAATTCGGACGATTGAAGAAACCACTTGAAATTTTGCGGGAAGCAACAGGTGAAGGACCGAATCCTGATTATCTGATCCAATATTTGTCGGCAAAATACAAAGACATTTATCAACTGTAAATCGTGAGTATGAAATCAGAATTACTGACGGACTGCCTGGATCAGTAAGAAATTCTGGTTTTGGCATATGAGAACGAAAAGAATGGCCCATAAACAGTCGGCAAATGTGAACGACTTATGCGTTTGTGTCAGATCGTGAAGAAAGTGAAAGGGGTTCTTTAATTGGCAAAACAAATATCTGCATATGATGATGATACGATTCAAATCCTTGAGGGGCTTGAAGCTGTACGAAAGCGCCCAGGTATGTATATTGGATCTACTGATTCTAGGGGACTTCACCATCTTGTGTATGAAATCGTTGATAATGCAGTTGACGAAGCACTTGCCGGATATGGAAACGAAATACTTGTGTGCATTCATAAAGATGGCAGCGTCAGCGTTCGCGACTTTGGACGCGGCATGCCGACAGGAATGCACCGTACAGGCAAACCAACGGTAGAGGTCATTTTCACGGTTCTCCATGCAGGAGGAAAATTTGGCCAAAGCGGTGGGTATAAGACAAGTGGCGGTCTGCACGGCGTTGGTTCTTCTGTTGTCAATGCATTGTCAGAATGGCTTGAAGTCACGATATGGCGTGATGGGAAAACTTTTAAACAGCGCTTTGAGCGTGGCGGTCATCCAGTAACAACACTTGAACAAATCGGCACGACCAGGGAAACGGGCTCACTGATCCATTTTAAACCGGATGCTACGGTTTTCAGTACGACAGTTTATCAGTTTGACATTTTGAGTGAACGACTTCGTGAATCCGCATTTCTTCAGAAAGGAATGAAGATTGTTCTGACTGACGAGCGGAGTGGTCGTGAGGACATTTATCATTATGATGAAGGCATCAAGGAGTTTGTTGCTTATTTGAATGAAGATAAAGATGTCCTTCATCCGGTCGTTGCCTTCGAAGGGACCGCAAATGAAATGGAGGTTGAAGTCGCCTTTCAGTATAACGATGGGTATTCGGAGAATTTAATTTCTTTTGTTAATCATGTGCGTACCAAGGATGGCGGTACACACGAATCCGGGTTTCGCACGGCATTGACCCGTGTTTTTAATGACTATGCCAGAAAAAGCGGGATTCTGAAAGAAAAAGAAAAAAACCTTGATGGAGCAGATATACGCGAAGGTTTCATGGGGATTGTTTCCGTACGTGTTCCTGAAAATCTGCTCCAATTTGAAGGGCAGACAAAGGAAAAACTGGGAACTAGCGAAGCACGTTCAGCAGTTGATACTGTTGTATCTGAACAGCTAGCTTATTTTCTTGAAGAAAACCCGCAAACAAGCGAACTTTTGATTCGAAAGGCAATGCGTGCGCGGCAGGCCCGTGTTGCGGCGCGCAAAGCAAGAGAAGAAGCGCGAAACGGGAAAAAGACAAAGCGCAAGGAGTCCATTTTAAGCGGTAAGCTAACTCCTGCGGCTTCAAAAAACGCCTCACGAAATGAATTGTATCTTGTCGAAGGTGACTCTGCCGGAGGATCTGCAAAACAGGGGCGCGACCGGAAATTTCAGGCAGTGCTTCCGCTTCGAGGCAAGGTCATTAATACACAAAAAGCACGCCTTGAAGAAATTATGAAAAACGAAGAAATCAATACGATTATCTATGCAATCGGAGCGGGGGTCGGATCCGACTTCTCGATCAAAGACAGCAACTACGATAAAATCATTATCATGACAGATGCGGATAATGACGGTGCCCATATTCAGGTGCTTCTGCTTACCTTCTTCTATCGATACATGCGGCCGCTCATTGATGCGGGAAAAGTATATATTGCCCTTCCGCCGTTATATAAGGTCAGCAAGGGAACCGGTAGAAATGAAACTGTTGAGTACGCCTGGGACGATCAGGGACTTAAAGAATCCATAAAGAAAATCGGTAAGGGCTATACGATTCAGCGCTACAAAGGACTCGGAGAGATGAATGCCGAGCAGCTTTGGGAGACCACCATGAATCCGGAGTCACGGACTTTGATACAGGTCCATATCGAAGACCAGGCCTATGCCGAGCGCCGAGTGACAACATTGATGGGCGATAAGGTGGAACCTCGCCGTAAATGGATTGAATCCCATGTTGCATTTGGACTTGAGGAAGAGGAAACTGAAGGATTGAATGCTGTGAAAGGTGCTGAGTGATTGTGGCGAGTCGAGAAAAACTTGTGAATCGGACGCTGGAGGAAGTGATGGGCGACCGTTTCGGTATTTATAGTAAATATATTATTCAGGAACGTGCGCTTCCTGATGTCCGCGACGGTTTAAAACCGGTGCAGCGCAGAATTCTCTACGCCATGCTTCGCGACGGGAATACAAATGATAAGCCTTTTCGCAAGTCGGCAAAAACAGTCGGCAACGTAATCGGTAACTATCATCCGCATGGCGATTCTTCAGTTTATGAAGCAATGGTCCGGATGAGCCAGGACTGGAAAGTGCGCATGCCGCTGATCGAAATGCACGGGAACAATGGCAGCCTGGACGGTGATCCTCCGGCTGCTATGCGTTATACTGAGGCAAGGCTTTCAAAAATAGCGGTCGAACTGCTTCGTGATATCGATGCAAAAACCGTAGATTTTGTACTTAATTTTGATGATTCAACGGAAGAACCCACGGTATTTCCATCAAAATTTCCTAATTTACTGGTAAATGGTTCAACAGGTATTTCGGCCGGTTACGCAACGGAGATTCCGCCGCACTGTCTCTCCGAAATTATTGACGCAACGATTATGCTGATGGAGCATCCTCAATCTACTGTCGATGATCTGATGACCTGCGTCAAGGGGCCGGATTTTCCAACGGGCGGTATTGTACAAGGACTGGACGGAATTAAAAAGGCTTATAAAACCGGCAAGGGCAAAATTGTGATTCGCGCAAGAACGAAAACGGAGACGCTGCGTACCGGGCGTAAACAGATTGTGATCAACGAACTGCCCTATGAAGTGAATAAAGCACTTCTCGTGAAAAAAATGGATGAGCTTCGACTGGATCACAAAGTAGAGGGCGTTTCTGAAGTCCGGGACGAAACAGATCGAAGCGGAATGCGCGTTATTATCGAACTTAAAAAAGATGCTGACCCGGACGGCATTCTCAATTATTATTTCAAAAATACGGATCTGCAGATTTCCTATAATTTCAACATGGTGGCCATTGATCAAAAGGCACCAAAACAGCTTGGTCTCAAAGAAATTCTGGAAGCATATATAGCGCATCAGAAAGAAGTCGTAACACGTCGAACGCAATTTGAATTGCAGCGAAGCATTGACCGGCAACACATTGTCCATGGTCTGATCAAAGCCATTTCGATTTTAGATGATGTGATTCGTGTAATACGCAGTTCAAAGAATAAGAAAGATGCAAAACAGAACCTGTCTCATTCCTTCGGCTTTACAGAAGCACAGGCTGAAGCTATTGTTAACTTGCAACTGTACCGACTGACCAATACAGACATTGTGACTCTTCAGAAAGAAGAACAACAATTGGAAGCAACAATTGGCAGACTGAAAGGCATTCTTAATTCAGAAAAAAAGCTGATTGCCGTCATCAAAAAAGAACTAACAGACGTTCGCAAAAACTATTCAGATGCGCGAAGAACAACGATTCAGGCGGAAATCGAAGATATAAAGATTGATCTTGAAGTCATGGTTGCCTCTGAAGAGGTTATGGTTTCTTTAACAAAACACGGCTATATCAAACGCTCAAGTCTTCGCTCCTTTGCCGCAAGCAGTGAGGATGCGGTAGCAATGAAAGAAACGGACCATCCTCTGTTTCAGCAGCAGATGAACACAACAGACACGCTGCTTGTATTTACAAACATGGGGCGTTACATTTATTTGCCGGTTCATGAAATTCAGGATCGCCGATGGAAAGAACTTGGTCAGCATATTTCGAGTCTCGTTCCTCTTGATTCTGATGAGGAACTGATCCATGCTGTTCCAGTCAGAAGCTTTGATGAAACGAAAAATTATCTGATTTTCTTGACTAAACGAGGCATGGTAAAACGCACAAAACTGAGCGCCTATCAGGCACAACGGAGGTCAAAGCCTCTGGCTGCGCTTAAACTGAAAAAAGATGATCAATGTCTCGCTGTACTTGTAACGGATGGTTCAACCGATTTAGTTCTCGGCACATATCTAGGATACGGACTGCGTTTTGCGGAAAAAGAAGCGGGCGAAGTCGGCGTCCGTGCAGCAGGTGTCAAGGCTGTCCAGCTAAAAAAGGACGATTATTTAGCTGGAGCGGTTGCGTACACTCAGTCAACGCCCGCTCACTTGTTGATCGTAACGGATCGCGGTTCAGTCAAAAAAATGGCCATTGACGGACAAATCGAACAAACGGGCCGTCCGCGAAGAGGCATACAGCTCCTGCGTGAATTAAAAACCCGTCCGCATCATCTTGTCGGATTCGCCTTAGCCAATCGTCTGGATGTATTCAAGATTGGAACGGACACAGGAAAAACTTTCACGGTAAACGCGGATAATGTGCGTGTCTCGGATCGTTTCAATAATGGTTCCTTTATTTTAGATCAGGATGAAGATGGAACGGTTTCAGAAATCTGGCCGGATCTGGCTCAGAAAAACTCAGGAACGGAATAAAGATTTTTTGAGTGAATACTGCCATGAGCGTTCTAATGGCATTAATCCAATCATTCGCTTAGAATAAAACATGATTATTTACGAATTTTTATGGACAGGCGGAGGGATTGTTTTGACTGAAAAACAAAATCTTTTTGATATAACGATCATTGGTGGTGGGCCTGTTGGGCTTTTTACCGCATTTTACGCCGGAATGAGGCAGATGAAAGTTAAAATTATAGAAAGCCTGCCTCAACTTGGTGGCCAACTCAGCACGCTCTATCCGGAAAAGGAAATCTTTGATGTAGCCGGATTTCCAAAGATAAAGGCTAAAGAACTGGTCAATAATTTAGTGAAGCAAGCTGCACAATTTAAACCGGAGATCGTGCTTGATGAAACGATCGCAACACTGAATCGACATGAGGACGGTATCATCGAGCTGATCGGACAATCCGGACAAATTCATCAAACAAAAACGGTTGTCATTACCGCGGGAGTCGGAGCATTTTCACCGCGTCCACTCAAAGTAGATCAGAAAATTGAAGGAATCACCAATATCCACTATTATGTTCAGGATGTCTCCGTTTTTAAGGGGAAGCAGGTCGTTATTCTTGGCGGTGGTGATTCAGCTGTTGACTGGGCCAACACGCTTGCCTCGATTGCAAAAGATGTGACAATTGTCCATCGGCGTAATGAGTTCCGTGCCCACGAAACAAGTGTCGAAGCAATGAAAAAAGCAGCTGTGCATATCAAAACACCTTTTACGGCAAAGTCCGTTTCTGTTAAAGAAAATAAAATTAACGAACTGGCGATTCAAATGGTAAAAGGCGATCATGAAGAAACGCTGTCTCTCGATGACTTGGTTGTCAATTATGGATTTGTTTCCGCGCTTGGTCCAATCAAGGATTGGAATCTTCAATTGGAAAAAAACGCAATACTTGTTAACAGCAAAATGGAAACCAATATACCTGGAGTTTACGCGGCAGGGGACATTGCCTCCTATCCAGGAAAAGTGAAGCTCATTGCCACCGGCTTTGGCGAGGCGCCAACCGCGGTGAATAATGCAAAACACTATATTGATCCGTCTGCACGTGCGCAGCCTGTCCATAGTTCAAGTGCGGGAGATCTGTTTGCAAATGCTTAGGTTTTCACCTGCAAAAAGCCTGCTGATCGGGCTTGGTTACATAAAAAAGGCCACGG
This sequence comes from Sporolactobacillus mangiferae, assembly GCF_023336505.1. Lineage (GTDB taxonomy): Bacteria > Bacillota > Bacilli > Bacillales > Sporolactobacillaceae > Sporolactobacillus > Sporolactobacillus mangiferae. Next base: position 10,433 of record NZ_JAMAST010000006.1, on the reverse strand, counting down.
AGCGCTTATGATTATACGACCAGTTAAACGATTAAGTCCTTTGGAAAAAAGAGAAATCCAGACGCTTGAACATATCTGCTCGCAAGTGGACGGCATTACTTACAAGATGGATTTAGATGGCTCACTCAACTTCCGAAATGAGATGAATCATACCTTTCTTTGCTATGAAAATCATCGGCTTGTTGCGTTCATTCATTTATTTGCGCCAATGCAAGCTGAAGCCGAACTTTCTGCATTAACACTGCCCATGTATCGAAAAAAGGGGTACTTTACAGCTTTGTTTTTGCGCACTGCTGCAGAACTGGAACTATTTCAAGTTTCTGACGTGCTGTTTGTATCTCAGCCGGATTTTCCGAATAATGCTGTGATCGATCATTTTCAGGCCAACTATGATTTTTCAGAATACGTCATGGCGCTGGAATGTGGACAATATGAGATTCGTTCGGTTTCAAATGTGCTGTCACTTGAAAAACAGACGATGGCCAGAATGGAACAGCTCATTGCAGTCAGTATGTCCAGTTTTCATGACAGCAGAGCAGATGCACGGAACCTCATTGAGATGGCTTTGCTTTCGGCTAATCGTCAGGGATACATGGCTGTGTATGAGAACGCAATTATCGGCATCTGTTACGTACGGTTTGAAGAAGATCGCGCTTTTCTATTTGGGTTCGGTCTGCATGCAGATTATCAAAACAAGGGCCTTGGCAGCGCATTTTTTCAGCTTGTTCTGAATCAACTTTTTCAAGGTCACACAAAACAGGTGATGCTGGAAGTTGAATCACGTAATGAACGTGCACTGCATCTGTACAAAAAAATGGGGTTCACGATTCAAGAGACGATCAACTATTTTCGAGCACATCTTAAGAACCTGAGAGGCATTTAATAATGAACAGGAAAGAGAATAATAAAGAAGCCGCTTGGCAAGAAGCCATTTTACATGCATGGCAGCTGATAGAAAAAGAAAAGATACCGGCGACAATTGAAGGCCTTTCCGCATTGAAACTGCAAGGGTGCGCCGTCCACTGTGATCATGCCGTGCGAATCTCTGTTCAATGGGATGCACTGGCAATATTGCATAAGACAATGCGTGAACAAGGTGCATCAGAAATAGTGAATACGAAACGGGCCGCCTCTTTTACTTTTCAAAGTTTACAATGCAAAGTCACGATTATCGGTTATTTCGGAACAGTGATACGCACAGATCCGGATCGACTATTTATTAGCATTGGGGCTGCCAGGCTTGCCGTGAAATCGTTTGGGTTCTTTCTACGAACTTTACAGAAAAATGATCCCATTCGCGAAGCAGTTAAGCTGCGATTAAAAGAAATGCAATACAAAGATTCTGGAATCAATGGTCAGGCATGGAATCATGAAGCATATCAGGCCTGGATCAATCGTTTTGGAACGCCTGACGAAGCTGCGAAAAAAATAAGACGGGATCCCGAAGGCAAGCTTGGATCAATGGCTTCCTATTTTCAGAACGTGAAGGGAAAGAAGATCATAAATCTTCTTGGCTCCAACGGTGGAAAAGCACTTGCACTTGCACTGATGGGAGCACAGGTTACCATTGTTGACATTGCCTCTGAAAATGCGGCCTATGCCCAAAATGTTGCCAGTGCCTTGAGAATGCCTGTTGAATATATTGTTTGTGACGTATTACAGTTGCCATTGGAGCGACATAGTGAGAGATATGATTACGTGTTCATGGAACTGGGCATCCTGCATTATTTTGTCGATCTTGAGCCGCTTGCAGCACTTGTTTTTCATTTGCTGAAGCCTGGTGGACAATTTATTATCCAAGAATTTCATCCTGTCTCAACAAAACTTGTCACGACAAAAGGAAAAAGGCAGATCGTTTATGGCAATTATTTTGATCAGTCTTTAAGAAGACAGCGGGTCGCTTATTCAAAACATCTGCAATCTGAGCTTCGAAAAGAGGAGGAGATACAGGCAGTTTCTTTAAGAGAGTGGACCCTTGGAGAAATCATTACTGCATTTGCCGAATCGGGTTTGATCGTACAACGATTGGATGAGGCACCAAATATGAAGATTGCTGATATAGGGCTGCCCAAACTGTTTACCCTTGTATGCAGCAAATAAATCATTAATTTCTTAATGAGTGTGGATAGATACATCCACACTCATTTTTTCTTAGAGATAAGTAGTTAATATCACTCATTTAACTCTGTAACAAATCTTGGTCTAAAAAAAGCAAACATAATAACTAATTAATCGTTTGTTTAATAATTAAGTTCGTTAAATGCTTTGTTATTTATGATAATTTAAGAAACATAATTCATTTTATGTATCTATAATGGATCATCGCTTTTCATTGTTGATTTTCTGTTCATGTTTCATAGGCATGAAAACTTGCGTCAATTCTTCATGTCAACGAGCCGATTCAGCACGCTGAAAGGTATGGAAAGTCTGCACCTTTAAGATTTGTGTGAACATCAACTTGATCCCCTAACATAGCATCAATCAACCCATTAAAAAACACACAAAAAAACAAGTTTCTTTCATTGCTGCGCTTATTCTTTAAAATCAGGATCAGTATAGGAGGAAAAATATTGTCCATTTTTCTCATAAGATAAAAAGTATAGGATTTTAGCTAAGCACAAAAGTGTAAGTCAGAAACGAAAGCACGGGACTCCGTCGAAACGTTCCTGTTGAAGGAACTTTCGCTAACTGCGCATACGTCCTGTATGCAACGCGAAAGCCATCACATTCTGTGAAAGTAGGACCGGGCGCGTTTTTGCCTGGTTTTTCTCATTTTCTGAATGAGTATAGTGGCCCGAAAACAGGCAGCAAAGAATATATTCATTTTATAAATATATGATAAATCTATTTATATGCATATATTATGTATAAAATACTTTCATCATACGTAGAAAGGGTGTATATTTATATGTACAAAATAAATATATCTAAATGAAAGAGAGGAAAGCGTCCTATGCCGAATAAGACCATTTATGTTCAAGATGCTGATTTGGCGGTATTTGACAAGGCACAAGCTGTCTCTGGAAAAAACTTATCTGCGACGATCGTGCAGGCACTTCGTTTTTTTACCAAAATTGGTGAGGGAAAAGGATTTGAACATATAGAGGTTTCTGAGGGCGAAGACGGTTTCTACAAAAGGAAGCGTTTCATTGGCCGAGAGCTGGCATCGGCAAGTGTTCATGATGACGAGCATTCATTGCTCACAACCTATGTTGTCTATGAAACGACACACGGACGTTATGCTGTATATATCCGTGAAAAAAAGAAAGTTCCGCTCGAACAGTCCATTGAACATGAGCTGAAGAAAAGAATTATGGAAAAAATTGCAGGAGAAAACATTGGAAATATTCCTTTTCCTTCCGAAGCGGAGGATAATGTCCCCGATTCACGGCGTTTGGAAGTTTATCAATCCATTGATAGCCTGGCGGGCCGTGTACCTGCAGATTTATACCGCGCACTGCACGAAATCAAGGACGGTGAATTTCTCGACATCTGAAAGTTCAGTGTTGACGACGCCCACAAAGGAGTCCGCTTAGAAATGATAAGGATTTTAACGCAAAACGGCAATCAAGAACTCAGTGTCCAACAAAATCTCTCGTCAGTTGCTGCGCTGGAGAATCATCATTACTGGCTTGATCTTAGCGCGCTAAATGATGAAGAAAACAAACAGTTAAAAGCATTACTCCCTATTTTCTATCGACAAGTGAACGAAAGCAGGCAGCATTCACGGCGACCGCAATTAAAACTGTTTAAGACATACTATTTCATGTCATTGCGCGTGGTCAATCCCAGTACGCTGAAGATGCACGAACTCTTTTTATATATTGGAAAGCATTCACTGGTGACACTGCATAGCGATCATTTGAAAGCAATAAACGATATCTGGCATGAAAGCAGAGCCACTGATCATTTTTCCGATCACGGAATTCCAGATGAGGTGCTCAGACAATTACTTGGAAGAATTATTGACCAATATATAATGGCTGCTAATGATCTTGAGGATCAGATCGATGATTTGGATTTGAATGCAAAAAATGAGTCTGTTCATAAGCTTAATCGTCGTGTTTTTCAACTGCGCAGTGAATTGCTCAGTTTTCGAAGAATGGTTTCCCCACTCATAGATATTATCCAGCGAATGATCCGTTCATCTTTAATTGAGACCAGTGAGGAACAAGAGCTGTTTTTGCGCAATCTTAATGAAAACCTGAGCCGACTTACTCATATGATTGAATCTGACCTGGAGATCACGTCGGATATTCGCGACAGTTATCTTTCGCTGACCAGTTATCGAACCAATCGAATTATGCAGACGCTGACAGTGATTACAACGATTTTTATGCCGCTCACCTTCATCGTCGGCATTTACGGAATGAATTTTGTCTATATGCCTGAATTGGACTGGCAGTATGGTTATTTTGTTGTTCTTGGGGTCATGTTCCTTATTGCCGTGATCATGTACTATTGGTTTCGAAAAAAAGGATGGTTTGATCGATAAAAGATAAGCATCTGCGCAAGTAATCTGCTTAACAGGAGCTGCGCCTCATTTGTTCTGAGATTTATTTATTTGCTAGTCTCTCTTGTAAATCCATAGTATACTTTTTAATAAGATGCTCAAAAAAGGAATCATACATAGAGAAAGGAACGAACTTAATCATGGACGAATTGAAAAAGCGCATTCGCGAGGAAGGGATTGTGATTGACTCCGACATACTCAAAGTTGATCAATTCTTAAATCATCAAATTGATCCGGTTCTGATGCAGCACGTCGGCGAAGCGTTTGCAGAAGCGTTCGTGCAGTCATCCATTACAAAGGTGCTGACTATCGAATCATCGGGAATTGCGCCTGCGCTGATGACCGGGCTCAAATTGGGTGTTCCGGTTCTTTTTGCGCGTAAAAAGAAACCGCTGACTTTAAATACCAGCATATTAACCACTCAGGTATATTCTTATACAAAGAAAGTACATAATTCAATCTTCCTGGAAAAAGCGATGATCAATTCTGAAGATCGAGTCTTGATTATTGATGATTTTCTGGCAAACGGGGAAGCTGCAATGGGACTTGTCCGTCTGATCGAGATGGCAGGTGCATCGGTAGAAGGTATTGGAATTGTTATTGAAAAGTCTTTTCAGGAAGGGCGTTCTAAACTTGATCGGGCTGGATATGCTGTATATTCACTTGCTCGGATTTCCTCACTTGCCGATCACCAGGTTACATTCATCGACAACGATTAATTAATGGAAGAGGAGGTAAGCCTTTGAAGAAATACAAAACGTTGCTATTTGATGTGGATGATACGCTACTTGATTTTGCTGCCGCCGAAGATTCGGCACTCAGCAAACTTTTTGCATGTCAAAAAATTCAACTGACTCCTGAAATCAAGACTTTCTATAAAAAGATGAATCGCGCCATGTGGGAAGACTATGAACAGGGAAAACTTGAGCGTGATGAGCTTGTGAATACGCGATTCGCGAAGCTGTTCAGGCGATTTGGAAAGCTGGTCGACGGTATGGAAATGGAACGCGATTACCGGCGCTATCTTCAAGAAGGCCATCAGCTGATTCAGGGTGCTCGGCAACTGATTTTCGATTTAAATAAAACTTTTGATCTGTACATCGTCACGAATGGTGTGAAGGAGACGCAGTATAAACGACTTTCAGATTCGGGACTTTCTCCATTTTTTAAAAGAATCTTTGTATCTGAAGAAACGGGGTATCATAAGCCGGACCAGAGGTTTTTTCAATATGTTTTTGCGCATATTCCGTATTTTAACAAGGGCGGCGCATTAATTATCGGCGACTCATTAATTTCGGATATCCTTGGCGGCATTCGAGCAGGGCTCGATACATGCTGGTTTAATGCGAAAAATCAGCATAATGAGTTGCGCGAACAACCGACTTATACTGTGCAGCGTCTTGAGGAGATCCGAGCCATTGTAGACATCGGTTAACAAAAAAATAATTATGTAAACTATATAAACCGAAGAAAAAGCTTAATCCCATTCTTTATTATTCGGCCCTTTAAAATGATCATCCATATGGTCCACAGCACGTTTTAGTTCATCATTTGAAAGGTGCGTATAAATCATCGTTGTCTGGATGGCGGAATGACCGAGTTGGCGGCGCAATTTAGGGATGTCATTATTCTCCGCCTGGTATCTGGTGGCAAAGGAATGCCGTAATTTATGGACAGACAAAGAAGGCTTGCCAAAAGCGACTGCATATTTTTTTACCAGATTTTCAATTGCACGGGCGCTGAGTCGGCCGGTTGTTCCTTTTGGCCCCATTGATGCAGATACAAACAGTGCTTGATTGGACGCCGCCACATTGTATTTTTTCTGGCGAACAGCAAGATAATCAGTAAGGTCCAGACCGGCCTGTTCGCTGAAAAACACATACTGCTCTTTATTTCCTTTACGAATTACACGGACCATTCGCTTTTGAAAGTCGACATCATGAAGATCCAGACCAACGATTTCGGATAATCGAAGTCCCGATCCAAGAATCAGTGATACAATTGCTGTATCACGCTCGGCATTCAATGTATGGAAATTCAACAACTTTTTGTTATTCTTAATGATTTCCCGATAGTCACGCGCAACAAACTGGCGAAAAGATTCATATTCGTCGTTCCAAAGTATTTTGCCGGCCATTTTCTGAGCAACGGTTTCTTGATCCTCTTTGATTTTGTTAAATGCGATTTTTGCCATCACATTTCGAATGAGGTAAGGCTTTAAATCACTGGTTTCAGCAACATTTTGCAAGTAATTGAAAAGTGATTTCAATGAAGAAAGCTTGCGATTGATCGTAAATTTGTCATTTTGCAGACGGAACTGTAAATAGGACAGAAAATTTTCAATGGACTGCGGTGTCAGATTTTCCAGACATTCAAGAGGTATATCGGTACGCGGCCCTTGGCAGAATCCCTCAGCAATCAGCCAGTCAAAGAAAATCAAATAATCGTGACAGTAATTAAGAAGGGAACGCGGCGACATCGTGCGCATTTTCTTATCTACATATTCACGTACAAACCAGGGGAGCTGAGCTGTTTTTTCATCAATCCGCTCATAAATGTGACGTGTGCGTTCGTCAGGCAACAGAAGCACCTCAATTAAGATCATATAATAACATTATTTTAGCATGAATGAAAGTACGCATCAAATATTTTACGCAGTAATCATAGAAAAATTCATGGCTCAATACAATTTTCAATGACTTTTGTCATCTATACTCGTTTTTATTGGCATTATGCTGCATTCATGTTATATTTTAGAGTGAAATAGAATGAAATGAACCATATGTAACTGGCGGAACATGGGGAACCATGAGGGAGCATATGATGAATAAATGATCAGCCGTACGCCTGGGCAAAGTATTTGGGAGAGATGGATTCGTCAGCCAAATACTTTTTTTATTTGTTTACGGAGGCTATGATGGGAAAACTGCTGCAAACCAAAGCGCTCGCAAAACAGATGTGCGATCACCTGATCCTGGAAGTAAAACAAATGAAAGCAAAGGGCATTGATCCGACCATTGCTGTTGTTGTCGTTGAAGGCGACCCTGCATCTCAATGCTATGCGAAAGTCAAACAAAGAATGGCGCTCAAGCTAGGTATCCGTTATTTGCTGACATCTGTGCATCCAAGGATCACAGAAGCGGAACTGCTGGAAAAAATCAAATGGCTGAATCGCTGTTCATCGATCCACGGCATTATCCTTGAACTGCCGCTTCCTAAGCACCTTGACACAAAAATAATAACGGCAGCCATTGCGCCCGAGAAGGATATTGACGGCCTTACGCCTGCAAACAAGCTGGCATGCTTTACCGGGGAGACTGGACTGTATCCCGCAACACCGTTATCATGTATGGCTATATTGAATCACTTCGACTATTCTTTAAAAGCGAAAAAAGTTGTTTTAGTCGGTTATGGAGCGACGGTCGGCAAACCACTTGTTCAATTATTATTACGTGCACATGCAACATTGACAATCTGCCATAAGTATACAGTTGATTTGAAAGAACATATTGCTCATGCAGATATTCTGATTACGGCCGTGGGAAAGAAAAATTTAATCACTCCGGATATGGTGCATGAACATCTGGTTATTGTGGATGCCGGGATTAATGAAGGTGAAGAGGGCGTTGTCGGAGATGTACATCCTGAGGTCAGGAATCATGTTCAGGCAATGACACCAGTGCCTGGCGGGGTTGGGAAAATCACAACGATGACATTATTTGAAAATCTGATAAAAGCTGTTCGAATTCAGAAGATTAAAGCGAAAAGGGAGAATCGGCGAAGTGAAAGTCTTTGACCAGACCATCCGCGAATTCTTGAATGCATCAAGTTCATCAGATCCAACGCCAGGTGGTGGCAGCGTAGCTGCTCTATGCGCTTCCCTGGGAACATCAATGGGTTCGATGGTCGCTCAATTATCAATGGGCCCCAAATTTGACAATAAGCGAATGAATTATATTACAAACCAAATGCAGGCAGCAATACAGACATTTGAAATTCTTGCACAGCAAGATATGGATTCATTTGCATCTTTTATGCACATACTCAAAATGCCGAAAGAAACATCTAAGCAGCGCATCAAACGATCATCGCAACTGCAGAAAGCGGCTTTTCAAGCAGCAGCAGTGCCGCTTGATTTAATGAAAAACTGTTTGGATGTGATAATTTTATTGCATGAGACTGCCGATCAATTCAATAAAAATGTCATTTCGGATTTGGGTGTTGCAGTGATCACTTTGGATTCAGCAGTCCAGTCGGCATTTTTGACAGTAAAGATCAATAGCGTTCTACTTAAGGACAGCGGACTGAAAGATAAAGTTATGGAACAAGGAACAAATTTATTAAATGATTCAATGAATATGAAACAAAAGGTTATTCAATTGGTTACGAAAAAAATGGGTTAGCAAACAGGCTAAAAAAATACAGCTCAACATTACTTCGTCAAAATTATATTTTACGTAGTAATGTTGAGGCATCTTTTTTTGTCTTTGACTATTCTGAATCGCACATGTGATTTCTGATTCGTGAATCAGCTGTTTTAAAAGCGCTGTTCCAACGCCCCCTTCCTTTGTCCTTTGTAATGTAAATACTGACATCACCAATTCTTTTATAGCAGTAACGGCTGTTTCTTAAAATGAGACACATTATTTTTTTACCGGTTTTTGACATTATTCTCCGCATTAAATGTACAATAGTAAAATAATCATTAAGGAGGTCTTTTTAATTTATGCACATTAGCGAATTGAAAAACGATGCGCGCACAGCGTTACAAGGAAAATGGCTGAAAAGCGGACTTTTTGTTCTGATCTATTTTCTGATTACCTCACTCCCCCCTTTTATTGCCGAAATAATATTGTCAGGAGGCTTTGAAAAATGGAACAGTCAATACCAATCTCCGCTGTCCTCTGATCTCGTTCAACTCATTTATTATCTTATCTGTATTCCGTTGCAATTCGTCGTTTACTGGTATTTCTTAAAAACTTTTCGCAATGAGCAGGCATCGGGTTCACTGCTGTATCAGGTCTATCAAAACGGTCAGACAGCGCTTAAGCTCATCTGGGTGAATATAGTGACGATTTTCTTTCTTATTCTCTGGACACTTCTATTTGTCATTCCGGGTATTATAAAAGTTTATACATATTCGCAAAGCTTTTTTATACTCCATGATCATCCAGACTATTCAGCTGGTAAAGTATTACAAGAAAGCAAGCGTTTAATGAAAGGATTTAAATGGAGACTATTCGTCCTGCAATTAAGTTTTATCGGATGGTGGCTCTTGGGAATCGTGCCGGTCATGGCCAGTATTATCGTGGCCGGTTTAATTGGATTTATTTTCTCAGACATTATGGGCTATCTGTTTATTGCGATCGGAATTGTTGGCAGCGCGTGGCTTTACCTTTGGCTTTTTCCTTACTATACCGTTTCACTGGCCGCTTTTTATGAACAAATAAAATCCGAAAGATAAGCTTAATAATGAGCCGGAAAATCAACAGTTTCGTTTAACGAGGATGTTCCAAAAAGTATCGAGCTCTCGATTAATTGTATCAAGGGCTGACCACGTGCGTCCGCTACCCGCGCGCTTAACCACAAAAAGTACATCATTTTAAAGAGTGTCCCATCGTCAAGAGACTTTTGAGACACCCTTTTTTTATACAATGGCTACCTTCAGGACATGTTAAATTCATGAGATAGCGAGCTCCAATTTGATTCCTGATGGATCTTTTGTAAAAAAATGATTTCCAGATTGTTCTATATCTGCACCAAGCTTTTGAAGCTTTTTGATCACTTGAATGCGTGCATTCTCGCCGGGAAGGACGAGTCGATAATAGTTTAAACCGATATGCGGCTCTTCAGGCACATGAATGCCTTGGCTGTTCCAGACATTCAGTCCAAGATGATGATGATATCCACCTGTTGAGAT
>NZ_JAMAST010000058.1 GCF_023336505.1 Sporolactobacillus mangiferae | reverse complement strand
TTGGATGTTTCTTGACTTTGCTTGTTTTCGTTATCCAGTTTTCAAGGTTCATAATGCCGTTATAGACATATAATATGGTGGAGCCTAGGGGGATCGAACCCCTGACCTCCTGCGTGCAAAGCAGGCGCTCTCCCAGCTGAGCTAAGGCCCCATATTATAATGGTGGGCCTGAGTGGACTTGAACCACCGACCTCACGCTTATCAGGCGTGCGCTCTAACCAGCTGAGCTACAGGCCCCCACCAAAATAATAAATGC
>NZ_JAMAST010000057.1 GCF_023336505.1 Sporolactobacillus mangiferae | reverse complement strand
CTGAGAATAGATGATAGTGAAAGTACGGATGCTTGGAAAAATTATTTCGATTGGCTGAAGGCACGCGGCTTAAAGGGCGTCGATGTCGTGATCAGCAATGATCATGGCGGTCTCGTCAAGGCCGTTCAAAAAGCGTTTCAGGGCGCCACATGGCAGCGGTGCCAAGCTCACTTTCTGCGCAACGTTTACGACCGGCTTCCAAAGTCGCTCAAACACGAAGGTACCGAACAGGTGAAGGCGATGCTTCAGGCACCCAACGTGAAAACAGC
>NZ_JAMAST010000056.1 GCF_023336505.1 Sporolactobacillus mangiferae | reverse complement strand
ACTGTTTTCACGTTGGGTGCCTGAAGCATCGCCTTCACCTGTTCGGTACCTTCGTGTTTGAGCGACTTTGGAGGCCGGTCGTGAACGTTGCGAAGAAAGTGAGCTTGGCACCGCTGCCATGTGGCGCCCTGAAACGCTTTTTGAACGGCCTTGACGAGACCGCCATGATCATCGCTGATCACGACATCGACGCCCTTTAAGCCGCGTGCCTTCAGCCAATCGAAATAATTTTTCCAAGCATCCGTACTTTCACTATCATCTATTCTCAA
>NZ_JAMAST010000055.1 GCF_023336505.1 Sporolactobacillus mangiferae | reverse complement strand
CAACGGGTCAAGTCCTTTTTTGTGTGTAAATTCATCTCAGTTAGAACAGATTGATTAACTTGGATAAATAGCGGTCACTTTACTAGATTTAGCCAATTTAGGGTGTTCTGCTTTCCAACTAAAATACTCGTCCATTTTCAGATAGCAGCGGCCTTCCGACCATTTTTCATCCTGTTCCATGAGCACGGAACCCATGAGACGGGTGACCGATTCACGATTGGGAAAGATGCGAATCACTCGTTCGCGACGGCGAAATTCCTCGTTGAGGCGTTCCC
>NZ_JAMAST010000054.1 GCF_023336505.1 Sporolactobacillus mangiferae | reverse complement strand
TCAAACAGCAACTTAATTAATATACCATCTTCAGAATCCTTTGTCAATTAGTTTTTATAAATCGCAAACAACTGACAAACGTTTATGAACCCAAAAAGACAGACATTATATTAACATGCATGATTGCGGCATGTCAACCAATGATTTTACAGAACATCAATCAGCCTATTTCAGCTGACATGAAAATACATAATACTACAAAAGACAACGCCAATAAATTTACCATGTATTTGGGAAATCGTCAATACTTAATAAATAGAAACCATAAAATTGTAACAGGAATCGGTAATTGTGTACCGGGGCAAGGTATTTTCTTATTTCTGAGTGCCCCCCACAACGTGACAAAGAATCGACTTCAACCCTTTATTTCTCTTCATCGTTTTTGATGAGCATTTTTTCAGAGGCATCAATATTTCTGAGTTCTCCATGAAGACGAATGGGCATTGGTTGGAAATTGTGTCGTGTCATCGTTCGGATGTCCACTAGGAGGAACACTACCGCATCCTGATGAGCGTTCTAAGCAGATTCAATTTCTCCTGATACGCCTGCATCAATTGATTGATTTTTTGTTCTAGTTCCTAAATAAGCTTATCGCATCGGTTGATGATGCATCGAATTTTTCCCGTCCGGTCATCCAATTGCTTTCCTCAGGCGCCCGCACGCATCCGCCTTGATGCTTAATA
>NZ_JAMAST010000053.1 GCF_023336505.1 Sporolactobacillus mangiferae | reverse complement strand
GATGATGTATAAAATTTTGTGTAACACATTTTGCTAGACCAAAAGAAAAAAGGTAGGGTATTCTCTGATTAGACCAAAAATCTTAGAGAAAGGAGTACCCTACCTATGTCTAAAAGTATATCGAATATGGACTGGGCAAATCAACTGGAAAGTGTCATTCGTCAGTTTGTCAAAGAAAAATTAGAGCTGATCATGCGGGAAGAAATCAAAAATTTCCTCGAAATCGAACAGGCAGACACATCCAATATGAGAAACGGCTACTATCAACGAAATCTAGATACACAATATGGCCGGATTGAAGGGCTTTTGGTCCCAAGAGACCGAAACGGGGAATTTCAAACGCAGTTGTTTGCTCCTTATCAACGCCACACGGGATGGCTGGAGGAAGCTATCATTCGGATGTATCAAAGCGGCATGAGCACCCGGGAAATTGGCAAGTGGATCGAACGAATTCTAGGAAAAGCCTATTCTCCTGCGACGATCAGCCGTATTACCGATGTCGTAAAGGAAGATATCGAAAAATGGCGCAGCCGTCCACTATCCAAGCGTTATTCGGTCTTATATTTAGACGGTTTGTACGTGAAACTTCGCCGCGATACGGTAGAGAAAGAAGTCATTTATGTGGTGTTAGGAGTAAATGAAGAAGGATATCGCGAAATTCTCGATTTTTTCGTGGGAGGACAAGAAAGCGCCT
>NZ_JAMAST010000052.1 GCF_023336505.1 Sporolactobacillus mangiferae | reverse complement strand
CCTAGAAAGTAACGTGCAAACAGAGCAGCGCAGGCTGCGCCGAGAAAAGGTGCAATGCCCGGTACAAGAATGCCGTACTGCCAGTCATTGTCCGCCTTGCCGCCCGGGATCGGAAGCAGCGCATGCGCGATTCTCGGTCCCATATCACGAGCCAGATTCATAGCAAATCCAGTCGGGCCTCCCATGCCCATACCGATTGCCCATACGAGCAGACCGACAGCGATCGGAACAATGCCCGGTGTTTTGACGGTGCAGATCGCCAGAATGGCCGTGATAAAAATGAACGTATCGATAAATTCGACAAAGAAGTTGCGCGGCAGATTGCGTACATTAGGATTGGTTGAGAAAATATTACGGATTTTAATCCGGTCGATCTCCTCTGACGCTTTGAATTGATCATAATAGGCGATAAAAACAACTACAGATCCGAAAATGCCGCCGAACACTTCCGCAATACTGATCGGGATTACCTGAGCCCATGGAATATTTCCGAGCACGGCCTGAGCAACGACCATAGCCGGATTGATGGAAACATCTCCGAAAATGAACAGTGAGATCGTGATTCCGAATCCCCAGGTTGTAATCGCAAAGATATGGCCGGAGTTCTGATATTTTGATGTGTTCAGCACTTCGCAGCAGTGCACGCCGACACCAAAGACAATCATTAATGCCGTTCCCAAAAATTCCGCAATTAACTGATG
>NZ_JAMAST010000051.1 GCF_023336505.1 Sporolactobacillus mangiferae | reverse complement strand
ATGGATGGCAGGAAATTCTGCAAAACCTCTACCAAAGAGGCGTCAAGGAAGTGCTTCTGGGCGTATTTGATGGTCTTCCGGGGCTGGAGGAAGCCTTTCGGGCGGTTTATCCGAAAGCTGACGTACAGCGTTGTGTCGTTCACAAAGTCCGCAGCACCCTAAATCGTGTTCGAAAAAAAGACCAATTCGAAATGGCGGAGGATCTGAAACTCATTTATCGATCTCCGAGTAAAGAAATCGCATTGGAGATGTTTCGACAGTTTGAATCGAAATGGTCGAGCAAGTACCCAAGAGAAGTGCAATCTTGGGCCAATGAGTTGGATGTTCTCCTCACATTTATGGACTATCCGAACAGTATTCGAAGTGTAATTTACACGACAAATGCCATCGAACGAACGATCAAGGAGATTCGGAAACGTCTAAAACCGATGAACAGTTTGAGCAGTTTAGAAGCCGCGGAAAAAATCGTGTATTTGACGATCCAAGACTTTAATGAGAAATGGGCAGAGCGAAAGCTGCGAGGATTTGCCGAAGCGCAGGAAGCCCTCCAGCGAATGTTTGAAGAACGTTACAATTAACCAAATACTGTAAATAACAAAGTAAGGGGATGCTCCCTTTCCGCACAGGAGACAGAATATTCTGTCTCCTGTGCGGAGGAAACCGACTCCTTATCCATTCTAAATCCATTCAGAGATACCCTATCTATCTTACATTACACAAAAT
>NZ_JAMAST010000050.1 GCF_023336505.1 Sporolactobacillus mangiferae | reverse complement strand
GCCGAGAATCCTTCGATAGCCCTGATCGCTGATTCCATAGCTGATCAGGACGCCTCGGGAGCGAACACGCCCGTTTTCACGCACTTTTGTATAAACCGCATCAACAACGAGAAAGGGGTAGCTGTCCTCCAGAGGACGGTTGTTCCAACCCTCGACAATCGGATCCAGGTGTGCGCATAGATCCGATACGGTCGTTTTCGAAAACTCCGTACCGCAAAGTTCTTCAGTGATTTGACTCACTCGGCGTGTAGAAACGCCGTTAATCACCATTTCCATTAAAGACAGCACCAGCGCCTGTTCACTGCGCTGATAGCGATGAAAAAGATCGGTTGAGAAATGACCGTTACGCAGTCTGGGAACGTTCAAGGTAAGCTTTCCCACGCGTGTCCTTAGTTGATGGGGATAAGAACCATTTCTGTAACCCGTCCGCTCTTCGTTTCGTTCGTATTTTTCTGCGTTCAGCTGTTCACTGGCCTGTGCTTTTAACACTTGATTTAAGATCGCCTCCAAAAGGGCGTTCATGCCAGATTCTTTAGTATTGCCAAGAAATAATTGATGCAGAAGTTGCTCATCTAGAGTAATCTGTAATTGAGCCATCCCAGAGTCTCTCCCTTAGAATTAGGTTGTGGTTAACTCTATTCTAGCTAAGATGATGGGCTCCGGCTCATTTTCTATGAAAAAATGAGAGAGACAGGTAAGATCAATGAATCCCGCTGTTTTTCTGGAGGGGGGCTGGCCAGCCCCCCTCCAGAAAAACAGAACCCCTGCTCCACATTTTCTCATCTATTCAGATAACCTAATTTACACAAGTATACGTCCTCAACT
>NZ_JAMAST010000005.1 GCF_023336505.1 Sporolactobacillus mangiferae | reverse complement strand
AGTTTCCCGGAGGTTGATGCGCTCGTTCGCACATTCAGGTTCGCCGTTGTCGTTCCTTTATACTGGACAGCCGCAGTCGTACTTGCCGTTTTCACGGTTGCCGTGCCTCCTGAGGATGTGCCGACGAAATCTGCAGATACATACGCCGAGCCGTCTTTGTATTTAATTTGAAGCCAGCCATCCGTTGTTTTTCCAGTAACCGTAACAGCAGTCCCTTTCTTCAACGTTGTCAGTATCGTGCCTTGCTTTGAAGGCAAAAGTCGCACATGAAGATCGTCCGTTGTCTTGCCTTGATACGCGGTAACGGGCTGAACAACTAATTTAGGCGTCGATCCTGAACTTGCTGAAACTTTATCGACATAATAGCCGTCAACATAGGCTGTTTTCCCTTCGTATTTAACCTTTAGCCAGTTACCTTTTTCACTTTTTTTGTCTATGCCAATCACATCAAAAGTCTGATTCTTTTTAAACATACCTATACGTGGATGATCAGTACTGGGTGTGCTTCGAACATTCAGATTTTCTTTTGCTTTCCCTTGATATGCCACAAATGAATCGGCAGATGCCTGAGTCGGCGTTCCGGTCACAGCAGCGACCGCCGCTGCAGCGGCCACTGCGCCGATAAGCGTATAATTGCGATTTGGGCTCATGATAAGCCACCCCCGAGTATGATAAAAATGATATGCACTATTTTTACTATTATATCGGCAAGTCCTGACATATGTTTAGGAAAAAGCGTTGATTTTGCGGGATATTTTACATTTGTTTCACAAATCGATTTATTTTCTCAGGATTATGGGCTCAGTTATTTTTCAGTATTTTAAATAATGAAAGCGCATTCTGATCCTATTGATTCGCTTCTCATGTTTCTTGTTTTCTGATTCGTTTTCGTTCTCAATCGTTGACGTGCCCACTAAATGAGGCGACAGAAGCTGTTAAATGGAGAAAAACAAGTTCATTCATACCAATTAGACCAATGAATGATCGTTTCCTAAAAAACACCTCACTAAAAAAAGACAATATTTATTTTTTTAATACCCTAAATGACACGGGCCAAACGTATTTTGGTCCTGGTCTGTTAGAAAATTGACATAGACCGGTCCTGCTTTCACAGGACGTGATGAATTTCGCGTTACTGGCAGGGCATAGGCATTCTTAGCGAAAGTTCCTTTATTGTTATTGAAAACTCTTTTATATTTAGCGAAAGCCCCTTCTTCGACCATGATTTATTGATTAATATCTTTTATTTGCATCATCGCTGTGGTTGCTCGCTTGCCGCGGGTGCACCTCAAGCGGGTCATGGATGTTTCTTATCTTGCAAAAATGGGTGCCTCATCGTCAAAAATAACTTCTGACGGTGAAACACCCATTTTATATAAAGAATCATTGTAACGAATGAGTCTTAAGTAAAATTTTCTCGTGATTGTTATTCTTCTGCATCTGTGTAAGAAATCGCCTGATTGCCGAACTGATGCCATGCCTTTATAAAAAGTTGTTTATTTGCTTTGCTGCCCGGTCTGCCTGCCAGCGGATCATTAAAATAAACATGCTCTTTGTCAAAGCCGGTCACAAGTACCGAATGTTCCTTGAAGGTGATCCGCATCGTGCCTTCCCGCGTTCTCCAGTCAACCCAGGCACTGTCTGGAACCGGACGGAAATTAATGCTTGTAATTGTCCAGACCGGTTTTCCGGCAATCAGCTGCTTTTCAACGGCCGACCAGGGTTTTCCAGTCAGATCATTAACACGAGCGCCGAGATAGTTTGCCGCCAGTTCGGCCACAGGTCCGTGATAAACCGCAAGGCCCGGATTTGACCGGCGACCATGATACATATTACCAACGAACCCATCATTAGGGTTTCCCTTAAACTTCCCTGATTGAAACGGCACTTTCTTAATCTGACTTGCCAGTGTCATCTTGTCAACCTTTACGTGGGCAAACTGCAGCAGCATGGTCAGACTGGTGACCTCGCAACCATTAGGAAGCTCCGGTTTCTGGCTGACGTAGGGCGCATCCAGTCTTTTCTCCGAAACGGCAGGCTGTGCCCTTCCTTTTATCCTGTTTTTCTGAACCGTCAAAGGTGCACTGCTCTGATCAGCCGCCTCATTCCCGCTCTTTATCTTCTTCTGTTCTTCCACCACTGCACGCTGATCAGTACTGCTGTCTTTCATTTCAGTGATCAGAAACAGCGTACAGCCGGCAATGATAAAAACCATCAACGCCGCCATTATTGCTTTCCAAATGCGCATGAAAAGGCTCCTCTTAAACAAAACACATCTTTATTGTCTGATTAATTCACCGCCTGTGCTCTGTGAATCGAAGCAAATGATAGATCGTATTTATCGTCGGTACCGAGGTATTGAGCCTGGCCGCTGTTTGGATCACAAAACCAAGAATCGCGTCAATTTCCATAGGCCGCCCATTCTCAAGATCCTGAAGCATCGATGTTTTATGATTTTGAATCTTATCATCTGGCTCAAGAAGGTGGAGCACATAGGGTTCCCGTATTTCAATACCTGCATGTTCAGCCAGTGTCAAAAATTCCTTGCTGATCTGCATAAGCAGATGCTTAAGATCCGGATCATTCACGGCTTCACCAACACGCGTCCGTGTCAGTGCAGTCAGCGGATTGTACGTAATGTTCCAAAGTAATTTTTCCCATTTGATCTGCCTGATATGCTCGGAAATATGAACCTTTACTCCTGCCGCGTCAAATACTTTTTGAAGTCTGATAAGGCCTTCATCCGTTCCGGTCCCTTCCATCCATTCGCCAATTTCCAGACGTCCGTCACCAACATGGTTCACAACGCCGGGGGCTTCACGAATGATCGAAATAAAAGCGGAACCGCCGACCACGCGCTCTGGTCCGAAAACTTCAGCAAGACGCTCTTCATTGCCGATTCCGTTAAGCAGACAGACAACCTTTGTTGTTTGCCCCATAAGCAGCTTCAGTTCGGGAATGGCTGCCTCAAGTGCTGTCGATTTAATGGCCAGCAATACAAAATCATAGGAGTGGTCCTTTTCCAGGTGCTCTGCGTCACTGACGTTTATCGGCAGCGAAAGATCGCCGTGAATACTCTTAATCACCAATTCATGATCACGCAGCCGCTCCAGCGTCCGTCCTTTGGCAATAAACGTCACATCTGCCTGCTGCTTTGCCAGAACCCCTCCATAGTAGCACCCGATTGCTCCTGCACCCAACACTGCGATTTTCAAACCAACACGCCCCATTCCTGTCTCAGTATCTTCTCTTCTGCTGCAGTCTGCATTTTATCTGTTCGTGCCTTTTATTTTACAGTATTTTTTCTTACAACGGTTATTTTCCACACAATGAGCGAGAAATTGGCACGTTCGTTCTGGTATACTGATTGAGCGGTTACCGCAAGGATTTGGGATGACAAGCGGCGAATGTTAGTTAAATGAAACAGAAAACCTGAAGAAAAGGTGAGCCCGATTGAAAGAAATCATCATTTATTGCGATGGCGGATGTCGCGGGAACCAGAGTGAACACAACATCGGCGGATGGGGTGCCGTTTTAAAATATGGCGATCACGTCAAAGAACTGCGCGGTGGTATGCGCGATACGACGAATAATGTGATGGAACTGACCGCCGCCATCCGCGCACTGGAAGCATTGAAATCGCGTCAAATACCCGTCTCTTTTTATATTGACAGTGCCTATGTGGTTAACGGCATGAACAGTTGGATTCACGGCTGGATCAAAAAAGGTTGGAAAGCTGCCGGAGGAAAACCGGTAAAAAACAAAGCATTATGGATGCGTCTGAATGAACTCGCTCAGGCACAGGATAAAATTACCTTTAATAAGGTCAAGGGACACTACGGCATTGCATTTAACGAACGAGCGGACCAATTAGCCAATCTGGCCATGGACGAGATCGAGAAGGGCGGGTAACAGATCATGGAGACCGGTCTGCCTCATGAAAAAGGTAATGATTCCCTGGAACGCCGTAACGAATCTTAGAAAACCTGGCTTCGCCAAGCCTTTGACACGGGCGAAGCCGCCGCCACACTTCCGCCGAATTTTAAATTTTCTTATAGTACAAAAAGGCATCAGAATGTGCTCCGATGCCACTTCCAGCTAACAGGGAGGCCTGATTTTGTCTCCATTTAAAAGGTCATATTGCCTATCATCGGCAGCGTTCAAGATCCATTACTTTCATTCCTCTTTTATCAGCAATTGTCTGCTTTTCATCCGTATTGCTGCTTCTTTCGGCTGTTGATTTCCTTGAGTCGTCCTTTAATCGGCTTTCTCTGGATAACGGAACCGAGATACCCACATAAACGCCGAATGCAGGAGGTTGTCTCCGGGTTATGATTGCCACAGCCTGGGCATTTAAATCCCTCATCAGTTGATTCGAATTCGCCTTCATAACCGCATTCATAGCACTTATCAATCGGTGTGTTTGTACCAAAGTAGCCGATACGGTCATAAGTATAATCCCACACCGTCTCCAGCCCCTCGGGATTGTTCACCAGAGAAGGAAACTCGCAGTAGTGAATGAAGCCGCCCGCTGAATACTTTTCATAGTCTTTCTCAAAATCGATTTTTTCAAAAGGATTGATTTTCTTGCGTACATCGTAGTGAAAGCTGTTTGTATAATAGCCCTTATCGGTAATATTTTTAATACTGCCGAAATGCTGCTGATCCAGCCGGCAGAATCGATCAGTCAGACTTTCTGATGGTGTTGCGTAAACGCTGAACGCATAGCCTGTTTTTTTGCGCCATTCAAGGGACACTTCTTTAAACCGCTTCACAATATCGAGTGTGAACGCTCTGGCTTCTCCATTCTTTTCCCATTCCGGCCCATAAAAGACGGTTGCTGCTTCGTAGAGACCGATATATCCCATTGACACGGTCGCTCGTCCGTTTTTAAAGAGATCACGAACATACGCATCAGCCTTCAGCCGTTTGCCGGTCGCACCGTATTGGTAGAGAATCGGCGCATTTTTTGCCTGGACTTTATCAAGTGTATGAATACGAAAAAGAAGGGCGCGGCAGACAAGATCAAGACGTTCTTTAAGCAGGCTCCAGAATGCGGTTCTGTCACCGCTTGATTCGATCGCAATGCGTGGGATATTCAAAGTCACCACACCCATATTATTGCGACCGTCAGTAATGAATTGACCGTGTTCCTGATAAGAGGGGAGGAATGAACGGCAACCCATCGGAGCTTTAAAATCTCCGGTTACTTCAACAATCCGATCATAGTTCAGGATATCCGGATACATCCGTTTCGTTGCGCATTCAATCGCAAGTTTTTTGATATCATAGTTCGGATCGCCTTTATCTAGATTCACCCCGCGCCTGATCGTAAAGACCAGCTTCGGGAAGACGGCTGTCTTGTGATCACGTCCAAGCCCAAGTATGCGCACTTTCAGAATTGCTTTCTGTATTTCACGCGCAAACCATGAACAGCCAAGACCGAAGTTCAAGGTGAAAAACGGCGTCTGCCCATTGCTTGAGAACAACGTATTGATCTCGTATTCAAGTGACTGCATCGAATCATATATTTCTTTCCCGGTCATTGCGTAAGCATACTTTTTCTGCTCCGCCGGATCTGAAATCCACTGTTTCGCAGTCCGCACATATTTTTCAAAACTGATTCGGGCATAGGGTTCCAATACCTCATCCGCTCGGTTAAAGGAAGTGCCTCCATATATATTTGACGACACATTGGCGACAATCTGAGCAACCAGAGCGGTCGCTGTTTTGATCGACCTTGGCTGTTCCACATCCGCATTGCCGATAGAAAAACCATTTTTCAGCATGCCTTTAAAATCGATCAGCATGCAATTATACATCGAGAAGAACGGAGAATAGTCCAGATCGTGAAAATGGATCAGCCCCTCCTTATGCGCATCAGCGAATTCCTCCGGCAAAATGTGACGCAGAGCAAAGTCTCTTGCTGTCACACCAGCCAGCAAATCACGCTGTGTGTTGAATACTTTTTCATCTTTGTTTGCGTTTTCGTTCGCGACATATTCATCCATGTTGATTAAGTCACGAATTTTGTCGTCCAATGTTTTTTCTTCGTCTATTGGTTCTTTAATCATTTGCCGTCCCTCCACAACTACCCTAAGTCCATTATAAAACAATATATTGTGGTTACAACCGTATAATCAGCACAATATATAGTTTATTAGGGGATGAAGATGTTTTTCAAAGCTATAATGCGAAAAAACGGGCAAATTTGATATTTATGATAATTGTTTGAACACTGATCAGCGTTGAGAAAGTTGAACCGAACTGTGAGGCGATTTCGTTGCGTGTTCGGAATTTCGTTACAGGCTTGAGAATCTTTATTACAATTCCGCAAATTGTTATGCCTTTCCACGACTTTACTACTACTTCTGATGAGTTTTGATACGATTTTTCGTGATTGTTTTGCTGGTTACTGCAGGCAACCTTCCTGATCCTGGCAGAAAGCCCGGCACTCATACTATAATCCGCTGAATTTTAAATTTTCTTATGGGTATTAGAAAAACCGGGCAAAAAGCGCCCGGTCCTTACTTTCACAGGATGCCGTTTGACTGCGATTTACCGACCATGCAGCATGATTTACCGGTCAGCGCGCGCTTTCACAGTTTTCGACCAGAGTCGTTGATCTATTTATTTTGTTGGCATCAGGGCTTCAGTTGCTCGCTTGCCGCGGGCGATCCGGAAGCCTCCGCGGGCGCCAGCGCACCTTTGCTTTGATTCTCGATAAGACACTGGTTTATTGGTTTTCATATGGGTCAAAATGATATACTTTCTTATAGTACAAAAAATGACGATTTCGCAATCGTCATTCTGTATCTCTTCTTTAAATTTGAAAAATATGTCTGAGAAACTGATAAAGTCCGTTTTCCTCATAAGAAGCAGCGGTAACCCACTTTGCTTCGGCCTTTACATGTTCTGGCGCATTCTTCATTGCGGCGGAATATCCGGCAATGCGAAACATTGGCAGATCATTCTCGCCGTCACCGACTGCAAGAGCTTCGTCCGGCGACAATTTATAATGAGCAAGCAATCTGCGGATACCACTTGCTTTTGATATGCTTTTTCCGACTAATTCGACATTGTTGTGCGAGGAGGAAAAGAAATCAAAAGAAAACTCGTTCTGCAATTCACCGAGCGCGTCCTTCCATGCATTCATGGTTGCCACATTTTCGCTAAAAAAATACATTTTGACGATCTGCCTGATTTCTTCTTCAGAAAGTGTATTCTTCCAAAGCATGTCTTTCAGAACTGCCTGTCTTCGCATCCGCCACTCATTAATCGAAACCGAAGCCGGTTTTTCTTTGTGAATCTGATCCATGACGTAATCTCTGTCCCGAGTCAGTATGGCTCTTTTTCCGCCGATTGGATGAAGCTGATAATACATTTTCTGCTTTTCTGACCAGTCGATCAGTCGCCTGACAAGTGCTTCTGGAAGTACACTCTGAAAAATTTTCCTTTCCCCAGCAAAAATAGTCATTCCATTGGAAGCGACCATGCCTTCTGCCGGAAAATCGTCCGGCAGTACATCCCATGCATCGACTTCCGCCCGCCCCGTAACGACAAATATATGTTTTCCGGCCGCTCGCAATTTCTTCAGGTACTGATTCAGTTCCGGTGCAACCTGATTATCCGGTGTCAGTGTCGTACCATCCAAATCCAGCAAAATTGTCTGTATATTCAAATCCGATTCGCCTCCACACTAATCTTCTTTTCATTCTATCTTTTCTAGGCGTGCAACGCACCTGATTTTATGCTAATGTTTGATCATATTCGGATACGGGTAACAAGAAGTTAGTATGATGGGTTCGTGTCTTTACGGAATCAGCACTTCAGTTGCTCGCTTGCCGCGCCGCAAACCTCCAGAGACAGGAAAATGCGCGGGGGAGGCATGGGCCGTTACCGTTCATGGCTTCTCATTGATCATGCCCATAGCCTTGTATTTAAACGTTCGCAAAAGTAATGCACATCCGATACGGATTTTTCTTATAAACAGATCCCAGGCTGTCTAAACTGATAATACAAATAATACAGAGGAGGGATCGAAATGCTCAGCCTGATCTGGTCGCTTATTGTTTTTCTCTTTCTCATCTGGCTTGTGCTTTTTCTGCTCAAGATCGGCGGTGCTTTAGTCTCACTGCTGCTCATTGCCGCTCTTGTCCTGTTCATTGTTCAGTTTTTCTTTAAAAAATCAAAGTAACACAATCAGTGAAAATAGTGCATCTCGATTAACCGCATAAAACAATAACAGAAAAACTCGATGTAAGCCCTAAGAAAAGCGAAAGAACGAGGCCTTAATACAGATCGAAATTCCGCAGGATGCACCGACTTCGCTGTAGCACGCCATACTGCCAAAATGATAAAAGTTCTCTCTGCCATGATTGTTCATTGCGGAGAGGATTTTTATTAGTAGTTCGGTTTTTTTACAAAAAAAGTCAGTATCAGTGCTCCAAGGCACAGAACCGACGCCGTCAGAAATGCGATGTCAACACCATGAATCAATCCGGCAATACCATATTTCTGGGGGTTCTGCACACTCGACGCCATCACGGTGAACAGCAGAGCTGTTCCGATCGATCCGGCAACCTGACGCATCGTATTATTCATGGCGGTACCATGCGGGATCAGATGATGCGGAAGCTGATTCAGTCCTGCAGTTGTCGTCGGCATCAGCACCATTGACAGGCCCATCATCCGCACCGCATTAACAGTTGCCAGATAAGTAAACGAAGTCGAAGCACTGAGCCGGCTCATCAGCAGCGTCATCGCCAGAAGAATGCTGATGCCGGTAATCGACAGGCCACGTGCGCCGATCTTGTCGAAGATTCGTCCGGTAATCGGCGACATCACACCCATGACCACCGCTCCTGGCAGCAGCATTAAACCGGACTTAAGCGGTGAGTAGCCAAGCATTGTCTGCATGTAGATCGGCAGCATGGTTGCCCCGGCAATAAAAACAGCAAACGAAAGCATACCGATTGCCGTCGTCAATGTGAAAATAGGGTACTGGAACACCTTGAATTCCAGAATAGGCTGATCAAGTCTGAGCTGACGAATGATAAATAAGGCCAGTGCCGCCGCACCAACAGCCAACGTCAGCAGGACTTCCGGATTTCCCCATCCGAGACTGCCTGCAACGCTCGATCCATACAGCAGTCCGCCAAATCCGATTGTCGATAAAATAATTGAGAATACATCCAGCTTCGGATAAGTGCGCTTGGTCACGTTTTTCAAAATGAAAAAAGCAAGAATGAAATCCAGCACAGCAATCGGCAGAACGACATCAAAAAGTATCCGCCATGAATAATGGTTAATCAGCCAACCGGATAATGTCGGACCGATTGCCGGAGCGAATCCGATCACAAGACCGAAAATGCCCATGACCTGACCACGTTTTTCCACCGGAAAGATAATAAACATGACCGCCTGCATGAGCGGCATCATGATGCCGGCACCCACTGCCTGAATAACGCGGCCGATGATCAAGAAAACGAACTGATCCGTGATCATGCACACTAGTGTGCCAAGAGCGAATGATCCCATAGCGAACAAAAACAGACTTCGCGTCGTAAACCTTCCCTCCAGGAAAGCTGTAATTGGTATCATAATCCCGTTGACAAGCAGAAATACGGTTTGCAGCCACTGCACCATAACAGAAGTCAGATGCAGGTCATGCATAATGCTTGGCAGCGCCGTAACGAGCAGCGTCTGATTTAAAATCGTCACAAAGCCACCAGAGATCAATACGATCATAATGGGGATCACTTTTAAATTATCATGTACCTGGATTCGCTGCTGCACCCCTACACTCATTCCACCACTTCTTTCTTAATAAAAGTTCATATGGGCAATGCCGATTATGTTGCAGACGATCATCAGCATTGGGCAACATTTCTATCTTATCATGAACTTTTTTTTCATGTAAGAAAAAAGTTTAGGATGATGGTGGATTACTCAATGCGCAGCAAACCGCTGTTGACCGTTGCATCAATTGGATATTTGCCTGAACCGCGCACTCCATTGAGCACACCGTTTCCGGACACTTTTTCTTTAAGAGGCAGCGTGCAGCGAATCAAGCCACTGTTTGATTTTCCCTTTAAATGAAAATCAGCGTGATCAGGCAGATTCACATGGGCAAATCCCGAATTCACGGACACGCTGGACGAGCCTTTCAGTTTCGCAAGATCTATTTCTGCCTTTCCCGATTGTACCTGCGCAGTGAATGCACCAGAAAAATGGTCCATATTAAGGCTGCCCGAATGTACTTTTAACTGTGCACGATCTGAAGACACTTTATTTAACTGAACGGATCCGGACGAGACATTAACCTGCAAAGTTCTGTAATTGATTGCGGATGAATCATGATTAAAAGTCAGCATTCCGGAACCGACAGTCAATTGAAGTTTATCTGCATAAGAACGAGGAAGGGTAATGATCAGCTTCGAATGATTCCACCATTGCCATGAAAATGGCGATGGATGTGTCTGCACATTTATAGATTCACCGGTGCGGCGTACACTGACGCTCCCCCTGCCTCTCAGTTCCGCTTTCACTCGATTCCCGCTGTCAAGCACAACCTCCGTTTTTATACTGCCAACGTTGATTTCAACATTTTCCACCTGTTCCGTCACGGTTTCGGAAGTCCTCTGCTGACCGAACCACAGACTCGGCGAACGGAACGGATTAAAAAAAATAACATATGCGGCGACAACAATCGCCAGTACGATTAAAAAACGTTTCATAAAATCATCCCCCTATTTTTATTCATCAGGCGCAAACGATTGTACGCCCAAAAACAGTCATTCATTTGCCTCTCCAATGCATAGCCACGTTTTGGCTTTGCCAGGCCTTTGACACGGGCGAAGCCGCCGTCGCACTTATACTATTTCCCTTAAAATTTATTTACTTCCTTTATTCACTTCCTTATAGTACAAAAAAAACCGGCGGTTAAGTAACCGGCCGGCGCTCTATCCTTATCTAAGCCTTGAGTTTTAGTTCGTATATTTACTATGCTTCCGTCTCATCCTGCCAGCCTTTGCAGACATCTACCCACGACTTTCCATGCCCCAGCTCGTACAGATCATCAATGGTCAGTTCAATTGCCGAGTTGGTACTGCCACATGCCGGAAATACAGTATCGAAGCGTTTCAGTGAAGCGTCCATAAAAACCGGCCAGTCCTGATTCAAAGCAAACGGGCAGACACCGCCGATTTCATGGCCGACAAGCTCCAGCGTCTCTTCAGGTGAGAGCATGTGGGCTTTAAAACCGAATTCATGACGGAATTTCTTGTTATCAATCCGCGCATCCCCCGCCATAACAACCAGCATCGCGCCTTCTTTATTTTCGCCCCGAAAAGCAAGCGTTTTGGCGATCCGTTCGGGAGCCACATGCAAATGCTCCGCCGCCAGCGCAACCGTTGCGCTTGACAGCTCCAGTTCAATCACATCATTTTCACGGCCAGCAGACCGAAAATAAGCTTTCACCTTTTCTACAGACATACAGACGCCTCCGTTCATTGTGTTACCGTACAGTTTAGCAAAAATAAGGCAGCTGTCAATGAACAGCGCCATGAAATTCATTTTGCAAAATCTTGTTATCTATTATACATTTAATTTATTGCCGCATTCGTTTTGTCTCGATCTTCGAATGCCTGGAAAATTCACAGAGAAGGGATAGCGCATGGCAGAAATTCTGACTGGTAAAGACATTTGCAGCCGGTACAACGATCTGGTAAACGACGCGTTCGGTACCGATGAACACCGTTTTATGCTGACTACGATTGATAAGGAGCAGCTCTACAATGTGCCCTGCTCATTCAGCAGCAACGGGAAAAATCTGCTGACCTATAAAGAATGGGCCAATCATCCGGAAAACTACGACGACTATCATACCGACAATATTAAGCAAATGATTGATTATATACACGAAGGCGGAAAGCTGCCGCCTATGATTGTGACCAAAGATCTAAGTCTCTATGACGGTCAGCACAGACTGACCGCATACAGCATGTTGCCGGAAATTAAAGAAGTTGAGATTTACAAAGAAATATGACAGGTAAAGGGGGACTCAAAAGTCTGTTGACGATGAGCCGCCCTTTTTTCCAGCTCATTTTTGCACCGCCGCTGTAAAAATGTCAGACCCATATGGAAGGATTAACTGCATCACGTGTTACCGTTATCGTTATCCAGTTTAAAATTTTTAAATGTCATGGCTATCAAAACACGGGCAGCATACATAGTACCCTCAACCTGTTTCCACTTGCTTCCGTACCCAGTCGGCGAATTCATACTGCCAGTGCGGGCCATCAAGAGACGGACGGTCTCCATATGCAGGCCCCTGCTGTTTCACTAGATGCAACCACAATTCTTGACGCGTTTGATCTGCAAAACGATACTCCCACTTCTGCACGATACAAATAATTGGCAGAAAGAGAAGCGCCAGGTCGAAAAAAGTGACCGACATTCCCAAAGCATCCGGAATAGCTGCAATCCCGACCACTCCCAATAACAGCATCGAACCACCGATAAGCAACTTTGTGATCAAAATCTTTTTTCCTTTTTTTAAAATACTCTCTTTTTCAGGGACATGAAGCAGTTTTTCGGCTTCTTTGATCATCAACAGCAATTTATGTTTACTGCTTTCGTTCACCCGCATCTCAGTTCCCGTATGCGCAGACCATTGAATGAGCGCATGCACTTCTTCTTTGTTACCTAAAGCGCGAGTTGCTTTCATTGAAAGCAGCACCAGCAAAGATAAGAAACAGGCACAACTCAATAACCACATGATTATGTAGCCAGGAATCGGAAAATCACCAAGCTGATCGCGTTCTGCAAGCAGTTGGTCGATCATCGTCGTCTCCATAAACGACCAATAAAAAACAGGAATAATCAGCAGCAGCAACACGAGCGCCACCGCTTGCTTCACTTTTATAAGCCGCTGCGTTTTCGCCAAATAGTTATTCCATGCCAGGCTCTGATCTGCTGCCCATTTAGAAAACCTGAATGTCATTACAATTTGGATTGTGATCAGAATCAGGATACTGATCGTAAGCCACGGATGCCCCAAAGCGAATGAAAGGGAGAAGGATGACAGCCAAAACACACCGCCAATGCTATTTTCTATGTATAATCGCACGCGTTGTTTATTGTGATTGCGACGCCATGCTAATTTCTTGTTGAATTGTCTGTCTTTATTACTTAGCAAAATGTCTCCAAAGACGCACCAAAAGTAGAATAGGCAAAGAAAAATAAGTACCAGGGTCATGTGTATCCCTCCTGTCCTTTCCAGTATATCAAATTAAATAAAAAGAGATGGCTCCGGACATTCAGGAGCCATCTCTTTTATCGCCAGCACGCCGGATGCCAGGGAAATTGAGAACACCACCATGGTCTTGGTGGACGCGGAGGCTGCTGCGGCCGCGGATACGGAACCCCGCGCGGTGGATTGGGGCCAAGGTACGTGAGTCCGGACATATCAGTAAAATGCTCCTGGTGTCTTACCCAGCGGCGCTGCTGCGGCAAATACACATTCATGTTAACCATACCGGTACTCTGATTGATCCCAAGCAGCTGAATCAGCATCATCTGATTGTAACTGGCAAGCCGGGTTTGGTAAAAATGACCGCGCCGGCCGCGGTTTAGTTCCTGCTGAATCGCATTTGGCGGAACAAGAAATGGCTGCGGCTGCTCGCGTTCATCATAAACATATTCATCCGCATACGGAACATAATCTTCATAAGATTGATCATATGGATCATCATATCCGTTCTGATCGTAATACATATTCTGAACACCTGCCTATCTTGTTTGTAATACTATATGCCGGGCTTTTTCATCGGAATGGGCACAGGCCTACTTAAGGCATTCATTTTACTTTGGCACGAGCTGTGACTGTGCCACATACATCCTGGTGTCCCCTCACATTAACGGTTTGACATTGAGTCACCTTAAAATTTCGCCCTGGGTTTACCGCTCATTCATTTATCACTGCATATCCTGGACATGTAGTCTGCCCATTTCTTTTTCTCTTGACAGAATTTTTCCAGCTCGATATACTCAAGTCAGCTATTTTGCATTGCCAGGTAGTATAATTTTTCACTTGGTATCTTGTTTTGCAATATACTGAAATAAGGATGGGATTATCCGATGTCTGTTCGCAGTCAACTTCTGAAAGGGGTACTGGACGGCTGTGTGCTGTCAATCATCGAACGTGAATCTGTGTATGGCTATGAATTGTCACAGAAACTTCAACAGGCGGGATTAAATGACATCAGCGAAGGAACCGTCTACCCGGTCCTGCTGCGGCTGCAGAAAAACGGCTATATCCGTGGCGAGATGCGTCCCTCGGAAGCGGGACCGAACCGTAAATATTATCTGCTGACTGACGACGGGCGCACGGCGCTGAATGAATTGGCTCTGGAATGGTCACATATCGCCGGTCCGGTAACAAAATTAATGCAAAGGAGAGGCAAAAATGATCAGCTCCAAACAACTCATCCTGGAAAACAATGAAAAACGCAAGCTGCTGAACAAAGAAAATAAAAAATATTATGATGACATGCTCGTTTATATCCGGCTTAAATCAAAAGCATCTGAACGGGAAAGTGAAGAAATCTTAATGGAGTTGCTTGATCACCTGATTGACGGACAGCAATCTGGAAAAACTGCTGCCGACATTTTTGGTGACGACCCAAGAGGTTATGCGGATGAATTAATCTGTGAGCTGCCAAAGGAAAATCTGATCAGCAGGCTGCCTTTTTTTGGGTTTTTGGCTGCCAACTTTATTGCGTGGTTTCTGATCACGCGGGGAGTCATCCTGCTGATTCTTGGTTATTTTATGGCAGTAAATGATATGGTGCATCCGGCAGCTGCTTTAATTGTGATCATTTACTGGCTCATTTACGCGCTTTTGATGGTCTGGTTTATTTTCCGCATACTTGAGCAGTCACTTTTCAAGAAAAAGAAAACATTTCTGAAACAAATGATAGCAGCAGGCATCATTGTTGCGGCAGGTATCGGGCTTGGATTTACACTGATGCATTTTCTCCCCGCTCTCGGTCCTTCCTTTTCGTTCGGCTGGCTGCCGTCACTGGTCAGCGGCGCATTTTTATGGCTGGCCGGCCTATGGGCAAATAAAAAATTTAAATGCTCCTGACGGATGCATCAATTGACTGCTAAAGCTAAACCTAATCCATGAAACATGCAAGGATGCTTGTTCGTACATGAAGGAGGGAGGATGCCGATGAATACTTATGAAATGCATGCATATGACGAAATAGCTGCCTGGAAGCGAAAAATGCTGAAACCCTCAGGTTTGCTGAATCGGATGTCCAAAAATGTTCAGACAAAAAACAACGGATATATTCCGGACAAAGTGCAGCAGGCTATTGCCTCGGCAATTAAGGGAATGGTTCAGGCAACACTGACCGGGTCGCATCTGATCACGAAAAAAAATCAAAGTACCGGACTCACCCTGGAAGAAAAAGATCGGCTTGTATCGGAAAAACTAGCGGCCTATCGAAAAACAGCAGTTGTAGAAGGCGCGGGTACAGGCGCCGGTGGCCTTTTACTTGGTCTCGCCGATTTTCCGCTCCTGCTGTCGATTAAAATGAAGTTTCTGTTTGACGCAGCATCTATCTATGGTTTTGACACTAAGCAATATGAAGAACGAATCTTTATTCTTCAAGTTTTCAAACTTGCCTTTTCGAGTGACGGTGTACGCCGGGAAACGTTTTCGATCATTGAGAACTGGCAGGACCGCAAGCAGGCATTTCTGGATATGGACTGGCGGGAATTTCAGCAGGAATACCGCGACTACCTTGATTTTGCGAAAATGCTGCAGCTGATGCCCGGAATTGGTGCAGCCGTCGGGGCAGTGGTCAACTATAACCTGCTTGACCGTCTTGGTGAGACAGCCAAAAACTGCTACCGTCTCCGACTTCTGAATAAAAGCTGAATCTATTAGAAAACCTGGCTTCGCCAAGCCTTTGACACGGGTGAAGTCGCCGCCTTCGCTTATACTATAATCCGCTGATTTTAAACTTTCTTATACTTATTAGTATTAGAAAATAAACGGAAAGGACTTCTGATCGTCCTTCCCGTTTATTGTTATCACAGTACTTTGCTTAAAAATGCCTTTGTCCGCTCTTCCTGCGGATATTCGAATAACTGGCGCGGTTCGTTTTCTTCAACAATGTAACCGCCGTCCATGAAAATCACACGGTCGCCAACTTCCCGCGCAAAGCCCATTTCATGGGTAACGACAACCATCGTCATCCCGTCCCTGGCAAGCTGCTTCATGACGTCAAGAACTTCACCGACCATTTCAGGGTCAAGAGCCGATGTCGGTTCATCGAACAACATCATTTTCGGCTCCATCGCAAGAGCGCGGGCAATGGCAATACGCTGTTTCTGACCTCCGGACAGTGAATCAGGGTAGGCATCCGCTTTTTCTTCCAGACCGACTTTGCCAAGCAGTTCCATTGCTTTCACCCTGGCCTCTTCCCTGCTGATTTTCTTCACCTTGGTCGGTGCAAGCAGGATATTGTCGAGCACGGTCATATGCGGAAACAGATTGAACTGCTGGAAGACCATACCGACATCCTGGCGAATTTTGTTAATATTTGCTTTTTTGTCCGCAATATCTGTTCCCTCAATATACACATGGCCGGATGTGATATCCTCCAGCTGGTTAATGCACCGTAGCAACGTCGATTTGCCCGACCCGGACGGACCGATGACCACAACCACTTCCTGCTTCTGTACTTCAAGATTGATATCTTTCAGCACCTCATTGGCACCAAATGATTTCTTTAAATTTTCTACTTTAATCATCATTTCGTTGCCATTCTCCTTTCAAGACGATTGACAATGGCACTCATGCCCAGGGTCAGAATTAAATAAATGAAGGAAATGGTCAGGTACGGCGTCCAGACGATGGCATACTGTGCCCCCATTGCCTGTGCCCAATACGTCAATTCCGGAGCAGCAATTGCGGCGAGCAGTGAACTGTCCTTTATCAGACTGATAAATTCATTGCCCATCGGCGGCAGCACGCGGCGCACCGCCTGAGGCAGGATAACATAGCGCATGGCCTGAACCCGATCCATTCCAAGCGATCGCGCCGCCTCGGTCTGTCCCTCATCAATAGATTGAATGCCAGCGCGAAACACTTCAGCAATATACGCTGCTTCATTCAGAGACAGCGCAATAATTCCCGATATGATCCCATTGGACTGGTGAAAAACGGCCGGAACAACACCGAAATGAATGATCAGAATCTGAACAAACAGCGGCGTGCCCCGAAAGAAAGTAATGTAGCAGACAAACGGTGCAGAAAGCACTTTATTACGAAGCATTTTTCCGAAACAGACCAGCAGTCCCAGGATTGTCCCAAAGACGATGCCTGCAAGTGAAAAACCGATCGTAAACAATGTACCGCTGGCGAAAAAAGGCAAATATTCTCTAATAAGATCTAATGGGTTTACGCCCAATAAAATCCTCCCCTAACTTAAAAAGTTGCTTAACTGAATCGTTAAGCAACCTTAATCATGAAATTCCTGGCACAGCCATTAATTTTGCGACTGCAGTTTTTCAAGATCCGGTTCTTTATCAAACCATTTTTTATAAATTTTGGTATAAGTACCATCGTCAATGATTTTCTTGATTGCTTTATCGAAAACCGGCTTTAATTTGCTGTTCTTCGGGTACATGATACCATAAAATTCGCCCTCGAAGGTGCTTTCATCGCCGACTGTCTTCAGATTCTTACCCGGATTGTTCTTTACGTAATAATCCATAACACCGTTGTCGGCAACAACCGCATCAGCACCATGATTCAGCAATTCCATAATGGCCAGATTGACCGTCTTGAATTTTTTGATCTTCGGATTGTTTTTTCCAAGAACCTTTTCAACGGCAAACTGTCCGGTTGTTCCCTGCTGAACCGCAACCGTCTTTCCTTTCAGGTCCTGAGCGGTTTTTATTTTACTGTCTTTCGGAACCATGATTTCATTAATTGAACGGAAGTAAGGATCGGAGAAATCATAAGTCTTTTCTCGATCACTCGTGATCGAGATCGCTGAAATACTCATATCGGCTGTCTTCGATTTTAGTTCGGCAAAGACAGGATCCCATCCAACATTCACTAACTTATACTTATAGCCGGACGCTTTTGAGAGTGCTGCCATAATATCTACATCGAAGCCTTCCATTTTTCCTTTGTTCAATGTTTCAAAAGGAGGATAGGATGCATCATTAACGACACGCAGTACTTTCTTTGAAGCTGTTTTCTTCTCAGACGATGATGAGCCACTGCCGGCGGAACAAGCAGTAAAAATTAAAACAAATACCAATAATAAAGAAACTGCGGATAATTTCTTCAACACTGAAAATGCCCCCTGTATTTTTCTGAATGCCTCAATAAATTATTTTCATTATACTCTGATCTTAAAAGTGAAGGCAAGATAATTGTTGAATTTTAAAAAAATTGCAGAGATTTTGTAATTGGTTGTGTAATAAAACATAACATGAAATGCGATCAATTGCCTGATTCCGCCAAATCTTTGCGTGCGTGTTCAGCGCCTGATGTTTGATGCATTAGAAAACCTGGCTTTGCCAAGCTTTTGACACGGGCGAGGCCGCCGTCGCACTTATACTATCAGCCGCTTAATTTTAAATTTTCTTATACAAAAAAACCCGGAGAACACTCCGGATTTTTTCTTTTATATAAAATCAGCCGATGACTTTAACTCGGTCTTCGATCGGTGCGAAAGCCTTCTCGCCAGCCGGTGCTGCAATGTTACCAAAAGGCATTTGTGCACGCAGCTTCCAATTCTTCGGCACATTAAATTCTGCCGCTACAGCTTCGTCAATCAACGGATTATAGTGCTGCAACGAGGCACCGATACCGATGTCGGACAGTGCCGTCCATACAGCGAACTGAGTAATTCCTGTACTATGTTCGGACCAGACAGGGAAATTATCTGCGTAGAGCGCAAATTTTTCCTGGAGCCCTTTTACGACATCCTGATCTTCATAGAACAGTACCGTACCAACGCCGGCATTAAACGAGGCAAGCTTTTGAGCAGTCGGTGCGAAGTCCTGACCTTCCGGAATGACTTTGCGTAATTCTGTCTCAGTAATCCCACCTTCGCCCCATATTTTTTCACTTTCCGCCCCAAATAGAACTAATACATGTGCAGTTTGTGAGTTAAAAGCGGATGGCGAGAATTTTACGGCTTGCTGGATTGCTTCTACAATTTCATCTTTACTTACCTTAATATTTTTATCTAAGGCATAGATGGATCTGCGATTTTCAATTGCTTCCAAAAAAGTCGACATAGGTAAATGCACTCCCCAACTAATTAATATTATATTACTTACATAAGTATAGTTGTTGATTTTAAAAAAGTAAAGTGTTTTTACTCACTTTTTTCGGAACCCAGATCTGCGTACCACTTATCTGCCCAATCGTGTACGGCTTCGAGTATCGGTTTAGACTCTATGCCCATATCAGTCAGGCGGTAAGTGACCTGAACAGGGTATCCGGTGTCAACGATTCGCTCAATGATCCCCATCTCCTCCAGTTCTCGCAAACGTGCAGACAGCATCCGATCACTTAGCTCCGGAATTGCCGCAGAGATCATACTAAAATGAGTTTCCCCAGCTAAGAGGACTTCTATAATCAAACCGTTCCATTTTTTCCCCAGAATCTGAAATGCCTTTTCAAATTTGGGACAGACAGATGGTACCTTTTGCATCGTGATCCCCCCTGTTTCTATTGTACTACACATACATAAAATTACCTACTAACTTTTATTAATTAAGTGTGTTTTTATTATTACCGGATTGAGCTGGATCGATTCGCGCAAAAAACGACTTATTCTCAAACGGACTGATTTTGCAAATAATTTACTTTCGAATTTTTTGAGATGCACAGTGACATAATGGCAGCAAACAGACATGCAACTCCCGCCGATAAAAAAGGAACGGTATAACTTCCAAGCACATCGCGCAACACGCCGGCACCAAATGCCGCGACAGAGGCCCCTAATTGATGTGCAACTGCCACCCATCCAAAAACCATGCCGGCTTTTGCATTACCAAATTCCTTTGCAGCGAGTTTCACTGTCGGCGGTACCGTAGCGATCCAGTCCAGCCCATAGAAAACAGAGAAAACCACCAGCATCGGATGTGATGCATCAAGTGCATAGGGTAAAAACAGCAATGAGAGGCCGCGTAAACCATAGTACCAAAAGAGTAGCTTTCGGCTGTCCATTCGATCAGACAACCATCCGGAGCAAGTCGTGCCAAGCAAATCGAATACCCCCATCATTGCCAGCATGCCTGCGGTGGCCACCTCGGAAATGCCGTGGTCATGACCAGCCGGGATAAAATGGGTCCCAATTAAACCATTGGTTGAGAATCCGCAGAAGAAAAAAGTGCCCATGAGCAACCAGAATGTGCGGTTCGCCAAAGCAGATCGTAACGCAATCAGCGGCAGGAGCAATGCGTTTCCTTTGACCTGCTCCGGTCTGATCACTTTTGTTGATCCATATGGCGCCATGCCCACATCATAGGGATGGTCGCGCATCCAAATGACTACAATAACCATCAATACCGCGATGACCGCAACAATTGTGATCATCGCATAGCGCCAGCCAGCATCAACCGTTATTTTTGCGATCAGCGGCAGGAAAAGCAGCTGACCGGTCGCTGCACTGGCCGTCAGTAATCCCACGACCAAGCCGCGTCGTTTCACAAACCAGTTGCCACTCACCGTCACTCCAAGCACATTCGCCATCATGCCTGTGGCTAGTCCAGAAACGAGTCCCCATAACAATTCGAATTGCCATAAGGCACGCATCATTGGCGTAACTGCTAAGCTCGCACCAAGCACCGCGAGCGAAAGTACAACCATTTTGCGTATCCCGAAGCGCTGCAAGAAGATGGCCGAGAACGGGCCCACCAATCCATATAAAAGTATACCAAGCGAAATCACACTGGAAATACTGCCGCGCCCCCAGCCGAACTCGTTCTGAAACGGGACAATCAGCACACCAGGCATCGACCGCACCCCGGCTGAAACAAGAAGTGTCAGGAACGTGATCAGAACAACAACCCAGCCATAATGTATTTTGGCTATCTTCATATGTCACCTCAATAATTTTTCTATAATATTTTATCAGTTTAGTTGCACAACTCAGTTCACTCATTTCCCCTCGAGCTGATCACTTGAATTCACCAGTTCCCGCGACAAGAGATCGGATGCAGTCTTGCCAAGTATCCGTTCATACATTTGGTGCAACCGCTTTGACGCCATGTGAATTTCGTTCTCCAAAGCTCTGCCTGCGTCGGTCGGATACACAAGAACCGTTTTTCCATGCGTTGTCCGATGCACGAGTCCTCTTTGTTCGAGCTTTTCAATAAAACGCGTTAATGTGGAGGGCGCAATATCCAATTGTTCAGCCAGTTTTTTCTGCGCACTCCCCGGATCTTCAATGATGAGTAAAAGTAAGTAACCATACATCGGGCTAAATCCGGTCGGCGCAAATGCTTCATCCGCCATTTTAGTAATAATTCGGCTTAACCGGTTGGTCGTAAAATAGAGACAATTATAGCGAAAATCGCTCATGATTGCAGCCACTCCTTTTATAATTGTTATGGTGATAAAAAACATTTGTATGTACAACTAAACATATATAAATAAAATACAGCTGTCAATAATCTTCTTCCTTCTGGAGCGTCAAATGAATCATAACGCGAATCTCGTGCATAAATCCGGATTAAAATCGGCATCAGGGATGGATAGATACATCACGCATTGACTGAAAAGAAACCGGGTACCTGCGGCAGATCTGTTGTTGCGCGCAAGTGATTCCCCCTGTTTTTTAATGCACCCATTATATCAGATCTATGCTGCGGTTAACGTCTCGCTTTGTTCTTAATATGAATGTTTTTTCCGAAAATAAATCCAGATGATGGTAAAGTTGCTTACGATCCTGATTCTGAAATCGATCGTTCCATTCAAACATTTTCTGCAGAATATGCAGACTCGGCCGGTAGTTGGATTTTTCTAAACGCAGTTTCTGGCGAATGAACCGTTTGATGATCCGATACCGTCGGATGCTTTTCGGAAGATCAAGAAAAAAGATCTGATCGGCGCTCTCCATTGCAGGCAGCACCCAATCGCCATGCTGCGCACCCTCAATAATTCACGCGTCCCTTTTCAATATGTCTTGCAGGATGGCATCACGTTCCCACGGCGTTCGGTGTCTGTCTCCCCCAGGATGCCGCTCCCAGACTACGTTATCAAGTTCGTAGGCGTTCGTACCCGATGTGTCAGCAATTCTCCGGGCCAGAGTTGTTTTCCCGCTTCCAACTGATCCAGTGATATAGATTTTCATTGCTTCACCACTCGTTTTCTTTCCTCTAGTTTAGCGAATTCGCACTGGATCAGCCATGTAATTTTCGTACAATCGGAAAAATAGAATCGACAGATCGTTGTAGGTGCAACGGTGCCTTCGCCCACGGCCTGTTGAATCCAAATTTTCTTATCATCGCGTCATTGATGCATGATATTTTTTGATACACTTAAAGTATTCTGTAGTGAACGGAGCTTGATTATGGAAAAGACGGCCGTACTGCTTGTCAATCTCGGGACACCGGATGCACCGGATACGCAATCCGTGCGCCGCTACTTGGCTGAATTTCTCAGCGATCCACGCGTCATTGATCTTCCATGCTGGAAGTGGCTTCCCATTCTCCACGGTATCATCCTTCGCGTGCGTCCAAGACGATCGGCAAAACTGTACCGATCCATATGGACAGACAGCGGTTCGCCGCTTCTCGTCTATGGTGTTCGGCAGCAGCAGGCACTCCAGGCACGTTTTGCCGGAACAGGGATAAAAGTTGTGCTTTCAATGTGCTATGGCAAGCCGAATCTGGCCTGTGAATTAGACAGGCTGCATCAATGGGGCATCAGGCGGCTGCTTGTGCTGCCGCTTTATCCGCAGTATTCTTCAACGACTGTCGGGTCCGTCTGGGACGGTACGCAGCAGGCACTGGCGCATTGGCGAGACATGCCCGAATTGATTTTTATACGCGATTATCCGGAGCATCCACAGTATATTGCTGCTCTGATCCAGCGCATCCGTGACTATCTTTCTGAAAATGGCATTCCGGATCGGCTGATTCTCTCCTACCATGGCATCCCCGTTCGCTATGCGGAATCAGGAGATGATTATCCTCAGCGCTGCCGGCTCACCACTCATGCAATCGAGCAGCATTTCCCGGATCTTACCATTCTCGAAACGTTCCAATCAAAATTTGGCAGAGAAAAATGGCTTGCCCCTGCAACAATCGACACAGTACGTGCCCTGGCTCAGAACGGTGTGCCGCACATTGCCGTGCTTGCCCCCGGATTCAGCGCGGAT
Organism: Sporolactobacillus mangiferae; assembly: GCF_023336505.1. Classification (GTDB taxonomy): domain Bacteria; phylum Bacillota; class Bacilli; order Bacillales; family Sporolactobacillaceae; genus Sporolactobacillus; species Sporolactobacillus mangiferae. The sequence continues at coordinate 113,619 of NZ_JAMAST010000005.1, read as the reverse complement.
TGTCTGGAGACGCTGCAGGAACTGAAACAGGAAAATGCGCGCGCCTTTTACGAAGCGGGCGGGCAAAGGTTCGGTTATATTCCTGCCGTTAATGATGACGCAAGGTTTATCAGCTGTCTGGAGGACCTGGCACGCCGCAGGCTCGGATTGACGAGCAAACCAGTAAAATGATTGCCGCTGATTACATCAGATAATAGTCTTTAATAATGGTGGCCGCTCAGAAGCAGCATTTATTCAAAAGCATCTCCTGTGCCCGTACTGCACATTACGTATATTGGTTTATAGTTTTAATATGAAACAAGAGGATATCAGCATCATTACTTTATAATGATGGGACATCCTCCAGATCCAAAATAAGCACCCAGTGATCTGAAATTTTCTTTTTTTAGTGTGCCTTTATTTTCCATGCCTCATTGCAATAAATAGTCAAATAATCCTGCAATAAGGATAAAACCAGCAAAAATAATTGCAAGAACGCCATTAAAGTTAAAGCGTTTAAAATGTTCCCGCCAGCTTGCTTCGTTGACAAGCCTCGTTGCATCTGATCTTTTAAGAAGCAGCCCGGACACAACAAACAGCCCCAAAGCAGAAATAATAAGCAGACAGCGCTGATCCCATATCAAAAGCGCGTGAACGCTTCTTTTAGAACGAAGCAGGCCAAGACCTGTGAACACAAGCAGTGCTGAGAGACTGCAAATGATACTGATCCATGTTGCCTTTAAAAAATCATACAGATAATCAATGATTAAGCGCATGCAGATTCCCCCTATCACACCATTCACTCAACTTCTGAACCAATGTGGCGTGCCAGCGGATGAAGCAGCCAGCAGGCAGCTGTATGTCCCGCGCCGCAATCAAAATCCTCCGGGTGCGCTTCAACGCAAACATTCATACAGTGTGGGCATCTGGCTGCGAACGGGCAACCTTGCGGCGGATCAATCAGATCGGGCGGGTGCCCGCTGATTGAGTACAGCGGTCCCTTTGACGGATCGGTCAGCTTAGGAATGGCTCGAAGCAGAGCTTTTGTATAGGGATGTACCGGATGATAAAAAATTTCTTCGCTGGTTCCTTTTTCGACAACTTTTCCTGAATACATAATTAAAATTCTCGTTGCAATATTGGCGACAATCCCGAGATCATGTGTAATCAGAATAACGGACGTATTTTTTTCTCTCTGCAGAGAACGGATCATATCAAGAATCTGTGCCTGAATGGTCACATCAAGCGCTGTTGTCGGCTCATCAGCGATCAGTAATTTAGGATTGCATGCAAAAGCAATCGCAATCATAACACGCTGTCTCATGCCACCTGACAATTGATGTGGATAACTATTCATTTTCTGCTTCGCGTCAGGTATGCCTACCTGATGTAAAAGACTTTCCGCCCGCTCATTTGCCTCTTTTTTCTTGATATGTTCATGCACCGTAATATTTTCTGTAATCTGTTTTCCGATTTTCATCGTTGGATTCAGAGCTGCCAGCGCGTCCTGAAAAATAATTGACGCCTCGCCGCCCCGATAATGCGCCCATTTTTTTGCGTCAAAGGCGCGCATATCTTCTCCGCAGTATCGCAATTCACTTCCTGTCTTAATTTCACCAAACGGTGCTTTAATAAGGCCCATGATTGAACGGGCAGTGACCGATTTCCCGCATCCGGATTCGCCGACAATAGCCAGCGTTTCTCCATCGTGAACATCAAAGGACACACCACGTACAGACTGCACTTCGCCCGCATATGTATGATAGGATACATGCAGATTGCGTACTTCCAATAATTTTTTCAATTTCTGTCACTCCTCACTGACGCAGTCTCGGATCCAACGCATCTCTCAGTCCATCACCAAGCAGGTTGAAGGCAAGCACAAGCACGCAAAGAATCAATGCTGGAAACAGCAACTGGATCGGGAAAAAGTCCATTGTCTGCTGGCCGATTGAAATGAGGACACCAAGACTTGTATTCGGCGGCTGTAATCCGATGCCAAGGAAACTAAGGCCGGCTTCCGTAAAAATATAATCAGGAATACTGGTTGCAATCGTCAGCATCAGCAGGCCAAACGTATTGGGAATCAAATGTCTGAGAATAACCCAAAACGGTGATGCGCCTAATGCAACCGCAGCCAGCACGTATTCCGACTCACGGAGCTGCATGATCTGTCCGCGAATCAGGCGTGCCGTCCCGCACCAGGAGGTAATACTCATGGCAACCAGCAGCGCCGTCATCCCGTTTCCCAGTACCATCATCGTCAGGATTGTAATCAACAAAGTCGGCATTGACGTGATCAATTCGATTACGCGCATCATGACCTCATCGACCCATCCGCCGAAATGGGCCATGATCCCTCCGTACAGACAGCCGACTACCGTTTGAATCAGCGTGCAAACCAAAGCAACAATTACAGAAGCTCTTGCTCCGTACCACACACGGGTAAACAAATCTCTTCCCAGATTGTCCGTTCCGAACCAGTTTTCCGCTGACGGATTCATATTGGCTCTCTTCGGATTAATCGTTGAAAGATCATGCCCGCTGATTATGGGCCCGATCACGGAAAGAGTCAGAATGATCATCAGTGCAGCAAGAGACAGTACCGCTGTAGGATTCTTTCTGATTCTGCGCCAGACATCCTTCCAATACGTCACAGAGTGTCCCGCCAGCTGGTCAGGGTCAAGTCTCCGTCCCCTGTACTTTTTAAAGCTAATATTCGTTAACTCCATAACAGCCGGTTTACCTCCTTCCGCCCTGAATACTGATTCGCGGATCTACAACTGTATACAGAATATCCGTTATAAAAATGACAACGATATAGATAATCGATAAGATGACCGTTTGTCCCATGATTAGCGGTAAGTCTCTTTCGTTCACTGACAGGACATAATACATGCCAACACCTGGAATCGAGAAGATACGTTCAATAAAAAAAGAACCGGTAATACACATGGCGATGCTCATCGGTAAATTGGTAATCACCGGGATCAGTGAATTGCGCAGGACATGCTTTAAAACAATGTGCATTTTTGAAAGGCCTTTCGATTCGGCGGTTAGAATGTATTCCTGATTGACCACATCCAGCATCGACGTTTTTAAGAGTCTAGAATAAGCGGCAATATAGGAAAAACAGCCGGCCAGTGTCGGAAGAATTGTATATTGCCAGCCACCCGTCCACAGATCTTTTCCTTTTGGCCAGCCAATCACTGGAAACCAGCCAAGTTCCCCGGCAAATATCTTTTGGAGCAGCAGACCGAAAATCAGATGGGGAATGGAAATAAATAAAATGGCCAGTGTGATAATACCGTAATCAAGCCATGTATTTTTTTTCATTGCTGCGATGATGCCAAGTATCATGCCAATTCCGATTCCGAGCACCATCTGCTGAATACCTAACCGAGCTGATGCAGGCAATTTCTCTTGCAGGATACTTTGAACCGTTTGTCCGGGGTAGACAATGGATTCCCCAAAGTTACCAACCGCAAGCCCTCTCATCGTAATGACATAGCGTTCAAGCAATGGTTTGTTCAAACCATATTTTTCATATAAATTCTGCCTGATCTGCGGCGGCAGCTTCTCTACCCGTTCCGTAAGTGGATCACCGGGAACTGCTGCGAGCAGAAAAAAAGTCGCCGTTGCAATAATAAACAGAGTTAAAATCATTTCAGCAAACCGACGAATCGAATAGCTTAACATAAACGTAGCCCCTATTTCTAAGATTAATAAATACAGAAAAAGAGAACATGGTTATTCACATGCCTCTCTCCCTGAAATACGGTGAATAGATGATCATTCATCCGAATTATTGTTTTCCGGAAATATAAGTACGACTGAAGTCGATCGGCGTCCCAAACAGCGGGAAACTGATATTCTTAACGTAGTTCTGAACAAAGTATTGAGAATCTCCGTAATAAATCGGCGCCACACCTGCATCTTCAGCAATCAGCTGTTTTTCCAGTGCCGCATATATTTTCTCACGCTGTGCATCATCAGTTACACCATCAAGCGATTGATAGAGCTGATCATATTTTTTGCTTGAATAGTAGCCAAAGAACTTCGAGAAACCATTATTTGTCGTCCACATGTCAACGAATGTGCTTGGATCATTGTAATCGCCAAACCATCCATTAAGAAGCAGGTCATACTTATTGGCATTCCGATCTGCGACAAACAATTTCGACTCAAGTATATTCAACTTAACCTTAATGCCCAGATTCTTTTCCCATTCCTGCTGGTAATATTCCTGTTCTGATTTGGAGAGTGCGTCTGTACCGGTTGTGATCAAGGTCAGAGTGACATCACCCAGCTTTTTATTCACGCCTAATTCCTTTAAACCTTCTTTAAACAATCTCTGAAGTTCACTTTTGTTCCCATTATATTTGTCATACAGAGGTTTCAGTGGCTGAGCCACATCATCACGATAATCTTTATCGCCTACTTGAATTCCGTTTGGAATCAGGCCATATGCCGGGCGGTATCGGCCAAAAACCAGTTTGACAAGATCCTGACGGTTAATGGCAAGAGACAGGGCCTGACGAATTTTTGCGTTTTTCAGCAGTCCGGAAGTTCCGCCTGTTTTTTGATTAAACACGATATAACTGGTCAGCGGTGTGTTGCCATGAATGTATTGAATTTTTCCCTGCTTTGCTTCTGCAGCCCATTTTTTAATATATTGCTGGGTACCTGCGATCACGTCTGTCTGCTTCGATTGAAAAAGAGAGGCCTGCGTGGATGTCTCTTCAACGGTTTTGAAATTCACGGTTTTCAGATGAACGTTTTTTGCATCCCAGTATTTCGGATTTTTTTTCAGGACAAGACTATTGTCTTTAACCCAGCTCTTAATGATAAACGGCCCGCTGAAAACCTGAGCTTTATAATCCGTTGCATAGGTTTCGCCACCTTTTTTGATCACATCAAGCCTGATCGGAAAAAGCGCAACGAAGCCGAATTTTTTATTGAATTGCGGCGTTGGTTTTTCCAGAGTAATCTGAAGTGTGTTATCATCAAGTGCCTTTACCCCGACATCACCAGCTTTTGCCTTCCCCGCATTGTACTTCTCGGCATTTTTGATATCGTAAGCAAAAAATGCATAGGCAAAGGCTTTCTTTGGATCAAGAAGCCGAATCACAGAATCTACATAATTCTGTGCGGTCACCTTTTTCCCATCCGACCATTTGTAATCTCTCAGCTTGAACGTGTAAACTTTGCCGTTATCCGTAATTTTCCAGCTTTTTGCACCAGCGGGTTCAATTTTTTCTTTCCCGTTTTTATCAGTATACGTCCGTACCAGTCCTTCCTGAACCTGAGTCAGAAGCTGAAATTCACTTGAATTACGAACGTCATTTACATCAAGTGTGGTTGGCGATTCAAAAAATAAATTGAGCGTCTGGTCCTTATCTAGTTTCTGTTCCCCTGATTTTTGTGATGATTCGCTTGATCCGCATGCGCTTAGTACTAGTGAAATAATCAGCAATACCGTACATACAGATGCAGTTAATCTTTTAGCGTGCATCTCGTTTCCCCCCGTTTTTATCATTTATAAATCCCAGGTTGCAGAAAGCGTCCTGGATGTTTAGAACGACTTCGCGATGAACCGCCACCCTCCTTTAGCTTTTCTGCACAGAAAAAGCTGCTTTTCTCAGTAAGAAAAGCAGCCTGCATACGCATACCGTTTTTCTTATCTGTCAGACAGTGAAATCCGTCTGCTGGAATTGACACCTTTGCACTCAGGCCGGTTGTCGGGCTTCATTGGGCCAGTCCCTCCGCCACTCTTGATAAGAAATATTAAGCTAGAAACAGTTTATCATCATTATTCCTACCTGTAAACATGTATTTATTAGAAAAACCGGGCAAAAAGCGCCCGGTCCTTACTTCCGCAGGATGCGGTGGCTTCCGCGTTGTGTACAGGATGTGCACGCCTTTAGTGGAAGTTCCTTTTACGCTGTAATCGAACTGGGTTCGTGTCTTTACAGTACTGAATCGACGCTTCAGTTGCTCGCTTGCCGCGGGCGATCCGGAAGCCTCCTCAGGCAGACAAATTCCTGCGGGGTCTTCCCTGGCTCGCTGATCCCGCAGGCGTCTCGCACTCCGCTTTGATTCTCGATAAGACACTGGTTTATTGGTTTTCATATGGGTCAAAATGATATACTTTCTTATCTTGTTTAGAAAACCTGGCTTCGCCAAGCCTTTGACACGGGCGAAACCGCCGTCGCGACGGCCATGGACGGCCTAGTGTCCGATAAGCCGCAGGACGCGGCGTTTTTTCGGACCACTTATACTATTTTCTTTAACATTTATATAATAGAACAAAAGAAACGCTGATTATCCATTCTGTAAAACATGGGTATTCTAAGCAGCAGCTTCCACGTTTCATTCTTTTTTTGAATGAAACAATTCTTCTCTGTACACTTTAATCAAGGATACGAAATCATGACAGCCACGTTTTGTCAAAGGCATTTTTTTCTAGATAATACTGTATAATAAATGTGTTGCCATTTTTTGATGGGCGGTTTTGACGGCCCTTCGAAAAAATAAGAAACGAGGAGGTTCGTTAATGGAAACACGTACGCAAAAAAAAGTAATCCATGGATTTCGCCTGCTCCAAACCGACAAAGTTCAGGATATTCATTCAGAAGCATACGTATTCGAGCATGAAAAAAGCGGTGCTCGGCTGCTGTTTCTGAAAAACGATGATGACAATAAAGTTTTCTCGATCAGTTTCCGTACGCCTCCGGAAAATAATACCGGCGTTTTTCACATTCTTGAGCACTCCGTTCTATGCGGTTCCGACAAATATCCGGTCAAGGAACCGTTTGTTGAATTGCTCAAAGGTTCACTGAATACATTTTTAAATGCATTCACGTTCAGTGATAAAACGATGTATCCGGTTGCCAGCAAAAATGACAAAGATTTTCAAAACCTGATGGATGTTTATCTGGACGCCGTCTTCCATCCAAACATTTACAAATACAAAGAAATTCTGCAGCAGGAAGGCTGGCATTACGAGCTGGAAAATGCCGATGATCCGATTAACTATAAGGGCGTCGTATACAATGAGATGAAAGGGGCTTTTTCTTCCCCTGAAGGGCTTCTGATGCGTGCAAATCAGAATTCACTGTTTCCGGATACAAGCTATGGCTACGAATCCGGCGGTGATCCTCTCTATATCCCCGATCTCACATACGATTATTTTCTTGAATGCCATAAAAAGTATTACAGCCCGGCAAACAGCTACATTTATCTTTACGGCAATCTGAACATTGAGGATCAGCTTGCTTATCTCGACCAGGCATATCTGAGTAACTATGAGCGTATAAACGTCGATTCACGTATCGCCATTCAAAAGCCGATCGGCAAAATCAATGAAGTGATCAGACAATATCCGGTACTCCCTGACTCGGAACTGAAGGACAAAACCTATCTGAGCATGAACTTTGCCGTATCCACCTCCACGAACCCGGAAACCTATCTGGCTTTTGATATTCTTGATTATCTGCTTCTCGACAATCCGGCGGCGCCGCTGAAAAAAGCCATACTCGACGCAGGCATCGGTCAGGATGTGTTCGGTTCATATGACAACAGTATTTTGCAGCCGTTTTTTTCCATCAACGTGAAAAACGCGAATGAAGATCAGAAAGAAGCCTTAAAAAAAGTTGTTTTCGATACGTTGCGCGCGTTTGTTAACGACGGACTGGATAAAAAACAGATTGAAGCCGCGATCACTGTCAAAGAATTTCAGCTGCGCGAAGCCGACTACGGATCCATGCCTAAAGGATTGATCTACAGCATTATGGCCATGGACAGCTGGCTCTACGATGAGAATCCGCTGCTGCATCTGAAATTTGAGACCACGTTAACAAAAATAAAACAGGCACTGGCGACTGATTACTTCGAAAAACTCATTGATCGCTATCTTCTAAACAGCAATCATCAGACCTTCGTGACCATCGCGCCGTCTCGGACAATCGCCGAAAAAGAAGCGAAACAGGTTGAAGCCAGGCTTGCAGATGTGAAGAAGCAGCTGAATGCAGATGGAATCAGCAAGGTGATCGAAGAAACCCGGAAATTAAAAGAGCGACAGGCATCGGCTGACAACCCGGAAGATCTGCGGAAAATTCCAATGCTTTCACTGTCTGACGTGGCGCGTAAGGCAGAAGAACTTCCACTTAAGGAAACAGAGATTGATGGTGTGAAAACGCTCTATCATGATTTGGAGACAAATAAAATTGCCTATGTCAGCCTGTATTTCGATGCGTCTTCTGTATCTGCTGATAAGCTTCCGTATCTGTCGCTTCTTCAGGAGATACTTGGAAGAGTTGACACGGAAAACTATGCGTATTCAGATCTTGTTAATGAGATCAATATACAGACCGGCGGCATTGGATTTGATAATCAGACCTTCAGTGATAAATCCGATGATGATGCCTACGCGCCGAAATTTTCGGTAAAGACCAAAGTTCTCCAAGATAAACTAGCTCAGGCATTCGCGCTTATTCATGAGATCCTCTATCACAGCAAGTTTGACAATGCATCGCGTATCCGGGAAATCATCAAGGAAGTAAGGTCCCGGGTTGAAATGTCCTTTAACCAAAACGGACAATCGGTTGTCGTCCGCCGGCTCGGCTCTTATTTTTCCAATGCGGCTGCATACGGAGAACAGCTGCGCGGTCTTGATTTTTACCGTTTTCTGACTGACTTGGATAAAAACTGGGATGCACGCTTTGCCGTATTCGCCGAATCACTGTCCGATTTAACGACACAGTTGTTCAATAAAAAGGCACTGATCGCCAGCGTTACCGGAAATACTGAGATTCTGACTGCCGTTCAGCGGCATTTCAGCACGCTGAAACTTCAGGAGCAGACTGTTTTTGATCGTGGTACGGCAGTCCTGCCGGCTCCGGAAGCAAGGAATGAAGGCCTGATGACCTCAAGCAAAGTGCAGTATGCGGCAAAAGGAGCCAATTTTAAATCGCTTGGCTATGCCTATACCGGGAAACTTCAGGTACTGAAGAAGGTGCTGACACTGGATTATTTATGGAATAAAGTCCGTGTGATGGGCGGTGCATACGGGTGCGGCATTGCGCTCGAGTCGGCGGGCAACCTGATTTTCTGGTCGTACCGCGATCCGAACTTGAAGGAAACTCTGACGATTTATGATGGTGCCGCCACTTTCGCCGAATCATTCAACGCGGATGATTTTGAAATGACCAAATACATTATCGGCACTCTGGCCGATCTTGACACACCGCTTACCCCGCGCGGGAAAGGGAGCATGGCTGATGCCCAATATTTCAAGCACATCACACAGGCAGATGTCCAGGAAACACGTGATCACGTACTGGATACAGCACTTGCGGATATCAAAGCTTTTGCCAAACTTTTAAAATCCGTCACTGATCAGGGCTTGGTATGTGTGCTTGGAAATGAAAGTAAAATTCAGGAGAACAAAGATCTGTTTAAAACATGTGTACACGTATTCGACTGATCTTTTACACAATGAAGCAAATCCATAGTCAAAAGACTGTGCGCGTTAATGCCGCACAGTTTTTTTTATACTCTTGAAAGTATATAAAATTTAAGGAAAATAGTATAAGTGCGACGGCAGCTTCGCCCGTGTCAAGGCTTGGCAAAGCCAAGTTTTCTAATGCGGCTGAATGCCGCTGATTTAACGTATTCGTTGCGAATCTGGCATTTATTCTTCACAAAACTAATGATATAAGTTATAATACTAATATAATTAGTTTACGGAGGAATGGCTCATGCGTTTATTGCAGTTCGACCGCTTTTATCAACTGACTTTTTTCCCGAACCTGTTTCCCGTTAACTGCTACCTGGTTGAGAACGAAGGGGCGCTGACGTTGATTGACTGCGCTCTCCCTTTCAGCGCACGTGCGATCACGCAGGCTGCCAGTCAAATTGGCAAACCGATTACCCGTATTGTTCTGACGCATGCACATGACGACCATGTCGGCGCGCTTGATTCACTGGCAAAAGAAATGAAAAACGTTACTGTGTCCGTGTCCAAACGCGATGCACGGCTTTTGGCCGGGAAGACAGATCTTGATCCTGATGAACATCAGACACCGATTCGCGGCGGCATTCCTAAAAATATTCAGATCGTTCCGGAGCACCTGGTTCAGAATGGTGATCGGATCGGAGACCTTCTTGTCGTTGCGTCTCCCGGACATACCCCTGGTCACATAGCTCTTTTCGACCAAAAAAACGGGGCTCTGTTTGCCGGAGACGCCTTTCAGACACGAGCCGGCATTGCCGTGGGCGGTCAGCTGCGCCTGCTGTTTCCTTTTCCCGCGCTGGCCACCTGGAGTAAAGAGACTGCCTGCCAAAGTGCAAAAAGACTGCTCGACTTAAAACCAGCTTATCTGGCAGTCGGCCACGGACGTGTGTTCAAAAATCCTGCACAGCAAATGGCACAGGCCATTACAAAAGCTGAGCAAAAAATGGGGGCATCCTGACCATGCGGCAGGGACTTACAAAACAGCAAATTGTCGCACAGGCCGCCAGACTGGTTGAGGAAAAGGGGCTGGAAAAGCTGACACTTGCCTCGCTCGCTGAACGGCTGCAAATTAAAACACCGTCACTTTATAATCACATTAAAAATCTGTCAGACTTGAAAATCAGAATCGCCAATTATGGACTGGAGTTACTGGCGGAGCGGCTGATCCATGCCGCGCTGGGAAAAGCACGGGATGATGCGCTCTTTGCGGTTGCCGAAGCCTATTTTGATTTCACCAAGGTGCATCCTCATTTATACGTTGCCATCATCTATGCGTCTGACCCGTTAGATGCCACATTTACTGAAATTTCTGATCGTGTGCTCGCTGCGCTGTTTCAGATTCTGGAAGGCTATGCCCTGAGCGGTGCCGAACGCGTCCATGCTATTCGCGGACTGCGCAGCATTATTCACGGTTTTGTCAGCCTGCAGATGCACCATGGATTTAACATGGACTATGATCGTGAGCAATCATTGAAATGGATTCTTGCCACTTATCTTGAAGGACTAAACATGAAGCATAAACAAAAATAAAGCGCCCCATGCAGAGGCGCTTGTTTGTTTTTTTACATCGCGCGAAGCCGTTCAATTCGGCTTTCAATAGGCGGATGCGTTGCAAACCAGTTGGTTTTCCTGCGTTTCCTGCCAAAGGGACTGGAAATATACATCGATGCTGTCGCATCTTTGACATGTTTCATTCCCTGCGGATCACTGCTGATCTTGGTCAGTGCCTGAATCAGGCCCTGGGGATCGCGGGTTAACTCAACAGCCGAAGCATCTGCCAGATATTCACGATTGCGCGATACGGCGAGCTGGACAAACTGCGCGACAAGCGGAGCCAGAATAATCAATACAAGCGCAATGATCATGAAAATCGGATTCGATTTTTCGTTGCCACGCTTACTGCTTCGCCCGCCGCCCCAGAAAAACATACGCTGACCGATATCGGCAATGACAACGATGACACCGACCAGCGCAATGCAAAGCGTCATTAAACGAATATCATAATTGCGGATGTGTGAAAATTCATGCGCCGCGACCGCGGCAATCTCCTCTCGGTTGAGACGTTTGAGCAAGCCGCTCGTAAAAGCGATCACGCTGGACTCCGGCTTCATGCCGGTCGCGAACGCGTTCGGCGACGGATCATCGACAATGTAAATTTTCGGCATCGGGACATTGGCAGCGAGCGCGAGTTCCTCGACCACGTTAAACACCATCGGATGGTCGCTTTTCTGTATTTCGCGGGCACCCGCCATGCTCAGAACCTGCGCACGCGCACTGGCAAATGTGATCGGCACATAAAAGGCAAGCACAACCGCGGCGATGATAGGCCCCGTGATCATGTCGCCATTCAGAAAATAGCCGACCGCCCAGCCGATTGCCAGAACAAGCAGGCAGAAAAAGCTGAGCAATACAAGCGTTTTTCGTTTATTTTGCTGAATTTGCTGATACAGCATACCTTGGCCCCTCCGTTAAAATTCAACCTTAGGTACGTCACGCTCAGCCTCAGGAATGGAAAGCAATTCTTCGCGCTGAAAATTGAAAAGGTTCGCAATGATGTTCGATGGGAAAGATTCACGTTTGATGTTGTAGTCCTTCACTGTTTTGTTATACAGCTGGCGCGAATAAGCTACTTTATTTTCAGTCGTTGCCAGCTCCTCCTGCAAATTGAGAAAGTTCTGGTTCGCCTTCAGATCCGGGTAAGATTCCGCTAAAGCAAAAATTGATTTCAGCGCACCCTCGATCTGATTATCCGCCTCGATGCGTTGCTGCGGTGTCCCGCTGATCAAACCGTTGCGCGCGGCAATAACCTGATTCAATGTCTCCTTTTCGTGTTTGGCATATCCTTTGACTGTCTCCACGAGATTGGGGATCAGATCATGGCGCCTTTTCAGCTGAACGTCAATCTGGCTGAACGACTCCTGCACCCAATTGCGCAGCTTAACCAACCCGTTGTATTGCGCGATAAAATAAAGCACAATAATGGCTGCAACGGCAATAATAATCCATGTCACCATATCATTCAGCTCCTTTGCTTCATACTCACTCAAGTATATCATTTGATTGCGTCCCGCGGTTGATGCATCGACATGTTGATCGCGTATGAGAAAATTCAGCCGAACCACGGAACTTCAACCGAACTACGGATAAGTTACCCCGAACTCCGCAGATGTTCAAACGAACTATGGATAAGTTACCCCGAACTCCGCAAAAATTCAACCGAACTATGGATAAGTTACCCCGAACTCCGCAAAAATTCAACCGAACTATGGATAAGTTACGCCGAACCGCGGAACTTCAACCGAATTGCGGATAAGTTACGCCGAACCGCTCAAAACTTCAACCGAACTACGGATAAGTTACGCCGAACCCCGCAAATGTTCAAACGAACTATGGATAAGTTACGCCGAACCGCTCAAAACTTCAACCGAACTATGGATAAGTTACGCCGAACCCCGCAAAACTTCAACCGAACTACGGATAAGTTACGCCGAACCTCTCGAAACTTCAACCGAACTACGGATAAGTTACGCCGAACCTCTCGAAACTTCAACCGAATTGCGGATATGTTACACCGAATCGCTCGAAACTTCAACCGAACTACGGATAAGTTACGCCGAACCTCGGAACTTCAACCGAACTACGGATAAGTTACACCGAACCGCTCAAAACTTCAACCGAACTACGGATAAGTTACACCGAACTCCGCAAAACTTCAACCGAACTATGGATAAGTTACGCCGAACCGCTCAAAACTTCATTGGAACAAAATATGGCACATGATCACTGATCGTTACCCATGAATCATCGATTGAGGTCTTTATAATACACCACTTTGCATTTCTTTGAGAGCCTTGAAATGGCGGTCATCCCTCTAAGCAGTAATTTTTGATCCGCTCACGATCGGCGGGTGTGATGCCAAATTCCCGTTCCAGATAATGACCGAACTTGCCATAGGCTCCAAAAATTGCGCCAATCGACGCATCCAGATATTCTTCACGCAGCAGAAAGCCTTCTTCAAAACGTTTGAGCTGCAAACCAGAGACAAACTGTGCAGCCTCAGCAAACAGTTCCTGATGATAGACTTGCAGCGTCTTATTCGAAAGCAGGTAATCATCCATAATGGTCTCGAATGATACGCCCAGGGTCCGCAACAGAAGCATGGCACCGACACCGGTCCGATCCCTGCCACCCGCGCAATGATGCAGCACCGGCAGATTTCGCTCCGGGTTTTTCAGCAGATCCATCAGTCGCTGATACGAAGCGTTCTGAATCGGCATTTTACGATATACCTGTGTAAACTGCTCTGTTGAAAATGTCTTATAGAAGGTCTCCGGATCCCACTCGCTTTTGGCGGTTGTTTTATCCTCTCCGTTCACCGCAATGCGTTCATGGCGTTCCGTACCGATTTGCGGATCAGGCCTCTGGTCTGCCTCCGTCTTGTCCCGATAGTCATAGACGAGCTTGAGGTTGAGCGATTTCAGCCGGCTTTGATCATTAACCGTCATTCCGGTTAAATCCGCCGAACGAAAGAGCAGACCCTTCTTCACTCTTCTTCCGTCACGTGTCTTAATTCCGCCCATATCACGGAAATTATAAATACCTTCAAGCGGGAGTACACGTTTCATCAGTACATTCGTTTCCAAAGACTTCTCCTCTTTTCGTCAGCCTGTTGTTTCCACTTATCATAGCATTAATATATTATTTATTTTATGGAGCCAATGCTAAACTTCTGTCAAATTTGGTCAGTCCGGCAAAAAAATTCAGAATGATTTAACAAATTCCACCGATCGGGTTATCGTTACGGCCATGGCGGGCATTCGAGCGCGTGCTCATACTCAGCTCGATCATGAATAGGTTGGCCATGTGAGATAATGATGAATTGAAAGGGCAGTTCCAGTAGTTTGTGCAGCGCGGATAATACCCGTTCCTTATGCCATGGTGTTGACCAGACGCGTAATTTCCCTTGCCGCTCTGTAAATGCATCAGCAAAAAGAATCGCCTGATACTGAGGCAGCCAAAGCGGCGTTTCATTGCGTCCACGTCCGTCATAGAGCGCAACCATGCCTCCAGGCAATGTATTCCCGGGTTCAATAGGCTCAATACGCACTTTGGGAATATCATTACGCCAGAATAGATAAGGTCCGTAGGCAGTCGCATGATAACGTTCAACAAAAAAATCGACATCACGTACATGATCCGGCTTCAATACGATAATCAGCGTTGGCGGTTCGGCGTCCATTCTTTTCCAGAATACGTCCGCCGATTGATCCGGAGCAATCGGATCGATCAGGGCAATCTCTTCCCCTGCGTGCACACACACTGATGTAACGACCGGATCCCAATCCGCGTCATCCGTCCAATGCGGATGACGCGTCCGCCACAGCCACAGCCCGGGCAACAGATCAATAATTTTCTCGAGCGTCCCGCGCATGATTCGAATCCTCAATTCCATAAAAGATTTCAAATACTTTGTCTTTTATTTTATCATAAATCCTCAGACATGCACTGTTTTCGTTCTTTTACAGAATTGAAAACTTTGACAATGCCACCCGGAGCATCGATATAATCAGTCAAACAGTGTACGCCAATCTGGATCACTTGCGGCTTGAAAGCACAGACCGATTTGCTCACGGGTATTTTTTTCCTCAGAAAGCGGTGGCAGTTCGCTATACGCAAAATACCTGCTCTCAGTTGTCTCAATGTTCGGCATGAATGTTCCTCCGATACGTTGACAAAGTACGAATATCTTGCATACGCCATAAGCATATGCGGGGAGATTATGTGCCTTGCGATCCTGCACAGCGATCAGTCGTAGCGGACGCACATCAAGTCCTGCTTCTTCCCTGACTTCCTTGATTGTGTTCGAGCCAACAGACTGATCAACGTCCACCCAGCCACCGGGCAGCGACCAGGTCCCCGCGTTTTCTCTGACAAGCAAAATACGGTTTTCATCCAAGATGGCCGCCCTTGTCTCCAGTTTCGGTGTCTGATAGCCGGTTTCATTGCAGAAAAGATTTTTAACTTGGTCAAGTGACAGCCCGGTCTTAACGCTCATCATTTCTGCTGCGATTTCCCGAATCCGTGTAAAACGCTCCTGGTCAAACCGGTCATTAGAATACGCGAGCCCCGCCTGAGCCAATGCCTGAAGCTCGACCGCCCAGTTAAGCCAAGACTCATTGTTGCTAAATTGATTGTGTCTTTTCTCCATCATTACCCTCCATTATAGTAAGTGTTTTTATCTCGCCGGCACCGCTCCGCAAATCGCCGCATTGGCGAGAACAATGATTAGACATACTTCAGTACATGAGTATACTGAAAACATCAAAGAAAATGAGGTGGACTCATGACCTACCTGTATAAAATCAGCAAACCAGCATCGGTGAACGCGCAGACTGCGATTCTTTTTACACTGCATGGCGTCGGTTCCAATTATCACGATTTAAGCGATATTCCCGGAACCACTGACAAACATTTTGTACAAATTGATGTGCAAGGCAATCTGCCGTACTTTTCCGGATTCACGTATTATATACCTGACTTCTCAGAGCAGTCGGAAGAACAGGTCATTAATCATACATTACGTGATCTCGATGCATTTTTTGATAAAGTCATCCAAAAAGAAAAACTTTCGGACAAACAGCCGAGATATTTTCTCGGATTCAGTCAGGGTGCTATTTTAAGCCTTTCGTACAGCCTTCTGTATCCGGAAAAGTCATGTGGTGCCGTCATTTTAAGCGGACGGCTGCCTGATTATGTTGCCGCGACAGCCAAAATGGAAGGGGACGAAACTCATGCTGCCTTTTTCATCGGTCATGGGCAATTTGATCCGCTTTTTTCGACTCAGATCAGCCGCGCAACCAGACAATTTCTGGAGCAGCACCATTTTGAGGTCGCCTATAAAGAATATTCAGTCGCTCACGGTGTCAGCCAGGATGAAGTTGCTGACATACGGAACTGGCTTAATCAGCAATTCGAAGCCTGATCTTGTTTCTTCTTATGCGGATCTGCCCAATCAGATGCGAGCATCCCGTAGACGACATGATCGACATAATGATCGTAGAGCCACTCCGCCTGACGGATGCAGCCCTCCTTCTTAAAGCCGAGCCGTTCGGGAATTGCTCGGCTTTTCTTATTTCCTGAAGCAGCGCGAATTTCTACTTTATGCAGACCAGGCGTCTGGAATCAATATTCAGTCATTGCCGAGGCGGCACGTGTCATCACGCCGTGTCCCTGAAAGTCCGTCCCAAGCCAGTAACCGATTTGTCCGATCCTGTTCTGGGCATTCAGCTCATTGAAAGCAACAATTCCCACGGCAGTCTGGCGAAAGAGAATTAACATTGTCAGGCTGCGTTTTTCATCAAACCCTCTTTGCGCACCTCGAATGAAGTGCCGCGTATCTTCAATCGTTTGCGTCAGATCAAGCCAGGGCAGCCATTTGCGCAAGGCACTCCGTGTGGCTTCCGTAAGTTTGAAAACTTGCTTCGCGTCCTGTAGTTCAATGCGCTTTAAAGACAGTTCCTCATCCACTTTGTAAATAGACATGGCATCCTCCCATATTTTTTACTATTGTACCATTTGTCTGATTCATAAAATGAAAATGATCTGTTAAAATAAAAGAAAGCTTGCTTTAGTTGAGTGCAGACAGCTTTTGGAGAAGTGGGCAGGAACGTTTGCTGTCGCACGCGCACTCAGCTGTTCAGTCAGACCCGCCCCATACCTGCGCACGTTCTGCCACAAATTGATTCAGTTCCTTATAAGCAACTTTTGCAATGTAGTAACAGACAAACAGATCATATAAAGCCTATCGCAGCAAAAATAATGATCGGAGCATGACTATGAAAAAGAAATGGATGCTTACGTTTAGTTTTATTGTCTTGCTCATCCTTTCGGGCTGTTCTTCAGATCAGGAACCACCGAATGCCTTTGCGCGTTTTGGTGACACACAGGTCAGAGCGTTGAAGAGCACTTATGAATGGAGTTATGGCTTTCTCAATACAGAAAAAGTTGTCGCCGATTCAAGTTCACCTTCACATATCGCGCGACAAATGAAGACGCAGATCGTCAGGCCCAAAGCGAAGGCAAAAATCACATTTTCCAATCGTTCGAATCCCCGGCTTTCCGCACATGTCTGGAAAAATGACAGAGAGCGCGAAGAACTGCCAATCCGCGACAAGCAGCTTGCCTTGCCCAAGAAAGAGGGCAATTACGTGATCCTGCTTCATGCACGCTGGATGCGCGGCAATGCGTATTATGTGCTTTCCGTTCGTGTCACGACGCATTAATCGATTCACATGCGTCAGCTGGCAATGTTAATCGGTAAGAACGAAAATTGTATGTATGTCAAAAGGCGCGCAGCACTATTTCGGTCTGCACGCCTTTTTCTTATCTAATGTTGAATCACTGTTTTTGCAGCATATCAAACACTTGCTTCACATCTTTGTCGCCGCGGCCGGAAAGATTGACAATAACGCTCTCATCCTTCGGTAATGTTCTGGCAAATTTCATCGCGTAAGCGACCGCATGCGCACTCTCCAGCGCCGGAATGATGCCCTCGATCTTGGAAAGCGTCAGAAAAGCATCGAGTGCTTCCTTACCGGTGACCGTCACATAATCACCACGACCGGAAGCTTTCAAATAGCTGTGCTCAGGTCCGACACCCGGGTAATCCAGCCCGGCGGCAATAGAAAAAGTCGGCTTAGGGTTATTGTGCTCATCCATCAGCGCGTAGCATTTAAAACCGTGAATGACGGCAGGAACACCTTCGGCTATGCTTGCCGCTTCTGCCGGCTCCACGCCGATCAGACGGACGCTCGGTTCATCAAGGTAATGTGCGAAGGCGCCGATTGCGTTGCTGCCTCCGCCAACGCAGGCAATCACAGCGGCCGGAAGCCTGCCTTCCTTTTCCAAAATCTGATGTTTGGATTCCTCGCTGATCACCGATTGAAAGTAATGAACCATGGTCGGATACGGATGGGGTCCGACTGCCGATCCAAGCAGATAATAAGTCGTTTCGTGATTTTCCACTAAATCCTCAAGAGCGGCGTCAACCGCGTCTTTCAGGCGGCCCTGGCCCTTTTCTACAGGCACGACTTTAGCGCCAAGCAGTTCCATCCTGAAGACGTTCAATGCTTGGCGTTCCGTATCATATTTGCCCATATAAATGGTGCACGGTAATCCGAACAGAGCGGCAACAGTTGCTGTCGCAACGCCATGCTGCCCGGCTCCGGTTTCCGCGATAATTCTTTTCGCACCCATTCGTTTTGCCAGCAGAATCTGACCGATGGTATTGTTGATTTTATGGGCGCCTGTATGGTTTAAATCTTCCCGTTTGAGATAAATTCTGGCGCCGCCCATCTGTTCGGTCAAGTTTCTTGCAAGGGTAAGCGGGTTATCGCGCCCCACATACTCTTTCAAATAATGGCGAAATTCTTGGTTGAATTCCGGATCATCGCGATAGTGATCGAAGGCTTCTGCAATTTTCGTTAAAACACGCTGCAAAGCTTCCGGCACATAGCTTCCACCGAATTCACCGAATTTTCCCGTTACTGCTTCTGTGCTCATACTCTTACTCATCTCTGCTCAGCTCCTGTTCTCTTTCGCGTCCTCCCTCCGGAAGACGCCGAAAATAAATAGTATTGCCCCATAAGTTTCCATCAAAGAATCGGTAAAGTCAAGGACTATTTCCAGATAAAATATTCAAATACTTTATCCGCTCACTTCCCGCCGTCCTCCTCAGAGCTACTCGAAATCACGTTCAAAATTCCCAAAAGGCGTACCTTGAAAGGTGCGCATGCCATGATCACCCTCCGCCATCTGTCCATAGTCATTTTCATTGATATGAAATTCAATTCGACCTTCGCTCGCGACTTCAAAGGTTGCATAGTAATTTGTCGAAACAAAAGTTTCATTGCCACCTGACATCCCGGCCCGTTTTCCGACAATTTTTGCAGGTACACTCATGCGCGGCTGATTTGATGACAATGCCGTCATTTTTTTGATCCAATTAAATGCAACACCAATTGTGACAAGTGCAAAGCAGACAAAAATAAAAATCTGCGTTAATTGAAAAGTCGCGCCAAATGAATCATCAAACATTCAAAGCCCCCTGACTGATGAACTGCCATATAATAGAGACAAGCATTTGAGTGAAAATCCTGCATTTGTTCATTATAACAAATGATTTCCTGATCGTGGATTCGACAGAAAGCCGGTGGACTCGTGATTCAAGATAAATACGTGAATTTAAAACAGAGTGAGCAGGGTGCGCTCGTCAGTATTGCGGCCTATCTTATTTTATCCGCACTGAAGCTGTTTATCGGCACGTCCATGAGTTCTCGCGCGCTTCTGGCCGACGGACTGAATAATGTCACCGATATCATTGCTTCGGTCGCCGTGCTGATTGGGCTGAAACTCTCTCGCAGGCCGGCGGACAGTGATCATCCGTACGGTCATTGGCGCAGCGAAACCATTGCCTCCCTGTTTGCTTCTTTTGTAATGATGACTGTGGGCATTCAGGTCTTATACGATGGGGCAAAATCGATCTTCGCAAGCCGCGACAAAACTCCGGATCTTCTCTCGGCCTGGATCGGGCTGTCCTGCGCCGCAGTGATGTTCGCCGTTTACGGATATAATAGGCGATTAGCGCAAAGAACAAAAAGCGCCTCTGTACTTGCAGCCGCAAAAGATAATTTGTCTGACGCATGGGTGAGCGTCGGGGCAAGCGCGGGCATTCTTGGGGCGCAGATTCATCTCCCCTGGCTTGATCCGATCGCTGCTTTTCTGATTGGGGCTTTGATTTGCTGGACGGCATGGACGATTTTCAGAGAATCCTCATACCACTTATCTGACGGGTTCGATGATCGCTTGCTGCATTCCTTTAATCAGATCGTGCTTTCAATAGCCGGCGTCAAAGGTGTCCGCGATATTCGCGGGAGAACCTATGGCAACAATACGATTATTGATCTGGTTATCCTTGTCAACTCGGATATGGATCTGCGCGAAGCCCATCAAATAGCGACACGCGTTGAAAAAGTGCTCACGGAAAAGTATGATGTGTTCGATGTCCACGTGCATGTTGAGCCTGATGAACAGAGATAAACTGACCTGCATGAACCCATCGCCATCTTCTGCATAGAGTATAGCGTTTACGTTACGCCCAAAAGATGGAGGATGACGCGCATGCAAACCAATCTCTCTGCTCCTTCGCTGACGCTGTCTGCCGATTCAACGACATTTGTCGCAGAACGCCGCGACGCGCGAAATTACATCACGCAACTGTTTGGCCCGCAGTTTTCGGCGATCAGGAACGGTTTTTTCAACGCACATATGACCCGTGGGGTGATCATACAACCACACTGGCACACTAATGCCTCAGAAATGGTTTTCATGATCAGCGGTTCTGTGATCACCTCCGTATTCAATCCGTTTACACAGAAGCTGATCAGCAATCAGATCGGACCGGGGCAGGTATCGATGCTGCCAAAAGGCTGGTTCCACTGGATTATCGCACTGACCGATGATGTCCACCTGCTGACCATCTTTGATCAGCCGACTCCGGATGTGGTTTTCGGTTCCGACTTTCTGCGCTTTACCCCTGCGGAAGTCATGAACCGAGCCTATTGTGTGAATCCGCAGATTTATGCTCAGGCAGTGGCACCGATTCAGCAATCAACCATTCTCGGCCCGCCGATCGGATGCATGGAAACAGATACAACGAACACTGAGAATGAATCACCTATCGTGCCGAACCCGCATCATAGTTATTTTGCCTGACTCAGGCAGCCGCCCAAGCTGAAAAAAAGAGGACACCCTGCCGGTCTCCTCTTTTTTTTGAATCTTTCATGAATCTTTTGACTTGGGATCTGTCCAAGGGTTTTGCCGCACATCGGAACTATTCGCATCAACCAAATTATAACGGATTTTCGCCCTTATCCAGTTTCTTTTCCGATTTTATCAAAAACGAAACGGAAACCAGCAGAGCCATAATCACGAGACAGGTCACTGTACCGATCAGGTTCGCCCGGTTCAGCACGAACGTCACAAAGATCAAAGATAATGAAGCAGCTCCGATGATGGTCATATAGGGGAAAACGGCCATTTTGAAAAACGGAACCTTCGGATATGCCGGCCGTAACCTTAGTTCAGCCGCACAGATTGCGATCCAGACGAGACAAATCGTGAAGCCGGGAATACTCATTAATTGATTAATGATCTGTGACGGCGAAAGGTAAGCCAGTACAACACCGACTGCCAGAAAAGTGGAGGTCAGTGCAATGCCACCAAGCGGAACGCCGCTTTTCGACAGTTTTCGAACGAAGCCAGGCGCCTCGCCGCGTTCAGCCATCGCGTACAATGTTCGTGTCGTCGCATAGATGCCGGAGTTGGCTGCGGACAGCACTGCCGTCAGCAGAACAAAGTTCATCAGATGCGGCACGCCCGGCAGACCAACGGCTTCAAATACTTGAATAAACGGACTGCTCTCGGTAGCAGACACACTGCTCCACGGCATCAGACCGCAGATAATGATAATTGGTAAAATGTAGAACATGGCAACCCGAGATACAACACTTTTAATCACTTTCGGCAGAACATGTTCAACGTCTTTTGCTTCGGTTACGGTCAGACCAATGAGCTCTGAACCGCCATATGAAAAAATGACAACCAGAAGTGCGGAGACCGTGCCGCCGAAACCGTTCGGAAAAAAACCGCCATGGCCGAAAATATTTTTTACCGGATCGGCAGGACTCGGAACAATGCCGAATAAGATCAGCAGTCCGAGAATAATAAAAACAATAATTGCACCAATTTTGATCCCTGCAAACCAGAATTCAAACTCACCGTAAAGACTGACCTGAAAAAGATTGATGGTAACGATAAACAAGCCGCACAGACCGGCGAGTACCCATAACGGAACATGTGGCAGCCAATAATTCAAAAAGCTTCCTGCTGCCAGCACCTCAACAACAGTCACAATCATCCAGTTGACCCAGTACAGCCATCCGATGACGATCGACACACGAAAACCAAAGGCTTTGTGCATTAAATGCTGAAGATTCAGTCCCGGATAAGCAATGGCCATCTCCGCCAGAGCAACCATGACAATAAATAGTATGAGACCGCAGACTAAATAGGCAATCGTCACACTTGGACCGGCAATTGATAACGTATCGCCGCTCCCCTTAAAAATGCCCGTGCCGATCATGCCGGCCATTGCCATCAGCATGATATGACGCGGCAGAAGTCCACGTTTCAGTGAACCCGACTTTTCTTCTGTTGCACCCATCGTTTACGTATCCTCTCTTTTTATAGTATGTTCGCTTTAAAGCGGTAAAGCGAACATGTTCTCCATTATAATGGAATCCAGACAGCTGTCAAGCACGGTTTATCGCATGTCCGCCCCTTGCTGTGTACATATTCTGTCACAAACCCAAGCGGCAGACCTTTGGTCAGCATATGCCTATTTTTCTCAGACCATGTGATCTTTCGATGATTGCGTGTACGCAATTGATAGTAAGCTGCCGTCACTTGATCGTATGAAGCAACGAATGGCAAAAGATGCTTATGAGGCAAATGACGATGCTGAAAAAAATGGTTGATTCACCATATTCGCAATCAGGAGCTCAAAAAAAAAGTGACGCTTCTGTCCATATCGGCAATTGGATGTTATATACGAGCAGGGACCAATTAACGGAGCTGCCATTGCCAGAATCCTGACCGTTACCAAAGGCGCAGTATCGAAAATCACGATAAAATTAGTTGCATTCGGCTTGATCAGAAAAGAAAAACGACCGGATAATAAAAAGGAAATCTACTTCACGGCGACTCCTGACGGTATGGAACTTGCACATTGCCATCAGCAAATGCATCAGCTGTTTGATCAGAAGGGGCTTGAACTGTTAAAGACATACAGTGCGAATGAGCTCGATCTGATTGCCGGATTTATTGAAAAAATAACATCGCTGCGAGAAACCGATATGAAGCATGAACTCTGAAGGTTATCAAGGTTTATGAAGAGAACGGTGCACCCTGCTTCAGAAATCATCAGCCACTCTTCTTTTTAAGAAAAAAGGTCAATGCCCACGTCACCGCGCAGAAACCGACAGCAACGAGAAAAGCGGCATTGACACCGTTCAGTGCCGCATCGGTACGCAGTACATGTGCAAGTGCCGGATCGGAAGCCTGCATCCCTTTTTCGGGGAGTTCCCGTTCGGTTACATCGGACATGACACTGATCAAAACGGCTGTCCCGATGGACCCGATCACCGTACGCATCATATTAACCACGGCCGTCCCGTCACTGATCCAAGTGTCAGGCAATGTATTCATGCCTGCTGCTGTTATCGGCATCATGACCATCGCGATGCCGAGAAAGCGGACAGCATAAAGAATCGCCAGTGCGGTGATCTTTGTCGTCATCGTAAGAAACACAAAGGGAAGTGTACTTAAAGTCAGGAGCCCCATTCCGGCAATCGCCAGTCTGCGTATGCCTACCCTGTCGTACACCAGACCGGTCACCGGATTCATGATGCCCATGACCAGCGCCCCGGGAAGCATAACGAGACCCGAGAAAAATGCACTTTCTCCGCGCACCGTTTGAATGTAAATCGGCAGAACGAGTTCGGCTCCGAACATGACCGTCATCAGTGTGCCGCCGGCAAAAACGGAAAACCCGAAAAGCGGCGAACGAAACACGCGAAGATTCAGCATTGGACTCGTGATCGTGCATTCGCGAAACACAAAGCAGGCAACACCAAAAGTGCCCGCTGCAAGTCCGGTTATCACCGGCGCGGATACCCATCCGTAACGGCCGACACTGCTGAATCCGTAAAGCAAGCTGCCAAAACCAAGCGTCGATAGAATCAGCGACAGCTTGTCGATTCTGCGTTCATCCAGCGGAACAATCGTTTTCATGCCTTTCTGTGCAAGCAGCAGAACAATCAGCGCGAGCGGAATAAATGAACAGAAAAGAATGCGCCAGTTAAAATGATCCATTGTCCACCCCGCTGATGTCGGAGCGATCACCCGGGCAAGCGCCAGCACAAGACCATCCAGGCCCATCGCAACGCCCCTTTCCCGCTTTGGAAAGATGAGCAATAGAACGGCCTGCATTAAGGGCAGAATTATTCCTGTGGCAAGTGCCTGAATCAGCCGTCCGATCAGAAGCAATGAGAAATTCGGGGCCGCCGACGCCAATACCGTGCCGGTAAGGAAAAGATACATTGCAGCGATCAGCAGTTTCTTTGAACTGACCCGGTGCATCAGCATGCCTGTAACCGGGATCATGATACCGTTCATCAGCAAAAATCCGGATGTCAGCCATTGACCGGTATCAGCATCAATATGCAAATCATGCATCATTCCGGGAAGCGCTGTCGTGATCACTGTATGATTGGCAACGACACAAAAAGCGCCGAGCAACAAGACGGCGATCAAAAAAAATCGATTGTACGGTTTGCCGTCGCAATCGACTCCGCGCTTATTCATTGGCATCATTCTCCTTCATAAAAGATCTGCACAAATTTCGTATCGCTAGTAGTATGGCTCAAATTAATGCCCTCCACTCATTTTCAGAAGGTGTATCTTGAATGACAGATTCAGCGATAGTTAAAAATGACCAAAGTTATTTCCGGACGGAACTGCTTAAAACGAAAAAAAGGCGCAAAAATCAAAGAAGCAAAACATCCTTTTTTATAGTAGATGCCTTGCTTCTCTATTGTAAGGTCGATTATCCGTTCTTAGAGCTCACTTGCAAGAAGATCCATTAATGGCGGAATCCGTTGATATACTGCTGTGGTACGCCGGCCTCTTTCCGCAGCTGTGCGGCTGCTTCCAGTGTCCAGTATGGATTCCTCAGCATACCGCGACCGACCGCAACAAGATCCGCATCCCCATTGCCGATGACCGCATCTGCAAGCACCGGATCATCCAGACGGCCAACGGCAATGACCGGTGTACCAACTGCTTTCTTGATTTCACGTGCAAAAGGTACTTGATAGGCGGCATGGGTTCCCGGTTTTCCGGCTGCGGCAATCGGTCCTTCTCCGCCTGCGCTGATATGAAAAATATCAACACCCGCCTTTTTATAAGCCTGCGCGAGTTCAATGCTGTGATCCAGCCCATAGCCGCCTTCGACGTACTCAATCGCCGAAATACGCATAATGAGCGGCATATCTGCCGGCATTTCTGATTTTGCCGCCTGCACGACTTCTCTTCCGAATTTGGTGAGATCCTTGCCGTATTCGTCCGTCCGCTTATTCGTATAGGCAGACTGAAACTGATGAATGAGATAACCGTGCGCTCCGTGCAGTTCAATCGTATCGAACCCTGCCTGAACAGCCCGTTTGACCGCCTGAGCAAATTTCTCCGGCATCGCCTTCACTTCATCAGTCGTCAGCGCGCGCGGCGATTTGTATTTCTCATTAAATGCGATTGGGGACGGCGCAACCGGTGTCGGTGCATCCTCAGCTTTGCGGCCGGCATGGGCAATCTGAACAGCCACTTTGGCACCGTGTTGGTGGCACGCCTCAACAATTCGAGCAAGCGGCAGAATCTGCTCATCGGACCACAGACCAAGATCATAATCCGATATTCTGCCATCCGGTTCGACATCCGTCATCTCTATGATCACAAGTCCCGTACCGCCGACGGCTCGGCTGACATAGTGAACAAAATGCCAGTCTGTTGCAATGCCGTCTTTTTTTTCAACCGAATACTGGCACATCGGCGGCATGACAACACGGTTTTTCAGTTCAAGTCCCTTGTATGTCCATGGTGTAAAAAGATCAATCATTTGGGTCACTCCTTTAGTTATTCAACTTTAATTTTGCATGTAAAAGTTGATTTCGCGATTTTTGTATTGAAAATTTTCCAAGCCGGATCAGTTCTTTTACTCGAAACATGATAAAAGAATCTCTAACGAAATGCTGCTCCATTGTCCTTCCGATAACCTCGCCAACAAGCCGAATACCAAGCAATCCTTTTTCATTTTCTTTTTCTCGTAACAGATTTTTGGCTGTATCGAGAATGATCGGATCAAAATAATCCACATCGACAGGATGAATGCGCCCGTTTGTCCAAATCCGCAAAACAGCCGGATCCCGGGCCAGGCGCTGCCACTCCCGCTCCATGCGTTGACGCTCCTGAACGTTGAGCAGCGGCTGATGAACATATTTTCTAAGTAGCATCCCCAGGGTTAGCGGAGCGAGTTCGCCGGTATATGTGTAAAGAATGCCCTCACCATTCTTCTCAAATAATCGTCTATAGTGATTGGATTGATTCATGACGCGAATTTCATGGGTTCCGTAGAAGATGAAGAATAAAGCAGAGACCGGTCTGTTCGCATGCATTATCAGAAGTCCAAATAATAATGGGGATATGATCAGGAATAGCACGAATCGCCTTCACGCTCTCAGAAATCGGGTGCTCGCCTTCTTCACTGAATTCTGTGAACGTTTCCTGAATCCATGCTTCCCGTTCTGCCATTCCGCTCTGATCGTCCAAATGCGACAGTGGTCCTATTGATAAATCGGAGGAAAGCGCAATCACCCGTTTCTGTCTGACCTCAAGCCCGCTCAATGCGACACGAAGGCTCCCGGCTGCTGATTCCCCGCACACGATGTGCACTTGATTCAAATCCTGTTGCGTCAGCGGCTGTCCCGTCTGTAACTGCTGTATATCGCTGAACATATGATTTAACAAACTGATAACTCTTTTTTCGCCGTCTGGCATGTCGCCAGCGGCGGCCGTTTCTGTATAGAGACGCAGCAAAAGACGCTTGGCCTCCCGCTCTGTTAATTGATCGAGTGCCTCAACAAAGTTATCATACATCCGCCTCCCCCTCTCATGATCATTGGAAAATCAGCCGCTAATCATTCCTTTGCATAGCTCGCTTCAATGGCCCGTAATCGTTCATAAAGGAAATCGTTAACCGGTGTCGGGATGCCATGTTTCTTCCCCAACTGGCGTATAGTACCCGCAAACAGATCTACCTCGGTCCTCCGATGCTGCAGCGTATCCTGGCGCATCGACGGCATGCCTTCCGGATTGAGTTCGTCATTTATTTTCAGCCATCCGGCAATCTCGTCCTCCCGCAGGGGTACACCTTCCGCATTGGCGACTTTAACTACTTCTTTCATTGCTGCAATCACCGTATCACGCGGCTTTCCTGGAACCTGAATGCCACCATAACCGGTTTCAAAGACAGCCGTCGACTGATTCACCCCTGTATTAACCATCAGCTTGCTCCACATTTTGT
Source organism: Sporolactobacillus mangiferae (assembly GCF_023336505.1). Lineage (GTDB taxonomy): Bacteria > Bacillota > Bacilli > Bacillales > Sporolactobacillaceae > Sporolactobacillus > Sporolactobacillus mangiferae. The sequence goes on along the minus strand of NZ_JAMAST010000005.1, from coordinate 85,870 downwards.
GCATGATATGCTCGGGGATTTCATATGGAATTTCTGTTCGCTCAAACAACTGTTGAAGCGCAGCCACTTTCTCGCTGCGCGTATCATCGCGCTCACCGAAGCTGACAAAACCGATTTTCGTATAAGTCAACTGATTGCCTATTTTTGAAGCATCCATCCCGGCGACAATGCAATAAAGCAGCTGATCAAAACCGAACGCCTCACCAATAAGCTGCTCACTGCTGATCCCATTCAAAAACGAAATAAGAATCGTATTCGGCCCTACCTGATTGCGTGCACTTTCAATGGCACCTTGCAATCCGTTGAACTTCACCGTAAAAATCAGCAAGCCTGCCGGTTCTGCCTGATCGTTTGCATCCACATAGTGAAAATCGCAGCGCTCGCCATTGCAAAAAATCCCTTCCTTTTCGTACCGCTCAATCCGATTCCGATCGGCAACAATACGTACTGCATCCTTTCCCAAATGATCCGCTAAATGTTTGCCGTACATAATGCCAAGTGCGCCGAGTCCGACGATCGCGACCGTCCTGATCTCCATGCCACCGCCCCCTGTCCCCTGTGTTTTAGAAAACTTGGCTTTGCCAGGCCTCTGGCGAAGGCAAAGCTGCCACCGCACTTATACTATAATCCGCTAAGTTTTAAACATTCTTATAGTACAAAAAAGCCTGTCTATGCTAAGTATATACGCTCAGTGCCAACTATGGAAAACGGTATGCTTGCAGGTCGGCAAACCATTGCTTCGTCCGAGTGTTCCTTTTCAACACTTCTCCACTGTTCTTGCCGGCATCTTATCTTTTCATTATCTTCGATTCATTGAAATTACACGACTAACTTGTTCAGCTTAATATAGACAATAACGAAAATTATTGTTATATTTAATGTATAACAGATATAACAAAGGAGATGATGATTTTGCTTCTGCAGATTGATTTTGCATCGGATCGGCCGATCTATATGCAGATTCGCGATAGCATTGTAACCGGCATTGCATCGGGAACGCTGAAAGACGGCGACTCTCTGCCTTCCGTTCGAACACTTGGAACGGAGATTGGAGTCAATCTCCATACTGTGAATAAGGCCTATCAGCTGCTTCAAAGTGAAGGCTTTATTGAGATACAGCGCAGACGCGGGACGTTCATTAAGGCAGACAGCACCGCAAAAAACGCAGCGGATTTTCTGGAAAAATACGGTAAAACATTAAAAATCATCGTTTCCGAAGCGGTCACACGCCGCGTCGATCGCGCCGTACTTCATCAAATGATTGATCATATGTATGATGAATTGGAGGGAACAAAGTCATGAATGTTATTGTTTCGATGGGTACGTTCATCTTTATTGCTGTACTGTTTATTGCCCAGCCGTGGTTTTCAAGAAAAAACGTTCTGTTCGGTGTGGTCTTTGCAGACGACGCTGTCACACGGAATAAGTCTGCCTGGTTGATTAAACGCCGTTATCTGGCCGAAGCGTCAGGTTGTGCAGCCCTCTTACTGTTCACTGATCTTCTTTTCTTTTTTATGATGAAAAACGAGACCTTTCTTACATCTGTTTATACCTTCACCATCGTTGCACTGGTCTTTATTGAAACCTTACTATTTATACTTGCCAATCGTCGCACGGTGCGATTGAAGAAAACGATGCAGCCGGACCCCGGACTTTCTGCCAATAAAATGATCGTGGAACTTGGCAAAAGTGATCACGAGACCGTGCTTTCCGTGTACTGGCTCTTCATACTGCTGCCGATTTTCCTTGCAACAGTGGCCGTCACTGTACTCGGTTATCGCTATATGCCTGATATGATCCCGACGCATTTCGGCATCTATGGTCCGGATCGATGGGCGCCGAAATCCTGGACAGTCGTTTTTACACCCGTTCTTCTGGAGCTTGCGCTTTGCACAGTCATTCTGTTTATCCGCCGCGCACCCGCATCTGTAAAAGGTAACCCAAACGCGGCGCCAGGATATGTACGTTATCGGAAAATGATGAGTCTGCTGATGCTCGGTTTTGCTCTTCTGACCGAACTGATCTTTCTGCTTACCGTCATTCGCTTTCTGACACCAATCCCGCAGTTATGGCTCACAATCGTCTTATTGGCGAACATCGGCCTGATCATCGCATTATTCATCTTTTATGTTCGATTCGCTCGAAACCGGAAAGGCACCGGACCGATTCTCGATGACGACACAAAATGGATTTTCGGTTTATTTTATTTCAATCGTTCTGATCCTTCCATTTTTATTGAAAAACGGGTCGGTATCGGTTATACAATCAATATGGCTCGTCCGAGTGCCTGGATCATTCTGCTTGCACTCATTGTCATCAGCATCGCTGCTGTCTGGAATCATTGATCACAGGCAACAGCAGCTGGCTTCTGTGTAATCACCTAATTTCTTCTCCCTCATAAACTGTTGGGGAACAAAAATCAGGTGGTGGCGTATATGTTTTACAATGAAGAACAGGATCGTCAAATGAATCCGTCTGCGGTTTCTGAAAACTTTGCAGCTGAAGTGCTCAAAGCGGTTCAGGGTGAAGCAACCGCAATCGACTTTTACGGACGGCTGGCAGAAGCAGCTCCCAGTGAGGACATGAAATCAGCCATTCTCGGCATTCGCCAGGATGAACAGGACCACTTTCAGCTGTTCAGCTGGCTCTACATCCGGCTTACCGGTACGCAGCCGGCCTTTCAGGTGACACCGGTCCGGTTTCAATCGTTTTCCGAAGGACTGCGAATCGCCTATCATGACGAACTTAAAGACTATGAAACGTACCGCAATCTTTATTTGATGACTCAGGATCCGACCATTCGCAACATCTTATTGAGAGCGTTCACTGATGAGATTAAGCATGCCATTCGTTTCGGGCTGATGACGACCTCACTGTCATGATTTCACCATAACGAATTCATTGCCTGTCCGGACTTCATAAGATCCGGTCAGGTTTTTTTCTTGTTCTTCCCACCTGCTATAATGGGGAGAAACATACAAAGCCTTTCACTAGAATTTGGAAGGCGCTGAAGAAGGAGATTGATTATGCTTCGCATTCAAAGTATCGCACTCCCGGAAAATGGCAGAGTCATCGTGATTTCCGATATTCATGGCGACTTGCAGCTGCTTCAGGCACTGCTTGAGCAGGTTCATTATACTCCCGACGATACTTTAATTATCAATGGAGATTTATGTGAGCGGGGGCCAAACAGCCTGGGCGTCATTCGTTTCGCAAAAAAACTGACAGAAGAGAGCAACCATACATACATTACTGAAGGAAATTGTGATCGGTTGATTCACCATGTTTTTGATCAGGATCCGACGGTGTTCGAGCATCTGGCACGTAACCCGCACTCAATTATGAATGAATGGCTTCACGAACGTGGGAAAAAAGCTGGCGATTTTGATTCGGTCTCCGCATTGAGCGATTTTTACAGGAAACAATACGGCGCTGAAATTGACTGGCTGTTCTCTTTTCCTGCCGCGCTTGAAACTGACCGTTATCTCTTTATTCATGCAGGAATTGAGGATCGCAGTGATTGGGGAAGAACCAGTCACAAATCCGCAGTGGCCCTTCCTCATTTTTATACCGGCAGCCATCAATGCATGAAAACCGTTGTTGTCGGCCACTGGCCGGTCGTCAACTATCGCAGCGAAGCAGTCACCTGTCACAATCCGATCATTGACCCGAACAAACGGATGATCTGCATAGACGGCGGCAACCAGATCCGCGTCGACGGGCAGCTGAATGCCTTGATCATTCACCGCCATCCACAGGGCGACAAGATCACATGGACCTATGTCGATCATTTTCATCATTACCGTTCCGTCAAGAAAGATTATCAGCCGCCGAACGATTTTGTCGGTACGCTGAACTATCCGAACTATCAGGTTAAATTGCTCAGGCCGTGCAAACACTTCAGTCTCTGTGAAAATATCAATCTCGGCCTGAAGCAGTGGATCAAAAATGAATATTTGGAAAGCAGAGACGACGGTCTTTTTGCCTCAAATGATGTCAGTGCAACCGGACTTGCCGTTGCCGCGCATGACCGTATAGCAGTGATCGATGACACCTGCAGCGGCTATACGCTCGTCAAAAAGAACGGTACAGTCGGGTGGATACCGAATTCCGTTTTGTAAAAATGAACAGGTTGCCCGTTCCGCAAATAAGCGTTATGATTCTCTTATCGACATAACAGGTGATGACGTTCGCCTTTAACTGCTGAAACATCAGCTGATAACGTCTGTCTTTTGCCTCTTTATGAGGTAATCAGGCAGGCGTTTTCGTCTGTCATTCGGGAGGGCTTTCATTGCACTATTTACTGCTCATTGCATTTGGCATACTCGGCGCACTCTCGCGTTATACAGTTGAGTGCCTGATTCCAGGCGCGCCATTTCCGCTCGCCACTTTTTTCATTAACATCACTGGCTGCTTCGCGATTACTCTTTTTGCGCGATCATCGCGTTTTTTCCGGTATTTAAGTGATGAATACAGGTATCTCATCAGTACCGGATTTATTGGCTCCTTTACAACACTCTCCGCATTTCTTCTGGAGGTAGTTACGCTCGTTCATCATGGGCATCTGCTGCTTGCCGCGTTTTACTATATGGCAACCATGCTTAGCGGACTTGCAGCGTGCGCGCTGGGCGTCCGGGTCAGTCACATGATTGTTTCATTCAGGAGGGAGAGGCAATGATCCTTAATGGCTTTATGGTGGCGATCGGCGCAGTATTCGGTGTTCTCGGCCGCGCTTCTTTATCAAAGGCTATTGATAAAGAAAAACGCCATGCATTTCCAATGGCAACATTCACCATCAACATGATCGGCTGCTTCCTGCTCGGAATCATTGCCGCCCTGCCGATCAACACACCGTTTTTGCTCATGCTCGCTACAGGATTGATCGGAACATTTACAACCTTTTCTACTTTTAACGTTGAAAACGTCCGTTTTCTGCGCGAAAAAAAATATTCCCTGTTTTTACGCTATGCAGGCGGTACCTGTATTTTCGGTATTCTGCTGATTTATGCAGGCATGGTTGTGGGAAAGTGGTTGATCTGAATGCGGCATTAAGCCATCAAACCTTTGTGACTGTGTGGCACTTCAGCTCTCCGCCGCATGCGCGAGCCTTCGGGCGACTGGAACAATACTGTTGGCATTTGCACCTCCGCTTCGATGCTTAGACATACAAAAAGATGAGCGAGCTTTTTAAAGCCCCTCATCTTTTTGGCAATCGTTTAATGCTCTGCTGCAACCTTCACAGCGCCGGTACCGTTTCCTTTTCTATTCGGTCTTCTGAGCATAAAGCTCAAAATCATTCCGATGACCGCAATCCCGACAAGAACAGAGAATGTATCGCCGAATGACGAAGATAACGCGTGAAGCGGCTGAAAACCATCTTTTAAATGTGTTTCCATTCTGCTGGAGAGAACAGTCGAGAGTCCTGCCACCGCAAACGACATCATCACCTGCTGAAAGGCATTGGTCAGTGAAGTTACCCGGCTGACGATGTCTTCGGGGGCTGACTGGATAATATGTGTATTCAAGGGCATCATTGAAAGTCCCATTCCGGCGCCAAGCAGTGCAAGAGGAAGAATGAGTGCCCGAGATCCGTCACTTGCCGAAATGCCCGACAGCAAATAGGCGGCAGACGTGATAAAGATCAGGCCGGTAATAACGATCGGGCGTGCACCGAAACGATCAAATAAGCGTCCGCCAATCGGCATAAAGATGCCTGCCGCGATGGCCTGGGGAAGAACCGACAATCCAGATTCAAATGGTGTGAATCCTTTTCCCTGCTGGAGAAACAGCGGAATCAGGAACATCGTACCAAACAAAGCGATCTGGGTCACCCATTGCACCGCGATGCCGCGTGAAAAATCCGCTGATCGAAAAACACGAAGTTCCAGCAAAGGCTGTCTGCGGCGAAGTTCTGTGATGATAAAAATGATCAGCATGACGCCGCCAATCGTCAGCCCGGTAATCGTCTTCACGGATGTCCAGCTTGATCCCCCCTCACTGACACCGTAAACCAGAGCCGCAAAAGCGATCGGAGCTAAAATCATCCCGAGCATATCCAATGCAGGCACGGACTGCCGCGCCAGATTCGGCAGTGTCCGTGTACCAATTAAAATCGCCAGGACACCGACCGGCAGATTAATGAGGAAGATCCAGTGCCAGCTGGCGTATTGGACCAGCCAGCCTGACAAAACCGGGCCAAGTGCCGGCGCGAGCAGCATGGGAATACCGATCATCCCCATGACCGCGCCCACTTTGTCACGCGGACTGAGCCGATATACGAATGCCATGGCGATAGGCGCGACCATCCCCCCGCCGAGTCCTTGAATAATCCGAAACATGATTAATTGATCAATTCCAGTTGCCAGCGCACAAAGTCCGGAACCAACCGTAAACATTATGACCGAAAACAGGAAGACCCTCTTTGCGCCAAAACGATCTGAGAGCCAGCCCGCCAAAGGAATAACCGCTGCCTGTGCCAAAGCATAACCCGTTACTGCCCACTGGACAACCGATAGAGTACTGTCAAAATCTTTAACAAGTCCCGGCAAAGCAACATTCATAGCCGTGCCATCTAAAATCACCATAAACATCCCAACAATGATCGCGAGAAGCGGTGCAATGATTTCCCTGATTGTCGCCGCCTGTGCAGGGCGGCCGTCGAACTCACTTTTTAATGCCATAGCCCATCCTCCATTTACTTCTCTCTTTCATGATTGACCCATAAGACAATCGTGTTTACAATAAATCACAGAGACCATCGCGGACAATTGTCCGTCCGCTCAAAAAATAATATCGGACAATTGTCCGCATGTCAAATCATTCAGCTCCAAAACAGAAAGGAGTTTCTCATGAAAGAGCAGAAGCCAAAGCATGGCACGGATGCCATCAGTACAGTTATCCTGAAAACAACAGAAGCTTTAGCCGATCGGTATGGCATTGACAAAGTCAGCATGCATCAGATTGCACAGACTGCCGGTGTCGGACAAGGAACCATCTACCGCCGCTACGCGAATAAAGGGGCTCTTTGTATGGAACTGATGGACGAGAAATTCCGTCTGCTTCAGGAACACGCTGCCCAGATTGTGGGACAGCCGGGCACCGTTCATGAAAAACTGAAAGCAGTCCTTAGTGAGCAGATTCATTTTCTTGAAAGTCATGTTTCCTATATTGAAGCAATCCACGATGCGGCTACCTGCGAAGGAAAGAAACAGACCTTTTACGAATCCCGGCCATATCGGTTTCTGCACCAGGTGCTGCGCGATCTTCTTAATGAAGCCATCACAGCAAAGACGGCAAAACCGATGAACACGGATTTTACCGCACATACATGGATTGCTTCCATCAATCCAAAGGTCTATCTTTATTTGCGTAAAAAAAAGCGGTACAGCGAAAAAGAAATTGTATCTTTTTTCACTCAGTCATTCATTGATCCGCTGTTCCTTTAAATTGGCTGCTTCACGTGCGCGGATACTCCGGAGATATGTATCCCTTGGTTTCGCATCTGTGCCTGCACATAAAGCAATGGGCGCAGGATTTCCTATTGTCCACACTTCATCAAGCGCATGCATCATCAAATGTAATCCAGATCATGCGCGATCGGCGTCTGCATCATTTTTCTGACGGTTTCCGGGTTGTTCGTTTGCGACAGTACCCACATGAGTTTCGCCACGATCGCTTCTGTGTTCATGTCTCCTGCTGTGATTCCTCCCGCGTCAGCCACACGTTTGCCGACTTCATAGAGTGCCATGTTCTGCCCCTCTTCAAGGCATTGCGTCGTAATGATGACCGGAATGCCTGCCTGCACCAGCCGGGCAACACCTGTCGCCAGATCTCTTTTTTCAAACGGAAGCCCGCCGTTTCCAAAGCTTTCAATAATCAGACCCTTGGTATGATCCCTCAGAAAGCTAAAAAATTCAGGAGCGAGCCCGGGAAATACTTTCAGCAGAAAAACATTCGGGCAGATGCCGATATGATTTGGAAAAGGTGAAGGTTCAGGCTTCGGATGTTTGCTAATGCGCAGATTCTGCTCATCGATTGACGCTATATATGGATAGTTGATACTCGCGAACGCATCGTAGCTTTTAGTCCGCATTTTCACTGCCCGTGTACCGAGAATGGCTTTCCCATCAAAAACAATAAAGACTCCGGGAAGATTTGCCTTTTGGGCAAATGTGAGCGCATCCTTTATATTTTTCTTTGCATCCGTGCGTTTAAAACTGACCGGAACCTGGGATCCGGTGATCACGATCGTCTTATTCAAACCGTTCAGCAGATAGGAAAGACCGGCTGCTGTATAGGCCATCGTATCGGTCCCATGCGTGATGATAAAACTGTCATACACATTGCTGTTCTCGTCAATCGTTTGGGCCATGGTCACCCAGTCTTCCGGCTGCATATTCGTACTATCCTTATTCATTAAAACCTTGAAATGGATCAGCACGTCCTGGCTATGCTCAAAATAACGTGCCAGCTGATTGATACCCAGCCCCGGTGCCAGGCCATCCTGATGTGGCGTTGACGCAATCGTTCCGCCTGTAGCGAGAACCAATATTTTTTTCATAAACGAGATCCCCAATTATGCTGTGATATGAAAATTATACCGAGGATCCTGCAGTTCGCCTACCCGTTTTTTATGAAATGTATGGACAAAGCAGATCCTTTTCATCCTGAAAAAATATTTTTCATTTTCTATTGATTCTCCGAATAAGACGTGTTAAAGTGACTAATGCACATTAATAGTTAATAAAGTTAATAATTAAGTTAACTAATTTTTTTACTGGAGGAAGGGGTTCAGTACATGAATAATTTTACTCGCCTGCTCATCATCAACATCATTGTCATTATCGTGCTGGTCGGTGGCGGTGCAGCCGGTTATTATTACTACGATCAAGCCACAAATTATGTAAAAACGGATAATGCACTCGTCAGCGGTCAGGCCATTTCCATCGCCGCGCCGGTGGCAGGTAAATTGACCAGCTGGAGCGTCACACAAGGCAAAAGTTTTACTGCAGACAATACCCTTGGAACGATTGAAGGAACCGGTACGGACGGCAAACCTGTCAAGGTACCGGTCAAAATGCCGCAAACAGCGACAATTGCCGAAAATGCAGGCACAAAAAACGCATTTGTTGCAGCAGGCACGCAGCTTGCCCAGGCATATAACCTGCATGAACTCTACATTGTCGCAAACGTTGATGAAACGGATATCGAAAATGTAAAAACGGGGCAAAAAGTGGATATCTCAATTGATGCATTTCCAGATACAGAGTTCACCGGAAAAGTGAATCAGATCGGCACTGCGACAGCCTCAACTTTTTCACTGATCCCAAGTTCAAATAGCAATGGCAATTACACTAAGGTCACTCAGGTTGTCCCTGTAAAAATAAAACTTGACGGATATAAAGGTGCAAAACTGCTCCCGGGAATGAATGTAACGGTGAAGATCCATATCTAATTTGAGAGGAGGGATTTGATGACCTCATTCCTTTCTGCATACAGCGTCTGTGCGCTTATTTTTCTTATACTTTTTAATCTGGTCCTGCGCCGCATGCGTAAAAAGAAGGCAACGGTTCGTGACATGCCTCGAAATACAGATACGGCAAAACCGCGGCAGACCATTGCGAAGCCTTCCAAAGCAGGCATCCAGAATATCGATTTGAAACGCTCGTCTGATGGCGGTCAACCGCTTCATACCGTTCCAGATGCGCACGCAGAATCCGAACACCATCTATCGATTATTCTGGTGCTCATTCTTGGTGCTTTTGTGGCCTTGCTGAACCAGACACTGATGAATGTGGCACTGCCGAAAATGATGACCGATTTAAATATATCGACAAACACGGCTCAGTGGATCACCACCGGGTACATGCTGGTGAACGGTGTACTGATCCCGATTACCGCCTATTTAATGGAGACACTCACGACACGGAAACTGTTTCTTTCAGCCATGGCTCTTTTTTCACTTGGAACACTCATTTGCGCGATCTCGCCAACCTTTATCCTGCTGATGGTTGGCAGAGTGGTCCAGGCTATTGGCGCGGGCATCATCATGCCACTGATGACCAATGTTTTCCTGACCATTTTCCCGCCGGAAAAACGTGGAGGCGCCATGGGATTGATGGGAGTTGCCATGATTTTCGCACCGGCTGTCGGCCCCACGCTTTCCGGTTATATCGTTGAACATTATACATGGCGGCTTCTGTTCTGGGTTGTGCTCCCTTTGGGTCTGCTCGATTTTCTGCTTGCGCTCGCATATCTGCGAAACGTCGGACGCCGGTCATTCCCTAAACTGGACGCACTCGGTGTCGTCCTGTCCACCATCGGATTCGGCGGTATCTTATACGCATTCAGTGAGGCTGGCAACAATGGATGGGGTGATGTCACCGTTCTGTCCACGCTTGTTATCGGCATCATCTCACTGATTTTCTTTGTCTGGCACGAGCTGCGTACGGACACTCCGCTGCTTAATCTGAGTGTTTTTCAGTACAAAATATTTACATTCACCACAATCGTTAATATACTGGTGACAATGGCAATGTTTGCCGCAATGATCCTGCTGCCAATCTATTTGCAGAACATTCGTGGATTCACGCCACTTCAGTCCGGGCTCTTGCTGCTTCCTGGAGCACTATTAATGGGTGTGATGTCTCCGATCACCGGTGTCATTTTTGATCGTATCGGTTCACGTCCGCTGGCCGTTGTCGGTCTCGCAGTCACCATTGTTACAACATGGGCCTTTGCTCATTTAAGTGACGCAACCAGTTACGGGCACATTATGTTTATCTACACAGCCCGCATGTTTGGCATGTCGCTTTTAATGATGCCAATTATGACCGAAGGACTGAACGATCTGCCAAGAGCCTTGAACAGTCATGGGACCGCCATGTCCAATACAATGCGCCAGGTTGCCGGTTCACTTGGAACCGCATTTCTTGTTACGGTGATGTCCAACCGGGCAACTGATCACATGAGCAACTATGCCAATCAGATTACATCAGGCAATCAGCCTCTGTTGCAGCATTTGCAGCACTCAGGCGCAGCACTTGCCAGTGCCGAACATTTACCTATGCTGCAAGGGCAGCAGACGGTTATCCAGATGATTGAAACGAAAGTGCAGCAGCTGGCAACCATTCAGGGAATTAATGACGCATTTATTGTTGCTACATTGCTGACCGTCGCCGCCTGGGTACTCTCATTTTTTATTAAGCGCGCAACGCCTTCACGAAAAAAGCATGATGCGCTGAAGCGGCAGGCAAAACATTTACCGGCCAATGATTAATGGAAGCGGGTGACTTCTACGGACAGAGAAGCCAAAATCCATGCAATTGAAAATAATTTTGCGATTTTCGTGCGACGCTTCAAACGTTCCATGAACGAGCTTCAGGGTAGTCCCCTGACCGCTCATGAGTTTTCTTTTCTATCTTATCTTTACAAGCATCATCAGGAAACGTCTTCCAAAATCGCAAAAAAGTTTGAGGTTTCTCCAAGCTATGCAACAACGGTAATTGATAAGCTGATCCGCTGCGGATACGTGGCACGCAAACGTTCCGAAACGGATCGGCGGATTGTTTTGCTGACAGTAACGAGCGAAGGCGCCGCCCTTTATCAAAAACTGAATGTCGTACGCAAAAACTATCTGCACAAAGTCTTTCAGGAATTTGATGATGAGGAACTGGCACAGCTCTCCGAACTGATTGCAAAACTGATCCATTAAAAACAACCGTATCGATATTGATACGGTTGTTTTTATTTGATATTTCGATATGCGGCATTCAGTGGTTGTGCCTGCTCAGTTTGAACTGCTGGACCACGACGGCTGTCTCAAAGCATAATGAAACAGAGGCTTTTTAACAGCAACAGGCTTCCATCCTTTTGTTAAGAAAACTTGGCTTCGCCAAACCTTTGACACGGGCGAAGGCGCCGCCTGCGCTTATAAAGTATAAAAATAATAAACTATGCCTTGCACAATCCGCCATTTCCTGCACACGATGCAGCATTCAAAGCAAAAAACGCACCAGTAAACCAGTGGCAATGCCAATTACAATCGATGGCAGGAACTTTTTAATCAGTTTAATCGCTGCCGCTCCCGCAAGGCAGGCGGCCAGCACAGGTAGTGACACAACAAGATGACCGCCACCCGAAGGTACGAAAATCTGTTTGATAATCAGCGCGACCATGATCGCTGCCGGAACGTAGTTGAAGTAAAGGCGAACAGCTGGACTTAAGTTTCTGCCTGCCATAACAGTCAGTCCCAGCAGTCGTGAAGCATAGGTGACTGCAGCAAGCACACCGATAAACAGTAATTGGTTAATCACGGAGCTCCCTCCTATGTATGCAGAGTCCGGCAAGTGGGGCGATCAATCCGGTCAGAATAATCGTCAGCTCGTTTCCCGGACGGATCCATTCAAAGACAAGTGAGAGAAAAACTGCCGTCACAGCTGTTCCAATCACCGGCTTCCCTTTCAGTCCGGGCACGAGCAGTGCGGCAAAGGTAACTGGAAAAGCAAGATCCAGTCCCCACTTTTGCGGATCCATCTGCCCGCCGATCAGCGCACCAAACAGTGCGGCAAAAATCCAGGCAATATAGAAGATTCCCGCCACAACCGCGAAATAATAAGGATCCGGACCCACCATTTTAAACCGCGCGCTTGCCAGCACGAAAGGTTCATCCGAAATACCGAACGCCAGCACATGGGTCCACCTTTTCGCTGGAGCAAGCCCTTCCGCAAGCGCCGCTCCATACAGCAGATTTCTGAGATTAAGCAGGACAACCGTCAGAAGCACACTGAGCACTCCCGCGCCACCGGCCAGCATCGCGACGGCGACCAGCTGCGCGGAGCCGGAAAAAACAAATACCGACATTAATACGGCCGTCAGAACACTGAAATGAACTTGCGTTGCCAGCACACCGTAGGACATCCCATAAGCGGCAATAGCAATCGCCAGCGGTAATGCTTCCACACATGCCTTTTTAAAAGTGCCTTTGTTTCTATTCATTGATTTCCATCCTTTTGATTTACTGAAAATAGTATAATATAATAAGTTTAAATAATATTATAATATACCATCTTCTGTTCGTATAGATAAATTTTGGAAAAATGAAAGGATGACTTTGGATGCAGCAAAATTCATGGGAAGACGGTAATGCCGGAAAACGGATCGGAGCCAATCTGAGACAGTTTCGGACCAGCCGCGGTATGAGCATGGAACATCTGGCAAATAAAATTGGCATCAGCAAACTGACGCTGATGAACGTCGAACGCGGTGACGGCAACCCGACGCTGGCCGTCATCTGGAAAATTGCCAACGGTTTAAATATTCCGGTTACCGCACTTCTGTCAATAGAATCAGATGTTTCCATTGCGCGGAGGGAAGATGGATTAAAGCTGGCAAGCTCCGATCAGATTTTCGTTGCTGAACCGCTTTTTCAGTCACATGGGCTCTATGAACTTTACCGCGGTTATCTGCAGCCAAAGGCCGAATACGCCTCTTCAGCGCATCAATTTGGTGTTCGTGAATATGTGACTGTTATGTCCGGCGCGTTGAACATCGAAGTTGGCGACAAAACTTATTATCTGAAAGAATACGATTCGATTAAATTCAAAGGTGACTTAGACCATAAATACACTAATCCCTCAAGCGAGCTCGCCATCTTGCATTTTGTGATCTCCTATCATTCAATGTGACCACACCTTGAAAAACAGCTCTTCAGCGAAATCTCCTGAAAAGCTGTTTTTTTAAGCATATTCGGAAAGTGCTTCGCCAAGCCGTTTCATCCCCTCTTTAATGCGTTCTTCACTCATGTTTGAATAATTTAATCGAAAAGCATTTTGTTTCGCCTCATTGGGGTAGAAGGAGTCTCCCGATACAAAGGCGACATTATTTTTGAGGCATCGATCAAACAGTGCCTGGACATTGATTGACTCAGGCAATTCAACCCAGATAAACAAACCGCCTTCCGGGGCGCTGTGCTTAAGATGACCCGGCAAACAGGTTTCAATACAGTGCATCATTATTTCACGCCGGGCATGGTAAACCGCCTTGATCTTTTGAATATGCGCGTCAAGATCGTTCAGCTCCAGATACTTCGCTGCAACGCGCTGAGCAAACACATCCGAATGGAGATCACTTGCCTGCTTAAAAGAAACATAACGATTCATGAAATCAGACTCTGCACAAATCCAGCCAAGCCGAAAACCCGGTGCAAAGATTTTTGAAAACGTGCTGAGATAAATGACACGCCCTTCTGTATCAAAGCTTTTGACCGGCGGCAGTGCTTCACCGGCAAATCGAATCGCACCATACGGATTGTCTTCGAGTATAACGACATCATACTGATTGGCAAGCGCCACCATTTGCTTGCGCCTCTCCAGTACCATCGTCCGTCCGGTTGGATTTTGAAAATCAGGAATCGTATAGATGAATTTCGCACCAGGATTCTGCTGAAGTGTTCGCTCAAGCTCGTCCATCCGCATGCCAAAATCGTCCATGGCCACCTCAGCAAATCTCGGCTCATAAGCTTTGAACGCTTGAATCGCCGCAAGATAGGTCGGGCTTTCACAGATGACGGTATCACCCTTATCAAGAAAAATTTTCCCTGTCAGATCAAGGCCTTGCTGAGATCCTGTAAGAATAAGCAGATGATCTGCATCTGTGGGTACACCAACCGCTTCCATACGTTTGACAATCGCTTTTCGTAATGGAAGAAATCCCTCCGTTGTACTGTACTGAAGTGCCTGCTCTCCCGCTTCATCAAGTACAGCCGAACAGGCTTCTTTAATCGCTTCTACAGGAAAAAGTTCCGGCGCCGGCAGTCCTCCGGCAAATGAAATGATTTCCGGCCGATCAAGCACCTTTAAAATTTCACGTGTTGCCGAACGCCCAACATGCTCGGCGCGCTTTGCATAGTTAACTGTCATTGATTCAGCCGCTCCTTCGTTTATACAATTGCAAGGGACGTGCGTGGTCTTATGCATCACGCGCGAGTCATTGATTCAGCCGCTCCTTCGTTTATACAATTGGGCGTGCGCCAGTGGACACGCCTCTCGTCCCATTCCACTCACTCAGCTTCTTCACAGACTTAATAAATACCATTAATCCCTGCCTCAGCCGATCGATCCGCTCGTAGGTATAATTCAGCCGCACCCAGTGCTCGCCATCACTTTCCTGTGGATAGAATACATTACCCGGTGTATAGATCACTCCTTGTTCCCCGCATAATGCAAGCAATTTTTTCTGCGGTACTGAATAAGGGAGGCGGCACCAGAGATAAAAGCCACCCGCGGGAAAATCAAAATGTATGGACGATTGCTCCTGCCGCAATAATTCTGCGGCAGCATCTCTTTTTTTCCTATATAATGGCAAAATTTTCATAAGATGCCCGCCATAGCATCCGTCCCG
The DNA here is from genome assembly GCF_023336505.1 of Sporolactobacillus mangiferae. Taxonomy (GTDB): domain Bacteria; phylum Bacillota; class Bacilli; order Bacillales; family Sporolactobacillaceae; genus Sporolactobacillus; species Sporolactobacillus mangiferae. The sequence goes on along the minus strand of NZ_JAMAST010000005.1, from coordinate 70,471 downwards.
CAAGTAGCGATCCACAAGGATCTGGCTGTCTGTATTCACATGAAGATCAGTAATTTGTTTTAAAAGCAAAAACTTCTTCATCACCGGTTCCGGAGCGATGGTCCATCCGATTCTTAGGCCCGGAAAAAGCGCCTTTGACAGCGTACTGAGATAAATCACATAGCCATAGGCATCAAGCGCTTTAATCGGAAGCGGATGTTCCTGATCAAAAGCGATATCTCCATAAGGATCATCTTCTAAAATCGGAACCTGGAAACGATAGGCGAGTTTCAGCAGTGCCTTTCTTCTCGCCATGCTCATCGTAATCCCCGTCGGATTATGAAAGTTGGGAATGGTATAGATGAACTTCGGTTTATAACGAGAAATTTGCGCTTCAAGTACGTCCAGCCGCATGCCCTCCTGGTCCATGGGAATGCCGATAATTTTAGCACCTGTTGCCCGAAAGCACTCAATTGCCTGTAAAAAAGTCGGTTCCTCAACAATTACGGCATCGCCTGCAGACAGGAACGCACGCGCGGCAAAATCAATGCCTTGCATCGAACCAGATAAAATCATTATTTCCTTTGCGGTCACAGCAAGATTGCGACTCTCCATTAATTGGCTGATACTTTCGCGAAGCGGATAATAGCCCTCAACCGGACTAAAGTTAAGATGTGTACTGGTGATTGGCTGCTCCCGCTGAATGCGCTGAAAATCAGCAATTGGATACAAATCCGGATCACCAATCCCTGCTGCAAGTGAGATGACTCGATTTTGATTTCCCATATACATAATCTCACTCACCGCATCGTTTAAGCTGGCCATGCGTTTATCAAACAGTGGATACCATGACATTGGCAGCACTGGCTGCTGTTTTTTCGGAGCAGAAACAGGGACCTTCTGTTCGGTAACAACTGTTCCCCTGCCTGTCTGCGCATCAACAAGACCAAGCGCTTTTAGTTCCTCATAGGCTTTATTTACAGTCGTCCGACTGATCTTATTAAACTCAGCTAGTTTACGTTCCGGAGGAAGAATAAAACCAGCCGGCAGGTTCCCAGACAGAATCTGTCCTTTTATCTGGCTGGCAATTTGAAGATAGACCGGCGTCGCCGCTTCACGGTTAATCGTCAGATTCATCACATACCTCCTTCTGTGGATTTAAATTATCCTTATCATATCCATACCAATGTCCTGTGAAAAGATCCAATTGGATCGATCCTTATAAGTCCAATATCAAAAAAAGTGTGCGTTGAGAAATCAGCACATCTGATGAAACATGCTTTTGTTGATCTTTTTTCCAGGGATGACGCTGACCGAGGACACGTCGCTTCCAATCCGGCTGTTGTTAATGAAATAATTATAGCCAATTTTTTAAATTTGTGTTAACCTATTAACAGTTTGGGTTAACTAAAAGACGAAGGGACTTATTAGAATGAATCACACGCGATTAAAAAATTACATTCTTTGCGCACTTTTTGCTGCAATTACCGCCATTCTCGCTCAAGTCACCATCCCGCTTCCGATCATTCCAATCAGCGGGCAGACACTGGCCGTCGGTTTAACAGCCACAATTCTGGGAAGCAGATACGGTACGGTCTCAATGATCGTTTATGCCGGACTGGGTGCCATCGGCCTCCCGGTCTTCGCAGGCATGAGCGGCGGGCTTGGTGTCCTTATCGGCCCTTCCGGCGGTTACATTACCGGTTTTATTCTGACCGCATTGGTGACCGGACTGATTCTTGAACATACTCAATTCAATACACCGATGGCGCTCGTTGCCAATATTGTCGGCATGTTTGTGACACTTGCAGTCGGTACGATTCAGTTAAAATTTGTGCTCGATCTTTCCTGGGCAAAAGCGATGGCTGCCGGTGTTTACCCATTCCTGATTGTTGGCATTGTGAAAGCCGTCATCGCCAGCGTTGTCGGTATTCTGGTCCGTCAGCGTCTGACCCGATTCGGACTGCTGACCACCGGCAAACAGCAATCGGCAGCCTGATCACTGATTTAATCCAAAACGCACATGACCGTTAATGAGTCATGTGCGTTTTTGTAATTGCATCCTATTTTGCTGTTGATTCACTTGATGATTCATCCGGTCGTTTTTAAATCAGGAGGTGCACAACATTCCGATAAACCGTAAACTGCTGATGTCTGTAAAATTGTTCGGCAGCTTCATTATTTGCCCAATAGTCCAGAATAACTTCGTTGAGCTCCTGTTCTCTGGCATACTGGCAGATCCGGTTCATCAGTGCCGTTCCCAGCCCTTTTCTTCGCTTGGGTGAGGCAATACAAAATTGATGTACCTCAAGAAATACAGACGCTTTTTTAAAGGGATTTTCCTTCTGATTAATCGTTTGAATCCATGCATAGCCGCAAGGACCTTCTTCATCTTCAGTGACAAGAAATCGGGATGCTTCATCCTGAATCAGTACCTTTTCAAACCAATCTCTGATTTTCTCAAACTGATAGGGTTTGAAGTGTTCCGGATACAGCTTCGCATGCAAAGTCTGTACTGGTTCATTCAATCTGGCAATCAGAGCGGCATCGGTTGTAAATCTGATCGTCATGGATCGACCTTCTTTCCGTACTGCCTTCTTTTACCGATTTTCTACCGCCACTTGATTCACTTGGTGCTCGCTCCGTCCGGTTTTCAAAATCGCAAGTACATCATTTAAGCTGATCTCAACCATGTTCTGCACAGCGAGATTCGTATAAAAGCCTATATGAGGCGTGATCAGTACATTGGGCAGGGCACGCAGAGCTTTCAGCTGCTCGTTCGAAATTTCTTTGCCACGCAGATCCTGATTGAAAAAATGTTCCTCACCGTTTAATGTATCCAGCGCTGCTCCAGCAATTTGCCTGTTTTTCAGGGCGGTAATTAATGCATCAGTATCGACCACCGGACCACGCGAAGCGTTGATCAGCACTGCGTCCAGCTTCATCAGCGCGAATGCCTCCGCATCAATGAGATTCGCCGTGGATTCCATAAGCGGAACGTGCAGCGTCACAACATCAGCCGTCTGAAGCAATTCTTCTTTCGACACGTAGGTGAGGACATCACGCAAATCATCGCGCGTGGCGATATCATTTGCGATGACCGTTGCGCCAAGCCCCTTGAACAGACGCGCAGCCGTGCCGCCAATCCGTCCGGCACCAATGATGCCGACAGTCAGTGAGCGAATTTCCCGCGCCATCAGCCCTGCCCAACGGAAGTCCTGCTGCCTGCCCCGTTCGTCAAAAAGCTCCAGATTGCGGATCAGGCGCATGGCCTGAGTAACCGCCAGCTCAGCAACCGAGTTCGGCGAATAAGCGGGAACATTGGTGACGATCAAGCCATGGGCGGATGCCTGGTCAAGATCAATCATGTCATAGCCGGCCGTGCGCGTTGCCAGCTGTTTCAACCCATTTTCCTCAAGTGCTTCATAAACGTTAGGATCGCCGATATGATTGCGCTGCTGAATGACAATGCCGTCATAGCCTTTGGTCAGTTTTACCGTTTCCGCGTCCAGTTCCCGCTGATTCACGTCCACCTGTACACCGGTTTTTTCTGCCCATTCCTGAATGGCTGCTTCTTCGTCATTGCGAACACTGAACATCATGATTTTCATTGCTGCACACTCCCCTGCTTTTCCTCGAACTTTGCTGCGTAATCGGCAATGCGCCGCATCGCTTCCTGAAGTTGTTCCATACTTGCCGCATAGCTGATCCGGATCCAGCCTTCACCCCCGGGGCCAAATGATCCGCCAGGAATGACGGCAACTTTGGCTTTATGTGCCAGATCCCTGCTGAAGGCCATACTTTCTTGATTCATTGGCGAGGGAATCCTGGCGAACAGATAAAACGCCCCTTGCGGCTTTACACATTCAAAACCGCTTCTGGTCATCGCCTCGTAGACAAAATCGCGCCGTTTCCTGTATTCTTCACGCATTCGGGCACCGTCATCCATGCCGTTTTCAAAGGCTTCAAGTGCTGCATCCTGAGCAATCGTCGCGGTTGACGTAATCGTGAATTGGTGGATCTTGGCGAGTTCCGTCGCAATTACGGCAGGCGCACAGATAAAACCGATCCGCCATCCAGTCATTGCATGCGATTTTGAAGCGCCATTGATCACGATTGCCTGATCCGGCAGGTATTCGGCCATCGACACATGGCGTTCACCATAGGTCAGTTCACTGTAGATGTCATCACAGATGACGAAAATATCATGCTTTTTCAAGACGTCTGCCAGTGCTTCAATTTGTTCGCGCCGATAGGTGACACCGGTTGGATTACATGGAAAATTGAAAATGACTGCCTTAATGGCATCGCCATGTTCCGCAAGTGTTTTTTCCAGCAATTGCGGCGAAAGTACAAATCCTGTTTTCGAGGTATCCATGAATACCGGTTCCGCCTGAGCAAGCAGTGTATCCGGAATATAGAGCGGGAAAATCGGCGTTGGCATCAGCACTTTGTCTCCCGGATTCAGTATTGAGGTAAGTACAGTATAAATAGCTTCGGTTGCACCTGCCGTGACGAGTATTTCATGATCCGCATTGTAGAACAGACCATACTTTTTCTCGAGAAAACGGCTGATCGCCTGACGCAGTTCAGAAGTGCCGTTTGGCGGTGCATAATGGCTGCGATTGCGGTCAATGCTACGCTTTCCTGCTTCCTTTACATGTTCCGGTGTGTTGAAATCCGGTTCACCAATAGTTAACTTAATAATTCCCGGAATTTCCGACGCTTCCTGATCGAACTTCAGGATGTCAGACGGCTGAATCAGGCTTAATTCCTTTTTCATCTTGCGAATGAGTGAATGTGCCATCATGATTTCCCCTTTTCCCAATGTGTGAAAAACACCCACGGTATCAATAAGCCGTGGGTGCTTCGAAACGCCTGATGCAAATAAAAACCACACGGATTATTGATCTTAAATCCATGTGGTTATTTTCCCAAGTTTAACTGTACCACCTTGGCTCCCGCATGGATGCAACCTTCTGGAGAAGTGTTTGCATCCTGCGAAGCAAGTGCAAACACTAACGAAAGAAACCAAAGTAGTAATAAAAATTATTCAATTGGAGTTTGCCTGCTCGCTTCATGATCAAGAACTCCTTTTGAGTTGGTGGTATTATTTATATCAGATTATCAGAAAAGTGTCAACCTTATTTTAAATGTGATTTGAGCAACCACACTGACCTTTTTACACGACTCACATCAACCTCATTGTCCATGATGATGTACAGCAATTGTTTGGATTGGCGCCCCCATATCCAGCTCTATCCAAAACTTTCCGCTGTCTCGCTGGTCGTCTTCATCCAAAAATTGTGCGTCTTCCGACTGGCTCCATTCGATATAATCTCTGCTTTGATTCATCACAATGACAAGTCAAATATTTTTTGCCATTTAACGGTTTTGTATCCGATTTCATTGTAAAATTTATGTGCACCTGTTCTGCTTTCTCCTGAGCGCACCCTGATTCTTGGATACTTATGTTCACGTGCCCATTCAGCACATCGCTCCATCAGCTTGCGACCAATCCCCTGCTTTCTGAATCGGCTGTCGACGACCAAACCGCCGATCTCCGCAAAGACCCCTTCCAAAGTATATCTGCCGAAAATATGCACCCAGCCGCGCAGCTCCTTTTCGGTGTTCTCATAGACAAAAACAGCATGCGTTGTATCCTTCATTATGTACTGCAGACGCTCACCAATCTCGCGTTCGGTTGCGACATAACCGAGTTGACCGCATAAATCAGCCAGTTTTCTGACATCTTCTTTCTGAGCAAATCGAATCATTTCAAGGAACCCCCTCTGTTCATCTACCATCAGCCTGCTATAAAATAAGTATACTTTTTATGAAATGACGATCAAATAATGTGTTTATCTTGTACGCTTCTTAATCTTTTCGGTCTCTTCACAGATTTTATCGGTCTGTTTCCGAATTCTATCGGTCTCATCGCAGATTTTTTCGGTCTGTTCGCGAATTATATCGGTCTCTTTGCGAGAGTTTTCGGTCTGTTCAACAATTCCATCCACATTCACTGGTGACTCAATCAGGCATGCTATAATCAAAGCAGCTGTAAACAAGAACTATTGATCAAAAAGGAGTATCCGTCAATATGAACGAAACAGTCCAAAAGCTTTTGAACCATCGCAGTATTCGCAGCTTCACTGATGAAAAAATTCCGCAGGAACAGGTTGATCTGCTGATCGATGCCGCACAGCATGCGTCCACCAGCAACTTTTTCCAGCAGTATTCGATTATTGGCATTACCGATCCAGAAAAGAAAAAGGCTCTGGCGAAAATCGGCAACCAGCACTATATTGCCGAAGCAGCCCGACTTTTTGTGTTTGTGATCGATCTGAACCGCAATGCGGCGATCGCCGAGGCAAAAGAAAAGCCGGTCGATGTACTCAGCTCGACCGATTTCTTCTTAAGAGCATTCAGCGACACCGTGATTGCGGCTCAGAATCTGGTCGTTGCCGCTGAAAGTCTCAGTTACGGCGCAGTTTATCTCGGCAGTATTCTCAATGATCCTCAGGCAGTGATTGATCTCTTAAAACTGCCGAAGCTGACCTTTCCGGCATTCGGTGTCGCCGTTGGCCATCCAAATCAATCACCGCAGCTCAAACCACGTTTGCCAAAAGAAGCAGTATATTTCGAAAATGAATATCATCCACTGGAACAACCGCTGGACTTTCTAAAAGATTATGATCACGAAGTCAATCAATATTATGATCTGCGCAACGCGAATCGTCGTGTCGATACCTTTACGAATCAAATTGCCAAGGCCGTATCGGGCGCGCAGTCGGAAAATAAGAAAAAGATACTGGATACGCTGAAAGCACAGGAACTGCTGCAATATTGATCCACACTTTTGCACATGTCATAATTGGCGTGACGGGAAACCAGACCTGGCCGGTCTTGAGGTGCCAGCCATGCTATAGACTATTTTGTAACAATCATACATGCGGGAGGAATCGACAATCACTGAATGGAAAACGCGTTTCTCAGAATTAAGTGACGAAACAAAAGAAGAATTACTCATTTATGTCGGAAAAAACAGCGATGTCTATGAACGGCGATGGGAGCAGATGGACGAACGAAAAAGCTTGATCTCATGGAACTGGCCATCATTTTTCTTTTTTAGTTATTGGGCAGTGCATCGAAAAATGTATCTTTGGGCATATGGTTATTTGATTCTGTCCAACATTCTCGATTATGCGCTTAACGATGTGCCCTTGGGTCTTTACATATGTATCTTCCTGCCTCTCTCGATTATTTCTGGATTATTCGGTAATCAACTGTATTTTTTAACAGCATTGAATGCGCTACAAAAATTGAAAGCACGCATTCCCGATCGTATTGACCGGCTCGACCATCTGCAAAGCTTTCCCGGATACAGCTGGCCTGCCTTCTGGATCTGCTTCTTCATTGACATAGCTGTATCAATGATCTTCAGCTATGCCTGATTTTAAAGCACATGCACAATGTATGTACCAGCTGTCACTGCCTTAAACAAACCTTTATATAAGTCTTATGTTTTCTTTTCATAGATTTTGAATACGCGTATGTAAAGGATCATGCTGATTATGGAAAAAAGAAGCAACAGTGAAAATACACCCATCGGCGGTACCCAGGCGGAGATAAAAACCGTAAGCGGCGCAAGGAAACGCCCGATCGTAAATTGCAGGCCTGATGCACCCATATATTGTGCTCGCGCACGGGCAGGCGCATAGTGGCTGACGAAGCTTTGCGTCACTGGCGAACGTACAATTTCACCAAGTGTAAATACAACAGTAATCGTAAACAGATACCAAATATTCGTGTTCAGCCCGACTGCAAACGTCCCAAAACCCGAGAGCGCACAGGAAAGCAGCAGAATGTTCCGCTCAGTCCAATTTTTCAGCCAGCTGCTGATCGGCAAAATGAGCAGAACAAACATGAGCCCGTTCAATCCAAGCAACCAGCCGAACACCTCTGAGCTTGAGAGCATGAAACGCCGGTCACCCCAGTAAATAAGCGACTGTGCGGGCACATGATTGATCACATAGACTGCTAGGTACAAGTCCAGTTGCATCATGGGGATGATTACAAATATGCCTGCAAGAATGTAGAGTCCGAACACCTTGTCATAAGCCACCAGTTTCAAGCTGTCCCAAAGTGACCGGAATACCAGATGATGCCGTTTTCCGTCGCCTTTTTCATTGCTTAGCTGAGGCTTCGTTTCATGAATCATGAAAAACATAATCAGCAGATAGATAAAGAGAATTAAAGCGCATGTCCACAGAAGTGCACTTTGATACTTGAAAAACAAAACTGCTCCCAGTGCGGGTCCGAGAACGGCACCAATATTGTTCGCCGTCGTAAACGTTGCAAAAATATGACGACGTTCGTTCTCCGGGACAAGATCGGCAACCATCGCCGAGCTGGGCGGTGAATAGAGCGCAGATCCAAGACTGACGCCAATGAAATAAAAATAACTCAGCCATGCAGACGGTGAAAGTGCCAGTGCTGCGAACATTGCCGTTTGAATCGAAACACCCAGCAGCATGATTGGACGGCGGCCCACATGATCGGCCAGACCGCCTCCTGTCAGGCTGCCGAGCGTGCTGATGATCGGCGGAACCATCATTAACATTCCCGCGGTTGAATTCCCGAGTTCCTGGCTGAAATAAACCGTTAAAAAAGGAAAATACATCCAATAAAACAAATGAAACACTGCTTCGCCAAGCAGACGAATTTGTAAATTGTGATCCCACTTAAAAATAATCATCTAACTCCCCGTTTTCTGCGGGTGCGCAGGCACAAACATGTGTGTTATGCGCCCTTGATCGAATTAAAGATATGAGAGCACTCCGCTTCGATAAAAATTTGCCTGAAGCAAAGGATTAGTAACCTTGCACTAAATTTCTCTAAATCTTTATCCTAATTGTGTAAGACTTTGTGCAAAAAATATAGACTTATATTTCAAGGTGATTTATACTATTAATATAAAAGTTGAGGGGTAGCCTTTCTTTTTTGGTTGCCGTACAAATCGAACATATATTCGCAAAAAGATACAAAAGACATCTTCCCTGCTGAAAGATGTCTTTTTTCATCTGTGCTCTTCCCTTGCCGGGGACACTCCTGAAACCAAGCGGCAAGTCACTGAATGACTTGATGCAATCGGTTTTGGTGCGGTCGATGCTGGACAGCATCTTATTGCATGCATAAAATGCCGAATGATTCAGAAGTGATTTTTCTTGCTCAAAGTCTTCTCAAAACTGTAAGTATTCCTTATCCCTCTGCATCGATTTAACTTATTTATATTCTTCGGGCATGAATTCCAGAAACGTTGCTCTGATTTCCCGTGCCATTCCAAACAATTAATGTCAGTCACTGTCATTCAAAGATGCGTTATTTACGCTTTCTTCTTGTGAAATAGAAATAAGGCAAAGAATGAACACGAAGGGCAGCGTAGCAATAATTGGCAGCAGATAGCGTAATGAACCACTGACCGGCGATAACAGTGCAATCAGCATATGTGTCGCAACTGTTGATAAATAAACTGTTTTTCGTTTTTGCCCAGTAACAGTCAATAGTAAAAATGATAAAACAATTAACCAGAAGTAGAGTGCTCCACCTTCCCAGTCACCGATCAAAGGAATATTTCGATAGATTTCCCGTGATGCATTCGCCAGTTCCCGTTCTTTTTGCATCGAATCGCTAAAAGAAAACTTCAACTGATTATCCGCCCAATTTTTTGTACGTGGATCAAACTGCCGGACATTGCCTGCCACATCAGTCCTCAGGCCGTCAGTGAGCGTATAATATCCGCTCGTTTGTGCGACGATCGCATCCAAATAAACAACAGGATGTTTCACAGACATGGTGATCCATGTCTTAAAATAAGCCAACAGATCCTGCTTTGTCGCACTGATTCGGTATGTTTCCTTGACACGATCGGAGATTGTTTCTGTGTAACGCGCACCAATGCTTCTGTAATCCAACACAGCATTGATTGCTTTTTTTTCGGCAGGAGTCACATCATCCTCTGCGTATTTCACATATCTGGCAGTGGCTTGGAACGGAATCGACAGCATTTCTCTCGTATCACTGTTACCATACCCGTTTGGAATGCCTATTTTCGGTAACAATACTCCATTAATGACTGTGATGAAGATAACAATAATTGCCAACGCGCCTAAGAGCCGCCTTCTGGTCCAGTGCCGATACGAAAAGCCCAGTGTCAACAGTGACACGAAAACAACATAAAGCCCATCTTTTCGGATGAAACAAACAAGCAAGGCCAGCAACCATAGTAAGAGATAATCTCTTTTTCGATGTTCCTTCTTCAAATGAAAATCAATCAGTTTTATTGTGTAAAGTAAAAAGATAGCAAAGTAACTGACATCTTTCATTACCATCATCGTCACAATCGACCATAAAGGCATGCAGGCATAAAAGAACAACAACCCAAGCTGCAAATAGATAGAACATTTAAAACGATTTAAGTAGCTAATGCTATAGGAAAAGCAAAAGGAAACAAGCAAAATTTGATAAAGTGCCGCTGAAAACAATCCGAAATTGTTTCCAGCCAGCAATCGACCCGCCTTTGCAAGCCCACCCATGATAAACGTCGTCAAAATCGGATGATGATTGTTCAGCTGTGAAGGGTCAAAAACCTGATTGATTTGTCGCATACCATCGAACGTAGAGACTCCCGGATAATAAATAATGATGATCGGCAGCCAGCAGATTAAAATGAATATTATGCTTTTCAGCAACGTCTTGTTTCTGAACCATGCCGTAAACTGCGTTTCTTTCAATTTCAATTGTGCCCGATGATGAATAACCCATGTGATAAACGCCTGAAAAGCACTGTAAATCAACACTGCATAGCCGATGAACAATATGAATGAGTAAACCATTTTATGGCTACTCTCACCGATAAATCCAATTGTGCCGCTATAGCGTTCGATCAGGCCGATAACTTGTAAAAGTGCCAATAAAATGCTTGCTGCAAGAATTGTTCGGCATCCTGCCGGTTTGATTCTCATAAAAATATGATTATAGAATAACCAGAGTGCAATCAGCATCACAATGCCCGCCGTTCGCAATACTCGAATGTTCTGCCGAAAGTCGGAAGAAAACAGCAGGGCGATGGTCGTGATTAGCGCAAGAAAGAATGTTATGGCCATCCGTACTTTTTTACGTTTGAGAACAGTCGCTAATTCCACTTCTTTTAACCTCTTTCTATGCACCACAATGAATTAACAAATCAGAGTGAAACGCAAACAGCACCGATAACAATCAAAACGATGCCGATCTTTTTTTTTGCGGAAATAGACTCTTTTAACAGGAAATAGGCAATCAGCATCGTCCAAATATAAGTAATCGCAGTTAACGGCAGAACGACCGAATAGGGGAGAAAGCGCAGGACATAGATGTTCAAAATGGCAGCAAGCACATAAAGTATGACACCGAAATAGAAATATTTGCTGAAAAGAATTGACAAGAAACTATCTCCGTCAGTCGATTTTTTCAGAAAAAATCCGGCGAATGCCCCCAATACCGTCATGATCAGGATCGATATAAACATCATTTTTATTCATCCCCACCGCCAATTAAAATAACACCAACTGTGATCAACGCGATGCCAATCAGCTTTACCCAAGTAAAGCCTTCGCCCAGGATCCAAAATGCCAACAAAATGGTCAGCACATAGTTCATGCTCAACATCGGCTGCAGAACAGAAAGACTACCAAACCGATAGGCGACAACCATGATCGCTGCGCCCATGCCATACAAACAAAAACCGATAGCCAGGTACAATAAACTCGTATCTGTTGCTGAAAGTTTCCAGAAAAGTTGACCCAAACATGCACATAGTGAAGAAAGCAGCATCAATGCAATGCCCGCTTTATTTTTTCGCAAGGAGCTGATCATAGGGTTCACTCATTTCGTCTGTTGCAGCGTAATTCAATATTCTTTGCAACTGCAGGTATTCGTTCATCTTGATCTCAAAGTTCTGACGTTCGTTCTGTACCAAAACATCTAATATCATCCCCCCGAAGAAAGAAAGAAGAGACGCCAACATCAGGAATCCGCTGACAATCAGTGTTGGAAATCTCGGAACAAGTCCCGTTTGAAAGTAATGTACCAACACTGGTAATGCCAGTATAAAACTGATCAGGAGCAATACTAGCGAAATTGTGCCGAAAAATTTAAAAGGATCATAATTCTTAAAAAGCCTGAAAATGGTGATCAGCACTTTCACACCATCCGAATATGTATTCAGCTTTGAAACGCTGCCTGCTGCTCGATCCTGATATCTCACGGTGACATTTTTCAGACCAAGATTTTTATCGCAAGCATGGATAGTCATTTCCGTTTCAATTTCAAAGCCCTTCGACAGAACAGGAAACATTTTAACAAATGTATAGTTGAATGCGCGGTAGCCGGTCATGATGTCGCTGACATCCGTTTTAAAGAGCATTTTGATTAATTGTCTTACCAGACGATTGCCGATATTGTGAAACGGACGCTTATTTTCAGTATAGTAGGTCGATGACAGTCTGTCACCGATCACCATGTCCGCCTCACGATCTAAAATTGGTTGCACCATATCCCGAGCACTCTCTGCTGGGTAAGTGTCGTCTCCATCGACCATCAGATAACATTCTGCATTAATCTCGCGAAACATCCGACGGATGACCTGACCTTTTCCCTGTTTTTGCTCATAACGGACAACAGCCCCTGCCTGACGGGCAATAACATCCGTACCGTCCGTTGAGTTATTATCATAAACATAAATCGTGGCTTCAGGAAGTGCTTCTTTGAAATCCGTCACCACCTTTTCTATCGTCAGCGATTCATTATAACAAGGGATTAAAACAGCGATGTGCTCCATGAAAATTCCTCCCCGCTAATGCAGTTTATAAACCCCCATGCTCAACGCTGTCCCTCTCTCATTCACTCTTAATAAACAGACCATCGTTACCTGACACCCTCTCGGAATTTCAATGAAAAATGGCGAATTTCCGGCTGAAAAAGCGACGAACTAATCGGTTTTTTGGAAAAACGTGGAATTCCTTCGATAAATGTAACTGAGGAGATCAGCAAGAGGGAAGAAATAGTATTTTTGTGATTCATTATCAATAATCCGATTATTTATTATACAGCCGTAATGTGAATCTAATGTAAAAAAGGCATGAAGAAAGCTTTTTATTTCACTGAACCATTCTGAAAAGAAAAATGATAATTGAGTCGCTTCATTTTCACAAATCAAGCATAAGCGGATGTAGAACATCAATTTAATCTTAGAGAAGGAAGGACGGTATAAGTCTGAGTCAGAAAGTTAGACGCAGCGTTTGGTGCATGCTACACTGATTCCAATAATCGATGAAGGGGAGCAGTAAAATGAAAATCGGATTTATCGGCAGTGGAAACATTGGGCAGGCGGTTGCAGCCAATGCAATTCGCGCAGGATATTCCGTTGTGATGTCCAACTCACGCGGTCCGCAAACACTTGCTGGTCTCGTTCGAAAACTGGGACCGAAAGCAGAAGCGGCTACTGCAGAACAGGCTGCTCAGAAAGGTGATCTCATCGTTGTCACCGTGCCTCTTTACGCGCTGCCAGAACTGAATACGGCCGGAACAGCAGGGAAGACGCTCATTGATACGATGAACTATTATCCAGGTCGGGACGGACGAATTGAAGCACTCGATAAAGGCACGACAACGACGAGTGAGCTGACGGCCGCTCATTTTCCGGACGCACATGTCGTAAAAGCCTTTAACTCCATTTTTGCATCGGAGATTGAAACAACCGGAAAATCTGGCGATGATCGGCACCGGCGTGCCCTTCCGATCGCCGGGGATGATCCTGAAGCCAGGCAACAAGTTGCTGAGTTACTTAATGCAATCGGTTTTGATACGGTCGATGCCGGACCGCTTCACGAAGGATTCCGTTTTGAAAACGGAACCCCCGCTTATTGTGCACACGCGGACCGCACCCAATTGACAGAACTTCTGAAGCAGGCAAAGGAATAACTGAAACAAAACAGGCTGGATAAACATCGGCAAGTCCCGATGCCTGTCCAGCCTTCTTACAGGTCATTCCTGAATGTCACCTGCACTTATCGATAGTTGTCGTGAATCGGGTGAAACAGATCTTCATCAGCGTTTCGGACGAGTGAAAAATGATCGTCATTGTCATAACCATTCAGTATCCGGTTATGATGCTGAATAATCTGTGCCGCAGATAATTCCGGAGTATCCGCGGTCGAATGGGCATCACCGACCAGCGTCACATCAAAACCGTTGACCGTTGCCATCCGGACCGCTGTATCAATGCAATACTCTGTCATGCACCCGGCAATGACCAAATGCTCAGTCGCTCTTTCTTTCAGAAACGGCAATAACGGGGTATGATAAAAAGCACTGGTTGCACTTTTATTAAAAGTCGGAGCACCATCTGGCCGGTGGATCGCCGGATGAACATCAAAACCGCTGCCTTCGCCGCCAGAGACACTGGTGTCACGAATAAAAATGACATGGCTTCCCGCTTTCACCGCTTTCTCAATAACCTTGTTGATTTTCTCAAACAGTACCTCTTTGTTATATACGCCGGGTTCCTGAGCGTCTCCATCAATAAGCGCCTGCTGCGCGTCAATCACAAGCAAAGCCTGATTCATCAGTCACTCTCCTTTTCTGCTGGTCAGCTTCGTGCCCCACAATTAATTATATCAGCAAATATCCGCCGTCCGCATTGCTCACTCTTCAATTCTTATATAAATTTTTCCACGGCCGGCTGATTTGGCGAGTCGTTCACGATACAAACGACTCATCAAGCGGCTGATTGTCTCCGGTGCAACACCAATGTACCCTGCCATATCCTGTTCAGCCATTAGACTCGGAATCAGTACCCAGCCGTCCGATACGTGCACACCCGATTGTTGCGCCAAACGTTTAAGTAGTGAAATGAGCTGCACACGTGCCGGTTCAAGGACTGAATCAGAGTATCGGTTGATCAGTTCCTGACTTTTCATTGCCAGAAAGCGCGTTAAATGCTGATGGATAACAGGATAACGATCCATGAGCGTATACATGGCTTCTTTTTTAATTGCAAACAGCATGCCTGATGCCAGCGCATCCGCACTTGCCGGATACACGGTGGCCGAATCCGCCAGACCGGCATGAGGGAACAAATCACCTTGTGAAAAAAGACTGACGATCCACTTCTTGCCTGCTTTATTTTGATGAAACGCTTGGACGAGACCGCTCACCACAAAGAAATAATGGGTCAGCGCGTCGCCCTGCAAAAAAATGATTTCTTTTTCATGGAACGTTCTGAATGACCCGCTGCTTGTGATCCGATCCAGGGCTGCCTGAGAAAGCCCTTCAAACCAGCCAATCGCTTCCAATCTGGACACTCGTATCACTCCTTCATTAGAAAACTTGGCTTTGCCAAGCCTTTGACACGGGCGAAGCCGCCGCCTGCACTTATACGATAATCCGCTGAATTTTAAACTTTCTTATATAGTACAAAAAAGTACCCGTCACTTGATCTGGGTCATGTTCATTTTCACCATTTATATTTAGTATAAATGACATGGTTTATCAATCAAAGAAAGTGATCTGTCTTTCATTTAAGGAGTGATGACTCATGCAGGTACTTACTTGTGAAAATCAGTCAATACTTAAGGAACAGCTTTATCAGGATGACTGCCAGACAATCATGCATTTGTCTCTTCAAAAGGGGCAGCAAATTCCCGAACATCATGGCGGCAATGCAGAAGTCACGGTGATCCCTGTACGCGGTGCCATCGTCTTCACAGCATCCGGTCAAGCAGAACTTCTCGTTCCTGGAAAACTGGTACATCTGAATGCACAGGAACTCCATTCATTGCGCGCTGAAGAAGACAGTGATGTCGTTCTGGTTAAGTCGGCGCGTGCTGCCGGCGTTGTACGTGAATGCTGAAAAGGATCATGCATGGGGAGGTGACCACTGTGGACCATCAACCGGAAGAAGTCAGGTACACACGGGTGGATCAGGACACCTGCATTTCCTGCGGCGCATGCGAAATGGCCGCTCCGGATATTTTTCACCACAATGATGAGGGGCTTGCCTTTTCAATCATTGACGGCAATCAGGGCATCAGACCGATTCCTGAAGAACTGCTGATGGATCTTGAAGATGCTTATGACGGATGTCCGACCGAATCGATTCTTATCTCTGACAGTCCGTTTGATACAGCTGTTCATTCAGGCGATAATAATGAATAAGAAAGAGCGATGAAAAGAAGGCGTGACGTAATATGAGCGTTCGGATCAAACGTATTTATGAATCAGTGCAGCGCTCGGATGGTCGGCGTATTCTTGTCGACCGAATCTGGCCGCGTGGCATGTCCAAAGAACGCGCCCGAATCGATGACTGGATGAAATCGGTCGCACCAGGCCCGGAGCTTCGCAAATGGTTCACCCATGAACCAGCGAAATTTGCCCATTTTCAGGAAGCTTATCAAAAGGAATTATTTGAAGATGAAGAGAAACAGCGCAGTGTTGACCAGATCATTCAACTCGGCCGCACGCAGACAGTTACTCTGCTTTACGCAGCAAAAAGTCCGACGTGCAATCATGCGTGGGTATTGCTTCAATTTATTCACACAATTAAAGCATGAAGTTATTTCTCTCCGCGAATGACTGCGCGGGCATAAACAGCAAATGGAATAAGCGGGTGAGTATTGATTCATGCTCATCCGCTTTTTTCCAGATAACATTATCTTTCCGGTTCAAAGGTTTTGCAATCAGTTTCTTCCTGCTTCGATGCCTGTTTTCCCTTGTGGCTGACCACATAAATAGCATTGGCCGAGCAGTGGTTGCCTTCATCCCAAAAAGTACAATTGCTGACTTCACAAAGAACGTCTTTGGCCATCACAGATCACCTCCCCTGAACCTAGTATGAGCTAAGCGCAGGAGAGTCATGCGGCCATGCCGCGCGGCGCATGTGCGTCGGCCAAATGTTCCAGTCACTTTGGGGTCAATAACTTAGTTCATGATGAGCAGCTGTTTTTCCTGGCTCAATATGCTGATGCTTCAACGAAGGAAATACGAACTTATCAAAAACGCCGACTAATGAACCTTGAAAAAGCAAGGCAAAGACCGTTCCGACATTAATTGCATACAGCTGATGCAAAAAGAACCAGCAGATCAGAGTAATCACAACCGGCGGCATAAAGGTCACCAGCTGTGCAATTGTCGCATTTCCCTTAAAATATTTAAACCGGATAATCTGCATTAAGTCATCGCACGGATGGAGCATCAGGTTAACACGCTGATAAATGGAAATGGCAAGCGAAATGAAACAGATTCCTGCAACATCAAGAACAACACGCAGTAAAAGCGGCAGTTCATTGATTCCAAACGCTCCAAGGCAAGTACTGAGAAGGCCGACCAGATAACTGAACGGAACCATAAAAATCAAATTGCCCAGAATTCGATGCCAGTCAACTTTTCTGATAATCAGTGCATTGGCAATAATCACCAGGATGCCCGAGGCAAACAGGATCCAACTGACCGAGATACTTGTCAGCGCAGTGAAATTAACGGCCGATGCCGTCCACAACGCACTTCCCAGATTCAGTGAAATTGTCAGCGCATTTCCGAATGCATTAAAGAAAATAGAGATCGCTAAATAAAATAAATTTTCATTGTGGCGATGCGTGTGCACCGCCGCAGCATGGTTTGCAAGCACGGACATTCCCTTTCTTCTGATTCATCTGTTCGATCAAATCGGCGAAAAAAAGACGCACCTTTATCGCTACGAATTGTTTCATTTTAACCCCTGTCAGACAATTGTTCAATAGTTATTTTTCAAGTTTTTTCGCATTGATACGAAAAAAATTCCTTTTGCGTATTAGAAGCCGGACCAAACATCTGATTTCTAATCTCCGGCCATGATTTATGCCTGCATCATCGCTACGTTGCCTGTTTGCTGTGGGTGCGCTCTGCTGGCATCTCGCGCTTCCGTATCCGGCTTACAGTTTACTTTCTTTCCCTTAGAAAAACCGGGCATAAAGCGCCTGGTCCTTACTTCCGCAGGATGCGGTGGCTTCCGCGTTGTGTACAGGATGTGCACGCCTTTAGTGGAAGTTCCTTTTACGCTGTAATCGAACTGGATTCGTGTCTTTAGGTTCTGAATCGTCACTTCGGTTGCTCGCTTGCCGCGGGCGATCCGGAAGCCTCCTCAGGCAGGCCAATTCCTGCGGGGTCTTCCCTGGCTCGCCGATCCCGCAGGCGTCTCGCACTCCGCTTTGATTCTCGATAAGACACTGGTTTATTGGTTTTCATATGGATCAAAATGATATACTTTCTTATAGCTTAAAAAAAAGAGGACATGCAAACTTTGCATGTCCTCCCTTTTAACGGATGGTCAGTTTTTCGTTTGGAAAAATCAAGTCTGAGGAAAGATGATTGAGCTTCATTAAGCTTTGCACGGTTGTTCCATGATTTCTGGCAATTGCCCAAAGCGAATCACCGGATTTGATGGTGTAGACAGCTGACGGATCGTTCAAGTATAACTTCTGTCCTGGACGAATCAATGTATTCTTCAGCTTGTTTATTTGCTGGATTTTCTGTACAGAAACACCATTTTGATTGGAAATTTCCCATAAAGTGTCTCCTGCCCGGACATAATACACACCACTATGGACTTTTCCGGTTTCTAAGTTCGACGTTTTAGAAGCTCTCGATGCCGAGATATGCTTTGGATCATTTGCGTTTGATGCTGAAGCTTCACTCGACGCAGATGATGAGTCTGTCACGTTTGCCGATGACTGATCAGTGCCTGTCCCTTTTTGCTGGTCAGAAGAAGCGACCTTTGAAACTGCATTACTTTGCGTTGATCCATCCGCCGAAGCCTGCGCCATTGATGTTTTTTCTGCTGACGTCGTTGCTTTTTCTGACGCTTGTACAGACGATGCAGTCTGCTTCTGCTGCACATTTACCGTTTGTTTCACGTTCTTCTTATTTCCTGAAATGATTCTTCTGGCTGTTACAAACCGCGGTTCCCAGTAGGTGGAAGCTCCGCCGTCAAAAATCTGTGTCTCGCGCACTCCGGTTTTCTCTGTTTCCGCACTGATCATACGATTATTGCCAACATAGATGCCAACATGAGAAATGCCGTTTCCTGATGTGTGAAAGAAAACCAGATCGCCAGGCTGCAAATGTGCACGGTCAACTTTCGTTCCATAGCCCGCCTGTGCTGCCGAATTATGGGGCAGCTGAACGCCGAATTGTGCAAACACCTGCTGTGTAAATCCAGAGCAGTCATTCTGTCCCCAGGAATACGCGGAGCCGAGTCCTCGTTCTGCTGCCTGAACAATCGATGTACCTGATGCTGCCTGTGCCTGATGTGCTCCAATACTTGACACGGCCAATCCTCCGATTAATGCCGCAGATAATAGACTCTTTTTCAATTTTTTCCCCTCCATTGTGTACTGCAAAAATCCTGAACCACATTCTATGTACCTTCATCAACATCACTTATCCTAGTCCTCAGACGTTGCAAAACATTAACACGCCATTGACAGCACCGCTACATTTCGATTACAAAAAAACAGAACAAAGTCAAAATCACTCTATTTATTTTCATGATTAGCAGTGCGACACATAAATGGATATTTATGGATAACCATTAATATTGAGGAGACTGACATTATTTTGATCAGGCGGTCGTTCATTTTTCTGAGAAGGCTTGTACATAAGGGAGTATTTGCTATGGAGTGCTCAGTTCTGTACAGATACCTGCTCTCCTGTGCGTGTCATCTGTTGTGCGCTTTCATCATCAGAAGCCTGCAGGACCGTGAAACATGCGTACGTCATCCCTCTCATCTTGCATGCCCGCTTCCGCAAATAGGTTACTCCATATTTCGTAGTGGTGCCGCGTGAAAAAAGTATGTATAGTTAAAACAGGTATATAAATTTCCAAAGACTATCTTGCTGGAGGTCGATTTATGCTTCATCAACTGTCCTTGCTCCATCCGGTTCTGCTTGCCCTTCTTGCCGGACTTTTCACCTGGCTTTGTACGGCCGCTGGTGCATCACTCGTTTTTTTCTTTAAGCATCTGGATCAGAAAATGGCAAACGTCATGCTTGGTTTTGCCGCCGGAGTGATGATCGCCGCCAGTTTCTGGTCGCTGCTTGCACCGGCACTCGAGCTGAGCTCTGGCATGGGGGCTTTCTCATTTGTGCCCGCACTCGTCGGATTTCTGCTTGGCGGTATCTTTTTACGCGTCGTCGATCGATTCATCCCTCACCTGCATTTTGGATTTTCAGTTTCCGAAAAAGAAGGACCGAAAACAAAGCTGCGCAAAATCATCTTACTTGTCTTCTCAATTACCATTCACAATATACCGGAAGGGGCGGCTGTCGGCGTTGCATTCGGAGCGATCATTGCTGGAAATACAGAGTTGCTTGTGGCAGCATTGGCACTTGCGTTCGGTATTGGCATTCAAAACTTTCCTGAAGGCGCTGCAGTAGCCATTCCACTTCGCGGGGAAGGTCTGACTCGCTGGAAAAGCTTCTGGTATGGCCAGTTATCCGCGATCGTCGAACCGATCTTTGCCGTTATCGGCGCTTACTTAGTCGTCCATGTGTCTCCGATTCTCCCTTATGCGCTTGCCTTCGCCGCCGGGGCCATGATCTTTGTAGTTATCGAAGAACTGATTCCGGAATCTCAGCATGAGGGATCAACAGATCTGGCCACTGCTGCAACAATGATCGGATTTTCAGTCATGATGGTGCTGGATGTTGCACTGGGGTGAGCAGCACCGCCCTGCTCAATTCAGTGCCAATGCATCGGGCGATCCAGCAGCACGGGTAAGCGGGTCGCTGCATCGCCTTGCGCTGAATTGAGCTGAGCCTGCGTTAAGAAAATGCTGTCAGTGAGGTTTGCGCCGCAAAGGTTAGCGTCGCGAAGATCAGCACCAATGAAGTCGGCTCCGCTTAAATCCGCATGGCTCAGATCTGCAGCAATCAGATAGGCTCCTCGAAAATTTGCTCCGGACAGATCCATCTTACAAAAGTTTTTGCCAATGAGATCCGCGTTGCAGAAATCGGCTCTCTTTTTGCGCAGCCCTGCACCATCTGATTGTGATGTACGCCAAACTCGTCCACTTGTCTCAACAAACAGTTGATTCAACTTGGCCTGCAGTGCGTGCAGATCAAGCGCATTGATTGACTCTGCCGAAAGCCGCGTCAGCTTTTCTGTTTCTGCAGATGCATGCGAGAGTTCGGATCTTATCGGACCGACAGCTGGATGAATCAGTGCTTCATTAAGATACCACAGCAATTCATGCAGCATGATCATTTTTGGAAATACGGCAAACATTTTTTCTGCCGTTTTTTTATGCCCGTGCCAATCAACACCGGCAAATGTCTGCTCGGACACCTTCTGACCCGCTCCAAAACACTCAAATGCAATGCAGCCTTTGAATCCCTTTTCTCTCAAACAGCTATGTATAAGGCAGCGACAATCGGCTTGTAAATTCGGGCACGGCATCTTCGCAGGTTTATCAATGGCAAAATCGGCCGAATGGGTAAAAGGCAGTGCAGCGCAGCATAAACCGAAGCAACGGCTGCAGTCAGGGCGCAACTCAGCCATGTGATTGATTGCATGCAATTTTTTCATCTCCAAAGCTTATTTCTATCCATTATATAATACGAGAAGCTGAATAAGCGTAAAAAAGTAAGCGATGCCTGGCAGACGTGTTAATATAAAAATGGATAAAAATTTGAATTGAGCTCGAATAACCAGGATGTGCGGAGGTTCATGATGACAGAACATCAAAAAGTAATCATCATCGGTGCCGGGATCTCTGGTCTCGCCACCGCCTGCTATATGAAACAAAAGCTGCCGAAGGTGCAGATCACAGTGCTGGAAGCTTCAGATCGGATCGGTGGAAAAATCAAAACGATTCATCGAGATGGATTCATTATTGAATGCGGACCTGAGGGATTTCTTACGCGAAAACCAGCGCTGACTCAATTAATCAAAGCAATCGGTCTGAACAATCAGCTTGTTCATTCAGGAGCAGGGGCTAATTATATCTATGTCAATAAACAGCTCCGAAAAATGCCGAAAGGTTCGGTAATGGGCGTACCGACCAAACTCCTTCCCATGGCAACCACAAGCCTGATCAGTCCGTTTGGAAAGATTCGGGCCCTGATGGATCTGTTGATCCCGCATGTCTACCATGGTCAGGATCTTTCACTGAGAACCTTTTTCGAAAAGCGTCTTGGCACCGAAGTAGTGTCCAATATGATTGAGCCGCTGCTGTCCGGCATTTACAGCGGAAGTCTGAGTGATATGAGTCTTGAAGCGACCTTGCCGCAATTTGCGGCCATTGAAAAAAAACATCGCAGCCTGATCCTTGGCATGAAAAGCCTGCGATCACCGAAAATGGCAGATACACCTAAAAAATCCACCGGCCAATTTTTATCCCTGTCCTGCGGTCTGCAGGGCCTCGTTGAACGGCTGGCTTCATATCCGGATGACATCAAACTGAATACACCGGTCGCAAGCATACAATCTGGACAAGTAACCTTGGGAAACGGAGAGGTACTGAACGCAGATGCCATCATTTTGGCCGCTTCGCCAAAACAGTACGGACCGCTGCTTGATTTCCCGGAAGCCTGGAGCCTGACTCACGATAAACGCACATCCACGGCCACTGTTGCGTTTGCTTTCAAAAAAGAAGATGTGGGAGCATTTGACGGAAACGGCTACGTTGTCGCTCGAGAGGAGGGGCTGCATATCACCGCCTGCAGTTTCATGAATCACAAATGGGCATTTGCCGCCCCGGAAAATCACGTGCTGATCCGGACCTATGTCGGAACTGCGGATGATTCATCGATTGTCGAAAAAAGCGATGCGGAAATCGAGCAAATCGCCCTCGCTGATCTGCGAACGATCATTAAATTGGGCACCCCGCTGTTTTCCGTCATCACCCGCCAGGTGGATAACATGCCGCAGTACACGGTCAACCACAATCAGCGGATTCAGGCATTTGAGGATGCATTAACAAAAATAGACGGTGTCTTTGCCTGCGGCGCCCTGCTACACGGCGTCGGACTCCCGGATTGCGCGGCCACCGCCTTGCACACAGCTGAACAGGCCGCTACCTATCTTCAGGCAAAAACGGCAATCGATTTTTAATGAATATAATGGAGCGCTCCCAATGAAAATTCGCCCAATGAACATAGATGACTATGCCGAAGCTTTTCAGTTGTGGTGCCATACAAAAGGAATGGGCACGCGCCGTTTAGACGACTCTCAGTCTGGCATCGCTAAATTTTTAAAACGCAATCCAGGCGACAAACTTTGTTGCAGAAAGTGACAACAAAACTGTAGGCGTCATTCTCTGCGGGAACGATGGATGAAGAGACTACATCTATCACATAACTGTGGATCTTGAATACCGTCGCAAGCCAGCCGGAAAGCAATTAGTTGCAGCTGCGATTACTGCGCTAAAGAGAAACGCATTAATAAAGCCGCACTCGTTGTCTTTTTTTCAAACGAATCAGGCAAGGCGATCCGAAATCGGACAATTAACTAAGAGAATCTATAATTTATGTGGGCGTTATTTGTGGCATCCCTCTTGCATGGCGTGAAATCACCATCTTATTTAAAACAAATGGTTTCAAAAATCCATATCATTTTCAAATTCGACCAATACTGCTCCGCCTTTAGATTACACTGGCCTTTTCCAGATGATTGAACAATTATTTTTCATTACGCCCTGCCTTCATCCCCGGCACATATTTCTTGTCTTCATCTAAAGGCTGTTCTTTTGCTGTCAGCATGTCCGGCTCCAGGCAGTATATGGCAGTTGCACTGCCCTTCGATGAACGATATTTTTCAAGATGAGTACGCGCTAATGGACGATTAAAATAATCCGGCACATATTTATCAAGCATCTGCTGCATCGCGTCTCTTGCCTCGTCTCTGTCGATCAGGCAGCCTGCCTTTCCGAAAATCATAACACTCATGTAAGCCGTGCTTGTATGCGCAGGTACCGGTCCGGCCATAATTCCATACTCCTCACAGACGGTAAATGCTGCGCTTGTTGCATTACGCATTAAATCCGCTTTCTTTCCTTCCGCCGCACCATGAAAATAAATCTTATTCCGGTACCAGACAAAATTAACCGGTACAACATAAGGATACTCACTGTCTGCAAGTCCAAGGAAACCAACATGTGCATGCGCTAAGAAATCGTCAATTTTCCCCTGATCTGTACATACCTTGTCCGCTCGTCGCATTGGACGCATACCCATCCCGCCTTTTCTGTTGTTTTCATTTATTATAAAATCATCTGTATTGATGGAAAGATACAGATTTGACTATTTTTACATGTACAGATAGGAAGGTGACAGGCAGTGGAATTTTTCCCAAATCTTAACGAACGGATGAAAAAGGCCTTATACATCCAGCTCTACGAATCTTTCAAACAAGCCATTGACCAATCTAAACTTGAGAAGTCTGCCCGTCTGCCGTCGATCCGTTATCTTGCGGAACGGCTGAATGTGAGCAAAACAACAGTACAGATGGCTTATCAGCAGCTTCTCGCTGAAGGTTACATTGAAAGCAAAGCACGCAGTGGCTTCTTCGTCGCAGATCTTGATCAGGAAAGCGCTGAACCGGCATCCGCCTCTGACCCTTCTGTTTTTTTTGAAAAAAAACGCGCTGAGAAGCAGGCACCGGTCCGATACGATTTTTTCATGTCGGACATTGATACAGAACATTTTCCGCTGAATGAATGGAGAAAATGCGAACAGCAGGCGTTAAGCGCGGCACACCGTGAAGTGCTTAAATATGGCGCTCCTCAGGGAGAAGAGCGGTTGCGGTCAGCAATCGCCGACTATCTGCACCGCTCCCGAGGCGTACGCTGCAGGCCGGAACAAGTGGTCATTGCCGCCGGGACGCAAACGATTCTCTCTATCCTGTATCCATTAATTAATTGGCGTTATAACCGCCTGGCAATGGAAGAGCCAGGCTATCAGGGGGTGCACAGATCACTGCAGAACGAGAAAATTCAATTAACTCCGATTCCTGTCGAAGAAGACGGAATATCACTTCATGCACTGAATCAGGTGCAGGCAGATGCTGTGTATATCACTCCGTCCCACCAGTATCCGCTTGGTATGGTGATGCCCATCGCCAGACGGATGCAGCTGCTCACGTGGGCAAATAAAAACAAGTGCTGGATCATTGAAGATGATTATGACGGCGAATTCCGCTATCATGGAAAACCGATCCCCTCTCTGCAGAGCATCGATGAAAACCGGCGTGTCATTTATATCGGCACTTTTTCTAAATCACTCATACCCGCGATTCGCGTCGGCTATATGATTCTCCCGCTTTCGCTGCTGGAACGTTATCATCAATTCGAATGGCGGCAGACCGCCTCGCGCCTCCATCAGGAAACTTTGGCCTGCTTTATGGAAAGTGGCAAATGGGAAAAGCATCTTCGCAAAATGCGGACTCTTTATCGGAAAAAGCAGGCCGCGCTTCTGGAGACAATTAAAGCAACCATGAACGGCCATGTTCAAATCAGCGGCCAGGATGCCGGACTGCATATTGTCCTGGAGGTAAAAACCTTGCGTCCTCGCTCGCTGCTGATTTCAGATGCAATAAAGTCAGGCATACGCGTCTATGAGCTCTCTGCCTGCCAGTCAACAAAATATCCGATGGTTTTAATTGGTTTCGGCGGACTGTCCATAGATGAAATCAGGGAAGGAATCAAACTTCTTCATCAAACATGGATGCCCTATTATTTATAATTCGATGTGCAGGCACTGTCTGACATACAAGATGCGTGCGATTATGGGCATTGAAGCATTGTAAGAGGGAAAATTGAAAATATTGTGAATGCAGGGTTGGGACAGAAGGACTTCTGAAACATCATGTGACACTTTCTTTCAGCACATCTGCAATCGCGACCAGTGCGTTATTCGTTTTCTTCTGGCTTCCTTCAAGTCTTGAAATGTGCAAATTGATCTCAATCTGTGATGTTTCCAAATTGCCAAGACGGTGATTCAGCTGATCCAGCTGCTCATCTGTTTTGTCAAAACGTTCGTCCATCACATCCAGACGCTGGTCGATTCCATCAAAACGTTTATCCATCGCGTCCAGACGCCGGTCAATTCCGTCAAAACGTTCATCCATCGCGTCCAGACGCCGGTCAATTTCGTCAAAACGTTTGTCCATCGTGTCCAGACGCTGATTCACTAATTCGAATCGCTTGTCCACACTTTGCTTAAAATCAAGCAAAATACTCCGCGTATCTGTAACTGCTTCAAACAACTGATGAAAGTCACTGTCCGAAATGGCCATTATTTCACCCCCTTTCGCCCGTAATCAACATTATACATAATTTCCCGTCCGGCAAGAAGCATCTTTTGCATCCAGTAAATGCTCCCGACGTGCTGCAAATAGGCATGCTCACAATCCTTTTGCAGAATCGTGTCACTACTCTAACAGCTATAAACATATGATGTTAGGAGACTGGAGGCAAAGTCATGCTGCATCCGAAGAAAAATGACTCGATTTTTATGATCGCTCTTTTATCCGGAACGTTGCTTAATCCTCTGAATTCGTCAATGATTGCCTTAGCGCTTCACAGCATTCAGCAGGATTATCATCTGAATTTCTCAACAGTTTCCTGGCTGGTATCTGTCTTTTATCTGGTCAGTGCCATCAGCCAGCCGGTTGCCGGAAAGGCAGGTGACCTCATCGGTCGAAAGTCTCTGTTCATCGCTGGTCTGCTGCTTTCAGCTATTGCCTGCTTCTATGCGCCTCTGGCTCCTTTTTTTGCAGTGCTGCTTCTGATGCGTGTGCTCCAGGCCGTAGGTAACGGTACCCTTTATCCATCCGGTGTAGCGCTCATTCATCAGTCGATTGCTCGCAGCAGACAGGATTCCGCTCTTGCCTCTCTAGCTATCTGTGCATCGGTAATGAGCGCATTCGGTCCGACCATTGGCGGCTTTCTTATTGTCTGGGGTGGATGGCGCAGTATCTTTTATGTAAATTATCCGCTTATTTTTATCAGTCTTTTGCTTGCTCTTTTCATCTTCCCTAAAGATGTCAAAAGTAAAGATTTTCGATTGAGAAATCTGGTGCGGCAACTGGATCTCCCGGGTATCTTCCTGTTCTCCGTCAGTATTCTTGGACTGCTCTGGTTTCTGCTTAAACTCAGTGAAAAAGTCAGCTGGCCGGCAATTGTTATGGCAATTGCTGCATCGGTTTTTTTTGTTCGCCGGGAAAGTCATACGCACGCACCGTTTATCGACATACACCTGCTGAAAAGTCATTACCGGCTGTCTCTTGTTTACCTGCTCTTTATTTTGCTTAATATCATCAACTATTGTCTGTTTTACGGTATGCCTTCGTTTTTTCAGGGCGCAATGCATCTTGGCATTCGGGAAAGCGGATTGATGATGCTGTGCATGTCACTTGCCGGCGCTGCCGTGTCACTAATGACCGGCCAATGGATCAGCCGATTCGGTCCCGTTCTGCCGCTTAAAACCGGAAGCCTGTTTACTGTCGCAGGCGCGTTAATGATGACAATCATGGCATTTAATCATTCGCTGTTACTGATCGGATTTATTCTGCTCCTGATCGGCTGCGGTTACGGGATTGGTACGGTTGCTCTTCAGGCTATGATGCTCCGCGAAGCACCAGAGACGGCCATCGGGACAAGTGCCGGTTTGTTTCAGACCTGCCGTTTTCTGGGGTCGATTGGTGCCGCAGCCATACTTGGCGTCGTCTTTGCCGCAACGATTACGTCGACTGACCTTCTGATCCTCATCTTCATACTTGCTGCCGTCAGTGTCCCCGCATTTTTGATCAGCCTTATTTTTTTCCCTTCAAACCGTTGAATGGGCAACAAAATAAACACGCAACGCTTATCAATTATCGCCCACAATGACCGCCTGACGACGATTTATCAGCCATTTCAGCCACTCGGCCTGCGATTGGACATCGTGTTTACCCACATTCGCGATTGTGTCTATTCTGCCCTTCCAAAAAATTCGCGATATAATGCTTGAACCGCTTTTTTCTCAACCGCTTCTTTAACACCAAACATCATGCTTGTCTCGGAAGAACCCTGGTTAATCATTTCAATGTTAATCTTTGCTTCGGCAAGTGCTTTTGAAGCCCTTGCTGCTGTACCCACCTCTTGCCGCATGCCTTCACCGACCAGCATAATCAGCGCCAGGTCATGCTCGATTCGGACTTCGTCAGCATCAAGATCATGCATCATACGATCAATCACTTTTTTCTCCGTCGCCGTATCTATCTGATTTTGCCTGATAATAACCGTCAGGTCGTCAATACCTGAGGGAATGTGTTCGAAGGACAGACCAAAATCCTCCAATATGAGCAAAACCTTCCTGCCAAACCCGATTTCTTTATTCATCATATATTTACTGATATAAATGCTGCTGAATTTATCATCACTGGCAATACCAACCACCGGTCCATCTGTATTCTTACGTGTACTCATAATCAGCGTTCCGGGTGCTTCCGGATTGTTGGTATTCTTCACGTTTACCTTTATCCCGGCACGAAATGCAGGGATCAGTGCTTCATCATGAAAAACGGAAAAACCGCAGTATGACAGTTCACGCATTTCCCGATATGTCAGTTCACGGATTTCTTTCGGGTGCGCGACAATATGCGGATTAACCGCATAAACGGCATCCACATCTGTAAAATTTTCATAAAGTTCCGCTTGGACCGCGTTGGCCAGAATAGAGCCGGTAATGTCTGAGCCACTGCGCGAGAACGTGATGACCTCATTGTCCGTGTTATAGCCGAAAAATCCGGGAAACACGACAATACCTGGTTCTTCCTTAAGTCTGGCCAGACGCTCATAGGATTCCGGCAGCACACTGGCATTGCCGGGCTCATTGCTGACGCTGAGACCTGCGTCCCGCGGCGAGACATAATGCGCGTCCAGACCTTTATAGCGAAAAGCTGCCGCAACCAGTTTTGCGTTGTTGTCTTCACCGCTGGCTTTCATTGCTTCAATGAATGCTGCTGGATTCAGTTTATTGCCTGCGATCAATGACAGTAAATCGTCGGTAATCCTGCTAATGACATCCATCGGCATACGCAGTTCTTCCGCAATACTCTTATACCTGCCAACAATGGTGTTAACGAGGGGGGCAGTCTCCTCTCCACGCAGCGCTTTTTCAGCACATTCAATCAGCAGGTCCGTAACTTTAATATCCTCAGAAAAACGTTTCCCGGGAGCGGATACAACGACAATCCTTCGTTCCGGATCCGATGCAACAATATGATACACTTTTTCAACCTGCCGGCCGGAAGCAAGTGAACTCCCGCCAAATTTAACGACTTTCAATGCTACAACCCCTATATCTTATCTGAAATAAGTAACACTAGTATTACTTATTTCATGAAAAGAAGCAAACCTTTTTTCGAAGGAATAAAATTTTTAGAAAATTTGGTTTCGCCAGGCCTTGGGGAAAGGCGAAATCTTAAGTGCACTGGTCATTTAGTATGGTTTGCCGGTGTGATTTTCCGATCATTAATCGCGGTTTTCCGGCCATTGCCCTTTCTACAATCTTCTGACTATGATATTGATCTTACCTTGCCCGATTGCATCGCATCGACACTACGGTTGCTCGCTTGCCGCGGGCGCACCGCATGTCTCTTCGGGCAAAGAGCAAAATATTATACTTTCTTGCATGTTCCTGACATGTCTTTATTCCGGCCGTTCAATTGTAAAAATATCACCGATTTTGACGTAATTCGCACCGGCAAGTCTTCCAACTGCTGCCAGTTTTCTGGGATCAATGCGTCCATGATCATAAAGATCATCCTGAATATGATAACGGACAATCCTCCCGACACGAGATCACATGCAGGTTCCAAGTTTTCTCCCAGTTCGATGGCTTTCTTGAGTACACATTCAAAACGTATCCGGGCTTCTTTTATTCCCGGAACAGCAATTTCACTGCTTGAAGCAGGGGTCAATCCAGCTGCAGCGATTTCACTTTGATCTGGTCCCACGCGAGCTGCTGTCTGGTTGACTTGAGCGACATTCTGTTCATTCACAACGTGGACGACAAATTACCCGGATTCAATAATGTTTCGTTCAGTATCTTTCAAACGCCCCGCTGACCGCTGTATCGCAACAGAGAGCATCGGCGGTCTGGCAGAAACGATATTAAAGTAACTGAATGGTGCTCCATTATCCCTACCCTCTTTCAGTTAAGATTCGTGACAAATGCCTGCACCCGGTCCATGCCTTCTTTGATCTTTTCCATGGAGGTCGCATAAGAAATCCGTACATAGCCCGAAGCGCCTGATCCAAAATTGTCTCCCGGCACAACAGCCACATGCTGCTCTTCTAAAAGTCGGTCACAGAATGTTTTAGCAGACAGCCCCGTGCCTTTAATGTTTGCAAAAAGATAGAACGCCCCCATCGGTTTAATACAGGAAATCAAAGGAGTGGATTTAATCCGCGTATAAATATAGTTACGCCGTTTTTCATATTCCTTCACCATCATCTCCCGATAGGCGGTTCCATTGGTCAACGCTTCAATCGCCGCGTATTGAGCAGAGGAATTGACACAGCTCCAGACATCTTCGGTGACTTTGGTCATCTCGCGAATCAGATCATCCGGTCCTGTAGCAAAGCCCACACGAAAACCGGTCATTGCATGTGTTTTTGAGCAACTGTCCACGATCAGCGTGCGTTCCTTCATACCCGGGAATGATGCAATACTCGTGTATTCCTGACCGTCAAACAGAATATGGCGGTACACTTCATCGCTGATCACAAAAAGGTCATGTGTCTTTGCAATTTCTGCAATTTGCTGAAGTGACTCCCTGTCCATGACACTTCCAGTTGGATTGCTCGGGGAATTCAGCAGAATTACTTTCGTTCTCGGCGTCAACGCTTGGCGTACATCATCAGCTGTCAGAATAAATTCATTTTCTTCTGATACTTCGACACGGACTGGCGTGCCGCCGCACAGTACAATCTG
The DNA here is from genome assembly GCF_023336505.1 of Sporolactobacillus mangiferae. Lineage (GTDB taxonomy): Bacteria > Bacillota > Bacilli > Bacillales > Sporolactobacillaceae > Sporolactobacillus > Sporolactobacillus mangiferae. Next base: position 39,442 of record NZ_JAMAST010000005.1, on the reverse strand, counting down.
CTGACCGTAATTTGTCCAGTACGGTGAACTGAGTATCACCTCATCACCCGGATTCAGAAGTGCCGTCAGGCCGAGAAAAAGCGCGCCCATACCACCAGTGGTAATCAGACAGTTGTCTGCCTGATAAGCGACACCGATCGCTTCTTCAAGATAGCGGATATACACCTCGCGCAGCTTTGTAATGCCTGCACCCGGCGCATATTTGGTCTCCCCCTCATCAAGCGAACGCTTGGCTGCCTCAATAATATTCGGAGCCGAAATAAAATCCGGTTCGCCGACAGCAAACGAGATGACATCCCTGATACGCGCCGCACGCACCATCATATCTCTTATTGGCGACGGCTTGATCGCCGTTACCTTTTTTGAATACTCCACTTTCATACCCCCTGATGTCATCACTTGAAAAGCTGTACCGACACATCGATCATGTCTAAAACTAAGATAACATATCAAATGCCTTGGTTGAATGAAAAAGTCAACCGTTTCTTGAGCACCCGTATTATCTCCATTTGATGACAATTTTTGGTCTGTTCGTTACGATCCTGTCGCTTCGTTACGATTTCAGTGTTGTTCGTTACAATTGGCCTTCACTTACATTTGTGTGTTTGATTTCAATATTGTGCGAATGATTAGACTTGCGACTATAATTAAATTTATGTTTATGATTTGAGATTTTTGTCGTCGTCTGTCGAGGCAGCATTCAGAATGCTATGATCATTCGTGTTTTTACGTTTTCATTTTTCATTTCAGAGAAACAAGCCCGCAGACAGACATAACGCGCGAAGGAGTGGGGTCATGAAAAAGTATCGCCGAATCATGTGGCGGAACGTCCTGATCTTTATTTTGGTTGCATCCATCATTACGGTAACGATCTGGTTTGGCGGCCCAACCGTGCAGAATGTTGCGATCACCGTATTCAACGTTGTATTCCAGTTGTTTTTTGCCATGCTCTTTATGATCATTCAATTCGTTGCCCTCTTCTGGTTTCTCGCCAGAGGGCGGACCTATTGGATTATGCCGGGCGAAACCGGTTCGACCTGGGATGATTACCGCGGCAATCCTGAGATTGTCGAGAATGCCAAACGTATTGTTACTTTGCTCAGAGGTGTCAAATCGTTCAAAAAAATGGGCGGTGAGGCCATACGCGGCATGCTCCTTTGTGGACCGCCGGGAACCGGGAAATCCTACCTTGCTCAGGTCATTGCAAATGAAGCCCAGGTCCCGTTTGCCTATGCATCGGCTCCAAGCTTTCAAAATATGTTCTTCGGCATCGGAAATCTCAAAGTCATGCAGCTCTATCGCAAGGCGCGCAAGCTTGCAAAAACATATGGCGCATGCATCATTTTTATTGATGAAATCGATGCAATCGGCATGTCCCGCCAGGCAAACGGCGGAGGTGGCGGTATCGGCGCAATGTTTGGAATGGGGGGCTCCGGTCTGCTTAATGAACTGCTTTTGCAAATGGACCCGCCAAATATCGACCACTCCCGTTTTGCCAAGCTGTTTCGTGCACTCGGTCTCCGCCATAAAAAAGCCGAGCGTCGGGCCGTCCTGACCATTGGCGCGACAAATCTGCCCGATGTGCTCGATTCCGCGCTGCTACGTCCCGGACGCTTTGACCGTAAGCTGTGGGTATACCCGCCCGACTATGACGGACGTGTCGATGTATTTGATTACTATCTGAAAAAAGTAAATCATGAGGAAACGTTAACGGCAAAAAAGGCGGCACTGGACACGATCGGCTACAGTCCGGCTCAGATCAAACATATTGTGAATGAAGCGATCGTCATCGCCCATCAGCGTGAGGCGAAAAAAGCCAGCTATGAAGATTTTCGCGCCGCCATGGAAACTTACGAATGGGGCCTGAAACAGCCGCTTCGTTCCATGAACGATGATGAAAAACGAAATGTCGCCTATCATGAAGCAGGGCACGCGGTCGCCCAATATTTACTGAAACCGCATGAACGCGTCTGGAAGGTAACGATCATCAGACGCGGAAGTGCTCTGGGCCTTGCCGCCACAAAGCCGACACATGAACGTTATAACCAAAGCGACAGTGAAATGCTGGCCGAAATTCAGGTCTGCCTGGCGTCCCGTGCATCCGAAGAACTCTTTTTAGGAAAAAAACTGAACGGTGTCACTTCCGACCTGCGGCAGGCGACGCAGCTTGCCGGTGCCTATATCGGCGCCGTTGGCATGGGGGATGAACTGTTCAGCTTCTTGTCTGCCGGATCACCGCAGGATTCGCTTAAGCAGCTGCGTCCGAAGATAAATGCTCTGCTCAAGGATCAGATGAATCAGGTTAAAACGCTGATCGAGAACCACACCGAATTTGTTCACGCTATTTCTCGAGAACTGCTGAACCGCGGTGATCTCACCGGTGAGGAAATCGATGCGATCTATGTGAACCTGTACGGGCATCCGCGCCCGGAAGTCCCGCAAATCAAAGCTTCTCCAGATTCCGGCAGCATGAAAAAAGCCGACGGGGAAGAGACAGAGACGGACTAAAATAAAACCGGCCACCGCGTTCTATTTGACGCGCAATGGTCGGTTTTTTCATGTGCCCAGAGGACCGTTCAGAGACATTGATTGTTCATTCATAATTGCAGGCCGAACCTGACCACAATCATTTATCTAATCGCTTCTTCTCTTCCACCAGCTTTTGAAATTCTTCTTCAAGTTCAGGTGTCGGCTCAAGACTCAGACGGCTAAGTACGGCAGTGATTTTCGTTTCAACCACCATTCTTTTGTCCTGTTCCAGGTCACGTGCCTTCTTTAGATTTTCACTTTTCAGCTCCTGATAGGTCCCTTCAAAAACATGGAGCGTCTGATCATGAATGGACAGAATTCGTGTCGCGACATGCTCAATAAATCGGCGATCATGTGACACAAAGAGAACACTGCCTTCATATTCTCTGAGCAATGATTCAAGAGCGGCGACGGCTTCCATATCAAGATAATTGGTCGGCTCATCCAGAATCAGCGTATTCATATCACTTAAAAATACTTTAGTGAGCGCAACCTTGATCCGTTCACCGCCGCTGAGCACAGCAACCGGCTTGTTCACGTCATCCCCAAAGAAATGCATGCGCGCCAGCACAGTGCGAATCAAAGATTCATCCTGTCTGGATGTCGCGCGGACATTTTCAAGGATCGTTTTGTTTTTATCCACAATGGTCAGATTTTGATTGAAATAGCCTGGCTTCATGGCCGGTGACCGTGTGATCCCCTCCGCCTGATTGATTATTTTTTTCACAAGCGTTGTTTTCCCGCTGCCATTAGAGCCGATAATCGCCAATTTGTCTCCGCCGCGCACCATGAAATTTGCTTTGTGCCAGAGCACGCGTCTGCTGAACTGAGCCGACAGATTTTCGACACGGAGAATAATGCGATTTTTAAAAGATTCCGCATTGGGAAGGTCCATTTTCAACGGCTGGATGTTTTTCACTTTTTCCACTTTCTCCATCTGATCCAATCGTGTTTTCATCGCATTGGCCGTCTGATGCAATTTTTTCTGCTTTTTCGCAAAGTAGGGTTTGGCGCCCATGATCCCCGCCTCTGATGCGCTGAGTTTTTTCGGCTTTTTGGTCGCTCTTTGCGCCTTGCGTTCCTTCTGCCGCAGCGCCTCATCCAACTGACGTTTCTTTTTTTCGTAGGTTTCATAAGCACGCTGCTGTTCGGCGCGCTTCATTTCTTTCTGAGTAATGTAGGCGCTGTAGTTGCCTGTGTATCGTTTAATTTTTTCTTCATCAATTTCCCATATGGACATGCAGAGCGCATCAAGAAACGCACGATCATGGGAGACAAGTATCAACGCACCCTGCCACGCACGAAGCTTCTTTTCCAGCCACTCAATATGCTCCAGATCCAGATTGGTCGTCGGCTCATCGGCAAGCAGCAGTTCCGGCGCCTCGTTCAGTGCCCTCTGAATATATTCCTGAGTCACCTCTCCGCCGCTCTTCGTCGTGTCAGTTCTCTTCAGTTGCGGCAGCAGCGTGCATGACGCGCGCTGAATCACGGTTCCTTCTTCAGGTGTCACCTTTTTCGCCAGTATATTCAGCAGCGTTGTTTTTCCGCAGCCGTTTCGCCCTACAAGTCCGATTCGGTCACCTCGATGCACGCGCAGCTCTTTTGTTTCAAAGAGCAGACGGCCTTTTACAGAATGTTTCACATTCAATGCTTCAAGCAATTCCATTGCATCATCCCCATTATTTCTTAATCCGGGGGAAATAAAAAAAGCCCCCGCCTGTATTTCAGGATAGGGAGCATAAAATAGGTGAACACGAAAATGTGATTTTCGGGTACAGCTATAGAAAAACCGATCCTATCCTGAAAATTCCGATTGAAGGCCATGAAGACAGAACTGTGCTCTCTCTTCGACTGGCTTTCATTCTCGGTTTCAAAAATAGGATTAGTTTTTCATCGGCCCTTGGTTCACCCTTCCGTTCATCAGATTACTTTCAGTTTAAATCATAAGCGCACCTATGGCAAATAAAATCAAGGAACTCTGTCCTTTCATCATCAATGACTTTAGAAAAACTGGATAAAAATGCGCGGTTCCTGATCGCAACATCATCGTTTTAGCGTACCGGCCATGCACCACGATTTACCGGTCGTTCGTCACATTTTACCGATCAACCCTTTTTTATAATTTTCGACCTGTGTTTGCTGATTGATGTCTCTGGGTTGCATCATCCTGCGGTTACTTGCTTGCCACGGGCGCACAGTGAGCCTTCTCAGAAAGACTGAGATCTGCGGGGTCTCGCTGGCACGCATCAACCGGAACGCCTCCGCTTTGATGCTTAGCCATGATATTGTGCTGCTGGTTTGGTATGGGGAAAATCTTATACTTTCTTTACTTGTGAAAAAGGATCGGCAGTTTGGTCGCTGTTCCAGATGTACTCAATGTGCCGGGCGATATCCTGTGCCCGCCGCGTGCCGAACTGATCGGCAATAAAGCCCAGCGCCATATCCATTCCTGCGGACACACCGGATGAGGTATAATACTTCCCATCGCTGACCCAGCGGGCATGTTCGGCCCAGTGTACAGCTGAATTCAGGCCGCGCACCCAGTCAAAAGCCCGCTTGTTGGACGTTGCCCTGCGACCATTCAGCAGCGACGTCCTTGCCAGAAGTGCCGAGCCGGTACAGACGGTCAGGCAGAAAGCAGACCGCTCAGCCGCATTCCCCAGCATCTTAATAAATTCCGGATCGGTCACCAGAAGGCGTGTCCCCTGGCCGCCCGGAACAAGCAGGATTCCATTCGTGTCTGCATCTCCCAGTGCCTCAGTCATAACCGGCAGCTTTTGCCTGCTATGCACAATTCCGCCGCCTGGTGACACATAGCGCGGTACATAGTCTGAAACGTGTCCCAGAACTTCAACCGGCCCGAAAGCATCAAGTGTTTCAAAATCGGGAAAAAGCAGTATATTAACATCCATAGTGTCTGCCTCCTCATGAGCGAAATGGGACAGTCAGATGGCTGCCGCTTAAATCAATGGAATAATGCAAATCCTGATTCCCGCGTACAGTCATCTCAAAATCGGTTGCATAAACGACAAGACCCAGTTGATGGCCGGCAGCCAGCCGATGAAAGGTTGGCTCAAGCTCAATCGTAATCGGGTAGAATTGATTCGGCGTTAATTCATTGACTTTCCATGTATTTTCGCGATTCTGCATGTTGATATGACCCTTGGTTATCATCTTGAATGGTGTAGCAAACCTGGCGCGTGTCAATTCATTGAGATGCTCTTCGCGCCAATGATAACCTAAATCGATGCCCCTCATCTCAAACCGTGTCGGTACCGGATTCAATCGTCTGGCCTCTCCGTAATCAACGAGCTGAATACTGAGCATGCCAAACGGCCGATTGGAAGCTGCCTTCAGGCGCACGCGAACCCGACCGTCAATAATTCGATCTTCGGATGCCGAATCGATTTTAAAAATCAGTCGATTATCGCTTAGCGTATGTGCCTCTTCATTCAAAATGTCGCACGCCCATTGATCGGGATGCGCACAATACTTATTAAAAGCCGCCTCCACGAGACTGTCTTTAAAAGACAGCACGCCACTATCTCCCGGTGCTGCAACAAGTCTTTGCGGGGTTAAATAGTAAATGGTCTTCGGCGTATCCGGGTTTTCCCAATCTTCACATGCGGTCCACGTTTCCGGTGTGATATTATCCTGCACAATGACATTCGGCAATAATGTTTTCGCTCCATTTGACACACCGTAAAGCTCATGGCTGATCCACAGGTTGATCATATCCGTGTAATCGATCGAACGAAAAGCATTGATATAGATATGCCGTCCCTGATGCAGAATTATTTTCTTCGTTACCGGCACACTGCGCAGCGCCTGCCACAGCTGCGCAGCCTGGCCCGGCTTAACGTTCCAGTCATTCAGGCCGTGGACCATCAGCACGTCGCACTTGATGTTCGGTACATCTTTCAAATAGTTGCGCGCATCCCAGAACGTATTGTAATTCCCCGATTCACGGTCCATATCCCGCTGCATTTGTTTCATTTGTTCATCAAAAAAAGCTTTAACCCGAAGCTGATAGTCGGCAGGTGCCTTCATTCTGCTCAATGTCTCAATAGCCAGAACATCCGCGTCTTCTCCTGGAAACCCGCCAGGTGCAACCATCAATCCGCCGCAGCGGTAATAATCGTACCATGAAGAAATGGCGGCTTCCGATATGATCGTCTTTAAGCCATCAACCCCGGTTGTCGCCGCAGCGTTTGCCAGCGTACCAAGATATGAACGTCCGGTCATTGCTACATTGCCATTGCACCACCATGCCGGGATCGCGATATGATCTGTGCGGTTGGTGAACGCGCGCCGCCTGCCATTCAGCCACTCAATAACGGCAACCGTAGCCGCCGTCTGCTGCGGATCGCCGCAGGTTTGGATACCATCAGAGTCCAGGGTGCCGATACCAGACGCATAAACGGCCGCAAAACCACGTGCCAGAAAGTAATCATTCAATGTGTAAGAAAACTCGCGATGGAATGTTTCCGTTGCATATTTGCTTTTACCAGACACCGGACTGGGATCCGGAAGCGCCCGTTCCTCGTGTTTATATGCAATATCCTCGTATTTAAGCTCATTCGGCTGTTTCTCAGTCAGCGGAACATGGACATTGTGCATCGCTTTGGCTCCCGCTTCGTCATTCGTATCCTGACTATAGGGACTGGCGGTGAACAGGGCAGGCACCTTCAGTCCGCGCTCAGTATCCGCCGGACGAATAAATTCCACTTTCAGCAAATCTCGTTTTCCATCATGATCTGAATCGACCGCGGCCTCCACATAGACAACTTCACGAATCAGCTCCGAAGTATCAAACACGGCCTGGGCTTTTCCATTGAAAAAAAGCGGTTTTTCATGTACATCCAGGCTGTAAAACGGAACAAAATAGCCTTGATTCGTCAGCTGGTCAAGGAAAGTCTGCCCGTTCTTCGTATGCGTCGTTAAAAGCAGGTACCAGGCATCCAGAACCTGATCTTTGTTCCACGCACCGTTGCAGACAATCGCCGGAAGCTGTATTTTCTTCATCGCAGCCAGTGGATCACTGATTTCAAAATCAATCTCCGCCAGAAAACCGCAAAGCTGCAAAGCAACCAGATAGAAAACTTCTGCTGTTATCGGCGTGCTTGCGTGCAAATAGTCGTTCAGATCGGTCTCCGGAGTCGCCAGATAATTTTTCATCTTATCACAAAAGTCCTGCTCACCTCTGACCTGTAAAAATGCCTTCCTGAGCAGCAGACGATAAACCATTGCCGGCATGGCTTCATCCTCGATCAGATCATCCAGAAAACGAATACGCCGCAGTTCCTCGATAACGGTCTGATGATCGGCTGTTATCCGTGCAAATTGATTATTTTTCATCAACAAAGCTCCTCATATTAGTCTACTTCAGCCATTATATCATTCCCGCCGCACTGACCCGCGTTCAAAACATTAAGCGTTTTTTAATAAACACAGCTTATTATTGAATCATTCTAAAGGACAAACGGAGTGAGTTTCATGGCAAAAAACAAAGCAGTCAAATGGATCGTCGGGCTTTCAAGTGTTGTTCTTTTTTCCGGTTTTATCGGACTCGCAGAAAAATTTGACCAGGCAGATGCCGCATCTTCAACGGATCAGTCAAACAGCGGTTCCCAGTCAGCTCAGAACGGGCAGAACTCAGATCACGCGAGTACCCCGTTTTTCTCAGATGACGAAAATGGTTCCGATGATCAGGCGCCAGGCGATCAAGCACCGCAGGATAACAGCAATAACGGAGGATTCGGAGCACAGGAGGATTCGGAGCAAAACAGCCAGGACAGCAATGTAGACGGACATTCATCCTGATGATTCACACAAAAAATGAAAGGAGAATGGCTATGTACCGATTTCGATCGATGAATACGGACATTGTCACCTATTATTTAAACGAGAAGCAGAGCCTTCAAACAGAAAAATGGTTCTGTTATGCGGAAAGCACACTCAGCCGCTTCAAAGCGGACAGTGAGCTATCTCAGCTGAATCAAACCAAAAACATACCTTTTCTGCCAAGTGAGCTTTTATTTGAAGCTGTGGCCTGCGCCGACCACTTTTATCATGAAACCGATGGTTTGTTCAACCCATATCTTGGCCGCGACCTGTGCCGCATCGGTTACGACCGAAGCTTTGAAAAAATACGCACCAGTGAATGGGAACCGGCGGAGCGCTCAGATCCCTCACCTGAAGCCACTGCGCCCGCTTCCATTAATCCGCGTATGAAAATGATTACCATGCACGGGGCAGCGCTGGATCTTGGTGGTATTGGCAAGGGATGGGCCGCCCAGCAGGCCGTTCATCAACTGCAAAAACAACTGATCGCCTTTGGAGGCATTGCCGCTGGCGGCGATCTCATTGTCTGGGGAATGCCTGAAAAAAAATGGACCGTGTCCATTTCCGCTCCTGAATCCTGGAATCAGCGTCTGTTTTCCTTCGAACTGAATCGTCCGGCAGGCATCGCAACAAGCAGCACAGTCAGACGCAGCTGGAAAGATAGAAAAGGCCGCACTTATCATCACATTCTCGACCCGCGCACCCACCAAAGCGCACAGTCGGATCTGCTCCAGGTCAGCGTGCTTGCGCCAGATCTGACGCATGCTGAAGTTTATGCCAAATGTCTGATTGTTTTAGGATGGGAAGAAGGCGTGCGGTGGGCAGCGGAGAATCACCCGGAACTTGGCATGGTCGGGCTTAAATCAGACGGTACATTAGCCATTGCCGGTGCCTTTCATGATTACGTGTCGAAGGGATTGAGCACAAATGAACACATTGCTTGCATCAGTCAATGAACTGATGCCGGTCTGGAACGTATCCCGTGCCGCCGGCATCACTTCCTATTTATTGCTTTTTGCTTCAGTCATCACAGGGATGAGCGCCCACTACTCATTTATGAAAGCGAGCACCCGTGCCCGCATAAATCTCATTCATCAATCTGCCGGCTGGTTCGGCATACTGCTTGGCATGATTCACGGTCTGGTACTCGTATTCAGTACTTATGAATCTTTCTCCATCTGGAATGTCCTGATTCCGTTCACATCCAGTACGCATCCACTGTTAATCGGAATCGGTGTTCTGGCACTGGATACGTTCATCCTGCTGATCGTCACTTCGGATTACATGAAGGCGCTCGGGCGAAAGACATGGAAGGCCATTCACTTTCTTGCCTTCCCGGCGTTTGCCGCCGCTTTCCTCCACGGCATTCTGCTCGGGCCGGATACACATCAGCCACTCATGCTGACGATTTACATTGTGACAGCAGCCACTGCCGTTCTGGCTCTGGCATTCCGAATCGCCATACGTGAGCCCAGACCGATACCGGCAAAACCGATTGAGCAGTCAACGCGCAGCTAAACCCAGATGCGGCAGCTTTTCGCATCTGGGTTGCCTTTGCAAATCGTTGTTACTTGCAAAACAAAACATAGATCTGCTTGCAAACTTGACTTCACCAAGTCTCTGGCAAGGGCGCCAGCGTACTCATACTGTATCCTTAAAACATATACTTGCTTCGGACCGTCAAAACTTTTTGCACGTGTTCATTTCACCTGAAATCGAAGCACCGTTCTCCGTTTCTCAGGAACCACCCTTCTCGGATCGGAAAGATAAATCTCGCGATGCTTTCTGGACAGTCGCTTGTACTCCTGTTCTGTGCAAAAAGCTTCCATATGCGCAAAGCTTGCCGGTTCGTCATCATAGCTCCCAACATGAAGCATCTGGCAGCAACGCCCTTCTTCAAACGATGAAAAACTTAATTTGTCCAAAAGAGGATTGGGTTTCTTCTTCTTGACCTCTGACAGGAAATGTTTAAAAAGAGACTCGGTAAGAAAGTCAGGCTGACGGATCATTAGTGTATATTTATAATTACTCTTCACAGTTGGCGGCAATGCGCGATCCAGAAGATCCCATACACCTTCAAGCGGAAAAACGACATAATCATAATAGCCATCTGGAACCGTATGGTTTTTATAGGACATTTTCACCGCATAACTAAGACTGTACAGCGCGGCTGTTGCCTGAGCAAACAACGTACCATTCGGATCGCCGCTTCCCTCAATCATCACAAAGTTCATGGACGGAATGTCCACGATCACCGGCTTCTGTTTGGGAAGATACAAGTCTTTGAACACTTTTTTATAATCCAGTTTATCCATTATTTTCTCCTTATCTATCTTAGTATAGGGCCAGACCCTCAGCGAATTTTTTCTTCATGCGCGCACGAACGTAGCTGGGTTCCATGACTTCGGCATGGCTGCCGAACGACAAAAGATAGCTGTACACCCATTCATTTTCAGGATAAGTGGTTTCGACTGTAAAATATCCGTCTTTATCTTCCCGAATGCAGTCCGGATCGAACTCATCAAAAACCCTGAAAGCAACCGACTGATCAAATTTAATCTTTAACGTAACTTTCTGTACCTCTGCCCAATCCAGATGATCCCAGATTTTCTCCGGGATTTTCCGTTCAAAATGGTCAGCCAGCTCACGGGCTGTAACCTTTCTTTTTTCCAGTAAACAATAGACAATGCCAAACAGTCTGTTCATTGGCACAGCATGTCACCTGTTCTTCTCTGATCTGTTTCTCGTATGGAACGGACAGCTTATCTTATGGTCATCGACAATACCAATCGCCTGCAAATACGAGTAGACAATTACCGGCCCGACGAATTTAAAGCCTCTCTTTTTTAAATCTTTGCTTAGCTTCCGCGACAGTTCACTCTCGGCAGGAACTTCACGCTCATCTGTCCAATGTGAAATGATCGGTCGATGATCGACAAAACTCCATAAATAATTGGAAAAACTGCCGAACGCGCGCTGAACGGCAAGTACTGCAGAAGCATTACTCCGTACAGACCTGATTTTCAGCATGTTTTTAATAATTCCTGAATCGGTTTTTATCCGTTCGAGATCAGAATCACTTAGCTGCGCGCAATAAGAAATATCAAACTGATTGAACGCTTCTCTGTATGCTTCTCTTTTATTCAGCACGATTGACCAGGACAGCCCGGCCTGCGCACCTTCCAGAACAAGCATTTCGAACAGATAGCGGTCATCATGCGAAGGTCTGCACCATTCTGTATCATGATAGAGACGCATGCATTCGTTCAGACTTGCCCATGAGCACGAAGATTCCATAATGGCTCCTTTATCATTTTAATTTCGGTATCAGGAGCATGCGATCATGCGCTCTGCTTCCTGAAAGCCTGTTTCTATTATAATTCAGTTAATAAGACAACAGTATGTCATATTTCAATGAAAATCATTGATGTTCGATGATTTTCGCACCATACTGGATTTTCCATTCATCCTCGTACGTTAACAGGCATCCATTTTTGAGAAAATGCTTCAAAACGGATGCCTGTTTTACGCCCTATTCAACTGATCATTCCTTGCTTTCCACTGAATGCGTTTGAATCGATATCTCCTGGATTTGGAACTTATACGCTATTTATTACGAATTCGAGATGTTGAACCGACACGCCACACAGCTGCATTGCGCACTGTCAGCCCAATTGATCCGCCGCGAAAAGCCCAAGTTTCTTCAGCATGTCAATCAACGTCTTTTTCTCCTCCGCAGGCAGCCCGCCAAGCAATGCATGCACAGCCTCTCTGTGTTTTGGAAAAATACGCTCCATCAATGAACGGCCTTCATCCGTTAATGATGCGAATGTCACCCGACGGTCTCCCGGACATGGTTTCCTTATGATCAGCCGTTTCTTTTGTAACTGATCAACAACATAAGTGGTGCTGCTGCTGGCAATCAGAATTTTACCGCTGATCTGCTGAATCGGCTGATCTCCTTTGTGATAGAGCAGTTCAAGAACAGAGAACGCAGTCAGATTTAGTCCATGATGCCTGATATCCGCTTCAATGCCTTTTCGAACAGACTGTGCTGCACGCATCAGAACGATAAGAAGTTTCAAAGAGATCTCCCTTTCGTCAATCGGTTGTTGCTGCCCTTCTTTCGCCATCTTCGTTCACCCTAACTAATTATTTCGAGATAGAGATATTATCGGACAGGTATATCAAGATGTCAAATTAAATCAGAATATGTCAGTCATCAAGCGGCTTCAGCTGTTTTTCAATGAGCGCACGTCTGCCTTCCAGAAAAGATGGCAGTGCCAGCCGTTCGCCAAGCTTGTCTTCATCTTCATCCGTAGCGAATCCCGGACCATCCGTTGCAAATTCAAAGAGAATTCCGTTATATTCACGTACATACAGGGACTGAAAATAGAATCGATCGACGGCGCCGGAGTTCGGCAGACCGGTCTGTTCAATGACTCTGATCCATTCATCGAGTGCAGTCCGATCCACCACGCGGAATGCAAGATGATGCACACTTCCGTAACCCGGCAATTCCGGTGCATGCACGCTGTCTTCCTGTAGAATAACCTGTGCACCGTGACCGCCTTCACCCGTTTCAAACAGGATTTTGTCATTTTCCCTTGCTGTTTCTCTGAGGTGAAGTACCTTTTCCAGAAAAGCACGCACCAGCTCAGGCCGAGATACTGTTAGCGTGACCGGACCGAGCCCGAGAATGGCATGTTCCACCGGTACCGTCCCGCCGGTCCATGGTATGCCTCCTGCAACGCCTTTGTCTTTTTCATCTGAAACAAGCCGCAGCGGCGTGCCGTCGAAATCCTCAAACTCCAGCACTTTATGCCCGAACAAAGAAGTAATCTCATGATGCGTGACATCCAGTTCAACAAAACGATGGCTCCAGAATTCAAGAGACTGATCGCTTGGCACGCGAAGTGAGACACGGGAGATGGAATTGGTTCCCTTTCTGGTTGCCGATGTATTGGGAAAATCAAAGAAAGTCAAAGTGGTCCCCGGCGTCCCCTTCGTATCCGCGTAATAAAAATGGTAGACCGAAAGATCATCCTGGTTGACCGTTTTTTTGACTAACCGCATACCGAGCACCTGAGTATAGAAAGCAATATTTTTCTTCGCATCGCTGGTGACCATGGATATATGATGCAGGCCTAGTAAATTTCTCGTGGATTCGTCCTCCTTTAGATTCGATAGCTTTGCAATCCGTTTCTGATCCCTTAACTGATCCTGACCGTTTTGAATGGTTTTGACTTTATCAGGGGTTATTTCGTTTCCTTTATGATCATAGAACTTCACATTAAGGAGATGCTGCCTGAAACCTTCACGAAAAATCTTCAGATACCGCGCCCGCAATTCCCGCTGCATTTCCAGTTCATCTTTTGTAAGCGCTCGTTCTCGTGACAGCCGGGCAAGACTGTTGATCGAGCGAAGCAGATGCTTCAACGCGTCCGTTTCTCCGGCCAGTGACTGATACCATTCCCGCGCCGCATAAAATTCCTCTTCAGCCAATTGATGTCCGGTACTCGACCAGTGATCGGTCACTTTCGCTCCGACTGTCTTGAATCGCTCAATCATCGTTTTTGCCACATCTTGCGGCACAAACGGATCATTTTCTCCTGATGCTGTAAAAACAGGGATTCCTGACAGATCCGCCAATGGTTCATCGGATCGGTAATCCATTCCATGGAATAAGATGGCACCGTCAAACACTGGATGGTGAAGATGGAATGAACTGACAATCAGATTGGCACCGTTCGAGTAACCCAGTGCAATCATTGTTCGGTCAGTCATCTTGTTTTCTTCCCTGAATGCGGTTAAAAATTGATCCAGCGTTTCAGTTTCCCGAGTCAGATCATCTACATCGATCCGTCCATCTGGGTAACGATTGAAGAAACGATTCATACCGTTCTCTTTCCGATTTCCCCGTAAACTGAGGATGGCGGCCTCTGGAGCCATTGCCTCTGCAAGTGGAACCAGATCATGTTCATCACCACCCGTCCCATGAAAAAGAACGAGGACGGGCACTTCATTCGTTTTAACTTCTTTAAAAAAATAATGATACGTCATTTTTTTGCACCCCCCCACATTATTATCTCGAATTCGAGATAATAATATAACAATGTCACATTTTTGTCAAGAATGTGTCCTGCATCATCAGAGAGACCGCACCCGGTTTTTTAATTTCCAATCATGATTTAGCGGATTTACCGGTCTGAAAGGTTAAACACGATTACCGGTCATCGCCTGTTCCCAGCATGAATCGTTGATCTGTTTCTATAATTGGCATCATCACTGCGGCTGCTTGCTTACCGCGGGCGCACCTTTCTTATTAAAAAAATGAGACCGCCTCAATCAGTCCCATTTTTTAACACTTTTAGCTGTTAAATTAATCAGAAGGCGCATTGTCCTCACCGGCTTAACGCGCGGTCAGCCTGCTGAACGGTTGGCTGCTTCCGAAACCCAGGCAATGCGTGCATCGTCCGTATCGAAAGGAATGCTGCAGTCTGCACTGAGCAGTATGCCTTGACGACCGTTGTCAATGAGCAGCCGTTTCGCTTCAGACTGAACCTCTTCTTTCGTACCTTTATAAAAAACACCGTTTTCCGTATTTTCAAAGCCGCCCATGACTGCCCGATCTCCGAAAAATTTTTTCCCATCTTTCAGCGAGACGTTTTCGACATAGGAAGCCCAGTGAAATGCTTTGACCGGATAATTCTTATAATCCCCAAGCCGGTTACGTTTGCCCTCAAAGCCGCAAATATGAATCATATTGTAATCATGAACTTTCTGAACAGCTCGCAGCAACTTTACTTCAGCCGGCTGTACGTACTGCTGCCATTGCTTTGTACTGATCAACGAATCCTGGGGCTGCTGCACGCACAGATAGATGCCGTCAATCCCTGATTCCTTAATTAATTGTGTACTCAATACAATCAAATCGTCGGCCAGAATTTCAAAGGCATTGGCAAGTGTCTGGGCGTCTTCTTTGAAGAAACGGTAAATCTTTTCAGTATCGTGTTCAAAAATTTCGAATCGAAGACGCAACTGATACCATGGAGAAAAAATATTATAAAAGCTCCCGATTTCACCGTCATAATGATCAACAATTGCTTTAATCGCCGCAACCTGACGCGTGATCCACGGATCTTTCGGATCGATGTGCTGAATCTTTTTTAAATCGTCAGCACTTTCGAATGTATGGTCAATGACGCCTGGGTGTAAAAAGAAATTGTCACTCATAATTTTTGTAAAATCCGGACGATAGCGATCATAGAAACTTTGCTGCAGCTTAATAACTTTGTCAATGGAGTTCCGGTCACGATATCCAAGAACCTGCTGCCGTTCATCTTGCAGAAAATGATGCCAGAAACTTGCCAGGATCCGATCTGTCGGTTTGTTATCCAGTGTGTCAAGAAGTACCTGATGCTTGTTTTCTGCCACTTGAAATCACCTGCATTTATAGAATGGGCACTGCTAAACTTTACTGTTTATTTTATGGCTCATCATCAGCAAAATAGCGAATGAGCCAACTCATGGTGACGAAAGCCATATAGTCGAAGCATACGGAACTATTTATGCCAGACGCCAGCCTCCATTGACATGAAGACTCTGACCGGTAATGTAGCTGGCATCATCAGAAATAAGAAAGGCGATCGGCTTTGCAACTTCAAAAGCCTGAGCCGCACGCTGCATGGGCACTTTTGTACGGTATTTCTCAATATTCTCCAAGAGCCGTTCATGTGTCATTTCCGTATCGGTAATGCCTGGGACAACCGCATTCACCCGTACATTTCTTGAAGCGCCTTCAAGAGCCAGTGTTTTGGTCAGGCTGGTCACCGCGCCTTTTGAAGCCGCGTAGGCATCATAATTCCGGATGCCGTCAAAAGCATCTACCGAAGTGACATTCACGATACTGCCGAAGCCCTGATCCAGCAGTTTTGGAAGCAATGCCAGGCTCGGATACAGTGTGCCATAATAGTTGACATCCATGATTTCTTTCCAGGACGGGTCGCTGTAATCGAGAACATTCGTCGTATAAAAAATGCCTGCGGAATTCACCAGACCGTCGATCCGTCCGGCTTTTTCATAAATTTCATCAAACGTTTGTTTAACGGCATCCTTATCCATTAATTCCAGCGGGTAAACCTGACTCTGAACACCGTTAATCGTTGTTTTTGTCTGAACATCAGCCAGGCGTTCTTTATTTCGGCCGATCAGATGAACAGTATAACCTCTCTGTGCCAGTTCAATGGCGGCAGCGCGGCCAATGCCGCTGCTTGCGCCAGTCACGATGACCTGTTTTTCTTCGTTTGCCACCTGCTTATATCTCCTTTAATCGTGGATTACAAAAGCTGATTACACATTTGCTAAAATATCGGTCAGAAATTCCTTGGTCCTTGTCTCTGAAGGATGCGCAAAGACCTCTTCCGGTGATCCCTGCTCAACAATGTATCCATCCGCCATAAAAATCACTTTATTGGAGACATGGCGTGCAAAATTCATCTGGTGCGTGACAACAACCATTGTTGTTCCCGATTCAGCTAAATCGCGCATGACTTTCAGCACTTCGCCCACCAGTTCCGGATCCAACGCAGAAGTCGGTTCATCAAAGAAAATGACCTGCGGATTCAGCGCGACTGCCCGCGCAATACCAACACGCTGCTGCTGTCCGCCGGAGAGCTGTGACGGATAGTGATTCTGGCGATCTGAAAGTCCGACACGTTCCAGCGCTTTCAATGCTATTTTCTCTGCCTCGCTTTTTTTCACTTTTCGTGCAACGATTAGTCCTTCGGTGATATTCTGCAAAGCGGTCTTATTATTAAAAAGATTATAGTTCTGGAATACAAAGCCTACATTGCGGCGAATCGTCTGAATGTCCTGGCTGCTTAATTTTTGAAAGTCTTTGTCCACGCCGGCAAATTGAATATGTCCGCCATCCGCACGTTCCAGGGTGGTAATATTGCGCAGAAGCGTTGTTTTTCCTGAACCGCTTGGGCCGATAATCGAAATAACATCGCCTTTGTTCACATCCAGACTGATCCCCTTTAAAATTTCATTGCCTTCATAACCTTTTTTTAAATGGTCTATTTTGAGCATGCTCGTCCCTCCCGCCTTTTGCTAAATCCGCGTCCGCTGACAGGTCCGGCTGTCTGATACTCAGCGGTTTCCAGTTAAAGAAGGTCGTTTTCTTCGTCGATCTTCGAAATTTGCTGAAGTAACGTTCAAGCAGGTAAAAGATCACTTCAGCACTATAACAGATAATCAGATAGTAAACCCAGACCACTAAATAGGCTTCCAGAAAATTATAGTTGAACGCCGCTTCAGTTTTTGCGATCGCAGTAATATCTTTAACAGACATAATGAACGCCAGTGACGAATTCTTAATCAGATATAACGCCGCATTCGTAATATTGGGCAATGCCGAGATCAGTGCCTGCGGGAAAATAATCCGCCAAAACGTCTGGCGCGGCTGCATACCAACCATCAGCCCGGCTTCCATCTGTCCTTTATCAACGGTCTGCAGCGCCGAGCGGAATACTTCCGTCAAGGTTGCGATGCTGTTCAAAGTGAAGACAATATACGCATAATAGATAGGGTTGATGCTAAAGGCAACCTTGCCAATGAACATATTGAGCAGACTTGGAAACGCACTGTAGACGATCAGAATCTGCGCGATAATCGGTGTCCCTCTGACGAAAGAGACATAGAGCTTTACCAATTGTTCCAGGCCTTTAATTCGATAAATTCTGATTAAGGCAAAAAGACAACCGATCGGCAATGAAATCAATAATGCAACGAGTACAATTTGCAGCGTGACGGGAACACCCTGAATGGCTGTCTGAGCAACTTTACCCATAAAATCTGTATTTAATGACATGTAAGATGCTCCCCTTAAGCGGCAATCGTCTTTCTTTTTGCCTGATAGGATTTTTCAACCAAAGTGACTCCCTTATCAATCGCCAGTGAAATCACCCAGTAGATTAAAGCGAGCGCACAGTAAGTCTGCCAGGCATAACCGCCCGAATTATTGGCCACAATCATCTGCGCCTTGGCAACCATGTCAACAACCCCGATCGTGAAGGTCAGCGCGCCTTCTTTCAAAAGGTTAATGACCGAGTTTGCAAAATTAGGCAGCGCAACAACAAAGGCCTGAGGCAGAAGAATCCGATAAAAGGTCTGAAACGGCGTCATACCGACCATCAGTCCCGCCTCCATCTGTCCTTTTGAGACCGACTCATAGGCTGAACGCATGATTTCCGAAACCGGCGCTGAAAAGAGCAGTGTCAGCGCAATAATGACAAAGTACATACGGTTCCAGCCTTCAATGTTCACATGAAACCATCCGCTGAAAAGAAGCGGCATGCCGTAATACACAACAAAAATCATGATAATCGAGGGAGTGGCACGAATCACACTCACATAGACTGCTGAAATAACGCGCAAAATAGCTGATTCACTTTTTTTGGCCGCTGCCAGACCTAAACCGAGCAGACTGCCCAAAATGATCGACGATACGGATACAACCAAGGTAATGTTAATGGCAGGGAGCAACTGGCCTAAGAAATTAATGATGAGTCTGACATTCTCCATTTACACAACCTCACCCATTTTTTACTTGATGCTATTAAAGCGTTGGTAACTTGTCGCAAGCGGTGAAAAGCCCGCAGTGAGAAAAAAGATACTTAAATTATTCAAAAGGCTTATTCAGCAGTTTAAAGTTATCCTGTCCAAAATATTTTTCAGAAAGTTCAGATGCCTTGCCAGAGCTGATTACTTTCTTAATTGCTTTGTCGTAAGCCGCAGCCAATGCTTTCTGATCCTTGTTAAACAGCGGATATGTTTTAATTCCGCCTAATGTCACATACGTTAACTTACCCTTCAGATCTGCATTTGCTCCATTTTTCTTTTCCACATTGGCTTCGAACATTGGGCGGATGGCAAAGAAAGCATCATAGCGACCTTCATTTACCCATTTCAGTGCATCCGAAACGACAAATGTATCGGCACTGCCCAGATCGATCTTAGGGCTGTGATTCTTGTTGTAGTCAGCGATGACGGCATATTGACCATTCTGCGGCGCAATCGGAACCAATTTACCGTTATTATTTGCGAGCTTTGCCAAACCGCCGAATTTATCCTTATCTTTCGTTCTGACCACAAAACCTGAATCACTGACACCTAAGTAATTTTTCGGAAAGAGATAGGTTTTGGCACGATCCGCGGTGTAGAACACGTTTTTGACACCAACCGCGTACTTGCCGCTCTTAACACCAATCAGAACATCGTCATCACTGGTCCCCACATACTCGAATTTGTACTGAGGCAGTAACTTGTCCACTTCACGCATCACGGCAACGTCATAACCGTCACCCTGCTTTTTGCTGTTTTGATAAGTAATCGGGAAATTGGTCGTTGCATAAGCGACCTTAATGACTTTAGGCTGATCGGAGCTTGCCTTGTCCGTATTTTTTGCCTGATTTGAACCTTGATTACCAGCAAAATATATGATCGCAAAGATAATGACCGCCGCAGCTACAATACTAATAATAATTTTGTCCAGTTTTTTCATGCTGTGAATCCCCCTCAGATGAATAAAAATTTAATATGTTCATAGGTCAGTATCTGATACTTCAATGAATGTTCCGCACCTTCAAAATTCAGTTGAACGATTCGGTTCTCCGTCCCCTGCTTAAAAAGCAGCAGACGATCACCAAGTAAAATCTGATATCCGTCAGCTATATGCTCAGGCGCTTTTTCCGTTAATTCTCCCCAGGTTCTGGCAACCTTTTCCGGATCCGGCACATGAATAAGCGCCTGCCTGACTACAAGATCTCCGGCCGGATGCTGCACGATCAGCCCTTTTTCCTTGAGCTTTTGCTGGCGTTCCTGATCGCTGCCCTGCCATTGAATAAAAAACGGATATGGCAAGCCGTCAACCGTGTTGTCAATGAAAAAGATCGACCACGTGATCAGATTGCCCTGTTCGTCCAGACGCTGGCCTTCTTCGATAGCATTAACCTTGAGCCCTGCTTTTTTCAGACGGCTATGTGTTGCTTTAATATCGGTCGTACGAATCGCAATCGTGTTTATTCGCTGGGTCCCGCTCTGGTAATCCTGAACTGCATCATAGACGGCTGAAGCATCGAAGCGCGAAAATCTACCGGCTCGCCCTTTATCATAAACAGAAATCAGTTCGATATAATTTAAACCAAAATAACCCAGGGCGTTTTCCGTTCCCCACTTCTCATGCCGGCCGCCGCGTGCAAAAATAATGCCATGATCTCCGAAAAATTTCGCGGCCGCATCGATATCCTGAACATTAATCATCGTGTGATCCCAATTCAACGCGGCCATGCTCAATGCTCCTTCCCCAATTCGGTTGTCCGTTTAATGGCGGCGAGCACTGCGTTCTGAACGCCTGCTGCGAAATCGCTGGCATCCAGTTCATGCTGTGCTGCAATACCGACGCCGCCGGCCGAATTATTGATATCCAGTAACTCATAAGGGTGTTTGCCGGTGATTTCCAGCATTTTTGCTGCACCCTGCAGATTTTCAAGCGCAATATCGTTCGCCTGTTTTCTCGATAATCCACCAAGCACACCTGCGTTAGTCAAGGCTAGATAAAAATTGTACACGTAATTTGGGCCCGCAATCGCGTACCCTGTATAAATGTCAATTTGTTTCTCAGGAATATAATCGACTTTCCCGAAACTTCTTAGAAATTCATCAACGTTCTCCCGTTTCGCTGCACCGTTCAATGCTGCGCCGGAAACGCCGAATCCCGTATCCGTCAGCGTATTGGGAATAATGCGGACAATCGGATAATCCTCATCTCCAAGTGCTTCTGTCAATTGTTTCACGGTGACCCCGGCAACAATTGAGATCAACGTTTTCTTTTTCCCGCTCACACCTATTTTTTTTGCAATGCCTGCCCAATCGTCCTGCGGCCGAACACCAAGCAGAATCAGATCGGCTGCATCCAAAGCGTCAGCATGAAATTCGCTGCTGGCATTGACATGATACGTTTCCGCCAAATGGCGCACCCGATTCGGACTGATATCGACGACATAGGTTGTCTCAGAATCAATTGCCCGATTTTTTAATGAGGCACGAATGATGGCTTCCACCATTTGCCCGCCACCAATGGCATACAGTGACTTTGTCATTTTCCCCTTCTCCCCAATTCTTCTTATTTGAAAAAAAATCAGTTAAGTTTCTGAAACTTAGCTGTGCATCTCTTAATCAATTATGTAGCTATTATCGCATTACAAATAAAAGTTGTATATCATATACTAATAGTATGGATTAGAAATGTCAATTAACTTTTATCCGGTCAGTATGAACTTAATAGTGTCCTTGATCCTTCTATTAAATTCACCATTTATCCTTGTCAGTACATGTCGGTTTCATTCATTATGTAAAACAGACAGGTAAACGATCAATCATCTCTTTTATATTTTCAGAATTCTATGAATAGATATAATTTATCATTATTTCGCCGAAAAATCAATGTTTATATACTGCAATTCATTGCATTTTTTTGCTATTGTTTTTAAGAAAAACCGGGCAAAAAGCGCCCGGTTCTTACTTCCGCAGAATGCGGTGGCTTCCGCGTTGTGCACAGGACGTGCACGTCTTTAGTGGAAGTTTCTTTTCAACCAGCGAAAGTTCCTTATAGTTATTGAGAATTCCCTTACATTAGTTAGTGGAAGTTCCTTTTACACTGTGTAATCGAATGGGTTCGTGTCTTTACAGTACTGAATCGACGCTTCAGTTGCTCGCTTGCCGCGGGCGATTCGGAAGCCTCCTCAGGCTGGCAAATTCCTGCGGGGTCTTCCCTGGCTCGCTGATCAACAGGAACGCTCCGCAAGCGTCTCGGACTCCGCTTTGATTCTCGATAAGACACTGGTTTATTGGTTTTCATATGGGTCAAAATGATATACTTTCTTATAAAAAAGAAGTCTCAAAGTTTTAAAGCTTCGAGACTTCCTATAATTATTTATCTGTATTTTGGACCGCGTGGCGTACTTCTTTTTGATTCAGATGTAAAACTTTGGGGTCATAAAGAACCAGCGGAACTGCTTCTTCAACTACTTCGCTGAATTTTAGCCCGTACCAGATTGCCGGCGACGTCGTAATGTTCTGCAGAAAAATACGTCCGCCAATCAATAGGCGATCCAGACGGTTCATTTTCGGATCTGTTGCCAAATCCATCAGCTGCTGCGTCGTGACCACAAACTTAAAATCACCCACACGCCGATTTTTAAGTGTTGTATATTTTGGATATTGTGAGTCAATGATATTCTGGTCAATAAGGTCATTAACAATTTGCCGGACATAGACATTGACATGCTGTGAATTTTTAAAGCCAAGATAGAGTTGTACACTGATGATATTTCGCGTGCCGAGCATATCAACGGTATATTGACTCTCATAGGGTGCATCGGTTTCATTAACTGTCACAAACCAGTACACCTTGGCCCGTTTCGGACGTTTGTCCAGAATCGAGTACAGCACTTTACGTTTAATACTGTAATGCGGGCCGACGATGGTCATATAGACTAAGTTCGCCGCATAGAGAGGCTCCGAATTGTCATTGCTCAGTTGAATAAGCTGCTTTCGGTAATCCATCAGCGAAACGTATTCACTTGTACGTTCATACTTCTCGCGCCGTTTATTGCCAAAGTACCATACGACCATAACCATAAGAATAAGCAGCGTAATAAGGAGGGTTAAATAGCCGCCATGGGCAAACTTAACCAGACTTGCCGCCAGAAAAAGCAGTTCAATCGTACCGAAAAACAGAACCATTCCGGACGCAGCAAATAGATTCATCCGATCCTTAATGAATGCAAACAGCAGCAGTGTCGTCATCAGCATCGTGATGGTAATGGCTAATCCATAAGCCGCTTCCATGTGCTGCGATGTTTGAAACAGCCAGACGATGCCCACAGTAATGACACATAAAAGCCAATTGACCGTTGAAATATACATCTGGCTGCGAATATCCCCCGGACGTTTAATCAGCATCCGCGGCAGAAATTTCAGGCCAATGGCTTCATTAACCAATGTAAAGCTGCCGGTAATCAGAGCCTGAGAAGCAATGATCGCAGCTAAGGTGGCAAGCACAATAGCAAATAACCTTGTTTGCCCTGGAATCATCTCATAAAATGGATTGATATCAGAGAGATGGCGATATACGGCATTCTGATAATGCCCGATCACCCAGGCTCCCTGGCCCAGGTAACTCAGCATCAGCATCAGATACACAAAAGGCCAGCTTCCATAGATATTCTTCTTTCCGACATGCCCCATATCCGAATACAGAGCTTCCGCTCCGGTCGTTGCCAGAAAAACACTGCCAAGAATAAAAAGACCTGCTTTATTAACCGGACTGAATAAAAACTGAATCGCATAATATGGGGAAAATGCCTTTAGAATTTCCAGATGTGCAAGCATATTCATAAAACCCATGGCGCCAATGAAAAGAAACCATAAAAGCATGATCGGTCCGAATGAGCGTCCGATCATTTCCGTACCGAAGTGCTGAATTAAAAAAACACCCAACAGAATCATCGTCACGATAAACACAACCACGATCTGGTCATTACTGAATGCCAGCGGACCAATCTGCTGCCCCTTCAGTCCCTCAATCGCTGAGGTTACAGAAACGGCCGGAGTCAGCGTCCCATCTGCCAGCAATGCAGCCCCACCTATAAGCGCAGGGTAAATCAGCCAGCGCGCCCTCCCGCGAATCAACGCATACAGGGCAAATATACCGCCCTCATGATTATTATCCGCACGCATGGCGATCAATACATATTTTACAGTTGTGATGAGCATCAGGGTCCAGAAGATCAGTGAAACGGAACCTATAATATATTCAGGGATCGCATCCTGCATTTTTCCAGCATCAGAAATGATCGCATTCATGACATAGAGCGGCGAAGTACCGATATCCCCGTAGACAATCCCCAATGTTACCAACATGCCGCCAAGCGACAAAGGCCGGACCATTTTTTTGCCCATAATCTTTAGTGAACTCCTCTTTAAAAATTTTAACCTATCAATGACTGATGAATCTGCCATCCATATTAAAGGACAGGAATCCGTTACTAAGCAACATGCCTCCGGGTCGGGGCAGAACTTCAGTCAGCAGACATTTAACTGCGCAAAAAGAAGCAGCAAAAAGACCACGGAGGATCAGCCTCGTGGTCGAATTAATTCTCGATCATTCGTTCACATCCTCTCTCCTGACGCTTACGAGGTTAGCTGTCGGATTCGGACCATGAGAGTAGCCCGTCCTTGCGTTGAAGGATTCACCCCGAGTGATGTCAGTCATCACACATTGGTTCCCCCGCTCCTTGCGGATTCAGCGAATAAGAATGAATTAATTTTCGTTGAAATTATACGCCTTGAGTGCCATTCTGTAAAGAAAAAATTGACATCGATCTGAGTTCGGTCTGCTGTGAGGCTCTGCTTCAGTCATAGGCTAAACACCATGAGAATAGCAACATGGTCCTTAAGCTTAAAAACATTCTAAAACAGTGGCAGCGTCCTCGGAACACTTTTATTTTCGCCAGAAAGTGGAACACTCCGCTTTATCTTCTATATTAAAGGCAATCATTTGCTCAAGCAGTGAAAAATCGACCGGCCGATTCCACGGCACGCGAATCAGCTGTTTGGTACATTCATAACCTGCCTGTACAATTTCTTTTGAAAACCGAACAATCCCTGCGCGCTCGGGTGAAACAGCCATGTGTTTCTTGGAAGTGCTGAAACCAATGATAAAGGTACCGTGATCGGTAAACATTGGCTGATTCCACTTTATTTCCGGTTTTAATTGTGGGAACTGCCTTGCTACCCAGAACAGCACTTCGTCCATCCGATCCCGATTTTGCGGTGAATCAATATGCGCTAAACATTCAGCAAAAACATTCATCCCATCAACCCTCTCATATATATTCTGTCAGAAAATGAAAAGTCCGTCGAAATAAGTATTAAAAAAAACAGGCGGTACATTCCGGATTTTCATTCATTTTACGTTGAAGACATTCATTATTCATGACCTAGATATCGATCATGCTCAGATAACTTGCAAATCAAACACCTTGATCAAATAAATAATATCACATTCTTTTTTATCACCGGTAAATGACTGCGCAGTTGCTCGGGTGCTGACGCGCTTCGTGAGACGCAAAAGTAATCATGGTACAGATTTTCAGATGAAGCGCTATAATAACTGAAAGCAAGAGCAAGTCTCTACTTTCGAAAAGCGGGTGAGTCCATGTTGTCCGATCAGCTTTTTTTCCATATTCATTATTGCAACCACAGATCCTTCGATAATAAGGAGCACGCACCGCGAACGATCAGTCGCACACTGTCCCACCATGAACTCATCCTTTTTACCGGCGGGGCCGGAACCATAACCATTGATCAACGGCATTATTCAATAAAAAAAGGCATGCTTTGCTACATCCCTCCCGGATTTCATCATATGTTCGCGGCCGAAGCGGGCCCTGGCGGTTTCTTATCCGTTCATTTCAGCTGCGCGGAGATCGTATGGAGTCAAAGTCAATGGGCGATCCGTGAGGGCACGAAAAAGCTGATGCGAAAAACGGCAAGAGTACTAATCGATTACTACGAAGTCGAAGCACTATTTCGACGCTTGACTACCTATTGGGATAAAAAAAGACCCGGATACGCTTTTGCCGCACGGACTCTGCTGCAACAACTGCTCATTGCCATTGCAGAAAATGTCAGAAGGCAAAATCAAAATTATTCAAGCTCACTAAAGGTAGAGACAATCGTCACCTATATGCAAAGGAATCTGTCGAAGCACATCACTTTGAAAGCGCTAGCCGAACGTGTTCAATTGTCGTCGACGTATCTGACCAGAATCTTTAAAGAAAGCACCGGTTACTCGGTCATTTCCTATTTTAACCAGATGAAAATTGACAAAGCGAAGGAGCTGCTTCTTGACGGCGATTACAAAGTCAAGGAAGTGGCTCATTTGCTTGGCTTTGCGGACGAATTTTATTTCAGCCGGCTTTTTAAACGATCAGAAGGGATCAGTCCAATCGAATATTACCGCAAAAATGTCCATGGATAACAGGATTAACCATGGATCGGCCGCTAATCCGTGTTTAAACTATTGGGTGTGATTATTCATCCTATACTTGAATCTCGGAGGCGCGGATCATGCCGATTTGGAAAAAAAATTTAGTGGTTTGCTGGTTTGGCATGTTTGCGACAGGGATTGGCATGAGCCAGATCGCACCCGTACTGCCGCTGTACATCAGGCATCTTGGTGTGACTCATGAAGCGGCCATCGCTCAGCTATCCGGCATTGCTTTTGGCAGTACCTTTATCTTGTCCGCTATTTTCTCACCCATCTGGGGATCGGTGGCCGATAAGTTTGGCCGCAAGCCTATGCTGCTTCGGGCCAGTCTGGGCATGGCGGTTGTGATCGGCTGCATGGGGTTTGCCCCCAATGTCGCCGTACTGATCGGGCTTCGCCTGCTGCAAGGCGTGATCACCGGTTACAGCACAGCCTGTACGACTCTGATCGCGACCCAGACGGATCAGGAACATGCCGGATGGGCGCTGGGCACTCTGTCAACCGCCAACATTGCCGGTTCGCTGATCGGTCCGCTGATCGGCGGGTTTCTGAGCGAACATTTTGGGTTGCAAAACGTATTTTTTATGACTGGTTCACTAATGATGGTTTCCTTTTTCACGACGCTTTTCTTCGTGAAGGAGTCGTTCAAGCGAACTGATAAAAAAGTTCGGCATGCTAAGGATATTTGGAATCAGATTCCGGAAAAAGGACTAACCGTTACCCTGTTTGTGACCGCCTTTATCTTAACCATCGCTTTATATTCTGTTGAGCCGGTTGTGACGGTGTTCATGGGGCACCTGACAAG
Organism: Sporolactobacillus mangiferae; assembly: GCF_023336505.1. Classification (GTDB taxonomy): domain Bacteria; phylum Bacillota; class Bacilli; order Bacillales; family Sporolactobacillaceae; genus Sporolactobacillus; species Sporolactobacillus mangiferae. Next base: position 12,146 of record NZ_JAMAST010000005.1, on the reverse strand, counting down.
CAGCAGTCATCTCGCCCTGCTGTCCGGACTTGCTTTTTCCGCTTCGGGGCTCGCAAATATTATCGCTGCACCACGCTTAGGAAAGCTGTCCGATCGGATTGGCGCACATAAGGTTATGGTAATGATGCTTTTTACGGCCGGACTGCTTTTTATCCCGCAAGGTTTTGTCACTGCGCCATGGCAATTGATCGCGCTCCGATTTCTGTTCGGTCTGACTGCCGGCGGGTTAATGCCTTCCGTGAATATTATGATTCGAAAAATCACGCCAGCCGCGCTGACCGGCCGCGTATTTGGATTTAGTATGTCCGCCATGTATTTGGGTGTTTTCGGCGGATCTGTTTTTGGCGGCCAGATTGCCGCATGGCTAAGTATTCGTGCGGTATTTTTTGTCACTGCCGCCTTGCTGCTTATGAATGGCCTGTGGGTTTATTGGCGCGTCTACCGGCAAGTCAACGCGCAGGCCATTCGCATACAACACCTGAATGAGGAGCGATAAAAATGAATAAAGAGAAGACCGCTTTAGTAGTTATTGATCTGCAAAACGGGATTGTGAACAGTCAACGCGCCCCATATACTGGTGCGCAAGTGGTTGAAAGGACGATGAAACTGGTACACGCATTTACAACCAATGGATCCTTTGTTGCACTTGTCCGAGTCTCTTCCTTTGATGGAAAAGATTGGCTTGTTCCCCAGACGGATTCAAGTCAGCCTGCGTCGGGGTTGCCTGACGGGTGGGATCACTATGTACCCGAGCTGGATGCCTTTCAAAATACGTATCAAATCACAAAACGGCAGTGGGGCGCCTTTTATGGAACCGACCTGGACTTGCAGCTGCGTCGCCGCGGCATCGACACCCTGGTGCTCTGCGGCATTTCAACCGGGATCGGCGTTGATACAACGGCGCGGGAAGCGTATGCGCACGGCTATCATCAAATCTTTGTCGAGGATGCGATGACTGCGTCGACTAAGGAAGAACATGATCACTGCATCACCCATATTTTCCCGCGAATCGGCAAAGTACGAACAACCGAAGAAGTGCTGGCGGTTCTGTAATAGGGTCTAAGTTTTACATTACAAAGGCATGCAAAAAGAGTGAGGGTCTGCAATCAGATCGCTTCACTCTTTTTTTCTTAATCAACAGCATCATTTGATTCTGCTTTATTGATAGTTGCTTATCTAAATCAATCTTCTACATACCGTTCAAACGCTTCATTTGGGTCTTTACTTGGGGAAATTTCAACGAAGTCACTAAATGACTGAAAAGTTCGGATACACCCCTTGTTTAATAAAAAAATATTACTTGCTACGGACTCGTAATCTCTTAATTCATGAGTAGATGCTATTACAATTCTGTCGGAACCATTTACAATATCATTTAGCCTGTCTAATATTTGACGCCGTGATACCGGATCTACACCGCTCGTTGGTTCATCAAACAGGAACAACTTTTTATCTAGATGCGTTTCGATCAGAGTTAATAACCAACGGCGTTCCCCTACAGACATTACGCTAATCTTTTTATTCATTAATTTCTCATATAAATCTTGTAGCCGATCAGACAATGAAGTGATATCAATTGGAGTATATCCGTTAGATGTACCAAAAATAAAGTTTTGTAAATCCCTACCCGATAAAACTCCAAAAAGTGCGGGTGCTTGCGTTTGATAAAGAATTTTTTCTTTTCCCGGAAGTCCATCTATTTTACCTGATTGAGGAGTGATTATGCCTGTCAACATATCAAAAAGGGTTGTTTTCCCCGCTCCATTATAACCAATCAATAAATTTAACTTACCGGGTTCTACAACCATATCAAGGCCTTTAAACAAAGGACTTCCTGCATATGAAAAATTAATATCTTTTAATTCAATTTTCATTTAGTTCACCTTAATTTCGCATATAAATTGAATTTATTTGTATCTTTGATAAAGACCATGTTCCAATAACTATGTAAGTTACTGTAACTGCAATTAATATATATAACCCACTTAAAGAGAAGGTTCCTTGAAATGAGCGAACAATAAATATAACCACTTGTGTCACATAATCATTAGGGATTAACCCATATAAATATTCCCCCAGGAAATTACCCGTATCTCTCCGAACTGCTGCAATCCATATAAATAAAATAACCAATAAATTTGAGACTGTTCCCATAGTATTTGCCCTAACTTTCAGAACCGCCATAAAAAGCACCAAAAAAGCAATCGGAATGCCTGAAATAAGGTATATGAAAAGTGAGGTTAATAAAATAAAGAAGAAAGAATGAAAATCAAATGTAGATACTAAAGTGGAAAAAATAGTGCTGCAGATGAGCCCAAAAAATAACTCACTCACAATTAAACCACTAATCACTAGATGTTTATTTCCACCTGAAATCATGGTGAATGTTTTTAATGATCCATTTTCTCGGAAATTCAACAATTGTAATGAAATTCCGTTTACCATGACGCTAACAATAATATATCCAAAATAATTGGCTCCTTTTAGTACCAAATGGGAACCATCAATGTGTTTTTCTCCATACAATGAGAAATTAGAAAAAACAAAAAAAAGAGCAGGTGCAACAAGTGTATAGATAAAAGGAATCTTTTCTGACCAAATAATTTTATTGAATACTTTAAAATAATTGTATATTATTTTCAAGTTCATTCTTTATACCCTCTTTTCAAGGAAAAGGAATTTGCTTCCCTTTGTTAGGAAATTTATTCATATTAAGCAGTTTGCATATCCTGTATCTTTCTGGTTCTAACAAGGGTACATACATATGTGGAAATGCATCAGGCGAATAAACTTTTGTGATTTTTAATCTAGTTTGTTTATTATGCGGGGGGATGCTTACAATATAAGAGTGAATACCAAGCATTTTAAAACTTTCAAGGATCGCTTGTATGCATAATTGATTATCCGTCAAATCAAACAAATCATTTTCATGTAAATAAAGTGTATCACTTTCCTCTAAAAACTTGTAGCTATCATAAAAATCCTGAATCGTGATATTTAAATAATAATCTTTATATAGATCTATTTTTTCCGCACTTGTATTGCCTATAATTCTTTGAGATGCAAAATAGCATTGGAAAAATTCTTTTAATGCCCCGCTATACGCATCCAAAAAACTATTACCAGCAGATAACCCAAGTGCATAGTGTTCAGAATTAAAACCAATAATAAACAGTACATAAATGTTTGAGAATATAGATATATCATAACATTCGAAGTATGAAAACTTATTCATTAACGTTTGTGTCTTTGAAAAAAGTATATCATTTTGATTCAAATGATAAAGTATATCTTTAAATTTATACCTCTTTCTCTTTTGCTTTCCTAACCAAGTTGCAATTAGAGATTGCCTCTCTGCAAATTCCAGTAAACTAGCAAGCATTGATGCGTTTGAATTAATTTGTGATGCAACACCGCAAGAATCTTGAAACTCTTTATCATAGCCTGACAAAGATTTCATATTTAGATTTAAATAGATTTTAGTTGGCTCAATAAATGTTGAGGGAGTTTCATTCATGGAAAATGCCTGTATTTTAGGTATACTATTTTGTGTCGAATGATACATCGAAAGTCTCTCGTTAAATTCTCCGAAGGCTGCAAACAGAGAGTTTCTTTTATTAAAATCAACCGAATTTCCTGTTGCATTTTTAATTGTTACTGATAAAATTGAAGTTTCATATGTGTCAACACTTGGGAATTTGGCATCTTCAATATTAACGGAATATAATAAAAAGGGCATTCCATTACTATGATTATTTATTAAGTACATAATCTTCTCCCCCTTACATAATGGGTAATTCTGGAAAGTTTAATATGTCCTCTTTTCTTAATTTAATTCTAGAATATATTTTCTTATCAAACCTCAGATTGAATTTAAAGGGCACATAGCTAATAAGATCCGGCGAATATATTTTAAAAGTTAATCGATTATTAAATAAATTAATAGGAAATATATTGACCTCATTAGTATATTTACTTAATGCCATTTTAAGAATTGATAAATGTTGTTTTTTATCTTTATAGTTGATTTCATGTAGACTCAAACTTCGTTTAGGATAGGATTTTAACTTTAATCGTGTTTCAACACTTTTTAAAGATTTTTCCTTTGCTAATGTGTACTTATCAACCTGTATACCAAGAATTTCAGCTTTAATATTCATGCTAGACTCAACTTTAAATAAAAAATTAGCTTCTCTCATCGCCTTGTAGATAGCATTAGTATAATTAGTTCCTGACCCTGTCCCGATAATTAAAGGTAGCTCTTTTTTATACAAAACAACATAAGCAACAATAAAAGGATAGAACGATAAATTAATATACATTTTATACTTGAACTCTCTGAATCCATATCGGAGTACAAATTTTTCCGTTTGATTTGAATCAACTTCGTATCCTTCATTGTTATACCAAAAAAGAAAGGTGGAATTTTTTTCAATAAGTTCAGCAATAGCAGATATGACCGCCCTAGATGGTACAGTATCACATGCAGTTGCTGTCGTGTCTGTAATGTTTTTCTTTGAAAAGAAGTAATTTTCATATTGAACTTTTTTTAGTGACCCATCCATAACATTTAGAGCTGTCTTGAAATCTCTATTCTTATAAGCCAGCAAGCTTCGTCTTTCAATGGATTCTGAAATAGATTTGTTCAAAGCCTCTTTTTTCGTTTTTCCAAAAGAACCACAATCTAGAGGATTTTCCATGCCGAAATTTTGTAGAGCTCCCATTTTTGTATAAGCAAAATAATCAATATTATTGAAAAATTTTTTATCACAAATATTAAAATTATCGCTTGGAAACCTTTCAAAATACACTTTATACTTCCTTTCTTTTGCCAAACCATTGCAGCATCCCTATTGGCGTTAGTCTTACATTCAATCCGCATGCAACGGTCAGAGCATTATCATTAAATCCTGACCATACACAATCCCCCAAAGATGAATCAATATTTCGATACGCCATTATTAAACTCTCCATTGCTAAACCTATCTCAATACATGCATGCCTATATCCTCTCACTCCATACTTAATAAGCGCTCTTTCCATATCAATGACATATATAAAAGCAATGTTTGATAATGCAAATCCTGGATTTATTGAATTCACATTGACTAGAATATTTTGTTTATTTTTGTTATTAATTCTTTTTATTAATAGTAGTTCTAATTTTGAAGAATCATAAACATAGATGCCAGGATTTTCAACACCTTCTATAGCACTTCCCTCCAATAAAATAAGCATGGGGATAATTGGATATAATCCACCACCAGAGGGATAATTTTTGGATCCCAATCCTCTATAGCGTCCAAAAGCGTTAAATAAAATATCACTAAATTTTTTTTTGCTGATTGTAGCTTCTTTGTTATAAATTCTTGTTGAACGTGGTCCGTCAAAGCATGGAATATCTTTATCTATAGGCAGTTCTACTTTTGATATGTAGTTATCAGGCAGTTCATCAGTATATTCAAGTAACCTTTGCCAATCAAATACTGACTCTTTAAAAGTCCAATTAAACGGCGTAACCCAGGCAGTCTTTTGATGAAATTTTTCTACATAATTAAACATACTTCGATCATAAATTTCGTTTTTCAATTGATCCGCTACAATCTTTTTGTCATTATTTTTCATAGCAATCACACAGTTCCCAATGAAATGAACTATCCTTGATGATGTTGCTGTCCTTTAATTGAATCATCTCAATATCGTTATATTCATCTGGTGACAAAAAAGTAAATTGACCATCACCAATGAAAGATGCCACTTTTTTATAAAGTTCTATACTTATTAGATTTTTGTTTAAATGACTTATTGGATATGATATAGTTGTATCTTCGTCTGATTTATATATTATATCTAGTAGTTGTTGATAATTTATTGATGAGCCATTATTTATACGCAGTTGATTCTTTAAATTTTCGAAATTGCATGTATGACACGGAAGATACCAATCATGTTTATATAAATTATCGATATAATAATTATTTGCATAACAATATCCCATCAACAATACTGAGTTACTTTTTATAACCCTTTCTTTTATGTAATCAGCAAAGCGCGGTTTAAATTTTGTTAACGAGACTATTAATAGATCATTTGAAGACAATACTAAATCTATTATTTCCTTTTTTTCAACAATATAAAGTCTAATCTCTTTTGCATTTAATTCTAAAAGCATTTGTTTTATATTCAGCCTAATTTCTGCGTCATCTGCCAAAATGATTATACGTTTTATTGAGTACTCTTTTTTTATTTTCTCTTTAATAATCCCATTATCATCTAAAAAATCTAATAACTCTTGAATTGATTCTGTAAAAACCATCCTCAATTCATCATAGGAAATTACCTTTTTTTGTTCAGAATCCCAACTCGTTAATAAATTTATCAACGTTCTATCATTTAAATCAACAGCACCATTAATATTTTGTAAAACAGTTTTTTTCTTACCCTTATATAGAAAAAATGGTTGTATTTCATATTCCATGTATAATACCTCCAATAAAGTAAAATAAAGTGACTATATTCTTGTACTCTAAAATGCAATACAGAAATAAGTCACTTTTATCATATTATTAGGATTTCTTAGGATGGAAAGCCTCAACATCCTTATAAAAAGCACTTCCGCTACATGAACAGCAAAGAACAATAGTTGTTCCACCACCACCACTAGCATTACGAATTTCCCCAACTTTACCCCCTACGCCAAATCTTCTTACCTCATGTTGTTTAAATGACTTCATTCCAGGTTTATCTGATGTCTTCGTGTTACGAACAGGTAAAGAGCGTTCATTCTCAGGCACTCCTTCTATGCTTTTCTCCAGTGATAACAGTTGACTCATATCTATCACTCCTTAAAATATAATATTTTTTACATTTTAAGTATATTTTACTTATTCTGAAAATGTTGTCGTTTAATGTCGATGAAATTAAATTTTTTATACCAAACCTATGAAAGATTTAATCTCTTAATGTATCGACAATACTGAACAAAATTTCTTCCCATTATTAAAAAATTTTTTGTTAAAGAAGCATTGAAATCTGTCCTATCTCTTATTATCCGACTAGCAATCAGATCGCGATGCCAGATACAAATTTGGTAGGGACATCAGCATTTCTGACCGACTTCATGATCGGTACAACTTTTCAATATTGGACAGTTGCTGCAAATTGTGACATCTCATCATTTAGTATTCATCTCTACCTTTTAAGAGGGGTATCTTATAGTCAAAAAATTGATTTTTGAGATCTTCTTTTGATTTTGTATTTCAATACAATAAAGCAAATTTGACTAAATGACTTAAAGTCGCCATTCAAGACTGAAGTCTTCTGAAAGACCTTGTGCTCATAGCATACTGAATGCTGACTGAGAACTCAGTCGTCAATCTTGAACATGTCGTTCTTGACCTTATCCGACTGGTTCGCAATATAATTTTCGAATGATTTCTTCGGTCACGTTGCCGACGGTCGCGCAGAAATAACCTCTCGACCATAGATGCTGCCCCTGGTACCTTTTTTTGAGTTCTGGAAACTCATCCTGAAGCAATTGGGATGAGCGTTCTTTCAGATACTGCATGATTTTACTCGGTGCAAGGCTCGGCGAATATGAAATCAGCAAATGGATATCCTTGCCTATGTTCCCCTGCAGGATGGTGACTCCACGGGATTCACATCCCTGTCGGATGAGTTCACGCAGTCGAACGCGACTGGACCACCAACACCTGATAGCGATATTGGGTCACCCAGATCACATGATACTTGATATCATAGACCGCATGGCCGCTTTTCTAATAACCGTCCATACTTTTCAACTCTAGCAAAAGTATGGACAGAAAAGATAAGGATAAAAGCGGATACCGTCTAAAGACGGTGAGTTTAGACCACGCTTTTGGAAACTAAACTATTTACTTTTTACAGCCACTCCACTGCATCACTCATATTTTCCCGCGAATCAGCAAAGTACGAACAACCGAAGAAGTGCTGGCGGTTCTGTAATAGGGTCTAAGTTTTACATTATAAAGGCATGCAAAAAGAGTGAGGGTCTGCAATCAGATCGCTTCACTCTTTTTTCTTAATCAATTCTATTTTAAAAAATCGCGGATCAGCATCCGGATTTAATCCGCATGGATCTCCAGCAAAGTGTCCCGTATGCTATCTTCCAAATAACCATCCACCATTAACATTCAGAATCTCACCGTTCTGAAAAATAGTTCAAATCAACGGCGATCAGTTTTACACTCCTCTGGTTGATATGTATTGAGCAAGCCGCTCATACATTTTTTTGTTTGGACCCTTCTTTTGCCTGACACCAGACACTAAGCAACAAACCAACGAACACGGTTATTGCACCTGTCAGAGGGATTATTTTTAATCCCCATCCGCAGATTAATGTAAGACTGCCAATCAAAGGACCGATGGCATTACCTAAATTAAAAGCAGAGATATTGATTGTTGCAGCAAGTTCCTCAGCTCCTGCTGATTTCTGAAGCATGAGTAGTTGAAAAGGTGTCATGATTCCATACGAAGCAACACCCAAGATGAAAATAGCAATCACGGAGGCCAGCTTCATGTGGTTGACAACAAACAGCATAATCAGGGAAAGAATAAGTAAAGATGTCCCTGTGAAAATAGCTCTTCTCAAGTTCTTGTCCGCTTGTTTGCCGCCGATAAGATTGCCAACGATTGCACCGATACCAAAAATGAAAAGAATGATCGAAATGGAATGGGCTGAAAAACCCGTAATCTTTTCTAATAACGGACTAATGTAAGTGAATCCCGCAAAAAAACCACCGATACAAAATGTTGTTGCGAGAAACGCAGCAATGAATTGGCCGTTTCCCAGTTTCATCAGTTGATCTTTCAGAGACACCTTTTCAAGCCTGGACAGGTCTGGAAGCCCGACAAATAAAAGAATTAGAGTCAGCACGGAAAGCAAAGTAATCACCAGAAATGCCGCACGCCACCCCAATTGAATGCCAATGAAGGCTCCTGCCGGGGCGCCAAAAATCACGGACAGGGTAATCCCCATCATCACGATTGAGATATAGGTCCCTCCTTTTTCCGCAGTGGCAAGATCTTTGGCAGTTAAGACGGCCATGCCAAAAAAGATACCATGCGCGAATGAACTGATGATTCTGCCAAGCAACAGCATCCAGAATGTTGTGGCGAATGTGCAGATTGCACCACCAATAGTGAACACAAGAAGAAAGAGACAAAGCAGAGTTTTTCGAGGCAACCGTCCTGTCAAGACAAAAATAGGCGGTCCACCGATGGCTACACCCAAGGCATAGCCGGTGACAAGCATTCCAGTCAGTGAAAGGCCGATATGAAGATCTTGAGCTAAAGGCAGCAGCAGGCCCATGGGAAGCAGTTCAGCCGTTCCGATAATGAAAACACTCAGATACAGGGCGATCAGGGCACTCAATCTTTTTGATCGATTTAAATTCATGATTTTAGCACTGCCCCTCATCACGAATAGCCAATTGATGCTTTTCTTTTTCTGCTTCTAAGGATCGGAGAGTTAATACCATTCTTTCTTCAAGCCGACTTTGAATAGCTTTAAGCTCTTCAATCTGCTGACTGACCTCGCTAATTTTTTCCTTATAAACCTCAATCACTTCAGAACAAACTAATTTATCATAAGGAAAAACAATAGGATCACAGTTAACGACCTGGCTGATTTGATCAGAATTCAATCCAAGACTGAAATAAAGCTGAATCGTTCGAACTTGGTCAACAGTGGACTCATCGTAATCTCGATAACCATTATCCGTTCTCGCAGAATGAAGCAGCTCCTTTTCTTCGTAATAGCGCAGTGATCGCGCACTTACCCCAGTTCTTTTCGAAAGTTCACTAATTTTCATTCCACACCCTCCCTTCACTGTGACATGATATACCCTGACATTGATGTTAAGGTCAACCCAATTTCATTAACTGAACTTTCAAAAGTATTTTCCCAAATCCAGTGAGGTTCCAGTTTATCCTGATATACGCAGCAACGTCACTTGAAAAGAAGGAAAACATCCCCGAAAAAAGACCTTTGTTCTTTATCACAAAAAAGTTCATGGGAGAAATTAAGCCAGAATGAAAAATTAGTGATAATAGTGATTATGAACAATGATATCAAAGCTGCTTTATTGAACAAATAGTTGATCGTATCGAATCTTTAAAGGTACAAGTAAAAGAATTACAAAGTGATTGAGAAGAATTAAAACCAATAATAAACAGTACATAAATGTTTGAGAATATAGATATATCATAACATTCGAAGTATGAAAACTTATTCATTAACGTTTGTGTCTTTGAAAAAGCGGATACCGTCTAAAGACGGTGAATTTAGACCACGCTTTTGGAAACTAAACTATTTACTTTTTACAGCCACTGCATCACCCATATTTCCCGAGAATCGGTAAAGTACGGACGACTGAAGAAGTGCTGGCGCTCCTTCAATAACTAAGGTCTAAATTTCATCATAGAAGTATGCAAAAAGAGTGAGGGTCTGCAATCAGATCGCTTCACTCTTTTTTCTTAACCAATTCTATTAGATTTGATGCACATAGGGTATCCAACATGAAGTGTCCTGTGTCAAGAGGGTGAATGACAGCATGCCGGCAGATCTTTACCATGGTCAAGCGCCCTACCGGACGGTATGAAAGAATATCGTTCTTTCTACAGACCACACACAAAACCGATATTTTTCGGACAACTTTTCCGCTTTGGAAGCATTCCCTCATTTTGCTCGAATAGATATTTTATCATAACTACGATAAAATCATTGGAGGTGAGTTAATCACGCCGAATATTCGACCGATCTCAGACTTACAAAATAATTTTTCTGAAATTTCCCGCATTGTTCATGAAGAGGCGGAGCCGGTGTTCCTGACGAAAAACGGTCATGGCGATATGGTTGTCATGGGTCTGGAACAGTATGAAGATATCCGATCAGCCAAGCGCATCGAAACAGCCTTGCATGAAGCCGAAACACTGGCGGAAAGCGATCATACCCGTTACGATTTTACCGATGTTTCGCGGAAGTTGCGGAAAAAGTTGACAGACCAAACGGGAAGTAAAAATGTATAAGATCGTTATGCTGCCCATCGTGGTCAGGGATCTCGAAGGTATCGTGGACTATCTGATGCAGTACTACGAATCGACAGCGGTACAGCAATACGACCGTATTATTGAAAAAATTCATGAGCTTGCCGAATTTCCGGAAATGTACGAATCCATACCGGCGGGCAGTTTCATCTGATATACCGCCGGATTCCAGTTGACAAGTACCTCGTTTTCTATATGGTGGATGGCGATGTCATCGAAATCCACTGTATTCTGCACGGAAGCCGTGATATTCATCTATATCTTGATCAGAACTAAGTCTGAAAAAGGATGAAAAGCAAGGAGTGTCATGCGAAAGTCCTTTTCCAGTTATGCTTAAGGCACCAGTGGACTCACTCCACTTGTCAAGTGAAGGCTTGATTTGTATTCAGAAACAAACCGAAATTTATTTACACTATCATTTAGCCTGTCTAATATTTGATGCTGCGATACTGGATTTACACCACATTATGGTATAAAGGAACGAATGTGTTTATAAAACGCTGGTAATTATTTATAAACTATATAATATATTCCATCAGCTTCCCCTGATTTCAACTTAATGGCAGAACGAGCGTACACTGATTTACTATTTACTTTACCTACATAATTATTATACTGTGTCAATGTGCCTGATGTTTTACGTTTATATGGCTTAAAATAAATTGCTCCCGTACGATGTGCACTTACATACAACCCATAAGTATTAGCATTAGTCTTGGCTGAAGTTATAGTAAAAGATGCTCCATGCTTTATCGCTGATTGTTGACTTCCTGCCGTAACACTATATGATGCGCTTATTGTAACAGAATATTGTACTGAATGACTAATAAGTGCTGATTTAGAACCAGCTTTTACCCATGCAGATACTTTTATGCGATCTCCATAGTATTTAGTGCTCTTTTTTTCTTTGTATTTATAGGTTGTCACAATGGGAATTTCCGCAGGAGTTATTGCATTACTATTACCTTTTTTATCGACAGGGGAATTATCTGTAGTATTCGTATTATACTCAATCGTGGACGAATTAATAGAATTATAGTATTCTTCTCTAGTTAAAT
>NZ_JAMAST010000049.1 GCF_023336505.1 Sporolactobacillus mangiferae | reverse complement strand
AGAAAAAGGATTAGAGCATTACCGAATCAAATCCGATGATGGAAAGCACGTTATAAAAGGCTTATATCACATTCAAAATGTCAACAGTTTTCATTCTCGGATGAAGAAGTGGATTGACCGTTTTAAAGGTGTGGCTACAAAATATCTTGATAATTACCTTGCTTGGTTCTTATTTGTAGATAGCCGCAGTAACGAAAATACCAAGCAACATATAAAAGAGCTTCTGCTTACATCATTTGTATTTGAAATGACAGAAACTTTTGAAAGTCTCCGTCTATCTAAGTTCAGTGCTTAAAAAGGTCATTAACGGGCAATCGGCTTATAAATACTGGGAGAGGAGAACTCAATTTATGGAAATTAGAAAACCAAACGATTCGGAATATAAAAAGATTTTATCACTTTCACCACAAGCATTATTCGAAGGTACGTTAGGCGAAGCAAAACCGTCAGATGAAAAAGTCAAGCAACTTATTGAACCATTATTGCAGAAAGGAAGCTATTATTTGATAGCAACTGAAGGCGATAATCTAATGGGTTGGATTCTTATAGGAACAAGTAAAGACCAATTTACTGAAAAGATATATGGATTTATTTATGAATTGTTTGTGTTAGAGGAATTTAGGGGAAATGAAATTTCAAAACAATTGATGGAAACTGGTATCGAACATCTTAAACAAGATGGATATTCAGAGGTTCGCTTAAGTGTATATGCAGGAAATCAAGCGATTAAACTGTACGAAAAATTAGGATTCAAAAATAGAACCATTACAATGAGTATGAACATATAAAACAAACATCTTTATTGAATATCTAATAGACTGGTTTATTGAGAATTGGGGAACCAAAAGATGGTTCCCTAACATTTTATTGAAAAAATCAACATTAAACATTAACAGAGCCTAATATATAAAGAAAGGGCATAGCCGTTGAAAGCGGTTGTGCCCTTTCTGCATAAAGAAAAGGGTATAATTTTTTCCAGAATGAAATTAACAACACAACGAACGGCCTTAT
>NZ_JAMAST010000048.1 GCF_023336505.1 Sporolactobacillus mangiferae | reverse complement strand
TGGCAGGAAAGCTGAGAATTTATCGGATACATCTTCGGTCGGATGGAAGTGACCGGCATCGATGGTCCACAGCTTGCCGCGTGTCAATGCATAAGCCTCATAGAACTCATGGGAACCGACCGTGTACGATTCGACACCAGTCCCGAACAGTTTTCCTTCAACTGCTTCAATCGTATAGTTCTCTGAAATCTTTTCTTTCATGATTTCGTCTAACGATTCGATCAACCGCTGACGCGGGGCCAGCTTGTCAATCGGGTTATCCTTGTAGCCGTCCGGAATCCAGAAATTGTTCACTGACTGCTGACCCAGTTCCTTGCCGAAATACTCGGCAATTTTACGGCTGCCTTTCCCGACCTCAATCCAGAAATCACGAATCTCTTTATCGGCGCTTGACAAAGTAAAACCACTTGCTGATTTAGGATGCGAGAAGAATGTGCCGTTCATATCAAGACCGACGCCCTCTTCTTTTGCCCAGTCAACCCAGGATTGGAAATGGCGTGGGGCGAGTTCATTCAAGTCCACCTTTTCATCCGTATCCGCGTAGATACTGTGCAGCTGAACCTTGTGCTTGCCCGGAATAACCGACAATGCTTTACTTAAATCTTTTCTTAATTCATCTACCGTTCTGGCTTTTCCGGGATAATTTCCGCTGACTGAAATACCCCCTGTAAGATCCTGATCCGGAAACAGAAAGCCAAGTACATCATCCCCCTGCCAGCAGTGAATCGACAATTTTATTTTCTTCAGTGCATTGAGGGCTTCTTCTGTATCTACACCAATTTCCGCATACTTTTCTTTGGCAAGTTCATATGCCTTTATTACATGCTCACTCATTTCGCAAAAACATCCTTTCCTTTTAAGTGTGCTTCATATAATTTAATTGTTCAATCAGACAGGACAGATATGTTTGAATCCGCTTTCAATCGCAGGTTCATATATGTGCCTTTTGCCGCATTCAAAGACGTTTTTAAATCAGCGAACCTTTTTACGCTGTAATCATTCCACTTGAGTA
>NZ_JAMAST010000047.1 GCF_023336505.1 Sporolactobacillus mangiferae | reverse complement strand
TGGAACGCCTCAACGAGGAATTTCGCCGTCGCGAACGAGTGATTCGCATCTTTCCCAATCGTGAATCGGTCACCCGTCTCATGGGTTCCATGCTCATGGAACAGGATGAAAAATGGTCGGAAGGCCGCTGCTATCTGAAAATGGACGAGTATTTTAGTTGGAAAGCAGAACAACCTAAATTGGCTAAATCTAGTAAAGTGACCGCTATTTATCCAAGTTAATCAATCTGTTCTAACTGAGATGAATTTACACACAAAAAAGGACTTGACCCCCTTCTGAACAATCTACTGTAATTGTAAGATGAATAAATATGATGACAACATATTTTTATGTCCCATGTCACTTGAAATTCCGTAAGATCGATCTGTAAAACATACTTGCTTTTATTTATTAATGTAGGGAAATCTCTCGAAAAGTTAAAATGTATCTAAAGCAGTGATTGAAGAAAATAAGCGCGCATTGTCAACTTGAAAAAACATGAGAAATTAGAGGTGGAATGGAAATAAAGCGAAGAGAAAGTGAGAACGTTCATTGTTGAACAATGACACCAATTGAGAAAGGTAAGAGTTATGAATGGCTTATTCGTGAACGAACCGATTGAGATAATAGATCAAGGAAGGGAGTTCAGTTTGAGATATCAAAATGAGATATATACACTATTCAATCCAGGTGATACTAAAGGTATCGCTCATGATGGACAGAATAAAGAATATAAATCTGGTAAGGATATTTTTTATAACTATAAAATAGACGGAAAAATACTTAATGAAGTTTGGAACAAAGTTGAAGTAGATTATATTTTCTAATCAATAGTCAACCAGAGTCAAATACCGTTGGTATCCTGCGTCCAAAAATCAGCCAGAAAGCAATCAGAACCTTTCGGATCCTATCGAATCCAGTTAAATGAAAAAGGCCTTCAAAACCGCGTCAAATCAGCAATTTTGAACGCCATTAAGAAAGCTACAGAATCTTTCTAGCGGAGAGCGAGGGATTCGAACCCTCGAGACGGCTCAATAACCGTCTACACGATTTCCAATCGTGCTCCTTCGGCCTCTCGGACAGCTCTCCATAAAAACTTCACGGCAATTGATCGTCCTGATCTATTGCTCCACTGCGATCCAAACACTATGGAGTGACCTAGCAATAATTACCGTGAAGCATGTTCAATATATAATTT
>NZ_JAMAST010000046.1 GCF_023336505.1 Sporolactobacillus mangiferae | reverse complement strand
CCATACCGTTCTTCGGTAATCTGCTGCAGCGTTTTGCCTCTTGTTTGCGGTGTCCAGATGACACCGATCAGCAGCGAGATGAGCAAAAGAACAATCATAAATGTGCCGGCTACCGTAAAGCCAAGGGTCGTCAGAATAGTTGGGAAAATCATTGACCAGACTCCGGCGCTTCCGCGCACTGCGAAGAACATGACCCCCTGAGACGCACCACGTACATTCGTCGGGAACAGCTCAGTCGCCCACAGAGCATAGAAGGCCTGAGCACTGATCCCTGCCGATACCCCCCAGGCAACCACGAATACCCACAGCGCCGGCCAGCTCATATCAAAGAACGTCAGGACGACCCAGGAAAGCATGGCCAGAGCAGCACCGGCAAAGAACAGACCACGCTGGCTGACTTTATCACCAAGCGGTACGAACAGGAAGTAGGTGGCCGCAGCCGTAATCACCCAGAGCACCGCCTGAAGCAGATTGGCCTGAAGGTTGGACAGGCCGCCGACTGTGGAATACACATAAGGCATGAAGAAGCCCATCGCGCCGGCAACCAGATTCCAGAACATGTACACGCCAACCAGGAACAGCAGCGATTTCACGCTGACCGCATTGGCAAACAGCTGCTTGTACGGATGCGTCGGACGCGCGGTGCTCGCACTCTGTTTCTTTTTCTCTTCAATCCAGACCTTGGATTCATTCAGCTGGCGCTGCAGCAGCCAGGCGATGAAAGCAACAATGAACAGTGACCCGAAAATGATCCGGTTACCGAGCAGGCCGAGCGGCGAGAATACAATCCCCAGAACAAAGATAATCGCCGGCCCGCACGACCAGGCAAACTGGGAAATACCGATATGCCTGGCCCGGTTGGATTCATCCGAGATTTCCGAGATATAGGTCCATGAGGCCGGTACCCCGACACCCACGGCGATTCCTGTAATAAAGAAACCGGCCAGAAGCATCGGAAAATTAAAGGAAAACATAATGATAGCGATACCCAGCATATAGACCAGCATGTTATACGTGTAAATAAACTTGCGTCCGTATTTATCAGCCAGCCGCCCGCCGATCAGCGCGCCCACTGCTGATCCGAACGCGTTGGCACTGATGGCGCCGAGCAGGCCGACCTGCAGGCTGTTCAGATTCAATTCATTCGCCCACAGGGTCAGACCACTTGCGCCCGCAACAATACACCCTGAATCCAGATAGTTGGTCAGTGAAACGGAAGCCGTTGCTTTCCAACTTTTCTTCTCTGTCACGACTTGA
>NZ_JAMAST010000045.1 GCF_023336505.1 Sporolactobacillus mangiferae | reverse complement strand
GAGTGTTTAAATAATCTTGTGTAAATAGATTCAAAAAACAATTGAAAAGGGAAAGCCTTCCCCTTAAGATATTAAGCGACCAAACTCATATCACAGGAGGCTTTCCCTATGAACCAATTTACCACAAAAATCATGTCAGCCCTAGCCCAACAACAAGATTTGGACGAAATTTTTCGCCAGCATCTAGAAGAAGCTGTTAATGAACTGTTGAAACTGGAATTGAGCAGCTTTTTGGGCTATGAGCCTTATGATCGCGAGGGCTTTCATACAGGTAATTCACGAAATGGCCAATATGCTCGCAAGTTTAAAACCCGCTATGGTGAATTGGCCTTACAAATTCCCAGAGATCGCAATGGCGATTTTCATCAACACACGGTGCCTGCCTATCGTCGGAATAGTGATTCCTTAGAAACAACCGTTATTCAGCTCTACCGTAAAGGGATCACGACATCTGAAATCGCTGATTTGATGGAAAAGATGTATGGACATTTTTATACGCCACAAACGATCTCGAATATGACCCAAGCAGTCTCTGAACAAGTCACTCAATTCAAAGCCCGTCCCTTGTCCACACAATATGTCTGCGTCTATCTCGATGCGACCTACCTGCCCTTAAGGCGAGACACAGTGGAAAAAGAAGCGATCCATATTGCCATTGGGGTCAAGCTTGATGGCACAAAAGAAGTGCTGGCTTATACCGTTGCGCCCACTGAATCCACTGGTGTTTGGTCAGAACTGCTCACGGACATCCGTCAAAGGGGCGTCCGAGATGTACTGCTTTTTATCGCTGATGGGCTTGTTGGGTTACAGAGTGCTTTAGAAAAAAGCTTTCCAAAAGCCAAGCTTCAACGCTGCCTCATTCATGTCAGCCGTACGCTCTGCAATCACGTCCGAGTCAATGATCGAAAACCAATGATGGGTGAATTTAAAGCACTGCACCAGGCAGCAGACAAAAAAGGGGCACAAGAGCTCTTAAATCAATTCCTTAATCACTGGCAGGGACGCTACTCACGGCTCATGGATCGATTAAAGAAGACAGAAAATCTATTGACGTTTTTAGAATTTCCACCTTCCATTCGTGCAAGCATTTACAGCACCAATATGATTGAGTCGTTTAACAAAAAGTTAAAACGGTATAGCAAAAGAAAAGAGCAATTTCCAAACGAAGATTCACTGGATCGCTTTCTCGTGACCCAAATGATCGATTACAACACTAAATTTTCAGTACACTGTCATCGAGGATTTAATCAATGTCGGGACACCCTTGAATCCATGTTTCACTGATAGTTGCTTGATCGGGAAGGCTGCCATTTACACAAAATACTTGACACTCCC
>NZ_JAMAST010000044.1 GCF_023336505.1 Sporolactobacillus mangiferae | reverse complement strand
GTGAGCGGCGGATGGGTGAGTAACACGTGGGCAACCTGCCTGTAAGACGGGGATAACTTCGGGAAACCGGAGCTAATACCGGATGAAGCGACGCACCGCATGGTGCGGGGCTGAAAGATGGTTTCGGCCATCACTTACAGATGGGCCCGCGGTGCATTAGTTAGTTGGCGGGGTAAGGGCCCACCAAGACAGCGATGCATAGCCGACCTGAGAGGGTGATCGGCCACATTGGGACTGAGACACGGCCCAAACTCCTACGGGAGGCAGCAGTAGGGAATCTTCCACAATGGACGAAAGTCTGATGGAGCAACGCCGCGTGAGCGAAGAAGGTTTTCGGATCGTAAAGCTCTGTTGCCGGAGAAGAACGAGCGGGAGAGGAAATGCTTTCGCAGTGACGGTATCCGGCCAGAAAGCCACGGCTAACTACGTGCCAGCAGCCGCGGTAATACGTAGGTGGCAAGCGTTGTCCGGAATTATTGGGCGTAAAGGGCGCGCAGGCGGCTACTTAAGTCTGATGTGAAAGATTGCGGCTCAACCGCAAAGGGGCATTGGAAACTGGGGAGCTTGAGTGCAGAAGAGGAGAGTAGAATTCCACGTGTAGCGGTGAAATGCGTAGAGATGTGGAGGAATACCAGTGGCGAAGGCGGCTCTCTGGTCTGTAACTGACGCTGAGGCGCGAAAGCGTGGGGAGCAAACAGGATTAGATACCCTGGTAGTCCACGCCGTAAACGATGAATGCTAGGTGTTAGGGGGGTCCAACCCCTTAGTGCTGAAGTTAACACATTAAGCATTCCGCCTGGGGAGTACGACCGCAAGGTTGAAACTCAAAGGAATTGACGGGGGCCCGCACAAGCAGTGGAGCATGTGGTTTAATTCGAAGCAACGCGAAGAACCTTACCAGGTCTTGACATCCTCTGAGAGCCTTAGAGATAAGGTGTTCCCCTTCGGGGGACAGAGAGACAGGTGGTGCATGGTTGTCGTCAGCTCGTGTCGTGAGATGTTGGGTTAAGTCCCGCAACGAGCGCAACCCTTGATCTTAGTTGCCAGCATTGAGTTGGGCACTCTAAGGTGACTGCCGGTGACAAACCGGAGGAAGGTGGGGATGACGTCAAATCATCATGCCCCTTATGATCTGGGCTACACACGTGCTACAATGGGCGGTACAAAGGGCAGCGAGACCGCGAGGTTGAGCGAATCCCATAAAGCCGCCCCCAGTTCGGATTGCAGGCTGCAACTCGCCTGCATGAAGCCGGAATTGCTAGTAATCGCGGATCAGCATGCCGCGGTGAATCCGTTCCCGGGCCTTGTACACACCGCCCGTCACACCACGAGAGTTTGTAACACCCGAAGTCGGTGCGAGAACCTTTCGAGGACTCAGCCGCCGAAGGTGGGACAAATGATTGGGGTGAAGTCGTAACAAGGTAGCCGTATCGGAAGGTGCGGCTGGATCACCTCCTTTCTAAGGAAACGATCGATAGCGAAGCGTTTGGGCTTTTGTTTGGTTTTGAAGGA
>NZ_JAMAST010000043.1 GCF_023336505.1 Sporolactobacillus mangiferae | reverse complement strand
AGTGGATGCTGAATTAGGCTGGTAGAAATTCAGTCTCTTTCCGTATTTTGTAGCTAATCGTTAGGTAGGTATCCTTGATTTTTATGACCAGTAAAAGGGCCAAAGAAAAAAGGCGTAAGACCGTATCGATATTCGCCATCGTGATCCCCATATCAATGGTGACCGCAATCGTTTCAGCGGTTTTGGCGCGTACTAAACCTAGACCGCACTTTTGCTTGATAAAAGCAAAACGACGTTCAATTTCCCCTCGACGATTCTCAGCATCACGTGCTGCTGCGTTGTCGGCGCGCCGTTGCTTTTCATCAACGTTCTTGGGTTTGCGACCGAGCTTGGGTCCTATAATCGTAATGCCTCGCTCTTTGGCAAACGCGATGTTTTCACGATTGCGGTACAGTTTGTCGGCCAACACTTCGTCGGGGTAATGATCGTGCTGTTCTTTATAGCGCTCAATGGCCTTTTGGAAGTCGGTACTTTCATTAAACGCGTTGAAATCGACACGTTCGATTTCGATGATCCCGTCTTGAATCGAGACATCGATTTTCGGACCAAACTCAGTGTTTTGTTTCGCCTTGCCCCGCTTGATTGGGCGCACGTATGGCTGGGACAGACTGACAATCCGATGCTCCACTCGATGTGTCTTATTTCGGTACATGAACTCCTGCTGCGTAAACAGCTGCTGGATCGTGGTCAATCGGCTGCGTTGCTTCTCTGTTAATTCACCGCCTTTTGCGCGCAGCTCGTCGACATAACGCAAGTCACGTCGCACGTATTGCAGTTGCGCTTTGACTTGGTGGCGCGTTTCCTTAGCTGGGCGACAAGGCTTCTTGGTAAAGGTGACATAGGCTTTATGTGCTTCTCGTTTGTACGTCCGTGGAATGGGGACGTTGAGCTGATGAGCCAGTTCCGTAATCATTTTTTCAAGGAAGGTGCGGGCCTGATTGAGTAAGGAATGGTCTTGTGGAAAGCGGATGTTGACTGGCGTGACCGTGGCATCAAGGATCATCGTCCCGTCGCTGCCCACACTGCCTTGAAGCCGGTCTTTACACCAAGCGCCCATGATTTGGCGCAACTGGGTACTGATGGGGGCGATCCGTTTTCGAAAATGCGTGAGGGCAGAAGGGTCAAAGGGTCGGCTGACCACGTAAGTGGGACAACCGATGAAGTACTGATAAGCGGGCGTATCCCGAATAGCCTTGACCACATCAGCATCAGAAAGGCCCGTGGACTGCTTAATGAGCTGGGCGCCAAAAAGAAGCCGAAAGGGTTTGCCCGCTCGGCCAAGTGAGGACGGAAAAACGACACGATAAACATCCTCCATCTGGGTCCACGGCAACTGATCCGCGAGCTGAACCCATTTATTCTCCGGGCTTAAGGAGACACCCAATTCCTGACCGAAAGACTCGATCGAAAGTTGAACCGTTTTTGTCCGATAAACCATTCCAAGCACCCCATCTATTAAAAAATGCACAGAAAATCGCATCACAGTGCGTTATTCCATGCATTTATTATACACCAAATAGGAGATTAA
>NZ_JAMAST010000042.1 GCF_023336505.1 Sporolactobacillus mangiferae | reverse complement strand
GAATGAATTTCATATTTCTTAGCCCTTGTGCCCCAAGGGTTTCTAAACGCAAAAAAGGAAGTACCTCCCCAAGTCTTGTATAATGGTAATTGAGTAGAAAACCAAAAAGACCGGAGGGATACTCCCTGTGACCATTATACGACAAATGAGTTTATTTGGCGTTCAAGAATTATTTGAAATGGAACCTACCCATCGCTATGACGCCGTTATTTCAGCTTTGAATTTGGATAAAATCTACCATGCAGTAAGCAAAAAAACGCATCTTGGAGCACCTGAAGAATTAAACTACTCAGCCATGATTATTTCCGTTTTTATTCGGATTGTTGAACGCATCCCAACGATCAAAGACCTTGTCAAACGGCTCAATGAAGACATTGTTTTTAAACTGAACTGCGCCTTTCTTGTTTCCGATCCTACTCCTTCTGAAGCCTCCTATTCCCGGTTGATTACCAAACTGGAGGAATCCAAGATCTTGGAAGTCGTTCAGGAACAAGTCATTATCCAGGCTATTACCGAAGGATTCATCAAGGATGACACCATTGCCATTGATGCCACACACTTTGAAGCCCGTGATCAGGCACCACCAAAGGTAGAAAATCTGGACAAAGAGCCGAAAAAACGTGGCAGAAAATCCAAAGAAGAGCGTGAAGAGTGGCTCGCTGAACAAGCAAAAAAAGAAGCAAATCTGCCCCTTTTTGAAAAGAAAATTGAGGCTCAATTGGACGCTTCTCTTTCAGAACTGCGTGCGCAAGTTCCCAAAGAACCGAAGTGGGGCATTAAAAAGAACAGTGAAGGCAAGCACGTGTTTTGGTTTGGCTATAAGGGCCATTTAGCTGTGAGCACAACCAGCCAATATATCGTGCAGTCGTTGTTCTCCTCGGGCAACCTTAATGACGGAAAAGCAGCCATTCCGTTGCTTAAAGGCATTCAAGAACGTTTATCGTTGCCCGCTTTACGCTATGAAACCATGGATGCCGGTTACGATTTCGAACCGATCTATCAACAGATTTACCGCATGGGTCATCAATCCGTGATCGCGTACAACAAACGAAACGAATCGAACCCAGAGGGTTTCGATAAGCACTTCGCATTGACCTGTTTCAGAGAACATTCTTATCGTTATGACAGTTACGATGCCAAGTACGAAACATTAAAATATACGCAACCAAAAGAATGTGTGGACTGCTCGCTGGCCAATGAAGGCATCTGCCAAAAAGTGTATAAAGTAAAAATCACGACAGACCTTCGACGATTCACAGCACCTGCCCGAGGATCCAAAGCATGGAAAACCCTTTTCAAACGCCGAACCGCTGTCGAACGGGTGAATGCCTATTTAAAGGAATTCTTTCAGCTCAACAATGTGCGCTACCGAACCGGAAAGCGTGCAAAAGTACATTTCGATCTCGTTACATTGGTTTACAATGCATCAAAATTAGCCGCGAACCGCATCAATGCTTTATTAAATCAAGAAGACCAAGCTGCATAATCAAAAAGAGATTTTAAAAAACAGCCAGTTAAAAATTCTGTAGGTCTCTACTTTTTAAAAACAGCAATTATGAAATTGATTC
>NZ_JAMAST010000041.1 GCF_023336505.1 Sporolactobacillus mangiferae | reverse complement strand
CGTTAAGCAGAATTACAGGATTATCATGAACAACTATCGTTAATCTTTACTACGAGAGGTCTAAAGCAATTGAGTTTGTAACTCTTGATAAGATTTGCAAGGCTCTTCAGTATTCTATTGATGAAATTATTGTTTATCCTATGGAAGATAAAAAAGAGGCAGTCAAATGAAACACCGTATGCGAGCAGAAACATGACTCGGCCATAAGATTCGATTCGTTGAGAAAAAACCAGATGAGTGGTGGGCAGTGGAAAAAGATATAGGGGCAGCTCTTGACTATTCAAGAACACGAGATATGAACAAGATTATTGATCCAGAAGACAAGGGGGCGACAAAAGTGCGCACCCCTGGTGGTGAACAGACAATGGTTATCATTTCTGAATTCGGCATTTATGATGCAATCATTGGAAGTCATAAAGCTGAAGTAAAAGAGTTCAAGCTCTGGGTAAAAAAGATTCTGAAAGAACTAAGGGAATCGGCGGGATTAGAAGGATTTCAGATATTCCACATGTTGGATAAGAAAGAACAGAATTCTCAAATGAAGCGAATCAGAGAAAGTTTTCGACAGCCCGTTCGCGTTGATTTCATCAAGGCCAACACCACTGCAAACAAATCTGTTTCAACACGGCATGGCTGTCAGAAAATGATCAGGAAAGGTGATATGACTCCGGACATGCTCGTTGATCGCGAACCCATCTTAGCTGAGGTCGTCGATGACAATTAATGACAGGTATAACCCCGGCATTCATGTTAGCCAAAAAGTGACAGATAAGCTGAATACTGACTTCATGGATCTTTTAGAAATTGCATTTAGGAATGCTCCGGACACGAAGACGCGTGAGGAAATCGTTGAAATTGCTCGATCGTTTAAAGAGAACTTAGAGAAAGTTCGGGTGTGAAATTATGAAGGATGCTTGTTATTTCATTCATGATAGCAATGCCAGATATGACCCTAAGATCCTTGCGATGCGTGCGGTATTTGGTATGGAAGGCTACGGACGTTACTGGTGCCTGATTGAAATACTCCGTGATGAAGACGGATACAAATTGGAAAAGACCAAGCAACTTTACGATGCGTTCGCAATGCGGCAAAAGAATTCGTAGATGCATGCATAAACGAGTTCGGTTTGTTATGCAAAAACGACAATTTTATATGGTCGAAGACATTGATCACACGCATGGAAAGCAAGGATAAAAAGTCTGAAAAGGCACGAAAAGCCGCACAAAACGGTGGCAGAAATCCAGTCATGACGCGGGTTCAATGCAAATGCAAAGCGATAGCAATGCAGACGCAATGCAACCGCATAGCGAACGGGATACATTTTTCCGATCCTTTATGCCTTTAGGTCGATGATATTCCCTAAATTCGAATCTGAAGCCTGAAGTGTTTCAACCAATTGCGCACCGCTTTGTTGCGCACTGTTTAGAGCCAATTTGGTTACGGCAAGGCTTACATCTTGGCTAAGTAAAGCCTGATGATAACCAATAGATGCAGATGCAACGTCCATGAAAATCACCTCCCTAATTATTTATATCGGTGTGAAATTTAAATTCTTGAAAGAAGGGTAGGGTTTCAGGAAAAACGCAGAGTTCGGAGTGAAGCACGCAGGCTTTTATCAGGAATCGCTGTTTTGAAACAAAGAAGGACACCAAATTTAGGTGTCCAGAAGTGCAAAAGAGCAACGAGCATGAATTAGCTTATTTTGCGGCCCAAGCTTCAATCTCAACCTTAATTTCTGGTCTCGCTAAAGCGGAAACATAGGCAAGTGTTGTAGCCGGAGGAGATTGAGTAGAAAATTTATTCCATTCTTCCAGATACGTTTTCCTATCGAGTTGTTCAGTGAACCAAAAGTTGATCTTAAAAACATTGTTTAGATTTACGCCTTCACTTTCGAAGATGGACCTGATGTTTCCAAAGGCATTCGCAAATTGCGTTTCGATGTCTGACGGTAATATCCCATCTTTATCATTGCCAATTTGACCAGATAGAACAACAAGTTCTGCATCTTTTGGAATCACGGCTACATGGGAATATTGGGCAACCGGAGGGGCAACATTTTCAGGATTTGATTTTCTGATTTTCAATTCTGATACTCCTTTGCTAATTTGTTATTTAGCCATACACAACATACCCATTTTTAACAAGAAAATTTTTGCGGGACTCACAATGTCGGAGCGGGTAGT
>NZ_JAMAST010000040.1 GCF_023336505.1 Sporolactobacillus mangiferae | reverse complement strand
TGTATTTGTCAACTGAAAAATCCCCCATATAGTCATTTAAAATTCCCCCACTTAACTTATTAGGTTCGTGGGGGAATGGAGTAGAGATTAGCCCATTTGTTGCTGCTCCAACCACGCTTTCGTTTCTTTCATTCGATAGGAAGTGCCATTCATATTGATCAAATACGCTTGATGCGTGAGTCGATCAATCATAGCTGCAGTCATGACGGGATCCTGAAAGATTTCGCCCCATCGTTCAAAGGACAAATTTGTTGTAATGATGGTAGATTTTTGTCCAGCCCGTAGAGAAAGATGGGTAAATAAGAGTTCTGCCCCTTCCTTGTCAAAAGAGATATAGCCCATCTCATCCAAAACGACCAAATCATATTTCTCGAAGCGGGTTTGAAAGGCGCGAAGCGTCCGTTCTGATCGACACTCTTTCATATAATTAATGAGCAGGGGAACCGTCGTAAACCAAACGCTATACCCTTCCTCACAAGCTTTGATGCCAAGCCCAATAGCTGTATGGGTTTTCCCGGTTCCTGGATTGCCGGCTAAAATAAGGTTTCTTCCCTCCTGGATGAATTGAAGCGTTCTCAGTTGTTTGTATTTCTTTTGGGCATCCTCAGGCAAGTCCTGAATGGACAAATCTTCCAAATATTTTTTGTATGGAAATTTAGCGCGTCGAATGCGATTAGCCTGTGCTGTCTGCCTTCGGGTATCCCATTCCTTTTGCAGGAGTTCTGCTAAAAAGGTTTCATAATTGATGTCACGAATCACCGCATCATTAATCTTTTCTTGAAAGCATTCACGAATCGTCGGTAATTTAATATCCTTACAATACTGGTAGATTCTATCGTTTACGTTGTTTGACTTGTTCATACGCACACCTCCTGCTGTCCAACCCTCTTCGTGTTGAATAATTCGTCATAAAGTCTGAGATGCCGCTCTGCCTGATTTGTAATCGTTTGTGTCTCCTCTGATGTGAGCGGGGGCGCATCCTTGGGCATTCGATTTTTCGCACAGATGGCTTTAATTTTATCCGTGGTCACATGCTTCGGTCCCATTTGCCTGAGCTCCTGAATACTTTGCTCAATCTCTGGCAATGTGGCGTTTTCTTTTAAGTAGTGAATCAGCTCTATAAAATCACGCTCGTGGCTGATATAATAGGTGGTGTAGATATTTCTGATTTTGGGATCTGCCTGTTGCAGCGCTGTGCTACCAGCTAATGCACCAGGCTTTTTCCTTAGGGTTTCAAGGTAGTGCTCAATCTGAAGTCCCCATTCATGACCACCGGTCAGCAGCTGATGCTCGGCAACTTTTTGTTCGTTATAGAAACAGTGAATTCGGTTCGTGTAAATTTTAACCTGAACCTGTTCACCGACTAAATGATCCGGAACCGAATAGTGATTTTGATCAATCACAACCGTGGCATACTTGTCCACACGCAAGGTAGTGTATCGAGCGGCATCAAAGGGCTCAGACAGATGCAGGAAGCAGGGGCGTTCCGTCTCCAGGCTCACTGCAGGTGTCTGATCGTTATACGAACGTTCCCTTTGATTTAATCGCATACATACGTGATGCAAATAGTTATTTGCCTCCTCGAGGCTTTCAAAAGAATCTTGAAAGGCAAATGCTTTTCTTCGAATGACATCCACGCTCCGCTCGACATGTCCCTTCTCATTTCCACGCCTTGTATTACAGAAGCGAAAAGCGAATCCATAGTAGATTGAGAGTTTAAGCAAACCGTCGGTTGGCTCCTTTTCGTTCGGTCCAACAAAGCGTTTGACAGCCACGCGCATATTGTCGTAAACCATGGTGTGATAGACACCGCCCATTTCTTGGAAGAACTTCGCATGCGCTTCTTGAAAACACTCTGTTTTTTGTTTCGCAAACAGATAAGCCATTCGATAATTGCCATAAGCGGATGTAAACACAGCCATCTGAAATGTTCTCCGTTTTCCTCCAATCTTTATTTTGACTTCACCCCAGTCAAATTCACAAATGTCTCCAGGCATATAAGACCCTTTAATATAAGCCTCCTTCGCTTTTTTCTCGATGGATCGAACGGTTCGAAGAACCGTACTGTAACTGATGGGAATGCATCCTGCTTGCAGCGATTCGAAAATATCCATCGGTTTCTTTTGTTGCTTATGGAGTCCCTGACTCCGTTTGTTCTCATTTTCCTTAAGATGATCCCGAATCATTTGTTTAATCTCATCAGTTACAACACGCTTTTTCCGGTTATTCACGCGATACTTCGGCGCTTCAACTAACTCCTGAATTAATTCACCTCGATCGACTTCATGATGGGCCTCTTGTAGCTTTTTCAATTTCTCCTCGTAGTCATTGATGTATTTACGAATCGTTTTTCGATCAACGCTTGTTTCTCTCGCAATCTCTCTTTGGGATTTCCCTTCTCTCAAATACTTTAATAAGATATCTTGTTTCTGCATCAAAATAATCATCATCCCATTCTCCCCACAAAAGAATTCAACACCTGTGGGTTTATTATAATAGAGTGGGGGAGTTTTCAGTGACTATCCTGGGGTACTTTTAGATTACTATATAC
>NZ_JAMAST010000004.1 GCF_023336505.1 Sporolactobacillus mangiferae | reverse complement strand
CATCAACCGTCTGGCTGCATGGGTTGTCGGTTCGCGTGCGACACTGAAGGCGCTTCTTCAGTCCATGCTGGCTCCGATCAGCGATTTGAAAAAAGCTGAACAGGAAGGCAACTATACGAAACGCCTGGCTGTAACTGAAGAATTGAAATCGTATCCGTTCGGTGCGGTCTGGGATTACTACTGCCAGGAAAGCGGTGTACCAGTCGGTGCGGATTGGTTAAATGAAATCGTCAGCTATGAGAAAGATGTTCTGCTGAAAAGATGAGTTGCCGCTCAATAATGTATTCCGATATATTCTGATTCATGGAATGCACGAAAAGACTTTTAGAGAAAAATATAAAGAACAGGAATTTGAAAACAGCTTCATTTGAAAGCAGGTGAGGCTGTTTTTATTCTCTTTTAATTGTGAATTTTTAGTGTGAAAAGTATATCATATAAGGATTGCAGTGTAAGCTGTCAGGGGACGAGCAAAGTAAGGAAGGCGGCGCAAAAAATCTGCGTGTTGCGCCTTACGGTACGGCAAGATAAAATAAACAGGATAACAACGGTAAATGATCATAAGATTGTATTCTATTTTTCGGTGGTGGGTTCTCTATGCTTGCATTTGAACGATATGCGGGAATAAAAAATGAATTGACGAAGAATAAGAAAGTATTTGTGTCGGAGCTTGCTGCGCTCTTTAAGGTGACGGAGGAAACCATTCGACGCGATTTGGAGAAAATGGAGCAGGAGGGTTTCTGCACACGTATTTATGGCGGTGCCTTTTTGAACTCTCACACGAATGAAGAAGTTTCCTATACAAAGCGCAACACACTGAATCTGAAGGAAAAACAGTATATCGCCAAGAGAGTTGCCCATCTGATTAAGGATGGTGATTCATTGGTTGTCGATTCTTCATCCACAGGGCTTGCTGTTCTTCATGAATTATATAAACAAAAGAAAAACCTGACGATTCTAACAAACTCTATTGAAGCATTGCGCCTTGGATCGACACAGGATCAGAAAATGATTTCAACGGGGGGAAATTTGCGTCCCTACTCTTTTTCTCTGGTAGGCTCTGATGCGATCGATGTTTTACGGAAATATAATGTTGATACAGCGATTCTCGGATGTAAGGGAGTGGCGCTTGAACAGGGCGTTATGGAGTCAAACAGCTTTGATGCAGATGTAAAGCGCGTTATGATTGAACAGGCGAGTAAAGTCATCATCACTGCGGACCATGGAAAGTTTGACCAGATCGCATTAATTAATTTGCTTCCGCTTAAGCAGGCAGACTATCTTGTCACTGACATGAAGCCGAATGATGAATGGCTTAATTTTACCCGCAAACAGCAGATCGAATTAATCTATTAGGGGAAACGACTGGATAGGCACCGTATTTTGCCTGAAGCTGCAAACATTCTGACCACCACTCCGGAGTGGAAAATGTATCAAACTTACAGTGAGGTCTCTGCCTTGTTTATACGATCATACTTAAAAAGTTTATGCTTGCTTAGAGTATCAGGAATACGGACCCTTAACGGCAGTCCGTATTTTTATATTATAAGAAAGTTTAAAATTCAGCGGATTATCGTATAAGTGCGACGGCATCTTTGCCTACGCCAGAGGCTTGGCAAAACCAAGTTTTCTAACAAGATAAGAAAGTATATCATTTTGACTCATATGAAAACCAGTAAACCAGTGTCTTACCGAGAATCAAAGCGGAGTGCGAGACGCCTGCGGTGCGGGATCAGCGAGCCAGGGAAGCCACCGCATCCTGCGGAAGTAAGGACCGGGTGCTTTTTGCCCGGTTTTTCTAAGTTCCGGGACATGCATGCTGCTAAATAGCCCGTTTTAAAATGGGGGCACTCGGCAGCGTTGATTGATACATGGTGAACGAGAGTCAGTCTATGAGCAGTGCCAATCCTGTACTATAATGAATACGAACATTTCTGGTGAGGAGCGAACTAATGGATAAAGAAAACGCATTGCAATTAATTCAGCGTTTGTCAAACGCGAATGGCATTTCCGGCTTTGAAGATGAAGTGACAGCGATTTTCTCTGAAGCCATACGCCCATATGGAAAAGTGATCGAAGACCATATGCGCAATGTTTATGTGAAACGGAATGAAAACACGGGCAATCAGCTGGTTGTGCAGCTTGACGCACACAGTGATGAAGTCGGTTTCATGGTACAGGCGATCAAACCGAACGGAATGTTGCGGTTTGTAACCGTTGGTGGATGGGTACGTGCCAATATTCCGGCTCATAAAGTGCGTGTGCGCAATCGTGACGGGAAGTATATACCCGGGATTATCGCCAGCACGCCGCCGCACTTTATGACTGCGGAGGAGAAAAAAAGACTGCCGGAAATCGCCGACATGATGATTGACATCGGGGCGACTTCTGCTGAGGAAGCAGTTCAGGAGTTCAAGATTGAAGTGGGTGCACCGGTTGTTCCAGATGTCGATTTTACGTTTTTGGCTGAAAAAAATCTGCTGCTCGGTAAAGCTTTTGATAATCGAATCGGAACGGCGGTCATGGCGGAGGTGCTTCATGAACTTGCCGGCACAGATTTAAATGTTGACGTTGTTGGCACTTTGTCCGCTCAGGAGGAAGTCGGCGAACGCGGTGCCCAGGTGGCGGTGAAAAAAGTCGGTCCGGATCTGTCGATTGTTTTCGAAGGCGCGCCGGCTGATGACACGGTGATGCCGGATTACATGATTCAGACCGGCATCCGTCGCGGACCAATGCTGCGTCATTTTGATTCAACCATTATTGTCAATCCACGTTTTCAGAAATATTGTCTGGATATTGCCGAAGCGCGCGGTATTCCAACTCAGCGCTCTGTAAGATCAGGCGGTGGAAATGATGGCGCAGTCATCAATCTGTATCAGGGTGCGCCGACAGTCGTCATCAGTGTACCAGTCCGTTTTGCACATACGGCCTACTGTTTTGTTGCCTACGAAGATTTCGTTTCCGCGGTTAATCTGACCGTGGAAATTCTGAAATCACTTGATGCCGAGAAGATTGGCAGTTTTTAAGAAAATAAGAGCCAGGCGTTTTTGCCCGGTTTTTCTTACCAGAGAAATGAATG
The DNA here is from genome assembly GCF_023336505.1 of Sporolactobacillus mangiferae. Lineage (GTDB taxonomy): Bacteria > Bacillota > Bacilli > Bacillales > Sporolactobacillaceae > Sporolactobacillus > Sporolactobacillus mangiferae. Next base: position 145,889 of record NZ_JAMAST010000004.1, on the reverse strand, counting down.
TCATGAACCAATCATTGATGAGTGAATCGTTCAGCAGGCGGGAAGCCGCAGAAAGTCTGCACTTTTTAACGAATGAGCTAACCCGGGCGGCTATGTACGACAAATCAATTGTTATTCGGCGCTTCTCTCATCTAAAATAAAGACAGGAAGGGTGGCGTTGACTGCTTGGAAACGATTGATATAAGACCCATTCTCGATGACCGGGAACTGGAAGAAGCTTTAGACTTGTGGGCAGAAGTTTTTCCGAAAGATCGCGCTTTTTTTGAAGAACGGATTCGACTGGATCCAGAATGCGGCGGACGGGAGACGACCTGGGTTGCCAGGGTGAATGACCGTTTGGCTGCCGCTGTTCAGATTTTTCCATTCTTCATTCATTATAAAGGCATGGAGTTAAAATGCGGTGGAATCGGCAATGTTGCGGCTTTGCCGGAATTCAGAGGCAGGCAGCTCGTCCGTACGATACTCAGGCAGCAAACAAAGTGGATGCGGCGGAACGGCTTTGATCTTTCCCTGCTGTTTACACATATTCCCGATTTTTACGAAAAAGAAGGCTGGTATTCCCTGCGGGGTACCTCACTGGTTATTGAAGCGGATCGGCTTCCGGATTATTCGCACGACGGACATTGCAAAGTGCAATTATTTAAAGCGGCCGATCTCACCGAAGTGAAGCACATCTATGACCTATTTAATGAAGAAAGATGCGGGGCCAGGGTGCGTACGGAAGCATACTGGCGAGGCAATCTGGGGCTGAAAAGAAGCGGCGAATTCCTGACTGCCTTTAAAGATGGGCGGCTGGTTGCCTATTTGCGATGGGAGCTTTTTGATGCTGAACGAATGGATGTGGTAGAGTGCTGCTATCTTCCTGGATATCAGGATGCCGTTTGCGGCTTCGTGAATTGGTTCAGGAGCAGACCAGCTTCGGGCAGAAAAGAAATTCGTCTGCAGGTGCCTGACGATCATTTTCTATGGCGGCTATTTAAGCGATGCGGCGCACGTGAAGAGCCGAACCATGGTGTCATGTGGAAAATACTTGAGCCTCACTCATTTTATAAGAAAATACTGCTGATTCTTGATCAGCGCATGAAGCAGAAGGCTGTAAATGAACAATCAATGCTTGTGCGCAGCGACAATGAAGACGTGCTTTTTCGCTTTGAAAATAACAGATTGGCGATTGAGACATTGAAGAACGACGCAGTGGCTGTCGATGAGATCCTGCTTCGAAAACCGGAAGAACTGGTGGAAGATCTGTTGTCGGGCACTTCTCTGAATCACAGGTTTTATGCGGCCCTCTTCCCAAAAACATCCTATGCATTCTGGAAATCCGATCGTTTTTAGCGAAACAGATGCTGCGCCAAAAGACCTGTATTCGCTGAGATAGTGGACAGTGGCAATGGATGGTTATATAGTTAGATTTATAATGTGCGAAAATTTAAAAATAACATTTAAATCTGTAATTAATTCGCAGACTGTTCATCGCTCACCCGGTATCCGGCGGCATGTACCTGATTCCGGTGCTTTTTGACGTTCAATTCAACCTTCAAAGGAATAAGGAGGTTATGTGATGGTCACACTTGATCATTTGTTTGCCTTGCCCGAGCTTGCACCGATTCAGCCTGTTGGTGGCAAGGACGGGATGAATCGATGCATTTCCGGCGTGAATGTGATGGAGAGCGACCGCCTGTTTGCTTTTGTTAAAGAAAGCGAATTGCTTGTGACCACGGGGATCAATATGGATCACGATGAACTGAAACTCATGACGATGGTTCGGAAAGCCTGTGAACGCAGGGCTTCCGGCGTGATTCTGAATGTCGGTCCTTATATTCCATGCATTCCGGAACAGATACGTGTTTTTGCCGATACACATCGGTTTCCGGTGTTTGACATGCCCTGGGCTTATCGGGTTGCTGATTTTGTTAAAATTACGATTCAGTTCCTGGCGACAGCGGAACAGGAGACAGCGCGGACTGCATCTATTCTGTCTGAACTTCTGTTTCATTCCGCTCCCAATTTCCAATCCGTGTATCATGAATTAAATCGGTTGAATGCAAAACGCGATCAATTGTTTCAGATTCTGATCTGCTCTTCTGGAACGGCAAAATCCGTCCCTGCTTCTCTGACTTATAAAATCGAGCATATTCTGTCAAAAAAATACGGGTTGCTGATGTCGATGCGAAACGAAACGCAGATCATCTATCTTGTGTCACCAATCCGTGGCACTGAATTGCCATTGGCGGATCTGCTGCAGGAGCTTAAGACGTCATGCGCTGCAAGGCAATATGGATTCCAACCGGCAGTTGGCGCAGGCAGCGCCTGTCCGATTATGGAAGTGAAGAAGAGTTATCAGGAAGCCCTGACTGTACTCAGGCTCGCCCAAAAGCATCCTCATTGGCGGCTCTGTGAGTATAATGAGATCGGTGCATACGGAATGATCATAAATGTTCGCGAACCACAGCTGATTGAAGATTTTTACCAGAAATATCTGGGCGTGTTGTATCGCTATGATCAGCTTAATGAAACGGATTTTGTTTCTTTTTTACGTGTGTTTCTGGAGGAAGACGGACGGACGGCCAATATTGCCCGCAAAAAATTTATTCATCGCAATACCGTCCTTTATAAAATTAAAAAAATTGAGTCGATTTTAGATGCTGATCTGAACCATCCCTTTGTCAAAACGAATTTACAGCTGGCATTCATGATTGAAGACTTGATGAGATGATGTGTTCCTGCTTTGTGCAAGTGCACATTATTTTTTGTCTGAATGTTCATTGTATTCTGCGTTAATGGGTATATCATTAAATTATGTTAATTCAGAAAATTTTATGGGAGATGGCGCTTCATGGAACACATTGATGACCGGCAAATCAAAGCGGATGACCGGCAGTATGTCCTGCATTCCTGGACAAGGCAAAAAGATGTCCATCCGAAGATCATCAGAAAAGCGAACGGTATCTTTTTCTGGGATGAGGCGGGCAGGAAATTTTATGATATGTGTTCACAGCTCGTCTATCTGAATGTCGGCCATCATCACCCGAAATTGATGGAAGAATTTAAGCATATTGGCGAGATCCCGCTGGCCTCACCCGGTTTCGCCACGGCATCAAAGGCGGAACTGGCGAAAAAGATCATCGAAGTGGCCCCTGAAAATATGGCTAAGGTTTTTTTTGCGAATGGGGGAGCGGATTCGAATGACCATGCGGTGAAAATTGCCCGTATGTTTACCGGACGCTATAAAATTTTTTCGCGCTATCGTTCCTATCACGGTGCTACGTTTGGCGCCGGTAACTTATCCGGCGAGAGCCGCCGGTTTACCGTCGAGCCCGGGCTTCCAGGATTCATCAAGTTTGAAACGCCATATCTGTATCGGGAGACTGTCCATTTTGACAGTGAGGAAGCGGCGGCCGACTTTTATCTTGAACGGCTCAACAATCAGATACTCTATGAAGGACCGGATACGATCGCCGCAATTTTCATGGAAACGATTCCGGGAAGTAACGGAGTACTGATCCCGCCGAAGGGCTATATGGAAGGCGTACGTGAACTGTGCACAAAATACGGTATTCTGATGATCTGTGATGAAGTGATGGCTGGCTTCGGCCGTACGGGGAAAATGTTTGCGGTCGAACATTTTGACATCAAGCCGGATATCATGACCTTTGCCAAAGGTGTCACCTGCGGATACAGTCCGCTCGGCGGTGTCATTGTCAGTCGGGAAATCGCCGATTATTTTGACGATCATGTGCTGATGACCGGTCTGACCTACAGTGGCCATACCGTATCCACACAGATCGGCTGTGCGACACTTGATATTTATAAAGAAGAACATCTGGTGGAACATGCGGCTGAAATGGGCGAAGTGCTTGCAGACCGGCTGGAGCAGCTGAAACGTTTTGCCTCTGTCGGCGACGTCCGGTGCATCGGTCTGTTTGCCGCGGTTGAACTTGTTAAAGACAAAGCGACTAAAGAACCGTTGATCGCTTACGGGATGGACTATGGTAAAGACAAAGCCGGTCTGATGAGCAAATTTGTGGGGTTGCTTATGGCGCATGGTTTTTACACGTATTCGCATGAATCCAGTGTGATGATCGCACCTCCGCTGATTATTACGGCAGACGAACTCAACGAGGCGATGGACCTTTTCGAGCAGGCATTGACTGATTTTGAAAAACTGTATCTTTTTCCCAGGCAGAACTTGATGGCGCCGCAGAATTAAAATGATGCGCAATCATGAAAAAATATTTTTTCAAATCGATGCAGACACATGTCATTTTTTAATCCTTAATTTGTTCCCGTGGCACCCCAGTTGCAAAAACACTCACACCGTAGATGGACAGTAGCTCCTTCCGCGTGATCCTTGCATAGGGTGGTTAAGGGATGTCCGATGCCCGGGCAAAAAGATGTCAAAAAGGGCATGTCTGTAAACTCAGACGCATATCGTAATGAGAAAAATTTTTTCGAGGAGTTGATCGTTCTTGCAGAAACAGAAGATTCGAATTAATGAAGAACGATTGAAAAACACAATTGAGCGGTTCGCGGATTTCGGACGTACCGAGCATAACGGTGTGACACGTCTGTCGCTTTCGACAGCGGACATCGATGCGAGAAACTATCTCATTTCCTGTTGCAAAGCGCTTGGCATGAGCGTTAAGGTCGACGATGTGGCTAACATTTATGCGACAATGGCTGGCACCGAAGACCATCCACCGCTTGTTATGGGCTCGCATCTTGATTCCGTCAGGAGAGGCGGGCGGTTCGACGGGGCACTCGGCGTCATTGCCGCTCTGGAAGTCGCCCGGACGCTGCATGATCATCAGATCAAACCGAAAATTCCGTTCACACTTGTTGATTTTACCAATGAGGAAGGCGCACGGTTTGATCCAGCGATGATGTGCTCAGGGATCATTTCCGGAAAGTTTGAAAAACGGGCAATGTTAAACAGCACGGATTCTGACGGAGTAACGTTCGGTGAAGCGCTGGCCGCAAGCGGTTATGAGGGCGACGCGAGTCATCGCCTGAATGAGGCAACGGCATATCTTGAAATGCATATTGAACAGGGTCCGGTGCTTGAAAATGAAGGCCTGTCGCTCGGTGTCGTAGAAGGCGTTGTCGGCATGGTTAATTATGAAATCGAACTGACCGGCGAATCTGATCATGCCGGAACGACACCGATGCATATGAGAAAAGACGCATTGTTTGCGGCTGTGGACGTAATCGGATTACTGCGAAAACAGCTGGACACACTGGATCATGAACTTGTTTATACGATGGGGCGGATGCAGGTCTCTCCGAATATCCATACGGTTATTCCCGGCCGTGTGGCATTCACATTGGAAGCCCGGCACAAGGACCCGGATGTAGTTGCACAGGTTGTGCGTGCGATCAGGAACCTTCCTGAATCACTTGACGGATGCAGGATTCACGCCCGGAAGCTGTGGGAACGCAATACAGTCGCGTTCGATCACGGACTTTGTGACCGTCTGATTCAATCCGCACGTGAACTTGGACTTTCCTATAAAAGGATGTACAGTGGCGCCGGTCACGATGCGCAGTATATCGCGGACGGTCTGCCGGCTGCAATGCTGTTCGTGCCAAGCGTAAAGGGCAAAAGCCATTGTGAAGATGAATTCACAGCCTATGAAGATTGTGCAAGGGGGGTGAATGTGGCCTTTGATACGGTGCTCTCAATTCTTACGGAAGCATGACATCATCTGGGTTCTGCATTTATTCGCCATTTTAAGTTGACGCTACTTCACGAAAGTATATAAGTCTTAAGGATTGTCATATAAGAGTGACGTGATCATCGCCCACGGCATGGCGCAGCCACATGAAAATATACAAAGTCATCTGAATATAGGAATAAAATTCGCAATATTCAAAACTAAACATAAAACTTGCCACAATAAGGAGGCATTATTATGAAAACGCAAGTGGAACAAAACGGGATTGTCACACTGACTCCGGAAGCTGCCGAAAGCCTGAAAGACAGCCATATGCTGAATGAAGATTTGCGGCCTACGACGAGGGAGGAGCACCACTGGACCGCTTACAACTTTTCCAGCCTGTGGATCGGAATGTGTATCTGTATTCCAACATACACGATGTCTTCCGGTCTGATTGCACTCGGTATGAACTGGTGGCAGGCAATCGTTACGATCATTCTCGGTAACTTGATCGTTTTGATTCCGGTTCTCCTGAACTCGCATGCCGGAGCCAAATTCGGTATTCCCTACCCGGTCTTTGCACGGCTATGGTTCGGTTCGAAGGGGGCGCATATACCGGCGGTCGCCCGCGCGCTGGTTGCCGCTGCCTGGTTCGGCATTAACTGCTGGTACGGTGGAGCGGCGATTGACACACTGCTTGTATCAATGAGTGGATGGGAACATGTCAGTGGGCATATATTCATTGCATTCTTCGCGTTTTGGGCATTGAACGTGATCGTCGCTTACCGAGGACCGGAAGCCATCCGCAAAATGGAATTCTGGGCGGCTCCGATACTGATTGTCCTCGGACTGGCACTCTTAGTCTGGGCACTCGTCTCCGCCGGCGGTTTCGGACCGATGCTTTCCGCGCCTTCAAAGTTTTCAACATCTGGTCAATTCTTTGCGATTTTCTTCCCTTCGCTGACCGGCGTCATTGCTTTCTGGGCAACGCTTGCATTGAACATCCCTGATTTCGGACGTTACGCAAAAAGCCAGAAGGCACAGATCGTCGGTCAGTCCATTGCACTTCCTGGCACTATGGGTCTGTTTGCATTTATCGGCGTCGCGGTCACCTCTGCGACCGTGGTCATTTTTGGGCAGGCGATCTGGGATCCGGCAGCATTGATGGCTCATTTTCCTCCGTTTGTCATTTTGATCGGTACTTTCGGCATTATTCTTGCTGCTTTGACCACGAACGTGGCGGCTAATGTTGTTGCACCAGCCCGTGCAGCGGAAAATCTTTGGCCGCGCAAAATTACTTTTGCCGGCGGGGCAATTATTACCGGACTGCTTTCTCTTGCGATGCAGCCATGGTATCTGGTCGGGGACATTGCGAATTACATTTTTGTTTTTCTCGGTGGCTATGGCGCGCTGCTGGGACCGATTGACGGAATTGCGATTGCCGACTACTGGCTTGTGCGCCAGCGTAAGCTGTCGCTGACCGAGCTGTATTCACCAAACGGGCGGTACAGCTATGCATCCGGGTTCAACATGAAAAGTATCTATGCATTTGCTGCCGGAATTCTGATTTCTGTCATCGGTCTGGTGGTTCCGGGCCTGCATTTTCTTTGGGACAATGCCTGGACGATCGGGCTGCTCGTTTCCGGCTGCATCTACGGCTATCTCATGCGAGATGATGCCAGCCGTATGAGCGATGCGGAATATGCGGAAATTACCGTGCAAATGGACACATCCGCCGCAGCTGAGGATACGGCTGGGCAAATGATCAAGCAAAATCCGGAAAATGTCTGAAAAAAAGATGATTAATAAAAAATAAAGGCGGTGTTGCTATGAATGCGTCTGCTGCCACGGATCTTTGGAAAGTTTTTGATGAGATTCATCCTGATCTGAAACCAAAACAGGTCATGGAAGAAGCAAACCGCTGCCTTTTCTGTTTTGACGCGCCCTGCACGAAGGCATGTCCGACAGGCATTGATGTCCCTTCATTTATCAGAAAAATTGCAACGGGCAATTTGAAAGGATCGGCGCGGGTCATTATGGAGGCCAATCCGATGGGGGCAACCTGTGCCCGTGTCTGCCCGACTGAGGAGCTCTGTGAAGGTGCATGTGTACTTGGCGAGGCATCTCTCCCGGTAATGATTGGCGATCTGCAGAAGCATGCGACCAACTGGGCGATGAAAAATCATCCACAGCTTTTTGAAGCTGGGAAGCCAAGCGGCAGAGAAATTGCTATTGTCGGCGCCGGCCCGGCCGGTCTGTCAGCAGCCAGGCAGCTTGCCCGGTTTGGACATCAGGTAACGATTTACGAGAAAAGAGAAAAACCAGGCGGACTGGATACGTACGGCATTGTCCCTTTTCGGCTGCCACAAAAAGTCGCGCTTTGGGAAGCTGATCAGGTTGAACAGCTTGGTGTCATGATTAAAACTGGAATCGCGGTCGGCCGCGATATCTCCGCTGATTTTATTCAGACTCATTTTGACGCGGTGATGCTGGCCGTTGGCATGGCGGACGTACCGGATCTTGGCATTCCGGGCGAAGAACTCGACGGAGTCTTCAGCGCACTGGAACTCATAGAGAAAGTGAAGGACGGTCAGGTAACCGACCGTTTCATGGGAAGAACAGCAATCGTCGTCGGTGCAGGTAATACGGCGATTGATGCTGCAACCACGTTAAAACGTTTGGGCGCAACACGAGTGCAAATGATTTATCGGCGCACCGAATCCGAGATGACTGCGTATCCGGCCGAATACCGTTTCGCTAAAGAGGATGGAATTACGTGCTCCTGGCTGACTCAGCCAAAGAAAGTGATCGGCGATACAGCAGGCAGAGTAACAGGCGTCGAATGTGCCCGTATGCGGCTTGGTAAGCCCGATGGAAGCGGCAGACGACGGCCAATAGAAATTGAAAATTCAAACTTTTTGTTGGAGGCGGATATTTTCGTCAAAGCGATTGGTCAGGGAAGGCATACTTCGCTGATTGATGCGTTCCGACTGAAACATGATCATGGTATCGTTTCGGTTGATGCAAGGACGTTTCAGACTTCGGACCCGAACGTGTTTGCGGCCGGTGATGTTACATTCGGCAACGGAAGCGGTGAGGCAACGGTGGTTGCGGCTGCTCAGCAGGGGAAGCTGGCCGCACTTGCCATTCACAGGCAATTGATGAGCCGTGTTTAACATGGGAGGTGGGATTCATGGCAGATTTGCGGATTGATTTTGCGGGGATTAAGTCAGGGAATCCATTCTGGCTGGCGTCCGGACCACCGACGAACACAGGTTATCAGGTACAGCGCGCTTTTGAGGCAGGCTGGGGCGGCGCGGTATGGAAAACACTTGGTGAGCCGGTGATTAATGTGACTTCCCGTTTTTCAGGCATGCATTACGGCAGTCAGCGTGTCGCGGGATTTAATAATATTGAGCTGATAACGGACCGTCCGCTTGAGATCAATCTTCAGGAGATCGAGGAGACGAAAGTTAACTATCCGGATCATACGATTATCGCGTCATTGATGGTTGAACCTAAACGGGAAAAATGGCATGAGATTGTTAAAAAAGTGGAAGCGGCAGGTGTCGACGGTCTGGAACTCAATTTTGGCTGTCCGCACGGAATGGCCGAGCGCGGAATGGGGGCGGCATCCGGTCAGGTGCCTGAACTGGTGGAGAAGCAAACATGCTGGGCAAAAGAAGCCGCGGAAACGCCGGTTATTGTCAAGCTGACGCCGAACATTACCGATATTACGGCGACCGCATATGCTGCGTCTCAGGGCGGGGCTGACGCGATCAGTATGATCAACACGATCAACAGCCTTATGGGTGTTGATCTGGATACCTGGAACACCATTCCCAACGTCGCGGGCAAGGGCACACATGGCGGCTATTGCGGTCCGGCGGTCAAACCTATCGCACTCAGCATGGTTGCCGAATGTGCCCGCGATCCGGATATTTCGGTACCGATCTCGGGAATCGGCGGAATTGAGAACTGGCGGGATGCTGCCGAATTCATGCTGATGGGTGCTTCATGCGTACAAATATGCACCGCGGCCATGCATCATGGATTTCGAATTGTTGAGGATCTGATCGATGGACTGAATAACTACCTGGACAGTAAGGGCATTGCATCGGTGATGGACCTAGTGGGACAGTCGGTTCCGAAATACATGAGCTGGGGCGATCTCGATCTGAATCATAAGCGCGTCGCGCGTATCAATCTGGATCAGTGTATTCACTGCAACAAGTGTTATATCGCCTGCGAAGACGCGGCGCATCAATGCATTGAATGGTTTGTCGATGCCAAAGGAAAGCGCGCGCTGAAGGTGCGGGAAGAGGACTGCGTCGGCTGTAACCTCTGCTCCATTGTCTGTCCTGCTGAAGGAGCGATCCATATGATTGATCAGCCAGGCGAATTTCCGATGACATGGAACGAACGCCAGCATCTGATTCATACGATCGGGGGTTGATCCATGCATGAACATACGCAATTTATGAATGAAAAAGTGAAGATTGACCAAATTCTGCAACGCAGTTATCTCATTATAAGCATTGAAGAAAACCTTAGCGGCACTTTTGTGACTGTTCAGCCACAAGGGGAGCAGGAAAGTCCGCCTGGCACCGTTCATCTGGTTACGGCGGATGGGAGGAGGTATTTAACCAGCAGGCTTTTTGAAAGAAAACGCGTGCATGCACAAAAATCAGAAAATACAGCCCGTTAGCATGGCGGACTGGGCAAGCAGCACGGTCCTGATATGAGCGATGCACATCACGCGGGACGAGTCTTTCAACGCAAATGGAGGCGGAAATATGAAGCTTATTGGCGTAGATATTGGCGGTACGTTTACCGATGTTATTTATACGGATACGGAAACTGGTGTTTCACATATCCACAAAACACCGACGACCACGCAGGATCCGTCGATTGGCATGGTCAGCGGGATTACGGAGCTGTGCAATCGGTTCGGAATTGATCAGAAACAGGTTGATCATGTATTCCATGGTACGACCATAGCGACGAACGCTGCTTTGGAGCATAAGGGAGCAAAAACAGCGCTGATCACAACGGAAGGGTACCGAGATATTTTGCAGATCGGCCGTCACCAGCGACCGGAAAACTATTCGATTGCACAGGAAATTCCATGGCAGGACCGCACAATGGTTGAACGCCGTTATCGCAGGACAGTACCGGAACGCGTCGCGGTAGCAGATGGGAAACCGTATGAAAAAGTGCCGCTTGATGAGCGGGCGGTTGTCGGAATTCTTGACGGGTTTAAAAAGGAAGGCGTGGAGTCAGTAGTTATCGGATTTCTTTTCTCCTATCTGGATCCTGCGCATGAAGACCGGGTCAAAGAAATCATCCGTGAAAACTATCCTGAATTTTATGTGACGACTTCTGCTGATATTTCGCCGCAGTTTCGCGAATTCGAGCGTTTCGCAACGGCAAGCATGAACGGTTTCGTGGGTCCGAAGATGAAAGGATATATTGAAAGTCTGGAAACACGGCTGAACGAAGCCGGTATTGACTGCGATCTGCTGATCATGACATCAAATGGTGGCGTCGCCAATTCCGCAACGATTGCGCGGAAACCGGTGATGACACTGTTGTCTGGCCCTGCAGCAGGCGTACTCGGCGGACAATGGGCAGGCAAACTTTCCAATCATGAGCGCCTGATCACATTTGATGTCGGAGGAACCAGTGCGGATATAGGTATTGTAACTGAAAACGGCTTTTCAGAATCGTCTTCCGGTGATACTCAAATTGCGGGTTATCCGGTGCAGGTGCCCATGATCGATATTTACACGATCGGGGCGGGCGGCGGAAGTATTGCTTACGTGGACGCGGGTGGAGCATTCCAGGTTGGTCCTCAAAGTGCCGGTTCTTTCCCGGGCCCGGCCTGTTACGGACGTGGCGGCAAACTGCCGACCGTAACTGATGCCACACTGGTGCTCGGACGACTCGATTCGGATCATTTTCTGGATGGAGAAATGGACATTTATCCGGAAAAGGCAGCACGTGCCGTTCAGGAACTGGCGGATGAACTTGATCTTGGTCTCTATGAAACTGCGGAAGGCATTTTAACGATTGTTAATAATAATATGGCGAACGCCATTCGTTCGCGAACGATTCAGAAGGGCTATGATCCGCGCGCGTTCAGCCTGGCCGCACTTGGTGGCGGCGGACCGATGTGTTCGGTGGAAGTCGCCAGGATTCTCGGTATTCCCGAGGTTATTATCCCACCTTATCCCGGTATTACATCGGCAACCGGACTTTTGACGACCGATTTAAAATATGATGCCGTGCAGACTATTTTTATGTCCAGTGAAAAAGCGGATATTGCTTTTCTCAATCAGCGGTTTGCCAGCCTTGAAGAAGAAATCGCTGCACAGCTGCAGGAAGCAGGATTTGAAACAGGTCAGATCTCGCTTCTTCGCTTTTTTGACTGTCGGTACGTCGGGCAAGGCTATGAACTTCGAATTTCGGTTGCTTCAGGAGTGATTGACGAAAGCAACATTGAGGATATTTGGAATACGTTTCATGCGGTCCATAAACGCGAGTACGGCCACTCTTTTTTGAACAATCCGATTGAAATTGTCAATATGCGTGTAACCGGTGTCGGTGAAATGCCGAAAATCGGTGATCCGGATTTTGCCGAAGGAAGCCATTCATTGGAAGATGCACTGGTTAAGGTAGCTCCGGCCTGGTTCCGTTCCGGAGGTGAGCTTCAGTCGTTCGATACACCGCATTATGCGAAGGGAAAGCTTCCCATTGACGAATCGTTTGCCGGTCCGTGCATCATTCTTCAGAAGGATACGACTTCTGTCATTCCGCCTGAATGCACGGCGGTCATGCGTTCCAATGGAAGCATCATTGTAAAAACAGGAGGTGTGGAGTGATGGTAGACACGAAGAAAGCGATTGATCCAATTACGGCTCAGGTTGTCAGCGGTGCGCTCAAAAATATTGCCATTGAGATGGGACATAAGCTTGCGCGCATGTCTTACTCGAGTATTATTCGTGAATCAAATGATTTCGGGTGCGCCCTTCTTGACGAAAATGGGCAGCAATTGTGTGAATCGGTCAACAGTACACCGCTGCAGTCCGGCCCGATTCCAGGTTATCTGCAGGGCATACGGGAAATCATGGCTGAGCGTGGCTATGATTTTAAGCCGGGTGACGTCATTCTTCACAACTCTTCATTCTACGGAGCGACTCACCAGCCAGACTGCGGTTTCTTCGTACCGGTATATTATCAGAATGAGCTGATCGGCTTTTCCTGTTCGACCGCGCATCAATTGGACCTGGGCGCATTGTCTCCCGGGTCAATCGGAATTATTGATGCGGTTGACTGTTTTGCCGAAGGCTTGCAATTTAAGGCAATCAAGGTATATGAAGAGGGAAAGCCGGTGGATATGGTCTGGCGGTTGATCCGTGACAACGTGCGTGCGACGGATATGGTTGTCGGCGACATGGAAGCACAGATTGCGACCTGCCGAATCGGCGCACAGCGCTACCTTGAGCTTGTTGAAAAGTTTGGCCTGGAGACCGTACGTGCGGCAAGAGATTACATGATCGATTATTCGGAACGTGTGCTGCGTCATGAAATTGCCAGGATTCCGGATGGTACCTACCATTCTACAGGTTATATTGACGGCTATCTTGACAGTACGGATCCGAAGCGGAAAGATCTGAAATTCGAAGTCAATCTGACAGTCAGGGGTGACAGCATGATCGTTGACCTGACCGGTACCTCTGATCAGGTGGATGACCGTCCGATCAATATGCCATTCCCAGGTACCACCGATATGGCTGTCTACCTGACCATTCGAACGATTCTGCTCGATTCGAAAAAATTCGGATACATTCCGCAAAACGCGGGATTGATCAAACCGATCAAAATTATTGCGCCGGAAGGCACACTTGTCAATCCAACCTATCCCGCACCGACCATCTCCCGGTTCTGTCCCGGCAATGCGCTGGCAGACACAATCATGCATGCGCTTGGGCAGGCGGTGCCCGACCAGATTTGCGCAGGCATCGGCAATCTGTATATGGTTGCATATAGCGGCATGATCGATAAAAAATACTGGGTATACATGGATATCATGGCGGGAAGCTCTGGCGGACGGCCTGGCAAAGACGGCATGGACGCGATCGACGTATTGTACGCAAATACGCGAAACAATCCGATTGAAGATATTGAATCGCATCAGCCGCTGAGCGTTACTCGTTATGAATTTCCGAATAACGCGTCCGCGTCCGGCAAGTACCGGGGCGGTGTCGGCCCGATCCGTGATATTACTTTTACGGATGAAGGTGGATTCTCCGTTGAAGGAGAAGGTCAGAAATATGCACCATGGGGTTTTGCCGGCGGGCACGATGGCACACCGAGCAAACTGGTGTTCAGAGACAGCGCAGGCAAGAAAACATCCCTTCCCTCCAAAGTCCCATACAAAAAAACGCATGCCGGCGAAGTTCTGGAAATTGTCGGTCCATGCGGTGGCGGCTATGGAAATCCGTTTGAGCGCGCTCCGGAATCCGTTCTTGCTGATGTTCTTGATGAGTACATTTCATTGGAACGGGCAAGGAAGGAATTTGGCGTCGTGATTGAAGATGGCAAGATTATCTGGGAAGAAACGGAACTTCTGCGCGGCACGCATCATTAATCGTTTATGAAATTGATAGCTGCAAAACCGGCAACCTTCATGACGATCTTTTTATGATCATCACGAAGGTTTTTTGTATGATTGCAAGGATGATGAGTGTACGCTGGCAAGCTGGAGGGAAATATAGACTCAGGATGCAGGTCTCTGCCAAAAGGATGAGCAGGCAACGCATGGTTCTGATGGGACATATGATGTTCAGGGTGCCCAAAATGCGCTACTATTGTAATGGTTATGTTAAAGAATGCTCTTGCTCATCGCTGCAGAACAGATCCGATGAATCAATCGTGAAATGTAACAGTACTGCGGCAACTGATCATCGATAGCCATTAGAAAAGGGGGAGCGCGTCATGAAAATGAGTGCACATGGCGCCTGTACGACCGTTGTGGTCGGCAAAGGTGCGACAATTGATGGTTCAACAATGATTGCCCGGAATGGAGACAGTTACGAAGTCCTTGTCCCGAAAAAATTCATGGTGCATCCGCATCAGATTCTTGAAAAGGAGGAAACCTATGTTTCCCCGGGCAATCGATTCACGATCACTTTGCCCAAGGAACGCTATCGCTATACGGCGATTCCGGATCGTGAAGACCGTTATGTCACATTTGAGGATGCGGGCATTAACGAAAAAAATGTCGGCATGAGCGCGACGGAAAGCATTTACGCGAATCCACGTGTACTTGGCTATGATCCGCTTGTTGAAAACGGCATTGCAGAAGATTGCATGGTAACGGTTGTTCTGCCCTATATCAACTCAGCACGCGAAGGTGTGCAGCGGCTTGGCCAGATTGTTGAAAAGTACGGTGCGGCCGAGTCGAATGGGGTATTGTTTTCCGATAAGCACGAGGTCTGGTACATGGAAATTGCTACCGGTCATCTTTGGGCGGCACAGCGCATTCCCGACGATTCGTATGCGGTTGTCGCCAATCAAATGGCGATTCAGGAAATTGATCCTTATAACAAAGATGAATTTATGATCGCCGCGCATTTAGTCGAATTTATTGAAAAACACCGCCTGAATACAGGATTTGACACGATTCATTTTCGTAACATATTTGGACGGCAGAATCTGTTTGATCATCATTACAACACGCCGCGTGTCTGGTACGGACAGAAATTTTTAAATCCGGAAGTTGAACAGGATCCAATGTCCGATGAATTGCCGTTTCTACGTAAAGCAAGCCGGAAAATCGCTGTTGAGGATATTGCCTGCATTCTGGATTCGCATTATCAGGAAACGCCTTACGATCCACTTGGTTCGGGCGACGAAGCAGAGCGTACCTTATTTCGTGCCATTTCACTCAACCGAACGCAGGATTCACACATTCTGCAGATCCGGCCATACATGCCGGATGATATTGCGGGGATTCAATGGATTGCACTTGCCGGTACGTTCAGTCCCTATGTTCCGTTTTATACGAATACAACCGCCGTTCCTGAGGCATACGCAGTGACACCGCAGAAACTCTCGCTTTCGTCGGCCTATTGGCTGTACAAGACAATTCCGGTGATTGTCGAACCTCATTATCAGGCTTTTCTAAAACAGGTGCTTGATTATAAAGATCATCTGCATAGCTGTTTTTTGGGGAAAATTGCACAAACAGATGACGCGGTCACAGGGAAAGATACTGATAAAATACAGGAACTTCTGGGCAATGTTAATCATGAGAATGCTGAACTTGCGCTCAGTGAGACATGCCAGCTGCTGCAAGAGCTGACGACGCAAGCCATGTCACTGTCGAAACTGACTTTTACAATGGATAAGAATCTGTAAGTGTGGATGCCATGGAAATTGCATTTTCTGTGGTATCTTTTTTTATAAGAAAGTTTAAAGCAAGTGTTTTACCGAGAATCAAAGCGGAGGCGCGAGATGCCAGCGGGACCCCGCAGATTCCAGCTGGCCCGAGGAGGCTCGCGGTGCGCCCGCAGCAAGAGGAGCAGATCAACGATTCATGATCGGAGATTGAGCACCAGGCGCTTTTGTCCGTTTTTGCACGATGCCGCTTACTTTACCGTTGGTTCTATCCATCCATTTTTCATGTGATCTCTGGAAAATTCACAGAATTTTCGACTGAAATGGGTGTATGATAAAATCAAATTATTTTTTATAAACAACGGATTGGAGTGATCACGATGAAAATAGTAGTCATTGGTGCCGGCGCGATGGGCCTGAGATATGGTGTTCTGCTGCAGGAGGCGGGTAATGAGGTGGATTTTGTGGAGCCCTGGCTGCCGAGCTATGAGGCGATCCAGGCACAGGGCGGTGTTTACGTTTCACGTGATCATCAAAAACGTCATTTAGTGCCGGCGAACGTGTTTCTGCCGGATGCCTATACGGAAACACCAGATCTGGCTATTCTTTTTACCAAGCAGATGCAGTCTGAAGAAGCAATGCGCGCATGCAGCCATTTCATTGGCAATGCAACCTATGTGCTGACGAATCAGAATGGTATCGGTTCGGTGGATGTCATTCGCAGGTATGTGCCGGATAAGCGGATCATAGCCGGCATTGCACTGATTGCGACTGTACTCAATGCACCGGGCGATGTCGATTTTATGGGCGCAAAGGGCGCCGGGCATACGCAGCTTGTAAATGTGACGGAACGACCGGATACGTTCACTCATGCAGTTGTTCGCGAATTTGAAAAGGCGGGCATGAATCCGACTCTGCAGACCAACTATTTGGGTACTGTATGGTCTAAGCTTCTGATGAACTCAGTGATTAACACGCTGTGCACTTTGATGGATATTACCATGGGCGAATATGTTGCTTTTTCAGGCGCGGACGCCCTGTCTCGGCGATTGATTGATGAGGGCTATGCAGCGGGCGTTGCCGATGGTGTGAAATTTATGCAGAGCCGTGAAGAGATGCTGCAGATCATTGATCACGAAAGTTCAGAAGTTAATCCGCTCCATCGCCCGTCTATGTACCAGGATATGATTGCCGGACGACCGACTGAGGTGGATTATATTAACGGACATATTGTGAAAACGGCAAAGAAACATGGTCTGGACGCGAAAAACCATGAATTGCTTGTTGATCTGCTGCATCTGGCGGAACATTCGAAACAAAACGGCCGGCATGAGGCATAAAGATGTCGGCTCAGCCACTTGAACCAGGCCTTCTTTACGTAGTTTGATCTTTCACATGGTAAACAGGTAAAATAATTAAGATTCTTCTAAATTGGTTACGCGAAGAGAGAGGGAACAGACTGTGAGGATTTTTATTGAGGTCATCTTGCCTGTATTTTTCATTTTTGTGAGCGGTTTTATTTTGCAGAAGCTTTTTAAGCTCGATATCAAGCCGATCTCAACGCTTGCTGTTTATCTGCTGCTGCCATTTCTCGTCTTCGATATCTTCTACACAACACCTATGAATCTCAGTTTTTACTATATCTCGATTACAGCAATCATCATTATGGTTCTGCTTATCGTGGTCAGTGTCCTCGTATGCCGCATTTTCCGTTACAGTAAAAGTGAGACGAGCGGCTTTCTGCTGTCCACTGTTTTTGCGAACAGCGGCAACTACGGTGTGCCGATCATTTTGTTCGCATTTGGCCAAAAAGGAGTCGTGTATGCGATGCCGCTGATGATCTTCCATGCCATACTCATGGGTTTTGTCGGTATTTACATTGCCGCTAGCGGCAAGGGAAGTGCCAAACTTGCGCTGCAAACGGTCTTAAGACAGCCAATGAACTATGTCATCATTCCGGCGCTGCTTCTTCAGGAGTTTCATGTTCATATTCCAGACAATTTTATGAAGAGTATCGAGCTGGTCAGCAATACATCAATTCCGATTATCATGATCATCCTCGGCATGCAGCTGGCCAATGTAACGGTTCACAATATAAACTGGGGACGAATCAGTCTTGCCGTATTCATTCGCCTGGCCTTGTCGCCGTTGCTCGCTTATCTGGTCTGCCTGTTTTTCCCTATGGATCCGATGCTCCGCAACGTGATTATCGTTATGGCGGCAATGCCGAGTGCAGCCAATACGACGCTTTATGCCATCCAGTTCAATGCACAGCCGCAGTTTGTGTCCAGCTGCACACTGATTACCACCATGCTGAGCGCGCTGTCGCTTGATGTGCTGCTTGCATGGTTCTGATTTGCGTATTCAGAATCTCAGCATCTTACAAATTGCGAATGGTATAGGTAGGTGGATAGATGACGTTTGTTTCATCCTTATGAATAATCACCTGGATTATTTTCTGATAGGCCTTGTCGAACAGAATGGCCAGAATATCGTGTGCGTTTTTGTTAAGTTTCCTGGCGATTTCAGAAGACCGCAATGGTTTTTGTTCTTTTCTGAGTAAGTCAATGACATCAGACGCTAGTTCGCTGGATGGTTGTACACGCTGCATTGAAATCAGCTCCTTATCAAAACTGGTCATTTCTTCCTGTTTATCATTAGTATCTATAAAAATAGAATAAAAATCGTGAGTTTTAAGTCACAAAATACATACAGATTCTGTTTAGATTTTGTGAAATCGGAAATAAGGTCATAGGTCTTATCGCTTAAATTTTTATACGCTGAAAGTATATATCTTTAAGGATGATCGTATAAGTGCGACGGCGTCTTCCCCAGAGGCCGGGCGAAGGCAGATTTTCGCATTACGGATTTCCTGAAACAGACATCTGCATATAAAATGAAGATAATCAGGATCGGCAAAAAATCCATACATCGAGGTTTTCATTATGTTAAAAGCGATCCTTTTCGATTTTGATGGGACATTGGCCGATTCAAAGGCTGCTTTTCTTTCTTCATACAATGTACTGGCTGAACGGCATCACTATAAAAAGTTGACAGATGCCGACTTTGAACGTTTCAAGGGATATTCCATGAAGAAGCGCAGCAATGTGCTTGGTATCCCGTTTCATAAAATTCCGTTTCTCATTGGCGAGTTCGCCAGGCTGCACCAGCGTTCGATGGCATCCGTTCCCTTGATGGAAGGAGTGCGTGAGATGCTGAATGCATTAAATGCATCTGGCTACACGCTTGCCATTCTTTCATCCAATGATGAGAAAAACATACATGCCTTTCTTGAACACCATCATCTGGATTGTTTTTCTGAGATTATGTGCTCGAGACAGCTGTTCGCCAAAGATCGGCTGATACGTAAATACTTGAGACAGCATCGGCTGATCGGCTCTGAGGCTATCTATATCGGCGATGAGGAGCGCGACATTCTTGCAAGCCGAAAAAGCGGTGTGCAATCGGTCTGGGCGGCGTGGGGGTTTGACGGCATTGAAAATGTGCGTCGCGCGCATCCGGATTTTATTGCTTACGAACCGGCCCATGTACTGCGTATTGTCCGTCTGCTCTGATTTGTGCAGTCGCACAAATATTTTCGTTTGCCAGCTTCTTGTTTCTTGCTCATGGTCCTTTATGATGAGATTATTCAGTAACGTCAGCAAGAAAATGAGGTGCGGAACATGGAAAACTTTTTTTACAGACAACCGGTGCCCATTGACTTCGGCTTTGGGAAAATCAGCCGGCTTCCTGAGATTCTTGAGCAGATGAATCTGACGCGTGGCTTGCTGATCAGTGCACCGTCAATGGTACGCAGGGGCATCGCCCAAAACATTATAACACAATCACGTGGCCGCCTGATCGGGATATTCTCCGAAATTCAGCCGAATCCAACTGTCCTGAACACAGATGCCTGTGCGGCAAAGCTTCGTGCGCTTCATTGTACCTTTGCGGTTGCGCTCGGCGGCGGCAGTGTAATGGACTGCGCCAAGGCCGCCTGTTTTATTGCCGGCACAACCTTCAGCAGTGCGGATTATCTTTCCGGTGAACGGAAAATTGATCATGCGGGCATTCCGCTGCTTGCCGTGCCAACAACGTCGGGAACAGCAAGCGAGGTCACGGCGGCTTCGGTATTGACTGATACGAAGCGTGGAATTAAGGCCTTGCTTTCGAGTGATTTCTTCTACCCCGCATATGCGCTGGTGGATCCGGAACTGACGCTCACCTGTCCGCCGCAGGTCACAGCGGCAAGCGGTTTCGATGTTCTGGCCCATTCACTGGAAGCTTATTATGGAAAGAAACATCAGCCGCTGACAGACCTTGCAGCGGAGCGTGCCGCGCTGCTGGTTTTCAACTATTTGCGGACTGTGTATTACGAACCGGACAATGCTGAAGCACGCGCAAAGATGAGTGAAGCTTCAGTGACCGCAGGAATGGCATTCGGTATGACACAGACAGCTGCTGCCCATGCCTGCTCCTACCCGCTGACACAGGATTTCGGCATACCTCACGGAGAGGCCTGCGCGCTGACTCTTTCCGCTTTCTGGCGGCTGAACAGTTCCGAAGGGCCGGAAGCGGAGCGGTTGCAGGCCTTCAGCAGGCGACTTGGATTTAAGGACAGTGACGCGCTTGCTGATCGTATCGATCAGATGAAAAAAGAGATGCGGATGCATACTCGTCTGGAAGAAGCCGGCATTCATCTCGCGGATCTTGATGAGCTGGTTGATCACAGTTTTGCGCCCAACATGAAGAACAATCCGGTCACGATAACGAAAACGTTGCTTAAGCGCATTTATCAGTCGTTAGCATAAATGAATTTAACCGGACCGCGTCATGCGGTCCGGTTTTGTCTGTGCTTTAATTCGAGAAATATTTTTTGATCGTTGTTTTCAGTTCATCTGAATCAAGAATGATCTGACTGTTATTTGCTTTGAGCAAATCATCATACATGGTTGCGCTGTGCCCTTTAACCTGTCGGTATTTGATTTGCTTCTCCGGATGGAAATTCCCCTTGACACCAAGGCCGACACTGACCATATCTTCCGTAGACATATTTGTGGCAACCAGAAATTTTGAAAGTGAACGGGACAGTGCCGGAAGACGGGTCACATTGGATGGCTGCATGATCTTCTTGGCGATTCCGATCAGCGCGGCCTGCTGCAGCTGCTGCCGCCCATAGTCTGTACCGGGCAGCGAATAGCGTTCATGTGTCAGTTCGGCCACCATTTCGCCTTTCAGCTGATGAACGCCGGGAGCAAAGGTTTTGCCCTGATTTCTGGAGTACCATGGGTGAGTCAGTGTGACTTTGAATGGGAGATTCATCTCAATGCCGCCAAGTGCATCAACCATGTCCTTCAGTCCCCAATAGTTAGTTTCGGCGTAATAATGGATTGGTACACCGGTCAGATCGGAAACAGCAGAAACAGCGTCAACGATTCCCTGTTTCGTTCCTTTTTTGACCTGGGAGATGTACTGTACGCTCGTTAATTTGGTGTATCCGTAGCCTTTCATATATACCCGTGTATCGCGCGGAATGCTGAGCATATTATATGTATGCTTGTTCAAGTCGGCGTGTATCAGAACCATTGAATCGGTATGGCTTGCTGTCCCGCTCTTACGTGCATCCGATCCAATAAGCAGGACATTGAATGTACCCGCTTTTTCTTTGTAATTCTTTGAATTGTTGCCGGCGGCGCCGATTGCTTTCAGATTACTGAAATGGTTTTCGGGTGATAGACGATGATACTCAAAGAATGCCAGTGCAGAGCCGGCAATCAAAAGAACCGCAAGACTGAGCAGAACATATCGAAGGACTCGATGACGTTTTCTGGACTTTCTGAAGTTTCTTCTTGAGTTTTCCGATTCATAATTTTTCTTACTCATATTGTTCTCCTTTGGTTTCGGACACTGCCGCAAATCAAATTACGATGAACTGCCCTGAATTTTCCAAGTTCATTTTTCTAGTATAGCAAAAATCCGACACTTTTTTCATCAGTGTCGGAAAAATCTCATGTTTCGTTCCCAAGGTCATGCCTTGAAGAATCAGACTGTGTTTTTCGCTAAATAGATTCACTGAATGTGCGAAGCCTGAGTTTTCCAATGTCTTTCAGCAAACCGGTAAAAAAATGCTGCGTCTGGCATTATCTTTTAAATAAAACTGTGCTGCTTTCATATTGATACCGTACCGTCCATATAGTGAGAACAACGATCTTTTCATGAATTTGCGGAGGTGTCAGTCATGGAATTAATTCAACCTTCTGAAACACTTGAACTGGTACATGAGCATGGGAATTGGCAAATCAGCCAGGATATCGGTTTTTCCCCGGTTCAGCTTGTTGCGGCATCTGCCGCTGCCTGCAGCACCTATGTGTTTGAAAAACTGCTTGATGAGCGGGGCATTCCCTATGAATTAGATAAAGTGCTTTTTGACTATCAGCTCGGAGTATATTACCCCAATCCGATTGCAAAGATCGATGTCCAATTTTTTATGAAGGCGAACGATCGCGTGCGTGAAGAAATTGAGTCCGTTTTTTATCAGATTTCAGAGCATTGTCCGGTCATTCAAACGCTCCATCCGCGTGTCAAAGTCAACGCTTCCATTCTGTTTGTCTGATTGAGCACACAGGTCCCCATACACGATTTCACAAAATGGACAGAAGTGTTAAGTCTTTATTACAGATTTTTCACATTCTTTCCGATATAAAAACGAGAGCAAAAGAAAGGGGCCTGTGTCTTTTTATGTCGATTAAAGAAAGATTGAAACGCATTCGATTTTTTAAAATCAATTTGAAAAGTACGCTGATGATTGCCATGATTGCTTTTTCAATCATTCCGGCAGTCATTGTCGGCGTCGCTTCATTCATCAACGCCCAAAACGCATTGATTGAAGAAAAGGAGAGCAGTGCGAAGAACAGCGTTGAATTACTGAATCAGAACATTTCTCAGTTAATCAGTAAAGAGAAGACGCGTCTGGATTATTTGTCCAATCACATTACGACAGCTACGAATATAGAGGGCAAAGGGAATCTGGAAGTTCTCAATACTTTGCTGTCTCAGCAGCAGTCCGACAGTGGTCTGGCGCAGGTTTATGTCGGCGACAAAAAAGGTCGTTACGTTTACACGCCGCAGTCTCTGATTAAACCGGACGATTTTAATCCAGCCGAACGTCCGTGGTTTAAAAACGCAATGGCGAAGCCTAATCAGATTATGGTTAATGAGCCGCATCATTCGTTGCTCGTCAAAGATTATGTCGTATCCATGTCGGAAACCACTTCGGATGGAAACGGCGTTGTCGGGATCGATCTTAAACTGGATGATCTGCAAAAGATTTCAAATTCCGTGCATGTCGGGAAAAACGGTTATGCCTTCATTGTGAGCTCCGGTGGCAAGATCGTTGCTCACCCGAAATTGGATCCGGGTGTTAAGGTTCCGGATTCTGCGCTGATCCGCCAGATGAAAAAGTCGGGCAGCGCCGCTTTTGACACAGTGTATAAAGGGGCGGAGAAAAGAGATATCTATGTGACAAACAAAGACACCGGCTGGGTGATTGTAGGATCATTGATGAAGAGCGAAGTGGCAGATCAGACGAACAGTATCCTCCTTCATTCAATCATTATCGGGGTGATTACGGCCATTGTCGCGGCGGCGATTGCTTTGCTCACGGTGTTCTGGATTATTCGTCCGATCAGCCATCTGATCCTGATCGCAAAAAAAGTGACAGAAAAAGATCTGACTGTTTCAGCCAGAACAGAAGGTTTTGAAGAATTCAGGCATTTGGGCAACGGATTTAATCAAATGATTCATTCTTTGCGGCAGGTTTTAACGCGGGTCGATGAAAAGGCAGCGTCCGTAGCATCTTCTTCTGAGGAACTGACGGCTTCGACTGAGGAGAATAAAGCGACTTCCGATGAGGTTGCGCGGTCCATTCAGGAGATTGCTGCCGGAGCGCAGGATCAGAATCAGAAGGTTGAAGTTTCCAAACAGAGTGTCGATGCTATTCATCAGGAAACAGAGTATATTTCCTCTAAGGCGACCGCGCTTCGCGAAAGATCAGAAGCAGCCATGGGGAGCGTGACCACAGGGAAGCAATCACTTGGCCAGGTGACCAATCAGATCAAAACAATTCGCACGACCAATGATCAGGTGACGCGTGAACTGAATGACTTAGTGGAGAAACTGAAAATGATCAGTTTCACTAATAATCTGATCAATGACATTGCGGCGCAGACACATCTTTTGTCGCTCAATGCGGCGATTGAAGCAGCGCGCGCTGGTGAACATGGCAAAGGCTTCAGCGTTGTTGCTGCAGAAATTCAGAAGCTGGCCAGCCAGTCTTCAGACGCAACGAAGAAAATCGCCGATATTGAGAAAGCTTTCTCCGAAAAAGTACGCGAACTTGTGAAGACTCTTGAAGCAAGTTCGCAGCAGGTGGATCATGGGATTACGGTCGCGGATGAAGCTACGCGAACCTTTACGGATATTGAAGATACAGTTTCCTCTGTATCCGAGGCAGCGAACGAGATGACACATTCGGTTCAGGAAATCTCAGGAGCGGCCGGCGATATTGCCGCCCGTGTCCATGCCATTGCTCAATTATCAGAAACGGCTACTGGACTTACTGAGAATGTGTCGGCTGCTGCGGAACAGCAATCGGCATCAATGGAAGAAATCGCCAACAATGCGACAAGTCTGTCAACGCTTGCCGATGAACTCAGACAGGTGGTTGCTCAATTTACGATGAATAAACGATGAAGACATGTGTTTTACAAGAATGGACAATCATTTCCTGGGAAATAAAGATGAAAAGAACAGATTTTGTCGTTTTCATGTACAAAGCAGTTTTTCGTTACCGCATAAGCACGCAAAAAGATTCTGAATCCTTTAGGATTCAGAATCTTTTTCAGTTAAAGTATATGATTTTGCTCCGTATCCTCTATATTTGGGTAGAATAGAGGAATAAACTGAAAATGAACAGGGGTTGTTGTTTGCTTACCAGAAAAAGAATATGCGTCAGAAAATACTTACCTGCCTGAGGGGGGATGTCTGATGAAGATTTTGCCGTCCATTTTATCTGCTGATTTTGCACATCTCGCAGAAGAGGTACTTGATGTGGCGCATGATGCTGATCTGATTCACGTTGATGTGATGGATGGTCATTTTGTGCCAAACCTGTCTATGGGTGCCGGCGTGATTAAAGCCTTGAAAAGAGAAGTGGCGATTGCTCAGGATGTACATCTGATGGTTGAAGAACCGATTCCTCTGCTGCCCCAGTTTCTTGATGCAGGTGCCGACATGGTTTCGATTCACGTCGAAGCATGCCGGCATCTGCATCGAGCTGTCCAAATAATTCGAGATGGCGGCGCAAAAGCAGGTGTTGTTCTGAATCCGTCAACGCCCGCATCCGCGCTTGAAGCAATCATTAAGGATGTTGACTATGTTCTTGTGATGACCGTTGATCCTGGATTTGGCGGACAGCGTTTTCTTCCTTCCATGCTGGATAAAATAAAGGCAGTTCGCTCGATGATCAATACGCTGAAGTGCCCGGTTGCCATTGAAGTGGATGGCGGCATCAACGAGCATACACTTCCGCTGTGCTATGCAGCGGGTGCTTCACTTTTTGTTGCCGGATCGGGTATCTTCTCTTCGGCAGATCGTCACACAGCAATTGAAAGATTGAAACGGAGCATTTTCAAGGGGACTGGTAATGGCTCATGAAAAGCAGCATCAGCACATGAGATTAAATACAGGCAAACTTATAGCGAAAATGATCTCTAATTCGGACACGTATCATTAGGAGGCGCAGATTCATGGAACATGTGACGGAATGCTTGGATTTACTGGAGCGGTACAAGGCTGGACATCCGGCAGTGTATCATGTGGAAAAACTGAATTTTCGGGGGGCCGGTGCAAAAAAAGATGTATACAATTGCACGGCTCCTTTTTACGATGATGGGCGATGGGTGATTGCGGCACGTGTCGAGGCGCGTGACAGTGAACGTGCACATGTAGGTTTTTTTGAAGAAGCAGAGGGGGGGTGGCAGCTGATCTCACGTATGCCGTTTTTCCCGCTTCAGGATCCCTTTGTGGCACAGATTGGTGGCACGTTACTTTTCGGAGGCGTGTGGGTTGAATATGATGCGGACGGGCATGCAGCATGGAAAACCTTGCTCTATCGAGGTAAAAGCATCCGTTCATTAAATCTTTTTTTTGAAGGGCCAATCGGTATGAAGGATCTGCGCCTTGCGCAGCTTCCAAACGGATTGATTCTTGTCTTAACCCGGCCACAGGGCACAAAAGGAGGACGCGGGAAAATCGGCTATGTCGTGCTCGCATCGCTGAGCGAACTGAGTATTGAAAAAGTGGAATGTGCACCATTGCTTGAGGGACACTTTGCCGAAGAAGAATGGGGTGGTGCCAATGAGATTCATCCGCTGAAAAATGGCCTTGCAGGTATTCTTGGTCATATTGCGCGCTTTGATGATCGCGGCGGCAGGCACTATTATTCAATGGCATTTACTTTGGACCCCTTTACCGGACGCCATTCGCCGGTTGAGATTATTGCGACACGGGATGACTTTATAGAGGGTCCGGCCAAACGTCCAGATCTTCAGGATGTCGTGTTTACCGGCGGAGCCACCCGCAGTAATGGGCGAATGACATTATATGCAGGTACAAGTGATACGGAAGCGCAGCGGATCGTCATTGATGACCCATTCGCAAAATTTGAGCGAATTAATTAATTTATGTTAGAAAATTTGGTTTCACCAGCATTCAAAAAATTTTCAGTATACAAAAAAGGGTGTCTCAAAAGTCTATTGACAATGGGACACCCTTTAAAATGACGCGCGCGTTTTGGAATTAAGCGCTTGGGTACGACTCCTGCGAAATGTTTCTATTGGCCGCGGGCAGTCACAGCGACGATACAAACAAAAAGAATAGATCAACGAACCCATGGTGGGCCTACACAAAAAACCTTACTGCTCACTTTTCACCGCTTTGCTGAATGGCACGGCAAACGAAAAGGCATTAAAAAATGTGGTTGACTTATTTTCATAAAAGAATGAAAATATAAACAATAAATAAATTATTATTGCAATAACAATTTTATATCGCGCACAATTTAAGATGATTTTTCTTCATAGGTCTGCTTTTTGGAAGGAGAGAGGCAATGTGCCTGAGTCTATTTTTGATCAACAGATTAAGCGAAAAAATACAAATTGTGTAAAATGGGACAGATCAGAGGTATTGTATGGCAAACCGAATCTTCTCCCAATGTGGATTGCCGACATGGATTTTCAGGCACCGGATTTTATTCTTGACGCACTGAAAAATTGTGTGCGACAAAAGGTTTTCGGTTACACTTATTGTCCGGAATCATTATATGGAGTTGTGCAGAACTGGCTGATGAAGCGCTATGGCTGGGAAGTGCGGAGCGATACGATTGTGTTCAACCATAATGTCGTCTCAGGTGTTGCACTTGCGCTGCGCGTGCTGACGCAGAAAGGAGACAGGGTTCTGATCCACAATCCGGTATACAATCCTTTTTTTGAACAGATCAATCAGCTGGGCCGCGTTCCGATTGTATCTGAACTTGAGATCCATGACGATCGTTATTATATGGACATCGCTGATATGGAGCGCAAAATTGCTGAGCATCATGTGTCCTGCATTTTGATTTGTTCCCCGCATAATCCCGGTGGACGTCTTTGGACCCAGGCGGAATTGCGCCAGCTTCTCGATCTGGCCGCAAAATTTGACTTGCCCGTTATTGCTGATGAAATACATTCGGATCTTGTTCTGCCAGGGAAAAAGCATCAGCCGCTTGCACAGCTCGCGGGTGACCAATGTGCCAGAATCGTTACATTAATGGCGCCAACCAAAACGTTCAATCTGGCAGGAATTGGTCCTTCGTACATATTGGCATTTGACCCGGATCTGGCAGTGAAACTTCAAGAAGAACAAAAACAGATGGTTTATCCGGAAATCAACGTGTTCCAGATTGCGGCTATGACTGCGGCTTATGGGCAGGGAGAACAATGGCTGAACGAACTTATGGCTTATATTAAGAGAAATATGGATTATGTGCGCGCATGTCTGTCTGAGGTTGCAGGCATTCGATGTATGGATAATGATGCCACTTATTTGATGTGGATCAGCTATAAAGGACTTAATGTTACGGAAGACACGCTTAACGCCGCATTAGTTGAGCAGGGAGTCGCGCTTCAGATGGGCAGTCTCTACGGAGAAGCAGGTCGTGGTTTTATCCGTATGAATGTCGCGACCCCGCGCGTGCTTGTTATAGAAGGTGTAAATAAGATGCTGAAAGCGTTCAAACAGGTAAAACAGGCGCATGCGCACATTTCCTGATTTCCGCATGACATGCGCTTGCGCTGTGAGCAAGGAGGAGGTAAATATAACGGATAAACTGAAACGATATAAACATCTTGTCTCTTTTTTAGGCGAGGTCATGGGTGATGGTACGGAAATCGTTCTTTATGCGGTGCAGGACGGCTCTTTTTCTGTGGTTGCACTCAGCGGGCCATCCAGCGACCATCCCTCTTCCGATTCGGTTGATCTTTCAGAATTATTGAAAAAAGGAAAAGAGTCAGGTCATCCATTCATGACGAATGATGAACGTGTCATTGAAAACGGAACGGTCATAAAATCGTCAGCATATTTTATACGAGATGCGTATGGTGCGGTCATTGGCCTGCTGAACATCTCTGTCCATTCAGAGAGAATGGCGCAAGTGATTGAGTACCTGAAAGGGTGGATCGACACGGGGCACCAGTATGCCATGGCTCATACGCCGAGAGGTCCGCTTCCTTCAATTGAGGACATTGCTGTCAACAGTATTAAAGAAGTCATCTCAAGTATGGAAGTCCCGCCTGTACGCATGTCCCAAAAGGAGAAGCTGGAAATTATTCATAAATTGAACAGCAACGGCATTTTTAAGATAAAAGGGATTGTCAGCCTTGTCGCTCAGGAACTGAAAACATCGGAAGCGACTATCTATCGCTACCTAAGCAAAATGAAGAAGGGGGAGCCTGATTTCGATCCGGATATGCTGTAATAATCCATTGACGTAACCGGACAAAGTCATTATATTAAACGGTAAATCCAATGTAGAAAGGGGCAGAATGATGCTGAAACCAGTGATTGGGATCACGAGTGGCTATGTCAAACTGAGCGCTTTTTCAGAGGGCGACTATACACATAAAGATTATCTTATTTCTTTAATCAAGGCAGGTGCTGTCCCACTCATCCTGCCAATTATATCTGGCCCCTGTGTTGAACAGTACGCCGAGTTGTGCGATGGTTTTCTGCTGAGCGGGGGATGCGATGTAAATCCACGATTCTTTGATCAGGATCCGTTGCCTGACTGTGGTGTATTCGACACAGAACGTGATCAGACTGAGTTTCAGCTCATTGATGCAGCGATTAAGAAGGGGAAGCCGGTATTTGGCATCTGCAGGGGGCTTCAAGTCATCAACGTGGCTTTCGGTGGCACATTGATTCAGGATATCGGCAGTACGCTTGACCATCCGATTCAGCATGAACAAAAGGTTTCCCGCAAGGAAGGAAGCCATCGCGTACGTCTGGAGAAGGAATCAAAGCTGTATCGAATTCTTGATGAGCAGGAGATGATCATCGTCAACAGTCTGCATCATCAGTCGATTGACCGGCTTGGCAAGGGGCTTCACACTGCGGCATACTCGGCAGACGGCGTTATTGAAGCGATTGATCTGACCGAGAATGATGTGATGGGCGTTCAATGGCATCCTGAGTCAATGACTGCAGGCGGAAATGATCTGATGCTGGCTCTGTTTAAGTATTTTGTTGCGGCATGCGAAAAAAGAAAGCGTGAAAGAGCGGATATCTCATTTCTGAATTGAGGGGCATGGTTTACTTTTAGCTGGATATATAGCTGTGTCGCAGCCAGTCGTTTGAGAATTTTTAAAACATTAAATCGGTTCAATATGTGATGAGCCATAATAGTTCGAACTAGAAAACCTGGCTTTGCCAAGCCTCTGGTGAAGGCAAAGCCGCCGTCGCATTTATACTACAATAATCCGCTGAATTTTAAACTCGCTTATAAAAAATCTTCCATTTTTCTGATGGAGGATTTTTTAATGTCTATAAGAAATATGCATGCCCCGCCAGAGGGGTATGGTTGGCAGCGGTAGGTGAGCAGCTGTGGCTACGATCAAATAAAAGGAATTGGTTAACGATTTTGGTCGAAAATTGTGACCGGGTGATGACCGGTAACTCGCGATTAATCGATTTGACCGGTACGATTTTTCTCAGTATCGTTACAGCTTCCGATTTTCCGATTTGACTGGTAACTGACGTTTCTGAACATGCAGTCAGTGCTTTTCTGCAGTCGTTTTGCTTATCTCTTCGAACGTTTTGATCACTGCAGTTGCAAGAATGAGTGTGCCGCTATACATTGCCTCATGGTTGAAGGTCATGTACGGATGATGCAGACCTGGCTTAAGGTCGCATCCGAGACCCAGCATAGTCGACTTCAGTTCCGGTGTGCGGATGGCGTATTGATGAAAATCGTCCCCGCCGCTTGACTGGCTTGCCGGATCGCAGTTTTCTTCGCCAAGAACAGCTTTAATTGCCTCACTCATGAGTGCAATCGCCTTTGGATCGGAGACAGCAGCCGGACTTCCGTGCGCATCGTCCAAGTGAATGCTGACACCGTAGCTGCTAGCGATGCCCTGAACGACCTGTCTGATTTTTTTCTTCAGTTCACTCATGACTTCATTGTTCTGCGCACGGACATCCAGACTGAACTCGGCGTGGCCGGGAATAATGTTGGTTGCTGATCCGGCATGGAGGTTCGTCATTTTGACTGAACTTGGAATCATGGGATTGACATGCAGATGGCCAAGCGCGTGCACGATTGACGCAGCCACCTCAATAGCGTTGGTACCGAGGTGCGGGCGTGCCCCGTGAGCATCCTCACCGTCGATCACGCCGCGAATGGTTCCGCACGCACCATGAAGAATCGCCGGCCGGGCATGACCGTCCTGTGTTTCTTCAATCGGGCGCACATGCACGCCATAGAAATAATCAGCATCGTCAAGAACACCGCGCCTGCTCAACTCAAGCGCACCACGGCCAATTTCTTCCGCCGGCTGGAAGACGAGCCGGACCGTGCCGTCCAATGATTCCGACTGCTCCTTCAAAAGCATTGCAGCGCCAAGCACCATGGACATATGCGCATCGTGGCCGCATGAGTGATTGGCCTGAAGTTTCCCGTGCACTTTCTGCCAGAGTGCGTCCATATCCGCGCGCAGGGAGACAACCGGTTTTCCGCTTCCGATCTCCCCGATTACCCCTGGGCAATCATCGAAAGTCTGTGTCCGGTACCCTATTTCCTCAAGCTTTTTTTTGATGAAGGCAGTGGTTTGTGTCTCCTTCATGCTGATTTCTGCATGCGTATGTAAATAGTTGAAGAGTACCATTACATTTTCTTTGATAGTGTTATTTAATTCGAGTTCCATGCAGCATGCCTCCGATTTCTAAATATTTATTCATTTCTTAACTTAGCATGACGAGACAGCTTTTTCAATGCATGAGAAAAACAGGCTATTACCCGGCCAGCGATCTCCAATATGACTTGCTGATTGATGCCTTTAAGATGCATTGTCGCTGCGCCTGCTGGGCACACCGCAAGCCTCCACGGAGTGCGCTTACGTGCCTTGGACAGACTTCACGTTGAAATACCGCTGATCGTCATACCAACGGAGCAGAATCTTATATTGTAAATACTGGTTTTTATCGCATGGCTTTTTCATTCAAGCCGTGTTACGCGCACTTCAAGTAGGTTATCAATGTTTCTTAAGTTTGTAAAAAACGCAGAAACCCACTCCGCATGACAAGCGAAATGGGCTACGACGTGATTCTTTGTGAGTCACATGCTAATTAGCATAGATCTGTGCATCAACATAGTTGAACAGCTCTTCGGCAATATCCACATCTGAAACTTTTGACAGTGTCCGAAAACCGGCGTTTCCATTCATTTCGCAGACAGTCAGGCCGTCTTTACCGAAGAGGAGATCGACGCCGCAAAACTCTAGTTGGAGTGCCTGAGCAGCCTGAATGGAAATCGCTTCAATGGCTTTCGTTGTTTCATAGCTTTCTGCGCGCCCGCCCAATGCATAATTTGCCCGGAATCCTGTTTTGGCTGTCCGCAGCACGCTGCCGAGTACACGTCCGCCGAGTACGTAAATACGAAGATCTCTTCCACTGCTTTCTTCTATATATTCCTGGCAGAGAAAGAAGCCATTCGTCTGTCTGAAGGCTTTATCAAAATCAGATTCATTTTTTATTAAGCAGACATTCGTTCCCTGTGAACCCTCCACGGCTTTCATCACGAACGGACGCCGGTCAAAAGCGGTACTGATCAGATGATAGTCATGTTGCCCCGTGTACAGGGTTTTCGGTGTCCGAATTCCGGCTTTATTCAACATTTGCGATGTAATCACTTTATTCCGTGAACGGAACATGGCTTCGGTCGTATTGATGACACGGATGCCCAGCGCCTCCAGCTGCATGCCCAGGATTCGGTTGTAGCAGCGCATCAGTACAAAATCGGGCAGATTAAGAGATTTATTTTTATAGATAAAAGTTATTGATAAATCCATACAGACAGCCAGATCTTCCGCAAAAATAATCGCCAGATGAATGTCGTGTGCTGCGGCAGTGTCAACCATCCATTCAAAAGCATTGTTTCCATATTTATTGTGCAGTACCGATTTGGAATAAATCATCCAACCGTAGGCCATGCAATCACCGCGCATTCACTTTTTTATAATCATCACTGGATGTAAATCAATATGATCAGCGGCATTGTAGCACAGGGACCGAGCATGTGCAAGAGGATGATGTGCATCCCGGTCAGTCATTTCAGAAGATGGCAAAATCCCAGGCATCCGTCTGTGAATCACCACGTAGATTTTGGTATATTAATAATTGATATGCGTAACGGAAATCAGTGGAATAAAAAAAGGGGGGGAGCCAGCATGCAGGTGCTTTTTTGTGTTGGCAAGTCGTATATGCCGGTATACAGAGAGATGACGAATCAGCTGGAAACGTTTGGTGCCCATGTGCACTGCCTGACATTTGATCAGTCGCTGAGCCGTCAATTGATTAAACAAAAAATAAGTAATGTAGAGGTATGTATTACTGCGGTTGCACCTTGTGATCGGGAAATAATTGAAGCGGCACCGAACCTCCGTTATATATTAAAGACGGGAACGGGTCTCGACAATGTGGCGGTTGATGCCGCGACTGAGCGGGGCATCATGGTCAGCAACGCACCTGGCGTGAATGCAACGTCAGTCGCCGAACTCGCATTCGGGCAGATGATCAGTCTCTCGCGCATGGTTCCGATGCTTGATCGCGGGACGAAAAATGGGGAATGGCCAAGTGGTGATGCTTATGAGTTGAACGGAAAGACTGTCGGGATCATTGGGTTCGGATCGATCGGCCAGAAAGTAGCTCATTACGCCAGGGCATTCAATATGCATGTATTGGCGTTTGGCAACTATCAGGATCACGAGGCGGCCCGGCGGCTGAATGCAACTTTCGTTGATCTGGATATGCTTCTGAGTGAAGCAGACTATGTAGTCATCTGCACGTCTTTAAGTGCTGCCAATTATCATCTTATCAATGAAACCGCACTTGATAAAATGAAAACGACTGCCTTTCTCGTTAATATTTCCAGAGGAGCGCTTATTGACGAGCCGGTGTTATTTGAAGCTTTGCGAAACAGGCGAATTGCCGGCGCCGCTCTGGATGTGTTTGAAAAAGAGCCACCCGAAGCCTTGCCGGTTCTTGACAATCTTATTGTGTCACCGCATGTGGCGGGAACGACGAAAGAAAGCATTGCACGCGTTGCCGATGTGACCGTTGAAAATGTACGTAAATTCATGCATCATGAGCGGCCGGATTTTGTGGTCAACAGAGAAGTGCTGAACCAGTGAACAAATGACGATAAAGATGCGGTGATTCAAAAGCGCACAGGTTCTATTTTTCAGTGGCAGTCACCGCTTAGATCAGGTATGCTAGATTCAATAGATAAACGAGGTGAGCAAGGAATGACAGAATACGATTTGTACTTACAGCACGCACCCAAACAGCTCTATATTGGCGGGAAGTGGGTAGATGCCGACAGCAGAGAAGTTGATGACGTAGTCAATCCGGCGACCGGGGAAGTGATCGCGCACGTTGCCCGCGGCGGTGCGATTGATACAGAAAGAGCGATTGCGGCCGCCGAGGCTGCATATCCGGTGTGGGCATCCGTACCTGTCGATGAGCGTGCAAAAATCATGCGCCGTGCTGCCGATCTGATCACTGAGAAAGCAGATGAACTGGCAGCCATCATGACTCTGGAACAGGGCAAACCGCTCGCTCAGGCGAAGGGCGAGGTGCTCGGCGGTGCGGAAAGTGTCCGCTGGTATGCCGAGGAAATGCGGCGCATTTACGGAGAAACGGTTCCGGGACCGAACGGACACTTGTTTCTTGTTCAAAAAGAGCCGCTTGGTGTAGTCGGTGCAATCACTCCCTGGAATTTTCCTTCATCCATGATTACGCGGAAAATATCTCCGGCGCTTGCAGGAGGAAATTCAGTTGTTCTTAAGCCTTCGCCGGAAACACCGCTTTCTGCAGCTTCGTTAATGAGCATCTTTCAGGAGGCGGGTATTCCGGACGGAACTGTTAACCTCGTTATGGGCGATGCACCGGCAATCGGGAAAACGCTGACGTCAAGCAATGCCGTGCGTAAGATTACATTTACTGGTTCAACGGCAGTCGGCAAACTACTGTTTGGCCAGTCGGCGGACACTTTGAAAAAAGTATCGCTTGAACTTGGCGGACATGCTCCGTTTATTGTTTTTGACGATGCGCCGGTAGATAAGGTGGTCAGCGATCTGGTGACGGCAAAATTCCGGAACAACGGGCAGGTCTGCACCTCGCCAAATCGAATTTTTGTTCATGAGTCAATACTCGATGAATTTACGGAAAAGCTGATTGCCGCAGTCAAAAATGTCAGGGTTGGCAACGGACTGGCGGATGGCGTGGATGCAGGCCCGCTGATCCGTGAAGACGCGATTGGCAAGATACAGCGGCAGGTCAATGATGCTGTTAAAAAAGGCGCGACGCTTGAGCTCGGCGGTCAGCGCCTTACCGACGGAAGCTATGCGGACGGCTACTTTTTTGCTCCGACCGTGTTGACCGGTGTGACTCGTGCAATGGACATATTCTATCAGGAAACATTTGGCCCGGTTATTCCCGTCATTGCCTTCGCGGATACGGACGAAGTGATCCAGATGGCGAATGATACGAATTACGGGCTGGCCAGCTACTTCTATACCCTTGATTTAAAGCGGATCGCCAAAGTAAGTCAGGGTTTGCAGTACGGCATGGTTGGTGTTAACAGCAATACCGTTGCTTATACGCAGACACCGTTCGGCGGCGTCAAGCATTCCGGCTTTGGCAGAGAAAACGGCCATCAAGGCATTGACGATTATGTTAATGTGAAGTTTATCAACCTGAATTATGGAATCTGAATGAATGCGAAACATCCGGGCCCCGTTGACAGGACTCCCGAACGTTGGATTGTGCCGTCCAATCCGGGGGACCGTTCACTTGCGGCTCGGATTTTTTCTGCCTGTAAATAGATCCGTCAAGGTGCTGGCGGTCAGTTCAATCTTTCGAGCAGCTCTTCCATGTATCCCTCTGCTCGAAAACGGCGCAGTGCTTCTGCCTGTGCCTTCGCTCCGAGCCGTGCCCGCAACTTCGGGTTCGCGGCACAGCGGAGCAGGGCATCGGCAAGGCGTTCGTTGAAGCGGCGACCGGTTCGGACAACTAAAGCGGCACGGTTCTCGACCAATTCGGGAATTGCCCCTGCGTCCGTTGTAATCACTGCCTTTCCGAGTGCCATGGCCTCAGCAATGGTCAGTCCGAATGCTTCATGGCAAAGTGAAGGCAGGGCGATGATATCCGCGGTGGAAACAAGTTTGGGCAGTTCATCATGCGGTAAATAATCAATCAGTGTGTATGAATGTTCAGGCAGGGTTTTAAGCGCTGCCCGGATCTGTTTCAACTCTTTTCGGCATGGAAAACGGCCGATAAGGACAAGAAAAAACGAAGGGTTCACTGTACGGGCACGAGCAAAGGCGCGGATCAGATTAGGTACACCCTTTCCTGCGCATAGTCTGCCGTAGTAGAGGACAACCGGTCGATTTTCCGGAATGCCAGACTGTTCACGCATGCGATGGATCGTGCGTCCTTTTGTTTCAGGCGAGAAAAGTGCGGTGTCGATCCGATTGTACAGTATGCGGGCCTTTCGCCTGGCTTCCGCCGTTGTTTCAACGACACGCGCGTGAATGAATTTGCTTACAGAGAGCACACGGTCACATTGCTGAAGAACGGCGCGTGCATCGTAGCAGGTCCGATTCAGTACATCATTGTGCAGATGGAGCGCGATACGCGCTTCTTCCCCCAGCTTCCTGCGCAGCCGTTTGATAAATTTCGGCCGATTCTCAACGATAATCCAGTCATAGTTATGTTTTTTCAGTGCACGGACGGTACGCACGAGAAAAACATCCGAGAAATAAGCCAGCCGGAATTTGTGGCATACGCGATTCATCATGCGGCGTGCCGGTCTGAACGGATCAGTGGTGCGCATATAATAAAAATGCGCGTGCCGGAACTGCGTGCTGCGTGCTTTGGCCTCACTGTCATCGATTGAGTAAATATCCAGATTGGCATACGGATGCTGTTCGTTGTCCCTGATGAGCAAATCGACCAGTGTCTCCACTGCCCCGCCGCGAACAGCCGGAACCGGCCGCTTTTCTGTACAGACAATCGCAATTTTCATAAATGAACCTCCTGTTAATTTCCGTTTTTCCAAAACCGCCACAGCATGCGAATCGTTTTCTGCTGCACAGCGAGTATGAGAAAGAGAACGATAAGATTGATGAATAAAATCCAGCTTCGAGGAAGCAGATTGATGAAGGCCGCCGCGAGCAGAATCATGAACACAAGGTAATGCCTGCCCACTGGAAAAGCTGTCCAGTATTTTGCGGATAAAAAGGTGCGTGCTGCAAAAAAGAAAAGATAAGCAATCGCGGAAGCAATGGCTGCACCGGCAGCACCAAAAGAAGGAACAAGCAGGACGTCAAGCAGGACGGCAGGCGTAAGCGCACACAGGCCAACCCAGATGTTCAGATAACTTCTTTTGGAAAAAACAATACCGAGGCATGTGGTCTCACTGATCGTATAAATTAATGGCTGCAGGCAGAGCAGACCAACCAGATACTGTGCCCCGTTATAATTGGATGAAAGCAGAAAGACAATGGCCTCTTTAAAAATAAAAATGCTGACTGCCAGCAATGACATTGCCAGTAAAACGGTTTCGCTGACTCTTTCAAAATAAGAAACAGGCCGTGCTTCTGCATACCAGCGATAAGCGATCGGAACCCAGAAACCGGTAAATCCGGATTGAAAGACAGAAAGTACGGCGGCAATTTTCAGTGTTGCTGAGAAAATGCCGATTTGATTGAAGTCGCTCCAAAGCCGCAGAGCGATTCGGTCCAGCCCGCCGAGCAGGCTTGAGAGCGAGGTCGCTACAACGATTGGCAGGCCGAAGACAATCAGTGTTTTCAGCAATCGGCGATCAGCGCGAAAGGCTTTAGGATTCAGTAGGCGGCGATAGCGCCAGAACAGCCACAAATCGCCGATGATTTGTCCGAATACTGTTGAGTAGACGACAGTCAGGAAATCACGTC
Organism: Sporolactobacillus mangiferae; assembly: GCF_023336505.1. Lineage (GTDB taxonomy): Bacteria > Bacillota > Bacilli > Bacillales > Sporolactobacillaceae > Sporolactobacillus > Sporolactobacillus mangiferae. The sequence goes on along the minus strand of NZ_JAMAST010000004.1, from coordinate 108,022 downwards.
TAATGAAAATGATGAAGACCACGGTAAAAAGCAGAACGAAAAACTTGGTAAGTATTGCCAGAAGTGAATATTCGAATGCTCTTTCGCGCATGCGTACAGACAGCATCAGAAAGCGTTCAAGAACAATGAAAACAGTCATGACGCCGAAGAGCCGTGTCGGGATCACCGCATTTCGATGCCCGAACAGGAGGTGCGCGAGCGGAGCAGGAAAAATCAGAGTCATCAGCAACACGAGCAAGGCAAGAAGCAGAGGCAGCAGCAGCGCATTCTGCAGAAGCCGCGTTTTGTCCGCTGTTCCGTGGTATTCGCGCGTATATGCCTGATCGATACCGAGAAAGAGGAAGGTACCGACGATGTTCTGAAAGAGCAGGAACATACTTGCTTTTCCGTATTCGGCAGGATTAATGTAATAGGTCGTGATCGGAATGGTGATAAAGGAAATCAGCGCACCGATGATCGGCCCCAATGAAAAGCCAACCAGCTTTTTGAACAAAACATTCATTGTTTTCTCAGGTCGCTTCATCTGCACCCTTCATTCGCTAAAAAAGTATCTTTTTTTATAGATTTCCATTTGCTGATATTTTCATACAGGGCATTGGTCAACTTTACTGCTGCGTGCCCGGCCTGTTTTTCCGATTAACTGAAATACCAGAGGAAAATCCGGTTTCAGCAGATCAGGCACAGAGCAAGCCATGACTGAGGCACAATATTGCTTTTTAACAGGGCCTGTTTCTTTCATCATTTAAATAATCCTGTATAGTTGAAGCAAGGCATCGGTGCCAGGCCTGATGCGATAAGTCATGATTTTGAGGGTAAGATAAGGAAAAAGAAGGTTTACGGGAGGAAGCTTATGAGCAACCGATATGCGATCTATGAAGTATTTGATGGCAGACGGCGCATACCATTCAATATAAGACTGCCGAAAAAGATCGTTGAAGCGGCATCCATTCGCGATGCTGTCAATGCGTTCTCACTCATCCGAAATCTGGATATCGTTGACTATACGGAACTTCCGGAAGACGATGTCCGCGTTCTGTTTCGCCGGACAGATCTGTTTGGAGAGAGCAGCGACTTTGGTTATTATTTTCGAATGCTGAAGTACGGTGAATTATTGGAGGAAAAAGATCCTGCCCATGATTAACCCGCAGATCAGGACGGGATCAGCAGGTAGCACGAGGACAAGCGCTTGTTCATTCAGCGTGATCAAAATTAACTAAATTCATGTGTTTTCTTAACACTTTCTTTACGTAAGCACTTTATAATTGAACCCAATGCATGAAATCAGGCTTCCGAGGATATTTTAATAAACAGGAAGAATGTGAGGGGACAGCAATGAACATTGCAGTAATAGGCACAGGGTATGTTGGATTGGTGACTGGTGTCGCACTTTCCGAAATCGGGCATACGGTTACATGCATTGATGTAGATCCCAAAAAAATTGCCAAGCTGAATCAAGGCATTCCCACGATATATGAACCGGGCCTCAGCGAAATGATGCTGAACAACCAGCAGCGAGGACGGCTGCATTTTACTGATCAGCACCGCGTCGGACTTGCTGATGCGGATGTTGTTTATCTTGCTGTTGGCACACCTCAGCGAGCGGATGGTTCTGCGGATTTGCAATATATCGAGCAGGCGGCGCTGGATGTGGCCGGACATATCCGTCGATCGGCTATTATTGTCATAAAAAGCACGGTTCCTGTCGGTACTAATTTGCGTATCAAACAGTTGATGCTTGATCATCTGCATCCCGGCGTAACGATCCGCATTGCTTCAAATCCTGAATTTCTTCGTGAAGGTTCTGCCATTCATGACACGTTTCATGGTGATCGGATCATCATCGGTACGGAAGATAAGGATACGGCGAGCGTGCTTGAATCCATGAACAAACCATTTGGCATTCCGGTAATAAAGACCGATATTGCCAGCAGTGAAATGATTAAATACGCTTCGAATGCATTTCTGGCGACTAAAATAAGCTTTATCAATGAAATTGCCAATCTCTGCGAAAAATTAGGGGCAAATGTGGAAGAAGTGGCAAAAGGGATGGGGCTGGATCATCGCATTGGCAGCTCATTCCTGCGTGCGGGCATCGGTTATGGCGGTTCCTGTTTCCCTAAGGATACCAATGCTTTGGTGCAGCTGGCCGGCAACCACCACCATGATTTCAATTTGCTGAAATCCGTCATTGAAGTCAATAATCATCAGCGACGGCTTTTGATTGAGAAAATGCTGGGACGTTTCGGCTCGCTGACCGGGAAAAAAGTGGCCGTGCTCGGACTGGCCTTCAAACCGAATACAGACGATTTACGTGAATCACCGGCGCTTGTACTGATTCCCGAGCTCGCCAGGCTTGGAGCAGAGATCGTCTGCTATGATCCAATTGCTGCCGATCAGGGGACAAAGTGGATCAATGTATCTGCCCAATATACGGAAAATGTGGCTGATGCTTTGAAAGATGCGGATTGTGCATTAATCATTACGGACTGGCCGGATATCAAACGCATGGATCCGAAGACATATGGTCGTCTCATGCGTCAGGCCATTGTCTTTGACGGAAGAAATTGCTACAGCATTCCGCAGGCTCGTGCAGCACGCATGGAATACTATTCTATCGGCCGGCCGGATGTCGTCCCCGAAATCAGCAAATAAGGCAGCGCAAGTCTTAAACGAATGGTGACGGTTCAGTGAAAATTCTTTTTTTGGTTGGGGAGTTTCCGAAACTTTCGCAAACGTTTATTTTAAATCAAATGACCGGAATGATGGATGCAGGGCATGATGTGACCATTCTGGCAAAGAAAAGCGCATCGGATGCAAAAGTTCATCCGGATGTTTTAAATTATGAGCTGATGAACCAAGTCGTCTATTATGGCGATTCGAGACAGTCAGATACACGCTTTGCAAAGGCGGCGGTGTTCATCCGCGCTTTTTGTGCGCATCTGGCTGCACGTTTTTATAAGAAAAATTATATCGGTACCATATCATTTCGTGACTTGCTCAAAATGCCGAATCTGATTCTGCTCATTCGCAAATTAAATCAGATTGACCTGACGGATCGAACAACGGTTTTGGCGCATTTTGGACCCAATGGGCTGCTGGCACAAAAGTGTATTGATCTGGGCCTGCTTAGGGGAAGGCTGTTCACTGCTTTTCACGGATATGATATGCTCCGCTACGTGAAACAAAAGGGCGTCAATGCCTATCAGGATCTGTTTCGCTCGCCTTCTTTCATTCTGCCGATCAGTGATTTCTGGAAAAGACGCTGCATTGAACTTGGCGCGGATCCATCGAGAATCGTTGTCCATCATATGGGCATTGATCTGCTGCGCTTTGATGCGCATCCTTCTCAGCCGGCAAAACCGCTGATCATTGTTTCTGCTGCCCGGCTTGTTGAGAAAAAAGGACTGGCTTACGGCATAGAAGCAGTTGGCCGGCTAATTAAAAAAGGGCATTCCGTCCGCTATTTAATTGCCGGAGACGGACCGTTGCGGGAAAAGCTGCAACAGCAGATTGAAACGAAGCGGCTTACGAAACAGATCCGGCTTGTTGGATGGAAGACGCAGGATGAATGGATCGATCTGATGAAGAGCGCCCAGGTCGTGCTCGCTCCGAGTGTCACTGCAAGTGATGGCGATATGGAAGGAATACCGGTGCAATTGATGGAAGCGATGGCGATGAGAAAAATCGTTGTTTCAACCGTGCACAGCGGTATTCCGGAACTGATTCAGGATGGAGAGAACGGATTTCTCTTTGCAGAAAAGGATGCTGACGCGCTTGCGGATCTATTGGCACGCATTCTCCAGTCTCCGGAAAAGTGGAATCGGATCACGCAGAACGCACGGCGGACGGTTAAGGAACGATTTAATATTCAAAAGCTGAATGCAGATCTGCTTCGGCTCTTTGCTGAAAAGGGGTAAAAATGAACGCATTTATTAAACGATTGCTCGCTTTTTCGCTTGGACCTGCCGGAGGGGCGGTCATTGCTTTTATTACCATACCCGTGACCACGCATTTTGTCTCGCCGGAAGAATACGGAAAAGCCGGCATGTTTGCGCTCGCTTTGACAATGCTTTCAACTTTTCAATATTTAGGTATTGATCAGGCGTATACAAGGGAATTTAATGAAGTCGGCGATCGGCAGTCACTTTTTCTGCATGCTCTGATGCTTCCCCTGATGTTTGCCTTCTTTTTATTTACGCTGATTGCCCTGAACCTGGAGACGGCTTCGCATCTTCTATTCGGTGTGCGCGATCAGTACGGTGCGGCGCTCCTGCTTGGCGTGTCGCTTATTTTTATCACTTTCGAACGGTTTATTCTGCTCGCGATTCGTATGGAAGAAAAAGCGTTCACTTATTCATTTTTCAACATTTTCATTAAGTTTGTCATTCTGGTGGCCACATTAGTTTTTGTCCTTTTTATTCGCAGAGACTTTCTTGCTGTCGTCTACTCGACAGCCGCCGGTCAGATGCTTGGCGATCTTTTTCTGATGATCCGCTACCGCACCTGTTTTTCTTTGCGCAGATTCCGTTTTGATCGCGCATTGATGCGGCGTATGCTGGCCTTTGGACTGCCGCTTGTTGTGGCGGCGTCTGCATCGACATTTCTGAACTCGGCCGGTCGTCTTGCGCTGCGTACATGGAGTTCTTTTTATGACATAGGTATGTTTCAGGCGGCCCTGAAAATCGCTGCCGTTCTTGGTGTTGTACAGACAAGTTTTACGAATTTCTGGGTGCCGACCGCTTACCGCTGGCACAGCGAAGGACGTTCCATGCACGCATTTCAGGCGGTCAGCGACGGTGTACTTCTGTGCATGTCAGTTCTCTACCTTGGGGTCCTTCTTTTTAAAGATCAGATTATGCTGATTCTTTCTGCACAATATCTCCCTGCAGCAGGGATTCTGGGACTGCTCGCACTTCAGCCGGTGCTCTATACCATAAGTGAAACGACAACGCTTGGTATTGTTTTTTCGCGAAAAAGTTATTTAAACATTGCGGTCAGCATCTGTGCACTGATTCCCTGTGTGCTCATCAATGCGCTGGCCGTTCCCCGTTTCGGTGTTTTTGGTGCTGCTCTTGCGACAGGTATCTCCTATGTGCTGTTTTTCTGGAGCAGAAGCTACTTCTCTTTAAAAAACTGGCCGGGCTTCTCACTTACGAAACATCATGCCGTAGTACTGGTGCTGCTCCTTGCAGGCATCGTAAACGCGGCGCATTTTCCGTTCATGTTTCTGGTAAATCTGGGCATGCTTTTATTAGTGATTCTGATTCAGCTTCACACGCTGACCAGCCTGCTTGGCAGATGGCGCGCTGCAAAAAAAGGCCGTGAATCAAGTGTTTCTTTTCATGATTAATGTAAAGAAAATATTTTACAAGAACAGGAAATTATGAAGGAAAAATGGATTTTTTGTAAGAGGGGCAAGGCCTCAGCGCCTTGCTGACACCATACTTTTGTAAACGTGCGTGTGCGTGAATTTACACAAGCTTAAATAAACCACCATATTTACTACACATATGTTCTCTATAATTGAAACAAGTTCAGAAGCAAGCAATTGATGAACTGGAGAGGTGTTTCATGTGAAGGCGGAAAAAGAAATAGAGGTATACAGCGGTTATTCAATGACACAGCCGCCAAAAGCTGTTCTCCCTGAAGGAGCGGGCGCATATCTTGTTTTTAAGAGAGGGTTTGATCTGATCGCGGGGGCCATCGGCATCGTACTTGCGGCACCAATCATACTTATTTTTTCTCTCCTCATCGTCATGGAGACGCCCGGTTCGCCTTTCTATGTACAGGAACGTGTCGGAAAGGGAGGCAGAATATTCCGGCTGGTCAAGCTGCGTTCTATGCGTAAGGATGCTGAACGCAGCGGGGCAAAGTGGGCAGAAGCCCATGATCCGCGCGTCACACGTGTCGGCCATTTTATTCGCAAGACACGTATAGACGAGCTTCCTCAATTTCTATCCGTGTTGAAAGGTGATATGTCGCTGATCGGTCCGAGACCGGAACGTCCGATGTTTACAGAAGCATTTGAACGCGAAATTCCGGGATTTAAAAACCGCCTGCTCGTTAAACCAGGTTTGACCGGACTTGCACAGGTAAGCGGCGGCTACGATTTATCGCCAAAAGAAAAACTCGTCTATGACCTTGAATATGTCCGCCATTTATCGCTGACCCTTGAATTGCGTATTCTATTGCGCACGGTCAAGGTTCTGCTGACCGGTGAAGGCGCTCGTTAATCGTTTGAATAACCTGCATACTGGGAGGAAATTCCATGGAAAAAGTGTTAGTTACCGGTGGGGCCGGTTTTATCGGCTCTCACGTTGTTGAAGCTCTGCTGAGACAAGGGTACGAAGTCGCTGTCATGGACAACTTTTCAACAGGGCATCGGGAAAATATTGCTGAACTGCCTGTTGACTTATATATTTGCGACGTTGCCGATCCGGCAGTTGTAAACGTCATCCAATCCATTCAGCCAGATTATATTGTTCACTTAGCTGCACAGATCAGTGTATCCCATTCGGTTGCTGACCCGCTTTTTGATGAGCGTACCAATGTTGCCGGATCACTGAATATCATGAACGGAGCACGTACGGCGAACGTGAAGAAAATCGTTTTTGCATCATCAGCAGCGGTTTATGGGAATCCGATTGAAATTCCCGTTACGACGGATCATCCAACTCATCCTGAGTCACCGTATGGTCTGACAAAGTTAACGGTTGAACATTATTTGCAGATGTATGAAAAGTTCTACCAGCTTCCATACAGCATTTTACGATTCAGCAATGTCTATGGTCCACGCCAGGATGCTCAGGGGGAAGGCGGAGTCATCTCAATATTTTCCGACCGTATCCAAAAAGGGACACCGCCGATGATCTATGGAGACGGTGATCAGACACGTGATTTTATTTTCGTTACGGATATAGCGTCAGCTGTGGCTGCTGCGCTGAATGTCAAAGAGAGCCTGTGCGTGAACGTATCCTCACAGACGGCGATCAGTATCAAGGATCTTTTCCAATTGATGAAAGAAGTATCAGGATCCGATCTGGACGCCTATTATGGACCGAAACGAAGCGGAGATATCAGACACAGTGTCCTGTCAAACCAGATGACTCGTGAAATTCTCGACTGGGAACCTGAAGTTTCACTTAAGGACGGACTGCGTCTTACGCTTCGCTCACTGAAACACAGGAAACGGGCGGCGGTTTGATTTCGTGCACATGATGAATGAAAAAAAATTAACGCAATATAAATACAGGCTCACCGGGCATCGGGTTTTCATTGAGGCCACAGCGATGATCTCGGTGATGACCGCCGCATTAATCATGATTTACTGGATCGGCAACACGTGGATGCAGATGATGCTTTCCCTGATATGGATCTGCTTCGCGGTGCTTGCCGCTCTTTATTTAAAAGAACGGGTCACAAGCGCAGATCTGCTGACCAGTGTCATGTATGTGTTCATTGCATCCACTTTTCTCAATCAGGCATTGCTCAGCATATCTGCCGGTTCTTTTACTTTATTTCTCTACCGGTTGCTTCTGCTCGTCTGTATGGCGGTATTCCTTGTACACGCCGCACGCACAGGCGGCTTTGGCCATTTATGGGCAGCGTCGCCAATTAAAGGAACGCTTCTCTTTTTACTTTTCTGGCTTGCCTATGCTGCGGTTTCGCTGATCTGGTCCTGGTCAATTATTGAAGGAATGAAATATTTGCTTCTGCTCGGCATCGGCATCGCGTTTCTTTTTCTGGCCGTGTTTACGTTTACCACCGTGCGGCAAATGCTTGTGTTTCATTTGATTTGGCTCGTGATGAGCGGGGTACTGATTTTTATCGGTCTGATCAATCACTTTGCACGCATTCAATTGCCAACATCAAGCCTTTATGGAGGTCCCGATTATAAACAGGGCTATCCGACCGCTGTCTTTACAAATCAGAATGACTTTGCGACCTTGCTTGCCATTGCAGTCTTCTTCTATTTGGCAGCTGCAAGAAATATCAGGCAGCCGCTTATTCGCCTGATTAACCTTCTATTGGCGGGTCTGTCTGTCTGGCTGATTGTACTGACTGAATCGCGCGCCAGTCTGCTTGGTGCAGTTGCAGGCATTGCCTTTTATTTGTTTCTTATGTTACCCGAAAAAACCAGAAAAGGTGTTTTTTGGGCAGGGGTGGCGGCCGCTTTAACCGGGATGGTTGTTTTTTCGGGTAAACTATTTGAGAAACTCCAAAATGTTCTCGGTGGACCAGCCGTGTTCAGTGTCAATGAAAACCCGTCGTCCAATACGGTACGCATGAATCTGCTCAAAAGTGCCTGGCACTATCTGGGTGATTCATTTGGATTCGGGACCGGTGCAGGCAATATACCTGTTTATCTTGAACATCAGCCGGTACGGAATACGGATCAGATCTTTGAGGTGCACAACTGGCTGATGGAGTTGACAGGTAATTTTGGCTTTTTATTCGGTGCAGGTTATCTGGCCATGTATCTGGCACTTTTTGCTGCCCTGCTGAAAATTCATTCCGGGAAAATCGGAAGATCAACCCGGCTGCTTGTGGAGACCTGCATGACCGCGCAAGTGGCGTTTCTTGTCTCCAGCATCAGTCCGAGTTCGGTCAGCAATTTATATTTTCACTGGGTTTTTTTAGGGTTTGTGCTTTGCACCGTATCGGTTCTTTATCAATCTAAAAGTCGGGAGCGTCTTAGTGAATGAAGATTTTTAATTCGGTGGCGGCGAGAATGAAAAAATATTGGTGGATTGTGGTAGCGCTGCCTGTTCTCCTTGGAATCATCGGCTGGCTTGTTCCAGCCGGAAAAATGCCGTCTTCTTATGAAGCGCAGACGACTATTCAGCTCGGTACGTATGATGATTCTGTTTATAATGACCCGAATCAAGTGTTGATACTCTTAACCAACGCGTCGTTCTATGAGCAGCAATTGCCGGATCTGTGGAACGATCAGGAACAGGAACTGCTCAGCCGAATTGGTGTGACGGATCTGTCCAACCATTTGATCCAAATCAGTTATCGAGGCAAATCCGCTGAAGATGCCATCATGCAGGTAAATAAAGTGGCGGATGCATTTCTGGCAGCTGACCAGCAGCGTTTCGAGCAGAAAAAGAAAATTCTTGACCAGGCAATACAGTCAATGAAAACAGCACGTGCGGCAGATGGAGAAGTCAGCCGCATTCGCTACCTCTATAAACTGCAAAGCGAAAAGCTGGAATTGAGCCAGGCAAAAATCCTTGAACCGGCTCAAAAGGGTACGGGAACAAGCGTTTCTGCTTTTTCCCCGAAAAAAAGAGCGGCACTTGGCTTTATGATTGGTGTCACGCTCGTGGTTGTCGGCATGGTACTGCCAGAATTTGTTCGGAGAAAGTCGTAAGTAAGAGGGGGCTGCGGAACGATGGCAGTTGACTATGCGCTTATTTCAATTATTACGCCTGCCTATTGCTCAGAGAAAACGATTATGGATACTATTCGTTCAGTGCGTGAACAGACCTATCCGCACTGGGAAATGATTATTGTCGATGATGCCTCAACGGACGGCACTCGCAGTCTGCTTGAGAAGGAGTCGGCCAGAGACAGCAGGATTCGTCCGGTTTTTTTGGAAAAAAACAGGGGTGCTGCTTTTGCACGCAATGCGGCACTTGAACGCGCTACTGGCCGTTATCTTGCTTTTTTAGACAGCGATGATCGCTGGAAGCCAAAAAAATTGGAAAACCAGCTGCGGTTCATGGAGATGCATCACTATGCTTTTACGTTTACCGGCTATGAACTGATTGATTCAGAAGGCAATCTGCTCAATAAAATCATTTCAGCGCCCGCACATGTCACCTATAAAGGGATGCTGAAGAATACGATTGTCGGTTGCCTGACCGTCATGATTGACCGTGAGCAGACCGGAGATTTTCGGATGCCGGATTTGCGTGCCCGTCAGGACCTTGCTACATGGCTGTCCCTGTTAAAAAAAGGAACGGTTGCCTATGGCCTGGACGAGACGCTGGCAGAGTACCGCATCAGCGGAAAAGAATCGGTATCAGGAAACAAGTGGAAAGCGGCCAGGAAGACCTGGTTTGTCTACCGCCACATTGAGCATATCCCGCTGATTCCGTCCTGCTGGTACTTTGTCAACTACGCGTTTCATGCACTGATTAAACGGCTGATCAGTATCTGATTGAGAAGGGACTGGCTTTTTTCGTGAAGGAGATACATGTCATTGTCGGCGCTGGTGCGTGGCGCCTTGACGAATTGCGCTATCGCCGGCACCGGCTCGCTGAATATCTTGCAGCAAGACCTGACACCGCACATCTGTTTTGGGTCTGTCCGGCACCGCACAGGCAGATTGAGCGCAGAGCCGGTTCGGCAGGTGCCATCCAACAGTGGGCGATTACCGATCTGTTGCCGCAAAAATCTTTTCGTTTTGCACGTTATCTGACTGTTTTCCATAAAAAAAAATTATCTGAGCTGGTACGTATGCTCCAGCCATATACAGCAAACAGTCATCTTTATCTATGGTATACGTTTCCCGGCTTTCCGGCACTCAGTACGCTATTGCCGTGGAGGCGCGTCATTTATGATCGCAGTGATCTCTGGTCGGCGCCGATCAGCGGGAAAATGTCGCTAATCGCAAAACTGAGAAGACGACTGATTGCCGAAGCAGAGCAGAAGATTGTTCAGCGTGCGGATTTAATTTTTTGTACTTCGGATTATCTGCATCAGGTGACTGACGGTGAGCTTCCCCTGGAAAAACGTGGACGGGTGATCACCATGGAAAACGGAGTCGACTATGAGTTGTTTGCTGCAGTCAGCCAGTCGGCGGTGCGGCAATCACCGGGGCAAATGGTGCTCGGCTATATCGGCGGAATCAAACCAAAGCTTGACTTTGGCTTATTGCACGAAGTTGCGATTCGGAAACCGGAATGGACGCTGCTGCTGGTCGGACCGGACGGCACTCATGGACATTCGGATTTTACCCGTCTGCTTCAATGTGAAAACGTTCGTTGGGTTGATGCAGTTCCGCCCGAAGCGGTTCCACAATATATGCGCCAGCTGACAGTCGGTCTGATGCCGTATAAATCATCACCGTATAATCAGGCGGTTTTCCCACTCAAATTGTTTGAGTTTCTTGCATCGGGAAAAGCGGCTGTGGGCGTTCATCTGCCGTCGACAAAAAAATATGAGGCCGAATCTGTCTATTGCTGTCTTGACCATTCGGATCCCGAATCATTGATTCAGGTGTGCAGCCAGCTTGGGCAGACTGCCTGCACACCTGAAGCGGTTCGGAAACGTCAGGCACTGGCTAAAGCTAAGGACTGGCCTAATATTTTTTCGGCAATGCTTGAACACGTACATGAAGGGTGAGAAGAAACTGCGGCTTTGGCCGCATTTTTCTTTTGCATGCCAATTTTTACTGCTGATTATAAAATTGCCATGAATGAACAGAGCACTTATACAATAGTAGAAACTGGTTTCGTGCATCAACACAAACGCTTGACTTAAGTGGGGCTGTCTATATAATTAAAATAGTATTTTTCGCAGACTTTTGTCGAAACTAGCGGATGAACACTGAACACCGTTCATTCGTTTTTATAAATGAATTTGAAGTTAGGTTCTTTTTCCTTTCAAACGCTGATACAGGGGCATTGATCATCATTATTCGGGAAAGGTTGTGAGGGTAGGGTTGGAAAACAAGCTGAAATTGTACGGCTTTAACAACCTCACGAAGTCGCTGAGCTTTAATATTTACGATGTGTGCTATGCGAAAAGTGAACGTGAACAGCGCGATTACATTACTTACATTGATGAACAGTACAATTCAGAACGACTGACCCATATTCTCTGCCGCGTTACGGAAATGATCGGTGCCCATGTCCTCAATATCAGCAAGCAGGATTATGATCCGCAAGGCGCAAGCGTCACCGTATTGATTGCGGAACAGGAATTCCCAAAAGATAAAATTGATCGTTCGTGCAATCTCGGTCACTATGCGGACACCATCGTCGGCCATTTGGATAAAAGCCATGTCACGGTGCATACGTATCCGGAATTTCATCCGGGTACAGCGATCGCGACTTTTCGTGTCGACATCGATGTAGCCACTTGTGGTGAGATTTCTCCATTAAATACGTTAAATTATCTGATCGGCAGCTTTGACTCGGATATTATTACGGCAGATTATCGTGTACGCGGATTTACGCGCGACGTAGACGGGAAAAAACTGTTCATGGATCATCCAATGGCCTCTATCCAGAATTATATTGATGATGAAACGCTTGAAAAGTATGATGCGGTAGATATTAATGTTTACCAGGCCAATCTTTTTCACACGAAAATGCTCATTAAGGAGCCTGAACTGCAAAATTACCTGTTCAATCGTGATGTACTGGAAATCCCGCCTAAGGAACGTTTGAAGATCAGCAACAGTCTCCGCAAGGAAATGATCGAGATTTTCAGCGGGGCCAACATTTTTTAATAGGGCATATAACTTTTAAACAGGATAAGTGGATGGCGGCTTTGCCAGAATAAGGATATGGCAAAGCTAAGTTTTCTAATACTATAAGAAGGCATGTAAAATTAAGGATTATAGTATAAGTGCAACTAGAGCTTTGCCTCAGTTAAAAATATGGCAAAGCTAAGTTTTCTAATGAGTGGAGCGGAACCAATGACAAGCCTATCACAGGAACGTGCGCCCGTACTTGAGGCGCTGAATCGCTATAAATCAATGCGTGTTGTGCCCTTTGATGTGCCCGGTCACAAACGCGGCAAGGGGAACCGGGAACTCACGGAGTTTCTCGGTGAAAAGTGTCTCACGGTGGATGTCAACTCGATGAAACCGCTTGATAATCTCTGCCACCCTGTTTCCGTCATCAAGGACGCAGAGGCACTGGCTGCTAAGGCTTTTCATGCGAAACATGCGTTTTTTATGGTAAACGGAACAACATCTGCAGTTCAGACGATGGTACTGAGTGCGTGCAAGCGCGGTGAAAAAATCATTATGCCGCGTAATGTGCATCGAAGCGCGATCAATGCGCTGATCCTGAGCGGGGCCATTCCTGTTTACGTCAATCCGGGCGTCAATCACGAATTGGGCATTTCACTTGGCATGGCACTAGCCGATGTTGAGCAGGCCATTCTTGAAAATCCGGATGCGAAAGCCGTGCTCGTCAACAATCCAACTTATTATGGTGTATGTTCGAATCTTAAAGCAATCACTGATCTTGCTCATCAACACAATATGCTCGTACTTGCTGATGAGGCACATGGAACACATTTTTACTTTGGCGGCGGCCTGCCCGCATCAGCCATGTCTGCCGGAGCTGATATGGCAGCGGTCAGTATGCATAAATCAGGGGGATCGCTGACGCAAAGTTCGCTGCTGCTTGTCAACGGTCTGAGTGAAGGTTACGTCCGCCAGATTATTAATCTGACGCAGACAACGAGCGGGTCGTATTTATTGATTTCATCGCTTGATATTTCTCGGAGAAATCTTGCGCTCAGGGGAAAATCGATTTTTCAGAAGGTAGCCGAAATGGCTGAGTACGCGCGGTCGGAAATCAATGAAATCGGCGGCTATTATGCCTTTTCCCGCGAACTGATCAACGGAGATTCCATCTATGATTTTGATCGTACGAAGCTGTCGGTGCACACGCTGGATATTGGACTCGCGGGCATCGAAGTCTATGACCTGCTTCGTGATGAGTATGACATCCAGATCGAGTTCGGTGATATCGGCAACGTGCTTGCCTACATCTCGATCGGCGACCGTGTCCTTGATCTGGAGCGTCTTGTTTCCGCTTTATCGGAAATCAAACGCCGCTTTGCTAAAGACAAGGCGGGCATGCTCAGTCAGGAGTACATCCGTCCCCAAGTGATCCTCGGCCCTCAGGAGGCCTTTTACGCGGAGAGTGAATCAACGCCGATTAAAGAAAGCCTCGGGCGCATCTGCAGCGAATTTGTCATGTGCTACCCGCCGGGCATTCCCGTGCTTGCACCAGGCGAGAAAGTGACGGAGGAAGCGCTTGAATACATACAGTATGCAAAAGAAAAGGGCTGTTTTCTCACAGGTACTCAGGACAGTCTGGTTAATCATATTCAGACTGTAAAGGAGTGATCGGAATTGGAACTATGGTTTACGGAAAAACATACGGACAACGTAAATTTTTCCATTAAAGTTGATCGGCAGGTGTACAGTGGTCAGAGCGAGTTTCAGCGTATCGATATTTTCGACTCACTGGAATTTGGGCGTTTTCTGACATTGGATGGCTATATGATGCTGACTGAGAAGGACGAATTCATTTATCATGAAATGATTGTCCATGTGCCGATGAATGTGCTGCCGCATGTAAAGAAAGTGCTCGTCATTGGTGGCGGTGACGGTGGTGCGGTCCGTGAACTCGTGCGTTATCCGGAGATTGAGCGGATCGACCTGGTGGAAATTGATGAACAGGTGGTTGAAGTATGCAAAAAGTATTTACCACAGACAGCGGGAAAACTCGATGATCCACGCGTTTCCGTTCACTATGCGGACGGACTGAAATTCGTCCGTTCCAGGAAAGAGGAATATGATCTGATCATTGTGGATTCGACCGACCCGTTCGGTCCCGGCGAAGGTTTGTTTACACGGGAATTTTACGGTAACTGTTTCAAAGCACTGACGGAAACCGGGGCGATGGTCAACCAGCATGAAAGTCCGTTCTATCCGGTCGATGCGGTTGCCATGCAGCGGGCGCATAAGCGAATCATTGATTCATTTCCGATCAGCCGGGTCTATCAGGCGCACATTCCGACCTATCCTTCCGGACACTGGTTGTTCGGATTTGCTTCGAAGAAATATCATCCGGTTGAAGATTATCATGCGGCGGGATGGAGCGCGCGTGGATTCAGGACGAAGTACTATAATGATAAGATTCATGTCGGTGCCTTTGCTTTGCCGAACTATGTAAAGGAATTGCTGGAAGAAATGGAATAACAGCCTTATGGAATGCGGACACGTGATCAGATCAAGTCCGGATGGGGCAGTTTATTAATGAGGAGGCGTTTCATATGGGTAAAGCTTTGATTATCGGCGCTGGAGGCGTCGCAAGTGTCGTTGCACACAAGTGCTGCCAGAATTCGAATGTATTCGAGGAGATCTGTATCGCCAGCCGTACGTACGCCAAGTGCGAGGCACTGAAAGCGAAGCTGGACGGCGGAAAAACCAGGGTCAGCATCGCGCAGGTTGATGCAAATAATGTTCCGGAACTGATTGCACTGATTGAAAAAGTGAAACCGGACATTGTGATTAATGTGGCACTGCCGTATCAGGATCTGACGATTATGGACGCTTGCCTCGCGACAAAGACCGATTATGTCGATACGGCAAATTATGAACCGGAAGATACCGCAAAGTTCGAATACAAGTGGCAATGGGCGTACCGCGACCGCTTCAAGGAAGCGGGGATCACGGCGCTTCTCGGCAGTGGCTTTGACCCTGGGGTTACCGGTGTTTTCTCCGCGTATGCCCAGAAGCATTACTTCGATGAAATTCATTCGATCGATATATTGGATGCGAATGCCGGCGATCACGGTTATCCATTCGCGACGAATTTCAATCCGGAAATCAATATTCGTGAAGTGACGGCGAAAGGCAGTTATTTTGAAAACGGAACATTCATTGAAACCGAACCGATGTCGATCAAACGGGTATACGACTTTCCTCAGATCGGACCGAAAGACATTTATCTGCTCCATCATGAAGAGATGGAATCACTTGCGCTTAATATTAAAGGCATTAAAAAGATCCGTTTCTGGATGACTTTTGGGCAAAGCTATCTGACCCATCTTAAAGTTTTGGAAAATGTCGGTATGACCTCAATCGAACCGATCGAATTTGAAGGCAAGCAGATCGTGCCGCTTCAATTCCTGAAAGCAGTACTTCCGGACCCGGCGTCACTCGGACCAAGAACAAAGGGCAAGACGAACATCGGCTGTATTTTTCAAGGTGTCAAAGATGGCAAGGCGCGCACCTATTATGTATACAATGTCTGCGATCATCAGGAATGCTACAGGGAAGTCGGTTCTCAGGCAATCTCGTATACAACCGGTGTGCCGGCAATGATCGGAGCGGCAATGGTGATGACTGGTAAGTGGAAGGGACCTGGTGTGTTCAACATTGAAGAGTTCGATCCGGACCCGTTCATGGATGCGCTGAATCAGTTCGGTCTGCCCTGGCATGAAAGCTTTGCGCCGGCGCTGATCAATTAAGGAGTATGTACATGGCTATTGATTTTTCAGTTGTTCCGTCGCCAAGTTATCTGGTTGATGAACGCTTGCTCGTCAAAAACCTGGAGACTCTGAAACGCCTGCAGGAGCGAACCGGCTGCAAAGTGCTGCTCGCACAGAAAGCATTCTCTATGTATGCCTTTTATCCGCTGATCGGCCGCTATTTAAGTGGTGTAGCCTCGAGCTCGCTCTATGAGGCGCGTCTTGGCCGTGAAGAGATGGACAGAGAAGTGCATATTTATTCACCGGCTTATGGTGAAAAAGATTTTGCCGAAATTCTTGAAGTCAGCGATCATGTCGTTTTCAACTCGTTCAGCCAGTGGGCGCGATTCAAGGATCAAGTAAAACGCGCCCCGCATCCGGTTTCCTGCGGCATACGCGTGAACCCGGAGTACTCGGAGGTTGAAACCGGGCTGTACGATCCATGCGCGCCGTACTCACGCATGGGTGTTACCGAAGCCAATTTTGATCCCGATGCTCTGGACGGCCTTGATGGCATCCATTTCCATACTCTCTGTGAGCAGAATTCGGATGCCCTTGAACATACGCTTGCGGCAGTAGAATCCAAGTTTGGGAAATACCTGAACCGGATGAAGTGGATCAACTTTGGCGGTGGTCATCATATTACACGTGCGGATTATGATCTTGGACGCCTCGAACGGTGTATCACGGCTATACAGGATAAGTATGATGTTCAGGTCTATCTTGAACCGGGTGAAGCGATTGCCCTGAATACCGGTTATCTCGTGTCAACCGTTCTTGACGTGTTTGAGAACGGGATGCCGATCGCAATACTGGATACATCTGCGACCTGCCACATGCCCGACGTACTGGAGATGCCTTACCGTCCTGAAATCATCGGAGCGGGAAAACCGCGGGAGAAAGCGATCACTTATCGACTTGGTGGTCCTACCTGCCTTGCCGGTGACGTAATCGGTGATTATTCTTTTGATCGTCCGCTTCATGTCGGTGACCGTGTCGTATTCTGTGATATGGCGATCTATTCAATGGTCAAGAATAATACGTTCAATGGGATTGCATTGCCCGCGATCGTTGCATACAGTGAAGAGAGCGGTGCACGGATCATTAAACAATTTGGCTATGAGAATTTTAAAACAAGGCTTTCATAATGAACGGATGAAGGTGTCTCAAAAGTCTGTTGACAATGGGACACCTTTAAAATTACATATGTTTTGTGCGCAGGCAGCAGACATTTGCGGAGCGCTTGTCACCGCCAGCAGGGTTGCGGGATCTGCCGCGGGGGTTCCTGGTGCGCCTCGGCAGGCAACCCGAGGACTCTGGAGCTGATGGCTTAGCCGCAACATACGGCAGCCAGATCATTTTGCGAAAATTGATGAAGAAGATGTACAGAAACAGGCACAATTTTGCTATAATTATGAATAAACGCTGTACGTGGGGAGCAACACGCAGACTTTTCCGAACATTTGCACGATTTCTGATCAGAAGAATGGGCTATCTGAAAGATAAAGGCAAGCTTTATCCTGAGAAAAGAGGAATGATCATGACGAATGAACAAGCCATTGAATTGCTCAAAAATCTGTTGAAAACGAATACGACCAACCCTCCGGGCAATGAAGCGGAGGCAGCCGCTTTGATAAAACCCCTTTTTGATTCGACAGGCATTGAGACAAAAATTGTGCCTTACAGCACGCGTCGGCATCAGCTGATTGCGACACTGCATGGAGCAGAACCAGGCAAGGTACTTGCGTTTACCGGTCACATGGATGTCGTTCCAGTTGGTGAGCTTCCGTGGGATCACGACCCATTCGGTGCTGAGGAAGCCGGCGGGAAAATTTACGGACGCGGCGCTTCGGATATGAAAAGCGGACTGGCGGCGATGATAGCCGCGATGATCCAGCTGAAAGAGGAGAAGGTCCCGCTTAAAGGAACACTCAAATTCATTGCAACTGTCGGCGAAGAAACCTCTTCAATTGGGGCAGAACAGCTGGTTGGCAGCGGTTATGCAAATGATTTTGATGCGGTTGTGATCGGTGAACCAACGGGTAATGAACTTTCAATTGCTGAAAAAGGTGCGCTTTGGGTTCGCCTGACTACATATGGCAAAACGGGTCATGGTTCAACGCCGGACTGTGGCATTAACGCTAATGAACACATGATTGCGTTACTTTCCAGATTTCAGTCCGACTTTTCCTTCGTTTATGAAGCGGATGATTTACTGAGTGAACCGACATCAAGCATTGATGTCCTTCGCGGCGGCAGCGGCACGAATGTCATTCCGGATAAATGTACGGTAGAGATTGACATGCGCACTTTGCCATCGCAGAACCATGAGGAAATTCTTGCATCGGTTCAGTCGCTGATTGATGGACTGAAGCAGGATATTCCCGAATTGAGGGTGAAGGTGGAGGTCATTAATGACATGCTGCCAGTCAAAACACCGAAAGATGATCCATTCGTTCAGCAGCTGGTCCGAGTTATTGAAGATGTGCGCAAAAAGAAAATTGAACCATATGGTTTTTCCGGTTATACGGATGGCGCTTTTTTCGCACAAACCGGCAGAATTTTTCCGATCACTGTTGTCGGTCCCGGTTCTCCTCAGGTCGCCCATCAGCCGAACGAGTACATTGAGCGTGCGCCTTTTTTTGATTCGATTCAAATTTATAAACGCATCGCAGCAGAATTTCTGAGCTGATATGACCATTTCGAGGCGCTCAGGCATTCTTTATACCTTTTCTGCTTTTTCCATATGGGGGTTCCTTACGCTTTACTGGAAATGGCTGGACTCGGTTCCCTCCGGTGTTGTGCTCGCTCACCGCATTGTGTGGGGATTCGTTTTCATGGTCATCGTATTAATTATGCGCCATGAACTCACCGCGCTTAAAATGCAGCTGGCATTGCTGTGGCATCGCCCCGGTGAACTGTTTATTGTCACAGCAGGATCAATAGCCATCAGCGCCAACTGGCTGATTTACGTCTGGGCAGTCGCCCATGCGCATGTCATCGAAGCAAGTCTGGGACTCTACATTATTCCTCTGCTCAGTATGCTGACAGGACTGCTTTTTCTAAAAGAACGATCTGGAGTGGGGGCGGCAGTTTCCATGGGACTCGCCGGAACGGGAGTGCTCCTGATGACACTGCATTATGGGCATGTGCCATGGCTTGCGCTGTCTTTGGCAGTCACTTCCGCTGTTTACAGTCTATGCAAAAAGAAAGCAGTTCTCGAGGCTTATGTCGGCATGGCTGTTGAAACAATGCTGATGCTTCCGTTTGCCGTCTTTTTCCTGATATTTTATAGTTTTCAAGTGCCGGAATCGATTCGAACTTTTCTGCATCCTGCCGGACCGTTGCTTATTGGGGCCGGTGTGCTTACCGCGCTGCCGCTGATCTGGTTTGCGGAAGGTGCGAAGCGTATTTCACTGACAATGATCGGTTTTTTTCAATATATGACGCCAACGGCAGCATTTCTGATTGGACGGTTCGTATTTCATGAACGGGTAACGTCTGTTCAGCTTCTGTCCTTTCTTTTTATCTGGCTTTCTATTATTGTCTATACTGGGAACGAACTGGTGACAAATAAGCGAAACCGGAATACCCATGCGGCGCATCCGTTGACAAGCAGAAGATGATAAGGGAAAATGAGTATAACTGTTTTATTATTGTGATAATTAATTTTTCTTAATACGGCCAAAGAAGGATAGGCTTACAGGCCAGAGGATTCGTGAGTCAGTTTTTTCTTTAAAAGAGCATCAGGATCGTGAATGTCATCCGGGGGACTATTGAACTGTGCCAAATGACGGAACATTGCTTCTGAAGGAGGCTATGGACGAACGGTGCTTGATGAACATTAGGGTGGTGATTTTTATCAACGCGGAATTAGCAAAGTACAAAGATCTTGTTGCATTTCTCGGAGAAGTGCTTGGTGATGATACCGAGATCATTCTTCATGATGTGACGGATCTTGAAAACTCGGTCGTTGCAATCAGCGAGACAAATTTGAGCGGACGCGATATTGGCTCGCCGGTGACCAACTTGATTCTTAAAATGCTCAAAGAAGGTAAATCACGGAACAAATCGTTCATTACGAATTATGAGGGGATTGCAAAGGACGGAACAGTATTGCGTTCATCGACCTTCTTTATTCGCAATGATAAAAATGAGATTATTGGTATGCTGTGTATCAATATTGACTATAGAAAAATGGAGAAAGTCATCGATTATCTAAGTAAATTTGTCGGTGTCAAGAAACCGGAATTGAAAAAGATCGAGGAGCCGGTGGAACATCTCAGCCCGTCCATTGAAGATCTTGCAAAATCGAGCATCAAAGAAATTGTCGGTGGTGTCAATATTCCGCCGGAACGTATGTCTCAGGAAGAACGCCTTGAAATCATCGAAAAGTTGAATGAAAACGGTATCTTTCTTTTGAAAGGGATTGTCAGCATTGTTGCCGAGGAACTCTGCACATCAGAAGCTTCAATCTACCGTTATCTCAGTAAAGTAAAGAAAGTCCGTGGCAGTGTATGACGATGGCACGAGTTTCGAGGATTGAAGCCGGGCAATGTGGCGTTCTTTTGCATTAAATGATTTTCTGAAACATTGATGCTTGCTTTAAGTTTGATCATTAGTAGACCTGGCTTTGCCAGGCCGGTCTCCGTCGCGCTTATACCGTAATCTGCTGAATTTTAAACTTTCAATAGTAAAAAAAGTCCTGAATGTGCTCAGAGCACATTCAGGACTTGCCATGTCTGCACGCGTCACCAATTACAGATCGCTGACTTTTTTAAGCATAGCAGCTGCCAGGTTGGCGAAAAATTTCGCGCTTGGCAGTATTGCTTTTTCATCAATAATCAGATCCGGGTGGTGCAGGCCGGAATTCCCGGAAACGCCCATAAAGAAAAAAGCTCCGGGAATCTTTTTCATGTATTCGGCGAAATCTTCACCTGCTGATGAAGGAACTGGTGTGATGACATTCAAACCAGAGGCCTTGGCGATATCAACAGCCCGGTTGGCAAGCTTTTCATTGTTGATCAGGGCTGGACCGAGCTTGGTATAATGCAGCGTTCCCTTTGCACCGAGTCCGGCGGCCACACCTTCAACAACGCGCTGCATTTTGGCCGGGATCTGATCGCGTACATGTTCCTGAAACGTCCGGACCGTGCCTTCCATTTGCGCAGACTGAGGCAGCACATTCCATGTGTTACCGGCTTCAAGACGGGTAACACTGATGACGGCATTGTTGAGCGGCGAGATATTACGAGCGACAATCGATTGCAGTGCCGTCATAATATGCGCAGCGACGAGAATTGCGTCAATGCCTTTCTCAGGTGCCGCTGCGTGAGTGCCGGTACCTTCAACATCGATGGTGAATTTATCAACGCCAGCCATCAATGCACCGGGTTTGATGCCAATTGTCCCTGTCGGCAGATGCGGCATATCATGCATGCCGAAAATCGCCTGTACATCGTCAAGAACGCCGGACTCCAGAACTTTCAGCGCGCCGCCGCCGTTTTCCTCCGCCGGCTGAAAGATGATTTTAACCGTGCCTTCCAGCTCGCTTTTGCGTGCTTCGAGCAGAAGCGTGGCGCCGAGAATCGAGACCGTGTGAAAATCATGGCCGCATGCATGCATCTTGCCCGGAATTTTAGAGGCAAAAGGCAGCCCTGTCTCCTCCTGAATGGGCAGCGCGTCAATGTCGGTACGAAGGCAGATCACCGGTCCCGGTTTCGCACCGCGAATGACTGCGAGTACGCCGGTTTCAAGCGGAAGATCAAGTAGTTCCACTTCCGCTTCAGAGAGCCATTTTCTAAGCGCTTTCGTCGTTTCATATTCCTCAAAGGCCAGTTCGGGATGTTCATGCAGCTGGTGCCGGCATTCAATCAACTTCTGTTCCAGTTTTGTGTCTTCAATGGTGGTTGTCATGGCTTAGGATCTCCTTTTTATTCTTTAAATCAGCACATTCTTCAGCAAGTGGAAAAATGTGAAAGGCCACATTTCTCACAGGTAAGTCAGGTTTTCTAAATATTGCTTTTGATTTATTAAAGATTCAGTAAATAATGTATGACTTCGTCTGAGCGGATTCAGCGATGAACAGTTTCAAAAGAGCACTGATGGTATGACGTTCTCGATGCCTGCGAAGGCAAGCACAATCAGGAGTACGGTCTGAGCACCGATATACGCCTTTTCCGGGTTGTAATACTCTTCCAGTGTGTGCATGCCGCCGGATTCACCGCCTCCTCCCAGGGTCAATGCGGGAATACCCGCGTGAATCGCCACGTTTGAGTCTGTACTCATTGGCAGCAGCGTGGGGGCCAGATTAAATTCACGAATGACAGCGCAAGCCGTCTGCACGGCAACAGAATCATCACTTTGGGCACCGGCAGGACGGCTGCCGACCCGCTGAATCACGAGTTTAATCAATTCACCTTTGCCCCAGCGTGCATTTTCTTCATTCGCAGCTTCCTGAATGGCAGCCAATGCCTGATCTTCGAGCGCCAGCAGCGCTTCCTCGGATACAGAACGCATATCGAGTCCCATTTCCGCATGCTGCGCGATTGAGTTAATCGACGTGCCGCCGCTGACTGTGCCAACGGTGAATGTCGTGGTTGGATCTTCCGGTACGTGCAGGTCGCTAATTTTTGCAATCGCTCTGCCGAGTGCATGAACGGCGCTTGGAATGCCAAAATCTCCAAAACTGTGACCGCCGGGACCAGTAAAGACGACTTTATAGCGGTGACTGCCAACTGCGGTTGCGGTGATCCGTTCGGGATTCCCTGGCTCAATCGAAATAAAGGCACCAATGTCTGTCCGCGTGTTAAAGAGGGCTTTGACACCGCGTAAATCACCCAGACCTTCTTCGCCGACCGTTGCGACGAAGAGCAGACTGTGCTGCGGCTTCACTCCTGAACGCCTGATTGCGCGAATCAACGTCAGAAGGACTGCCAATCCACGACCGTCATCGGAAATTCCCGGAGCATAGACAATGCCGTCTTTAACTATGGGGTTGATTTTTGTCCCTTCGGAAAATACGGTATCCAGATGGGCGGAGACAACAATTTTTTTGGTGTCTGAAGCGCCTGAAATAGATCCGAGCACATTACCTTCTTCATCGCTATGTACATTCGTCAGACCAAGCGATCGGAATCGTCTGGCGATCCACGCTGCTTTCTCGGCTTCCATAAACGGGGGAGCCGGGATCGAGGTGAGCTCAATTTGTTCCGCTGTTGTTGAATCGTTGTCTTCGAATAGATAGTCCAAAGCTTTTTTTACACTCGGAACTTTGCGAATCGACTGAATACTTTGCTTGCAGTTTTGCTGCATATCCATTCATTTCACCTCTGAATCACTGATTTTCGCAAATCAGCAGCTAAATAATTTTGACAATTTTTATTTTTGCTTATTGTCAAATCATAGATAATTTATTATTATTGTAATAAATTCTATCATATCCTGAATCATATTTGTTTTTATTTTAAAAAAAGAATTAAAATTGCTAAGAAAAAAACAATATGTGAGAAGAGATGACGTAGAGACGTTAAAAACTATTTATTATTTTAATAATTTTTTTGACTAATAACTTTTGCTCATTTATAATGGCGTTATAGTTTTTGGATATTCTGAAAATATAATATTATTTCTATTTTTTCAGTAGTGTTTATTTTGATTGGGAGGTCAGAGAAATGGACACATCATGGTCTGATGATTTGGAAAAATCGTACGATTCAATGGTAGCGTGGCGCAGATTTCTTCATCAGCATCCGGAACTTTCATATCATGAGACTGAAACATCGGCATTTATTCTGGAAAAACTGAAAAGCTTTGGAATCACTGACATTAAAACGCATATCGGCGGTTATGGGATTGTGGCAAGAATTCATGGAGCAAAGCCTGGGCTGACCGTCGCCCTGCGCGCCGATTTTGATGCACTTCCGATCAATGAGGAAACTGATGTGCCATATAAATCGAAAGTACCGAATGTCATGCATGCATGCGGGCATGACGGACATACGTCGACATTGCTTGGCGTTGCCAGGGTGCTTCAGAATCATCGCCATGAGCTGGCCGGTGATGTTGTGCTGCTGCATCAGCCGGCGGAAGAATATCCGCCCGGCGGTGCTCAGGCAATGATCAAAGACGGATGTCTTGAGAATGTTGATCTGGTATTCGGTACACATTTGTGGAGTACGGTGCCTTTTGGCACGATTGGCTATCGAAAAGGTTATTTTATGGCGGCTGCCGATTATATAAAAATAAGCATTCAGGGTAAAGGCGGGCACGGCTCGGCGCCGCATCTGTCGGTTGATTCCGTCGCGGTTGCATCGCAAGTCGTCAGCCAGCTGCAGATGATTGTCAGCCGCGAAGTGGATCCCCAGAAGGCAGCTGTTGTGACGATCGGCAAATTCAATGCAGGTGTGGCTGCCAATGTCATTGCTGACACAGCTACTTTGGAAGGAACCGTGCGGACCTTTGATCCGGCAGTTCGCGAAAAAATTAAAAAAGAACTGGCAATGATTGTTGAGAATGTTTGCGCTGCCTATCATGCACAGGGATATGTGGATTATCAGGACGGTTATCCGGCTGTCTACAATCATGAAAAAGAAACGGATGTTTTCAAAAGCGTTATGGATGATACGTTCGGTGAAGGGACGGCCGTCGAGATCGCGCCGCAGATGGGCGGTGAAGACTTTTCAAGCTTTTTGCTGAAAAAACCGGGGGTATTCTGGTTTTCCGGAGCGGGCAATCCGGAAGTCGGTGCAAGTTATCCGCATCATCATCCGAAATTCAATTTTGATGAACGTGTCATGCTGGTTGCCGGCAAAGCATTTCTGGCAATGGTCAGCGAGTATCTTTGCAGCAAAGAAGCACCGCAGGTTACGGAAATGGCGCCCGTGTCAAAATAACCGAGGAGGGACAACGAATTGGGCGAACTCTTGAAAGTAGACAGAATGAAAACCGAATTCCAGACAGAAAAAGGGCCGGTCACTTCCGTCGATGAAGTCAGTTTTGATTTAAAAGAGGGTGAGACGATCTGCCTGGTCGGGGAATCCGGCTGCGGGAAATCAGTAACCTCACTTTCAATCATGCACCTTCTGGATCGAAACGGTTCGATCACACATGGATCGGTACTTTTTGAAGGAAAAGATCTTGCGCACGCTTCTGAAGCCGCCATGCGCAAGATTCGCGGCAATGATATTTCGATGATCTTTCAGGAGCCGATGACGTCGCTTAATCCTGTCCTGACCATTGGCGATCAGCTGACTGAAGGCATTCGGCTGCATATGAAGTATTCAAAATCTGAAGCAAGGAAATATGCAATTGAAATGCTGAAGAAAGTCGGCATTCCGCGTGCAGAAGGGATTGTTGACGAATATCCGCATAAACTTTCCGGCGGGATGAGGCAGCGTGTCATGATTGCGATGGCACTTAGCTGCCGGCCCAAGCTTCTGATTGCCGATGAACCGACAACCGCGCTGGATGTAACGATTCAGGCCCAGATTTTGAAATTAATGAAGGAACTTCGTGAAGAATCGAATACCGCAATTATACTGATTACGCATGATCTTGGTGTCGTGGCGGAAATGGCGGATAAGGTTGCCGTTATGTACGCTGGACAAGTCGTTGAAGAAACCGATGTCTATACACTTTTTGACAATCCGAAGCATCCTTACACACTGGGGCTTATGAAATCGATTCCTCATATCACGAATCCGGATGACATGCGTCTGGACTCGATTCCCGGGTCAGTACCGAGTGTTTTCAACATGCCGAAAGGCTGCCGTTTCTACGATCGCTGTCCGTTCGCCATGGAGCGGTGCCAGAACGAAAAACCGGAATTAAAATCGATTGAGGACAAGCAGCCACACAGCATTCGCTGCTTCCTTTATGAAAAGGAAGAACAGGATTATGAACAGAAGCATGCGGAAAAGGAAGTGAGTTCTTGAACATGCCAGTTACAGAGCAAAGACAGCCCTTACTTCAGGTGAAAAATCTTAAAAAATACTACCCTATTAGAAAAGGCATTATTTCAAGAACCGTTGGCTATGTAAAAGCAGTGGATGATGTCAGTTTCGATATTTATCCGGGCGAGACAATGGGACTTGTCGGAGAGTCGGGATGTGGAAAATCTACGACCGGACGATCGCTTGTGCGTCTTGAGGATCCGACCGAGGGACAGGTTCTGTTTCAGGGCAAGAATCTGGCAAATATTTCTCAAAGAGAAATGCGAAAGCTGCGGACTGATCTGCAGATCATTTTTCAGGATCCGTATTCTTCGCTTAATCCACGAAAACGGATTGGCGATCTGCTCGCAGAGCCTTTGCTGGCGCATAAACTCGCGACAAAAAAGGATGCGGATCAGAAGGTTAATGAGATTCTCGAAATTGTCGGATTGCCTAAGCAGTATAAAAATCGTTATCCGCATCAATTCTCCGGCGGGCAAAGGCAGCGAATCGGTATCGCGCGCGCACTGATGCTGCGTCCGAAACTGATCATCTGTGACGAACCGGTTTCCGCACTTGATGTGTCCATTCAGGCGCAGGTGCTTAATCTGCTTAAGGATTTACAAAAAGAACTGAATCTGACTTATGTGTTTATCGCTCATGGGCTTGGGGCGGTTAAGTATATAAGCGACCGGATTACCGTTATGTATCTGGGTAAGGTGATGGAGCTTGCAACGACCAAAGAAATTTTTGAGCATCCGAAACATCCGTACACGGAGATTTTACTTAATGCCTATCCGATTCCAAATCCGCATCAGCGTGACCGCGAGCAGATTGTCGTTGAAGGTGATGTGCCCAGTCCGGCGAATCCACCGAAAGGTTGCGTATTCCATACACGCTGTCCGTTTGCAAAGGATGTTTGCCGGGAAAAAGTGCCGCAGCTTACCGGCAAAGATCATCTAGTCGCCTGTCATTTTCCGCTTGAGACAGTGAATGTCTGAAAGGAGGTCCATCGATTGCTTCAATATATTGTAAGACGCATATTAATTGCCATTCCGGTACTTTTTGGCGTCACGGTACTGAACTTTTTCATTATTAATCTTGCACCGGGGAATCCGGTAGATATGATGGTTAATCCGTCTGCAACACCTGAACAGCTGGCCATGCAGAAGCATGAACTGGGACTTGATCAGCCGGTCTGGGCGCAGTACTGGCACTGGCTTACGCAGCTCTTTCAGGGAAATCTGGGATTCTCATATTCGACGCGTGAGCCTGTTACGCAGATCCTGGTGGCACATATCGGTCCAACACTGCTGCTAATGGGTGTTTCATTGATCGTCGGATATCTTATTGCGATTCCGCTTGGGATCATCTGTGCGCGAAAGCAAAATTCATGGATTGACTATCTGGTAACCGGTTTTTCATTTTTCGGCATTTCGGTACCGCACTTTTTCCTGGGACTTGGTGTCATCTATGTGTTTGCAAGTAAGCTTCTGCTGTTTCCGACCGGGAGCATGAACACGCTTGGCGGAGACGGGGGCCTGATCGATACGATCAGCCACCTTGTGCTTCCTGTCGCAGTGCTGGCCACTGGAATCGCCGGGAACATGGTTCGCTATGTGCGCTCCAGTATGCTGGATGTGCTGGGCAAAGATTATCTGCGCACAGCAAAGGCAAAAGGATTGTCCCAATTTATCGTTACGAACAAGCATGCGCTGAGAAACTCTCTGATTCCGATTATCACCGTGATTGGTATTGACATTCCGATGCTGATCGGTGGTGCGATTGTGACCGAGCAGGTTTTTCAGTGGCCCGGTCTTGGGCTGCTTACCATTCAATCGATTACATCGCGTGACTACTCGACATTGATGGCGATCAATCTGCTTGCTGCTGTGACCGTACTATTTGCGAATTTGCTGACAGATATTCTGTATGCCGTCGCCGACCCAAGAATCAGGTATGACTAAGGAGGAACGGATGACATGGCGATGAAATTAAATCCGAATAAAAACGTTCCGGAAGTAGACGGGCTGAAAAATTCCGCAATCATTCGGAAACAGCTTAATGATGAAGAAAGTTATTTTCACATGGTGATGAGGCGTTTTTTCAATCATAAGCTTGCGGTTGCCGGACTTATTGTTTTTACTCTCATCATTCTTGTTGCCGCGCTGGCACCGGTGATTTCACCGCATGACCCGAATAAAATTTTCGGTGAATTCGAAGCCGCACCATCGTCAACGCATCTTTTAGGCACGGATCCGGTCGGACGTGATGTGATGAGCCGCCTTGTATACGGTGCTCAAGTATCCATATCCGTAGGTATCGGCGCAGTCGCCATCTATGTAGTGATCGGGATCGTGCTCGGACTGATTGCTGGTTACTTCGGCAAATGGGCGGATATGATCATCATGCGTATCACGGATGTATTTATGTCCTTTCCGTATTTTATGGTTATTTTGGTGTTGGTCAGCATTATCGGGCCGAGCCTGTTTAACATTACTTTTGTGATTGGTCTTCTTGGTTGGCCGGCCATTGCCCGCTTGGTCAGGGGCAGTGTGCTTTCTATAAAAGAAATGGACTATGTAAAGGCAGGTGTTGCACTCGGCTACTCAACGCCGAAAATCTTATTCCAGCATATCCTTCCCAATGCGCTCGCACCGATCCTGGTGAATGCGACTTTTGGCGTTGCGTCGGCAATTATTATGGAAGCCTCACTCAGTTTTCTGGGCATGGGCGTCCGGCCGCCGGCGGCAAGCTGGGGGAATATGCTGACTCAGGCTGAATCGATTACGGTGCTTTCCTCCCAGCCATGGCTGTGGATCCCACCGGGCCTGATGATTTTACTCGCTGTTCTATCGATTAATTTTATCGGTGATGGCCTCCGTGACGCTATTGAGTCACAGAATGCAAAATAGTCAAATAAAAAGGGGATGCAAACAACAGTATGAACAGACACACATCAGTTTCAAAACGCATTTTTAAATATTTGATCACCTCCTTCATGGCCTTGTCGCTTGTTTTGCTCGCTGCATGTGGCGGTTCCGGATCATCATCAGGCGGAAGCAAAGGAAAAGATACCATCTATCTTGGAATGGTCAATCCTCCGGGCGGCTTTAACCCGATTAACACCGGTGATATTGCCGGACAGTTTGCCATTCGTGTCATGCTGGATTCGTTCCTGGACATGACATCGCCGTTGAAGTTCCAGCCGAAACTCGCGAATTCGATTGACACCACCGATAATCAGACGTATACAATCAAACTGAATCCGAAAGCAAAATGGACGGACGGCAAGCCGGTTACCGCTGACGATGTTATCTTCACGTTCAACCTGATTGCTAATCCGAAAACAACGGTTTCCGTCGGTACGAATATTTCGACACTCGAAGGCGTCGACGCCAACGGTAAATTAACCGGTGGCAAAACCTCGATTCCTAACCTGAAGAAGGTTGACGAGCATACGGTATCTTTTAAAACCAAGAAACCGGTTGACCCGAACTATGTCAAAGAAATGATCGGTACGAAGATTATTACACTGCCGCAGCATGTACTGAAAGATGTGGCACCAAAAGACTTTGCGAACAGCAAATACGCGCAGGCACCGAATGTAACAAACGGACCGTACAAATTCGTGAAGTATAACAAAAATACGTACATTCAATACAAAGCCAATAATGACTATTATCTCGGCAAGCCGAAAACACCTAAGTTCTTCATTAAGATTATGCAGGCACCGAACCTTCTGAGCGAACTGCAGTCGGGAACGATTCAGGCCAATGCGTCCGGCGGTATCGGCAACCTGCCATTCCAGGATGTTGAGACTGCAAAGAAACTGAAGAATGTAACAACGGAAATTCATCCGCAGATCGGATTCCAGACAATGCAATACAATACAAAGACATTGCCAAATGCTAAAGTCCGTCAGGCACTCGCTTACGCAATTGACCGTCAGCAAATCGTTGATAAGCTTCTGAAAGGCAACGGTGAGATTGTGGACGGGCCTTATACATCGCAAAGCCCATATCTTGATAAGAGCACGAATGTGATTAAATATGATCCGAAGAAAGCAAAACAGATGTTGAAAGATGCCGGATGGGATTTCAATAAGACACTGAACTTTGTCGTCCCGATCGGTAACAAAGTCCGTGAACAATCCGCTGACATCATTGTTCAGAACTTCAAGGCCATCGGTGTTAAGGTAAAAGAAACAACCTATGACTTCCCAACTATTATGCAAAAAGGCGCGGCCGGTGATTTCGATCTGCTGTTAATCGGCTTTACGTTTAACCTTGATCCGGATGTTTCTTCGCTGTACGGACCGAACGGTGCCTACAACTTTATGAAATATGAAAATTCGAAAGCAACGAAACTGATTGATCAAGGCAAGTCGGAACCAGACAGTGCGAAGAGAAAAGAAATCTACAGCCAGTTGCAGAAAATCTGGGAGGAAGATCTTCCTGTTGTGACGCTCTACTCTGACAATGAAGTGGTTGTGAAGAGCAAAGATCTTGCTTACGGCGGTGCATCTGAATACTGGCCGGGAACAGTAGCCGACTTCCAGAAGTGGGCTTTTAAGAAATAAGCTGCTACGCGTACCTCTTTGAAAACATTCAATAACACCATTTAAACAGCTGCTCACTTTGGGCCAGCTGTTTAAATTTTATCGGCGTCTGCGATCATCAGCATCGACACTTAACGGCGCCCACAGCAAACATGAAAGAAGCGATGAACTGATGGATGAGAGCAAGAAAAAACGGCTCGATGATGAAGTAGTTAAACAAGCAAAAAAGTCTATGGACACCCTGTTTGATTACTTGCGGCTTAAGACCGTTTCCGCGCAGCATCTGACTATACCGGAAACCGTACGATTTGTCTCTGAACTGCTTAAAGGTCTCGGGGCAGAGGTTAAGGTGCTTGATGATCTGGGAGGAAATCCGGTGATCTATGGGTTCCTTGCGGCAGATGAACGCGGAAACAAAGAGAAAACACTGCTTTTCTATGACCACTATGATGTCCAGCCACCGGAACCACTTGATGAGTGGCATTCCGATCCGTTTGAGCCGACCGTAAAAGACGGCATATTGTACGCGCGCGGTACCGCGGATAATAAGGGCACGCTCATGCAGCGTCTGGCGGCTATTAAAGCATTGGAGAAAACGGATGGGCTTCCTTGCAATATAAAGTTTTTAATCGAAGGCGAGGAGGAAATCGGCAGTCCGGGCCTTCCTGCCTATTTAAAAAAGTATGCCGAACTTTTTCAGGCGGATGCATGTATCTGGGAATTCGGCAATAAGGATGCTGCTGAACGGGTCGAACTGTTTGCCGGTATCAAAGGCTCCGCTTATTTCGAAATGTCGACGAAAAGCGCGGATATTGATATTCACTCATCGCTTGCAGCAGTCATCGACAATCCGGCGTGGCGTCTTGTCCAGGCTTTATCCAGCATGAAAAATCAAAATAATGATATTACGGTCGAGGGTTTTTTCGATGAAATCGAAGAAGCGGATGCCGAACTTCTGCAGACAGTACGCGGCATTCCGTTTGAAAAGCAGGCACTGGTGGATACGTTTGGTTTGAAACGGCCGTTAATTACCGAAGCGCGCGGAGAAGTACCGCAGGACGCGCTGATGCTTCATCCGACGATGACCATTTGCGGTATGATCAGCGGGTATACGGGAGAAGGAGCGAAAACCGTGCTGCCAAAAGAAGCGATGGCTAAAATTGACTGCCGAATGGTTCCCGGCCAGACCGGCGAGCATCTGCTCAAATGTTTTGAGCGTCACCTGGCGCGTCACGGATTTTCCGATGTTAAAATCGAACTTATTGAGTCACAGCGGGCTTTTTTCTCCGACATCCATGATCCGTTCTTAAAGCTGGTGAAAGAAACAGCAGAGCAGGCTTATCAGTCTGAAGCAGTGCTGAATCCGACATCGGCGGGTACCGGTCCCATGTATGTATTTAATGAATATCTGCATCTTCCGATTGTCAGCACCGGTGTTGGCTGGGCACAATCAAAGGCTCATGCTCCGAACGAGTCCATCCGGATTAAAGATTATATAGACGGCAGTCTGCACATGGCTTATTTGCTCACTGAATTTGCGAATCGATAAAAACGTGACGGAGGAGAATGAAGCATGGGCTTAATCGAAGACATCAAGAAGATGATTGATGAGAAGAGAACAGCGTATCAGGCATTGAGCGAGCAGGTATGGACGTTTGCAGAACTCCATTTTGGTGAAGTTAAATCGGCGTCACTTTTAAGCAAGGCTCTGGAAAATGAAGGCTTTCACGTTGCACAGGGGATTGCCGGCCTGAAGACCGGTTTTGTTGGCAGCTATGGACATGGAAAGCCGGTCATTGCTTTTCTTGGCGAATTTGATGCACTTGCCGGATTAAGCCAGAAGCGGGATCGAACCGTCCACGACCCAATTGTGCTTAATGGCAATGGACACGGCTGCGGACACAACCTGCTTGGTGTCGGTTCTCTTGCCGCCGCCTTTGCGGTTAAAGAATATTTGATCAAGCACGGGTTAAAAGGGACCGTTCGCTATTACGGCTGTCCAGCTGAAGAAAGCGGCAATGGCAAAGCATATATGGCCCGTGAAGGTTGTTTTAAAGATGTTGACGCTGCGTTTTCCTGGCATCCGGATTCCAGAAATGCCGTTCAGCATCTCTCATCCAACGCGGTTATTGAAGCACGTTTCACATTCAAAGGCATAAGTGCACATGCTGCCGCATTGCCGGAGCTCGGACGCAGCGCTTTGGATGCGCTTGAACTGATGAATATCGGCGTCAATTATCTGCGCGAGCACATGGAAGAACACGCGCGTATCCATTATGCGGTCACGAATACTGGCGGTGTCTCACCAAATGTTGTACAGGCCATAGCCGAGGAACGCTTTCTTGTGCGTTCGCCGCAGCCGAGTGCGGTGAAGAAACTTTTTGAAAGAGTGGTCAATATTGCAAAAGGGGCGGCACTGATGACTGGGACAGAGATGAGTTATCAGATCGAAGGTGGCTGCTGCAACCTGATTCCCAACAAAACACTGCATCAGGTGATGGCCGACTTTATGGAGAAGATTGGTTTCCCGAAACCATCTGAACGAGATCTCGCGTTCCTTAAAGACATTTACACCTCCATCGGCGATAATGAAAAGAATTTTGCAAAGCAATTTCTGACACCGGATCAACGTGATCAGATTGCTGAGAAGCCAATTGCGGATTGGGTGATTCCCTGTCCCGCTGAAGACCAGTTCATGACGGGTTCAACCGATGTTTCCGATGTCAGCTGGAATGTTCCGACTGCACAATGTTTCACCGCGACCTGGGCATTTGCAACGGTCCCGCATACATGGCAGGTGGTTGCCCAGGGGACTCAGGACTACGCTTTGAATGCTGCTTTATATGCCGGACAGGCGATGGCATGTACAGCGATAAAAACGATTGAAGATCCGGATCTTCTTGCCGATGCGACTCGTGAATTTAAAGAACGGCTCGGCGGAGAAACCTATGAATGCCTGATTCCGGCGGATGTGAAACCACCGGTACACTAAAGACAATCGTTGTTTTACAGGCAAGTCATGTTTATAAATGGGCCAGGCGGCGGAAAACCGTATGATTCTTTCAGCGGTTAAACAACAATTAAGTTAGAAGCTTTGCCAGCATCTGATTAGAAAAGCTGATTTTTAAATTTCATATAATGCGAATACTGCAAAAAGAACTTTTCTCCTTTTATGAAGAAAAGTTCTTTTTTATTGCATGCAATCCGGACAAACAGAGCAGGTTAAGAAAAGATGTACATGCGGGAGCGTAATCAGGCGCATGTACCCGAGAGAAATTGAATGCCTGCCCGCATGCGGCGAGCTGGTCTTCCGAAACGGAAGGGAGCATGTCTATGCACCGACACCATTGGACCGATAATATAGCGATCAAAGTAATGATTCTTTTTATGTTTCTGTGCTGCGTTATTTCAGGAATTCTCAGTCTCTATCCTGGGGAGAAGCGCAAACCGGCCGTGCTCGAAGTCAACGCCAGGCAATATATACGGCATACGGTTTTCAGGCAGCCGGTTCCGAAACCCCGCGATGAACCCAAGGTCGCACATAAATTGTTTAAGGGCATCGATTCCGTAGATTTTACATTTGGCGTCCTGCCGGATACGCAGTATTACAGCCGATCACATCCAGATATATTCAAACGAATGAATCGCTG
The DNA here is from genome assembly GCF_023336505.1 of Sporolactobacillus mangiferae. Lineage (GTDB taxonomy): Bacteria > Bacillota > Bacilli > Bacillales > Sporolactobacillaceae > Sporolactobacillus > Sporolactobacillus mangiferae. The sequence continues at coordinate 73,643 of NZ_JAMAST010000004.1, read as the reverse complement.
GTTTGTTACCAATCGTGATGCCTTGAAGCTTCGCTATATTTTTCATCTTGGCGATATTGTCGATAATTATAATCGGCCTTATCAATGGAAGAACGCGGACCAGGCCATGCGTATTCTCGATGAATCAAGAGTACCGTATGGCATTATCACCGGCAACCACGATGTCGGTTTTCACAAAAACTATCGGATCTTTGACCATTATTTCGGTGAATCCCGATATATGTGGAATCCGTGGTACGGTGGTTCTTACGATAATAATAAGGGACACTATGACTTGATTAACACAAACGGGCAAAAATATATCATGCTTGGGATGGGCTGGGACATCGGCGGTGAAGAAATTGCCTGGATGAATCATATTCTGCATCAATACCGTAACCGAATTGCCATCTTGTTTTTTCATGACTATCTGGGGAGTTACGGAAAGCGAAGCAGTGAAGGACAGATGCTGTTTGAGCGCGTGGTACGGGTAAATCCCAACGTCCGGATGGTCATGAACGGACACAGATACGGCGCAGCCCGCCGTGTGGATAAAATTGATGATGATCTCGACGGTAAACCGGACCGAAAAGTGATGCAGATTCTGTCGGATTATCAGTCTGTCAAGGGCGGTCAGGGCTATATTCGTGTGCTCGGCTTTGACCTGACGCATGACAAAGTCTACGTGCGCACTTTTTCGCCGCAGGTTCATCGCACGCATGTGTTTAAGAAGAATAAGGACAACTTTTCATTCAGTTTCGATCTTGACAAGGAATCCAGAAAAAAACGCATGGCACACTGAATTAAAAGCAGATAAATTATATAAAAATCAAAAAATTTACATCATTCTTTAATCGTCTATTCAAAAACAAACGTTATGATGAAGATACAATCAGGAAGGGATGATTTTTATGAGAAAAAAAGAGACGTTCATGCAGCTTGTAAAGCGTAATAAAGAAGAAATTTTAAGAAATGGACAGGCGCTCAGCAGAATTGACAGAATTCTGGATGAACGGCGACTGGCAGCCGCAAAAGTATCGGGTACTAAATAATCAGTATAGATAAGCAGCATGGTCCGGCAATAGAGGGGCCATGCTGCTTCGTTTTACACTGTATTATGGATCAACGACTTGAATGCCGAACGATGAAATCAGGCTTGCTGCCTGAAACTGGTTGATTTTAAGCCCCTGTGCGCGCGCAACATCGATACGAAGCGTCGAAAACTCACACGTGGACAGATTAATGCCTTTCAGTGATGATTCGCTGAAATCGGCACTGTCCATGACCGAGTGCTCGAACTTCATTTTTTTCATCGTGACATTCTGAAAGGAGCTGTCATTCAGTTTGTCCGTCTCGAATGTAACGCCAGTGAATTTTGCTTCTGAAAAGTTAGCATAAGTCATCAGGCAATCCGAAAAAACGGTGTCTTTAAACGTTGCCTGGATGAAATTCGTCCCGAGTAATTTGCATGCGGAAAATGTATCTCGATAAAGAATTGCCTTCTCAAACGTAAAGTTTGAAAACTCACAGTGGGTAAAAGAGCAGTCAAGCAGCTCTGTTTTTGTAAAATCATCGAACAGAAAGATGCAATGGCTGAAACGGATGTCGCTAACCAGCTTTCGTTCCTGGCGGCTGTCGATTTTGCAATGCTCAAGCAGTGCACCTTCTTCGAGATCTTCAAGCATAAGCGTCTGATTTTCAATCGGTGCTGTTTGATCCATGGATTTCCATCCTTTCATAAAAAACTCCGGTGCCATTCATTTCCAAAAGAAAGTTTTTCAATTACAATGAGTGTATCATGCAAACGATTAAATAACCAACGAGTATGTACGGGGATGAATCAAGTGGGCAAGATTCCGAACAGCTATTTTTTGCTTTTTTCCTGGATTGTCGCGATCATTGCAACGGGCGGCAGCTTATTTTTCAGCGAAGTCATGCATTGGACACCCTGCACATTGTGCTGGTATCAGCGCATTCTGATGTATCCGCTCGTTATTATTCTCGGGCTTGCCTATCTGCGCAATGACCGATTCATTCGAATTTATGTACTTTCAATTTCTGTACCAGGATTTGTGCTTGCATGTTATCATTATGCGCTCCAAATGCTGCCACCGTTCAGTGCAATAGCTGTCTGTTCTCCGGACAATTCATGTTCCGAAAAAACGTTCGCAATCTTTGGCTTCATTACCATTCCTTTTTTATCAGGAACGGCATTTTTGCTCATTACTTTAGGGATGCTCATGATTCACAAAAACAGTGATTAATCCCCAAAAAAGAATATGAGATGTATGTATTTTATAGAATGCCTTTACGAATAATACCGAGAAAAGGAGTGGATTTTCATGGTGAACGGCGAAGAAATAACGGCTTTGAATGACCTTTTAAAGGGATTGTACATGGGGATTCATGCCTATGAGCGCTTTCTTGTAAAAATAAGAGATGCGTCAGTAAAACAGCAGTTTCAGACAATTCAGCAGGGCATCAAATCACAGGCTCAGGATGTCGCGAAAAGAATCCAGGATTTGAACGGTATTCCTGTTGACAGTGAAGGAATGATCGGTGCGATTCAGGGATATATCTCAAGTCTTCAAATACCTGATGATGTTGATGGAATTGTGGAGAAGGCCATTAAGGGAGAGACACTTGGTGTTGAAATGGCTGAAAAAGTGGTGAGGGGAAACTTATCTTCGGCAAGTTTCGAATTGGTTCGACACGTGCTTGATCAAGACCGAGAACATGTGAAACAGTTAAAATCGATAAGTTCGGCAAAGGTACAATCTTAGTGATTTTCGGAAACCCATTCAATTTTGAAAACGATTTAAAAATTACTTGGTGCCCCATTCACCACATAAAGAAAACAGCAGAATCGGCGATTACCGATCCTGCTGTTTCCGTTTTTTCCATGTGGAGCCATAGGGGGCTCGAACTCCTGAACTTTCTTTGTGCAACCATCCAACAACCAAATAGGGTACCTCGTGTTTTTTTTCTTTATTTCATGTAGGTCGCGCACTTCGCAATGGCTCCGCACGCTCCAAAACATAATAGAGTTTCACCGTGAGCCGGGCTATACAGCTTTAACTTATAGTACAAAAAAGGCTTCCCTATGCGGAAAACCTCTGTTTCAGTGAAATATACTTCTTTGAACAATAGCGATCAATGAATCATTAACTTTCAATTCTACCAAAAGATTGAAGCAGTCGTATGTTCTTAATAACTATGTTGGCTTTCCACCAATTTTCACTAATTGCGAATTCTTTAATAAAGTTATTCCAGCTCCATGTTATATTCCAGATGCCTTCTGCATTTCTTGTGTCTAAGATATAATCAAGCTCTTTAATAAGAAATTCTTTGTTTTCCTTATAAAATGGACTGTCGGGTGATTGAATAAATGCAGATGGTTTGCACCCATAGTCGTTCCAGATATTTAAGTCTTTTTTTATCAGATCGTTTACCTGCTGACGTAATCGTTCACTTAAACGATCATATTCAAACTCGTCATGTAAATCTGCTTTATCAATGGACATGAGCATACAGTTCATGCATAAAAGCGGGTGCATTTCCAAATGTGAATTTTCCAGAAATGCTTTTGAAAGTTCCTGAGCAATGGCTAATCCTTTTAAATAAATTTCACTGTTCCTGTCAGCCTGTTCCAAAATGAATCCTGCTATAATAGCCGTTGGATTGTATTCCCTGCGGTTTGCACTATCTGAGTCGGTATGCCACCACGGGGCTTGGGGATAGTCATTGTTCGATGAAACCGTGTTTTCCCATTTACCACCCCTAAAATCAACCCCGCTTTCTAAATACTTTAGTATTCCATGAATGAGTGGGTGATTTTCGCCATCAAAATTAATTTCTCTAAGAATTTCCATGGCTGTTGCTGTCTGGATTGGTGTTGAATTAGGATTCCATGAATCAGCCTCTAAAGCATGACCAAATCCACCGTCTTGATTTTGATACACAGATAAAGCATTTAGAACATTTTCTTGAGAGCCGCCTTCAAAATGATACGCCCATCTAGCTAAATCCAGAGGGCGAGCATTGCGATAGATCCAATTTCTGATAACAGAAAAATCAACCCCTGACAAACTCACAGTTGTTTCCCACTCTCATCTTATTATTTGTAAGTCAAGGTGTTTCCGCTGTGTACTTTTGCCCTCTAATACGCTTGAAAATCCTTTTCTAACGTGTTTTATGGAGCATAGGGGGCTCGAACCCCTGACCTTTGCGCTGCCAGCGCAACGCTCTCCCAGCTGAGCTAATGCCCCGTGCTGCTCTGCTCGTCCTTTTGAATCAGCGACATGAACATGATACACTACTTTTGGCACGTCGGTCAATCAGCCAAGTGAAAAATGCAATCATCTAAATCGGAACCAAAGAAAATGCGATAATCAGGTGAGGTGGCATCGTGGAAAATCAAGTAGATCTGGCATTTTACAATGATACGGCTCATATGTTCGAAGATTATCATTTACCTGAGCAGCAACTGTCGTTCACCGCACATCCGATTGACAGTTTGCGTGATTGTGCCCGTGAAAAAGAACGTCATCCGGTGGTAGTGCTGAGTAACGGAAAAGTCGCCGGATTTTTTGTTCTACACGCGACGCAGCAATATAGCGGGAATAAAAATGCTTTATTGCTGCGCGCCTTTTCGATCAATGATAAAGATCAGGGACGGGGTATCGCCACGGCGGCACTACAGCGCCTGTACCCATTCGTCCGCACCCATTTTCCGTCGGTAAACGAACTGATCTTAGCGGTCAATCACAGGAATTCAGTCGCCCAGCATGTCTATTTTAAAAATGGGTTTCGCGACACCGGTAGACGGGCGATGGGCAGAGCGGGTGAAATGTTTCTTTTCAGTAAAACATTTGATTAAGCAGAAGAAATGCTAAGAAGATGAATGACAAGGATTTTTCAAAGCATGGCAAATGCCCCGGGATCATAATTATTCCGAGGCATTCTAACCATTATGGATGGGTGCGTTTTTGCGGCATGCGTTGAATCTCTGAATCATAAGTCATCTTCAGAACCAGATACATCACCAGTTCGTCAATAAAAAGACTGATTGCGATTCCATAGATTCCAAGATGAAGCAGAAAAGTCAGTGCAATGATGATGACAAGCGCAGCTGTATGAATGATGAATGTGATCAGCAGTACGCGCGTGCTTTTCCCAATGGACTGCATTGCTGATTTATAGATTTCCTGTAAAGGATTAAACAGTCTGGCCAGCCACAGCAACAAAAAGATACCTGAAGAGAATCCGATCAAACGCTGGTCATTCGTGATCAATCCGGCGATGGGTGTTCTAAGCAGATAAAAAACAATTCCGGTCAATGAAAAGAGGATCATTGTCAGTATCGAGGCAGTTTTCGGATAAGCCTTAAGATCATTAAACTGCCGCGCGCCGCTGCTTTCACTAATTAACGTGAGCAACGCAGAACTGTACATGAATGCCGGAATGAATCCAATTTGCAGAAGTTGCCTGATGAGCAGATATCCCGAAAGAGTAAGAGCTCCCAGTCGGGCCAGAATCGCGTTGAGCACAATGGCGAACAGGCTCCCCTGAAGCAGCTCCTGACCCATCAAAGGAATACTTTGCCGGATGATCAGGAGAATTTTATCTGGACGAACATGAAGCGCTGACTGAAGATCTTTTCTCAAAAGCCAGCAATACGCGAGTACATCAACGCTCATCGTAATCATACTGGAAATCGCGGCACCCGCAACGCCTGATTTTGGGAAACCCAGATGGCCGTAGATCAGCAAGTAATTCAAGCCTGTATGCAGCAAGCTTGTCATTGTAGAAATAATTAAGATCCACTGCGTCCGTTTTGGGTAATAGGTAACGCCAAGCAGACTGAAAAAGGTTCGCTTATTTTTAAATCCGTTGTCAACGAGCTTTTGTTTGGAAAAGTCACGTGTAAAATCCATCGGAACAAAATGAAGATGATTGGGAATGTCTAAATGAGCATCGGCCAGTCGCTTCATTTTAAACGTCTGCGTCGCGGGATGATCCACTTCGAATAGTTGAAGCAGGTCTCCAACCACAGGATGACGAAAACAAAAAGTATCGAGTCCGGCACCAAGGATAACGTATTGGGCCGTTCCTAAGTCCATTTCATGGAATAAAATTTGCTCACAAAAGGCTGCGCGGGCCAGAGGTGTTGGTGAAAGTTGAACTTGAGTGATCCATTTTAAAATTTCATTCGGTTGATTCGCGAATTGATCGGCAACTTCTTTGTTGAAAAAAGAAATGCCCTGAATCATGTTTTGCTTAATCTTTTCAAATTCTTCGGTTGTGATTAATTGGGCGGCGACTGAATCATCAAACACCTTCGGATGATCGTAGCGACTGTGGTAAGCACGACTGAATGCAGAAACGAGTGCAGTGATACTTGGATCTTTCATAGAACAAGACACCCCACAAAAAAATAAGATTCCCCCGGCCGGAAGAATCTTATTATAACAGAACATTAAATTAGTGTAATTATAGCATAAAATCACTTTTTTTACAACAATAGTGACTCGCCATATAATAGACTTATAAAAGCTTTGTCTGGAAGGTTGGTGAAATGACGGTGACTGACCACAATATGATCTTAATTAACAAAGGAATTCAAATTGAATTTTTGTCTCTTGCGTGGATGGCAATCGAATTCATGATTGCTCTATGGTCGGGAATAGCGGCACACTCATTGCTGCTGGTTGCTTTGGGACTGGACAGTTTGATTGAAATGATCTCCGGAGGATTTCTACTCTGGCGGTTGCAAACGGAAAAGAATCGATCCGGTGAGGAGAAAGTTGCGCGCGCGGAACGCATCGCTTCCTACGTGGTCGGCGCGGCTTTAATGCTGCTCGCACTCTACGTGATCCTGTCATCCATCTATCGTTTAATCACGCGGCAGAGTGCGGAAACGAGTTTTCTAGGGATTGCTCTCGTTGTCGGTTCCTGCGTGCTGATGCCGATTCTGATGATTGCCAAGAAGCGGATCGGTCAAGCAATTGATAGCGATGCCTTAATTGAAGATGGCATGTGCAACCTAGTCTGCGCCTATATGGCGTTCACTGTCTTAATTGGTGCGGGATTGACTGCATTAGTCAATTGGTGGTGGGCTGATTCCGTTTCGGCCTTGATCCTTGTTTATTTTATTGTCAGTGAAGGATGGGAAGCCCTTCATCCTGACGAGGAGTGATTATCGATGAGAGACCGCGGATCAGTTGTGATTATTGAAAATGAAAAAGTTGCATTAATCGAACGTCAGAAAAACGATGAGCACTATTTCGTTTTTCCCGGTGGTGGGATTAAAAACGATGAAACTCCGGATCAGGCAGCGATTCGCGAGGCGTTCGAAGAACTTGGCGTAACCGTAAAAATTGATCGTTTTATCGATGACTTCTTTTTCAGCGGTAGGCAGTATTTTTTTCTGGCTGACATTCTTAATGGACAATTTGGCAGAGGACAAGGCGAAGAAATGACCCAGTCTGATCCTGAAAAAGGTACCTATCATCCGGTGTGGGCGGAGATTTCCGAGCTGACGCATCTGGATGTTCGGCCGCGGCAAATTGCGGAACGGGTTTATTCTTTGGGAAGAGGATGAGTGCTGGTGAGAAAGGAAGAAATGATCGATTTTGTCAGGCGAACGATGCCGGAACTGACAATTGCTACGAGTGAAGTAAAGACAAATGGCTGGGATAATGACATTCTGATCATCAACAAGCAGCAGGTATTCCGTTTCCCGAGAACAAAACAGACCATGAAACGGATCAAGGACGAATGCGATCTGTTGCGACGTCTCTCATTAAATCCCCCTCTGCTGCAGACTCCGAGGTACAAAGAGATCTATGAAGGAGAGGCGCTCAAGGCAGTGACCTATCCATTTTTGATTGGAGAGCCTTTAATTGAAGACCCTGTTGATTTAAGTGAGAATCCTGAAAATGCTCGACTGCTTGGTGATTTTCTGATGAGACTGCATCAAATTCAAGGCTGCTCTCTGCCCACCCGGCATACGTTTCGCTATTGGCAATCTTTATTTGAATTGCTCAAGAAAAAGGTATTTATGTTCTTGAATGCCAGAGAACAAAAGGCAATCGAAGAGGTGTTCACCCATTTTTTGAACGGATACCTGGCTTTCAGCTTTAAAATGATGCCCATTCATGGTGATCTCTCAGCATCCAATATACTCTTTGACAGAGCTGAAAATCGAGTCAGCGGGATTATTGATTTCACCGATGCGCAAATGGGTGATCCGGCCTTTGATTTTGCCGGTATCTACTGGAATTATGGCGTGACGTATACGAGGAAAGTTTTATCCTATTACCATTCAAAAGAATCCTCGGATGAATTATTTAAGCGAGTGAGCAATTTTTACGGACTGCAGCCTGTGTTTCACGAGTTGCTCTATTCTGTCAATCATGATGAACCGATTGATCGTGTACAGATTAAACGGTTTATGGAGTTAAAACGGTTGATTTTCTGATAAAGAGGTGTGTGTATTGCACATATTTGGAACGCAGCAGGACGGTTTGGACTATAAATTAAGACCAGGTGCCTTTTTAATCAGTTGATCACATTGGTCAATGACACGGTTTATTCTCTATTTTCTTCTTCAAATTCCATCCGTTTCGCACATCCCTTAGCAGTTATTGCTCTCATCATAACTGAATAATGCAATGAAAATTACAATTTCATAAACCAGGCATTTTTTTAAAAAGTTGATGTATCAATTTTCAGTTCTTTGTATACACTTTGTATATACAAAGAAAGAGAAGAGATGATATAATGGATACAAGAAAGCATCAAACAGCAAAGAAAAGAGGGATTCATGTGACAACAAAAGTTCAAATGTGGGGAAACAGTCTTGCCGTCCGTTTGCCTCGGTCAGTTGCAGAATCTGCGGGTATTAAAAAAGGGACCGAACTTGAATTTTCAATCAAGGATAAAGACATTATTCTAAAACCATTAAAACCCGCTCCGTCTCTTGATGAACTGCTTTCCAAAATCACATCTGAGAATCGTCATGAAGAACTAGATCTTGGCCAAGAGGGGAATGAATTGTTGTAATGATCTATGTTCCTGAACGTGGTGATCTTGTTTTCCTTAACTTTAATCCCCAGTCCGGCCATGAACAGGCGGGACATCGCCCGGCCATTGTTTTATCTCCAGAAACGTTTAATAGAGCCACTCATTTTGCACTTGTATGTCCTATTACTTCACAAAAGAAAGGCTATCCGTTTGAAGTAGATCTTCCTCAGAGTCTTTCAATCGAGGGTGTGATTCTAACGGATCAATTAAAAAGCTTAGATTGGCATGCACGCCACTTTCATTATAGGGATAAAGCGCCTGCTCATGTTATTGATGGGTGCCTCGAATTAATCAAGACGATTCTGTTTTCCGAATAGAAAAAGGATGGGCGGCTGTTTGTGTCGAATTGTTAAAGTGAGTTCATTTGAAGAGGATGATGCCTACTGATTTCAAAAAAGTTATTGTGTCCCTTGCGTTTGCTTTCTGATTACGCTTTGCTCAGTCATTTGCCTGCGAATCATCCGGCACGAAAGTTGGTCGAAAACGATGCCGCCAAATTTCAAGCCGGATGGATCGGAGAACAGACGCTTGCCTATTTCCTCGAAGAATTTCAGCAGAATGGTATCCATATTTTTTATGGATTACACCTTGACGATTGCCAAATTGACACCCTCCTGTTAGCTCCAACGTTCATAGCCATCTTGGAAGTTAAAAACTATGCGGGAACCATTTGTTTTGCGAACGATCATGGACAACTGATCCGATATCGCGGTGATCGACGTGAAGGATTTGCAAATCCGATCTTACAGGCCGACCGCCATCGACTGCATTTAGAAAAATGGTTCTTGGCACATCGTTTACCTAAAATGCCCATTGAAGCAGATGTCGTCATTGCACATCCGAGTACAGTTATCGACAATCCAAGTGGAGGGCGCCGTGTTCAGGAACATGTATTCCACGCTGAACAAGTACAGATCAAACTCCAAAAAATTATTGAAAAATATCAGAAAAGTCAAAGCTACTCTAAATTTTTACCCAAAATTGAGCAACAACTGCTTCATGATCACCATGAGCCGTTTACAGATGTCCTGCAAAGATTTAACGTTAAGCCCTCTGAATTGCTGAGCGGCGTTCGCTGTGGATCTTGTGGAAGTTTTACTATGCAGCGTATTTATACCAAATGGGTGTGCACACGGTGCGGTCACGATTCTAAATCTGCTCACGAACCCATGATTCTACATTATTTTTTACTCTTCGGAGCGGCCATGACCAATAAACAATGCCGTGATTTCTTGCAGCTTTCAAGCAAAAAAGTAGTCATTGGGCTACTCAAAAAAATGAACATAGAACGAAAGGGAATCGGCCCGGGAAGAGGGCAATACTATGTTGCTCCTCCGCATGAAATCTTTGATCAAACATTAAAATCAAGTATTAAAGTCCGAAATTATTCAAGAAAAAAATACTAAGTAATCTTGAGCTGGTTTTCAAATGGTATGGCACCAAAATGAACCGCATGGAACCGAAGAGCACAAAATTGTCACCGAAAGAAAGCGAGGTGGGACCGAAAAGAGTGATCCCGGGACCGAATGGCCGGCATGGAACCGAAGAGCACAAAATTGGCACCGAAAGAGAGCAAGGTGGGACCGAAAAGAATGATCCCGGGACCGAATGGCCGGCATGGAACCGAAGAGCACGAAATTGTCACCGAAAGAGAGCAAGGTGGGACCGAAAAGAGTGATCCTGGGACCGAATGGCCGGCATGGAACCGAAGAGCACAAAATTGGCACCGAAAGAGAGCAAGGTGGGCTCGAAAAGAGTGATCCCGGGACCGAATGGCCGGCACTGAATAACATGAGATTGGCGGCGAACCTCTGTTTCGTGCCCTTGCATCTCTTTGATGAGCTGCATATAATGTTCTTAACGAATAAGACATGCGATGATGAGAAGAAGTAGGCAGCCGGATTCTCCGCAGAGAGCTTCGCACTGGTGAGAGAAGCAGAATTCTAAGCTGAACAATGGCCTCAGAGCATTTGCACCGATCCGCGCCACCACGCGCGGCCAGGCTGCAACCGGGCGGAACTCGGTTAACAAAAACCGAGTATCGAGCAGACGCTCTGTACTTGCTGAGATCAGCGATGCGAATTGCTGATGAATTAAGGTGGTAACATGCGGATACAAGTCCCCGTCCTTATACATGATGAATGTATGAGGGCGGGGACTTTTTAATTAAAAAGGAGTGAGCAAAATGGCAGTATTGATTGCGGGCGCATGGCCCTACGCAAATGGAGATCTTCATCTTGGGCATTTATCGAGCCTGATTCCGGGTGATTGTTTGGCGCGCTATTTCAGGCAAAAAGGAGAAAAGGTGCTCTACGTTTCGGGCAGCGATTGTAACGGCACACCGATCACGATTCGTGCCAAACAGGAAGGCGTAACCCCAAAAACGATTGCTGACCGCTATCATGATTCATTTCAGCGATGTTTTGAGAAACTTGGGTTCACTTATGATTGCTACACGCGGACGGATACACCGCTGCATCATGAAGTCGTCCAAAATATTTTCAAGACATTATATGACAATGGATACATTTATCACAAAAAGACGAAGCAGATGTACTGTAATCACTGCGCACAGTTTTTGCCGGATCGTTACGTCGAAGGAATCTGTCCGCACTGTGGTGCATTTGCCCGTGGGGATCAATGCGACGCGTGTTCATCCATTTTAGATCCGGTTGATTTGCTTGAGCCGACTTGCAAACTTTGCGGGCATACGCCGGAACTGCGAGAAGTCGAGCATCTCTATTTCGCGCTCAGCAGGTTTCAGCCACAGCTTGAACAGCTATATCAACGTGCAAAAAAGAATCATGACTGGCGGGAAAACGCGCTTAATCTCACGCGGCGATACCTTGATGAAGGTCTTCAGGATCGCGCGGTTACCCGTGATTTGCCGATCGGTGTCACCGTTCCAATCAAAGGTTTTGAAGATAAAAAAGTGTATGTCTGGATCGAGGCGGTGTCCGGCTATTACTCGGCAAGTGTGCGCTGGGCCAAAAAACACGGGCGAGACATCTCCGAATTCTGGCGGGACGACACCGTTTCTTACTATGTCCAGGGAAAAGACAATGTACCTTTTCACACCATCATTTGGCCGGCCATTTTGCTCGGCATCGGCAAAGAGGTATTGCCAACCCACCTGGTCTCCAATGAATACGTCACACTCGAACGAAAAAAACTGTCGACAAGCCGCAATTGGGCGGTTTGGGCACCGTACATTCTCGATCACTATGACCCGGACAGCATCCGTTACTTTTTGGTGATCAACGCACCGGAAACGCATGATGCTGATTTTTCATGGAAAGCGTTTATTGAAAGTCATAATGGAGAACTGCTTGGTGCGTATGGAAACTTTGTTAATCGAACGCTCAAATTCATTGAAAAACTGTCTGATTTTAACGGAGACACAAGCCAAGTTGATCCGGAAATTTTACAGACGACACAGGAACTTTACCATAAGGTCGGACAAATGATCGAAGCTGCTCATTTGAAGGCTGCGCTCGCTGAGATTTTCACGTGGATTCGTCGCTTGAATAAGTACTTTGATGAGCAAAAACCTTGGCAGTCGATAAGTACCGACCCGGAAGAAGCCTATGCGACGTTGAACACTTGTTTATTCAGCATTGCCAATCTGGCACAGCTTCTGGCGCCGTTCCTGCCGTTATCCAGTCGAAAGATTGGCGATGCGTTGCACCTTGGCGCTTTCATATGGACACCCATTCATTGCCCGGGAAAACTTCCAGAGCATCTTGAACCCTTATTCGCGCGGATTGATCCGGAACAGATTCAAGTGGAGCGTGAACGCCTTGCAAAAAACGCGAACGTCGAATGAGCATGTAAATGCGGTTTGCCTTTATCATATGTTCCATCTTTTGCAGTAATTCTATGTACGAAAATCAGGGGTCAATGAACGAAATTCGAATGCATAAATTAGCCTGGCAGAAATACAGAAGCGTGGGATAACAAAAGCAGTAGTGCCCCGCAGAACAGATAATGAGCCGTCAAAAAGAATCATTGAAAAAAACGGCGGAAAATCCTCTGGGGATCATCTAATAAAGAGAAGGAGGAACTTTTTAAGGTTGCATGGACACTAAGCGCTATTCCCGTTCAATCTTTCGAATCCATCGATAGTAGGCAGCAACGATCCATAATAAAAACGGATTAACGAGAAATGAATAATACGTTTTCCACCAGCCGTAGCGGAAATAACCCCATGGTTCAGGAAGAAGCGTGATCAGTTCGTATGCGGTGATTGCCAGATTCCAGCAAAAAATGGTAAGTGCCTTTTTGACAAGGGACTTTCCAAATGGATAACTATTTAAGAAAATGATGTTCACCGGCGGAATCAATACGGTTAACGCAAAAAGCGCCTTCCATTCGGCATGCCCTGAAAAATACCAATAAGCATGATACTTTTTACACAAATAACCGTCTACGAGTACCTGCAGGGCGACTGTAAACATCCAAATATGTACGAGTTGATTTTTCGTGAGCCGTTTATTGATGAGAAAGGCAAGACAATTAAAGAGTACGACAGCAAGAAGCAGACCAATCAACGCGCCATCCCCTTTTCAACTAGTATGTCCTTGTTGCATGACTTTATTTATATCCGGAGAACAGAATGAGGAGAAATTAAAATGACCGTACCGCAAATGCAGTCAACCCATTTGCTTTTATCAACATTATCAATCAGCGAACTCATACAGATCAATAATGACGAATGGGATCAGATGGCGATCTCGTTTGATTCGGAAATAATCTCAAATTCTTTTCAGTCGGCAATCACCAAGAAGATTCAGAAGATGAACGGGATCAACGAAAAGCTGCATCCATGGTACACCTATTGGAGCATTGTTGATAAAGCGACAAAGAAAGGAATTGGATTAGTCGGTTTCAAGGGAGAGCCGGATGGCAATGGGTACTCAGAGATTGGTTATGGCATGTCGCCAAACTTTCGGAAGAGGGGCTTGATGACCGAAGCGGTGAAAGCCATAATGGAATGGGCACGATTAAATCCCAACTGCAGTTGAACCGAACCACTGGAAAGTTCAACCGAAGAATAGAAGTTCAACCTAACGAGTGAAAGGTTAAACCCAATCCCTGGAAAGTTCAACCCAAAAGAGGAAAAGTTGAACGCTGATTCTTTTGCCTGAGCGCTGATATTTTTGCCCGAACGATGCAAAATTGGTCTTTTTTACTCATGCATTTTTACTGCGCACTTCGTCTTTACTGCGCAACAGAACCATCTTTACTTCATATTGATTAGAACTCTTCAATAATTATGCTGCCTTTGGAGGACTGTGTAGCATTCAGCTTCTTTTTATATAACAGGTAGCTAAGCCTCTGCCGACACTTGGTTTCTTATGTAAAATATGCCACCACAGCATCTGGAAAATAATAATGGATGTAACCTTCAATCGTCTCTTGAAGAAGGGCTTCATCCTCTTTTTTATAAATGTATTTACCGATTCCGTAGCGGCCCCACTTATAGCGGCGTTCGTCTTTATCCATGACAAGTTTTGAATTGGGATAATTTTTTTCAATCACACGCTTGGCCGGAACGGTGAAGCGATGCTGGATCAGCTCAAAGGTGATCGGAACAGCCGTTTTTGCCGGAAGCTGATCATGCAGTGTCTCAAAAAGCTGACGGTAGCTTTCCTGCCAGCCATCGTGGATATAGATCGGCGCGATGATGAATCCGAGTGGATAGCCGGCATCCGATACTTTTTTCGCCGCTTCAATGCGCTCGATGAGGCGGGACGTTCCTGCTTCGAAAAATTTGATTACGTATTCATCATTGAGGCTGAACCGAAACCGGGTGCGTCCATTATGCCTGGCGTCCAGCAAATGATCCACATGAGCGAACTTTGTCACAAAGCGCAGTTCGCCAAAATCACGCTCGCCAAAAAATTCGATTGCCTTTTTCAGTGAATGGGTCAAATGATCAATGCCAACGATATCCGAGGTACAGGCTGCTTCAAAGCGTGTAATCTCCGGCGCGCGCTCGGCCATGTACTGATCGGCACGTTCGAGAATTTCATCGACGTTGACGTAGGTTCTAATATACGGTTTCGAGCCCATAGTTGTTTGCAGATAGCAATAGTGACAGTGCCCCATGCAACCGGTGGCCAGTGGCAGCGCGTACTCAGCGGACGGTTTGGAGCTTTGAAAATCAAGTGTTTTTCGAACGCCAACGACTAAAGTGGATTTGGCGTTACGGTATTTTTGAAAGTCATTATTGCCGGGAAAATTGCGAATCTGATTGTGCGAGGTCGTCTCACGAATTTCAATGCCCATGCGTTCAAATTTTTGCTTAAGTGTCTGTCCCAAAGGATAGGCTAATGCGCGTGGCTCAATGTAAACCAGTTGTGGAACAAAAGGTTTGACCATATCTTCTACTCAGTCCTCACCGTAAATTTGCTTGTACACACGTTCCGCCTCATCAGCTGTAGCGAACACAGCATCCTCTTCCGCGAACTCATAATACATATCATGCAGTAAAAGTGCTTTATCCTGTTTTTTCTCAGGATTTTCAACCACTTCCGCCTCTTGGATCAGCGAAGCTGTCGCTGTATGCGGATTACGGCAAATAACAAACACATGGTCGCCGAGTTGCGTTTCATTCTTTTTCAAAAAAATTCCCCCCATTCAAGCTTTTTACCGATTCATTATCTCCAAATAATAAGCGTCTATGCTTTGGACAAATTGATTTACAAAGAAAAAGAACTATGCTATAGTCACTTTCAACCAATTAAAGGCGATGACGAGAAGAGTAGGCATTAATGTTCTTGATAGAGAGGTCGGCTAGGTGAAAACGATTAAGGATATGATGCTGAACCAAGCCTCCGAGCTTTGCATGGAATTCCTTGATGATCATGCGACAGATGTCCCTGTTATCGGGCACAGGTAGCTGCACTTGCTACTTGATGAGGCAAGCAGGGTGACCTGTTTTGCAAACTGGGGTGGCACCGCGAAGCTAATCTCGTCCCTAAGACTGCAGTCTTGGAGGCGAGATTTTTAAATGATGAAACGATGTTCGCTGCACCGCTTAACCTTATCAAATTCAGGTTAAATGGAGGCAGTTGTTATGAACAAAAATAAAACACGGATTCACTGGAAGCATCAACTATTGCTGCTCGTTGGGATTGGCATTTCAAACATCGGCGATTGGATTTATCTCATCGCACTGAATTTAATCATTAAAGTAATGAACGAGAAGAAAATAGCGAAAAGTGGAATTCGTGGAACAAATTCAATAACAAAAGTAATGATGAAACTTGATGCGTAGACGCCTCTGTTGTGCACCCCACCTTTTTAGGGATAACGAAAACAGCTTTATTGTCACAAATCATTTTGGTCGTATTAGCGCAGTGCTGGTTCATACGGTGTAGACGCTCAATTAATGCAGCGCATCCTCACTTTTATTTTCCTTCATTTTCTTTTTATGAAAACCAAACAGGATCACCAGAACGATTGAGATGAGGATGAAGAAAAGGCCGCCAGATCTGCCGAGTATTCTCGGTGTGACAAGGTCAACGCAAGCTCCTGCGGCAAGCATCGATGCAGCTATTAAAGAGTTGGATAGGGCTTGAATCATTCCGAAAAAAGTACCTCTTGTTTCCAGAGGGACAGCTTGCATTAAAATGGTATTGAAGCAGGCATTGCATGTTCCGGAAAAAAGTGCAGTAAAAACAAAAATGATAAAAGCGACCGCTGCATGGGTGCTGAAACTGAGCAGTATAAGCATTATTCCTTCTAAAATAAGACATGAAAGGCCGCCTGCAATAAAATTCTTTTTCAAATGGCGGGTGATTGAATAACTACTGACAAGTCCGATGCCCAAAGCACCATAGAAAAATCCGACGCCAAGATTGCCAAGATGAAAAATTTGCACCGCATAAATACTGATAAGAATATTATCGATTCCTGTGACTAAGGAAATAAGGATAATGTAAAAAATAGTAAACTTAATGAGGAAAGAATGGCTCAATACCTCCTTAATTTGATGAAAAAGAGCATTTCGGTGAAACGTTGCTTCCGGTGGTTATGGCACAGCTTGTTCGCGGTTTGGAAAATGGAAAAATCTACTCTGAAAAAGAAATCAGCGACTATCTGAGAAAGTTTTATGAGGATTATGCAACACTGCGCCGAGAACTGATTGTCTATCAATTTATGTATCGAAAGAACGGTAATTATGAGATGAATCCACCGGAATTGTGGGGATGAGAGAAATAATACTGATCTTACTGACTGCCAAAAAGCTGCCATCCCCTTTGGTAAGCTGAAAGCATTCCATTTATGCCTGAAGCGGCATAAAGATCGGCCCACTCAAACATGCCGGTAATACATGCAAATTTTTTCCAATACGGTCCGGAGCATGCGCGACGCAGTAATATGTCTTGTTTCTTAGGCTCACGCTCATGCAAGGCTTGCTGGAACAATTGCTTTGCCTTTTCCTTGTTACATGCCAATTCAGCTTGGCTCAATTTCTTATTTGTCGCTAAAAAATGGGCAAGTCCTTCATCAAAACGCATATAAAGCAGCTTTTCTTTATAGGTCTCAGCTGCACTCGGAACATAATCCTGATGAAGAAGAATATGGGCACATTCATGTGTCATCATTGCTTGAATGATCTTCTGCGCGCGATCAATGCCATAGCGGCTCAGCCGAATCAGGTCAAAGACGATGACCTCCTGGCGTTTGGTATTCTGTCGAACCATGGCTTCGTAAGGTGCAGGGCAGCCAACAACACGGTGAATCGTGTAGTCTTGCAAACGTAAATTATAGTCAGAAAAGAGCGCACGCCACAGCTTTTGTTTGCAGGGTGTAAAATGAAGAACTGCTTTTTCAACACAGTTGTAAAGGACTTGGACCACTGGAATGAGCCGTTTATCCGGAACGTCAAACAAGTATTGCTTCTCTTCGATCTGGTGAAAAATCCAGGCGTTAACATAGTCTTTTAGAGGCGCTTCGTTCAGATATTTTTGAAAGATCGTATCATCAATGTTCACTGTCCATTCCTCCGATTTACCATCTTGTAAAAGTGTAGCGCATATCTTTTGTTTTAGCCTCAATCTCCAGACGGAAATTCAGTTTATAAGAACATGAATTTGCTATAATTAACGAAACAGTTTTAATAATCGGAAGTGATGGTTGATGTTGACGGTAAGGCGTTACGTAGATGCGATCAGAGACTGTTTTTGTGCTGCTGATCAGTGAACGGAGCTTCATTTGGGCGAATCCGGAAGATTCTGTGCCGTTAACGATGAAGAAGGTGAACATCGCATGAATTATATTCTTGAAACTGAGCGGCTTCGATTACGTACTTGGAGAATGGGCGATATCAATCGTCTTAAACAGTTCTTGCAAGACATGGAAGTGATGCATGCCTATGAGCATGCTTTTTCAGATGAAGAGGTCCAAAGATGGCTTGATTGGAATATGAAGTCGTATCAGAAAAACGGGTACGGCTTGTGGGCTATTGAACTTCGTAATACAGGCGAAGTTGTTGGTGAATGCGGCCTTACTAATCAAACCGTTGAAGGTCAATCATATTTAGAAATTGGCTACCATCTTGTTAAGAAGCATTGGCACAAAGGTTATGGGATAGAAGCCGCAAAAGCCTGCAAACACTATGCCTTTGAAAAACTAAACAAGGAAGAAGTTGTTTCCATTGTCAGAGATACAAATATTCCTTCAATGAATTTAGCGATTAGAAACGGTATGAACATCAAAACTAGATTCATACAGCACTACTATGGGCTAGATATGCCCCATTATCTATTTTCAGTAAAAAGAAATAAATAAAAGGACAGCTGGACTGGAGATAAGCTTTTAAAATCAAGTTTAGATTTTAACAGTGGTTCATCCGGCATTGGGATGTATATAAGACGATACCTTGTTAATGAGGAGAACTTTAATTGATGGTTGACAAGGATGACCAGTCAATCCTTTTAAAAAAATTGAAACCTGGATTTCTGCTTAGGTACGGCAGTCCATTTCCAAGCTTGAGAAAAAAATGATAAAATGAAGCGATGTCAGAAGTAAATTTTATAAAGAAAAGTGATTGCGATGAACATAGCTGTATTTGATTCCGGAATCGGCGGGATGACGGTCCTGCACCAGATTAAAAAGTTAATGCCCAATGAAGATTATCTCTATTATGCGGATACCGCGCATCTGCCATATGGGGAAAAGTCAAAGGAGCAATTAAAAAGCTACATATTCGAGGCTGCTGAATTTCTGATGGCGCGCGACATTAAAGCGCTTGTGATCGCCTGCAATACAGCGACCAGCGCAGCAATTGAGGATCTGCGCAAAACCTATACGTTGCCGATTATCGGCATTGAGCCCGCTGTCAAGCCTGCGGTTATCGAGAGTGAATCTGAGATGAAGAAAGTGCTCGTGATGGCAACGCGGCTGACGCTGAAAGAAGAGAAATATCATCGCCTGGTCGAACGGATTGACAAGCATGATATTGTAGACGGGCTGCCCATGCCGGGTCTCGTGACGTTTGCTGAAGCTTTTAATTTCAATCCGGATGACGTAGTGTCCTATATAAAAGAACAATTGAAGCCGTTTGATCTGGCACAATATGGGACAGTTGTGCTTGGCTGTACTCATTTTCCGATTTTTAAAGACATGATCAGACAGCTATTCCCGAAAGAGACCCATGTAATTGACGGGAGCATGGGCACGGCGATGAATCTAAAACGGATTTTGGAGAATTTGCATCAAGTCGGCGGTGGCAGCGGCAAAGTAACGTATTATAAATCTGGTGTGGAAGTCAGTGATCGGGAAACGCTCACCCATTATGAAACGCTGATGAACAGATTGAGTCATATGCTTTAAAGCGGTTTGAAGAATGCTCGAAGATAAAAACCATATCGTAAGCACAGTTAATTGTTTCTGATTAACTGTGTTTTTTTAATAAGCTTGAAGTATAAGAATTTAGCCTAGTGTCAAAGTGTAAGCCAGATACGAAAGCCCGCAGATTCCAGCTTGTCCGAGCAGGCTCCGGCAAGCGAGCAGCTGGAATGCCGATTAAGTACCGTAAAGACACGAACCCAGTTCGATTACAGAGTAAAAGGAACTTTCGCTAATGTAAGGAGCTTTTTAATAACTATATGGAACTTTCGCTAAGTGCGCATACGTCCTGTATGCAACGCGAAAGCCATCACATCCTGTGAAAGTACGTCCTGTATGCAACGCGGAAGCCACCGCATCCTGCGGAAGTAAGAACCAGGCTCAGCTTTTCTAAACAAGAAAGGTTGGAAAGATAGCCAGTTTGTCTGCGATTATAAATCAATGACAACGCCTATTAATCTGATAATTAAAAATATTTTTTATTGACACATGAATTAATATTTTATATAATATTTTTATCCTTTTATATATTCGCGATATCAGGTTCTTCCGCTGACCGGCGGCAAATCCCTGAAATCATCTGAAAGATATAGGAGGATGGAATAAGATACAGAACGAGAATGGCCAGTTGCCGTGAATGATTTGGATGATCACTGTTCTCAGACTCTTATGAATTGAGCGGTGATTACTGCACTTCTACGTGCAATGACTGGCTGATTGTGTATTTACATGGTTCTTGCTGAAAGATGATCAGAATGTCATCACATAGAAGTGATATTTGGAGTTCTGCGGTCAGCACAGATCGTTTCTATATTAAGTTGACAAAAAAAGAATAAGAGACAATGAATTGTAAAATAAGCCGCTTTGTCTAAGATCCCTAGACAAAATCCAGCTCCTGTTTTTTTAGAGCTGGATTTTATGCGTTTGGGAGCAAATAATTTCAAACATAATTTTTATAAAATTCTATAAAATCTAAAAAGGATAATTACTTTTCAAAAGGAAGGGTTTTTCATGCTGCGCTTTGTTCTTAGAAGATTTCTTGCTATGATCCTGACATTATGGGTCATTGCGACATTGACTTTTCTGCTTATGCATGCAATTCCAGGGTCTCCGTTCAACAATTTAAATGGCAAAGTGCTGAGTGATGCCGCCGTGAAAAACCTGGAATCGCATTACCATATAGATCAGCCACTGCCGATTCAGTATTTAATCTATCTTAAGTCAATTGCAACCTTTACATACGGCCCATCGATCAAGCAGCCTTCTCAGACAGTGAACGACTTGCTTGGAAGAGGTTTTCCGGTTTCATTTGAACTTGGCCTATGGTCGCTCATCGTCGCGGTGCTCTCAGGCATTATTCTTGGCCTGTTTGCTGCGTTAAAACATAACGGTCTGATTGATTATGTGGCCATGACGCTGGCTGTTTTCGGGATATCGATACCAAACTTTGTTCTGGCGACACTGCTGATTCAGGAGTTTGCAGTCAACCTGCATGTGCTTCCGGCAGGTACATGGCAAGGGGTTTCATATATGATCATGCCGATTATTGCGCTTGCTACCGGTCCGATGGCCATTATCGCCCGGCTGATCCGCTCCAGTATGCTGGAAGTTTTGACTCAGGATTACATTCGGACTGCTCAGGCAAAGGGGCTGTCGCCTTTTATAATCGTGATGAAGCACGCATTGAAAAATGCGCTCCTGCCTGTCGTGACTGTACTTGGCACTCTGGCAGCCAGTATTTTGACCGGGACCTTTGTTATCGAGAAAATTTTCGCTATTCCCGGCATGGGTAAATATTTTGTCGACAGTATTAATTCAAGAGATTATCCGGTCATTATGGGAACGACTATGTTTTACAGCGCCTTATTGATTTTTATGCTTTTTCTTGTTGATCTGGCGTATGGCTGGCTTGATCCGCGCATCAAGCTGAATAAGGAGGGAAAATGATGGCCGGTTCAAATGGAGTACAGGAGAAACGGACTGCTCAGAATGTGCCGGAAGAATGGTTCCACCTGCTTAATCGCGAATCAGCTATACAGCAGTCACTGGTCCGGCCCAGTATTTCTTATTGGAGGGGCGCATGGATTCAGCTTAAGAGCAATAAGCTGGCAATGCTCGGCATGATCTTTTTAATCCTGTTGGGTGTGGCTGCTCTGGTTGGTCCGATTGTATCGCCATATTCGGTTACGGCGCAGCATCTCACCTTACAGAATCTGGCCCCTTCAGCCAGCCACTGGTTCGGTACAGATGAACTTGGCAGAGATGTCTTTACCCGCACCTGGTATGGGGCGCGCATTTCGTTATTTGTCGGAGTGGTCGCCGCACTCGTTGATCTTCTGATCGGTGTGGCATACGGCGGCATTTCAGGTTATATCGGTGGAAAAACAGATCTGGTCATGATGAGAATCATTGAGATTCTATACGGGCTGCCTTATCTGCTCGTAGTCATTCTGCTTATGGTTGTGATGGGACCGAGCTTGCTTACCATTATTATTGCCCTGACGGTCACAGGATGGACGGGTATGGCAAGAATTGTCAGAGGGCAGGTGCTCCAGTTAAAAAATTATGAGTTTGTTACGGCATCTAAATCATTTGGGAGCAGGCCATGGCGCATTGTTCTGAAAGATCTGGTGCCCAATACAATGGGGCCGATTATTGTTCAGATGACCTTAACCGTTCCGTCTGCCATCTTTTCCGAAGCGTTTTTAAGTTTTCTCGGATTAGGCGTACAGGCGCCCTTTGCGAGCTGGGGCGTTATGGCGAATGACGGCTTGGCTGCTTTACTGGCTGGCTATTGGTGGCGTTTATTTTTCCCGGCTCTGTTTATTTCTTTGACCATGTTCGCATTTAATATTCTTGGTGACGGCCTGCAGGATGCGCTTGATCCGAAGTTAAGGAGATGATCACCTTTGAGCAGATCACCGGACAAGCTGCTGGAAGTGGAAAATTTACATGTTTCTTTTCGCGCGCAGGGCGGAGAGGTCCACGCCGTTCGCGGTGTTGCTTTTGATGTTGCACAGGGGGAAACACTTGCTATCGTCGGTGAGTCAGGATGCGGAAAGAGTGTCACTTCTCTGGCGGTGATGGGACTGATTCCCCGGCCGCACGGCAAAATAGTTGCAGGCTCTATCCGGTTCAAGGGAACTGAGCTCACCGCTCTTTCAGCTAAGAAGATGCGTCGTATACAGGGAACGGATCTTTCCATGATTTTTCAGGATCCGATGACTGCGCTTAATCCAACGTTAACGATCGGCTCCCAGCTTACTGAAGGTATTGTCTATCAGAAGAAGATATCAAGGGCGGCGGCTTATCAGCGAGCCATTGACATGCTTGAGATGGTCGGACTGTCCAATGGCGCGCAACGAATGAAACAATATCCGCATCAGTTCAGCGGCGGGATGAGGCAGAGAATTGTCATTGCCATGGCATTAATTTGCAGGCCAAGTCTTATCATTGCCGATGAACCGACCACAGCGCTCGATGTGACGATTCAGGCACAGATATTAGAGTTATTTGATCAGATCCAGAAGGAGACCGGTGTCTCAATGATTATGATCACTCATGACTTGGGGGTTGTCGCCAAAACGGCGGACCGTGTTGCGGTCATGTATGCGGGAAAAATTGTTGAGATGGGCAGCAAGCGCGATATTTTTTATCATGCCAGCCACCCTTATACACAGGCATTGCTGAATGCCATTGTGCGTCTCGACCTTCCTTCAGATACATTGAAACCGATTGAAGGGGCGCCACCTGATTTATTTGCACCGCCGGAGGGCTGCTCTTTTTGTGAACGATGCCCTTTTGCCATGGAAGTCTGCCGTCATGTTCAACCGCCTGCGACAACAGTTGACGGACACCACACTGCTGCTTGCTGGCTTTTAGATAAAAGAGCCGATGGGATTCGGCAAAAGGTTGAAAACTATTAAAAGTGGGAGGAATTCAATTGAGAAAGTTGTTAAAAAACGGATTTATGCTTGTTATGGCCCTTTTGCTCATCTTTGTGATCAGCGCGTGTACGGCAAAGCCGAACTCATCAAATGAAAAATCAGATGGCAGGCAGGTTCTGAAACTGAATAATGGAGCGGAGCCGACATCGTTTAATCCCCCTATTGGATTCGACGCTCAGTCCTGGAACGCACTGAACAATCTGCTGGAAGGGTTAACGCGCCTCGGGAAAGATAATGAACCGCATCCGGCATCTGCAGAGAAATGGGACGTTTCTCAAGATGGAAAGACCTATACTTTCCATATTCGCAAGGATGCCAAATGGGATAACGGTGATGATTTAACAGCCGCAGACTTTGAATATGCCTGGAAACAGCTCTTAAATCCGAAAACCGGATCTCCAGCCGCTTTTCTGGGCTACCTGATTGAAGGCGGAGAGGCCTATAACACGAAAAATGGTTCTGCTGACGATGTACAGGTAAAGGCGGTGGATACGAAGACGTTAAAAGTTACCCTGACGGCTCCGCAGTCCTATTTTCTGAACATGATTTCCAATCCGGCTTTTTTCCCGGTTAATAAAAAGGTCGCTGAAAAGAATCCGAAATGGTATGCGAACGCGAAGACGTTTGTAGGCAATGGTCCGTTTAAGCTGGCTTCATGGAAACACGATTCAAATATGGTATTTAAGAAGAGCAATACGTACTGGGATAAAAAAAGCGTCAAGCTTGACGAAGTAGACTGGGCGATGGTTAATGACACCAATACGGAATATCAGATGTTTAAAACCGGTGAACTCGATTCGGCCAGTGTACCGCCGGATCTTGCTGATCAGCTGTTTAAAGATAAAAAGGTGACTGTAGGCCCGCAAGCCGGAACCTATTTCTTCAGCATGAATGTGAAAATGAAACCTTTTAATAATGCCAAAATCAGAAAAGCCTTTGCGCTTGCCGTCGACAACAAAAAAATTGTCAATTATGTGGTTAAGCAAAAAAATGATCCGGCATATGGCTTTGTTTCTCCGGGATTTAAAGATCCGAGCGGAGAAGATTTCCGCAGCCATAACGGCAATCTTTATCAGTATGACCCCGCGGAGGCCAAGAAGCTGCTTGCTGAAGGAATGAAAGAAGAGGGCTACAAGACACTTCCGCCAATCACACTGACCTACAATACAACCGATATTAACAAGGCCGTTGCCGAAGCTGTACAGGAAATGTATAAGAAAAATCTTGGCGTGTCGGTCAAACTGGCGAATATGGAATGGAATGTGTACGGTGTCGATCAGAAGAAAGGGAAATTTCAATTCTCACGTGGCTCTTTCCTGGCTGATTACGGTGATCCGATCAACTTCCTTGAAAACTTCATTACCGGCATGCCGATGAACAGTATGCAGTGGAGCAACAAGCAATATGATCAGCTGATCAAAGAAGCCAAGAACGAGAAAAACGATACAAAGCGCTATGCACTGATGTATCAGGCGGAAAAACTGTTAATGAAGGAAATGCCGCTTTTCCCAGTTTACTTCTATAATCAAAGTGTGCTGCAAAGCAGTAAGGTTAAGGGAATCGTCCGGCATCCGGTAGGTTACATGGAACTGAAATGGGCGACCAAGTCCAACTGACGATTGAAGGACGCAGTTTGCCCATGGTTCATCAGGCCGTTTTTCCAGATATGAGGGGCGGCTTTTCGATGAAAAGAAAAGCAGGCGTTGAGCAGCCAGGCAGGAAGGGAAGGAATGATATTTGATGGAAAGTCCCCCGCTCCTTAAAATAAGTCACCTGAAAAAATATTTTGAGATAGAACGCACGCAGATCCTTAAAGCAGTTGATGATATTAATCTGTCAATAAGTTCTGGCGAGACGCTTGGCATTGTCGGTGAATCAGGCTGCGGCAAATCAACACTTGGCCGCACGATCATGGGCCTTTATCAGAAGACGGAAGGGAGTATTGCTTTTAATGGAGTCGACATTGACAAGATGAATACTTCCGAACGTTTTCAGATGCACCGCCGTATGCAAATGATTTTTCAGGATCCCTATGCTTCCCTGAACCCGCGATCAACGGTTCTG
Organism: Sporolactobacillus mangiferae; assembly: GCF_023336505.1. Taxonomy (GTDB): domain Bacteria; phylum Bacillota; class Bacilli; order Bacillales; family Sporolactobacillaceae; genus Sporolactobacillus; species Sporolactobacillus mangiferae. The sequence continues at coordinate 47,706 of NZ_JAMAST010000004.1, read as the reverse complement.
GAGCTGATTGCTGAGCCGATGGATGTTCATAAAACCTGTAAAAACAATAAAGAACGCAGGGCTCGTGTAGAACGGCTGCTGGAGGAAGTCGGGTTAAACCGCGGTTTTCTCAATCGATATCCGCATGAATTCAGCGGAGGCCAGAGACAGCGTATTGGCATTGCCCGCGCACTGGCGCTTGATCCTGACTTCATCATTGCGGACGAACCAATTTCTGCTTTGGATGTATCGGTTCAGGCGCAGGTGGTTGATCTTTTGAAACGCCTTCAAAAAGAAAAAGGTCTGACAATGATGTTCATTGCACACGATCTTTCAATGGTGAAATATATCAGCAGTCGAATCGGTGTCATGTATCTTGGCCATCTTGTCGAATTGACGACGAGCCGTAATCTGTATGAAAAACCGCTGCATCCTTACACACAGGCGCTGCTTTCCGCCATTCCAATACCTGATCCGGATATCGAAGAAAAAAGAGAGCGGATTATTTTAAAAGGAGAGCTGCCAAGTCCAATTAATCCACCGACCGGCTGTGTTTTTCGCACACGTTGTCCCTTCGTCATGGCAATTTGTGCGAAGGAACGTCCGAATTTTGTTGAGGTGGAGGATGGTCATTTTGCAGCCTGCCACCTTCACTCTGACAAACCTGGTCTCGCCAGGCCCCTGGCGAAGGCGCCGTCGCACGAGCCGGGATAAACACAGGCTGTATCGTGTGTCTATTATTGTACTATAAGAAAGTATAGAAATTTTAAGGAAAATAGTATAAGTGCAACTAATACTTCGCCCCTGCCAAAGGCTTGGCGAAGCCAAGTTTTCTAATTTTTTAATCACAAAGAGGGTGTCTCAAAAGTCTATTGACGATGAGACACCCTTTAAAATGATATTAAACGTGCGGGTAGCCGGACTTTCGTGGAGCGTTTCTGTTGATCGCGAGCCAGATGAGATCCCGCGGGGCGGTCTTGGATTTGAATGCCAGATTTGTGAAAAAAGGCTCTTTAAAATACCAATGGAGTGCTGAAATGATATGGTCGAAAAAAGAATGAAGGGAAATAATCTATGAACTGGTCAATGTATGTACCGTTCTTCACAATGATTCTTTTCTGGTTTGCCTTGATTGCTGTCATTTATATGTTAATTAAGCGATTAATTCGATTTACTATCCAGGAAATAAAAAGAGAACTGAAAAATACTCAGGAATAATTCGGATTACCGTTAATGAGACAGCCAGCGTTCAAGAAAGGCGGCTACGCCCTCTTCATCATTTGTTCCTGCACGCGTTGTGGCGTATTTTTCTAATCCTGGTACCGCGTTGCCCATTGCGACCGAAATACCGCATGCCTTGAACAGATCTAGGTCATTCCAGTCATCGCCGAATGCCATGACCTGATTCATTGAGATGTTCTGCCGTTTACATAAGGCTGAGACTGCACTGGCTTTGGAGACATTTTTTGCCATGACCTGGATCAGTTCACCTGCATCCGTTTCGACGATGTTCAATTGATCCTTGAAACTCATGATATAATGTCTGGATTCTGAGGAACAGCGTATCAGAAGGATTTTATTGGCTGGTATCGCTGACAGTGTATTTTGTGAAACAAGTGTCGGTGGAACAAACATATGCTTGCGATTCTGTTCATAAATGGCGTTCGAAAGCGCATAAAGAATATCTTCGGACTCGATTGAGAGCGTGTTCGTTTCATTTCTGCGGCAAATGTAGTCAATTATTTTTGTCGCGATTGACGTTGGAATTGTGAAATTCAAGGTGCCGCCACTGCGATGATCATGGCAATAGGCACCGTTATAATAAACGGCGGAGACATGCTGCAGGATCTGGGAGGGGATTACGTGCTTCACCGAGCGAGGCGGGCGCGCCGTTGCAATGAACAGGTGTAACCCCTTTTGAAAACAGCGCATCAATGTCTGCTGTGTGCGTTCGGATACCCTTTTCTGCGTATTCAGGAGCGTGCCGTCCAGATCGAAAACGAGCGCACGGATCAATTGCAGACTGTTCATTGACGGTTCACCTCTGTCGGATTTTTCTTATCTCTGCGGAGCGCTTGCTTGCATGAAGTGTACAAAACTGCGGGACACGTGTCAACAGGTGATCGTTTGGAAGCGGTATGCCGTCTGTCCATGTGAAACCTCCAGACATCAAAACCCCTCCGGATCAACAGATGATTTTTGTTGAATCGAAGGGGGATTTTTTACTATAAGAAAGTTTAAAATTCAGCGGATTATATAAGCGTGACGGCATCTTTGCCTTCGTCAGAGACCTGGCAAAGACAGGTTTTCTAACATATGTGGACATTGCTGCATGTTCAGCCAATCAAACAACGGCTCAGCTGAGCACTAAAGTGAAGGAACGAGACGCCAGCGGGATTCCCGCAGATTTCAGCTTGTCCATGGAGGCTCGCGGCGGGCACGCAGCGCCGATGCCAACAAAATAAATAGATCAAAGACTGTGACAGCGTGCGATGATCGGTAAATTATGATTAATGACCGGTAAATCACACGCAAACGACGCCGTGTTGCGATCAATTTTTTAGGGAGTTGTTTTCATTCATCGTCAGATCAGTGAAATATGTCGGCCGTTTTGAATCGGGATCAGATGTGCCCGCGTCAGTATCGGCAGCAATAATTGCAGCAGCACGGTCAGCATGATCGTCTCAATCGGCAGCATGACTAGATTTTTAATCAGACTGTTCACAAAGAAAAACCAGTAGCCTTTGCCTATAAGCATCTGGCTCCAGAGGCAGCCGAGACCGACATTGACGCCCAGATTAACGACCAGCTTGGCAGTAAAAATACGCAGCACGGTAAGGCGCTTGCGGTAGAGAAACAATCCGTAGATAAAGCATCCGAGCATGGACGAGAGAGTATAACCGGGAAAGAAGGCGCCGAATGGATGAGTGATATAGCCGGCAATATCCAGTATTGCTCCGGTAAGGACGCCAAGCAGCGGACCGTAGACTGTCGCTCCGAAAGCGACGACGAGAAACGCAAAGGAAATATGCAGGTTTTGCGCAACAGGGATGGAGAAGTAACCGATGACTACACTGAGGGAAACGATAATCGCAGCAAGTGTCAGACGATTCAGTTTGCGAAGCTCCGCAGCGGCCGCCTTCCAATAGGCCGCGTTAAATACAGAGTACACCTTATTCATTTGAAATTCCTCCTCTTATTTTGGCGATGTTGCCACATAAGGGAGGAATACGCTCCGATATGTGGCAGCGGGATGCGGTCATTGCACGGCAAACGGCGCAGAACACCGTTTTTCGTCCCAGGGACAACTCCCCGTCCCCCGGGCACGTAACCCGCAACAACCTACTCTGCCATGAATCAATTCTATTTTAGTCACTCGCGGGGACTGATGCAACCAGTTTGGAAGATTTGCTCCTGCCTGACCCGAGATAACAGGCATGGGCACACAGCTATGAATCATTCGAATGAATGACTTTGCCGCACTTTCAAAGATTCATTGACTTGATTTTGTGGCCGCCTTACAAGACTAGCAGGCCACCTGAAAAAAAGAGGTACAATAGATGAAAGTGTATCTCAATTTACCAGAAAGAAGGCGTGAATCAGTAATGAAGCATGCCTGGTTAAAAAGTAAAAAGGATCTGGTTACTTTTATTGCTGGAAACCAGGAGATCATGACGCTTTTGCATATTGCACGTGCTCAGAATCTTCCGGATTGCTGGATTTGTGCAGGCTTCCTGCGTACACGAATCTGGGATGTACAGACAGGTGTTGTTCATTCCACGCCAGTTCATGATGTTGATCTTGTTTACTTTGATGATCGGACCATCGATTACACTTTTGAGCAAACGGTACAGGCACGATTGCGGAATCAGGCACCTGATTATAACTGGGAGGTGAAAAATGAGGCACGGATGCATGTCCACAATCCGAATACCTCGCCTTACCTTTCATCGACCGATGCAATTGCCAAGTTTCCGGAAACGGTAACGTCCATTGGCGCACGGCTGAATGCCGCAAACCGGATCGAACTGGCAGCTCCTCATGGCGTAAGCGATTTATTAACACTCACTGTGCGGCCTACACCTTTTACTAGAGTAAATAAAAAAAGGATGGACATCTACAGAAATCGAATTTTAAAAAAGGAGTGGAAAAAGTACTGGCCGGATGTGAACATAGTTCTGGATTAAATCGATCAACGTAACGCACAGACTGGAGCGACTGTTATGTTTCTTTCAACAATATTATTTGGCGGACTGGGTATTTTGCTTTTCTTGTTGCTCGCCTTTCTTCTCCCGATTTTATCAAGAAACAATGAGTACGCGCTGATTCATGTTTTCCTGATCTTCATCTTTGCTTCATGGCTGCCGGTCGTTTTTTCATGTGCCTTCTTCCTGGGGGATTGGGCCGCAAAAATCGGTTCGCTGTTTGGTACGGTCGCACTCATCATTTTTATTGTGGCGATGGCGCTGCAAACCGGGCACATTGCTTATGTCAATCAACATGAGGAGGAGAACGAGGATTTGTGGGCGTCCCGAGATGATTGGATGATGCAGATGCTTTCAGATCCCATCGAACTGTTCGCCGGTATTTTTTTCTGGTTGAGTGCGCTGTTTGTCGGTGTCTCACTACTGAATGCACATCATTCGGCGTTCGCGGCGGCAGTTTTCGTGCTTAGTCTGCAGTTGCCGTACTGCGGGGTGCTGCTTTTTCGTACCTGTCTGAATCATCCGCCCAAACTGCTTCAGCGGATTAAACCCAATTCAGTTGTACTTAATCTGGGGCTGTTTCTTTATCTATTCGTTGTTTTACTGTTCATGCTGATGAATCCACTGGTGAGGTGAGAAAATGAAGACCATTGAAGAAAAGGTGAAGGGCAAGGAGCATGCCATTGCCTATACACATGTAGAAACGGAATCAAATGCTGTGTGCTTCATGTTCGCCGGTATCGGCTATACATATGACAGGCCGCTCTTGTATTATGCCACCATGATGATGCTGCAACATGAAATCGATGTGGTTCAGGTGCACTATCATTACGGCAGGAAAATGCTGAAGCAGCCATTCGACGCGCGCGTGAAAATCATGATGGATGATATTCAGCCGGTCATTGATGCTGTGCTGGCGGATCATCCCTATACGCGCTTCGTTTTTCTGGGAAAATCCATTGGCACGATACCGATTGCCGGTGAACTCATCAGAAGAAAAGCCTGGTTGAATGCCACTTTTCTATTGCTGACGCCGTTACTCACGCATGATCGGTTGTTTACGCATCTGCTGAACGCTGAGCATCCGGGACTGCTGGTTATCGGTGATCATGACCGCTTTTACGATGTGGAACGTGTCAGCCGGCTCAAGGAGACACAATGGAATGTATGCGTGATTCCGGGGGCGGATCATTCGCTGAATATCGGATTTGATACAGATGCTTCGCTATCTGCTCTGGCAAACGTGATGAAATCAATAGAACATGTCATCAATCAAGGATGAAGTGAGGGAACATGATGATTAAAAACGAAGGAAAACAGATCATTATTCGTGATTGGTTGCCTGCCGACAGAGAAGACTGGATTTTCTGGACCTCTCCCGGGAAGGACTGGCAAAAATTCGATGGTCCCTATTATCCGCGAAGCACAGCGGAAGAAATCGTAGCCCGCGTGAACGGCTATTACAAAAAGTTGAACGCCGGTATGTTGCCAGTTCCGAGAACAAGTCTGGCTATTGCCGATCGGCAAACGGGCAAGCTGATCGGACAGGTTGGATGGTACTGGGAGAGCCAGGAAACAAATTGGCTGTGCGCCGGAATTGCCATTTTCAATTCGGATTTCTGGGGGCGCGGCCTTGGATACGAAGCCTTTGGCCTGTGGACCGATTATCTGTTTCAGGCAATGCCGAAAATTGTACGTGTTGATCTGCGCACATGGTCAGGCAACATGGGCATGATGAAACTGGCGGAAAAGCTCGGTTACATAAAAGAAGCCTGCTTCCGCAAAGCACGGATCGTGAATGGAAAATACTATGACTCAATCGGTTACGGTGTACTGCGCGAAGAATGGGAAGCCTGGCATCTGGATGGATTCGCGAAAGATTTGGTTAGCAACGGAAAAATAGGAAAATCGTAACGAAACGGTTTAAAATGGTAACGGAAACGGTGAAAACAGTGCATCTGAAAAGGATTAAGACCCAAGAGAGTCAAGCTTGTAACTCATTCACGAAGTCGTATCACACTCTTCAAAAGTGGTAGCAACGTCATGGAAAGGCGTAACCTACTGGCACATCCGTAGCATCGACGCCGCACCGGTTTAAACCATTTAGCTTTTCATGCGAAGTCACGTGAAGAAGTTGATAAAATGACTGAGGCATTATGTAAAAGAGGTATAAAGATCCTCTATCAGGATCGGCATCCGTATGCGGGCGGCGAAAATCATTATGCCGTATACTTTGAAGATCCTGACCGAATCAAGGTTGAGTTTGTTGCACCGGAATAACCCCTTTCTTGGCGACAATAAGACCATTATCATATATACGAATGAATGTTCGATTGCTATAATAGAAGAACAATAGAATGATTGCTCAGGGGTGGTCGGCGCACAGTCCCTCATGGAGGGAGGTGCTGCCCATGACAGTTGCGGATGCATTAATGCTGATGATCTCATTTGGTGCGTTAATCGTTGCAATTATGTCAGATAGAAATCCAAAAAAATAACCACCCTTGAGTTCACAGCTCATTAATGGGGAGGTTATTTTTCACCTGAACATATGCGCTGACCCCTTGCGGGAATCATACTGTTGCCATTGACCGTTTGGTGTAACAGCACCGGCGGTCATTTCTCATTATATGACTTCTATAACTCATTATATACAAATTCCATTCAAGAAGGAAGGGGAACGTTCGCCTGGTTATTCCAAAGTTCTAAATGAGTCAAGGCAGATCTAGCGAATGACAAAAGGAACGTGCGATTTCCCAATGCAAAGAGCGTTAAATAGATGTTCATTTTTCGTATGTTTTATAAAGAGAATGTCGCTATAATTTAACTAACGATGATAACAGCAGAACTTTTCTTAAGCGAAATGGGGTGCTTGGCAATGATTAGCGATGAGTCGATGAAAAGAGAATACTACCAGGCTCTGGTCGAGCGGGATTCTGCATATGATGGAATTTTCTTCGTGGGTATTAAAACAACCGGTGTGTTCTGCCATGCGACGTGTCCGGCGAGAAAGCCGAACTATGAAAATTGTCTGTTTTACAAGACGGCGGAGGAAGCACTTCTTGCAGGTTTTCGCCCATGTAAACGATGCAGGCCTTTATCATTTCCCCAGGGGCAATCACCGCTCGTTCAAAGAATGGTTGCTCTCGTTGAAGAAAATCCCGAAAAGAGATGGAAGGATTCCGATTTCCGTGAACTGGGCATCCATGCTGCAACCGCACGAAGACAATTCAAGAAGAACTACAACATGACGTTTGTGCAGTACGCCAGAGCAAGAAGAATGGGGATTGCGATGAAATCAATACGTACGGGAGAAAAAATTATTAATGCACAAATTGATTTGGGTTATACGTCTTCAAGCGGTTTCCATGATGCGTTTTCCAAAATTATGGGCAGAACACCGAATCGGTCTCAGAAGATAAAAATGCTCTACGCAAATTGGATCGATACACCACTCGGTCCCATGGTGAGCATTGTGGATGAGGACTTTCTCTATTTGCTCGAATTTGCCGACAGGCGAGGTCTGGAACGGGAAATTGAACGACTGAGGAATCGTTTGAATGCCTCAATAATTCCAGGGGTGACTGATCGATCAAAGCAAATAGAAAACGAGCTTAATGATTATTTTAATAAGGGTCTCGGCACGTTTAAAACGCCCATTATGCTTTTAGGTTCCGATTTTCAAAGAAGTGTTTGGGAACAATTAATCACAATAGAGATGGGTAAGACGGCAACATATAAAGAGCTGGCCGGACTGATCGGAAATCCGAAAGCGGTTCGTGCCATCGGGAATGCGAATGGTGCCAATCAACTCGCAATCATTGTCACGTGCCATCGGGTCATTCAATCGGGTGGTGCGCTCGGCGGATACGGCGGTGGAGTTGAAAGGAAGAGATGGTTGCTGGCACATGAACAATCCGCAGTGCAACGTTTGCTTAAATAGTTCAGGGTAAACGCAAAGTCTGCAATGAAAATTTAAGTTGCGCAAAACGATGCCGATATCCTACAAAATGGCAGCAAATTGATTTGGAAGCATGATATGGGGATGCCCATCTGCAGAATGGTCGATAAATCTGTGAAAGTAATGATCGGTAAAAACGCAGGGATGGTCGATACGAAACGTTTGATCCAATCGATTCTTCAGAATACACGATCGAGGCCTATCAGTGAACGACAAACCGGACCTTTTGGTTCTCTTTTTTAACGGTTATATATTTTCTTAGTGGCTGCTCGGTTTTACCGCTTTTTACTGAAGGATGATTTGCCTGTTTCAGTTTATTTGCCTGTGCTTTTATCGGGCTGATTGTTGCGGGTATCACATCAATTCGGTATCGCGCACCTTGCCTGAGCAGAACCGTTTCGGTTTTCTTTTTAATCCATTTTACGTGACCGATCATGATCGTGTTTTTGTCGGGCGGCGTCTGATTCACGCTGATTCCATAGTAATGGTAACGGTGGGCCGGATCGCTGATTTCAATCATGACCTTAACTTCTTTGTACTTATGAATATTATTTTTTTGCGGATAGTCGGAGGTGCATCCTGCTAAAGTGATCAGACAGGTAATGAGAAAGCAGATTTTTTTCGTCATATCGGTCACCTCATCCGGTCAAATGTATCTCGTTGCCAGGATTTTTCAATGCAATGCAACGATCCTTTTCAGTTATCGCTGATTTTATGATCGATCCCATCCAAGCGCATCCTTCACCATGAAAATTGCTGTCTAAAATCTTTTTCATAAAAAGGCTTCTTTTTCAGCTCATTAATCTTTATCCTATTAGTAACCATTATAAAACGCATCATGAAAAAGCATTAATTGTCATGGATCCAAAATGATTATTTTGAGGGCGGCATTTATTTTTTTTATCAGCCGGAAAAGCGTTGGGTGGACGCAGCGGCAACCATCCTTCATCGCTTTGTAAAGGATACAGATGGAAAACTTTATTGCCGAATCTGTTTTGAATGGTGGATTTTACAGAATTGAATCCTGCAATAATTCAAATCAGACCGGAGCAATTCAGTCAGTGCATTGCCATTTGGGACCAAAAAATACCTCAATCGTTAGCCGATCGATTTTATGCTCAATTAGTAAACGGAAATCGCCGCACATTTGTTTACATCAGGGATGGAGCGTTCTGCGGGGAAATATCGCTTGTTTTTGACATGCAGGATCCTGATTATACGATTAAGGGAAGGCGGGTTTATCTGTCACGGTTAATGGTTAAGAAATCGGAACGGCATCAGGGAATCGGTAGCGCACTGGTGGATTTCCTGATTGATTATGCGCGCCGGTCCGGATACCAGGAGTTAAGTGTCGGTGTGGATCTGGACAATACGATTGCTCAGCATCTGTACACGAAAAAAGGATTTACACGCATTCTGTTTGAAGGCGAAGATGCATACGGCGCCTATTAAAAGCGATTGAAAGCTTTGATGTAAAGAAAACCTGAGATGGGGGCAATTCCATGCGTCCGATTGATTTAGTATTATATAATGAATCTTTTATGCACCAGCTGCAGGATTATCAATTTGGCACCTCTCCATTTTCCATACCACCGTTACATGCCATTAAGTCGCTTAATGCTCATGGATACGCGCATCCGATCATGGTTTTGAACGAAGAAAAAGTTGTCGGTTTTTTTATTCTTGAAGAGCTTCCGCGACAGTCTATTTATGGAATCTATGAGCATGCGCTCCTGTTTCGGGCTTTTTCGCTGGATATACGATTCAGAGGACAGGGACTGGCCAAACGGATTATGGACGCACTCGTTTCTTTTGCTCAAACGCGTTTTCCTGATCGAACGACTATTGTTTTGACCGTGAACACCGCGAACCAGACAGCCATCGGTCTGTATCGGCACATGGGCTACAGTGACACCGGACGAACTTTTATAGGAAAAAAAGGAAAGCAGCATGTCTTTGAACTCTGGATAAATCAGAAAGAGGGATGAGGATTATGAATAAGTTTATTCATTTTCTGAGGATTTGTCTCTATAAATGCCGTCATCTCTATATGCTTTTGATCGTATGTATTGCCGAATTATTGTTTTTTATGGGCGACCTGTCACTTTTTCTTACTATCCCCGAATTAGCACCGACTCTGTTTATCATTGTAGCAACGGTCTATTTTTGGAAAAAGTGGGGCAGAAAACGAACGAGTTCTGCTATGAGTCATTTGCACAATCAATTTTTGTCATTTATTTTCTGGTCTTATACTTTTATTTGGATTACTCCTTTTCCAAACGTGAGAAACTGAGCAGCTTCAGAATTAATCCTGCGAAGGTTGGTGATTTGATGATGGATTTTGCCGCGGAATCTCGCATTAAAGAAGCACGTACTTTAATTGAACAAGGTAGCATTGGTCAGGGGCTGCGCAAATTCAATACGTTGATGGCCAGTTTCCCCCAAGACAGCCGGGTTCAACTGCACTATGCCCTGGCACTCGACCAGCAAGGTATGGAGGTTGAAGCGATCCCCCATTATCAAAAAGCGCTCCAGCTCGGAATGCGCACAGAAGATGTGCGTGTGGCGCTGATTTGCTTAGCCTCATCGTACCGAAATGTGGGGCGTCATGATGCGGCTTTAGAGACGATTGAGCGGGCGGTGGAAAAGTACAAAAACGATGCGGTGGTTCAATGCTTTTACAGTCTTATCCTTTTGGACAACGGCCAGTCTGCACGGGCGGTCGGGATGTTGGGGCATTTGCTGCTTCAAGAAGCTGCACCACAGAAATTTACCGGATTTGAGCAGGCGCTTCATAATAAGTTTGACGATTTTAAGATTCATCGCCTACCCTCAGAATGATCTTTGACTCTGCTCTAAAATGATTCTTCTCAATGTCCGCAGTGCCTCGTCCATTTGATCGAATGAGGCATAGCTGTAGGACAGGCGTAAATATTGTCCGGCATCGCGGTCATACAGGATGCCTGGGTTCAGCAGGACATTCTGTTTCAGTGCTTCTTGAAAAAGAGCAGCGGCGTGGATATCCGGAATCACTTTCAGCCAAATGTAAAAGCCGCCTGTGGGCACCTGCCACTCGGCGAGATCGGCAAACAGGCTGTCCAGTCGTTCAAGTAAATAGTCTCTTCGGATTTTCAGCTGCGCCCTGGTGTGTGCAGTGTGCGTAGCGTATGCGCCGGTATGTAGAAATGCTCTGGCGATTTCCTGTGAAAGATTGCTTGATCCATAGTCATTTTGCATTTTCAGATCGGCAAGGCGATCAATGACCGGCTCAGGTCCAATCACCCAGCCGATACGCAGACCGGGGCTCAGTGCTTTGGACAGGCTGCCGAGGTAAAGAACGTTGCCTGCATGATCATCGGCCTTCAGTGGCAGAGGAGGCGGGCTGCCCAGCCAAAGTTCACGGTAGACATCATCTTCAATAATCGGCAGCCGGGCACGTGCCGATACAGCGAGCAGCTGTTTTCTGCGTGCCGCACTCATTAAACGACCGGTCGGATTATGGAAATTTGGAATCGTATACAGCATTGAATGTGGCGTGTTTTTCTTATAAGCTTCGATTTTGTCGACGCACATCCCTTCCGAATCCATTGGCATGCCGGCAAAGCGCATACCTGAAGATTGGAAAACGTTCACGGAATAAAGATAGGAGGGCTTCTCCAACAGCAGAGTTGTGCCGCGCTCAAGCAAACCGATGGAAATCAGCTGCAGCGCCTGAAGCGCGCCGGACACAATGAGAATCGATGAAGGTGCGGTTTGGATGCCGAAACCGGCGACATAGCGGGCGATTTCTTCTCTCAGTTGCCGGTTGCCTTTAGGCTCACAATAGCCAAGCGAGAATGAGCGAAGATTGAGATTTTTGAGCAGCTCCGAAGTTTTTCTGTTTGGCAGCAGATCGGGAGAAAGCTCGCCTGTTCCCATTCGGATAATTCCTGGGTAAAACTCGGCTGCATTGATTTTTTGAATGATTGCCAGATTCGGTTTATAGTGCCCGGCCTCAATCAACTGCTGCCAGTTCGCTGGTTTCCGATCGGTCAGCAGCCCCCATGTATTGTTAATCACCACCGTTCCTTTTCCGTGAGCGCTTTTCACCAGACCCTGGGCCGCCAGTTCATCAAAGGCAGTGGAAATGGTACTTCGGTTAACCTTGAGCCATTCTGCAAGCTTACGCTGAGCCGGCAGCCGACTACCGACCGGCCATTGACCCGTGCGAATTTTTTCTTTAACGTAGTTAACCACTTGTTCATAGAGCGGGATGCTGGACTGCCGATTTAAGCACATGGTGAGTCTCCTAATAATTGTCATTCAGGTTTTTATTATAGCATTGTTTGGCTGGGTGGCTTTTTAAAATTTGGCTGGTGACATGCGGCGTGCGATCAATGAAAATGGAGCAAAAAGGGGGTTTTGTCCTATGTTTCTCGCGCTCATTCATGGTTTTGTCCTTGCTCTTGGCCTGATTCTCCCGCTTGGGGCACAAAATATTTTTATTTTTACACAAGGTACGCAGGCAAAACGCGCCATGCAGTGTCTGCCGGCTGTATTGACAGCCGCAGTGTCCGATACGTTCCTGATTCTTCTGGCAGTCGAAGGCGCATCGCTGATTCTTTTAAGCCATCCTTTTTTAAAGGAAATGCTGTTACTTGTCGGTAGTATTCTGCTGTTGATCATTGGCTGGTCGATCTGGCACAGCCCGTCTGAAACTGAAGAGGGTACCAGTAACATGCTGTCTGCCAAAAGACAAATGCTTTTTGCTGCATCCGTATCCTTGCTGAACCCGCACGCGGTACTTGATACAGTCGGTGTGATCGGCACGAACGCACTGAATTATGACGGTAATGAAAAATGGGCGTTCGCCATAGCCTGCATCTGTGTCTCGTGGATCTGGTTTTTCGGACTGGCCATCACCGGACAGCTGCTCGGTAAAACAGAACGGCTGAAACAATGGATGATCTACATAAATAAACTATCTGCAGTGCTCGTGTGGATGATTGGGGGATATTTATTGATTCAATTTCTGCACGGCGTTATGTAGAGAATGGGTTTCATCAGTTTGCTCTTGTTTTTTTGGGAAGGATCAGTATCCACCAGAAAAGTAAATACAGGAATCCGGCTACGGAATAGAGCGCAGGAAGCGATCCGTGCCCGGTTCGATTGATCAGCCGTTGTTTTCGAAAAATGGCTGTGCATACGCCTGGTAAAGTGACGATGACAAAAAAATAGTGTAAGGCAATGATCCATGCCGGTGCGCTGGTCATACTTTTCACCTCCTGAACGTTTGTTGTTTACTGAGGCATTCTAATACAAATGTAACATTGAAAATTAAGACCTAACAAGTGTTTTCTGGTGATTTCTGAATTATCCGGCATAAAAGAGCCGCCTTACTGGATGAGAAACAGGAAGCTGTGTTCATGCAGCTTGAACATGGCTTTAATCCTTATTTTTGATTCGCATTAAAAAAGGGTAATCAGTCAACTGGTTAAAATCACTAAAAAAAATTCGATGATCTGGTTGTGAGATCGGAAATTGGGGTAAAGATAAATGAATAGATTGTTTTTTGTTGCGAGATAAGGGGTGAAGTGCACGTGAATTGGTTCTCTGTGGATGCTGAAGAAGTATTGCGCGAACTTCAAACGGATCGAAAGCAGGGACTGTCTCATCAGGAGGCGGCGTCCAGGCTTGAGAAATACGGAGAAAATAAACTTAAAGGAAAGCCTAAGAAAAGTCTGGTTGCTTTATTTTTTGCACAGTTAAAAGACATGCTGATCTACGTTCTGCTTGGTGCGGCAGTCATCACTGTGCTGATCGGCGAATATACAGATTCGATCATTATTCTGCTTGTCGTTATCTTGAACGCGATCATTGGCGTTTTTCAGGAATTCAAGGCAGGAAAAGCAATTGAAGCACTTCAAAAAATGACGACGCCGCGTGCACTGGTTCGCCGGGATGGCGACGTCATCGAAATTGATTCTAAAGATCTTGTGCCCGGCGATCTTGTCGTGCTGGATGCGGGCCGCTATATTCCCGCGGATCTGCGTTTAATTGAAAGTGTCAATCTGCAGATCGAAGAATCAGCGCTGACCGGGGAATCCGTACCTTCGGAAAAAGATGCCGGGCATCGTTTTGAGGACCCGAAAACGCCGCTTGGTGATCTGTCGAACATGGCATTTATGTCGACTCTCGTTACGTACGGTCGCGCGGAAGGTGTGGTCGTCGGAACGGGCATGAATACGGAGATTGGTAAGATTGCCAAAGGTCTTGATGAAACGGAAACGGACCTGACGCCGCTTCAGAGACGTCTGGCCGAGCTCGGCAAGACACTGGGCTACGTTGCGATTGGGATTTGCGTACTGATTTTTGTCATTGCACTGATTCAGAGACGGGATCTGTTTGAGATGTTCCTGACTGCAATCAGCCTGGCTGTTGCTGCCATTCCGGAAGGGTTGCCCGCGATTGTCGCGATCGTGCTGGCACTCGGCGTGACACGGATGTCGCGGATCAACGCTATCGTCAAGCGGCTCCCTGCAGTTGAAACACTGGGTTCAGTGAACATTATCTGTTCAGATAAAACCGGAACGCTGACACAAAATAAAATGACAGTACTGCATGTGTATACACATCGCAAGTTTCTTGACGTGCCGGATGAGGGAACGGCAACAGCCCAGGAAACGGCTGAACAAAAACTGATCCAGACGATGGTGCTCTGTACGGACGCAACTTATGCAGACGGTGAAGGCACCGGGGATCCGACAGAAATCGCTTTGCTTGTGCTCGGCGAAAAGTATCATATGCCAAAGAGTGAACAGGAAGCGGGACATGAACGGGTCGCGGAAAAGCCATTTGACTCGGATCGGAAACTGATGACAACTTTGAACAAAGAAGGCAGTCGATACCGCGTGCATACGAAAGGCGCGTTTGACAGCATTTTAAAAGTAGCAACGCATGCACTGGTAAATGGGGAAAAAGTACCGCTCACTGACGAACTGAAGGCCGATTATTTAAGAGCAGCTGAAGAAATGTCCGATCAGGCGCTGCGCGTACTTGGTGCTGCCTACAAAGATTCGGATGAGCTGATCGATCCGGATGAGATGGAAAAGGGCCTCACGGTGCTCGGTTTAGTCGGGATGATTGATCCACCGAGACTTGAAGTCAAAGACTCCATCCGTCAGGCTAAGGAAGCCGGGATTACACCCGTGATGATTACCGGTGACCATCAGCATACGGCGGCTGCGATCGCGATGCAGCTTGGCATGGCCGATTCACTGGCGCAGACAATCTCCGGCAGCGACCTTGACGCACTCAGCGATGAAGAATTGAATCACGGGATTACCCAATATCGCGTCTTTTCCCGTGTATCGCCAGAACACAAGGTGAAAATTGTTAAGGCTTTTCAATCGCATGGCAATATCGTTTCGATGACCGGTGACGGTGTCAATGATGCTCCTTCGCTGAAAAGCGCAGATATCGGTGTTGCAATGGGCATTACTGGTACCGACGTATCCAAGGGCGCGAGCGATATGATCCTGACTGATGACAATTTCTCGACCATCGTCTCAGCGATCCGGGAAGGGCGGAATATTTACAATAATATTAAAAAGTCCGTAGTTTTCCTGCTCTCCTGCAACCTCGGCGAGATCGTTGCCATTTTGACTTCCGTGCTCTTTTTCTGGCCGGTTCCGCTGCTGCCAACGCAGATTTTATGGATCAATCTGATCACTGACACTTTCCCGGCGATTGCGCTCGGCGTTGATCTAGGGGATAAAGACGTCATGAAGAAAAAGCCACGCGATCCTAAAGAAAGTTTTTTCGCAGGTGGCGCCGCCTGGCGCGCTTTAACAGGAGGACTGCTGATCGGTCTCCTGACACTGGCCGCATTCTATTTCGGGCTTAATGAGCATGGCTATCAGATGTGGTCCGGGTCTATTCCGGAAGACGTGCTCACTTATGCCGAGACGATGGCCTTTGTCGTGCTCGCTGTCTCACAACTGTTTTATTCACTGTCGATGCGCAGCGCCACTCATTCGATTCTCCGTGTTGGCCTTTTTTCGAATAAGTATCTCATCGGTGCCATTCTGCTTGGCCTTGTGCTGCAGTTCACCGTCATATCAGTTCCGTTTCTTGCATCGGCATTCCACGTACAAATGCTCACGCTGCGTGACTGGTTTATCGTGCTCGTGTTCGCTTTAATTCCGCTGCTCGTGAATGAATGGATCAAATCACGGTCAGGCCAAAAATAAATGAGATTAAAAGCCGCAGGCATAAGGAACTTGCCTGTGTTTTTTTAGTTGTTTCAGTTTACCAGTCAGGCGATTTCAGGGATTTAACCACGTGCCCATTCGGCAATTTGCCGAATGTCATCCGGCGACGTCCGGCAACAGCCGCCAATCAGTGAAGCGCCTGCCTGATACCATGTTTTTGACGCGGTACTAAAAGCAAGCTGATGTTTGGACGGCATCATCCATTGCTTGCGGATCGGATTGTATCGTTCACCCGAATTTGGGTAGACAATGATCGGTTTATCGGTGACCTGACGCAGCTCGCGGATGGCTGGCTCGATCCATTTCGGCTTGATGCAGTTGACACCGATTGCGGCAATCTGTTCGCAGGCGTTGAAATAGGCGGCCGCTTCAGTAAGCGGTGTACCGTCGCAAAGACGCGCTTCATCGGCAAGACTGAAAGAGAGCCAGGCTTCATCATCGGGAAATGCATCATGCAAAAGATTGGTAAGTGCTTTTGCCTCGTCAAAATTCGGCATCGTCTCAAATGCGAAAAGATCGATGCCGGCGTTTTTCAGCAGCTGCATCCGTGGAACATGAAATTGACGGTAGCCCGCAGCATTAAGCGCATAGCCGCCTGTGTATTCGGAGCCGTCGGCAAGATAAGCACCGTAAGGACCGACGCTCCCGGCAATAAGCGGATACGGGCGAGCTGATCGCCCCTCAGGTGGCAGATCGGACCAGAACACTGTACGAGCATCAATGGCAATCCGAACGGCTTCCGTTATAAACCGCTCTGCTTCCTGCTCTGTATAACCACTCTGCTGAAAGCCTTGCACCGTCGCCTGATAGGTATTCGTTGTGGCGACATCCGCGCCAGCTCTGAAATAATCCAGATGCACTTTTTTAATGGTTTCCGGCTTTTCATTGATTATGGCGGCTGACCATAATTCGCTGTCAATCGAGATACCTTGCTTTTCAATTTCGGTTGCCATTGCGCCGTCAAGAATGATCGGTGAGCATTGGGCGAGCAGATCACTTATTTTTCTTTTCTCCATATTCCTGCTTCTTTCTATGTAATATAACTCTCTGCATGCACGCCCCGAGCTGCGGCCTGGCATCAGATTTTCTCCTTATTATACAGGTTTTGGGGGCGATTAAAAAATGGAACGATAAAGGCGCTCGACGCCTTCTTCAATCTTTTCAATGGGCAGATTGGCAAATCCGAGAATGAACGCTGGTCTGGAAAAAAGATCAGTGCCATCAAGACAGTAGGGCTGCAGGTTATAGAGTTCCAGCCTGGCCGCTTTTGCGCGCATTGCGATTTCCTGAACCGAACGTGTTGTATCAAACTCAGCGTTGAAATGGAGCCCTGCGTTCGCCCCGTGCATGGTCATGGCAGAACCGAAGCGTCTGGTCAGTGCGTAAATCAGCTTTTTTTGACGATTAATATAGACTTGCTTCATATGCCTGATATGCTTTCTGTACTCCCCCGAATCGATAAACTGCTGCAAAGTTAATTGCCCCATTGCATTGCATGTGGACATGATGAAACCGCACCGTTTTCGATATATTTTCAGCAGTGGTTGTGGCAGAATCATGTAACTCAGCCGCAATCCGGGGAGGAGTGATTTTGAAAAAGTACCAAAATAAATGACGCGTCCGTAACTGTCCAGGCCCTGAAGCGAAGGAATCGTGTCCGTCTCATATTTGAACTCACTGTCATAGTCATCTTCAATAATATAGCGATCCTTAGTTTCAGCAGCCCAGTTCAGCAGCTGGATGCGGCGTGAAATGGGCATAACCACTCCTGTTGGAAACTGGTGTGACGGAGTGACGTAAACCACGTTGGGATTGATCCTTTTAAGCACATCAATTGAAATGCCTTTACGGTCAAGCGGAATAGTATCTAAGCGGACACGTTCCATACGCAACGATTCATACATACGCCGATAGCCCGGATTCTCCATAGCATACCTCGTGTTTTCACCGAATAAATGGCGGAGTATGTAAAAAAGGAACTGTGTGCTGCCGCCGAGAACGATCTGCTCCGGAAAGCAGTTGACACCACGCGCAACGGAGAGAAAACGTGCGATCGTCTGGCGGACAGAGTAAAGTCCCTGGGGAAATCGGGATGAATCATCATTCAATTCAAGACGGCTTAATTTCAATGCTTTATGTTCGCAAGAGAGCCAGCTTTCGAACGGAAAAATCGAACGGTCTGCCGACATATGTGAAAATGAAATCCAGTCTTTCTTCGATTCTTTTTCTTCCGCCAGAACCGGATCAAGCCCGCGGGAAGTAATCTGCGAAGGCGGAAGTATGTCCAGCTTTTCAACATAGAAACCGCTGCGTTCGACCGCATAGATATATCCTTCTTCCAGCAGTTGCTGATAAGCTCCGTTAACTGAGTTGACGCTGATATGTAAGGTTTTGGCTAATTCTCGTTTTGACGGAAGCTTTTCGTGCGGAAGAAAATGATGAAGTAGAATTTCTTTTTTCAATTGCTTATAGATCTGGCGGTATATATACTCTTTTTTGGTATCAGAACTGATATTTAATGAAATCATAGCTCCCTCTGGCACCATAATTATTTGAATTTTGATACTATACATAATACCAAAAAATTATCAAAATATCTAATAAAGGGAGTGAACATTGTGACCAATGAAATTATGGAAGGAAATATGACAAAAATTTGGCAGGATAAACGTGATCGATATGTTGCTTCTGCTGTGGGAAACGGGAACCGTCATATTGCTGCGAAGGCAGAAGGTGCGCTGATCACCGATATTGAAGGTAACGTGTTTATTGATTTTGCCGGGGCCATTGGCGTGCAAAATGTCGGACACTGCCATCCAAAGGTCGTTCAGGCAGTTAAAGAAGCACTTGACCATTTTATTCATCCTGGTTTTAATGTCATCATGTATCCCGGGTACATTGAACTTTGTCAGCGCCTCTGTGCGCTTGCACCGGGCAGTTTTGCGAAAAAGGCGATTCTGCTTAATTCCGGCGCCGAAGCGGTGGAAAATGCGGTGAAAATTGCCCGCGCCTATACAGGCAGACAGGCAGTCGTGACTTTTGAACGTGCATTTCACGGTCGAACGAATTTGACGATGGGCATGACAAGCAAAGTAAAACCGTATAAATTCGGTTTCGGCCCGTTTGCTCCGGAGACTTATAAGGCGCCATATCCGTACGCTTATCGAAAACCGGACGGAATGTCCGATCAATCCTATGATGAAGCAATTATTGCCCAATTTAATGAGTTCTTCCTGAATCATGTTTCTCCGGAACAGGTTGCCTGTATCGTCATGGAGCCTGTTCAGGGTGAAGGCGGATTCATCGTTCCATCCAAACGCTTTGTCTCTTATGTGCGCGATTTCTGCACGGAGCATGGCATTGTTTTCGTATCCGATGAGATACAGGCCGGATTCGCCCGTACCGGCAAGATGTTCGCCATCGAAAATTTTGATGTGATTCCTGATTTAATGACCGTATCTAAATCCATTGCTGCCGGATTCCCACTCAGCGGTGTGGTCGGCAAAGCGGAAATCATTGATGCCTGCACTTTAAAGGGGTCACTTGGCGGAACGTATTGCGGCAACCCCATTGCCTGTGCTGCTGCTCTTGCTGTACTCGACATCATTAAGGAGGAACATCTTGCCGCACGAGCGGAAAAAATCGGTGCCGTTATTGAGGCGCGCGCTGAAGAGTGGGCAAAAGTCTATCCATTTGTTGGTGATATACGCAGACTTGGTGCAATGGCGGCGGTTGAATTTGTGAAGAACAGAGAGACGAAAGAGCCGGATAAAGATCGAGCCGGGCAACTGGTTGCCTATTGCAATCAGCATGGTCTGCTTCTTCTTGATGCGGGTCTGAAAGGCAATTGTATTCGGTTCCTGTCTCCGCTTACGATCACGGAGGAACAATTAAATCGCGGATTGGCTATTATTGAAGAAGCGCTTGAACAGGTTAAATGATTCAGAAATGCACGTATCGCCAATGCTGCGTGCGCCTCATGCACAATGCAGGGCGGATGCCCACTGTAAAATCCGGCCTGCTTATCATAACTATGGCAGGATGAGTAACATTCGGCTTTTAATAACTGAAAATTTCATTTAGTCATATGATTTCACCAATTTTACCATTATAATTAAAAGGGGGAATTTTTAAATGAAACGTTGGTTTATGTCGGCACTTATACTTATTCTTCTTGTTGGTATTCTCTCGGCCTGTGGATCAAACAGTTCCGGTTCAGGAGGATCATCTTCATCTGGCAAAACAGTCGATACATTAGCGGCAGCCAAGAAAAAAGGTGTACTTGTTGTCGGTTCGTCCAATGATGCACCGTTTGCATTTATCGATCAGAAAACGAAAAAATTCACCGGTATTGACGCTGAAATTATCAAAGAGGTTGCCAGACGGCTCGGTATTCCTAAAGTTGAAATGAAGCAGACCAAGTTCGAGAACCTGCTGCTGGAACTGAATAATAAGAACATTGATCTGGTCACTGATGCGATGTATATTAACCCGCAGCGTCAGAAGATCGCAAAATTCACGACCATCTGGTATACGGAAGGGGAAGCGTTTATTATTCCAAAGAATTCGTCGATTAAGAGTGTCGACGATTTGAAGGACAAGGTGATCGGTGCCCAGAAAGGAACGGCGTTCTTTGATTTTGCGAACAAACTGAAAAAGGAAGGGAAGATTAAACAAATAAACGTATTCGGTTCCCAATCTGATCTCCTGCTCGCAGCGAATACCGGGAAAATCGATGCACTGGTCACGGACGGTGCGGTTGCGGCATACAGCCTGAAACAGGATCCGTCCCTGAAACTGAAAATTCTTGATCCGTATACTCCTCAGGCATCAGGCATGATCGGTGCTGCCGCGCGAAAAAGTGACACAAAACTTGTTCGCGCAATTAATAAACAGATCAATATTCTGAAAGAAAATGGCTTTATCAAAAAAGTATTAAAGAAATATGGTATGCCCGACAATTATTATGTACCTGTTCAGCAATGAATAAAGATTTGATGGATTCGGAGTTATTCTGTTCAAAATAGACTAGCTCTGATTTCTGTCATTGTCCGCACGGAGAATATGGGCCGGCCAACAAGACAATTGACAGACAAATGAGGTGTTAGAAATGGAAATTCTGAATCATTTAGACTTTGCCACGGCCCTGAAAGCACTGGCTCCCGAGTTATGGCAGGGGCTGATGATTGCTCTGGAGGCGACGCTTGGCGGGTTCCTTCTGGCGGTTATTCTGAGCATTCTGATCGCGGTGGGCAGGCTGTCGCATTATAAGATACTCAGAGGCCTTCTGCTGGTTTTTCTGGAAGTGATTCGCGGGACTCCGCTGCTTGTTCAGCTTGTATATATGTTCTATGTCGTTCCGCTGCTTATATCTCTGGTCGTTCAATTTTTCATTCCAGGCTATCAGTTTCAGCTTAATCCACTTGTCGCCGGGATTTTAGGCCTGGGAATCAATTATGGCTGTTATTTGTCCGAAGTTGTTCGAGCTGCGATTCTGTCTATTGATAAAGGGCAGACCGAAGCGGCACTTGCACTGGGGTATACGCACCGGCAGGCCCTTTGGTCCATAGTGATTCCCCAGGCCACAAGACAGGCTGTTCCGGTGTTTGGGAACTATTTGATTATGATGATTAAGGATACATCGCTGCTCGCTTTTATTACCGTCAATGAGCTGCTTTTGCGCACGCAGGCATATGCTTCACAGACTTTCCTGACAATTGAGTCCTATACGATTTTGGCGGTTGCTTACCTGATTCTCAGTCTGCCGCTGTCGCAGGCAGTCAGACTGCTTGAAAAGAGGTTGTCAAAACATGTCTAAACCCATGATCAAAGTTGATCAACTGCATAAGTCGTTCGGTATCCACGAAATTCTGAAGGGCATTGATCTCACCGTACATCAAGGTGAAATCGTCGTGATTATCGGTCCTTCAGGATCGGGTAAGTCAACATTGCTCCGCTGTCTGAACTGTCTGGAAGTGCCAACGTCAGGTACGGTCAAAGTCGAAGGGCAAAATTTTGCCGATCCTTCCGGACGTTATCATGAGAAGCGTGTCGCCAAACTAAGAACAGAGATTGGGATGGTTTTCCAAAGCTTTAACCTTTTTCCGATGATGACCGCGATTCAGAATGTCATGGCGGCACAAATAAAAATAAGGAAAAAGTCGCCGGAAGAAGCAAAAGTCACTGCTGAAGAATACTTGAAAAAAGTAGGGCTTGCGGAACGTATGCACCATTATCCGAATCAGCTTTCCGGTGGGCAGAAACAGCGCGTCGCTATTGCCCGTGCACTTGCTATGGAGCCACATATCATGCTGTTCGATGAAGCGACTTCGGCTCTTGACCCGGAGCTTGTCGGTGAAGTCCTGAAAGTGATTCGCAAACTTGCTGATGAAGGAATGACTATGATTCTTGTTACGCATGAGATGCGCTTTGCAGAAGAGATCGGCGATCGGATCATTTTCATGGACCAGGGGGTGATTGTTGAGGAAGGAAAACCGGACGACATGTTCAATGCGCCGAAACACGAAAGAACCAAGCGATTTATTAATCAGGTGCTGCATCCTGAATCCGAGAAAGTGTAATCGTGCTGGCATTTGCCGAGAAGCATTATTCTGCAAACAAATAATTTATTCAATGGAGGATGTTCCACTTCTTTTTGTGGGACATCCTTGTTTCATACTATAAGAAAGTATATAAATTTTAAGGAGCATAGTATAAGTGCGACGGCAACTTCGCCTTCGCCGGAGGCATGGCGAAGCCAAGTTTTCTAATACTATAAGAAAGTATATAAAATTCAAGGAAAATAGTATAAGTGCAACTAGGACTTCGCCTTCGCCGGAGGCTTGGCGAAGTCAAGTTTTCTAATCTGGTGCTAGAAGAGAGCATATGTTTTTACCCGCAGGCAACCGGCAAAATAAGACAATGTTTAGGCATCAAAGCGGAGGTGCACTGGCGCCTGTGGAATTGTTTCAATTGATGCGTGCCAGCGCCGCAGATTTCAGTATGAGTTCTGCTGCCGGGTCTCGTCCTGTGCATCGTCAATCGAATACCTTGTTTGACAAAGGAAGATCAATTATCTAAAATTAGAATGAACGTTCATTCTAATCGAGAGAAGGAAATTCTGGTCATGAAAATGAAAGCTTTAGGAAAAAGTGAAGTACATGTATCGAAAATTGGTGTGGGCACAGCTGCCTGGGGATTCAAATTGATGGGCTATGGGAAGTTCTATCAGAAACAGGATTTATGGGAAGCTTATGTAGCCAGTCTTGATCATGGTGTCAATTTTTTCGATACAGCCGACAGCTACGCGAGAGGAGATTCGGAGCGGCTGTTAGGAGAATTTCGCGAAAAGGACGGACGCATGGCCGTGATTGCCACCAAGCACAATCCTAAGGCTGACAAACGCCCCGAGGATATAATAAAAGCGATCGAAGCCAGCTTAGAACGATTGAAGACAGAGGCGATTGATCTTTACCAGCTGCATTATCCGCCCAAGGATCAGGATCTGGAACAGTACGCGGAACTGCTGGCCGATGCATACGCCCATGGGCTGATTCGCGCCATCGGCGTCAGCAATTTTAATCTGGAGCGTACGGCAGCCTTTCATCAGTTTTTACAAAAGCGGGGACTTTTCTTAAGCGCCAATCAAGTATATTATCATTTATTAGAACGACGTATCGAACGCAGCGGACTGATTGATTATTGTGAGCAGGAACGGATCTCGATCATTCCCCTGTCACCGATGGCCCAGGGCGTGCTCACCGGCAAGTATCAGTCCGGGGATAAAAAATTATCGTTGCAGCAAAAAGTCTACTTATGGATTCAGCAGCTTGATCTTTTTCACGAGGGAACGCAAGGCCTTCCGCTCTGGCGCCGCTTGATGAGAATGCCTGAGGCAGCAAAGATCAAAAAGTATGATCCGCTGTTTCAATTGTTGCGCGAGACCGCTGCCGCCCGCGAGACTTCTGTTGCGCAAATCGCACTGAGCTGGCTGATGCAGGCGAGTGATCAGATCATTCCGATCCCTGGTGTGAAGAACCGAAAACAGGCAGTGAGCAATGCAGGCCTGCCGACAATTGGGTTGACACAAAAAGAATATGACGCATTGTCAAAAATGGAGGAACAATTGGCTAATGAATGATGCACGTCTTGAACGGTTGTTCACGGAAACGCTTCGGCTCATTTCAGAACAGGGTTTTTATGGAACACCGATGTCACAAATTGCGAAGTGCACCGGAATCAGCATTGGCAGTATTTATAATCAGTTTGAAAATAAAGAAGTTCTGCTGAATGAACTGTATAAAAAAATTAAAATCGATTTTGCGAACCATGTTTTTGAACATTTGCATGCTCATGATCCGATTGAAAAGCAATTAAAAGATATGCTGACGCAAATCTTCTATTACTATCTTGAACATCGCCAGGCGCTTAATTTCATCGAGCAATACGAAAATTCGCCGCTCATCCGTCCGCAGACACAGCAGGATCTGCAGCCGCATGTGCAGCGGATTGTCCAAACATTTAAGCAGGGCATGCAGGAACATAAAATCAAGGAACTGCCTGCGGAATCACTGATTGCGCTCTGTTTTGGCGCGGTGTCGTCGCTTGCCAAACTGTATGTACGGAAAGCCGCGCAGCAAATCCGCCCGGAAGAGATTGACACGCTGATCGATGCGGTGCTGAGCATGGCAAGAGCAGATTCCGCAGGCAGATAGGCAAATCAGGCGAAAGTTGCAAGCGCCAGCGCCTGAATAAGAAAGGCTCTGATGCGCCCTCTGAAGTCTATCCTGATGCGCGTTTTGCTTTTTCTACTCTTGAATTTAAAATTCAGCGGATTATAGGATAAGTGCAGCACGTCTTTGCCTTCGCCAGAGGCTTGGCAAAGCCAGGTTTTCTAATATCCCCTGTAAGCTACGCAGGATACTTCCAGCCTGGCGCCCTTGGGCAGAGCTGCGACCTGAACTGCGCAGCGGGCGGGCAGGACTTCGCCATTAAAAAAATGTGCGTAAATTTCATTGACGGTGGCGAAATCGCTGATGTCCGTTAAATAAACGGTCGCGCTGACAACATGTGAGAAGTCAAGATCCGCTTCGTTTAACACGGCCTTCAGGTTCAGAAAGATGCGCTGAGCCTGCGCTTCAATACTGCCTTTCACCAGTTCCCCGGTCTCCGGATCCAGCGGGATCTGTCCTGACGCGAATAAAAAATCACCGGCCAGAACACCTTGAGAATAAGGACCGACTGCTTTTGGCGCAGCAGATGTTACCACTTGTTTCTTCATTGAAATCAACCTCCCGATTGTGTAATTATTGGAGAGCGGCTACTTCGTTCTGAATGCTGAAGCCGCTTTTTTTAAGTTTATCACAGCAGTGCATGGAGCGTGAAAAAATTCCGTGCTGTTATTTTTTCAAACTTCAGGCACGTGTTCGAATGGCATAAGCATCAAGAATGATGCGGCCCATGATCTGCAAAGGCAGCCGCGAGCGCACTTCATAATCCGGAAAATACGATTCTTTCGATTTGTAACCAACGAGTGCAAGCTCTGACAGGGCATAAAGCGGGCTGTCACGGTTGGCGGTCAGAGTTACGGTACTGATGCCATTTGCTTTGCAGTTCTTCGCAGCTTCGACGAGCTCGGCGGTGGAGCCATTTAAAGAGATGAAAATCACCAGATCCTGTTTTTCAATACGGCTGCTGATGGTACGAATGATATTCGGATCATCATGCATTTCGCAATACTTGTTGACAAGCTGGAATTTGATGCACATTTCTTTTGCGATCAGCTCAGAAAAGCCGCGGGCGAACAGAAAAATTTTCCGCGCGTAAATGATTTTCTGCAGCACATCCTCAATGGTTCCGCGATCAAGCATTTGAATGGTTTTTGTGACTTCTCGCTCATTTTTCAGGATCGCTTCTTTGATTTTATTGTCCACTTTTTCCACAACGGAGAACTCAGGAGTGCGCCGATGTTCATCCTTAAGTCGAATCTTGAATGAAGTAAAGCCATCATAGCCCAGCTTCTTCATGGTCCTGACAATTGTAGCCGTTGAGACATTCGCCTTTTCGCTGAGACGGACGATTGAAATCTGCGGCATTTCGTTAATATGTTCCTGAATATAGCGAAGCAAAAATTTTTCACTGTCGCTCAGCAGGTCAAAATACTTGTTGACACGTTCAAAGAAATTCAAAGCCATGCCCGCCTCTCATATTGAAAATATTTACACTGATTATAGCTTTTTTCGTAAACTTTTTCACGACCCAGTATGGCACAATGAAGATGTAGCAAAGGAGCAAGGAAAGTGAGGGAAAGCTTGTGATCTATACATGCACCATGAATCCTGCAATCGACCTGTTTACTGAATTTGAACATTTTGAACCCCATGTGGTGAATCGGAGTGTTTTTGAGGATTATCAGGCAAACGGGAAAACCATTAATATCTCATTTATGCTGAAAAAAATGGGCATCGAAAATTGCGCAACCGGTTTTCTTGGCGGTTTTACCGGGAAGTACATTGAAGATGAACTGAGACGGGCGGGCATTGATACAGATTTTGTCCACATTGACGGTATCACCCGAATCAATACCTTTATAAAAGCAGGGGAGAAGGAGTACAAAGCCGTGAATCGCGGGCCGGTGATTGATGAAAAAGCTCAGGATGCATTGATCGCGAAAATCAGCGGTCTTGAACCCGAGGATCTCTTATTTGTCTCCGGAAGTCTTCCCAGGGGTGTCAATGGAACGATTCTGAAACGAATCTCCGAGCTTTCTGTTAAGAAAGGGTTCAGGCTGGTGCTGGATGTGAGCGCAAAAACGCTGCTTGACTGCTTGTCCGATCACCCGTTTCTGATCAAACCGAGCGACGAGGAGCTCGCGGCATGGCTGGATGAGGATCCCACTGTTTTTGAAGATGACGTTCGTCTTATTGATGCGGCAGTGCAGCTTCTGAATAAAGGTGCCGAACGCGTACTTGTCTCACGTGGGGAGAAAGGGACAATGTATCTGGATCGAGACCGGGTTCTGCAGACAACGGCGCCAAGGGGAGAAGTCGTCAATACAGCATGCGCCGGTGACACTTTGCTTGGCACATTTGTCGGCTCACTGCTTCAGCAGAAAAGCATAGAAGATGCACTGATATTTGCGACGGCTGCCGGATCATCAACGGCATTCACTGCCGGATTAAGCGATTTAAAGGATGTTCCGGAATTGATGCAACAGGTTAAACTGATCAATGATACAGAGGGGGTACGAAAATCATGACGAAAATTATTGCAGCAACAGGCTGCCCGACAGGCATTGCCCATACTTTTATGGCTAAAAAAGCTTTGGAAGATGCCGCAAAAGCAAAAGGAATTGAAATCAAAGTGGAGACGCACGGGCAGGCGGGTATTGAAAATGCGCTGACACCGCAGGAAATTGCGGAGGCGGATGGCGTCATTATCGCAGCCGATAAGGATGTTGATGAGGACCGTTTTGCCGGAAAACGTGTGCTTAAAGTTTCCGTTACCAAAGGGATTAAAGAACCGGATAAATTAATTGAGGAAATTGTAAGCGGTTCCGTACCGCTGTTCAAAAGCGGAAAAACACCGGTATCCGCAAACACGAGCGGCAGCGTGGAAAAAGAATCCTTTGCGCATAAGCTGTATGTGTATTTGATGAACGGTGTGTCGCATATGCTTCCTGTGGTTGTAGCCGGTGGCGTTTTACTTGCGATCTCATTTATGTTTGGCATTAATTCAGCGGATCCGAAGAGCCATGAGTACAATGTCTTTGCAGCCAATCTGAACGCAATTGGTAAAGTCGGTCTGGGACTGATGGTTCCGATTCTCTCGGCTTATATCGCTCAGGCGATCGGCAAACGTCCGGGGCTGATCATCGGGTTTATTACCGGAATGATTGCCTACACAAACGGTACAGGTTTTCTTGGCGGTATCGTCAGCGGCTTCATGTCCGGATATTTGATTCTTCTGATTGAGCAAGTCTTAAAGGGGCTTCCCAGGCAATTTGACGGTTTAAAATCCATCTTCCTTCTTCCGGTACTTGGCGGCTTTATCGGTGGTTACTTAATGGTTCTGCTTTCCTCACCGATGACTGCAATCAATGAAGGAATGATGCATTTTCTGAGCAATATGCAGAATCAAAGTCCGCTTGTTCTCGGTTTGATCGTCGGCATGATGTGCGCATTCGATATGGGCGGCCCGGTGAATAAAGCGGCTTATGTTACAGGGGTCGCTCTGCTCGGCCAGGGGAACTTTTACTTCATGGCCGGTGTTTCGGCCGCCTGCATCGCCCCGCCGATTGCCACAGGGTTTGCCGTCCTGTTTGCCGGAAAGTATTTTGAGAAAGAAGAACGCAATGCCGGCTATGTCAACTTTCTGCTTGGTTCGACACACATCACGGAAGGCGCGATTCCTTTTGCAGCAAAGAATCCGCTGGTCGTGATTCCGTCACTGATGGTCGGTTCTTCTATCGCGGCCATTCTGACCTATTATCTGAAAGTTCAGGTGCCTGCCCCGCATGGCGGCTTCATTGTTCTGCCGA
Source organism: Sporolactobacillus mangiferae (assembly GCF_023336505.1). Taxonomy (GTDB): domain Bacteria; phylum Bacillota; class Bacilli; order Bacillales; family Sporolactobacillaceae; genus Sporolactobacillus; species Sporolactobacillus mangiferae. The sequence goes on along the minus strand of NZ_JAMAST010000004.1, from coordinate 18,771 downwards.
TCGTGACTCATCCGCTGCTCTGGGTGCTTGCGATACTCGCAGGAGCACTTGTTTCCGGGTACCTGATTGCTGCGGATCAGAAGCACCGCTATAAAAAGAACATGAATCTTCAGGCAGAGTCAGCCGCACAGTCGCCAGCATCCACGCATGAAAAAGATGCTCCTGCGTCTGAGACGTCCGGACTGCTGAAGAAAGAAAACATCTACTTTGAGAAGGGCATCAGGACAAAGGACGAGCTGTTCCGGTTCATTGCGGAAAAGATGCAGGAAAAAGGCGTCATTCAGGATCAGCAACAGTTGATTCGCGCTTTTCAAAAACGAGAAAACCAAAGCTCAACAGGTATGGAAGGCGGCTTTGCGATACCGCACGCTCAATCGGAGACGATCAACCAGGCATCCATGCTGGTGATCAAACTGGCTGATCCGATCACTGACTGGCCAACGCTTGACAACAACCCGGTCACCTTTATCATTGCCTTTATGATTCCACCGAAAGGCAGTGAAGCACATCTGCATTATCTGTCGGATACCGCTCAGAAGCTGGTTGACCAGAATACGGTGCATCAGCTGAAAAATGCCGAGCATGCTGACCAGATTTTTGCCCTGCTCCGCTAATGGTGCACAGTGAAACGATTCGCCGCTTTGGCGAGTCGTTTTTTAATTATCGTATAAGTGCGACGGCGTCTTTGCCTCAGCCAGAGGCTTGGCAAAGCCAGATTTTCTAACGGGGTTAAGGTATCCAATCAAGCCATGGCTGGGCCGGGCATTAAAACGGAGGCACTACGCTGGCGCCTGCGGGATTGTCCCGGCGATGCGTGCCAGTGAGATCCTGCAGCTTACCTGAGGAGGCTGGCAGTGCGCCCGCGGCAAGCGAGCAGCCACGGCAAAAATGCAACGCGAAAACCATCACATTCTGCGAAAGGTAAAGATCGGTTTTTTTTGCGGATAGAAAAATAAGGCGATGCATGTCACCATATCCGGCATGCGTCGCCTATCTATTTCATGTAGGAGGTGATTCATATGGCAACCAGCACAATCACGGAATCAGCTTTTGTGATGACTCTGAACGGCGGTCAGGATGAGAAAGGCGAAACCATCGTACTCACAAAATCGTTCAGAAATATTAAGCCGGCAGCTGCGGAAGCCAGCCTGCTGTCTATCGCGCGCAAGCTGGCGCCGCTCCAGCAGCACGAGCTGATCACCGTTGAACGCCACGATTCAGCGGAAATAACCGACTAAACGGTGAGAAAAAATGAGTAGAAAGGAGGAGCATCAATGAAAACATTGAGTCTTGTATTTCTGAATACTGAAGGCAAAAGCGTCACGCTTTCGCTGAACGATCCGGTTGAACCGGCGGATCCAGCTGCGATCAAAGATGCTATGAGCGCAATTATCACCGAGAATGTGTTCCAATCCACAGGCGGCGATTTAACGGCGATCAAATCAGCACGCATCTCGGAAAACAACACGACACCAATCGAACTGGAAGCATAATGTCGAGCAGAAGCCGGAACACACATCCCGGCTTCTGTTTTATTTGGAAAGGAGGTTTCCGCATGGAGGTGTGGTTCTCAATGATTAAGGATGTCGGATTCCCGGCAGTGGTCACTTTTTTCCTCTTGCATAGGATTGAAAGCAAGCTGGATGAGCTGATTCGTTCGGTTCGCCTGCTTCCGATTGATCAGGAACCCGGCCGAACGGAAGATCAGCTTCAGAAACAGGCATAAAAAAGAGAGCCGTCTGCTGCCCATCACCATGATGGCCGGTAAATGCCGCACCATGACCGGTAAAGTCGTCAGAATGACCGGTAAACCATTATTCGGAGCACAATCAGATCCAGTTTTGTCATCAGCAGGTTGGCAAAACTGGTTTTAGTTTGTGTTGTTTTTGTGAACATACGCTCTTTATAATTAAAGTGTAGATAGAGAGAGGGTTTTCACAAAATGTAAGCGTTTTAACGAATGGATCATACCTATGAACGTTTTCATCGTTGACCCGCGATTTATTCCGGCACTGCATGGAATAAACAATGAAGGAGGAGAAAGTTATGTCAGGAAGTTCGATTAAAGTAAAAGTCCAGAAGTTCGGCAACTTCCTAAGTTCAATGATTCTGCCCAACATCGGAGCGTTCATCGCCTGGGGACTGATTACGGCCCTGTTCATTCCGACCGGATGGATTCCGAACAAGGCACTTGCTGAACTGGTTACGCCGACCGTCACTTATTTGCTGCCGATTTTAATTGGCTACACGGGGGGTAAACTTGTCTTTGATCACCGCGGCGGGGTTGTCGGTGCCATTGCTACCGCAGGAATCATTATCGGTACGGATATTCCGATGTTTCTCGGTGCCATGATCATGGGACCGCTCGGTGGCTACCTTATTAAAAAATTTGATCAATCGATTGAAGGAAAAGTGAAGACAGGATTTGAAATGCTTGTCGATAACTTCTCGGCAGGAATTCTTGGAGCGATTCTTGCTATTATTGCTTTTCTTGGCGTCGGGCCGGTTGTCGACGCGGTCAGTGGCGGGCTTGCCTCAGGTGTGGAATGGCTTGTTCATGCCGGACTGCTCCCGCTTGCCAGCTTGTTTATCGAACCAGGCAAAGTTCTATTCTTGAACAATGCAATCAATCATGGTGTGCTGACGCCGATCGCCGTTGATCAGGCGCGCCAGTATGGCAAGTCAGTGCTCTTTTTCCTTGAAGCCAATCCTGGTCCCGGTATGGGTGTTCTTCTGGCTTACTGCTTCTTTGGCAAGGGCAATGCGAAGAAATCAGCGCCCGGTGCAGCGATCATTCACTTTTTCGGCGGCATTCACGAAATCTATTTTCCATACATTTTAATGAAACCGCTTTTAATTGTAGCAACCATTGTCGGCGGTATGAGCGGCATTTTCACGCTTGTTGCTTTGAACGGTGGGCTGGTCGGACCGGCTTCTCCAGGCGGCTTTCTTGCAATGCTGGCCGTCACACCGAAATCTTTTGGCAGTTTTGCGGCCAATATCGCCGATGTCTTTGTTTCGCTGACCGTTTCCTTTCTGATCGCGGCACTGATTCTGAGAACCGATAAGTCGGGGAATGAAGATCTTGAGGAAGCAACTCGAAAAATGGAGAGCATGAAAGGCAAGAAGAGTCGCGTTTCCAGTGTGCTCATGAATTCAAAAACGCTCGATCCGCAGGCCGTGAAAAAAATCGTCTTTGCCTGTGATGCGGGGATGGGCTCAAGCGCCATGGGCGCGTCGCTACAGTAAAACGCATCCAGAGCAAGTTGTGGCAGCGATTGGCCGGGCGTCTTTCCTGACTACGGCAATCGGTCCGAAAGTGCTTCCGTTCATTGCGCCATTGATTGCAGAAGGACTGACGGAACGCTTAAAACATACACATGAAAAACTTTATGTGATTGCATGCGAAAATCAGATCAATGCAACGGATCTTTTAAAAAATGAAGTTTTGAAAACGCTTAATGAAGAGACGGTTAAAAAAATGGAGGGAACGGTATTTTTCCTGAATTCGGCTGTCGACCGTATCGTGCCCTTGCAGCATAATGAAGAACTGCTTGATGTGCTGGTTGAGAACTATCATGAATGGATTGTTGCGACTAAAGAAAAATTACCTGAAGTAAAAGGGATGCAAATCGTTCCGGATCTTGCTCCTTACATTGAACGCAAACTCTTTACCGTCAATACCGGTCATGCAACAACCGCCTATCTCGGTTATCAGGCTGGGAAAAACAAGATTCATGAAGCATTGGCTGATCCGGATATTTATCGGGATGTCAAAGCAACGATTGAAGAAACCGGTGCCTACCTGATCAAGCGTTACGGCTTTGCCGCTGAGACGCATGAACGGTATATTGAAAAGATTCTTCACCGTTTCCAGAATCCGAAATTGAATGATGATGTCACGCGTGTCGGACGTTCACCGATTCGCAAGCTTGGTCCGGAAGACCGGCTCGTGAAACCGGCTCGTGAAGCGAAGCGGCTCGGTCTGTCCTTTACTCATCTTGCTCAAGTCATAGCGGCAGCTCTGCGTTTTGATTATACCGAGGATGCTGAAGCAGCAGAACTGCAGAAACAGCTGAAAACAAAGGGCGTGCTGGCCGTATTGAACCAGGTGAGCGGTCTGTCCCCGGAAGACCCGATCACAAAAGAAGCCATTCGTTATTATAAAGAAAATTCGGTGAAACCAGGATGAGAGACAGGGCGTTATCACCTACATTTTTAAATCTCCAGTGCGCGAAAAAAGGTACGTATTCAAACCAGGCTGTCCCGTCAGGGTGGCCTGGTTTTTTTCTGTGACAATACATGCATAAGCATCAAAACGGAGGCGCGGGACGCCTGTGATAAGCGAGCAACCATAGCGGCGATGAACAAAAGGTATAGATCAACGGCACGTGAACGGAGATTAATGACTGTTTTTCTCATCCGTGAGCATCCCGTTATTTATAAAGAAAAGAAGTTTAAGAAAACAAAATGCTAGCTGTCCATATTTTGCTCACCATATGCCTGCGTACGCTGATTTGCCGTTGAAAGTTTTTTTCTGGCGTTCAGTATGAGCGATTAATGAGGTATAATGAAAAGAAAACAGGAGAAAGGGCTTTCATGAGAGCACATGACCGAATATATGCAGCATTAACACAACGCGCGGATCAGGGGCATATGGATGCAACCGCACGGAACTTGCGAATCAACTGAATCTGAGCCGCTCGGTGGTCAGCCATTATTTAAGCGGGTTGCTGAAAGAAGGACTGGTTCTGAAAAAAGGAAGAAAGCCCGTTCGATGGTCGGCCGTGCAAAATATAATTCATGAACCAGAAGAACGGAAAACGGATGCATTCCATGCCTTCATTGGTTTTGACGGAAGCCAGGAAGCGGTTATTGAGCAATGCAAAGCATCGGTTAATTATCCGCCAGACGGATTGCCGCTCATTATAAATGGTGAAAGCGGAGTTGGAAAAAGCTTTCTTGCGAGTCTGATCTATCACTATGCGGTGGACAATGGCGTGATTGCCCCGCATGCTCCGTTCATCATTTTAAATTGTGCGGATTACGCAAATAATCCCGAACTGCTTTCAAGTACGTTATTTGGTTACCGGAAAGGTGCGTTTACAGGAGCGGATCAGGATAAAGCGGGACTTCTTCAGCAGGCGGATGGCGGATACTTATTTTTTGATGAAATTCATCGCCTGTCTTTTGAAAATCAGGAAAAGTTATTTATTTTTATGGATAAAGGGCAATTTCGGCCAATCGGTGAAAATAAACAATGGCAAAAATCGAAAGTCAGACTGATCTTTGCAACGACTGAGCAAAATGATGAGGTACTTCTCGGCACGTTTCGGAGAAGAATACCGGCGAAGGTTCATCTTTGCGGATTAAGTGAACGCCCGTTTTTCGAACGTTTTCAACTAATCTATTGTTTTTATCTTCAAGAATCAAAGAAAATTCAACGGAATATAGAGATCAGCAGCGAGGTGTTCAGTCAGCTGTGTTTCCATAAATTTGAAGGCAATGTCGGCATGCTCCGCAACATGATTCAATTAAGCTGTGCGCATGCATTTTCAACTCAGCAAAATCAGGAGTGGATCAAAATTGATCTGAATCATTTGCCGGCGGTAATGCAAAAACGTGCTGAATCATCCGGATACAGGAAATTGCCGCCGATTCGTATTTCCATGGATGACAGCGCTGGTGAGACAGTAATCAGTCCTGCGCCTCATCAACTGACGCACGAAATAATTGATTTCTTTACTCATCTCTCGCGTGACAGAAAAGACGGAAAAGCGCTCGACCGTTCAGCTCTGATTCTGCAATTTAAGAAACTGGCGCAGCAAATGCATCAGGCAAGTCAGGACAATGCGCGGTTCATCAATCAATCATCATTAATCTACGAGGAATTTAAGACGGAAGTGTTTCGGATAAAAGAACGCTACGGAATCATGTGCTCAGCCGATATCATTGATGCGTTGTTTGAGGCCTATATGATTTGCCTGAGAAGCAGGTGGCAGACTGATATAATCAGCAGCCTCGATGACTGTGTCATCCGTATTTTTCCAAAAGCGCATTACGTCGCCGAAAAACTGGTGATACGTCTTGAGCATCTGATCGATAAGAATATCAGCGGTTTGCTGACGCAATTATTTACCTTCTTTATTCAACCTTTTATTGCAGAAAATATTCAGCTTCACGGGTTGATGGTTGCTCACGGATCTCACACGGCAAGCAGCATTCAGACTGTTGTGAATCAACTGTGCCAGACATTCGTGTTCGAGTCTATTGACATGCCATTTGATACAGGAATTAACGAAATTATTGAGAAAGTCAAAGATTATCTGCACAGGCAGGATACGAGCGATGGGCTAATTCTGCTGGTTGATATGGGCTCCTTAACACACCTTTATTCATCGATTAAAAATCAGCTGGCCGGAGATCTTCTTGTCATCAATAATCTGACAACAGCTGTTGCACTTGATGTGGGGATGAAGATGGTTCAAAATGTTCCATTTAAAGTTATTGCAGAACAGGCAAAGGATGGATACGCTGTTGAAGCACGTTATTTTGAAGGGCTGACGCAAGGCAAGAACATCATCATCTCATGTATGTCCGGAGCAGGGATTTCAAATCGTGTACGCGAGATTATGACGCGTTTTATACCACAGGATCGTCTTGATGTGCTGACGATGGACTATAAGGAACTTCGTGATGCTGTCCTGCGGAATGATGAAACTTATTTTATAAAGACGCTGTTAATCATTACAACTTCCGAACTTCCGGCTAAGCTTGACGTACCCAGCGTCAACATCTACAAAATTCTGGAAAACAAAGGAAGAGAGTACCTGTGGCAGGAACTTCAGCCATTTTTAAGCCGGGCACATTTTGAATCCATGATCCAGCAGCTGTTAAAGGATCTTACTATTGAAGGCGTTTCGAGCAGGCTTAATTTTCTGAATCCGAGCATCATTATTAATGAAGTCGAGTATGTCATTTCATTATATGAAAAGTATTATGAGATGAAAGTGGATGGCAAGGGAAAACTCAACCTCTATATGCATATTGCCTTGATGGTTGAACGTCTGATCACAACAAAAAGCAATCACGCAAAGGAGCACCTCGACTTGCCGACTTCAGATGAGGAACAGGAATTCAATGCAGTGACGAAAGAAATTTTTCATGATATGGAAGCAAAGTATAATATTCATGTGAACGGATATGAACGCACACTTCTTTATGAGCTGCTGAGACAGTTTATCAAAAGGAACAATGAATAGCGCTATGTGTTTAAAAGATGAATCCATGTGTTTAAAAAACAGATTAGAAAACCTGGTTTCGCCAAGCCTTTGACACGGGCGAAGCCGCCGGCACTTATACTATTTTCCTTAAATTTTATATACTCTTAAAAAAACAGACTCCTTTTAACGGCCCTCTGAAGTTGGACAAAAGAATTCAACTTTTGGGGGTTTTACTATGACCAAATAGCCAACTGGATGAAAAGGTTCTTAACTACTGGCACATCAAAGCGGAGGTGCGCCTGCGGCAGGCTAAAGAAATAGATTAACGAATCAGGATTGGACCAGGCACTCTCGCAAAGGACACATACGGACCACCTTAATTTCAGGGCCAGGGCTGTCATCAACTCTTATGTGTGCAAAAAAAGTTGGCACGAATATTGCTTATTGTATGGTGAATGCGAGGTGATTGGCAGAACCAGAGTTGATGAACAAGACAAGGTGCGAAGCAGATAATAAAAGGGGGCAATCATTTCTATGGCAAGTAAAGAAGAAATCTCAATGATCGGATTTGAAATTGTCGCATATGCGGGTGATGCAAAATCAGCACTGATTAAGGCTTTGGATCAGGCACGCCAGGGTAACTTTGAGGAAGCACGCCAATTAGTTGAGGATGCTCAGAAGTCGGTCAATGATGCACATCAGTCACAAACCAGGCTGCTGAGCGAAGAAGCTGGCGGCCAGGACATGAGCGTTACTTTTATTATGGTTCATGCACAGGACAGCTTAATGACCACAATGATGCTCATGGAAGAAACGAAATTCTTTATCGATATTTATGAAAGGGTTTACAGACTGGAGAAAAAATAAACGTCCTGTGTGATGACGCAAGTCCATTTGTCAGGAATTACCCGAAAACATGACTTCGACAGAGCTCAGACAAAAGTGAAGCCATCGCATGAAACCTTAAAAATTCAGTTCTTGCCTATGGAATCAGGCAACCGTTTTTATTACCAATATACACATAAAGGGGAGCTACTTATGAATTGGTTAATCAACCAGTTGATTAAAATGAAGCCGACTTTTGAAAAAATTGCGGCGAATCCGTATCTGTCCGCGATCCGTGACGGATTTATTGCCGTCATGCCGGTTATTCTTTTTTCAAGTCTGTTTCTTCTTGTTGCATTTATCCCGAACATTTGGGGTTTTTACTGGAGTGCCAATGTACAAAACTATTTATTGAAAGCCTATAATTTCTCAATGGGGCTGTTGGCCATTTTCATTGCAGCGACAACAGCTAAATCGTTGACTGATTATAAGAATCTGTCGCTGCCAAAAACCAATCCGGTCAATCCGATATCGGTGATTATTGCCTCGGAGATCTGTTTCTTTATTGTGGCTGCAGATCCACTCAAAACAGGCATCGATATTTCATTTCTCGGGACAAAAGGGCTTATCTGCGCGTACATCATCGGATTAATTGTGCCGAACATTTATTATGTATGTATTAAGAATAACGTGACCATTAAGATGCCGCCGCAGGTCCCGCAGAATATTTCTCAGACGTTCAAAGACTTGATTCCTATGGCACTTTCCGTACTTGCTTTCTGGTTGTTTGATATTGTGTTCCGTACCATTTCACACAATCAGAATCTTGCACAGTCAATCATTACGGTTCTGTCCCCGCTTTTCTCGGGTACGGACTCGTATATCGGCCTGATGATCATTGCAGGTGCGATGGCTTTCTTCTGGTTCATCGGTATTCAGGGACCATCCATCGTTCAGCCGGCGGTAATCGCGATCATGCTGGCCAATACAGACGCAAATATGAAACTTTATCAGGCGGGCGAGCATCCTTGGCATGTGTTTGCGAATAACACAATGGACTATGTCATGAATCTGGGCGGTACCGGATCAACGTTTGTCCTCGCCTATATGTTCCTGCTTCTGGCAAAATCGAGACAGCTTAAGGCCGTCGGTAAGGCAACCTTTGTGCCGGTCAGTTTCTCGGTCAATGAGCCGATTCTTTTTGGTACGCCAATCATTATGAATCCGGTATTTTTCATTCCGTTTATTTTGACACCGATGCTTAACGTCGCCATTCTCAAGTTCTTCGTTTCCACTTTGCACATGAGCGGATTTATCTATTATCTGCCATGGACACTTCCGGCACCGATCGGTATCGTAATGAGTACACGCTTTGCCGTACTTTCCTTTCTGATGGTTGCCGTAATGCTGCTTATCGATGTGCTGATTTACTATCCATTTATGCGTGCCTATGACATTCAGCTGATTGCTGAGGAAGCCGCCGCAGACGCCGCACCTGCAGCGAGTGGCCAATCCAGAGTCGCAGCAACTGACAAGGATGCTGCGGTTGCCGACAATCACGAAACTCAGTCAGGCGAAGCGAAAACGATCGATAAAGAAACTAATGTTCTGGTGATCTGTGCTGGCGGAGGGACGAGCGGAATTCTCGCCAATGCTTTGAACAAGACCGCAAGTGAAAGGAAACTTCCGCTGAATGCTGCGGCACGCGCCTATGGAGCGGATATGGACCTGATTCAGGATATGGATCTGGTGATTCTTGCACCGCAGATGGAAAGCATGAAGGACAATCTGAAGAATATCTGCGACAAATATGACACGAAAATGGTAACAACAAGTGGCCGACAGTATATTGAGCTAACGCGGGATGCGGACAAGGCACTTCGTTTTGTCAGTGAAAATATTTGAATGTCTGTTATGAAATTTGAACAAGGAGTGAACGCTTTGCTGAAATTACCAAAAGGATTTGTACTTGGCGGTGCAACGGCAGCTTATCAATGTGAGGGAGCCACTCAGGCTGATGGAAAAGGAAAAGTGCTGTGGGATGATTATCTTAAAGAACAGGGACGCTTCAGCCCTGATCCAGCCTGCGATTTTTATCATCGCTATCCTGAAGATCTTGTGCTCTGTAAGCAGTTCGGAATTAAGGCAATTCGCGTATCGATCGCCTGGTCCCGTATTTTTCCGGAAGGGCATGGCCGAATTGAACCGCGCGGAGTTGCTTTCTATCATCGTTTATTCGATGAATGTGCCGAACTGGGCATCGAGCCTTATGTCACGCTGCATCACTTCGATTCTCCCGATGCGACCTATCGAACCGGCGATTGGCTGAATCCTGAAAACATCGACTATTTTGTTGACTTTGCTGCATTCTGTTTTAAGGAATATGGCAGCCAGGTAAAAAAATGGATCACGATTAATGAACCGGTTTCCGTATCGACACAGCAGTATATTACCGGTACTTTCCCACCTCAGGAACATTTTCAGTTTCTGAAGGCTCTGCAATGCGAGCATAACTTTAACCTTGCTCATGCCCGTGTGGTGAACCTGTTCAAGAAGATGGGCTGTGAAGGCGAGATCGGCATTGTCCACGCACTGCAAACGGTTTATCCGGCATCGGATGATGTGAAAGATCGTCATGCTGCCGATTTGCAGGATGCGCTGGAAATCCGTTTCTATCTCGACGGAACGCTGGAAGGAAAATACAGCGATACAACACTGCAGCTGGTGAATGAAATCCTTGAGAAAAATGGCGGCGGTGAACTTGTCATTACCGATTCGGATCGTGATGAACTGGACAGAGCCGCTGACCAGCTTGACTTTGTTGGTGTGAACTACTATTTCAGTAAGTTCGTTAAAGATTTTGAAGGAAAGAGCGAGTTTACTCACAATGGAACCGGAACGAAAGGCACTTCCGTTTCCCGTCTCCAGGGAATCGGGGAAGTGATTCGTAAGGAAGGCATTCCGACGACCGATTGGGACTGGCCGATTTATCCACAGGGTATCTATGATATGCTGATGCGTATCACCAAAGAATATCCGAAGACCAGGAAAATTTATGTGACTGAGAACGGCCTTGGCCATAAAGATAAGTTCGAGGGAAAAGACCAGCTGATTGATGATCAGCCCAGAATTGATTATATCGAACAGCATCTTGAAAAAATTGCAGAAGCCATTCAGGATGGCGCCAATGTCCAGGGATATTTCGTCTGGTCACTCCAAGACATGTTTTCTTGGACCAATGGGTACAACAAACGATACGGACTGTTCTATGTTGATTTCGAAACGCAGGAACGCTATCCAAAGAAAAGTGCCTATTGGTTCAAAGAATTGTCGCACGCAATTGACAGCTGATTTACGTCAGCCAGGTGATATAAACAGAGATTTAATGAAACCGTTCAAAGTGGTTAAAATCACAATCAGCAGTTTTCAAAAATCTGCTAAGAATCCAGGAGCCATGCCGGAACCTGGATTCTATTATTTATACATTCTATGGTTAATGGATTTGTGGCAAAGTATAAAATTTTGCCTGACACCCAGCCCAATAACAATTTCATATCCAGGCATCAAAACAAGGTCTTGCTTGTCCGAGGAGACTTGCGGTTCGTCCGTGGCAAGCGAGTAGCTGAAGAGCCCACCAGGTACAAGATCACTGGCAAGGGATCAGGCGTTTTTTCCCGCTTTCTAACCATGAACGGTAAATGCTTCTCGCGATGACCAAATATAAGATTTACCGGTCATTCAGCACGGATCACGTGTGAACCACCCACTTGCTCTTTTAACTGGCAAAATACAAAACAGCGAGTGAAACATTCACCCGCTGTTGCTTGTTAGTAATATGACCATTTATCACGGCCGGGAAAGTCCAATCAACATTAATTGAGATAAAGGACATGCCCTCCTGACCCAAGGTCGATTTTAAGATAAGAACCGTCCTGGGTTCCTTTAACTGAGTGTCCATCGACAATTAGCTGTTTCTTCTGTGCCTTGGACAATGGAAGATAGATCCAGGCTTTGCTGTTTTCGGGAATCTGGACAGTCACTTTCAATCGATTTCTCTTCAAAAGATAGGATGCAGTAATGTTGCCCTTAATGGTAGGTACCTTGATGGCTGCGCGATCGATGTTACCTGGCTGCAGTTTCACCTGGAATGTGTCAAAGCCTGGAGTCAGCGGTTGAATGCCGAACAGCCCCTCAACAATCTGGCTTGCGGGTGCCGATCCCCATGGGTGTGAAAAAGTCAGATTTCCTTTGAGCGTTTCATCCCATGCTTCCGGAGTGATGGTTGCATTTAAATCGTTCAGCACATGTGCATAGGTCCGCTTATCGGAAGAGTCCGTATTAAGTAACAGCTGCTCAGCGACTTCTCCCGCATTCGCATGATATAATCCTCTCAGCACAAAGTAAGCACCATAGATACTTGTTTTAAATTTGCCCTGACTTTTAATTGTTTCGGCCAGTTTGTCCGCCATTGATTGATTATCAAAAACATCATAGGCTAATGCGAAGGCAGTCGCATGCTGCGACAGTGTTCCGGAAGTGCTGAGTGAATCATGAAACGCACCTTTTTCAGGATCATAAAGCTTCTTTATCATTGCTTCTTTGATCGCCTTCGCCCGGTCACTATATAACTGACTATCCTCGTGCTTGCCAATGGCCTGAGCAATTTTGGCCATGTCTTCATAAGCGCCTGCCGAAATCGAGTTAAATACAGTATTGTAATCGGAAAATTGATAGCCGTCCCGTTCAACGGTCGGCCAGTCGACCAGGCAGTCTCCCTTAACCAGTCCCAGTTCCGGATTATAATTATTCAGGAACAGTTTCTCTTTCAGCTTGTTATAATTAGCGACCAGAGAGGCCTTGTTGCCCGTATACAGATAGTCGTTCCAAGCGACTTCAACTGAAAAAAGTTTATATTCGGCCGGCCATGTCGGATTGTCGATCAAATACTCATGAGAGTGGCGGGCCAGAGAATAATCAGCCTCAAACGCATAGCTGGAAAGGGCGTTAATCAGCGCATCACCCTCGTAGGCGCGCCGTTCCCGAGCCTGTGAGTCGGTGTACAGATCCTGATTGGTGGCTTTGACCGTGTATTTGGTCAAGTTGTAAATTCGGTTCAGCAACGGGTTTGATGAGGTAAATGAAGAGGCGTGATCATCAAAATCCTGCCGCATGGCACTTCCCTGAACCTGATTGACGTTTAGTTCATCAGGAGCATTTAGAATTTCAACGTAACGGAAATTCTTCATGCCGGTCGTTTCAATTGTCTGATGCCCTTTTTTCAGTGTCCATGTTTCTTCGTAATCATTGCCTGCATTTAATTTATATTTTACATTTCCCGAACGATCCAGCTGTTCCCCGTAACGTACCGTTATTTTCCGGGAGTCCGGGCTGTTGATGCTTAACTGTAATCCGCCAATGATTTCACTGCCCAGATCAATAACCTCCCGATCCGATTTATGCGTCACTTTTTGTGCACGGACAGAGTGAAGGGTTGTATTTTCCGATGTATACGGCGTTAAGTTTTCTTTGCTCTGATCAATGATTGTCCCTGTTACAGAAGCATTCTGCCAGGCTGAGTCATTGAAACCGATCGTGTTCCATCCGAACGGATACTTCGTGGCATCAATATTTTCCGCCGCCTGCTTATAATAGCCGGTTCCGACGCTCGTTCCGTTGTCGCCGAATGCGGACGTACCGTCCAGGGTTTTCCAATTGCCGGCATCCCGACCAGAGTTTACAACGACTTTCTTGGTGCCGTCTGTATAATAAACAGTCATCTGAACCAGAAAGGATTTTCCTGCAGTCGCGTAATTGATCGCGCTGATCACATTGTCTCCCTTTCGGATCAGATCGGTCACATCATAAGTATTATAGTACTGGCTTGTGCCGTTACTGCGTGCCGGACCGATGCCGACGGCTTTCCCGTTGAGATAAAGATTATAAACATGCTGTTTACTTGCTTCCGTATGTGCGAAGACGTGCAACCTCGGTGTCTCTGAATAAAATGATGGATGAACGACAAACTCCATGCGGCGAGGCATGGAGTTTGTCAAAAATGAGTTGCAGGCCAGTGGCCTGGTCAGGCTTAAATCATAAGAAATGAGGATGTGAGCATTAGTCCGCAGACAGTGCATCAATTGGATTCAGCCGTGACGCGCGTCTTGCCGGCAGAAGCGCGGCAATAAATGAGATCACCAGAGCGATGATCACCGTTGTGATGATGTTGGTAATTGTAATCTGGACAATGTTGAATTTAACGATACTGTAGAGCAGATGATTGAGCAGCGCGCTGAATCCGTATGCCAGGATTATGGAGAGTGCTGCAGAAAACAGTCCGATCAGAATCGATTCGGCGGTAAACAGACGGCGAATATCTTTTTTCCGTTGCCCCAGTGCGCGCAGAATGCCGATTTCCTTCGTTCGTTCAGAGACCGACATATACATGGTCACGATGATCATAAGCGCGGAGACAACAAGTGAAATGCCGGCGATTGCTGAAAGGACAATCGAAGCCATCTGGACATATTGATTCACCGTATCCAAAATGTCGCCGACGGTAATCGATCCATAAACATATTTGCCGTCGTCTTTTAATCCCTGGATCTTCTTGGCGACCTGTTTTACATAGTCGATCTCGGTAACGTTAACAGAAACAAAATTTGCCTTCGTTTCACCGTTCTTCTTCTCGATCAGTTCACGCATCGTGTGGTAATTGGTGATCGCCGGGATGCTTGCTTGTCCGCCATTCAGAAATCCGACGACTTTAAGCTTACCGGTCACCTGGATGGGCTGGTTTTTCTTATTGATCCATTGAAAGGTCAGGTTGATTTCTTTTCCCAGCAGTTTTTTGTAGGTTTTGGCACTGGACAGAGCGATTGCTTCGTTCTTATTGATCACAATCTCATTGTCTCCAGGTGCATGCCCGGTTTTGACAGTGTCTTCAGCAAATGCCTTCGTCCATGTCTGGATGCCTGAGCTGTTCGAATTCTTCTTATTATAGGACAGGGTGTACGTGCTGAGCTGATAACCAGGCTCTACCTTATCAACGTGTTTTAAGTCGTTCAGGCGGTCAACCTGATCGTCTGTAAGCAGCAGCTTAGACGGGTCGCTTGCAAATTGCTGCATCGACTGCTGCAGCTCGGTGCTGGTCATTTTCTTACCGGTCGGATTCTTCATCACTGTAATCGAATTGGGATTGATCATTGAATTGATTTGATCCTGGATGAACGCGTTAATTCCGTTTCCGAGGCCGCTGAAGAGCAGTACGGCAAACAGTCCGATTGCCGTTCCCAGCATAATGATCGAATTGCGCCAGAAGTTAAAAGAGAGGTGTTTAAAAGCATTTTTGTAACTTGCTCCGGCGGAAAGTGGTTTTTGATGGAAGTCTGTCTGCACATTTTCAGGCAGTTCATAAGCGGGTTTCAGTCGCGTGTCTCCATCAATCTTTCCATCGGTCAGATGAACGATTCGCGTACCATGGCCTGCCACTTCTTTGGAATGGGTGACGGCGATAACCAGCTTGCCTTCCACTGCAATTTGTTCCAGAAGCTTGAGCACTTCCGCAGTATTCTTTGAATCCAACGCACCTGTCGGTTCATCAGCGATGATGATGTCAGGATCGCTGGCGAGTGCTCTTGCAATGGCCACCCGCTGTTTCTGACCTCCTGAAAGCTGGCTTGGACGTTTCTTTAAATGCTCACCCAGGCCGACTTTTTTGAGCAACTCGATTGCCCGTTCTTTTCGCTGGCTGCCGCTCAGTGTTGTCATATCTAAAGAGACCAGAACATTTTCAACAATGTTCAAATGGCTGATCAGATTATACGATTGGTAGATATAGCCGATCGTACTGCGGCGGTAGTTGTCCAACTGCTTTTCCTTGGTATGATCCAGCAGTTTTCCTTCTACCTTTACCTGACCCGTAAATTTACGGTCCAATCCGCCGATGATGTTCATCAGGGTTGATTTGCCACCGCCGGATTCTCCCAGGATCGAAACGAATTCGCCCCGTTCGAGCTGGAGATCAATGCCTTTCAGGACCGGGAATTCTTCTTTGCCTAAAAAGTACGATTTATGAATGTTTTGTAATTCGAGAAAAGCCATCTGTCTCCTCCTTTATTGTTTACACAAGACAAATATACAAAAACTAAAACATAATGTCAATAATGTTTTAGTTTTTTGACAAAAAACAAAGAAATTCTTAAAATAATGTTAATGAACAAGAAACGGGAAGTGTGGCGTGGACAGCTAATGAAAAGAAGTGAACGAAAAGCAATGATGCGGGCGCGCATTCTAAGAGTTGCTACTGATATGTATATCAAAGCAGACCCGGAGACAATTGAAATGCGCCAGTTAGCACGGAATATCGGTATTTCATCAGCGACGCTTTACAAATATTTTTCAAGCAAGCAAGAACTGTCTCAGGCGATAGCGATGCGGATGCTCACCAAGTATCATGATATGGTAATGAGCTACTTAAAGGATCAAAGTCTGACATTTCCAGAGGTTGCGCAACGTATGCAGCGTTTGTCAAAGCGCATGTTCAGCCGTGTGCATATAAAAATGATTGATTTCGTTTTCCGGCTGTATCAGAACAATAGCGAAGTGAATCGGTTATTTGGCAGCCAAAGTAATTTCTGGCGCCATTTTGTTGCACGTGGGCGAAAAGAGGGGTATATTGCCGACAATTTAAGCGACACAGCGGTGTTTATTTATATCGACATGTTTTTTCAGTATTTCCGCAACCCGCAGCATATGGATAAGTTCAAACTGACACCGCAACTGCTACAGCAAATTGACCATGAACTGGATATGATGTTTTATCGAGGGCTTCTGGGTGTCAACGGTGACATAGAACAGGGAACAAAATAAGGAAGAAACTGGCTGGTCAAAAAGCAGAAAGCTAGAAAATGAAAGGGCTAACATTATTGAGAACTGGTGAATCCATCAGTAACATCGAAAGAGTTCAAGCTTCTTCATCCAATAAGAGACTCGTGCTTTTGTGCCACGATAAGAAAGTATAGAATGTTCCCGTGTATTCAAACCAATAGTCCAGTAACTTGGCCGAGAATCCAGGCAGAGGTGCACTGGCGCCTGTGCAACGTTCTTGCTGATCGCTCTGGTTAATGCGTGCCGTGAGACCCCGCAGATTTTAGCCTGTCTGGGGAGATGCTCCTAGACTGCCCGCGGTCGTGCACAGTTGATGCGAGCAGCTGGAGCGTTGATGCCAACAAAACAAACAGATCAAAGACTCCGGTAGAAAACTGTGAAAACACGCGATGACCGGTAAATGATGATTAGTGACCGGTAAATCGTACTGAATGACCGGTAAATAGCGCAGGAATGACCGGTAAATCATGCTGAATGGTCGGTAAATCGCAGTCAAACGGCATCCTGTGAAAGTACGTCCTGTGCACAACGCGGAAGCCACCGCATCCTGCGGAAGTAAGGACCGGGCGTTTTTTGCCCGGTTTTTCTAAAAAGTAAAGAAAGTATAAGATTTTGCACCGAATTTAAACTATATAATAAACCAGTGTCTTGGCAGAGAATCAAAGCGGAGGTGCGAGACGCCTGCGGGATTAGCGTGCCAGCGAGACCCGCAGGTTCTTGCTTGTCTGAGGAGGCTCGCGGTGCGCCCGCGGCAAGCGAGCAACCGAAGTGACGATTCAGAACCCAAAGACACGAACCCATAACACATGGCTGGAGATTAAGGACCAGGCTATGCCCGGTTTTTCTAATTCCTTCATCTAGCGTCTGATCATTGAAGATAGCAGAAAGAAAGCTGATTTCCAAGGTTCATTGTTAAACTGTTAATCATCGCGTGATCCTTGATGTTTCGCGCCTTCCTTCACCTCAAACCTAACAACAGAAGTATTATTACGTGTATTTAGATCATTAAGTGTTACAGTCGAGAAATATTGACCATCAATTACTGTCTCTGCCTTAGCAATCCTAAGGGTTTTTAATAAACCGTATTGATGAAGTTATCCTGCACCCGGAGTGTATTTTCCACGAACGTTGGCGAGCAGTCCAGATTCCGAGCGATGTCCAGACTCCTGCGCACACCGCCCGAATAGGCAGAAACCCTGCGGTTGGCGACATCAGTTAGGTTAAAGCGTTTCAGCCAATGGTTTGCAACCTGACGTAGGATGTAAAAGAACCTAACAAAATAATATGAACATTTTGTTAAAAAAATCGATATTGATGAGTTTATATGGTGGAGAAGAAAACCTAAATAGAACTGAAAATTCATAATATTCATATAAAATTTATCATTTAGCGTTTATTCTATCTTTGATGGAGATCAGACAATGAGCAAGAAAAATCTACCATAATTTTGGATAAAGGTACAATCGTAAAAAATTAAAAATATTTTTCGGTAAATGAAACGTTTACATTAAATTAAAGTTATCAATATAATTTATGTCAGGTATCAATTAGCTAATGATACTAATTATAAATTAGTGTTCGTTTAACTCTAAGATATAATTCTAAATAATAATCAGTATTAATTAATAGAAAAAAACTTCCATAAAATTCATCCTTATGGATGGATAGCAATATCGTTATTTAGACCTATTTATGAAAATTAATGTGACATTTGTTACTGAAATCGCGATAAATCGGTAATTTGGCAATTATGTTAAAATCCAAAAAAACTATTTATTTATAATTTCAAAAAATTATAATAAAACTGTTTTAAATAATATGTCGTCTGAATTATCAA
>NZ_JAMAST010000039.1 GCF_023336505.1 Sporolactobacillus mangiferae | reverse complement strand
GGAAAAAAATGAAACACAAGTTAATTAACACAGTGGCCCAAAAATGGGTGATTCTGTTTAGAGGTGATTGGTGATGAGTGACTATATTGCAGTTGATATTGGGGCATCAAGCGGCCGGTTGATTCTCGGAAGAATCAACAATCAGAAAAAGTTGGAACTTGAAGAAATCCATCGTTTTGTTAACGGATTTACCAGAAACAACGGCCATGATCGCTGGGCAATCGATCAGCTGATCGATGAGATTTTTATCGGATTGGAAAAGGCCAAGAAGTTAGGCGTCAAGAAAGCGAAAGTTGGCATCGACACATGGGCAGTGGACTATGTCCTTGTCGGTATGGACGGGCAAAAACTGCAGGATCCGATTAGCTATCGTGATCAGCGAACACGGCATGCGATTGAAGAACTGACCGGTGACCTTTCAAAAGAATATATTTACAAGAAAACCGGCATTCAGTTTCTGGAACTGAACACGCTGTACCAATTGTACAAGGAAAATAAAGAAGATCTGAAGAAAACGGACCGGATCCTGATGATCCCCGACTACATCGGCTACGTGCTGACCGGGAATGCGGTTGCAGAAGTAACAAATGCATCGACGACACAGATGCTTAATTTAAGAGAAGGCTTATTTGATAAAGATCTTCTTGCGAAAGTCAATGTCTATCCGGAGCAGTTCCCGCGACTGGCCGAATCAGGAAGCATTCTGGGTTCCATTCGTCATAAATGGCGCCTTCAATATGATCTTCCTGACTGTGAGGTGATCACGGTAGCGACACATGATACGGCTTCCGCAGTAGTTGGCACTCCGGGCGAAGGAGACGACTGGGCATTTCTCAGTTCCGGCACATGGTCGCTGCTTGGCAAGGAATTGAATGTTCCGGAAAACGGTGCAGAAGCTTTTAAAGAAAACTATACAAATGAATGGGGCGCATATGGCACCTACCGTTTTCTGAAAAATATTATGGGCCTTTGGATCGTTCAAAGTATCCGCCGCGAGCAGAATAACAAATACTCATTTGCAGAAATGGCTGCTCAGGCTGGGGCAGTTGAACCTTTTCAACAGTTTATCAATATAAATGACGAACGATTCAGCAACCCGAAAAGTATGATTGATGAAATTCAGTCTTATTGCCAGGAAACCGGGCAGAAAGTTCCGCAGACTACAGGAGAACTGGTAGCGGCTGCGTATTGCAACTTAGCCCTGTTTTATGCGAATGAGCTGGAGAAACTTGGCAATATTGTCCATAAGCCAATTCGTGTACTGCACATCGTTGGCGGAGGGAGCAATGTCGCTTTTCTGAATCAACTGACGAGCACGCTCGCCGGTATTACCGTCAAAGCAGGTCCTTCTGAGGCTACGGCAGTCGGCAATTTGGTTGTTCAAATGATCAGCAATGGCGAAATTGGCAACCTCGTACAGGCGAGAAAGCTGATCGCCCAATCGTTTGATATCAAAACCTATTCGCCGGAAGAGCACAAGTATGCCGAAGTCCTGGATAAATATAAAGCATTCATTAAGGAGAGGTGAGCTGCATGCCTAGAATCGGCCAGATCATGTACCTGCACAAAGAATTTTATAAGGAATATCAGAAACGCCATGCTGAGCTGTGGCCAGAAATGAAGAAAGAACTTAAGGATCATGGGGCTTCCAACTATTCCATTTTCTTAAATGAAGAGAATGGTGAACTGTTTGCCTATTTAGAAGTTCCGAATGTAGCAAAATATAACGAAATTGCCAATACCGACATCTGCAAGAAATGGTGGGCCTACATGAAACCATTGATGAAGACTAATCCGGATAACAGTCCGGTAGCCCTGGATTTAAAAGAAGTATTTCATCTTGATTGATCGTACACACCAAAGGAAGGGAAGTTATTTAAATGAGCGAAACCATCACAAAAGCCTATCAACTCGCTAAAGATCGCTATGCGGAAATTGGTGTAGACACAGAGAAAGCAATCAATGCGCTGAAAAAAGTAAAATTGTCGATTCACTGCTGGCAGGGGGATGACGTACTTGGTTTTCTGTTTCCGGATCAGGATCTTACAGGAGGTATTTCAGTCAGTGGTAATTACCCTGGGCGCGCGAAGACCGTTGATCAGTTAAGAAAAGATTTAAGCGAAGCATTGTCGGTTATTCCGGGCAAGCACAAGGTTCAGCTGCACAGTATCTACGCGGATACGGATGAAAAGGTGGACTTGAATGAACTTGCCCCACGCCATTTCCAATCCTGGGTTGACTGGGCAAAAGAAGAGGGCGTCGGTCTTGATATGAACGGCACATTCTTCTCGCATCCTAAATCAGCAAGTGGCTTTACTTTGTCAAGCGCCGATAAGGAGATTCGTGATTTCTGGATTGAGGTCGGGAAAGGCAGCCGTAAAATTGCCGAGTATTTTGGCAAGGAACTGGGCCAGCAGTCAGTGAACAATTTCTGGATTCCGGACGGCTATAAGGATAATCCAATTGACAAACTGTCTCCACGCTTGCGTTTAATCGAATCACTTGATGAAATCCTGAAGGAAAAATTGGATGAAGCATACACCATTGAAGCAGTTGAAGGCAAGCTGTTTGGCACCGGAGTAGAATCCTACACGGTCGGCTCACACGAATTCTATGAAGCCTATGCGCTGACACGCGGTACACTTTGGACCATCGATGCCGGTCACTTCCATCCGACCGAAGATGTATCCGATAAATTCTCAGCTTTCCTGCCG
>NZ_JAMAST010000038.1 GCF_023336505.1 Sporolactobacillus mangiferae | reverse complement strand
GCCTGGCAGCGACCTACGCTCACAGGGGGGCAGCCCCCTATTACCATCGGCACAGAAGAGCTTAACGGCCGTGTTCGGGATGGGAACGGGTGTGACCTCTTCGCTATGACCGCCAGACTTCCCGGCTCTCATGAGCCTTCAAAACCGGTAACGAAAACAAGCGGGTCTTCTTTCATCCTCTCGCTCTGGGTTAAGCCCTCGACCGATTAGTATCTGTCCGCTCCACACGTCACCGTGCGTCCACTCCAGACCTATCTACCTCATCTTCTCTAAGGGGTCTTACTGATTGAAAATCATGGGAAATCTCATCTTGAAGGGGGCTTCATGCTTAGATGCTTTCAGCACTTATCCCGTCCACACATAGCTACCCAGCGTCTGCTCCTGGCGGAACAACTGGTACACCAGCGGTGTGTCCATCCCGGTCCTCTCGTACTAAGGACAGCTCTTCTCAAATTTCCTGCGCCCGCGACGGATAGGGACCGAACTGTCTCACGACGTTCTGAACCCAGCTCGCGTACCGCTTTAATGGGCGAACAGCCCAACCCTTGGGACCTACTTCAGCCCCAGGATGCGATGAGCCGACATCGAGGTGCCAAACCTCCCCGTCGATGTGAACTCTTGGGGGAGATAAGCCTGTTATCCCCAGGGTAGCTTTTATCCGTTGAGCGATGGCCCTTCCATGCGGTGCCACCGGATCACTAAGCCCGACTTTCGTCCCTGCTCGACTTGTAGGTCTCGCAGTCAAGCTCCCTTCTGCCTTTACACTCTGCGAATGATTTCCAACCATTCTGAGGGAACCTTTGGGCGCCTCCGTTACCTTTTAGGAGGCGACCGCCCCAGTCAAACTGCCCGCCTGACACTGTCTCCGAACCGGATCACGGTCCCGGGTTAGAATGTCGCTATCGTCAGGGCAGTATCCCACGGGCGCCTCCACCGAACCTGGCGGTCCGGCTTCTCTGGCTCCTGCCTATCCTGTACAAACGATAGCCACATCCAATATCAAGCTGCAGTAAAGCTCCATGGGGTCTTTCCGTCCTGTCGCGGGTAACCTGCATCTTCACAGGTACTATAATTTCACCGGGTCGCTCGTTGAGACAGTATCCAAATCGTTACACCTTTCGTGCGGGTCGGAACTTACCCGACAAGGAATTTCGCTACCTTAGGACCGTTATAGTTACGGCCGCCGTTTACTGGGGCTTCAATTCAAAGCTTCTCCCCGAAGGGATCACCTCTCCTTTTAACCTTCCAGCACCGGGCAGGTGTCAGCCCCTATACATCACCTTACGGTTTTGCAGAAACCTGTGTTTTTGGTAAACAGTCGCTTGGATCTTTTCACTGCGGCTCTCCGGACCCGAAGGTCCTTCGAGCACCCCTTCTCCCGAAGTTACGGGGTGATTTTGCCGAGTTCCTTAACGAGCGTTCTCCCGAGCGTCTTAGAATACTCTTCTTGCCCACCTGTGTCGGTTTGGGTACGGGCACCGTTTCACTCGCTAGAGGCTTTTCTTGGCAGTGTAGGATCAGGCGCTTCGGTACTTAAGTTCCCTCCTCGTCACCGCCTGGCTTCCTGCAGCGGGATTTGCCTCGCTGCCAGCCTCACGGCTTGAACGCACCCTTCCATCCGTGCGCTCGCCTTACCTTCCTGCGTCCCCCCATCACTCAAACGTGAAACGCTGGTACAGGACTTTCCACCTGTTGTCCATCGCCTACGCCTTTCGGCCTCGGCTTAGGTCCCGACTAACCCTGAGCGGACGAACCTTCCTCAGGAACCCTTAGGCTTTCGACGGAGGAGATTCTCACTCCTCTTTTCGTTACTCATACCGGCATTCTCACTTCCAAACGCTCCAGTCGACCTTCCGGTCGGCCTTCAATGCCCTTGGAACGCTCCCCTACCATGACCCGAAGGTCATCCGCGACTTCGGTGCTGTGCTTAGCCCCGTTACATTTTCGGCGCGACGCCACTCGACCAGTGAGCTATTACGCACTCTTTAAATGGTGGCTGCTTCTGAGCCAACATCCTGGTTGTCTGGGCAACGTCACATCCTTTCCCACTTAGCACAAACTTAGGGACCTTAGTCGGCGGTCTGGGCTGTTTCCCTTTCGACGACGGATCTTATCACTCGCCGTCTGACTCCCGGACGTAAGTCTTTGGCATTCGGAGTTTGACTGAACTCGGTAATCCTGTGGGGACCCCTTATTCAATCAGTGCTCTACCTCCAACACTCAGTCATCCGAGGCTAGCCCTAAAGCTATTTCGGGGAGAACCAGCTATCTCCGTGTTCGATTGGCATTTCACCCCTACCCACACCTCATCCCCGCACTTTTCAACGTGCGTGGGTTCGGGCCTCCATTCAGTGTTACCTGAACTTCACCCTGGACATGGGTAGATCACACGGTTTCGGGTCGACAACCCTAAACTCATTCGCCCTCTTCAGACTCGCTTTCGCTGCGGCTCCGCCTCTTCAGCTTAACCTTGCTTAGAATCGTCACTCGCCGGTCCATTCTACAAAAGGTACGCTGTCACCCCCCGAAGGGGGCTCCAACTACTTGTAAGCACACGGTTTCAGGTTCTCTTTCACTCCCCTCCCGGGGTGCTTTTCACCTTTCCCTCACGGTACTGGTTCACTATCGGTCACTGGGTCGTATTTAGCCTTGGGAGACGGTCCTCCCAGATTCCGACGGGGTTTCTCGTGTCCCGCCGTACTCAGGATCCACTCCGGAGTGAACGCTTCTTCGGCTACAGGGCGTTTGCCTTCTCTGGCCGGTCCTTCCAGACCGTTCGCCTGAAACGTTCTTTTCTGACTCCTTGGGGAGTGTCCTACAACCCCAAAGCGCAAGCGCTTTGGTTTGGGCTGTTTCCCTTTCGCTCGCCACTACTCAGGAAATCGCTTTTGCTTTCTCTTCCTCCGGGTACTGAGATGTTTCAGTTCCCCGGGTCTGCCTGACGCAGCCTATGGATTCAGCTGCGCCTGCGATCCGTTCTGAATCGCGGGTTCCCCCATTCGGAAATCCCCGGATCAACGCTTACTTACAGCTCCCCGAGGCGTATCGGCGTTCGTTCCGTCCTTCTTCGGCGCCCAGTGCCAAGGCATCCACCGTGTGCTCTTTCACACTTAACCACTTGTGTACTCACGTACACGCAACAGACGCCCGCCGGGCGTTGACGCAAATCACGTCCGACGGCCATCCTC
>NZ_JAMAST010000037.1 GCF_023336505.1 Sporolactobacillus mangiferae | reverse complement strand
TTAAGGCTTGTTTCATTCATTAACCATATGATAATTTCTTGCATTTATATATTATCTGTCTGTTTTCTATAAAATCAGATTTGTTTGTTACTATCTGTTATTCTTGATGTAAACTTTACCACATTTTTCCATCATTTGTTGAGTCATAAAAAATAATTAAAAGCTAGTGAATGTGTTCCCTCTTATCGATAATATCAAGAAATAAATTAAATTATAGTTTACTGAAAATTAATGCCAACTGGGGTTTGAAGTAACGTATTTCCCTTAGTCGGCTATTTTTTACGATTAATTAGCTCAGAAATCAATTGGAGAGCGTAAATGTAAAAATAATGGATGAATAGGTCTCAGTCTCGTCAAAAAATATTGTTGACAATAAGTCTAATTAGACTATAATGTTTATATGATATTCGTCTAATTAGACTATGATCATTTTTATAACTCAAGAAAATTGAACGAAGCAGTCAATTAACTGAGTATCTCCACAATATTTATTGAAGCTTGGAAGTATTTCTTCGTAAATAGCCAATAGAAAGAAAGGATGAAGAAAATGATGAAATCATTTTTAATGATAGGACAATCTAATATGGCAGGGCGAGGGTTCATCCAGGATGTACCTCCCATTTATAATGAAAAAATTAAAATGTTGCGTAATGGAAGATGGCAAATGATGACGGAACCCATTAATTATGATCGCCCTGTTTCTGGAGTCAGTTTAGCTGCTTCCTTTGCAGATGCATGGTGCAATGTAAACCGAGAAGAAACGATTGGCTTAATTCCCTGTGCGGAAGGAGGAAGTACACTTGATGAATGGCATGTAGATCAGACTCTTTTTAGACATGCTATAACAGAAGCAAAATTTGCTATGGAGAATAGTGAGTTAATAGGAATTCTTTGGCACCAAGGAGAAAGCGATAGTATGAATGGGAAGTATAAAGTCTATTACCAAAAATTACTTGCCATTATGAAGGCTCTTAGAAAGGAATTAAGTGCCCCCAATATACCGATCATTATTGGTGGCTTAGGAGATTTTCTAGGTAAAGAAGGGTTCGGGAAAAATTGTACGGAATATAACCTCATCAATCAAGAATTGCAAAAATTTGCTTTCGAACAAGATCATTGTTATTTTGTCACAGCCGAAGGTTTAACATCTAATCCTGATGGTATCCACATTGATGCAATTTCGCAAAGAAAATTTGGTTTACGATATTTTGAAGCTTTCTCTAATAGGCAGCATATATTAAAACCATTAAATAATGAAAATGAGTTGATCAAGCTTAATTGTGATCGACCACATACACAAACAGAAAAAATATATATGGAAAGCCTAGAATTGGTGTTGGGAAAAATTTCCTATCCTGAATTTGAAGCTCAACTTAAACAAATCTACAAGTGGTAAACTTTAGCATCACAGAATACCAATTCAGAGTCTAAAGAGGTGTTTTTTTGATTCCACTACTAATTTTAGGTTTATTAAAACAAAAACCAGGTTCTTATGGTTACGAATTATTAGCATTAATGGAGGAGCGTCACTATAAATATATAGTAAATTATACGAAAGGGTCCTTCTACTATAATCTTCAACAATTAGAAGAAAAGCAATATATTAAAAAAGTCGATCAGCTAGACAATACTAGAGAAAAGCATAATTATATCATTACTGAACGAGGAAACAAAGAATTCGAAAAATTAATGTTTAAGTATGGATCTAAGACCGATTATATAAATTTTTCTTTTTATGCAGCGATGTTATTTGCTAACGAATATAAAAAAGAGGAATTCATAAAGCTAATAAAAATACAAATTGAACAAACGAAAAGGAAAATTTTTTTATTAGATCAAACACTTCAACATAATGAAGCTATCCCTACTTATTTTAAAAAGATGTTGGAAAATTCCCGTTCTCATCATGTCGTAAACGTGCAATGGTTTGAAGAATTATTAAAGGATACTACTAGTGAAAGCACATCTAAATAACCGAACACACCCCAGAAAGAAGACATCTAGCTATTATGAAGCTTGAGGAGGATTTGTTTTGCTGAGGTCTATCGTTATCAAAGAAATTGAAAGCAAATGGACAGAATCTATCTTTCTAAAGAGAATGAAGGGAAAAGGGATAGTTGGTATATAGCTTTTTTAAATATCAAAAGGGAAGATGCCATGAGGATATTAGAGCGTCCATTCGAGAAAACGGATTTTTATCAGAGCGAAAAGAATGTTATATGATATTTATTGATCTGCTCCAACGGACGACGCTCTCCTAAAAAAGCCATCGTATACTGCTATGTTTCCTAGGATGTAAAGAATAAATCTTCTTCTTTTTTGGACTGCAGAGAAATAAAAAGGCTACTCGGCATTCTGGCTGAAAGCTTCGGTAGAAATATGGGAAATTAAATCAGTTTGAAACTTTGCAACAAAATCTTATAAAAATTTGAAAGCGGGAGTACACATGATTACCTTAAAATCTAAAAGAGAAATTGAGTTGATGGCTGAATCTGGATCGTTATTAGCCGATGTTCATATCCATCTACGAGATTTTATCAAGCCGGGAATTACTAGCTGGGACATTGAAGTTTTTGTGCGTCAATACATCGAAAGTCATGGAGGTATTGCTGCCCAAATTGGATTTGAAGGTTATAAGTATGCTACATGTATCAGTGTGAACGACGAAATTTGTCACGGATTTCCTAAAAAACAAGTCTTAAAGTCAGGTGATTTGGTTAAAGTTGACATGTGTGTCAATTTAAATGGCGCGATCTCGGACTCTTGTTGGGCTTATGTAGTAGGTGCAAGCACACCGGAAGTTGACAATTTGATGGCGGTAACTAAAAAAGCTCTTTATCTTGGAATCGAGCAAGCACAGGTTGGTAATCGGACTGGGGATATTGGTCATGCGATACAAGCTTATGTAGAAGCACAAGGGTACAGCGTCGTACGAGATTTTATTGCTCATGGAATTGGACCTAGTATCCATGAGGAACCTTTCTTTGCTCATTATGGGACACCTGGGAAAGGGGTTCGTCTGAGAGAGGGAATGGTCATCACGATTGAACCCATGGTGAATGTGGGTGATGGGCAAGTAAAGATGATGTCTAATGGATGGGAAGCAAGAACTCTAGATGGCAGTTTAAGTTGTCAATATGAGCATAGCTTGGCAATCACTAAAGCTGGGCCGTTAATTCTAACATCTCAAGGAGAAGAAGGAACTTATTAAACGAAATATATGATTTATAAATCGGCATTAATGGATAAGGATAGAAAAGTATTTTTATTTTAGCGGCAACCGGTGCTCCTTTTCTTTTATCCAAT
>NZ_JAMAST010000036.1 GCF_023336505.1 Sporolactobacillus mangiferae | reverse complement strand
TTCTCTTCTATATAAAATGATAGCTCCTTGTATATTTCATTATAAAATAGAGCTTTTACGACACCCCTAAAAGAGTTTAGTTTCCTCATAGGCAACAAACTCCATATTATGCTTAAGTTTATTACACAAAGGAAATAGTATTGCTACTTCCCTGTTTAATAATCTTCAAGTAAATTCTCAAGTTCACATCTAAACTTATTCTGACCTTTTAACAGCATTTCACTTTTCAGATATTCAAAATACTCTGTATACCCATTTGGACTTAAAAAATGGAATATATATTTTTCTTTAATTCCTTCCTCTTCCATTTTATTATTTAATCTTTCAAAGTGTTCTTTTGCATACTTATATTTTGCTTTATTTTCATCACTATCATCTTTGTCAACCTTTATTTCGGCGACTAAATAATAATCACAATCATCTTTTGAAACCTTAATAAAGAAGTCTGGATTAAAACTCCTCTGAGAATATTTTCTAGTTTTAGAAAAAGGCCCACCATATTTCAAACTATAATCTATACTATAGAACCCTCTATCTCTCGATTTAACCCAACTTTGAACCAAACTTGCAACTTCTGGTTTGCATAGGTACTCAACAAATTTTCTTTCAGGATCACTACTAGTTATAACAAGGTTCATTGGCGTTTTAAATAAAAATTCGTTCTTCTCTTTCAGAGCACTTCTTGGAAGACTCTCGTCTTCAATTATCTCAGAAAAAATTAATTTCTGTTTTTCTGAATGAATCTCTTTTTCATGATTATTCGTATAGAATATGGAGTAGCCTCTTCGAAGATTACCAATACCTGTACTATCATTCGCCATATCAAGAGTATTAATTTTATATGGGGCATTAACTTTTAACTTTGGAACAATTGATTTCTTTTTTTTACGCAGTAAAGTTGAAAATGACTGAAGTATTCTATTTGCGTTTTTATCAATTAATAAATCCCCACTAATACCTACTTTCTCCATTGATGTACGAATAATCTTTTCTATTGTTTCTCTTGGTGGTAATGAGTATTTGCTATACTCTTCGTCGCCAAGTTTCAATATTGTACCTTCCCAATCTCTAATTTGAAATTCTTCAAAAATTTTATCAGTAATTTCTTCGATACTCCAAGTATTATATTTTATAGAATAATTTAGTTGACTTAAATTTCCATCTACAATCGATTCGTAGGAGGTATCTTTCTTTGCCTGTATAACTTGAGAGTCTAGCTTTATTCCTTCTTTTTCTAGACGGGAATAGTCAAATACTTCTTTCTTTTTCTTTAGCTCAACTTCCACTTCATCTTTTGAATAATTTAAATTATGTACTTCAAAGTTGAATTTTGCTCGCTCTTCTGATTTCAAAATAATACTACTTAATCTTGTCTCGATCTCCAGCACTTCTTCAACTAATGACTTAATGTTTTTACTCCAAGAATCATGATTAAAGATTATTACTTTAGGCTGCGGTGACGCATACTCTTCCGGAATTCTTAGGCCTCTTCCAAGGACCTGAGCAATCAATAATTTTGAGTTAAATGCTCTATCTTCCCAGGGGACTATCTGGAAAACATTCTTTACATCCCAACCTTCAGTCAACATTGAGACCGATATTACCCATTGAACTGGATCATCTCTATCATCCACAGTCTTTAACTTAGGAAGGTTAGCTGCATGATCTTTATGCGAAGTAACAATTAATACTTTTTCTTCAATAGCATCTCTGCTTGTATCTTCAGTTTCAATCAAAAAATCTACAAGATCATCCTTTAAAGCTTTTGCTTTAGAAATATCTTTTGTAATCAAAATAGACAGAGGTTTAATTTCTGGATATTGGTCAGAATTATTCAAGTGATTTTGATATATCTTCTGAAATTTCTCAGAGATTCCACTACTATCATCTTTTTGAACGTACTCAATATTTTTTACCACCCTATCTTCTATGGCTTCTCTTAATGAATACCTGAAAATCACATCATTAAAATATTCATTCTCGTGGTATGCTGTTCCAGTAAACCCTAGTATATACTTAAAACCGTAATTTGGGTCGATCAAGAATTCTTTCCACTTTTTTATCCCTTTACCTTCATTACTGCTTGCAGAAATGCTTTGAGGTTTATTGAAAATGTGATGTGCTTCATCATTTAACACCAATACTCGCTCTCCATTATTAACTAAACTATCTTCAATTGATGAACCAGTTCTTTCGTAAACTGCATGAATATTCTCAACACATATATCTCCATCCTTGATTGTTTTATTAGCATCTATGATTCTTGGATTTTTATAATGAGCATCCTCCGGAATTGTAGCTCTTAGTCTAGCATTCCCGCTCAGCTCTTCAAATTTTTCCATTAATCCTGCCTCTATGGTTAACGAAGGACATAACACAAGCACCTTATCAATTAATCCCAACCCCAACATGATTTGAGCGACGCCATAAATTACGTATGATTTACCAGTTCCAGTAGCTAAGTCAATATTAGCAAACAGTTTATTGGGAATTTGTATCATAGACTTAAAGTTAGCCAATGACGTGTACTTTGACTGTAACTCATTATTTTTCTGAAAATTCTCTTCAAACAAATCTTCAATTGATTTATACCTACCAGATGCAAGATATATAATCGAACTCTTAATTGCTGCTTTCTGGTGCTCCCTATTGCCACATAACCTTTCTATAAATGGAATCCAATCATCCAAACGCAGTTTTGTTGGGTCAAAATTGTTATTAACTTTTAAAACAAGATCTTTCTGTTTGTAAATCAAAATGTCTTGCATTACTTCACCTCCCTTTTAATGTCGAAAATCTCTGTGAAATCATTTCCATATATATCGGTATAAATCACCATTAACTTATCACCCAAATCTTTAATATCTAAGGTAATACTCAATGCAGTTTTGTATTGGGATTTTAGCTCTTCTCTGATCTCATCATCATTCTTATCCTTACCTTTTTTCCCACTACTGCTAGGTAATAAATCCTCTGCAAAGTAAACATCATCTAACTCAAAATGCTTTCCGTTGTAGTCCTTATCAATGTATACTGCAGACAGCGATTCAAAATTTTCTAAGATAACTCCCTTGTCATCTTTTCCGTACTGGCTTTTAAACTCCTTTATTTTAATTTCTACATTTTTCTTACTTATTTTCAATTCTGTTTTCACTTCCGGTTGTCTAATAAAATGGAAGCCAACAACTTCATCTATACTATTTAAATTCTTCTTACTTTGTGGTTGTCTCAATTTGTGGAAAGGAATTTTATGAAGTTCTTTAATTATTTGATAGGGTACCTTTAGGAAATAATACCGTATTCCATCTATCTCATAATAATCAGTCAGAAAATCCACATAGTTTGCAGGAGCAACGATATAAACCCTACCATCAACCCTATTTTCAATGACAGAGTGAACCTTTTCCAAATAATCAACATCTATTGAAGAATCCTTATATTTTCTATAATCAAAAATCTTTACTGGATATTCAGATTTTTTTCCATTAAATTCGAATCCCGCTAAATCAAAATCAATGATTTCGATTTCGAACAACCCAGATATAAATTGCTTGTATTCTTGCCATTCAAGTTCAAAGGCTTTCTTTAAGTCATAAACCCCTAATTGAGCGGTAACAAAAGGTTTGGC
>NZ_JAMAST010000035.1 GCF_023336505.1 Sporolactobacillus mangiferae | reverse complement strand
TGATTGGCGGTCTTCATATTCAATATTATATTGTATGTAAACGGAAACTTTGGCTTTACTCAAAGAACTTGGGTGTTGAGCTTGATAGCGATCGAATAGTAGAAGGAGCTATTCTCCATGATCGAGCTTATCGTCAAATCAAGGAACGCGATATTCACATTGACAATCAATTGCAAATTGATGCAATGGATAAGCATTATGTCCGTGAAGTTAAAAATTCGAGCAAAATGAATCAATCCGATCATTGGCAATTACTTTATTACCTGTATGAATTAAAAAAGAGAGGAGTGGAAAAGAAGGGACTGATTCAATATACGAAAGAGCGGAAAAATGAGGAAGTCGAATTGACGCAGAGTGACATAGAGAGACTTGAACAAATGACAAAAGAAATAGAAGGGATAATACATCAACCGCATCCTCCTAAGCTGGTAAAAAAACGTTATTGCCGAAACTGTGCATATTATGATTTTTGTTTTGCAGGAGAGGAAAGTGAAGAGTGAATGGAAAAAAATTATTATGTTTTTTCAAAAGGAAGATTAAAGCGCGAAGACAATACGCTGTATTTTCTAAATGAAGAAACAGGAAAGAAAAAATATTTACCAATTGAACAAGTAGATAACATTTATATTTTTGGAGAAGTCGATTTGAATACTTCCTTTCTCCAACTTCTCCAGGAATATGACGTCCGAGTTCATTTTTTTAACTATTATGGATTTTATACGGGAACATTTTATCCGCGTTCCAAAAAGGTATCCGGATTCACGGTAGTTAATCAATCAGCACATTATTTAAATAAAGAAAAACGGCAATTTGTTGCGCAGTCGTTCATTCACTCAGCTGCTTTTCATATGATACGCAATTTGAGACATTATAAGCCGGCTACAGATCAGTACATAGACGGTCTAGTTAATTTATCTCAGCAGATAGATGACACGAAATCAATTTCACCATTGATGGGAATTGAAGGGAATATTCATCAGATTTATTACCAATCATTTAATGAGTTTTTACCTAAAGAATTTGCATTTGACACACGGATAAAACGTCCACCTCAGGATCCACTAAATGCGTTGATCTCATTTGGCAACAGCATGTGTTACACTACCGTTTTAAGCGAGATATATAAGACACACTTGGACCCCACAGTCAGTTTTTTACATGAGCCTTCTACCAAAAGATTCTCTTTAAGTTTAGATATTGCGGAGATTTTTAAACCATTACTGGTTGATCCTCTCATTTTTAAATTGTTGAATAAAAAAATGTTGAAATCATCCGATTTTCGAAATTTAGATAATCTGATTCTACTAAGTGACTCAGGACGTAAGAAAGTAATCCAAGCTTGGGAAGAACGATTGTTGACAACGATTAAGCACCGAAAATTAAAACGGCAAGTTTCCTATCGTTACTTAATGCGCCTGGAGTGCTATAAGTTAATTAAGCATTTTTTAGGTGATACAGTGTACAAGCCCCTGAAAGCATGGTGGTGAGTACTAAAGAAAATGAGGTGGTCATATTGTTCGTAATTGTTACTTACGATGTAGAAGTTAAACGGATAAACAAGATCAGAAAAAAACTTAAAGAATATCTTGTTTGGACCCAAAACTCTGTTTTTGAAGGGGAAATTACAAAAGGTAAATTAGATCGATGCTTAAATGAGCTAACCAAAATTATGAAAGAAAACATTGATTCGCTTTATATTTATAAGGTGGAAAATCCAAAACATATTAAGAAAGATATATATGGGCAAGAAAAGAGTTTTGATGATATGTTTCTTTGAATAAATTGCAGTGGAACCATATTTTTCCAAAATGAATAGAACGACTACTATAATTCGATTAATGACATGTTTTTATATTTGATGTGTAATACGATTGATCAGTTAATGCAGAATTATTTTCACATGGTATAATAAACATTGATTTAAAGCCTTTTTAAACGCTGAAATGAACGCCTTTTATCTGAACGAAGTGGGATATAAAGAAAGAAGCGCGTAAAGAGTTGGAACATTTAGGCGTGTCCTTTTATCTGAACGAAGTGGGATATAAAGATAGTCATCTTGAGGAAAAGAGCAAGTCTGAAGCTCTTTTATCTGAACGAAGTGGGATATAAAGGTCTATGCAACGACCAGACGCGCAGGTTCTGGACGGCTTTTATCTGAACGAAGTGGGATATAAAGCGTTGTGGACGGTTTAGCGGCTACGGTAACTGTTGCTCTTTTATCTGAACGAAGTGGGATATAAAGGTTATTCCAAGGCTTAGGGTTAGCGGAAGTTGCCCAGCTTTTATCTGAACGAAGTGGGATATAAAGTCGTTAGCAATTGCCGCAGAACGTTTTGCCAGCAACCTTTTATCTGAACGAAGTGGGATATAAAGTGAAAATTAACAAAATCCACGTAGTTAATCGTTTTCACTTTTATCTGAACGAAGTGGGATATAAAGTTGAATTGCTGCGTAATTATTAGCAATGCGTTCTTCTTTTATCTGAACGAAGTGGGATATAAAGTGAATAGTTGCTTTTGCATTTCGTCTTTCTTACCACTTTTATCTGAACGAAGTGGGATATAAAGGTCTCATCTTGCAAATAGGTCGCGTCATTGCTTGTCCTTTTATCTGAACGAAGTGGGATATAAAGCCTCTAATAATTCTTTCAGTTCTTCCCTCGGCGACATCTTTTATCTGAACGAAGTGGGATATAAAGTGTTGCCGGAGCGGGTCGCCTTTATGGATACTCTCAACTTTTATCTGAACGAAGTGGGATATAAAGTAGACTTAAGCAGTACGTCAATCAACTTGGGCAGCCCCTTTTATCTGAACGAAGTGGGATATAAAGGATTTGGTTCTTGCCTTCATTGGCCTGTAAGAACTTTTATCTGAACGAAGTGGGATATAAAGTCTGTATTAACCGAAGAAAATGTTAACCAATACAAACTTTTATCTGAACGAAGTGGGATATAAAGACATGCGTGTCACACTTGAGGATTATGAGAAAGACCTTTTATCTGAACGAAGTGGGATATAAAGGTCTTATCAGAGAGCAAGAGAAGCGGCCGGGATCCTGCTTTTATCTGAACGAAGTGGGATATAAAGTCGGCAGGTTAAGCACACCAAGATAGTGCTGCACCTGCTTTTATCTGAACGAAGTGGGATATAAAGAACATTTGTGCCGCTTCCTTTGCTTTAACCGCTGGACTTTTATCTGAACGAAGTGGGATATAAAGGTTTGATCAATAGGATCGTCTATCCAAATAGCCGGCTTTTATCTGAACGAAGTGGGATATAAAGTTAAATCAATCAGTGTCAGCTCCACATCATCCGGATTCTTTTATCTGAACGAAGTGGGATATAAAGATCAGTTATACGAGTTGCTTGTCTCCTTTTACCATCTTTTATCTGAACGAAGTGGGATATAAAGCCGGAACCACAGGGCGTAGAGACGGCTCTGATTGCTCCTTTTATCTGAACGAAGTGGGATATAAAGATAGTTATGCTTATTGGCTTTTTACCGCAGATTGCCTTTTATCTGAACGAAGTGGGATATAAAGATCATCTTACCTACTTCATCGCGCATTACCCGAGATGCTTTTATCTGAACGAAGTGGGATATAAAGCAACCGGAGTCGGTTCTTCATACCACTTAGCGTCACCCTTTTATCTGAACGAAGTGGGATATAAAGGTGAGCATTGCAAAACCTGCCGCGATCTGTGGCAGCTTTTATCTGAACGAAGTGGGATATAAAGGCGTCATCTGGTTTAAAACGTCCTCAGGCAGCCAGTCTTTTATCTGAACGAAGTGGGATATAAAGTTCAACCGCCAGTCTTTCGTTGATCCGCCGTCGTGCTTTTATCTGAACGAAGTGGGATATAAAGTTGACGCGAAGGAGACCAAACGCCCAAGTCTGCCACCTTTTATCTGAACGAAGTGGGATATAAAGGTTTTTCAAACCACGAACAGCAATGGGCAGCTGTCCTTTTATCTGAACGAAGTGGGATATAAAGCACTGTACAATAATTAGTTTTTGTTTACTTCTTGTCTTTTATCTGAACGAAGTGGGATATAAAGACATGATGAAGGGGATTGCCGTTATCCAAAAAGTGGCCTTTTATCTGAACGAAGTGGGATATAAAGCTGATGCTCTGAACTCATCAGGCGTGTCGTCGTCGAACTTTTATCTGAACGAAGTGGGATATAAAGTCGGTT
>NZ_JAMAST010000034.1 GCF_023336505.1 Sporolactobacillus mangiferae | reverse complement strand
TATCAACCGTCTGGCTGCATGGGTTGTCGGTTCGCGTGCGACATTGAAGGCTCTGCTTCAGGCATTTTTATCGCCGATCAATGATTTGAAAAAGGCTGAGCTGGAAGGAAATTATACGATGCGCCTTGCGGTGACCGAGGAACTGAAATCGTATCCGTTCGGTGCGGTCTGGGATTACTACTGCCAGGAAAGCGGCGTTCCAGTTGGCACCGATTGGCTTAAAGAAGTCGTTCAATATGAAAACAAATTTCTGCTAAACAGATAACCATACTGGAGGGGCAAAGAAAATGGGTCAATTTATCAATTCACCGTATGTTAAGGAACTTTCAAAAATCACTTTTCGGTTATACGATCATGGATGGGATGAACGTAACGGTGGCAATGTCAGCTATCGACTCACCGAAGAAGAGGTAACACCTTATGAAGACACGAAAAAAGTATTGAAGACACTCCCGATTGATTTCGACGGAAAAGAACTTGCCGGCATGTATTTTCTTGTTACCGGTACAGGACGCTACTTCAAAAATATTATCGACTTTCCGGAGCGCGATTTGGGACTGGTTCGCATTGCTGCGGACGGAAAAAGTGTTGATCTGCTTTGGGGATTCAATGACGGTGGACGGCCGACGAGCGAGTTTCCAACTCATTTAATGGGACATAAAGCACGGCTGAAATTGAATCCGGAACAGCGCGTGATCATGCATTGCCATCCGACCAATTTAATTGCGATGACATTTACGCAGAAGCTGGACGAACGTGAAATCACACGGATTCTGTGGAAGATGCAGACTGAATCCCTTGTTGTTTTCCCTGAGGGCGTGGGCATTATTCCATGGATGGTGCCTGGAACGACGACAATTGGAGAAGCAACGGCTGCTAAACTGGCGGACTTCAGTTCTGTGATCTGGCCGCAGCACGGTCTGTTCGCTTCAGGAACGTCGATCGATGAAGCTTATGGCTTAATCGAAACAATCGAAAAGGCGGCTCAGATCTGGTCAATTATTCAGCAGCACGGCGGAAAATTTGAACAGACGATCACTGACAAAGGCTTAAGCGATCTTGCCAAAGCATTTCACGTAGTTCCACGTGAAGGCTATCTTGATGTTTGAGCTTTGACAATATAACCATTACTTTCAAAAACAGCTTCCTCCAGATGGAGGAGGCTGTTTTTGAATATTAAGCAGGGGTGGAGGTGGCCTGTGAGATTCGCAGATTCCTGCTGTCTGAGGAAGGGGGCCCGCGGTGCGCCCACGGCGAGCGGCTGCAGCGACGGTGCAAATAGAAAGAATAGATCAATGATTGGTTTTGTTTAATTAGCAATGTGATCTAAAAGATAACTGATATCAGTGATGATAAACTTTCGATTTCTGACAACGAGTGCTCCATCCTGCTTTAATTCGCTGATCATCCGATTGACACTGCTGCGCGCGCTGATGCCGCAGAATCCGGCAATGTCATCATTTGTTACGGTAAAGTCAATCAGAACGCCTTCGCGTATTTTGCGTCCGAACAGATCGATCAGGCTGTAAATAAAGGCGCAGACCGCCCCCTTTTTTCCATTCATAATCATTCGCTGCGAGCGGAAAATGTTTTCCGATAATTTCTTTCGATAATAACTTTTTACATAATTCTGCAGCTCAGGTGTCGCGTTAACATATTTCCAGAAGGTAACACGATCAATTTGATAAAAGGTCGCTTCATCGGATTCCACGCGTACATTAAACGGCTGGGATGTGAATTTGGAGACTTCATCTCGGAGCAGAGAAATCACATCCGGTTTGGCGATATAGGACAAATTGAATTCTCTTCCGTCCTGAAGAATGATACTGTTTTTAATAATACCTTTTTTCAGAACATAGGTATAGCGTTCCTCGAGTCCGTGATAAGTCAGATATGTATGACGGCTTTTATTAATGGCAGGGACATGATGTGCATCCAGAAAATTAATTAAGTATTCAATTTCACTTAATACCATGGTTCATTCCATCCGATCTTGATTTTTCTAATACTATTAAAAGAGTAAATGATTTTTCTTCATACCCAAACCAACGTTAGAAAACCTGGGTTTGCCAAGACTCTGGTGAAAGCAAAGCCGCCGTCACACTATAATTCACTGAATTTTAAATTTTCTTATAGTAGAACAAAAACGGCCGCAGCGATGATGCAGCCAAAAGAGATGGATCAGTGAATCATGGCCGGGAATTAGAAGCCAGGCGCATTTTGCCTCGACAGGCTCTGCTTCATTTCGGTAAGCTGACGGAGAAAGCGAAATGAATATAGTCCGCGACACAGATACATATGTTACAGCTAACCCTATTTTAACGCTTTTTTCACTTATAAATGTAACAAATTAAGTATACATATGTTAACACAATATGAGAATAGCAAACAGAACAGACAATCCGCTTGTTTTAATTTATAACAGTCCTTGAATTAAAAAATGTTGAAAAGGGCTGGCGACAGATCATGGTCAAAATAAAACTTCCTTATGATAAAACAACACTTATAGCAGATCTGCCTGAACAGAATTTTGCCGGCAAACTAGTTTCAAAAGCAGCGAATTACCGGGTCGAACGATCGGAACGCGATATTGTTGAAGCATCATTAAATCATCCGATTGGCTCAGCTTCTTTGGAGACGCTTGCTCGCGGTAAAAGAAACATTGTGATCATCAGCTCGGATCATACTCGTCCGGTACCATCGCATATCATCACACCGATTTTACTGCGCCGACTGAGGCAGGCGGCACCGGCAGCACGTATTCGTATACTGGTTGCTACCGGGTTCCACCGTCCGTCCACACATGAAGAACTGGTTAACAAATATGGACAGGAAATTGTGGACAACGAAGAAATCGTCATGCACATATCGACGGATGATGCGGCGATGGTCAGGATCGGACAGCTTCCTTCCGGCGGTGACTGCATCATTAACAGGGTGGCTGCAGAAGCTGACTTGCTGCTTTCGGAAGGATTCATTGAATCTCATTTCTTTGCCGGCTTTTCAGGCGGACGCAAATCCGTACTGCCTGGAATTGCATCCTACAAAACGATTATGGCTAATCACTCTGGAGAGTTTATTGACTCGAGCAAGGCCCGTACCGGTAATCTGCACCATAACCCAATCCACAAAGATATGGTTTATGCGGCGCGTACTGCTAAACTGGCCTTTATTGTCAATGTTGTTCTGGATGAAGAGAAAAAAATCATCGGGTCCTTTGCCGGTGATATGGAGGATGCTCATCAGGCCGGCTGTCAGTTCCTTCAAGAACTCTCGAGTGTGGAAAAGATTGACTGCGACATCGCCATTTCGACAAACGGCGGTTATCCTTTGGATCAGAACATTTACCAGGCAGTCAAAGGCATGACAGCGGCAGAAGCGACGAACAAAGAAGGCGGAACGATCATTATGGTCGCCGGATGCCGTGACGGGCATGGCGGCGAAGGGTTCTACCACAACCTTGCTGATGTATCTGATCCAAAAGAGTTTTTGGAACGCGCCATTCATACACCGCGGTTGAAGACGATTCCGGATCAGTGGACAGCACAGATTCTTGCACGTATTCTTGTCCATCATCACGTGATCATGGTATCCGATCTTGTTGCGCCTGACTTGGTTACCGATATGCATATGGAGCTGGCTGTTTCATTGGATCAGGCGCTGCAGGTCGCTTTTGAGCGGGAAGGAAAGAATGCAAAAGTGGCAGTCATTCCTGACGGGCTTGGCGTCATTGTTAAATAAATCTTTGATCACCCGTCAAAGAATCAGGTGAAAAAAATGAAGCATGAGGATTTGCACAGACTGCTTTGTGACGTTGCATGCGGCCGTCAATCAGCTGATTCGGCCGAACGCATGCTAAGCGGCAGCGGATTTACTGATCTCGAGTTTGCCAAGGTTGATCTCGCGCGCAAACAGCGTAACGGCTATCCTGAGGTGATCTACGCTGAAGGTAAAACGTCATCACAGATTATCGGAATTATTGATGCCATGCGCGAAGAGACCGTAAACATTTTATGTACACGTCTTTCTTCAGAGAAATTTGCCGCAATAAAAGCGGCAGAACCGGACGCAGTGTACTACGAGCTGGCCCGGTGTGCACTGATCAACCGTGCAGATGTTGTGCAGACGGACAGTTACATTGCCATTGTAACAGCCGGAACATCGGATATTCCCGTGGCGGAAGAGGCAGCCGTTACGGCAGAGGCTTATGGAAATCGAGTTGCACGTGTTTATGATGTTGGTGTGGCTGGCATCCATCGCCTGTTTGCCAGGCTGGATGTCATTCGAGGTGCCAAGGTTGTGATTGTGATCGCCGGAATGGAAGGAGCGCT
Organism: Sporolactobacillus mangiferae; assembly: GCF_023336505.1. GTDB lineage: Bacteria > Bacillota > Bacilli > Bacillales > Sporolactobacillaceae > Sporolactobacillus > Sporolactobacillus mangiferae. The sequence goes on along the minus strand of NZ_JAMAST010000034.1, from coordinate 1,485 downwards.
TGCCAGTGTCGTTGGCGGTCTGATTGATAAACCGCTGATCGCCGTTCCTACCAGCGTTGGCTACGGTGCAAATTTAAAGGGAATAACGGCACTGCTTGCCATGCTTAACAGCTGCGCATCAGGCGTTACAGTTGTCAACATAGACAACGGGTTCGGGGCCGCCTATTCGGCAAGTATAATGAATCATTTGTAAAGCTTCATTATTTTGGAGGAGTGAGATGAAAACACTTTATTTAGACGCTTTTTCAGGGATCAGCGGGGATATGTTTATCGGTGCGCTGCTTGATCTCGGCATTGATTTTGAACACTTTCAGGCGGAACTTACCAAACTGCATGTGCATGGTTATCAACTGGAGAAGAGACGGTTGGCAAAAAACAGTATTTATGGGACGAGTTTTGATGTTGTACTGAATCATGAAAAAGATCGCGGCTTTGTCGAATCTGCTGCGCATCATCACGATGTACGGCATTTGGACGATATTCGTACACTGATTGCCAGCAGCGATTTATCAGACAAAATCAAGAAGCAGTCAATCGATGTATTTACGGAAATTGCCAGGGCCGAAGCAGTGGTGCATCAGCTTCCTGTTGAAGAAGTTCATTTCCATGAAGTTGGTGCGCTGGATTCGATTGTCGATATCGTCGGCAGTTTCATTGCACTTGATCTCCTTGGTGTCGATGAAGTGCGTGCTTCAGAATTGTCCGATGGATCAGGCTTCATTCAAGTGGCACACGGACAAATGCCGGTTCCTGTACCAGCCGTGATGCAGATGCGTGTCGGCACGCATATCCCGATCAGGCAGCGAACCGATATTCGGACTGAGCTGATTACGCCGACCGGAATGGGCCTGGTCAAGGAGATGGTGGCCGCCTTTGGCCCTGTTCCTGAACATGATCTTCTGCTGAAAACCGGGTATGGATTCGGAAAACGTGAGACAGGTACTTTCAATGCTTTGCGCGCCTTGTTGTTTGAAACAAAAAAAAGTGGGCAGACCGTCCGGACGGACCATGACAGCGTCCTGCTGATTGAAGCCAATCTGGATGATCAGAGCGGTGAATCACTTGCCTTTGCCATGGATCAGCTGATCGAAGCCGGTGCCCTGGATGTCTTTTTTACCCCCATATATATGAAGAAAAATCGACCATCATGCAAACTGTCAGTTCTTTGCATACCTGAGGAACGGGAAGTGTTCGTTGACCTGCTGCTGAAGCATACGTCAACCATTGGTGTCCGCTATCAGCTCATGCAGCGGTCAATCATGAAACGCTGCTTCAAAACGATTGACACAAAGTTCGGCGCGATCCGCATCAAGGTTGCCCGAAGCGGTAGTGTTGTCCGGGAAACTGCTGAATATGATGATTGTGCTCAGGCAGCGCGAAGGCATCGGGTGAGCCTGTCAGAGGTCGAACGTGAAGTGCAGCGTCAGTTAATCCTTACAGAAAATCAATAAGAAACAGAAAAATTTGGAGGAAAAATTTGTGACT
>NZ_JAMAST010000033.1 GCF_023336505.1 Sporolactobacillus mangiferae | reverse complement strand
CTTTTCCCCTTGTCATTTCAAGAATCTGCTCTTAGAATAATGAATAATATAAGAAACAGGGTTTCCAATATATAATCTATGTAGTCTCAGTCTCATTTACGATGGAAGTGAGGCGGTAAAGGAGGATAAAATGTCAAAAATCACATTAACACTTATAGATAAGCGTGGTGCAACGAAAAAAAGCCGAACGGCTGAAAATCATGTATACCTCGATTATTCGGGCCCTCTTGAACAGGGAGATTGTTTAAAAGTCTCTCTCGATAAGGCCGGACAATATCTCGTAGTTCAGGCAGACGAAGCACTGAATCCTTCATTAATTTATCTGAAAGGTAAGGAATGGACGTATACCTACCCGCTTGATCACAATTTGAAACTAGCGTATCCGCAGAATGCCTTTATTGGTGATCGAAAATATATGGATGTCCGTCTGGCGAATATATTTGAAATAAAAAGTTACCGTAATCTTGCATTAAATGTTCATGATCAAAAAAAGAGACAGGGGCCTATCCGCATGCATGGGCAAACGTAGAAACGCGCAATGATGCGACATTCTTTGCACGCAATGCCATTGATGGTGTCATTGCCAATGAAAGTCACGGATCATATCCCTATCAGTCATGGGGCATCAATCGTCAGAAGGATGCATTTATTGAGATTGATTTTGGACGAACAGTTACTGTAGATCTGCTGGTTCTCATTTTACGAGGAGACTTTCCACACGACAGTTACTGGACAGAGACAACCGTGCAATTCTCCGATGGTTCACAGGAACAACTGCATCTTAAAAAGACACGTGAATGCCAGCAATTTTCCATTTCCCCGAGAACTATTGAGTGGGTCAGGCTGAAAAATCTTCGCAAGGCGGATGATGAATCTCCTTTTCCGGCACTCACTGAGTTCGAAATCTACGGAAAACCACTTGAATAAGGCAAGCCGTTGGTTTCTTCTGTTCAAAATCAATCAGCCGATCATATACCGGGCAGCCCGACACCGAAAGTTCAGAATTGGTATCAGGCTGTCCCTCTTTTTTTATCGTCTTGAATTGTCAAATCAAGTGCAACACCCGATGGTAAAAGGCCTCAAAAGGCGTTCGCCATCCCAGACATTTGCGTGGACGGTGGTTCAGTTCATCAACATGATGTTGAACGTCGACGTCAGAATCCTGCTTCAGGTCATATCCCTTGGGAAAATATTCGCGCAATAGGCCATTGGTATTTTCATTGCTGCCGCGTTGCCAGGGCGCGTGCGGCGCCGGGAAGTAAAAGGGCACACCTAATGTTTCAGTGATCCGGGCATACCAGGCGAATTCCTTACCCCGATCCGGCGTGACGCTCCGGCGCTGCCCCTCAGGCAACGGGTTCAGCAGTTTGATCAGCTGTTCCGTCACGTATCGCGCGGTTTTACGGGTAGCTTTAGCGGCCATTAAAAAGCGGGTGCGGCGATCCACCAGGGTGACCAGACAGTCCGAGCCGGGCTTTCCAATCACCGTATCGGCTTCCCAGTGGCCGATGGTACGACGTTCCTGAGCGTCTAACGGGCGCTGGTCAAGGGCCGGGTGAAAATCAATCTTCCCCCGGCGCTCCACATAGCCCTGACCATGCCGGGCCTTCCCGCGATGACGCAGGTGGCGAGCGAGCCCGCGCTGCCCCGGCCGGCGCTCCGGTGTATCGAGAAGATGCCGCTCAATCCCCCGGTAAATGGTCGTATAGCTGATGTGCCAGGCATGATGCTCGTGTTTCATGCGCCGGTCAATTTGTTCCGGGGACCATTGATGATCAAGAATCAACCGCTGCACCTGGTCGCAAAGGGCCTGATGGGCAAGCAAGGGCTGGCGGTGACAGCCCGTACGCCGGGCATGGTAGTTTTCTTCGGCATGAACCGAAGAGTACGTGCCATCCTGCTGTGAATTGCGTTTCAGTTCACGGCTGATGGTGGCTGGGGAGCGTCCCAGCAGAGTCGCTATTGCGCGTCTAGACTTGCCCAAGGTGACATTTCTCAGTATGCTTTCCCGTTCAAATGGATTAAGATGGTGATAGTGACTCATTGCTGTTCACCTGCTTTCAATAGTTTCTCGCAAATCCTATTGTACAGGGAAGGCTCAGCGATGGGTCCTTTTATTTTCTAAGTGTTGCACTTAAAGTGTAAATTCAAGGTTATAGAAAAACCGGGCAAAAGTGCCCGGTTCCCAATCTCCGATCATGATTTTTATTGATTTATACCTGTTGGATTGCATCAGTGCTACGGTCGCTCGCCTGCCACGAGCGCACAGCATATGCGCTACTGATTCTGTACGTTCACAAAATGCTTTAATGTTGCACTTATACGATCATCCTTACCAAGAGATACTTGCTTATAAAAAGACAAGTAACCAATTGGTTTCCGCGAAATCTGTTATTTCAGTCTGTTCATCGACACAAAGTCCATATCATCATAAGTGATATTCTCCCCGCACATTGCCCAGATAAAAGTATAATTCTTTGTTGCCACACCACAATGAATGGACCAGCTTGGAGATATGACTGCCTGTTCATTGGCGACAATGAGATGCTTGGTTTCTTCGGGAATCCCCATAAAATGGAAAACGCGTGTGTCTTCATCCATATCGAAATAAAGATAGGTTTCCATACGCCTTTCATGCGTATGGCATGGCATTGTATTCCATGAGCTGCCCGGTGACAAAACTGTGTAACCCATCTGCAATTGGCAACTCTGACAGATATTCGGATGAATGTATTGATAGATCTTACGTTCGTTCAGTGACAGAGATTCGCCGGTTTCTCTCGGTTTAATCGCATCAATGGCAATCTTTACATTTGGATATTTATGATGTGCCGGAGTAGATACACAATAAAATTTTGCCGGTTGATTCGGATCATCAGATCGGAATTCAACTTTTTTTGTTCCCTTTCCAATATAATATCCGTCTTGTTTTTTCATGCTCTCCACTGTACCGTCAATAGAAATCGTCCCAGGACCACCAATATTGATTACGCCCAATTCACGACGCTCAAGAAAGTAGTCAACACCCAGTTCTTTTGTTAGATGAATGGACAGTGGCCGATCCGTCGGCATTACACCGCCAAAAATCTGCCGGTCATTATGTGTGTAAGTGAGCACCGTCTTCCCGGGAACGAACACTTCCTCAACTAAAAATTCACGCCGCAGGTCCTCAGTTGCATAATGGCGGATATCCGCCGGACTGTGCGTATAGCGGGTAGTCATGCTTTGTGCCATAATTAGTCTCCTCCTGTCTGCTACTCATGTAAAATGGATGACCTAAGAACCTCGCGAAGGTTCTTTATAATAAATTAATTGTTCAAAAAAGAAACATATCTTATGCAGTTCCTATAATATCTCTTTCCGCGAGCGCTTTCAAGAATTTATACAAGAAGCATATTCTTCTCACTTCATCTTTTCCTGGCACCTCTTTAAGTTCTGGTCATCCTTTTTCCAAACACGGACACGCCCCTCCAATCCCATTCTTTAACTAAGATAACGCTTGTTAATCTTTGCTGTCATGGTTTGGCTCAAGATTGCCTGTTACAGGCATAATCTGCTATCCCGACAAAGTACAGCGCTCAGCATCTGGTTCATGATCTCTGACATTTTTTATGAATAAGCATACACTCCTTGCACGCTACGATGAAAGGGCTTGCAAATACAAGAAAGTTAGATTAATATTTAAGAAGATATTTTAGTAAATTAAAAAGTGGCTACTACATGAATTTAACTAAACTATTTGAGGGGTACAGGGCTGTATTTGGGGATGAATCCCAGTCGCCTTCGAGTTATTTTGCTCCCGGACGTATTAATTTGATTGGTGAACACACTGATTATAATGGTGGTCATGTTTTTCCATGCGCCATTACATTAGGAACTTATGGAGTGGCAAGTAAACGCAACGACAGTCAGGTGAAATTATTTTCGGAAAATTTCAGTGAACTGGGAACTATCTCTTTCGATGTTCATGATCTCGCTTATTCAGCAAAGGATCAGTGGGCTAATTATCCGAAGGGTGTTATCCATTTTCTGAAAGAAAAAGGATACCGCATTGATCAGGGAATGAACATCTACTTCTTTGGAAATATTCCGAATGGTGCCGGTCTTTCATCGTCTGCATCCATCGAATTATTAACCGGCGTGATTCTTGAAGATCTCTTTAATCTTCAAATTGACAGGCTTGACCTCGTTAAAATCGGCAAGGAAGTTGAAAACAAGTTTATTGGTGTCAATTCAGGAATTATGGATCAATTCGCTGTGGGTATGGGAAAAGCGGATCGCGCTATTCACCTGGATACCAATACATTAAAGTATGACCTCGTTCCGGTTGAACTTGGTGATTATGTTATCATTATTATGAATACCAATAAACGTCGTGAGTTGGCGGATTCAAAATATAACGAACGCCGCGGAGAATGTGAGGAGGCGCTGAAAGAACTTCAGGTTAAACTCAATATTGATTCATTAGGTGATCTGGACAATGATCGTTTCGATGAGTATGCCTATTTAATCAAGAAAGAAAATCTGCTCAAAAGAGCACGCCATGCGGTTTCGGAGAATCAGCGTACACTGAAAGCGCGTGAAGCATTGACTAACGGCGATCTCAATACTTTTGGGCGGCTGGTGAATGCATCGCATGTCTCACTGAAATTTGATTATGAAGTAACCGGAAAAGAATTGGATACGCTAGTGGAGACGGCCTGGCAGCAAACCGGGGTTCTTGGAGCAAGAATGACCGGTGCCGGATTCGGTGGATGTGCCATTGCAATCGTGCAAAAGGCACAGGCAGACCAGTTCCAGAAAAAGGTTGGGCAGGTTTATGAACAAACTATTGGCTACGCGCCTTCCTTTTATATCGCAGAAATCGCAGACGGTGCAAAAAAATTAACAGCTCCGGAGGGGTAAGCTTATGTCTATTCTCGTTGTCGGCGGTGCAGGCTATATTGGCTCGCATACCGTTGATCGCTTAATTGAAAAAGGGTATTCAGTTGTTGTGATTGATAACTTGTCCACCGGACATCGCGCAGCGGTTCACGATCAGGCCGCTTTTTATGAAGGGGACATTCGTGATCAGGAGTTTCTGAACACAGTTTTTAAAAAAGAACAGATTGACAGTGTCATTCATTTTGCTGCGAATTCCCTTGTCGGTGAATCAATGGAAAAACCGTTAAAATACTTTGATAACAATATTGGCGGCATGATCAGCCTTCTGAAGACGATGCATGACTTTCACGTTGGGCGCATTGTCTTCTCTTCGACAGCCGCCACCTACGGTGAACCTGAGCGTATTCCGATTCATGAGACGGATGCGCAGGTCCCGACCAATCCTTACGGTGAAAGTAAGCTGGCCATGGAGAAAATGATTCGCTGGGCTGATCAGGCACATGGCATTCATTTCGTTGCCCTCCGCTATTTCAACGTTGCCGGTGCTAAGCCGGACGGAAGCATCGGCGAAGATCATAAACCGGAAACGCACCTGATTCCGGTTGTGCTGCAGGTTGCCCTTGGTCAGCGGCCACAGTTAAAAATCTTTGGCGATGATTATGATACGCCGGACGGAACGAATGTCCGCGACTATGTACATGTCGTCGATTTAGCGGACGCACATATTCTGGCCGTCGAATATTTAAAGAATGGCGGAAAAAGTTCAGCATTTAACCTGGGCTCTGCAACAGGATTCTCTGTCAAGCAAATTCTGGAGGCTGCGCGCCAGACAACCGGTGAAAAAATTCCCGCCCAAGTCGCACCAAGAAGAGCCGGTGATCCGACCACACTGATCGCCGCAAGTGACCGGGCACGTGAGATACTTCATTGGCAGCCAAAATATGACGATATTCATGACATTATCCAGACAGCCTGGAACTGGCATGTGAAGCATCCACAGGGCTATCAGGACCGGGAATCATAAAGGAGAAGTCCATTGAAAGAGAACAGTTTAATTCATCAGTTTGTCGATCAAATCATCGCATGCAGCGACTATGGACCTATGGACAGGCGTTATTTAATCAACCAGATTCTGGGACTTGTGGGCGAAGAGCAGACTCAGAATGAACACCAGACTTTACCTACTGACATGCTCGGCCTGAAAGATGAACTGGTGGAGCGTGCGGTACAGAATCATAAAATTGAATCCCACTTTGGTGCACGCGATATGCTCGGTGCCCAGCTGATGAACTTCATCACACCGGCACCTTCGGTGGTCAATCAACAGTTTTGGACGCGTTACAATCAGGAAGGTCCAAAAGCCGCAACCGATTACTTTTACAAGCTAAGCAAGGCCAATGACTATATTAAGACCAAATCGATTCAGAAAAACATCTATTTCACATCGGCTACTGAATATGGCGAATTGGAAATTACGATTAACCTGTCCAAACCGGAAAAGGATCCGAAACAAATTGCACTGGAAAAAGCAATGCCAGGCTCGGGATACCCTTTATGCCAGCTCTGTATGGAAAATGAGGGGTATATTGGCCGTATCAATTATCCGGCGAGAAGCAACCATCGAATCATCCGCCTTCAATTAAATAATCACGAGGAATGGGGTTTTCAATATTCGCCCTATGCTTATTTTAATGAGCACTGCATTTTTCTGTCGGCGAAGCACGAACCGATGGCAATCAGCATGAATACTTTTCGTCGTCTGCTGTCGATTACAGATAAATTCCCTCATTATTTTGTTGGGAGCAACGCCGATCTCCCGATTGTCGGAGGTTCGATTTTATCTCATGAGCATTATCAGGGCGGCAGGCATGACTTTCCAATGGCAAAGGCACCGATCGAAACCCGTGTTCAATTCAAATCATTTGAAGATGTTAAAGCCGGGATTGTTAAATGGCCGATGTCGGTCATACGTCTAGCCAGCCGGAATAAAGATTCATTAATCGAACTTGCTGCAAAAATTCTGAAGGCATGGCGTCACTACTCCGATGAGGCGGTTAATGTCCGGGCAGAAAGTAACGGTGAACCCCATCATACAATTACGCCGATAGCAAGGCGTCGCGATGTTTTATACGAACTTGATCTGGTTCTGCGCGATAACCAGACCTCCATGCAGCACCCACAGGGCATTTTCCATCCGCATGCGGAACTGCATCATATAAAAAAAGAAAATATCGGACTGATTGAAGTCATGGGGCTGGCCATTCTGCCGCCTCGCCTGAAATCAGAACTGCATGAAACGGCAAAGTATTTATTAGATGAAAAAAATGCGATCAAAGACTACCACCTGCCCTGGGCAAATGAATTGAAGCGCAGACACCCCGAACGGAACAGTGCGAACATCGATGCGATTATCCGGCAGGAAGTTGGCAAAATTTTTAAACGTGTACTGGAAGACGCAGGTGTCTACAAGCGCTCAAAAGAGGGGCACAGCGCTTTCATACGTTTTATCGATACGATCGGGGGAACAATTCATGCAGATAACCAAGAGTGAGTTTGGCATCTATCAGGGAGAAAAGGTATGGCAATTCACACTGAAAAATGATCGTGGCCCATAA
>NZ_JAMAST010000032.1 GCF_023336505.1 Sporolactobacillus mangiferae | reverse complement strand
TTGTATTGTGGCAGTACCAACTATTTTTACAGCAGTTCATTTATATTATTATATAGTTATTAAGTCGATGAGGGAAAATAAATAATTTCTTAAATGAAAAACTCAACTTTCGCACCCTAATTTGGGCAGATAAACCTTGATATAGTTGGGTAAGCTCTCAATCCATTGTGTCAGTTGACATGTAACCCATTTTTTGATTGACTTTTTTGTTTTCGTCAGGGCGTCATGAAGGATATCCATGAGCTGCGTCAGTACTACAACTCAATCCAGTTCATTCATTTCGTCGCAGAGTTCATAGAACATACCACCAAGGGTTCGATTATCTGTACTGCAACGGTTTTACCAGGACAGAAGAATAAACCTTGAAAAGACAATGGGCAGGAACGTTGATCCGTCTGACCACCCCAATGTCAGCATACAAAATCCCTTGTAGTGTTTTCTCTTGGCATGGTCAAAACAATGAGCTAGAAGTTCAGCGCGCTTACTGCGATCGCGATAAAAAGATGAATTATCCAGAATGAGCACTTTCGTGTGGCAGGCGCTTATCAAACGGCTGACTTTCATAATCGTGAATACGCTTAATGCAGTCAGGAAGCGCCGCCAGGCAAACTTCGGGTAGTTCAAAAAACTATATAGTCTGTTAATTCACCGCCGCCTCGACCCTCAGCGTAATATCGCGCAATTTTATCCTCTGTCCAACGATTCGTTCGTTTCGGCAAAGAACCATCTCCCCAAAAAAGAAATACTGCTACTATGATTATCTCATAGTAGCAGTATCAGTAAAGAACTTTTTTACCAAGTAAACAACTTTATTCCCAAGTAAAGAACTTTTTTTCGACGGTACAACATGTGATAAATACAAATAAAGTTGTTTACTCACGTACGCACCAAGCCGTATTCTTTCGTTGAAATTAGTGGTGATTAAAGAAAATAGTTATTTACTCGTTCAGTCATTTAATTATTCACCCACTATTTTATGACAAAAAAGTCCTTTACTGATGACTACATACATATCATCTGATTAAAAATTTTTGTCTAGTAAGAATTTTTATTTTCGGGATCAAACCAACCATCTGAGCGTCTTGGAGAAATTTCATGAATAAACAAGGTTTCTATTTTATCAAAATCGAAAAATGAAGTTCTTTACTTATTTTTTTAAGATTGATAACCATTATTTACCTACACTTTACTTAATTCATGCTGAATGACAGACCGTATCGCCATTCGTAAGCGTCAAATAATCCCCACCTGAAAAACAGATGGGGATGCTCGTTATTTATGAGCTCTTGGAGACACAGACTAATCAATTAAAGACGCTAAAGCGATCAATATATAGTCGGACCAGCTCAACCGTTCAAATAGTGAACTCTATTTCGCATGTATAAAATGAATCTCAAGCTCATATGCATCCGGATGTAGTTCCAAGTCTTCATTGATTTCATGCAAAAATCATGCCGTACAAAATGAACAATGATTTAACCTCATGATGTCATGTGTTCTAGGTTACTCATTACCCTTTAGTGCCTCAACCATATTAATCCTGCGCAGGGAGCGCATGGTCACCAGGTTGACGACCCAAGTGAAGATGAAGGTAAGCAAGGCACTGATAATAAAACTTTGCGGTAAAATTGACTTAACAAACATCACACCGTCTACCTCCATCCCACTTAGAGTCTTCGCATGCAGGAATATGCCGCCAATGATACCGAGTACAATGCCGATCAACGTCAGGATGTAACTTTCTCGAGTAACATAGGCCGAGACTTCTCTGTCATAAAAACCAAGCACCTTGATTGTGGCAATTTCTCTGAAACGCTCACCAATATTGATCGTCGTCAAAGTATATAGGACCACAAACTCAAGAAGGATCGCCGACAAAATAATGACCCAGACCACATCGTTGAGACTCTTAACCGTGTCTTGAAAGGTTTGTTCGCTATCGGACAGGAAAGACACGTTGGCGACACCATCAACTTTCGTCAACGATGAAGAAATGGAATTATGGGACGCCTTCGTATTTAGATTCGTCAGGATCTGGTTGACCGCTACATGTGAACCATATGCCTTTGAATACAAGGTGGGCGTCATGAACACATAATTCAGCAAATAATTCTCTGCAATACCCTCAACACGGAAATGATGACTATGCGTTGCATCATCCTCAATCGCAAGGGTATCGCCCGTTTTGATGTTTAACAGCTGAGCGAGCTGCTGTGTAATGACGACACCATCATTTGACAGAGAAATCGGTGCGCCCGTTTTTTCAAAGCGCGAAGGTGCTTGTCGCAGCTTAAAATAGATTGAAAATTGATTGGGCTGCTGCGGAACCATGAGATTCACCTGTTCGCTTTTCGAACCCGACTTCACGGTAATATTCTTGTTGGTATTTTCCATGAACGAGGATACCCCGGACGTGTTCCTGAGAAGGTGCGTTATTGTGCCAGTCTGACCGGCAGTCACATTGTTTTTCAGTTGAACGGACATGTCGTATTTCATAATCTCGCCAAATTCTCTTTGAGAGACTTGAGTGGATATAGAATCCTTGAGCCCCAGACCGGTAACGAGCATTGCGCAGCAACAGGCGACGCCTAATACCGTCATCCAGAAACGCTTTTTGTATCGGAAAAGATTGCGTGCCGTGACTTTCTTACTGAAACTCAGATGGTTCCACAGAAAATGGATACGCTCAAGAAGAATCCGTTTCCCGCTTTTTGGCGGTTCCGGTCGCATCAATGCCGAAGGTACGGAACGAAGCTCGCTGATACAGGTGAACAGCGTGGCAGCTGTGATCAGTGCTAATGAAATCACCAATGCTGTAACTGCAATGCCGGGATGAAAACCGACACTCATGGCTGGCATCGAATATAGGATCATATAGGCCTTAAATAGTACGGCCGGCAGTAAGATAAACCCAAGGACCATGCCGATGATACTCCCAATTAAACTCGCCGAAGCGGAATAAAAGAGATATTTGAACGCGATGGCCCCATTGCTGTAACCCAGAGCCTTAAGCGTACCGATCTGCGTGCGCTGTTCCTGTACCATCCGAGTCATCGTCGTCAGGCAAACAAGAGCAGCTATTGCAAAGAAGATGACCGGAAGAATACTGGACATGCCATTGCTACGGTCAACAGTGCTTTGGAAACTCGAATAGCCCGTATTGTCATCGCGGCTCAGTATCTTCCAACTTGGTTTCGCAATCTGGCTGACTCTTTGTTTGGCATTATGGATTTGCTGCTCCGCCTTACTTAGCTTTTCGTTCGACTCCGTTTTTTGCTTTTTCAGATTCTGCTGTGCTTGATCAATGAAACTTTTTTGCCTAGTAATCTCTTGCTGCCCTTGTGTAATCTGCAATTTGGCCTTTTTCTGCGCAGCAGCAAATGAATCTTTCTGACTGTTCAGCTTTGCCGTGGAGTCGGCAAGCTGTTGTTTGCTGGAATTCAGTTGTGTTTGCGTGGCCGCAAGCTTTTTCTGCTGAGCCGAGAGATTAGACTGTGCAGTTGCCCGCTGCTGTGTCAAAGTAGCAAGTGTACTTTTTATTTTTTGAATCTGCGTGTTTAGACTTTCCGCCTGTGCAGGTATCAAGCTTCCGTTCGTCTGACCAACAGAAAGCTCGGTTTCAAGTCCGTTAAGCTGATTTTGCAGAGATAAAATTTTTGACGAAAGGGCATTGATTTGCTTTTCGGCGGTGGCAAATTGATTTTGCGCCGCTGCCGCCGATTGTTTAAATGAAGCGGATTTTTGGTTAAATATAGACGTGCTGTTGGCAAGTTGCTTTGCTGCGGTGTCAAGTTTAGCCTGTGTCTCGGAAAATTGCTGATTGGTTTGACTTTCCATCGCTTTCAAGTGATCCTGTGCAGCTTTCAGCTTATTCTGCGAATCGTCGATTTTCTGCTGTGCTTCAGTAAATGATTGATCCGCTTGTTTCTTTTTTTTGTTATAATCATTCTGCTGCTGAGTAATTCGTTTATTGTTCTTGCTGACGAGATCGTCATAGCGCGTTTTGGTCCGGCTGTCTGCCACGTGATTTAAGCCATCTCTCACAGAGGAAACTTTATTGGAATAAGCGTCGCTGAACACATCCAAACCGTTGGTATCCGCTGCGGTAACCAGAATGGCCGTGTAGTCAGATTGCTTGAAGTTCTGCTGCGGCATAAAGATCAGACCGCTTACCTTGCCATTTCCGATGGTGCTGGTTCCCCGGTCTCTGGTTAAATAGGCAGGGCTATCGACAGTACCCACGACCTTAAGTTTCGTGTCGTGCAGGCTGTCGGATAGGTTCGCCGCCGAACCGGATGACAAAGTGACAAGGTCGCCGATCTTCGGATTGCTTCCGTTTTTTTGCTGATCCACGACGACCTCGTGGGAATCTTTCGGTAACCTTCCCTTTACAAGGGTCAGCGAGTTGATCGCATCGTTTGACCCGTTACCGTTTGGTATGGAGATTAAGTGCGCAACATTGGTCTGTTTTCCGTACGTCTGCATGGCGTCCATCATAAAAACAGGCTGAGCATTCTTGACACCAGGCACCGCGCGTATCGCTTTTAAATCATCTCTATTAAAACCAACAGGTGACAGGATTTGAAGATCCATGAACCGACTTTTTGAAAAGTAGTTGGCAACGGATGCAGATAAATCCGGACCGATGGAATTAAACCCGACGTAAAAAGCGACACCAAGCGTTACAATCACGAGGATTGCGAAAAAGCGATTCAAAGAGCCTTTAATTTCACGAAATACTTCTTTAATTAGTGTTTTTTGCATCGCACTCACCACTTAATCTCTTCAACATTGACAGGGTCAGGATTAATCTCCATGTTTTCAACACGTCCATTTTTGATCTTGATCAGTCTGTCGCCCATCGGAGCAATCGCCAGATTGTGCGTGATCAGCACAACGGTCATGCCGGTTCTCCGACACGTATCCTGCAAAAGCTTTAATACGGAACGCCCCGTGTTATAATCGAGAGCCCCCGTCGGCTCATCGCAAAGCAGGATCTTCGGATTTTTTGCGAGTGCGCGGGCAATGGCTACACGCTGCTGCTCACCTCCGGAAAGCTGTGCAGGAAAATTCCTCATTCGTTCTTCTAGGCCTACCTGCATCAGCACATCACGAGGCGGAAAGGGGTGATCGCAAATTTCAACAGCCAGTTCCACATTTTCAAGGGCGGTCAGGTTTTGCATCAAGTTATAGAACTGAAAAACAAACCCAATTTGTTTGCGACGGTACGTGATCAATTGCTTTCGCGAATAGTTGTTGATCTCCTCGCCGTCAACGGTAAACTGTCCTTTTGTCGGGGTATCCATGCCACCAAGAATATTCAGCACGGTGCTCTTTCCCGCACCGCTCGGACCGGCTACTATAGCGAATTCCCCTTTATTGACGATGAAATTCACGCCGGAAAGTGCATTAACAACAACCTCCCCCATTTTGTACTGTTTGGTTATTCCTTTAAATTCAATGATGGGTTCACTCATATCCATTTCCTCCTCTCTATAAAAATAAAGAATGGATGACCCGGGAATTACCCCATGTCATCCATCCTAACAATCAAGAATAAAATAAAAATAGAAAAAGATAAAGAAAACTTAAGAAATGACGACAGGCAGCCTAAGTTCAATACCAAAATCATTGTTCCAAGGCTTATAAGCCCGAATCGAGCCCCCATGCTTTTCAATAATTTCCCTGCAGATAAAAAGGCCGAGCCCACTGCCCCCTTTTTCACGGGATCGAGAGGGTTCTCCGCGATAAAAACGATCAAAAAGAAGCTGCAGTTTCTCCTCCGGAACCTGCATCCCGTTGTTTTCAATTTTTACTTTTAGATCATTATCGCTTTGTGTTATATAAACATGCACAATAAGTGGTCGCGCACCGTATTTGATCGCGTTGCCCATGATATTTGCAATTAATCGGTTGATTAAGGATGCGTCAACTCGGACCGTCGGTGTATTGTCTATTTTACTGTCGTATTCAAGCTTCGCATCCACACCGTCCCATTCTTCTGTATAAGGTTCCAAAACAGATTGCCAGAACTTTGAGGCAGAGACAACTTGAAAGTCTGCAGGTGCATTTAGATCAGTGACAAGGGCAGCGTCCTGAAACTTATCAATCAGGTCTCTGATATCGTCCGCTTTCCGACCGATCACTTCATAATAATGCTGCTGCTTTTTCTGATCCGAAACTTTCCCGGAAGACAACCGCTCGGTATACGTGATGATCGATGTGAGCGGTGTTTTCAGATCGTGCGAAATGGCTGCCAGCATCGTCTGTTGCTGTCTGTCGACAGTTTGTAATCGATAGATCATTTGATCAAACCTTTTTTCCAAAACACCGATCTCGTCATGCCGGTAGTCCTTTGCCCTTATTTTCATTTTCAACGGATCGTTCTCCATCCGCCTGTAAAGCGCTAAAACAGGTTTTGTAATGGACAGGTGAAGAAAAAAGGCGATCAATAAAAACAGAAAAGTAAAGAGAAGCAAGATGATCCATAGGTATTTGATGGCGTACTCTTCAAATACCTCGGTGCGTGTCAAATTCATCCCGTTTATCCGCAGACCATAGCGTACGACGCCTCGCGTAATGATATAATCTTTTGCCGATATGTTAATGATTGTTGGCGATTGACCCAACGACCACAGTACGTTTCCCTTTATATCCAGTAATTGAATTTGCATTCTATGATTCGCGTAGGGGGTCAGCAGTCTCTCTATGCTCCTCTCATCCTTGGATGCGGACGCTTTTTCAGCAAGTCTTGAAACCGTATTTTGATAGTATTGCTCTTCTTTCACCACATCGTAACGAAAATCATTTCTGAAGAAAATAACAAAGCTAAGCAGAAGCGTTGTGACAAAGAAGAGACAAATGACAAGAAAAAACACAGAGAGCTTAAAACGGATCGATTTGTGCATTAGCCATCGCCTTCCAACTTATAGCCAATGCCCCAGATCGTTTTGATTCGGTGTCCTTCGCTGCCTAGCTTGGAGCGAAGATTTTTAATATGCACAGTAATTGTATTGAGGTCTCCGCCGTAGCGGTCATTCCAGACAGCAGAATAGATCTGTTCACGTGTGAGTACCCTGTCTTTGTTTGTAAACAGGTAACTTAGAATTTGAAACTCCTTTGTGGAAAGATCAGCAGGAACTCCATTAACAACAGCCTGCCATTTGGATTTGTGAAGTTCAATTTGGCCCAACCGTAAAATATCTTCCGCTTTTTCCCTTTTGTGTTCGCGTCTTAAATGTGCGTTAAGTCTCGCGATAAGCTCATCCATCGAAAACGGTTTGGCGACATAATCATCGGCTCCGACCTGCAGACCGATGACTTTATCGATGTCCCGACTCTTTGCGCTGAGGATCAGCACAGGGGCGTCTGTCTCCCTTCTGATGTGATTCAATGTCTCCAGTCCGTCCATTTCCGGCATCATAATGTCAAGTATGAAGGCATCAATTTTCTCAGATTGCATTAGATCAAGCACTTGTAAACCATTATACGCACAGCTGACAAGATAGCCTTCGTCAGTCAGTGCATCAGATATAATCTCAACAATTTCCCTGTCGTCATCCGCAACCATTATTCGATTCGGCAACTCCATCACTCCAATGATGTGAATGAAAGTCAAAAAGATAGTTAATTAAAGTTAATAGTGTGTCGTTCCGTACTACAGGCGGAACAGAATGATCAGGCATCCAGATAATACGGACGCTTCTCTTTTTTTACTCTCCAGAACAGGATCAGCCCGACCCCGAAAATGATCAGTACGACTGCCAGCCATTGAGAGACGCGCAGCGGTCCCAACATCAGACTGTCTGTCCTAAGTCCTTCAATGTAAGATCGGCCGAGCGAATACCAGATAAAATAGGACAGAAAAAGCTCACCACGGCGCAGGTTCACCCGCCTAAGTATCAGGAGGAGGATAAAACCGGCAAAATCCCAGACCGACTCATATAGAAAAGTCGGAATATAGTAGGTGCCGTTAATCAGCATCTGATTGACAATAAAATTTGGAAGATGCATAGCATCAAGCGCAGCTCGCGTCGTCGGACCACCATGAGCCTGCTGATCCATAAAGTTACCCCAGCGTCCAAGTGACTGTCCGAGAATCACACTCGGTGCAATTACATCGGCCACCTTCCAGAACGATAGATGACGCAAGCGACAAAATACAATCGTCGTGGCTGCTCCTCCGATCAAAGCACCATAAATGGCAATGCCACCGTTCCACACAGCAATGATTTGTGATGGATGTTGCGAATAGAAAGACCATTCAAAAGCGACATAATAGATACGGGCACAAACAACAGCGATTGGTACAGCAAACATGATAAGGTCAACATATGTATCCTTGGGAAGACCACGCTTGTTGCCTTCGCGCATGGCAATCATCAAGCCAAGCAACGCGCCACAGGCAATAATAATACCATACCAATAAATATGAATAGGACCTAGCTGAATAGCGACCGGGTTTAAAGGTTGAACAGTCAAAATTAAATCCTCCACTCCAGAAATTTTGATTTTAGATTTTTCGCCTGCTTGTCGAATAAATTGTATCATATTAATTTTTTTATTCTATTATAGGCTTACGCCATTCTACCAATATAGAAACTAATGATCAGAATTGAAAAGACGATCAGAGTGATCACTGTATATAAATAATCTTTTTCGATGAGAAAGGCGATAATCGAAATACCCACTCGAAAAACCGGAGTGAGCATGAGGGCGAGTAGTCCCATCAAAATCACCCCGTATGGCTTCAATGCAAAACAACCTTGCATGATATCTTTGATATGCGTTGGATAAAGATTTGCCTCATATCCCGATTGACCCTCGGCATAAAGCAATATAAGTCCGAAAATAATTATTACGCTACTTATCGCTATTCCTATCCTTAGTGTCCACCCGATCATTAGTCCGACTGAATCCATGTCCTTTTCTCTGGTTGCCTTAGCTTGCGAATGATTCACCACTTCCACCCCAATCCTTCGAGCATCATCTGAATAGCGATATAGGCAATCACCGGAACGAAAATAATTCGAATGGTTTTGCTTTTCATCCGTTGCATGATCTTAGCACCAATTGTTGCTCCTACGAGCACACCAATGGCAATCGGTCCGGATATTTGAGGATCAATATCACCACGAAGCAAGTAGACACCGGCACTCGCTGCCGCAGTGACACCCATCATAAAATTGCTCGTCGCGCTGGAGACTTTTAACGGCAGTTTCATGAACAAGTCCATGGCCATGACCTTGAAACTGCCACTTCCGATCCCAAGTAATCCTGAAGCCACCCCAGCACCATACATCACACCAAATCCTGCTGGAACATGAACTGCATGATAGGAGACCTCTTTTTCCAGTTTTTTATCATAATAGCTCCCATTCAGTTTCATTTTATTCGATAAGGATTTTCCCCTGTTCAGATCATATTTCTCTGCTTTCTTTTTTTGAAGCATGGCTAACGCTGAATATAATAAAAAGAGTCCGAAAATGATATAGAGCACGCTTGAAGAAATCAAACCTGCTAGAAAAGCTCCAGTGATCGCGCCAATTGTCGTTGCAATCTCCAAAAACATACCGATACGCAAATTTGTAATCCCATCATTAATATAGGCAATCGCTGCACCGCTTGATGTCGCAATAACAGCAATCAGACTGGCCCCTATCGCATGATTTATGTCAATACCGAGCATCAGGGTCAATATTGGAGTGATAACCGTACCCCCACCAAGCCCGAGAACAGAACCAAAAATTCCGGCAAACACAGCAACAAAGATGAGTTTGATTACGAGTAGTGACAAGGTTTCATCTCCCGTACATTGATTATTTTGAAGTCTCACGATATCTTGACGATCATATCAGAATCTGTACGTTCAAAAGGTAAACCCGGCCTAAGCGAACCCTACAGTTTAAATAGTATGCCTTGTTAATTGATAATAAAAATATTATTATTTTATTAATGT
>NZ_JAMAST010000031.1 GCF_023336505.1 Sporolactobacillus mangiferae | reverse complement strand
GTTTACTCCCTTAATTATAGAGTAGTAAAGAACTTTATTGTCACAAAAAATGAAGGAATATGCTGAGTGAAGATCATCAGTAAACAACTAATTTTTAATATCATATCATTTTCCAACGGAAGAATGCGGGTTTGAGACGTTCTGAGTAAAGAACTTTATTGTCATTGATCACAGTTTTCTGGAGGTGTGTTTTATTATGCTTTGAATGAGAAAGGTGTATATTTGTACCGTCGAAAAAAGTTCTTTACTTGGGAATAAAGATGTTGAGTGAGGATTGTGAGTAAACAACTTTATTTGTATTTATCAGAATTTTGTGGGGTATGTTTTCTTGTGCCTTAAGTAAGAAAAATGTATGTTCTCTTTTAAGCGATGTGACAAATTAACTTAGGAGGTAAAAAGTGAGTGGTGTGAGATTAATTTGGAGCATGCAAATAAGCTGAGAGCAAGTATGGGAAAAAGATCCGTTTTAATAGAAATAATGGTTAACCAGATAACGGTTAACCAATTGAAATCATGGATTATTGGTGACGATATTTTCTTCCTTATGGTATCTGGCAGCAATTAATGATTGATGGATTTCACAAGTCCAGACCTAGTTAGTTGATTCGTATTTTCTTAATAAAAATAAAGTAATATTGGTTACGTATTGCCTGCTTTGCTGGTTAATGGGTTGGATCTGTTGAGATTTGCCACGTTATGCCGAATTTGTCTTTTATTTGCCCGTATAATGGGCTCCATGATGTTTCTTGGAGTGGCATGATAATTGTTCCGCCATCCTTTAATTGATCGAAAACTTTTTTTGATTGATCGCCGGTATCGAGAAGGATGGCGATGGTTACTTGATCGCCAAGCTGATAAGGTTGACCGGGAAAATTATCGGAGAGCATGAGCACCGAATCACCGATTTTCAGCATCGCATGCATCACTAGATTTTTAGCCTCTTCGGGAAGAGTAAAGCCGGGCTCTGGAGGCATTTCACCGAAGGTTTGGACACCAACGATTTCTGCATCAAGCGCCTCTTGATAAAATTTAACTGCTTCCTGCCCATTTCCGTTTGTAACCAAATAGGGATGAACCCGTATACTCATTGAACGCACCCTCTTTTTATCAATGTAATGGCTTAATAATCAAGATACCCGTAAATGCGGAAAATTAACCAAAAACGAATGAGGCATGTCAAGTTGTCAAATGAATTCGTGTTGCATGATGCTACTGTACTGTTGAAGCGAGCCAGCAACGCCCTGATTTTCGCCAAATAATCGTGCATAAAAAAGACTTCGCTCCCAAATATCATATCTGGGAACCAAGTCTTAATTAGTTTGCAACTTCTAATTTTTTCATCCAGGCAACGGATAAGGCGCTAATGATTCCAGAAAACAAGACATAGAGTGTGAGTAAAAGTGGTGAGCCGCCACCCACTTGAAGAAGAGTGGTGGCAATGATCGGTGTAATGCCGCTGGCAAATATTCCGGAGAATTGATAGACAAAGGATACCCCTGTGTAGCGGACTTTCGGATCAAAAAGCTCTGAGAACAGGGCCGCTTCCGGACCGTAAATAATCGGATACAAAATACCAAACGCGACAATCAGCGTAAGAATGATGACGATCATTCTTCCATCGGATTGTCCGAACAGCCAAAAAGCCGGGATAGCGGAAACTCCGACAAACAGGCTGCCCCATAAGTAGGTGCGGATGCGGCCAAAGCGATCCGAAATATGTCCGAACAACGGGATAAAAAAGCACATAACCAGCGCAGCCAATGATACGCTAAGTGTCGCTGCCGAACCAGAGATTCTGACATGATTGGTGAGATAATCAATTGAGAAGACACCCATGACATTGAAAAAGACTCCGTCAATGTAACGAGCTCCCATGCCGGCAATGATTCTTTTTGAATTTCCATCGCGCCACATTTCCTTAAAAGGGAGAGTGGTCTCTAGATTATTGTCTTTCACTTTCTGAAATTCCGGCGTTTCTTTAACTGAGATACGCATCCAAAGCCCGGTAATCACCAGCACAACACTTAGACCGAAAGCGATTCGCCAGCCCCAGGCAAGAAACTGTGTTTTTGTGAGCAGACTGTTTAGAATACCGATGACACCGGACGCGAGCAGCAAGCCCATGGCCAGCCCGATTTGCGGCAGACTTGCGTAAAGGCCGCGTTTATGCTCTGGTGCGTATTCGTAAGTCATGAGGACAGCGCCACCCCACTCACCGCCAAGACCGACACCTTGAACAACGCGAAGCAGGAGCAACGTGACAGGTGCCCATATACCCATTTGAGCATAGGTCGGCAAAAGAGCGATCAGGCATGTGCTGACGCCCATAATCATAACGGTCATAATGAGCATTTTTTTTTCGACCAAGTTTGTCCCCGAAGTGTCCAAAGATGACCCCGCCGATTGGTCGCGCAAAAAAACCGACGGCGAAGGTTACGTAGGCAAGTAACGTGGATAAAAACAAGTTGTCACTTGGAAAGTACAGGTGATTAAGCACCATACTTGCCACAACGCCATACAAGAAAAAGTCGTACCATTCAATCGTCGCTCCGATAATGCTGGATGCGACGACAGGCAATAATTTTGGTTGATTCAATGAACAGACCTCCTGATTTTCTTTTTTCCTGTGCCACCTCTAGTCATGATTTCCTGAAAGTGAAAGGATAGCATGTGCTGAAAACGCGCGTCAAAGGATTTGACTTGGAGGTGAGCAGGTGAAAGAAAGAACAGTGAGGCTGTCCGGATAAAATGTTATGAATCACTATTACTATTTATTTAAATTCATCTCAGACATCAATCACTGTCTGTGCACACCAAGGCAAAACGTATTCTCAGATGTGGTGGTAATATCTTATTTTCGTTGATCGTTAAGGGGGTTGCCATGGAACGGCGACTTGTCCTTACCCGATCTTTCTGAAAGAAGAAAATACCTGTGTCAGGGTCATCGAACTTTTCACGGTCCATCCTTGCTGGGTAAAAAAATAGTTGTGCGGTAAGGCATAACGCCCCCCAAGAAAATGAGAAAGTTACAACAAATTAAGCCGAAAATGTATCAAAACCCCACAGATATGATGTACAATAGTTCAGTCAATCCGTGGCACATTGACTTATAGAAAAGATTGTGCCGGCATTGTGATTTCTAAACCATAAGCTTTTCATAAGTATTTAATAAGTTAAAATTCCGACATTGCCTGCCTGATTTCGGTAAGATAAAAGTATCAAATCGAAAGGGCTTTTGTATTCTAAAAAGGGTCTGTTGCTGCAATGACAAAATTGCGAGGGTGCTGATTATGGCACTGCCCTGAACGATACAGTCTGAAAACATGATGATTTACTACCTGAATTTTGAAAGGAGCAAACAGTATGGATAAGTTAAAAATCGCTATTCTATTTGGAGGCTGTTCCGAAGAACATTCTGTCTCCGTTAAATCTGCACAGGAAGTTGCAAAAAATCTTGATCTCGAAAAATATGAACCGTTCTATATCGGGATTACAAAAGAGGGTGTCTGGAAGCTTTGCAGTCACCCTGACGTGTATTGGGAAAACAGCGATTGCCGTTCGGCCATACTGTCGCCGGACAGAAGTGTACACGGATTGCTTGTTCTGGAGCAGGGACAGTACAAAACGATTCGTTTGGATGTGGTGCTTCCTGTTCTGCATGGCAAGCTTGGCGAGGATGGTGCGATGCAAGGTTTATTAGAGCTTTCCGGCATTCCTTATGCAGGCTGCGATGTTCAGAGTTCCGCTCTGTGCATGGACAAAGCACTTGCTTATATCGTGGCCAGAAACGCCGGGATTGCTACGCCGGATTTCTGGACGGTTATAGGGAATGAAACGATTGATGCTGACCGGCTGACTTATCCCGTTTTTGTAAAACCAGCGCGCTCGGGTTCATCTTTCGGCATCAGTAAGGTACATCGAAAAGAAGAATTGCTGAGTGCGGTGGAAACCGCAAAACAGTACGACTCGAAGGTGCTGATTGAAGAAGCCGTCGCTGGCAGTGAAGTGGGCTGCGCGCTGCTGGGGAACGATATGGACTTGATTGCTGGTGAGGTCGATCAGATTTGTCTGTCCCACGGTTTTTTCAGAATCCATCAGGAAAATAATCCTGAAAACGGCTCCGAGAATGCCACAGTAACTGTTCCCGCCGATCTCTCGGCAGAGACGCGCCTGCGCATTCAGGAGACAGCAAAAGCCATATATCGCGCCCTGGGATGCAGAGGACTTTCGCGGGTGGATATGTTCCTGAAGGAAGATGGGAAAGTGGTCCTGAACGAGGTGAATACTTTGCCTGGTATGACCGCGTACAGCCGTTATCCGAGAATGATGGCTGCTTCAGGATTAACGCTTGCCGAAGTGGTCGACCGGATCGTGTCGCTGACGTTGAAGGGTCAAAAACGATGAACCATGATTTTGTTTTTTTGGATGAATGGGTATCCGGTATACGCTGGGATGCTAAATATGCCACGTGGGATAATTTTACCGGCAAACCGGTGGACGGATATAAGGTCAATCGCATTGTCGGTACAAGGGCTTTGTGCCATGCTCTGGAAAAAGCGCGAGACAAAGCGGCATCCCTTGGTTTCGGCCTGCTTCTTTGGGATGGCTATCGTCCACAACGGGCGGTGGACTGTTTTCTGCGCTGGACGAAACAGCCGGAAGACGGCCGGACGAAACGGAAACACTATCCGAATATTGACAAAACCGAAATCGTTGCGGAAGGCTATGTGGCCGCAAAGTCGGCCCACAGTCGAGGCAGCGCGATTGATTTAACACTTTATGATCTGACTGCCGATATGCTGCTCCCCATGGGCGGCAGCTTTGATTTGATGGATTCCGTCTCACATCATGGTGCAGAAGGAATCACGCAGGCTGAAGCGAGAAACCGTCAATCGCTTTGCTTAATCATGGAGGCGTGCGGTTTTCATTCATATGATCGTGAGTGGTGGCATTACGTATTGCAACACGAGCCGTATCCAGACACCTATTTTGATTTTCCTGTCCTGTAGATCAATCCACCTTTTTTCGAGTGCTCAATTATAAAGGACAAGCGATCTGACTTAAGCAGACCGCTCGTCCTTTTCCTGTTTTTGTGGGAGCACGACTGTAAAGACTGTCTTTTCCGTATTGCTTTGTGCGGAAATGCTGCCTTTATGCGCGCTGATGATTTCTTTGGCAATCGCCAAACCAAGCCCGGCACCGCCTGTATGGGTGGAACGAGAGGTGTCCAGCCGAAAAAAGCGTTCAAAGATCGTCTCCAGTTTTCCCCGCGGGATTGGATTCCCCTGATTCATAAAAGTGATCACAATATTTTTGCCCTGCTGCTGAGCGGAAATATCAATGACGCTGTTTTCATAACTGTAGGCGATGGCATTTTTCAGAATGTTATTGAACACGCGAGCTAGTTTATCTGCGTCTCCCCACAGAGTGAGTCCGTCAGGCACATTGACCGCCATCTGTTTTCCCCGCGGTGCCAGCATGGGATAGAATTCATCGGCCATCTGCTGGAGCATGAACCGTAAATTGATTTTTTCTTTAGTCAAAACAATCGTTTGAAGATTAAATCGGGTGATTTCAAAAAACTCATTGATCAGCTGCTCCAGCCGATAAGCTTTTTCCAGGGTGATGCCGACATATTTCACTTTCTGCTCGGGCGGCATATCAGGCGCTTCATTCAGAAGGCTTAAGTAGCCGATAACGGAGGTCAGCGGCGTCTTTATATCATGCGCCAGGTAAACGACCAGATCATTTTTGCGCTGCTCGGCGTCAAGCACGGCCTTTTTTTGTCTGTCCAGGTTGCTTTTTATCTGATTCAGCTTTTTTCCATGAAATCCAGTTCCGGCGATAATGTAATATCGTCATCTGATTCCTCAGCGAGTTTGTCGATTCCGGCACTGACTTCATCAAAATAGCGCGTAAACCAGGAAACCGAAAATCGAAAAAGGACAGCTAAAAAGATCAGGCATGCAGCAAAAAGAATCATGTCCATATTGTTGCGAATCACCAACTGATAGATTGTCAGTGCCTCTGAATCTTCAAAATGAAAAGCGCCGATTAAAAATCGAACGATACGATTGCCAATCTGTCCTTGCAAAATATGGCGTAATAGAAACACGGTCAGCACGGTGGCAGCTGTAATCAGGAGCATTTGAAAAAATACTTTTCTTTTTAACCTCGAATAATCATTTTTGTGCTTATTTTTCAATTTTATAGCCGACTCCCCATACCGTTTTGATGTATTTCGGATGTTCCGTGCTGTCGTGCATTTTTTCCCTTAAATGCCGGATATGAACCATGACGGTATTATTGCTGTTAGTGAAATACTTGTCCCCCCATACCTCATGGAACAACTGTTCTGAGCTGACCACTCGCCCGCGATTCGAGCAAAGAACCCAAAGAATCGAAAATTCCGTTGGTGTAAGTGACAGCTTTTTCTCATTCAGCGTACATTCATGGGTATTCATATCCAGGACCAGACCGGAAAAGGCAATCACGCGCTCTTCCTGATCCGGATCTGTGGTATTATATTTGGTAAATCGCCTGAGCTGAGCTTTGACACGCGCCATAAGTTCCAAAGGGTGAAACGGTTTCGTGATATAGTCGTCCGCACCCAGCGTCAGCCCGGTAATTTTGTCGATTTCTTCTTCTTTGGCGGTCAGCATGATTACCGGAAAATGATGTTTTTCCCTGATTTTCCTGCAGATTGAAAAACCGTCTATATCGGGAAGCATGACATCGAGAATGGCGAGATCCAGCTTCTCGTGTTCAATACAGTCAAGCGCGTCCCGGCCGTTATAAAATTTAAAGATAGTAAAATTTTCGTTTGTCAGATAGACGTCAACCAAATCGGCAATCGCCTGTTCATCGTCAACGATTAAAATATTGGCGGCCAAAAGTGTCCACTCCTTTTCTTTAAGTATATAGCCCCATCATTGTTATACCGCGAAGTAATAATTCATTTTACCGTTTTTTGCTTATTAAAATCTTAAGATTTCCTGAGTAAGTTCTCAATATATGTACTAGTCTCCCCATAATTGCGGCGCAACCCAGCTTTGTCTATTGTTAAATGGGGAGATGCAAAGATATTGTTCCTTTAAGGTGTGTCTGTATTGCGTATACTTATTATATTAGATGTGCTCAGGGCCGGAAGTGATTGATTCTACAAGACTGAGAAAATTAAGGTTTTGGGCTCATCTATATCTTGGTTGATCGTCAAACCGGTGTTCACTATCTGCATACGTGGAATCCGCAAGGAAGCGGGCTAACCCCGCTGTTAGATGCAAACGGCAAAGTCGTTGTAAAACCTATTGAAGACTCTGCTCAAGATGAATAAATAAATGGCCGGATCCAAATACTGGGTTCGGCCATTTATTTCGCTATCAGATGCCATAGTTCTTCTTATCTTTTTATTGACGAGTTGGAAATGCATTTCCATGCATGTTTACCAGATCCGGTCTAGTGTCATCTGTAAGTTATACCGACCGTGCAATTGGGTCAAGAACGCTGATGTCTTTACCAAACTTGCACATGGCGTCACAGTCACATTGCAGATCTGAAAATAAAAGATAAGTCATGGCGGATTTTAAGGCGTGTTCTTTAACAAACGATGGGCGCATTAATTGTGCTTTGATTTCTTTTTCACGTTTGTCTGGTGCAACAAGAAAAAGTCTGCATAGTTGATCGACAGACAGTGATAGATCATAAAGGCGAAGAATGCCTGAATAAATGGAAGTGCTCTTTTCGACTTCAAATCCACTGACAATCTGATCCTTCTGATTCAGCCACAGTACGTCTATGAGTGCGACGGTATCAAAAACACTTTTGCTTAGATTAGCGAGCGGCAGTACCGGAAGCGAGTACTCACCAAGCTTTTGACCATTATATTCACGTTTGTGGTCGTTTTGGGCGATCCACACACGATATCCTAGTGATCTCCCCAATCGTGCTAAATGGTATTGCATTTGACTGTGTGAATTTTCCTCAATTTGATCATCTAGGACCTGATGATGCCTTTTTTTCAGTGCTTTTAACCGCTTTTCGTTTTCTATGTCCAGAACCGCTTCAGCATTTTCGGTCAGAGTGAGTCGGCCAGATCCAATTTCAAACAGTAAACCGGCAAATGCGCCCAAATCTTTGGACAAGTCTGCCTGTTGATTTGCAACCAGAATATCTTCGCGCATTTCAAGGTAAGCGATCCAGGAACCGAGTTTCAGCTTCTTATGGAACAGTGCATTGAATCCACGAACGATCGCAGTGTTGAAAGGCGGAAAACAGGTGGGATGAAGAAAATAGAGGATATTGGCAACGGCGGGACCCAGGCCCTTTATTTTTAATTGATCGAGTTTCACAATTTCGTCAAAAACCTGCTTTGCATTACTGGCATGCAGACAGGCACTAAGAAATCTACCGAATGCCAGCTGGTTTTCGGGATTTTCATAGATATCGGGAATGCGCAGCTTTGGTTTCCAGAAAAACGGGTGAGCCGCACCTTCGAAAATCTGTTTCTGCTCCGATATAGCCGTAACGACGGTCTCCAAGCTTGATCCTTTGAAGTCATTGCCAAAGGTGCCTTTTTCAATTTCAGTAATGACTTTTCTAAGCCCTTTTTTGATTGTGCGAAATGCCTTGAGCCGGTCTTCGTTATTGAGAAACCAAGTATGATAGACCGATTCCGGATCTTCTATATAGGATCTGGTGAGCTTATCCAGTTTGTCACTAGCCAACCTGCTTCCCCCATTCAGCGCTATGATTCCATTATAGCTTAATAACGTCTGTGGGTGAGAAGAATTTTATGGTTTGTGAGCTATGGAAGTTCAGCAAACCAGTACCTGAACGGACATTCCAACACATGGTTGCCAATGCATTTTCCAAAAAAGTTATGTCTGAGCTTCTCGTGGCGTAAAAAATATATGATGCAGATGGTGTTCATCTGGAGTAATCTATAATTGAGCGGCTCTTGAGGTTTCACTTTAAAGTTAATCACGATTGATTCCATTTTAGACGAGGTCATCGGTTCCGATCATTCTCTATGAAAAATCAGAAGATCAAATCTTGTTTCTTTTTTGATAGGGGGTAACCTGTTAAAAACAGACCTCTGTTCAATTCTTCGTATTGAGACACCTCTATAAAAAGGGAGGGATTATTCATGAGTTATTTAATGATAAATATACCTTCTTATCCATTCTTTCTATATTCCGGAGATGCATTGTTCCGGGCGGGGGATGCCCATCGGCAAAGGAGCGCACTCCATATGTTTGATTTGCTCTTTGTCGAATATGGCTGTTTATATATGGTTGATGCCAAGAAAAAATACGAGGTAAAGGCTAATCATTACTTAATCCTAGACCCGGATAAGACACATCGGGCTTTCAAACCGTGTACAGAAGAAACTTATTTTCATTGGTTGCATTTCTCGACAAGAGAAAAATATCAATTTAACGAAAGCGAAAAGATCAACAGTATTTTTGATGACGACCAGACCGATCACCTTGTTGTTCCAAAATACAAAGGCATCAATCAAACTGATCGAGTGATGATTCCGAAATTTAGAGGCGTGACCCCTGATCGCGCAAGTCAAATAGCTAATATTATGAAAGAATTGGAAGCGTTCTCAATAAATCGCTATCAACAATCGGCGTTGATCCATAAATCACAGATTATCGGTACGAAGCTGCAACAGCAGGAGAAATTTCTTAATCTTTTATTCTTGCTTGACCTCAATCCAGGGACCAACCAAAGAAGTGTGGAAATAGATGTTATTATGAACTATTTAAGAGAAAACTATCAAAATCAATTGTCTTTAAACGATCTTGCTAAGGTTGTCAATTGGCATCCCACGTATTTGATTCGATGCTTTAAAAAGAAGTTTGGAATAACGCCGAATAAAGCATTAAATACTATTCGAATAGAACATGCAAAGAATCTCTTGATAAACACCTCATTAACGTGTGAAACGATTGCTGAGGAAACCGGATTCTCATCATT
>NZ_JAMAST010000030.1 GCF_023336505.1 Sporolactobacillus mangiferae | reverse complement strand
CATCATGTTCTTACTTTAGTAAGACTTTTAAAAAAAATGTCGGAGTGTCTCCCGTCAACTATAGAAATGTACATTGAGAATAAAATGACGCCGATACTGCTGCCCAAATTGCGGACACGCTTCCCAATCGCCATTAGAAAACTTGGCTACGCCAAGCCACTGGCGAAGGCGAAGCCTTAGTTGCACTTACACTCATTTCCTTGAATCTTTTATTTTTTTATACTTTCTTATCAGTGTAAATCAAGCCCACACTCTGACGTGTGGGCTTTTTTGAGGGTAAAGAAATTATAAATTTTTAGCTAAGCATCAAAGTGTAAGCCAGATACAAAAGTTTGAGACGCCTGCGGGATCAGCGTGCCAGTGTGACCCCGCAGGTACTCGTCTGCTTGAGGAGGCTCGCGGTGCGCCCGCGGCAAGCGAGCAACTGAAGCGCTGATTCAGTACCGAAAAGACACGAACCCATGACATGTGGCTGGAGATTAAAGACCGGGCACTTTTTGCCCGGTCTTTCTAAATGCTTGTACAAAAAAGATTAATTGAGATCAGGATGTGCATTTTCCCATTACCGAAAGTGCTAATAAAGTACAAATGAAAACGTTTTATAAACAGCCTTTTTAACAGATCGGTGGGTTGAAATACGATCAATTATATGAAAATCGCGTGATAATTATTTACAATAATAAGCTGCTATCGTTTATTCTTTTTTTGTTGTAAGCGCTTTATAATTCGAACTGTTCCATGATCCTCTTCTTGATGCTGTCAATCGGACCGGTGACAAAGCAAAGAAAGATGATAGGGGTGAACAGACAGGAGTTAACCAGTAAATCATTCATTTAGAAAGGGCGGATATTGAAAATTGGGACGTACGCAGCAGAGCCGTGCCGGCCGCGTGCGGACCATACACAATTGAAGGAAGGCCGATTACTAACTCAGATAATGATTGAGAATGGGAGGAACAAAGATGCAGGATGTGACCTATCGGGAGATGAAGCCCCGATCAGCGCTATTCGATGTCGAAACAGATGAAACCAATCGGATGATCGCTTTAAGAAATCCTCGAGACCCGCATCAAATGAATTGGGTCAATCAGGATAAACAGTGGGGAAAAATTAAATGTGGATTGAACTTGAGTGTTGACGTGAAACGTGAATATAGCCGTCGCGACACGCTCATTGAGACTTATACTTTCAAAAATGCGACAAAGTTTGATATCTATACGGTCGGGACTCGGCTTGGCATTTATACCCCTTTCCCGGACTATTATTCCGATGCACAAACATGCCTGACGCAATGCTGCAACACGCATATCTGGTGCGGCGGCGACAGCAGCTATATCATGGCGTTGAGGATGGGCGGCGAAGCACCGCATCTGGGACTGATCTTGCGCAAAGGCAGCTTGAAAGGATACAGTATCGACCGGAATTATACGGTAACTGGTCGGGAAGAGAACGTCAGCAATCATCGCGGCGATTTCATTCTCCATCCGGAAAATTTGCATTTGCGGCCGAACGAAACCTATACACTGCAATGGGAGTTGTTTTGGTTTAAAGATAAGCAAGATTTTCGGCGGATCATTCACGAGCAATCGGATTTTATCACGGTGTCGTCGAGGGCATTTTTGACGCTTGGAGATGAACCGGTCCGTTTCACGGCACATATCGGCGGAGTTACTGAAAATGGAGAAAGGCCCGAGATTTACCGGGATGGTAAACTCGTTCCATTTGACTGGCAAAACGGAACGGCAACGGTCGTCGAGTCGCCGAATCACACTGGAGAATATAATTACGAGATCATCTGGAGAAATAAGCGGAGCCGGGCAGCTTTTCTGGTCATGCCGCAGCTTGAGACACTGACCGAACGCCGTTGCCGGTTCATTGTCGAACATCAGCAATGTCATGATCAGCAAAGCCATCTTTACGGTGCTTACTTGATCTATGACAATGAAGAAAAGCAGCAGTATTATGGGCACTTAAACGATCACAATGGCGGGAGAGAACGCGTCGGCATGGGCGCATTGCTTGCACTGTATTTGCAGCATCACCCGAATTCGAAGATGCAGAAAAGTTTGGATATCTATGTCGACTATGTCGTTCGTGAGCTCTTCGATCCGGAAAGCGGGACGGTTTACAACGATGTCGGACGAAACAACGACGATCCGCGTCTTTATAATTATCCGTGGATCGGTATCCTGTTTTTAGAAATGTACAAATTGAAAAATGATCATCAATTTCTGACTTGGTACGCCAAGAGCGTTGAAGCATTTTATAAGGCCGGCGGTGGCCGATTCTATGCCATTGGTATGCCAATGTATGAATCAATTAACGTTTTTCGAGAAGCGGGACGGGTTAAAGAAGCAGGACGGCTGCTGGATCTTTACAAGCAGCACGTCGATTATCTTGTCAAATGCGGTAAAAATTATCCACAAAGCGAAGTGGATTACGAACAGGCCATTGTCGCCCCGGCGGCGATTTATATTCGTGACCTGTATTGTCTGACGGGCGAAGAACATTATCGGAAAGCACTGGATGAGCAATTGAAAGTCCTTGATTTATTTCATGGATTTCAACCAGATTATCATTTGAATGAAAGCGCTATCAGACATTGGGATGGCTACTGGTTTGGCAAGAGAAGAGTCCTGGGCGACACTTTTCCGCATTATTGGACCGCATTGTCCGGCATCGCCTATTTCAGAACAGAAGACATTGTCGGTTCCGATAAATATGCTCGCAAAGTAAAGAAGCTACTCCGTTCCGTTTTAAGTTTGTTTAAGGAAAATGGAAGCGCTTCCTGCGCGACGGTTTATCCGATGAGTGTCAATGATCGACCGGCACATTTCGATGATCCGTGGGCCAATGACCAGGATTGGGGTCTCTACTACATGTTGAAATACGACGGAAGATAAATCGTCGCTGATCGTAAGAAAAATCGATTTCCGAAAGCTGAGGCGAGAGTAGTATGGCGATTATTGAAAAACAACTTCACGATGGCTGGGATGAGTACGCAGATAAATCTATTTATCGTCATCGCGGGAAAATAGGGATCTGGCGTTCATTAGGCTACGGTGTTTTTTCACAATATAGTATGGCGATGCAAGGAATGGTTGGAGGATGGCTGCTGTTTTTCTATACGAATTTTTGCGGACTCAGTGCGGTACAAGGAGCGTCTATTTTTGCCGTTGGCCGTGTTGTAGATGCCTTCACCACGCTACTTGCCGGCAGTATTTCTGATAAATTTTACAAGCTGAAAATAGGCCGTCGTTTCGGACGCCGACACTTTTTCATCCTGTTAGCGGCTCCGGCATCATTAATTGCGATCCTGATGTGGGTACCGGGGATGCATTATGTGTACTATTTGTTTTCGTACCTGATTACCAATATGCTGCTTTCCGCATTTGAAATTCCCTACGATGCACTGGCGAATGAAATGAGCGACGATTATAGTGAGCGGACGAAGCTTTCCACAACACGGATGGTGGTGGCCGGAGCAGGAGCACCGCTCATTTCCTGGACTCTTGCACAAGTATTCAGTCTCTGGCCGCAAACAAGCCCGACTCCTTATATTGTCGGGCAAACCATTTTCTCAATTCTTAGTTTCATCCTGGTACTTGTTACTTTCTTTTCAACCTGGGAACATTTTGTCACACGTAAAGAAGCGGCAATCGAAGAAAGACATCGTCCTCAGCATAAAAGGATGAATGCAGGACGCGCGTTTTGGCAGGCTGTAAAAAATTACTTCTCAACACTGAGAATCAAATCATTCCGTAAACATCTGCTGATCTTTGGTGCTTCTTATCTGGCGGCGTCCGTGTGGGGTACGGTATTTACCTACTACATTGTCGATGTGATCGGACAAACGCCTGCAACGGCTGCCTATCTGGGTATGTTCAGTCTCGTTTCCATTCCCGTTACGATTATTGCCGGGTGGGCGATTACGAAGATCGCGCCGCGTTCACTCTATGCGATTGCTTATGTCCCTATTTTAGTTACCTGCGGTGCATCTGTGGTTTTCGCACTTTATCAGCCGTCGCATATTTTGATCTGGCTAAGCGTTATGTGTTTCGTATATCAAACCGGGCAATATATTCTCTGGTTTATTCCATGGAATGTTTTTCCCAATATTCCCGATCTTGATACATTGGTTACTGGTGAGAATCGATCGGGCGTGTTTGCCTCGGTGATGATGTTTATCTATCAGACCTCCTTTGCCCTTGGATCGGTGGTTGTCGGACTATTGCTTGATGCCTCGGGATTCATCAAATCAACGGGTGGAACGGTTAATGAACCTGCCAGTGCCAAAATGATGATCGTTGGGATCATCAGTATCGGTGTTGGAGGATTAATTCTTGTAGCTTTAATCAGTGCGGCGACGTTTAAATTGGATAAAAACACGTTTAAAATACCCAGCGATGAGTTAAAACGCTTGAAAGCCGGTGGAAAAATGTCTGCAGTGGATCCGGAGACAAAACGAATCTGCAATCTGCTGACGGGCATCGATTACGATTCGATCGATGTTTGGAAACATACGGAAATGGAAGAGTACGAGGATAATCGAATGAAGAGAAAAGATGATTAAGGCGCATCGTAATGACGAGTGAAAACTATAAATGTTAATCTCGCGCATTTTTGATGCAACGATTCAGTAATATAGTGTGCTTCTCCAGAGAAGGCCGATCTTCCCGGTTTCGGAGGAGCTTTTTTCGCGACCTGACTATATGCCTTATGATTATTGGAACTTTGCAAGTCAGTATAAAAGATGGCAATGATCGTTTAACAAATGAGTATTTGGGATCATAAAAAATGAATATTAAAGGAGAAAGTGACCATGAAGCGTACGCCTTTTAAAGCATTTCTTTTTGGCGGTGACTGGAATCCTGAACAATGGTCGAAAGAAATCTGGCTGAACGACATGCAGATTTTAAGCAATGCCGGAATTAACGAAGCGACAATTAATGTGTTCTCATGGGCCCAATTGCAGCCCAGTGAAAATGAGTATGATTTTTCAACGCTGGACGACATTATTCAGCTGTTGATGCGTTATCATTTCAATATTGTCTTAGCAACTTCCACAGCTGCTGTTCCTGCCTGGATGGCTAAACGGTACCCTGATGTCGAAAGGACGGATTTCGAAGGCCGGCAGCATCGTTTCGGCGAGCGGCATAACGCTTGTCCGAATTCGCCGATATTCCGCAAATATAGTGCACGGCTGGCCGGAAAACTTGCTGAACGCTACGGGCATCTGGAGCAGGTCGTTTGTTGGCATATTTCGAATGAATATGGCGGATCATGCTACTGTGATCACTGTGCAAAGGCATTTCGTACCTGGCTGAAGCATAAGTATCAGTCACTGGAAGTTCTGAATGAAGCGTGGTCGACATATTTCTGGGGCCATACGTTCTATGAATGGGATGAGATTTTTCCACCGAACATTTTAGGGGACGGCATTGATGAAAACCACACGACGCTGTCGGGGATGTCAGTCGATTATCGCCGGTTTATCTCCGATAGTATGCTGCGTAATTTTGTTGATGAGAAAGAAGCAATCCGTCAGTTCGATTTGACGACGCCGATAACGACTAATCTGATGGGAACGTATAAAAATCTAGATTATTTTAAATGGGCGAAAGAAATGGATCTGGTTTCCTGGGATAATTATCCATCATGCAACACACCTCCGAGCTTTACGGCTATGTCGCACGATCTGATGCGCGGCTTGAAAAGAGGGCAGCCATTTATGCTGATGGAACAGGCTCCCAGCCAGCAGAACTGGCAGCCATATAATTCGGTCAAGCTTCCGGGTCAGATGCGTGAATTAAGTTACCAGGCGATTGCGCACGGTGCGGATACGATTCAATATTTTCAATTAAGGCAATCACGCGGCGGTACGGAAAAATTCCACAGCGCGATTATTAGTCACGCCGACACGGATCAAACAAGGATTCTAAAGGAGACCAAACGGTTAGGCGAGGAACTGGCGGCCTGTGGCACGCAATTAATGAACGGGCGTACAGAGGCGAAGGTAGGCATTATCTTCGACTGGGATAATTATTGGGCGTTCGAGTATCTCAGCGGTCCGAATGTGCGGCTTAAGTATGTCGATCAAATTCATCGTTATTATGCAGCGTTCTATCGCAGAAATGTGGCGATGGATTTGATTCCTGCCGATCTTTCTGCTGAAGAAATGGCCCAATACGATATCGTCATTGCCCCGGTATTGATGATGATCAAATCAGGAGTTGCTGATCATCTGAAACAGTTCGTGAACAACGGAGGAACCTTTGTAACGACATTTCTAAGCGGCATTTCTGATGAACATGACAACGTGATCATCGGCGGGTATCCCGGACCGTTCCGTCAATTGTGCGGAATCTGGGCCGAGGAAGTCGATGCTTTCCCGCCGGAGAAAACAATAAAGGTGCAGTTTGGAAACCGAAGCGCCATCGGTTCGATGATAGCCAGCATTTCTCACTTGGAGGGTGCCGCGGCACTGGCAACCTATCAGGATGATGTCTTTTACCAGGGTATGCCGGCTGTCTCCGTGAATCACTTTGGTCACGGACAAGCATATTATGTTGGGACGGTTTTAGATAACGACGGGCTGGATCTGTTGGCCGATCAACTGATCATGGATCATCATCTGACAAATTATTCAACCCCTGAGAATGTCGAAATCAGCGTCCGTTCCTATGATGATTACAAACTATACTATATTTTAAATACCGGAAAAGCCGTGCATAAGCTGGATACGTCGGCACTGGCAGGAAAGAAGAATCTGTTGAGCGGTGCATCAGTCGGCGCAGAGACTACGCTGCAGCCATACGATGTTCTGATTATCCGTGCCTGATTCACTGGCAGCATATCTATGAAAGGAATGGTGCATTTTTCATAGATATCTGATCGACGGAGCGGGTAACGTCGGAAAACGCGAATAAACATGATTCAGTGGGCTGCTGGGTTGAAAAACAAAGCTTTTTAGGTTTATGGGCCATATTGCCAGGTTTAATGGACTGTAAAAACATATAGGATTTTATTGGCGCAGGAAAATACATGGTACCTTCTGCGCCACTTTACTATAGAGAGAGTAAAAACTGGACCAAGAGCAGTATTTTACTTAAAAGTGTTAAGCGCGTTAAAATGGTGTATACCAATGGAGAATGACCATTAGAAAACTTGGCTTTGCCAAGCCTCTGGTGAAGGCAAAGACCTAGTTGCACTAATACTATATAATCCGCTGAATTTTAAACTTTCTTTCAAGAGTACAAAAAATCGTTCAGCGATCGTGGCGCTGCACATGGACCAAAAAAGTAATCCACGGCAGGCGTGACGGGTCGCTTTTTTGTTTTTTCTATATGCAACAGTATCAAAATAATCAGTGTAAGTTCTTTTTCATTTGCTGCACTGCTTATAATCGTTTTAAATTCTTGACCGTTTTTTCGTTCACAACATTCCCTGTGTTTAGAGTCGTGGCCGGTTCCAGCAGCAGAACGTGAGCGGTTTCCTCGGCGACAGGCATATGCTCAACCCCGCGAGGAACGACTATGCCTTCTCCAGCGTTTAGCGTGTAGATCTGTTCAGAATCCTTTTCTTTAACATGGATCGCAACCCGGCCCTCAATGACTAAAAAGAATTCATCCTCCTGATCATGATGATGCCAGACAAACTGATTGTGGAATTTAGCAACTTTAACCTGATAGTCCCCCAGATCACCGATCACTTTCGGTGACCAGAAATCAGTAAACTGTGAAAATTTATCCTTCAGATTTATTTTTTGCATCAAATGGGCCTCCATATCTAATAGAATATCTTTATTAAATTGTTTCTGTGAAAACTCTTCTGAACTTTTTATCCAGATGCTGAATCTGAGAATTGACGTTTGCATCATTAACCAATGATTGATACTCAGGGATAATAATTCCCCGAACTCGTATTTTTAAATAGTCCCTAAGTGCCTGAGAAGGCTCTAGTCGATGGGTAAATAAAAATTTTGGAAGAACTAAGACTGTCAGCATTGTCTTGTCTTGGAAATGAAGCAGCTGTGCGTTCAATCCCGGATTGAAAACTCCTTTCCTCATTCCTGATTCATAAAAATTTTGGATAACAGCATCACGTTTCGCAAGAGATTCGGAGAATTTTTCATACAAGTCCGGATAGACAGTTTTTAAATCATTAATAAAAGTTTCGGAGGAGGAGCCTG
This sequence comes from Sporolactobacillus mangiferae, assembly GCF_023336505.1. Lineage (GTDB taxonomy): Bacteria > Bacillota > Bacilli > Bacillales > Sporolactobacillaceae > Sporolactobacillus > Sporolactobacillus mangiferae. The sequence continues at coordinate 3,412 of NZ_JAMAST010000030.1, read as the reverse complement.
CCAGTACTACATTTTGAAAATAGATGGAAAGAAATTCATCAATAAATCCCTGAGCGTCTTTCGGGTCTGCAATCATTGATATTTTCTCTATGTATTGGATGTATCGGGCAGTGACAGCTTCGATGACTTCATCTTTAGATGAAAAATATTGATAGAGCTTGCCGCGGCTAATCCCCATTACTTTGGCGATGCCATCCATTGTCAATGCCTTGAATCCATTTTTCACAATATCATCATTAATTTTATTAATCATTTCTTGTTTGCGCTCATGCTCTGTGATCATATAGTTCACCCCATGAAATAGTAACTCTACTATATCATAGTATACAAATTATACAAAATGAACAAAATAAATAGTATTTGTTGATTTTGACTATTTCGTGTAGTAAGATACAAGCATCAAAAGATTGGGGAGGAATTCTAATGACACAGTCAAATAACAAGACGGTGCTGGTTACGGGTGGTACGGGATTTGTGGCCGGATGGGCCATTCATGAACTTTTAAAGCAGGGGTATGTTGTTCGGACAACGGTAAGAAGCGAGGAAAAGAAAGAGAATTTGCAGAATGATTTTTTACATAGGGGGATGGATACGCATGCTCTAACTGTTTATGTTGCTGATTTGACAAGTGATGAGGGCTGGAAAGAGGTAGTTACAGGGGCCAATTATGTACTTCACATCGCCTCGCCTCTTTCCGCGGAAAATCAGGATGACTTAGACTCATTTGTTGGACCCGCGCGTGATGGGGCGATTCGTGTCATTCGAGAGGCGGTCAAAGCAGGTGTCGAACGCGTGGTCATGACTTCATCGCTTGCTGCAGCAACGCCGGAAATCTCAAATAAAGATCAGCACATCAATGAATCATTGTGGACCAATCCAAACGATAAAAATTTAAACGCCTATCGAAAATCCAAGGCGATTGCCGAAAAAGCGGCCTGGGATTTCATGAAGGAACAAAACAGCAAGACAACGTTAACCACGATTCTCCCGGGAGCGATCTTTGGTCCAGTACTTTTTCCAACTATTCCTGGTTCTATTGAAGTAATCCAACGTTTAATACAAGGAAAAGGGATGGGAAATCCGAAAATCAGGTTTGAAATCGTTGATGTGCGTGATTTAGTCGATCTTCATATTCGTGCGATGATTCATCCGCAGGCGGCCGGCCAACGGTATATTGCCACCGGTGGATTTATGTGGATGAACGATGTGGCTAAGTTCCTGAAAGAGAAATTAGGTGAAAAGGGGAAAAACATTCCAACAAAAACAATTCCGGATTTTGTTTTAAGGAGTGCAGCGAAAATTACCCCATCTTTGGGCTCATTAGTTCCAATGTTAGGAAGAAAATTCCGATATACTTCAGCTAAAGCAAAAACGCAGTTAAACTGGAATCCTCGTCCGGTTGAGGAAACCATTCTTGATTCTGCCAGGAAATTAGAGGCATTTAAGTTGATATAATCTGTATGAAAAACAGGTTAAATTATTCGGAACAAAATCATCAATAAACAGCCCTTTGGAGAATCAAATGCCAAAGGGCTTTCCAAATTGGTGCATTTAAACTACTCTATTTTAATGTAAATGGGAGGAACTTGAGGCGTTGATCATACATAAAATGATTCGTCCCTTTAGACCGTGGCGGAGAACCGTGAGTTAAAATGACCTGTTTATCAAAAAGTATCCTCAGAGCTTTGAAATAGTGTTGTTGTTTTCGCTTATTGTGGTAAGCTTAATGGAAAATATTTGATAAGGAGATGAAAATCATGGTTGACTCAGTGACTTTAATTAGTTTTTCGTTGGTAGCGTTGGGCATTGTATGCGCACCTGGACCGAACATGGTGTATCTTGTTTCCTGTTCGCTGACTCAGGGCAAGAAAGCAGGTTTCTTCTCCTTATTGGGTGTGGTCACAGGCTTCATCGTTTATGTCATAGGAACAATCTTAGGCCTTGATTTCATCTTTAAAACCGTCCCGGTGCTGTACTCAGCAATCAAGATGGCGGGGATCGTTTATTTGCTGTGGATGGCATGGAACGCTGTAAAACCAGGCGGTCAATCGGTTTTTGAACCTCATGATGTTCCGCATCGTACACTGAAAAAGCTCTACTTAAACGGACTCATGACGAATTTATTAAATCCCAAAATAGCGGTTCTCTATATATCTTTGTTGCCACAATTTGAACACCCGCAAAATGGTCCGCTGGCTTTGCAAATCGGAGTGCTTGGAACCACGCAGATTTTGATCAGCTTTTCCGTAAACTTATTGATTGTATTGTTTGCGGGTCAAGTTTCCAAGATGTTAAGAGAGCGGCCGGTCTGGAAAAAGATCCAAAGATATTTTATGGCAACGGTTCTCGGTTTATTGGCATTGAACCTGGCATTTGTAAAAAATAAATGATTTAGTCAAAACGAGAAATGAAAGCAACTTACAGATCTGAAGACAAAAAGATAATTGTCGAGATATGGAATATATCATCAGGTGGATGGAGGAGCGGACGCAACTTGAGAAATGTATATAGGTGCGGAACGAACGAGAATGTACATAAGATCCAGCGTTCAAATAAAATAATACAAAATATTACAGATTTTTCATTTTGATTGTGATATAATCTCTGCATATTATTTTTTAGAGGAAGAAGGAGGGAGGAAAAATGAAAAAAAAGAATTTATTCTGGATTTGTATTTTAACATGCTTGATATTGTGTATGGCAATAGTGTTTTACGTGATTTTTTTCTCGGGAAGCAGTAATGAACATTGGTTTGCGACAGAAAAAACGGCAATTAAATCAATTGTGCAAAGGGATCCTTCTATTGTTGGTGTGTTAAAAGGAACGGGCTACAAACAAGATGAAAAAGTCGTTCCTTACTATTCTCATACAACGGAAATAAAGCATGGCTTTGGAATCATTTTGATTGAGAGGAAGGGCGGAAAATACCACGCAAGCAAAGCAAGCGAACAGATTGGTGCAAATAGATTAAGTGAGGGAACAAATGGAATCATTGAGTTTAAAACTCCGAAAGGTCAAAAATATCATTTTAGCTTTGGATATCAGAAGCATTCGGATTCAGAGAAAAAAGGTGGAGGGAATTACGCACTTGATTATCTTATAAAGCATAAAATCTACTATACATTGAAGGAGTTGCAATAACGATGATTAAAATAATTAAGGCTGTTTTGGTAACAATATCATTTTTTCTTCTGGTATTTACCGTCAATCCCATCACTAGCAAGGCCGAGGAAAAAAATACAGCAGAACAATCAATCAATCAACCAGTAATAAATACGGATGGCACACTGCCAAAAGAATTTTTTGATACACAAGCTAATTCTTATATTACCCCGTTTAAAGTTAATGACGATGGAACCATTCATTATTTAGTGGATACTGAATAATTATAAAACGCTTTATATTTAAAACA
>NZ_JAMAST010000003.1 GCF_023336505.1 Sporolactobacillus mangiferae | reverse complement strand
AGACGCCTTCCGGATTGCCGATTTTCTACGTATTGAACGCTATCAAGTGCCGGTGATCAAGGAAGAAAAATATGTTGCTCTCCAGCGTCTGACACGAACCCGTTACCAACTGATTCATCAAATGACCGAATGTAAACAGCACTTCTTAGAAAATCTATACTACACGTGCAACACCTTGACTCAGGAAATTCCGACTTCTGTGTTCAGCGCGTCGATCATGGATATCCTAAGCGATTCCCTGTCCCTCGATGAGATCTCCCAGATGAAGATGGAGGATCTTGCGGAACGCCTAAATAAGGCCGGAAAAGGACGTTTCAGCGATCCGGAAAAGCTGGCCAAAGCGATTCAGAAAGCGATTCGGGATTCCTACCGCATTGGCAAAGTCCTTCAGGATTCCGTTGATGTCGTGCTTGCCACCTATGCCCGTATCATCGCCGGGTTGAAGAAACAAATTCAGACACTGGACAAGAGCATTGAGTCCCTATGCGTCATCATCTCGGAGGCGCAGAGTCTCATGAGCGTTCCGGGAATCGGCCCGGTCTACACGGCCGGTCTGATTGCCGAGATTGGTCAAATTGACCGTTTTGACAATGAGGCACAACTCGCTAAATATGCCGGCCTCTACTGGAAAGTCTCTCAGTCTGGAACTTTTCGGGCAGAACGCACGCCACGAACACACACGGGTAATGAATACCTTCGCTACTACTTGATTGAAGCTGCCAATTCAGTAAAGCGATGTGACCCGGTTTATCGGGCCTATTACCAAAAGAAATTCAATGAAGTTCCTAAGTTTCGTCATAAACGCGCACTCGTACTAACAGCAAGAAAACTGGTTCGGCTGGTGGACGTGCTGCTTCGCGACCACCTGATTTACACACCGAAGAGGGGTGGAATCGCCGATAATCAGTAAAGATCCGCCTCCTTATCGCCTTCAAAATTTTGGTAATTAGTGAAGGCTTAGGTTTGTGTACTCTCATTTTTGAAACATCGGTGAAGAGCACAGAAATAAATCTTATTTAGGTCTTGACTTAATACCACAAGACTTTTAAAATTGGCATGGCAAAAAAGGTCAACAATTAGTCACATTAACTAATTGTTGACCTTTTTTAATAGGAGCATAGTGTACAAGGGTGCAAAATGGAGGGATAATGCTATGATCCAAACAAGATTTAAAGTTATTCTAGACTGGCCAAATTGCATATCAGGGGTTGATAATAACCAAAATATGTTGCTTGGCGCGTTACTTAGTCATGTGGTAATTATCTATTGACTATCGTTCGGCAATTATAGACTAGCTTGTCAGTAATATGACCAACACAGCAAAGGAAGGCTCTAAGAGAGCGGATAAATATACTTATCCAAATCCATCTCCATCACTCTGCTTTTCATGCGACGGTTATCAATTTATTTCGTAATTTTGAAAGGCCCATTGTTGCATCCTTGAAAGAATAAGTATTTTCGTGTATTTTAAATAACACGAACGTATGTTCCTGATTATGTGGATGACAGTATTTAGGCATGTTTTTGGCAAGGTTTAACAGATATAACGATTTATGATGGGAATAAGCACCCGGCACATCCCCTTTCACTCCTCTTGATGACATAGAAAACACATCATGTCATACTATCTTGAATTTTATGTATCTGAACATATGGAAAATACTAATTGAATCAGGTGGGCGAAATGAAAAGTGTTAGAAATCCTAGTGAAAAACAAGCGGTTATCGATCTAAAAGATTATCTTTATCGTTGCCAGTTGTTATTTGTGAAGATGACGCAATCGCCTTTTTTGTTTGATGATTATCATATTGAAATCAGTCGAGAATATTTTCATTTTCTTGAATTTGATGAAGTCAATCAGTTATTGAAAATTTATGCGGCACTTCAGGCTTTGGATATCGATGAACAGTCTATTGTGTTTTATAAATATCTTAGAAAGGCGTCATCTATGGATTTTGAAATACAAAACCGTCTGGCTATGTCTGAACGCACGTATTATCGAAAGAAAAAACGGGCTTTGACTAAATTGGCCATTGCTCTCCATTTACTTCCAATCAGTAATATTCATTGTTCTCTTTTGTAATAAAATTTTTATGTGGCAACAGTAGCGCTCCCTCAAGCAGAAAGTTGGGAGACCTGAAGCCAGAAAATCAGATAGCATGGGTTTTAGTTAAAACAGGCCATGTGTCTTGCGTGTCTATAAAAGAGGAGGGGTGAAATGAGTATGCAGGGTATGACTGTATATGTTTTTCTGGTCCTGTTAATGGGGCTGGATGTCATAGCAGGATTATTAAAAGCTATTAAAAAGAGAACGCTTCAATCGGATGCCGTTCGAGATGGACTGCTAAAAAAGTCAGGAACATTTCTGGCTCTGATTCTATCCTATGTCCTAGATCGTCTCGTAAATAACGGTTCGCCCGTTTTTCAAACAATGATGGTCATCATGGCCGTTTGTGACGAAAGTCTTTCGATTATAGAAAATCTGAGCTTTCTTGGCGTTCCTTTTCCAAAGGGAATTACAAGCCGGTTAAATAGTTTGAAGGAAAAATCAAGTGATATAGGCACGGACAATCAGGATGATCTTACTAAAATAAATAAGAAGAATAACACGGAATTATAACAATGGCAGTCTTTGCTCTACGCCGATATCTGGGAAGGTGGTGTCGGCCCAGGGTATGGCCTTGTTCAGTGGACACCCGCCAGCAAACTTATCAGCTGGTGTGATGCGCAAGGGCTGGATTACAAGGATATCGGTTCGCAGTGCGCGCGTATTGAATATGAAATGATGAACGGCATTCAATTCTATCCTTCATATTCTTATTCAATGACTTCGACCCAATTCATCACGAGTACAGAATCAGCTGAAACGTTAGGATTAGTGTTCCTTGCAAATTACGAGCGACCTAAGAATCCCGATCAGCCCCAACGTGGAGATCAGGCGCAGTATTGGTACAATCAGTTAGCCGAAGGCGGAAAACCATCAGCGCCAACCGAACCAACGCCAAGCAAACCTACGGATACCAACACGTATACTGTTGAATCCGGCGATACACTGAGTGGCATTGCGCTAAAATTCGGCGTCACGGTTTCGCAGCTACAATCATGGAATAGCATTTCTGATCCAAATAAAATCTACGTTGGACAAGTATTAAAGCTTAAACCGGATGAAAGCGATAATTCGGAGACGTCAAATACGTATGTCATCAAATCAGGAGATACACTGAGCGGCATTGCACAGCAATTTAATGTTACAGTATCGCAGTTGCAATCGTGGAACAATATTTCTGATCCAAACAAGATATATGTCGGTCAAAAAATTATTGTGTATAAAAACGGCGGGGGAACGGGTACAATGGTATACACTGTAAAATCCGGGGATACATTGAGCGCCATTGCGGAACGTTTTGGCGTAAGTTTAAGCAATATCGAGCAGTGGAATGACATTTCCGATCCCGACAAAATATACGTTGGACAAACTTTGAAAATGTACAGTTCCGGTGGCGGTGGTGGCAGTGAGATTTCTTATACCATTCAATCCGGCGATACGCTGAGTGGAATTGCGGCCAAGTTTGGTGTATCTGTCTCACAACTGCAGGCGTGGAATAGTATTGCTGACGCCAATAAGATTTATGCTGGAGAGGTGCTTTCCATTTTTACTTCGGGAGCCGGTGGTGGCGGATCACGGACTTATACCGTGGAATCTGGCGATACGCTGAGTGGAATTGCGGCCAAGTTTGGTGTATCTGTTTCACAACTTCAGTCGTGGAATAATGTTGCCAATGCCAACAAAATATACGCTGCTCAGGTATTGGTGGTCTGATATCGAAAGATCAGAAACCCATACAATTATTCTGAAGACAGAAGAAGATTAAAATTCATCGTGCTTAATTTAAAGAGGTGGTCTTAACAGGCAACCCCCGAATATAAAAACTGAGAGGAGTTCACCTCTCAGTTTTTATATTCGGGGGTTCTTTCAGAAGAAATCCATCTTTCCTTTTGTAATGTAAATGACCAGTCCACATTATTCGAAGACGACTTTTAGGATAACGAGGGGGATCTGTTAACCGTGAAAATTGCCTGTATATTGATCAACGGTTACATAAGGATTCTGCCCTGTATTATATTCTTTTACCCAGACCTCCCAAAGACCATTGCCTATATATTTATAGCGGCTGGGTGTTACGTGATAACCTTTATATAGGTCTTGTTCAAATTATTTTAACCCAAGCTCCCGTCGGTTTACTGGCAGGTTGAATTGCACTCGTTTGTCCGCTTGTAGTATTTGTACTTTCAGATGCCGCAGAATGGCTTGTTGATGATTCATTTGACTGGGTTTTGGTTGCAGTCCGACTTGATGATGCAGCGGAGGGGCTCACTGATTCTGTTACGCTGCTTGTTGAACTATCTGTTATCGGCTGGCTCGAACTCTCCGTAATCTCGTGACTCGACGAAGATGACACGTGAGATTGACCCGCAGGGGCTTGACTTTCTGTGTGTTTGCCGCTAGATGATCTGTTCGAATCTGAGTTATGATTCAAAAAAATAAACAATCCTCCAATTACAATCAGAATCGCTAACGATACTACCAGAACTCTTTTCATTTTTTCGACCTGCCTCCAAATGAACTACTAATTGCTAAATCTGGTTTGCAAGGAAGTTAGAATAGCCTGAACATGAGAGTGGTTTTAAAGAGAGAATCTTACCCGAGGATGTATGATTATTCATTGAATGATGAGGTTCCTGTCTTCAAAACATTATTAGTTTAGCATTCTCTGAATCGTAATGCAAAAATTCAAGGACAGTGAGCTTGACCAGAATTTCATTACAGTGAAAACAACAATATCCTAGTCGAGTTGTTCTAATTAGGTTTATCCTTTTTAATAGGAAGGTGTCGTTGCTATGATTATGTCCATACGTAATCCCTCCATAGCATGTGGATAGAGTAAATTAAAAGTAATAATGCCTTCAGAAAGCACTGAGATCTGGGCTTGTTTTGAAGAATAATCAACGTGAATGTCCGCAATTTTATGTGCGCCCACTGCAAACTGGCTGCCTTCCATGAACGGTGGCCCATGAAAGAGCGCGAGATGCCCGTAGCGCGCCGTTACCGCATCCATTGCGGCAGAGAGCCGCTCCTTTGCGCAGCAATGACCCGGAATAGGTCGAGTTGGTAAACAGACGCGTCCTAGAGCAGAGGGCGTCAGGCCGACACTACGCACCGGTTGGCCGTCCCACTCATTTCTGGAGCACTTGAAGCTTCGAATGTTGATCTAACCGATGAAATGACGGAGCTGATCAATGCGCAAAGAGCTTATCAATCCAACGCAAGAGCATTACTAGTGCAGATCAAATCCTACAAGAATTGGTACAGTTGAAAAGGTAAACATCAATCAAAATCCGGTGACGAGCAAACACATAATGCTTGTCACTTTTTTTCTTTAGTTTGTTTGGTCTCGTAGATGTGAAGAAGTATAGGATTTCAACCGCAGGAATCAACTTTAGGCGTTAGAGGTTTCGCAAATTTCTTGGTTTTAGCGAATAATGTAAGATATATTGGTGAAATTGGTCTAGATTTTTCCTCAAGTAGATATTTACCTAAGAATCAACAATTAGATTATTTCGAACAAATAGTTAAATTGTGTGCAGAAAATGATAAACTAATGTCTGTACATTTACGTAAATCCTAGAAGGCGGCGATAGACATTATAAAGAAATATAAACCATCAAAATGCATAATTCATTGGTTTACTGGTTCATCTACGCAACTAAATGCCGTTGTAGCCTTAAATTGTTATTTTTCCACAAATACTATAATACGACACACAGTAAGAAAGCAAAACCAAAGCTCTCACTTATTCCTACTAACAGACTCCTAGTAGAAAGTGATGGTCCCTTTACAAAAGTTCAAAGTTAATGGTAATAAATTCACATCCAAATTACTTTCATCAGCCTATCAATCAATAGCTGAATACTATGCGAACATTCTTGTTGAAAGAAGAAGATCTCAAAAAACACACCCCTTTGCCAAGCCAGTGAGAAACATGGAAAATTCGTTTCTCTTCCCATCTTTCATACTGACTCTCACCGGGACAATGCTATTTGTTGCAAGATACCTCTTTTCTATGAAACTTTTAAGTATTGAAAAAAAGCCTGAGCGGACCTCATCATCCGTACAGATTTTTGAATAAGTACATATAGCTCTAAAAAATAAAGCCATCGCTAAAATAAACTTTTTTATCTCTGTAATTCTATCTCCTATAATTGTGTCGTGATACTTTGAACGATATTATTCGATATTCAGACTGCACTACTGACGAAATACAGAGAGATGCATCAGTACATCAGCGACTCCATTTACATCACTAGAGGTTGTGACATAGATGGGACTCTTTGATTTCAACATCCGCATACGTCATTACAATCGGGATTCTTGTCAATTTGATGCCATGGGTACACCATGGCATCACTGAACGCGGCTGTTTGGTTCCCATAGAATTGTTCACTTGCCATATCGGTGCATGGCCTGATACAAGTTTAAGCAGGATTTTATGTCCCGAATTACTTGAACTGTAGTTGGAATGATATGTCCATGACTGTTAAGAAGAGTCCCGTCCGTATCCGAAAAAATGTCTCTAATCATATTTCAGCGTTCCTTTATTCAATACTTCAAATATTTTACAGCCGTTTGTCTCCTCTACTATTCTCATCTTAGTCTATCATTTATTCTTCTCCATATGAGGTTGCAGCACTCGGATCCATATGCATCCTGTAATCACAAGTAGACTACCAGTCACCCATAGTAAAGCATTTCCAGTAACATCATTCGGGCCGAGGTTGCCGAGAAAATTCCATACCACCGGTGCAAAGAAGGCACTAATCACAGTGGCAATCGTCAGATAACTACTCAAAGTATCGACCTGATCATCAGCAAGCCCAAGATTACTGCGAAATACCAGATATGGTCCGGTGTACGAATAGATATAGTTGAAAAAGACTGCGGCGAGGATTGCAACTACTTGGTTCTTAGCAAGTAAGAGCACCGCAACAGAAACCGCAGCACCGCCATAACCCAAAACGAGCGTATATTGACGCAGTCGGCGGTAGACCAAGCCAAAGGATAGGCCAGCAATCAGGCCGCCAATATTCATTGCAGCAAGCGTCCAATTAACTACCGACGCATCTCCGAATCCTCTCGTCAAAAATAGACTAGGCAGTTTTAGCTGAACGCCCCAAATCAACAAATATGTGATAAAAGCCAGTCTGATAAAACACCAACGTTCATTGTTTAAGTGACTACGTACATGCTCATGTGTATCCGTCTCCCCGACTGCTGGGACAAAGCGCCATACACCAACTGCAACAACGCCCAAAAGCAGATATATAAGGAATACTGATCGCCAGTTCAACGCCACCATAACGCCAGCCAACGCAAGCAACAATGCATTTCCTAAAGCGGATAGACCCGTCTGATAACCAAGCAATCGTGTGCGAAACTCTCCGGTGTATACATGAGCAATTAGCCCAATGGCATGTGGTAAAAACAGACCAACGCCCAACCCGAGCGCAAGGCGGCTGACCATAATCAGTGTGAAATTTTTGATCAATAGGGGAATGACTCCGGCCCAAGCAGCAATCAGCAACCCCGTGATCACAACACTGCGACTGCCGTAGCGATAGGTCAACTTTGGATTCAGTAAAAGTGTCGCCAGAGCGCTAAAATTCGCTGCTGTTACAAGCCATTCAATCATAGTCGTCGGCATCTGCGGGTATGCATGCTCCAGTTGAGGAATTATCCCGGTGATAATCGTTGAAACGCCACCAACCATCGAAATGCTTAAAATGCTGACCGTTGTCGTGAACCGAGGTTGACTCAAAATTGTTTCTCCAGCAGTTGGTCAATAAAGCTGAGAACGCCTTGCGACTGATTATCGGTCGTCTTTGCCTTCGCTACAGCGGTAACCGCCGGTTGAGCATTTTGCATCGAAACGCCGAGTCCAACTTCTCTAATCATTTCAAGATCGTTCCCACCATCACCAAATGCACACATTTCACTCAGATCGATTCCAAGAACTGCTCCTAATTCCCTTAGCCCTGCAGCTTTATTCATCCCTAACTGAATGACATCAATATCGCCATGTCCGCTACTTGTCGGTTCAGCTAATCCGATTAACATGATTCGCAGACGTGCGACAATATCCTCAGTCAGTTCAGGCGGGCAAGTGATCGCGAACTTCAAAACATTATCGTCGATATGGTCAAAATCTTCTACAACAGTCAATTGATGGTAGTAGCGACGCACAAACTGAATGTGCGCTTTACCTTCGCTTGCTCGTGCATAGGCACCCTTCTGCCCACATACGAGTATCTTCAATTCTGGGATCTCAATCAACTTAGGCAAGATTTGCTTGACGGCTAGAGAACTGAAGGCATGCAGCGCATAGACTTGCTTTTCATCAAGAATGTACGCACCATTCTCAGCGACATAAATTGTATCGGGATAATCTTCAAAAAAGGACTTCAATTGAAAGTATTGGTTCCCACTCGCAACAACAAAGTGAACGCCTTGTCGTTGCATTTCCGTATACAGCTTCGAAAAATGGAGACGATCATAACTCATGTCGTCGCGTAAGAATGTGCCATCCATATCAGTTGCAATCAACTTAATCATTTATGTCCTCCTCAGATAGGCGCGCTGCTCAGCTTTCCAATACGCTTCATCATTATCGGTAATCGGTCGAATGACGCGTGCGGGGTTTCCTGCAACAACCACGTTATCAGGAACATCTTTTGTCACGATTGACCCAGCGCCGATCACAACGTTACTGCCGATCGTGATACCTGGACAAATTACCGCATTTCCGCCGATCCAGACGTCATTTCCAATCGTAATTGGATGTCCATATTCAAGATATTCGTTCCGTACACTTGCAACAATTGGGTGTCCAGCAGTATATAGCGAGACTCGTGGTCCCAGCATGACATTATCTCCAATAATGATCGGCGCTACGTCTAAAAAAATGCAGTCATAATTTGCATAAAATCGTCTTCCCACATGCAAGTTGGAACCATAGTCCGCTCGCATCGGCGGTTCGATGTAAGCGTCATTGGTCGGACAGTCAATCATTAAGTTAAGTAACTCGTCACGTTCTTCACTCTGCTCCGGTTGTGTGCCGTTATAACGCCAAGTCAACTGCTTCGCCTTCAGTCTCATTTGCACCAATTCAGTATCGTTTGAGTCGTATAACTTGCCCGCGAGCATTAATTCACGTTCTGTTGGCATAAAAAAACCTCCTGTAAAATCGATTACAGGAAGTAGATTAGCATATTTATCAAGCCCTTAAGGGACAATTTCAAAGGCAACTGGTATCATTTTTGTGATAACGTGCATACGCCTGTCGATACTCAGTCGGCGTCATGCCTTTCCATGACTTAAAGTTGCGATTAAATGTCTTACCATTGGTGAATCCGGATTCGGCGGCAATATAGTCAACCGTTTTATTCGTTTCGAGAAGTAGACGCCGCGAGTTCATTAAGCGAACCAAACGAATATAGCGATTTACTGACATCTGCAGATTGATATTGAACTGTTGATTAAGTGTTGTCAACGAGACATGGAATTGTTCAGCCAGCATTGTTCCAGTCAGCTGTTGTGCATAATCCCTATTGATTGCGTTCATGACAGTATCAATCAGAGGTGGATTAGGATTGACGTCTTGCGCAATCATGGGAACCGTAAAAGACTCTCCCAATATTGCCAATATCATGAAAAAATGACCTAAAATCGACATCCGTGAAAGGTCTGTTACCTGAGAACTGATAAGATCGTGAATCGCGATAAGATGCTCCCGAATTGCTCCATAGGAAGCCCGATTGGTCTGTGACGAGCGACTGCCCTGTAGGGTAATCTGCCAGTTGGTACTGGCCGGAAACTGTGACTGGAGAATGTTATCATCGATGATAAAGCCAAACTCTGACCAGTTTGCCTTTGAAGGACCAGTGACACTATGAATAACGCGACGGTTAACTGCCCATACATCTCCTGGATGGTATTCATTTGTCACACCATTTGTCACGAACTTCAATGTTGCACCGGACATCAGGCAATTCAGTTCGATTCCTTGATGCCAATGTGGAGAAACATTAATACTCGTTAACGGATCGTGTTTATAGTATTTGAACGGCAGTCTAGGCGTGAGTTGAACATTTTCATGCTGTATTGTCATGTCTTATCACCTCGCTTGAAGATATAGGGTCACCGGAGCATTAAGAGCCTTGCATAACATTAAAAGCATAGCACATTCGAGCTTTGAACGATTAATCAACCGTTTTACCAGTAAGCGATAGAACAATAATAGTTCTAATTACTTTCAATAATAACTCCTGAGTCAGCAAGTTACTAAGACAGGTGTTATGGTAAACGTTTATTTTTTTTATAATACCGCATTTCTTGGACCACATTACAGAGAACAATTTTTTGAGAATCCCATGCAACGGTTGCATGAATTTCTGCTATAATGAAGTACACGGGAGGAATATTGATGGTAACCATTCGGGATGTAGCAAAATATGCTGGTGTATCTGCATCAACGGCATCACGCGCCATACGGAATAGTTCACTAATCAGCCCAGAAACACGAAAAAAAGTGCAACTTGTTGCAAAAAAAATGAACTATGTTCCAAATTTCAACGCACATAATCTAGCAACTAACGCCAATAACACTGTTGGTATTGTTTTCCCAGTTGATAAGGATGATTTGTACCAAAACCCCTTTTATACTGAATTAATTGAAGGCATTAATCAGGAGTTAACACCAAAGCATTTTTTCATGACGGTGGCTTTAGGTGGTACCATAAAGGAATTGAAGCAAACTATCAAAATAATGATTGAAAATAGTAAAATTGAGCAATTCATTTTATTGTATTCTATTGAAAATGATCCTATTTTGAAATATTTGCAGCAACGAAAAGCAAAGTATGCTGTCATTGGAAAGCCCTATACTAACGCCAATAGCATCCCCTATGTCGACAATGATAATGTCAATGCTGGATTAGATGCAACGGAATATTTGATAAACAAAGGACATCGTCAGTTAGGTTATGCTTTTACTAGTAGATACCGATTGGTACAAACAGACCGAATGCTTGGTTTTCATGAAGCAATTCGTCGCAATGATTCTTATGGTTATGATCTGGAACTGTGCAGTGAACGTTTTGGTACCGCCATTAAGGAATACTTGCAACGCTATCCAGACATTTCTGCCATTTTGGCGAGTGATGATATTTTAGCCTTTCAAGTCCAAAAAGCTGTGCAGCGAATTGTCCCTGAAAGGCAGATTGAACTGATGGGATTCAACGATTCTTTATTTGCTAAATTTGCCGAACCGAAAATCAGCACCGTACAAATTTATCCGAAACGACTTGGCAAGGCAGCCGCACAGTTGATTATTCAGCAACTCGAGCAGGAATCGAATGAACCTTTCGAAAAAATGATTGTACCCTATAAAATCATCGAACAAAATTAATTAAAAAATGTACTGGCGGATTTGGTTCGCCAATCGAGCAGTTAGTTCGCCTAAACCGCGAAACAGCTGCTTTTTTGTTTGCTTTTTGATACAATCGACTGTTTCTTTGTAAATAAATATTCAAAATTTTTTATTTGCAACCGGTTGCATTTTTTTGTAAGCCGTTACATAATAGATTATGCAAGTAACGAACATTATCCTTTTTAAGGCATTGTTGTTCGATTATGAAGGAGGAGAAAGAATGATGTATCAAGAACAACCCGTTAAGGCCGATGTAAAAAGCACCGAACAGAAATTGCCAAGTCTTCCGGTCAGTACGATTTGGATGATTAGTTTTGGGTTTTTGGGCGTGCAAATGGCATTCTCATTGCAAAGTTCAAATATGGGACGGATCTTCCAGACGATTGGCGCAGATCCTACTAAACTCGGTTTCTTCTTTATCTTGCCTCCGCTGGCAGGTTTAGTTGTTCAACCCTTAGTTGGTTATTTTTCCGACCGCACGTG
The DNA here is from genome assembly GCF_023336505.1 of Sporolactobacillus mangiferae. Lineage (GTDB taxonomy): Bacteria > Bacillota > Bacilli > Bacillales > Sporolactobacillaceae > Sporolactobacillus > Sporolactobacillus mangiferae. The sequence continues at coordinate 332,561 of NZ_JAMAST010000003.1, read as the reverse complement.
GATACCAAAACTTGGACGCCGTATCCCTTATCTGCTCATCGGAGCCATTGTTGCCGTCATTGTCATGTGCCTATTGCCTAATTCAGGCAGTTTTGGTTTTGGTTTTGGTTCAATGACAGCGCTGACATTCGGAGCCATCACGATTCTGTTCATGGATCTGTCATCGAACCTTGCTATGCAACCGTTTAAAATGATGGTTGGCGATATGGTTAACGAGGAGCAAAAAGGGTATGCCTATTCTATTCAAAGCTTTCTCTCAAACAGCGGCGCTGTGCTGGCTTGTATTTTCCCCTTTGTTTTAACCGTGCTGGGCACGTCAAACAGTGCACCAAAAGGGGTTGTCCCTCAATCAGTTGTTATTTCATTTTATGCTGGAGCAATTATTTTAATTGTCTGCAGTTTAATTACGATATTCAAGGTTAAAGAGTATTCACCTTCTGAGTATGCATTCTATCACGGGTTCACAGATAAAACCGCTCAGAGAGAAAGTAACATTATCAAACTGCTTGTCCATGCACCAAAAGTTTTCTGGACCGTTACTGTCGTGCAACTCTTCTGCTGGATGGGTTTTCAGTATTTGTGGACTTACGGCGCAGGTGCCGTTGCTAAGAATGTTTGGCAGACGATTGATCCAACAAGCGCAGCTTATCAAGATGCCGGGAATTGGTTTGGTATTTTATCAGCTGTGTATTCATTTGCTGCCGTTTTGTGGTCACTTGTCTTGTCGCGCTTGCCAAATGATAAACGCAAACCGGCTTATGCCTTCAGCTTGTTGCTAGGCGGTATCGGTTTTGGTTCTGTATTCTTCATTCATAATCAATGGGCATTGATCGTTTCATTTATCTTGATCGGTATAACCTGGGCTGCTATGATGACCTTCCCATTCACAATACTGACCAATGCTTTGTCTGGCGAGAATATGGGAACGTATCTCGGACTGTTCAATGGAAGCATTTGTTTGCCGCAAATTATTGCATCCTGTGCAAGCTTTGCCTTATTCCCGGTGTTTGGATCATCGATGCCGTCAATGATTTTATTTTCAGGTGTTATGCTGATTATCGGTGCATTCTCTGTTCCAATTATCAAAGAAACCTATGCAGAATAAGTTAATCAGCAATATTAATTGAAACCGCTTTGATTTTTGCTTGACTGTGCAACCGGTTGCATTTAATATAAGGGCATGAAAGAGCATTCAAAATGGACGTACGAGGAGGAATTGGCATGCAGCGAATTTTTGAAATTGACCCTTGGGAAGTCGTTACCCATAAATTAGACAAAGAAAACAAACGGGTGCAAGAAAGTATGACTAGTATTGGAAACGGCTACATGGGCATGCGTGGGTTTTTTGAAGAAAATTACAGTGGAGACACACTACAAGGGATTTACATTGGAGGCGTTTGGTTCCCTGACAAGACACGTGTCGGATGGTGGAAGAACGGCTATCCAAAGTACTTTGGCAAAGTGATCAATGCAGTTAATTTTATTAAGACGAATCTATTCATTAACGGTGAACCTATTGATCTAGCCAATGATTTGGTCAGCGATTTCAGTTTGCGGCTGGACATGAAGACTTCCTTTCTAACTCGTGAATTTACTGTAGAAAAAAGCGGCGCTAAGTTAAAAGTTTCCATTGAGCGCTTTGTTAGCGCCGCACAAAAGGAATTATTCGTGGATGCTTATCAATTTGAAAATGAGGGTTCAACGCGTTTTAAATTAACCGTAAATACCCAAATTGACGCCGATGTTCAAAATGAAGATGCAAATTACGGAGAACGTTTCTGGAAAGTTTTAAATAAGTCCCAAAGTGATACTAAAGGTCATGTTGTAGCGATCACTAAAGAAAATCAATTCGGTACTCCTCGATTTATCGTTGGTGATGAGATGGTCAACAAAACGGATTTGACAGCTGAAAAGACGGATGAAACGGATGAATTAGAATTAGCCGTTCAAAACCAGTTCAGTAAAGAACTTGTACCAGGTGACACAGCTTATTTTGAAAAACGTGTCGTTGTCGTTACTTCACGCGATTACGATGACCAAGCGAGCTTAATCAAAGCCATGCATCAATTAGCTGCCAAAGTTGCCGATAAAAAGTTAGCAGATTTACAAACAGCTCACAAACACGTTTGGGCACAACGTTGGAAAAAATCCGATGTTGAAATTGACGGCGATGCTGCTGCACAACAAGGAATTCGTTTCAACCTGTATCAATTATTCTCCACGTACTATGGTGAAGATGATCGGCTGAACATTGGCCCTAAGGGCTTTACTGGCGAAAAGTATGGTGGTGCCACCTATTGGGATACCGAAGCATTTGCCGTTCCAATGTACTTAGGAGTTACCGATTCTACAGTGACCCGAAACTTGTTAATGTACCGTTACAAGCAGCTCGATGGTGCTTATGTCAACGCTAAAGAACAAGGCTTAAAGGGTGCGCTGTATCCGATGGTGACGTTCAATGGAATTGAATGCCATAACGAATGGGAAATTACCTTTGAAGAAATTCATCGGAACGGTGATATCGCATTTGCCATTTACAATTACACCCGATATACCGGTGATAAATCCTATGTATTAAACGAAGGCAGCAAGGTCTTAACCGAAATTTCTCGCTTCTGGGCAGATCGGGTACATTATTCACAACGTAAGGGGCAATACATGCTTCACGGTGTAACCGGTCCAGATGAATATCAAAACAACGTCAATAACAACTGGTACACGAACTACCTGGCACAATGGACATTGAAATACACGCTTGAAATATTGGAAGAAGTTTCATCCGAACAAGCAGTTCAATTAAAAGTTTCTGATGAAGAAAAGAAACAATGGAAAGAGATCATCAACAAGATGTACTTACCAGAAGACAAGAAACTTGGCATCTTTGTTCAGGACGACGGCTTCCTAGATAAAGATTTAAAGCCGGTAAGCGAACTTCCAGCCGATCAATTGCCGATTAACCAGCATTGGTCATGGGATAAAATTTTACGTTCGCCATACATCAAGCAGGGTGACGTCCTTCAAGGAATATGGGACTTTATCGATGAATTCACACCGGAACAAAAGAAAGCCAACTTTGACTTCTATGAGCCTTTAACCGTTCATGAATCAAGTTTATCTGCTTCGATTCATTCGATTTTAGCTGCCGACCTGCATTACGAAGATAAGGCAGTTGAAATGTATGAACGGACATCCCGCTTAGACTTGGATAACTATAACAACGATACTGCCGATGGACTGCATATTACCTCAATGACCGGCAGTTGGCTAGCCATCGTGCAAGGCTTTGCAGGCATGCGCATTCGCAATAATCAACTACACTTTGCTCCATTCTTACCGAAGAAATGGGAAGGGTATCGCTTCCGGATCAACTTCCGTGGACGGGTCATCCAAGTTGCTGTCGATCATATGGGAACACGGATCACATTAGTTTCTGGTGAACCACTCACCATTGATGTTAAAGGAAAAAACGTCCAACTGGATTCAGAAACCGCCACGGCTTAAATTCATATTGGATGAGTTTCTGCATTTATCCCTAAAGTATAGAGAAAAGTTAGGGGATAGTACCGTGAAAATTACGCAAGCAACGATTGGTTCAATTGCTGATGAGCCAATTACACAATATACTTTAGAAAACGATCACCATGTACAAGTCGTCTGTATGTCCTATGCAGCAACTTGGCAAGGGTTTATGGTTCCATGCCAAAATGTCAAATTACACAATTTGATTTTACGATTCGATGACACCAACACTTATTTGACGAATCCATTTCATGTTGGCAATACCATCGGTCGTGTAGGTGGCCGAATTAAAAATAGCAGCTTCGCCATTAACGCCATTAAATACCACGTTCCTGCAAATGAAGGTCCGAATTTAATTCATGGTGGCGACCATGGCTTTTCCAGTTGGAATTGGCATGCCGCTACAGAAAGCCTTCAAAATGCAGTGAACGTGACATTTAGTCGGAAGATAGCAACCCAAGATGATGGTTTTCCGGGAAATATTGAGGTGAAAATCTCATACACCCTGGACAATCAAAACAAAGTCACGATTCAATTTTTTGGTCAAAGTGATGCAGATACCCTCTTCAATCCGATGACGCATGTTTATTTTAATTTGAGCGATGACCAAGAAACCATTATGAATCATGAACTGCAAATCAATAGCCGGCAACACGTTGAAGTTGATGATCAAAAACTGCCGACCGGTCGTTTACTTGAACATAGTGGAACGGCATTTGATTTTTCTAAACCTGTAACGCTGCAAAAGGCGTTCGCGCAGTTACAAAAAGAATCAGGTAAAACCCAATTTGACGATGCATTCAAATTGGTCGACCAAGAACATCCAGCCGTTGTGATTCGGGATAACGCTTCCCACCGTCAAGTTCGCGTTTATTCTGACCGAAATGGTGTCGTGATGTTCACGGCCAATCCTGAAGTGATTGGAAAACCGAAGGAATGGGAAGCAAGCCATCCCTATAATGGTGTGGCGATTGAAGCACAGACGTTTCCGGATGCCATTCATCATCCGGAATTTGGCGATATCGTTTTAAAAGCGAATCAACCTAAAGTATATACCGTACACTATCAATACGAAGAAATTTGATGAGAGGGGAAAATAGATTGACAAACTTTAATGACATTAAGGGGTTCATCTTTGATTTGGATGGCGTAATCGCGCTGACATCTAAGTATCACAGTCAGGCTTGGCATCAGATTGCTGATGATTTGGGTGTGACATGGACGAAATCACTTGAAGATGGGCTCAAAGGGATCAGCCGAATGGACTCTTTAGAAATGATTTTGAAAGCTGGCAATAAAGAAAACGACTATACCGAAGAAGAAAAAATCAAATTAGCGGCAAAGAAAAATGACAATTATTTGGCGCTTATTGGAAATATGAATATTGATGATCTTTTACCTGGAATACCGGAGTTCTTAGAAGATTTAATGGCCCACAATTATAAGATTTGTTTGGCATCTGCTTCAAAGAATTCTCCAATTATTCTTAAAAAGTTAAACCTGGCAAGATATTTTCCAGATGTTGTCGATCCATCTAAACTGAAAAAAGGAAAGCCAGATCCTGAAATTTATATTCGTGGAGCTGAACTGTTGAACTTGAAGCCTGAAGAATGCATTGGAATTGAAGATGCCGCTGCAGGGATTCAATCCATTAATGGAGCCGGCGAAACATCAATTGGTATTGGTGATACACAAGAACTAAGTGCCGCTGATATTCTTTTCTCAAGCACAAAAGACATTACATTAGCGAATATTGAAGCTGCAATGAAAGTTAACGCATAAATCGATCATTTAAATTGTTTTCAGTGTAAGAGGCTGTCTCAAAAGGTCAGCAGATGAAAGACGAGAGGGAATTTTTATCCCTCTCGTTTTTTCGCGTTTCTGGATAAAAATCATAGAAAAAAATCGCCAATTCTCTTTAAATGAAATTATCCCGAGTCTCAATGAATGAAGACGATTTTTTTGAAAAACATTATCTTCGAAAAGTATAACATGCATCAACTCATTCTTCCAATGGATTTCAGCGACAGTATTCCCAAAAGCCATATATTGCGTATGTGCATATCCGGTTGTGAGCCCGACTTTTCCTGATGTATAGATTGAAGTGGTATCTTGATAGTTAATGACCTGCTGGTGGTCGATGGAGGCCGTGATGGAATTATCAACGACCTTCAGCGCTTCGTTATGCCATTTTGTATTATCGAATTGATCGATTTTGCCTGATTTCAGCACCTGTCCATTTTTTGTTAATTGGTAGTTTCCATTCGCGTAAACCCTGAAAATATATCCTGCGTTATCACCGCCGCCTGTGATTAGATTGCGTGCAACGATTCCAGCATAATTAGAGCTGGAATCCTGGGATTTGAGATCCAGTTTGAAGTCAACGCCAACCTCATAGTCTGCCCAGCGGTCATCTCCAAGCACGGTATCATTGCCGGATTTCGTATTCCATTCACCATTCGCGTGTGTCGAACGATCAATGACTCCTTCAAGTACATGACCCCTTCCTTGTTTCGTCACTTCAAATGCTCCGCCGATGTCTTCCGTATAGCGTGGTGTTCCGTTGCGACTTGCCGAATAACTCTGCATGCGCGGATCCGCTACGCTTCGGTCGCGATAGAGCATGTATCTCAGATCCGAATATTCAAAGTCGTCTTTATAAGGCAGGCTGAGGGCCTGGTCATGAGACGCATCTTGATTTTTCTGATGGTGGTATGGTTTTTGTCCTGAGGTTGTTGACAGCGTGGCGATCGTATTCGGCTGCAGATTATACGTAAAGGTATAACTTCCATCGCTTTCTTTTTTAGGATGAATGTTTGCTACGTGTTTTAGCCAGCGTGCATCATACGACTCACTCTGTTTTGGTCCTGAGGTCTCCCAGACATGCAAAATTTTTCCAGGATGTTTCATATTTTTCACAGTCACTTTGTAATTGCGTACCTGATTGCTGTCGTTAGTCATCACAACCGAATAATTGTTTTTCTGAGTATCAGTCAGCGTCAAGTAATTGTTGGTTGTGTCGGAGATGGAATTGTCACCCTTTCCGTCTCCAAACGATGCGCTCTGGACATATTGCCATCCCGGCTTAATAAAATTCATGAATTGACGGACAACAGGTATGCCGGCGTCTGTATAGTAATAACCGGACCATGGGCTGTCTGCTTCAATGAGTTCTTTCGACGAGTACTGACCGCCATCATAGAACGAACCGACAGCCGGTTGAAATTCGTAGCGAGTCATATAGGCGCTGGTTGATTCGCCTGACTGATACATGTTGATAAAGTGATTGGCAATATCAAGAGCGCCTGACGTACCACCCAGGCCGCCTTTAGGTTCGGACGTATTTAAACGGTACTGAGCATATGTGCTTGGAGCTACTCCTTCAGAATACCAGATCTGTTTATGGTATTGCTGGTTCATCAGGCGCATGTCGGCTGTGCCATGAGCATTGTAGTGCATGCTGATGACATCAATGTCGTTGCGCAGCTCTTCATCGTTTTTCATTAATGTTGGAAGCGATGTCGCACCAATCTGATCAGAGGCTACAATTTTGATCTTGCTGTAATCGTATCGTTCATTCCCTTCATTTTTTAAATGAGACGCGAAATACTTGATCCAATCTGGATCAGGTTTGCCCGTTTCATTCTTGTCGGGACTTATATAACTGAACTTAACTTTATACGTATCATAGACCGCGTCGATGGTTTCCTTGTACCATTTATATCGAGCAGCATACCCTGACTCATTGCCACTGCCAAAAGCATTGGTGACCCATTTCGGCTCTGCCCAGCGCAGCGCGTCGACCTGAAGTGACGGATTAATTTTTTGTGCGTCAGCTACAATATGCCAGTCCCATCCACGCAGGACATCAGCCTTTTCCCCCTCAGTTCGCTTGGTAGCCGGAGTGACGGCTGTGGACGTGTTGACATCGGCCCCCAGCTCGACCTTGATGAAATTCAAACCCGCTCCAGTCCGTGGATTAAACAGCTCGTTCATGAGTTTCCAATACTGTTTCGGGTGTTCGGCCTTATAATCCAGCAGCAGTCGGGATGTCCCATTACCGGATACCATTCCAAAGCCTTTGAATGTGTTTGCTGGATTAGTATCAACTGTATTTCCGTCGATCGTCAGCTGACGCACGTCACCTTGGCTGATTTCCGATTCAGCATGTCCGCCAATCGGATAAAACAGGAGAAAAGCAATTAAAAAGGCTGTCCCGATTAATGAAAGTTTTTTTTCATTTAAGTTTAACCCCTTTCTAAAATGGATGTTCTGGTATGCAACTTTCACCAAAATACTCAGATTATTGTTTATTCGATATATCACTTTCTTTTCACATCTATGGCGATCATTTGTACACAATACATGGCTCATTCTGGTTATCGAAAGGCAGTTGAGTTGAAGCGCCCGTTTTCAAATTGAAAAGCAGAAAACAATTTTGTATACGCTTTCATTATACTGTGTTGTAAAAAATCATGATTTTCCTCCTTCCGACTGAAAGGATTGATTTACTTTTTCTTTCCCCCAATCTTTTAAGTATAAATAGATAACGCTTTCAAAATTAAAAAACAATTCTGTGATACTAATACATCATTGTCGTAAACATTATAGGTCACATAGAAAAGTGTGTAAATGCTTTCATGATAATGCTTCTTTAGTCCTGCGTGTTACTCTTTATATTTGTCCGTACATAAAAATCCCAGTGAGGCCAGAAGCAATAAATGTATTTATAATCTATTATAGAGAGATGATAACGGAAAGTATTTCATCTATGTTATTACGAGTATGCTTTTCTTAATTAAAATGATAGAAAACAGACATACTGTATTATAGAGTTTCTTTTTAAAGCGCATCATTTTAAAATAATAAGTGAGAGGAAAGAAAATTTCTGAGAAAGGGGGGCATTCGGCTGATGGAAGCAGGTCACTCGAAGGATCAAAGAGCAAAGACAATGAAAAAATTGCCTAATAAAATGAAAACAAAAGTTGTTCTGCTGTCGGCAGCGCTGACGGCTGCCGCAGCGGTCTTTAAAGTGACGGAGAGCATGGTCGGACATCATTTCTATCGTCTTGCTATTGCGCGTGAGGACTCACCACGCCGAAAGAACCTTGATCCGGCAGTGCCGAAGGGCAGAATTGATCCGCTCATTCAAGAAAGAATAAATGAACAGAACGCAGCGAAGCAACACTTTCTCCAGGCTTGTCCGCCGACTGATTTATTTATAAATTCGTCTGACGGTCTGAAACTGCACGCCTGTCGTTTTGTTCCTCATCCGGAATGTCATCGCTGGGCAGTTCTGCTGCACGGATATATGGGGGATGCATCAAACATGTTCTATTATGCGTCTGTTTTTGCCGATCACCAATTCAATGTGCTGATTCCTGATTTGCGTGGGGCAGGGCAAAGCGAAGGCGATTATATTGGTATGGGGTGGCATGATCGACTCGATGTGGTCGCTTGGATCAATCGGTTGGTCAAGTGGGATCCACAGGCGCGGATTGTAATCTTCGGCATTTCGATGGGTGCTGCAACAGCGATGATGACAGCCGGCGAGAAACTGCCGAGTCACGTAGCTTGTGTCGTTGAGGATTGCGGCTACACATCGGTGGCCGATGAATTTGCTTATGAATTGCGCAATCTTTTCCGGCTTCCGGCATTCCCGATCCTGCGTTTCGCGGATCGAGTCACTCGTTCGCGAGCGGGTTATGGCATTTTTGAGGCATCAGCAATTGAACAATTGAAGAAATCCAATGTTCCGATCCTGTTTATTCATGGTGATAAGGATACGTTTGTCCCAACAAGCATGGTGCATCGTGTTTATGAAGCAGCAGCAGGAGATAAGGAACTTCTGCTTGTTAAGAATGCCACACATGGTGCTTCTGCACTGGTTGATCCGGAATTATATTTTTCGACTCTTTTTCGCTTTATTGATAAATATATTGGCTGCTAGTATCGCGCTTTAATAAGGATACTGTTTGTTTTTCTTGCTGTTTTATCGGTTGATTCTCCACCTGTTTTCTGGTTTTTCATAAATTCGCGCACTTTTTATGAATGGGCTGGTCTGCGGGGAGACCTTTGCATGGTTAAGCAAAGCCGGGTAAAAACACCCGGCTCTGCTTCACAGGATGTGCGTACCATTGATCACTGCAAGTATTTATTCTCTTGCGGATATTTATAAATTGCACATAAAAACAGCTTGTATCATTGGACAGATACAAGCTGCTCTTTATGTGCCTGTGACTTTTCTGATTTACTTAACCAAACGTTCCCAGATTACGAGGGTACCGCTTGCCAGCGACTTTTGCACGTCAATAATCCTTTGATTGGCGCTGCCGCGGAATTGTAAGGTCAGATCTTTCTGGTTCAGTTCAAAGCGTCCGTCAACGAGAATATCAATCTGAGACAGAAGTTCCCGCTTATCCTCTGAATCCTGTTGCAGTTCCTCCCATGTGTAGCCTGTCCATGACCAGATATCTTTCGTATGCCTGTATTCGCGGCGCAGCCGATTCACCAAAGAAAGGCAGACACCGGTATTCAAAAACGGTTCGCCGCCAAGCAATGTCAGACCCTGTACGTAGGGTTCACCTATGTCTTTAATAATCTGATCCTCCAATTCCTGAGTATACGGCTGCCCGTAGCGGAAATTCTGCGCGGCTTTATTATAGCAGCCGGGACAGTCAAACGGACAACCGCTGACATACAGACTGCAGCGTACGCCCTCGCCGTCCACAAAGTTAAACGGTTTATAACTGGCGATATAGTGCTGGCTTAATCGCTCTGCGAGCCATGTTTTTGGATTGGGTGTTCGCGGCCGCCTTTCTGATTCATTGTCCATCCGAATTCCTCCTGTTATTGCCGAGCAATCGTACTGTTATCATTGCCTAAGGACAGATGCTTGACACGTGACGCAATTTCAACGTGCCGTCCGTGAATCATCGGCCGCTGCTGCGGATTGCCTAAATAACCGCAGGTTCGTTTGACTACATCACAGGATTGTGGATCGGTATTGCCACATTCGGGACATTCGAAGCCGCGTTCAGTAGGCTTGAACTCGCCTTTGAATCCGCACTTAAAGCATTGATCGATTGGCGTGTTGGTTCCGAGATAGCCTACACGATCATAGGCGTAATCCCATACAGCTTCCAGCGCCTTCGGATTCTGTTTTAAGTTCGGATATTCGCAGTAATGGATAAAGCCTCCGGAACAGTACGGCGGGAAATCTTTTTCAAAATCCAGCTTTTCAAAAGGAGTCGGCGCCTTGCGGACGTCGTAATGAAAGCTGTTTGTATAGTATTCTTTGTCGGTTATATCTTTGACTTTGCCAAATTTTTCAGTATCCCGCCGGCAGAATGTATCGGTCAGACTTTCGCTGGGTGTACTATATACGCTAAAGTGGTAGCCATATTCGTTTTCCCAGTTCTGGCAGTGTTCCCAGAGCTTTTTAACAACGCTGACTGCGAAGTCTTTTGCTTCACCGTTGTTTTCCCAGGCGCTTCCATAAAAAACCGTACCGACTTCGTATAAGCCGATATAGCCGAGAGAAACGGTGGCGCGACGGTTCCGGAACAGCTTGTCCACAGAATCGGTGCGTTTCAGACGTTTGCCGAAAGCACCGTATTGGTACAAAATGGGTGCATTTTCCGGAGTTGCCTGCTTTGCACGTTCCACTTTGAAAACCAGAGCTTCTTTGCAGATCTGCAACCGTTCCTCGAGAATGGACCAGAACCGCTTCTTGCTTCCCTGTGATTCCAGCGCAATCCTTGGCAAATTGATTGTGACTACGCCAAGATTCATCCGTCCTGAGTTTACTTCTTTGCCGTCTTCATCATGCCATCCCTGCAGAAAAGAACGGCAGCCCATCGGTGCTTTAAAACTGCCGGTGAGTTCAATTAATTTATCATACATCAAAACATCCGGATACATGCGTTTTGTCGCGCATTCTACGGCCAGCTGTTTTATATCATAATTTGGATCTTCGGGATTCAGGTTCAATCCACGCTTTAAGCTGAATACTAATTTTGGGAAAATGGCCGTGCGGTGCTCCTTGCCGAGACCATCGATGCGAATGCGCAAAATGGCCTTTTGGATGGCACGTTCAATCCAGCTTGTTCCAAGTCCGAAGCCCAATGTAGTAAACGGCGTTTGTCCCTGAGAAGAATATAAAGTATTGATTTCATACTCTAAAGCTTGCATTGCATCGTAAATGTCTTTTTTTGTCTTTTGACGCGCAAAGGCTTGCTGGCGTTCTGTGCCATCGACCCATTCTTTTGCATCGCTTAAGTGTTTGTCGTAATTTTTTTTCGCAAACGGAGCCAGCAATTCATCCACGCGGTCGGCAGAACAGCCACCGTATTGACTGGATGCCACATTGGCAATGATCTGCGCCATCTGTGCGGTTGCCGTCTGGATGGAATGCGGCGGCTCTACATCGGCATTGCCAATTTTAAACCCGTGATTGAGCATTTCATTAAAATCAATCAGGCAGCAGTTAGTCATCGGACTGTAAGGCTGGTAGTCCAGATCGTGCCAGTGGATCTCGCCTTTTAAGTGTGCATTGGCTACTTTCGGAGGCAGCATTTTCAATCCGATTGCTTTGGCGACTGTGCCGGCAGTCAGATCGCGCTGCGTATTGAAGACCTGGCTGTCTTTATTCGCATTTTCGTTGACGATGGTTTTATCTTTATGTAACAACTTCCGAATGGTGAAATTGATATCAGTTGCCTGATTGCGTGCGAAGTCACGCTGCGTTCGATAATTGATGTACTCTTTTGCGATCTCGTACTGATGGTGAGTCAGGAGCGTCTGCTCGACAATGTTTTGAATTTCGTAAATTTTAACATCGGTGTGGAATCGTGATCCGATTTCGGCAACCACGTCATTGGTAATCTCATTGATTAATTGATGAGTTAACGGGTCAAGCTCGCCCTGGACATGTTTTGCGGCTTTCAGCAGTGCGGTCGTGATCTTTTCGGCATCGAAGTCTATAATACGGCCATCACGCTTCAATACGTGGATGGTCAGTTGCGTTTTCTCTGTTTTTTGTGCCGTTTCTAACATTTTGCATGCCCCCTTGAATAAGTACTCACTTATCATAGGGGATTAGCTGATGAGTTTCAATCAATATATTGAGATAAATAACGTCATTTTCGCCATATAAACACTATATATTGTTAATTCATGCGTTTGTGTCGCGAAAAAAACAAGTTGTGACAAGGTTGTGAAACATTCGGACAACATGAAAATTATTGGTAACTAATGGAATTTTAAGCGGGCTCCGGCGGGGCGTCCCTGTTAATGCGAGCAATCGGAGCCGCAGTATAAAGTTCGGCACTTTTTGGGACAGCTTCGTGAGGCAGAGCGCAGGGATGCAGAAAGCCAGTCAATTATTGCAGCCGTCCAAATTAACAATTATTCGCCCCCTTGCCTGACCGTTCAGCAGCGTCGGAAGCGTATCCGGCAGCTGGTCCAGAGTGATTTCTTTTTGGACCAATGCTTCCGGATTTGCGGGTTTCCATGATTGAGCCAGACGCTCCCATATTTTGATACGTGTGCTCATCGGGCAGTAAACGGAATCAATGCCAAGCAGACTGATACCGCGTAAAATGAACGGGAAAATCGTTGCCGTCAGACGCGTACCGGCCGTCAGACCGCAGGCGGCGACCGCGCCGCCATAACGAATTTTACGAAGCAGCGCAGCGAGCGGTTCACCGCCAGCGGAATCAATCGCTGCGGTCCATTGCTGCTTCTGCAGCGGTTTGGAAGACACGTCATTGATTTCATTGCGATCAATAACTGTTTGTGCGCCAAGCGTCTTTAGATACACACTTGCGGATGATTTTCCTGTGCTAGCGGTAACTGTGTAGCCACAAGCTGAAAGGATTGAGACGGCGAAGCTGCCGACACCGCCGGTTGCTCCGGTTACGAGCACCGGGCCGTGATCGGGCGCTACGTGATTTTCTTCAAGACGAAGAACAGATAGAGCCGCAGTAAATCCGGCAGTGCCGATAATCATTGATTCCCGAAGTGAAAGTCCTTTAGGCAGCGGAATGATCCAGTCAGCCGGAATGCGTGCAAATTCACTGTATCCGCCATAATGAGAAACGCCAAGTCCATATCCGGTTGCAATGACCGGGTCGCCCTCTTTAAAGCGCGCGTCTTTGGATGATGCCACAATTCCCGCAAGATCGATACCGGGGACAAACGGATAGGCATTCACGATACGTCCGTCTGGTGTTGCGGCAAGTCCGTCCTTGTAATTGATGCTGGAGTAGCAGACATGTATGAGCACATCCTCCTCTGGCAAGTCATCCAGAGTCAGTTCCTGTATCTTTTGAGTAAACAACTGATCTTGTTTGTTGACTACGAACGCGTGAAATTTTTTCATGATGCTCGCCTCAACTCTCTGGTCATTTTTCCAAATTAATCATACCAAATTTAATAAAATAAAAATCAAAAAATCACTCAATCCTTGATTTAAACATTCAATTGAATTATTTCGTCAATCTATTGACATATAATTCTCTTGAATCAGTACGAATAAAGGGTAAAAATGTATGTAATTGTATCAAAAACGGTATGGAAATGATTGAGAAACATGCTGCGGAGGAGTGGGACATTTTAATGCAACCGGATGATAAAGTCTATAAAAATTATCTGCAGATTTTAAAAGAAGAACTGGTGCCCGCAACAGGCTGTACGGAACCGATTGCCGTTGCCTATGCGGCGGCGAAAGCCAGGGAAGTGCTCGGGACATTACCTGAAAGTTGCGTGATTGCTGCAAGCGGGAATATTATCAAAAATGTTAAGAGTGTGATTGTTCCCAATACGAACGGTATGAAAGGCATCGCTGCGGCAGCAGCTGCCGGAATCGTTGCCGGCGACGCCTCGCAAAAGCTGGAAGTGCTGTCTGATATTCGTGAAGCGGACAAAGCGCAAATCCAATCCTATATAAACGAACACGAGCTGATAGTTGTTCCCGCTGATAACGATATGGTCTTCTATATAGCAGCTACGGTTAAGTACGGGAACGAAGAGGTAACCGTGGTGATTGAACACTTTCACACGAATATCGCCCTGATTACGCGCAACGGAATAAAACTGTATGAGTCAGGGGCAAGCGGCAAAGTCAATGAGAGTCACGGCCTGACGGATCGCAGTTGCCTTAACATACGGGATATTCTTGACTTTATTCAGAGTGTGCGAATGGAGGATATCTCCGAAGTGATCGGGCGACAGATTGATTATAATACGGCTATTTCCGCGGAAGGGCTGAAGGACAACTGGGGCGCGAACATAGGAAAAGTGCTGCTGAGCGCCTGTGGCAATGACGTGAGGACACGCGCACGCGCGGCGGCAGCAGCCGGATCGGATGCGCGTATGGGTGGCTGTGAAAAACCGGTCGTCATTGTATCGGGCAGCGGCAATCAGGGAATGACGGCGTCTCTGCCGGTGATCGAGTATGCCAAAGAACTGCATGCATCACAAGACAAACTTTATCGTGCCGTTGCTTTATCCGATCTGGTTACGATTTATCAGAAAACCGGAATCGGCCGCCTTTCCGCCTATTGCGGCGCCGTCAGTGCCGGTTGCGGTGCTGGCGCAGGCATCGCTTATTTATATGGCGGAGATTATGACGTTATTGCGCATACCATTGTCAATGCGGTGGCGATCACGTCGGGCATTATCTGTGACGGTGCCAAACCTTCATGCGCCGCTAAGATCTCGGCAGCGGTCGATGCAGGTATTTTCGGTTACTATATGTACGAGCACAATCAGCAGTTTTTAGACGGAGATGGTATTGTCACGAAAGGTGTGGATAATACCATCCACAACGTGGGTGCGCTGGCTCAAAAGGGAATGCGGCAGACGGACCGCGAGATCATTCGTATTATGCTCAGAAAGACCGGCAAGCCAGGGATAGCAGCGAAAGACTGATTCTAAATCAGAGGCATTAACGAAATTCACTGCCAATGGTTCCTGCGTTTTTGGCAGCTTAAAGAAAGGATAAAATTCTGCTCTGTATCCAGCCAAACAATAACTTGACTCATGATAGAGAAGGGATTTTCGCTGACCATAAAGGAACTTTCAATAAAGAACTTTCAATAAAGAACTTTCGCTAAGTGCGCATACGTCCTGTATGCAACGCGAAAGCCATCACGTCCTGTGAAAGGAAGACCGGACGTTTTTTTGCCCCGGTTTTTTAATCACCGGACATCTCTGAAGCGCATTTTTATAAATAAATACTTTAGCGAATAAACGCGTTGCATTGTGAAAAATGATGTGTTAGAATAGCGTCACTAACCTTTTCGGTAAGAACAGAGAAAGAAGACAGGAGAGAGGATGTTTACGGTGGTAAAGGAGAAAATGACGGTCAAAGTTTTTGTGAATCATGTACTTGTCGGGCATGCAGTTGGTATCGTTGCCGGGCTGATTCCTTCGGCTCTGCTTAGTGAATTAAGCAAAGCATTAATGGGGCAAATGCCCGTTTTTGGCATTATGAATCAGCTGGTATCCATTTACATGCTGGCTGTTCCGCTTTTGATTGGTGCAGCGGTCGGTTATCAGTTCAAAATGAAGCCAATTCCTATGGTCTGTGTGGCGGCATCCGCCTGGATTGGCTCCGGTGCCCTGAACTTCACCTCAGGCGGCATCGTGATTAACGGAATGGGCGATCTGGTCAATACATTAGTGACGATCAGTTTAACCAGCGCATTAGTGCTGCTGATTGGAGACCGTTTAAAGTCATTTGAACCGCTGGTGATGCCGGTGCTTGTCTGTGTCATTGGCGGCGGTGCGGGTGTACTCATGTTTCCATATATACACAAAGTAACCGTAGGCCTTGGACAGATGATCAACAGCTTTTCCGTCCTTCAGCCGATTCCGATGGGCATTTTGATTGCAGTATGCTTCTCAGTGGTGATGATTTCTCCGGTGTCCACAGTAGCAATTGCGACAGCGATCGGTCTCGGCGGCATTGCCTCAGGAGCCGGTAACCTGGGCTGTGTGGCAGCGGCAGTCGGTATGTTCGTCGGAGGTCTGCATGTCAATAAAATCGGTCTTTCGCTTTCCATTGTGCTCGGCACGCCAAAAATCATGATTGCGGCCATGGTCCGTCAACCCAAAATATTGGTGCCGATTATGCTGAACGCTGCCTTGCTGGGAACAGTCGGCGCACTTTTCGGAATAAAAGGCACACCAATCAGCGCCGGATTCGGTTTTTCAGGCATGGTCGGTCCGATTAATGCCATTCATTTTATGCCGGGTGGCTTCACGGCAGGTAACCTCTTGGTAGTTGCACTTGTCTTCATTGTGCTTTCTTTTGCTGGAGGCTTCTTCTTTGAATGGCTTTGCAGACAGGTCTTCCATCTTTATAAGGCTGAAGATTACAGCACGGAGATGGCTGAATTTAGAAAAGAAAAAAAGAAAGCACAGCCTAAATTTACTCTTGAAAAAGCCTGATTAAAAATACAAAAAACCTCACGTTTTGTGCATGATTGATGTGAACAAATGTGAGGCTTTTCTTTATTCAGAAAATGAAGTGTTGAACATGATGCCGTGCGTCATCGCGTATGCGGGCAATGTTTCTTGCTTCGTAAATGCAGCATGCTTAATCAGCAAGTACCTGTTCTATTTGATTCAGGACTTCTTCGCTGAGCTTGACATCCGCGGCCTTTGAATTGTCAATAATCTGTTCCGGCTTGCTGGCGCCGACAACAACGCTGGCAACGTTATCCTGACGAAGAATCCAGGCCAGTGCCAGCTGGGCCATACTGATATCAAGCTCTGCAGCCATTTTTTTAAGTTTCGCAACTTTACTCAAGTTATTCTCGGTCAGGTATTCCTTGATGTGCCCCTTGTTTTCCGCAGCCCTGCTTCCAGTCGGGAACTGATTTGTTGACGTATATTTTCCTGTGAGTACGCCTTGCGCAAGTGGCGACCAGCATACCTGACTGACGCCATGTGCCTGACTGGCAGGGATGACCTCATGTTCAATGTGCCGCGCAAACATATTGTATTTGGATTGGTTGGCGACAAAGTGGTTGAGCAGCTTTTCATCGGCAATATGTGCCGCTTCCGTAATTTGTGCTGCAGTCCATTCGCTGACGCCGATATAATTTACTTTCCCCTGATGGATCAGATCGTCAAACGCGCGTAAAGTTTCTTCAAGCGGCGTCTCTTCATCGAAGCGATGACAATAATAGAGATCAATATAGTCAACGTCCAGTCGTTTTAAACTGGCATGGGCCTGTTCCATAATGTGTTTTCTGGAAAGTCCGCGATCATTGGGACCGTCGCCCATCGGAAAGTAAACCTTAGTTGACAGCACGATGGAATCGCGTGGAAAGGATTTAATTGCTTTTCCGACCACTTTTTCTGCTTCGCCGCGCATGTAGACATTAGCCGTATCAAAAAAGTTGATACCCAGATCATAGGCTTTAAGAATCGTGTTTACTGCATTTTCATTGGCGACATAGCCGCCGTAGGTCAGCCAGCTGCCGAGACTGACTGTGCTGACTTTGAGACCGGTATTGCCGAGATGACGATAGTTCATGAAACCCCTCCTCAGTTTTGCGGTTTACCAGGCGTTATCTTGAGCTGCCTTCTCTTTAATCATAATCTTCTCTTTGTTTATAAGAAACATTATTGACTTTGCTCTGAATCAAATCATCAATACAATGTCCTGGTTAAGCGTAAAAGTGGAAGGCGCGCTGCCGCCCGCGGGGAACATGTCCGCGAGCAGCGATATTGCAAATAAAAGGAACAGGTCAGCGGCGCTGGTTGATGATTGTGATGAAGACGATGACCGGTAAATCACTCGCTATGGCCGGAAAACTGCGCTGAATGGTCGGTAAATCACCTGCAAGCAATGACCGGTAACCCGCAACGAGTGTGTCCGATTTTTCTAAAGCATCAACAAATAGGCTGGCGACTCGTTTTTGAATCGTTTAATATCGGTTCATCCTCCGTTAATTTTAGATGCATATGATCATTTTACGGATCGGGAGATGGATAAAAAATCCGTCTTCCGCATGAGTGAATTCCCGGTCTGGCGATCATTACGAAACGAAGGCGCATGTTATATTGTTGATTCAAAAGGAGGAATAAACGTGAACCAGAACAAAGCAACAACAGAAATAGCGAAAAAAAAGGTCGATTGGGCGGTGGAAGCACGCGGACTCGTGAAGCAGTTCGGCACATACCGGGCAGTTGACGGAATCGACCTGAACGTACGTGCAGGTACTGTTTACGGCGTACTTGGTCCGAACGGAGCCGGCAAAACGACGACCATTCGTATGCTTACAACCTTACTGCGTCCGGATGCCGGATCCGCCCGGGTTTTCGGACACGACGTCACGAAGGAGCCCCACATCGTACGTCAATTGATCGGTGTCACCGGACAATATGCTTCAGTTGATGAATCGCTGAGCGCAACGGAAAATCTGGTCATTTTTTCACGACTGCTCGGTCTGGGGCGTGCTGAATCCCGACGCAAGTCGGCGGAACTGCTTGAGGCATTCGGCCTGACCGAGGCGGCAAAACGTCCGCTGAAAAATTTTTCCGGAGGCATGCGCCGTCGTCTTGATCTTGCGGCCAGCCTGATTGCGCAGCCGCCGCTTATTTTTCTGGATGAACCGACAACCGGTCTTGATCCACGCACACGCAACCAGATGTGGACCACGATTCGCCAGCTGGTCGACACAGGTTCGACAGTTTTGCTGACCACTCAGTATCTTCAGGAAGCAGATGAACTCGCGGATCGCATTGCCGTGATTGATCGCGGGCGTGTCGTTGCCGAAGGAACCGCGGATGACTTGAAAGCCTCAATCGGTCAATCATCGCTGCAACTGCGTATACAGGATCCGAAAGACATGGAGTGTGCGCGTCGGATCGTTGAGCAGGAACTTCGGGTAACGGCTGTTGCATCACCCGAAGGAGGGCAGCTCACCGCCCCCTTGGCGGATGCCGACAAGGTTGCCGATCTGCTCATCACGCTGCGCGAGGCGGACATTCATCTGGCCGAGTTGAGTGTGCAGAAACCGACACTTGACGAAGTATTTCTCGCGATTACCGGGCACAGCGCTCAAACGGAGACATCCGAAAAAACTGATGCAGAAGATAAGGGGGCAGGGTTATGAATCAAATGAAGATTATACCTGCGGCTGATCGACAACTGAGAAAAAATGCGGGTCTTGGACAAACCGTCCGCAATTCATTGACAATGGCGGGAAGAGGTTTGCTGAAAATTCGTCGTACACCTGAACAATTATTCGACGTCACCCTTCAGCCGATTATTTTTACGTTGATGTTTACGTATATCTTTGGCGGAGCGATCTCAGGCGATGTGAAAAGCTATCTGCCCGTTATTATACCGGGCATTCTGGTTCAGACAGTTATTACGACGTCGATTGTTACCGGAGTGCAGCTGCGCGAAGATATGGACAAAGGCGTTTTTGATCGTTTTAAATCCTTGCCGATTGCGCGCATTGCGCCGCTTGCCGGTGCACTTCTGGCCGATACGGTCCGATACACGATTGCGACGGTGCTTACTTTTTCAATGGGCTATGTGATGGGTTACCGGCCAGACGGGGGATTTGCTTATGTAGTGCTTTCCGGATTGCTGGTTATTGTCTGCTCCTGGTCAATCAGCTGGATCTTTGCATTCTTCGGTGTGATTGCGCGCACAGCTTCAAGTGTGCAGGGCATTTCAATGCTTGCTCTGTTCCCGCTGACCTTCCTTTCCAATGCATTCGTTCCAGTTAATACGTTGCCGGACTGGCTTCAGTGGTTTGCAAAAATTAATCCGGTTTCCCATCTCATTACGGCGGTAAGGCGGCTGACCAATGATGGTGCTTTTGGGTGGGATTTTACTGTCACATTAATCGGGGCGGCCGTCATTGTCATCATCTTCGCGCCGCTTACTGTTCGTGCCTACATGCGCCGTGCATGAGTCTGAGGGCCATAAACGGAAAAAGGTGTGTACTGAAGCAAGATGTACCATGAACTGCATGATGAATCCGACTTTTTATCGCATAAAATAAATTCCATGCTCGCCATCACTAATTTCAGTTATACTAATCACAAAGCACTGTTAAACGATACAGCTGATGGTCTGCTGAATTTAAGTGTGAAAACGAGTACTCACATTGTATTTAAGCAGACTGGTCACACTTTTCAACCCAGCATTTTTCGCAAATGGGCCAATCCGTACGCATGCGCAGCATTATCCTTGGGACGGCAGGGGGTGGGAAGAAGCGACAAAGAATTCTTCAGAGATGCTGGAATTCGTATTTTTCGAAACCACAACGGGTGGAAAGGAACGAACGGAATGGGACTGATTGTCGGACTGTTTGCGGCAATTCTTATATTTGTCATCTTTCTAGCAATCGGCGGATTGCTGATCACATCGCTGGCGTGGCTCATAATTGGTATTACTGCTCTGATTTTCTTCGTTTTTTTTCGGTTCATGC
Organism: Sporolactobacillus mangiferae; assembly: GCF_023336505.1. Classification (GTDB taxonomy): domain Bacteria; phylum Bacillota; class Bacilli; order Bacillales; family Sporolactobacillaceae; genus Sporolactobacillus; species Sporolactobacillus mangiferae. The sequence continues at coordinate 311,574 of NZ_JAMAST010000003.1, read as the reverse complement.
TGAAGTGGCTGTTGATTATTCTGCTTGCCATTGGTGTGTACAAGCTCTTAAAAGGCATTTTCTCAAGATAGGTTTCAACTGGCTACCTGTGAGAAGAAAAATGAGGTTTGCGAATCATTCAAAGTCGTCATCTACACCGACGGACCCTCAGACTTGTGAAATCTTCGGGTTTTTGCAGCATCTGCGCACTTCTCTTTGCTTTCTGGTCGAGATCTTATTTTGCTGGCCTGTTACTTATCATACAAAAAAGCAGCCTGAAAAGCCGGCTGCTTTTTCCATTGCGGTGCGCGCGGTATGGGCGAATGTATCAATTAAGGATCAGCTGATAGGCGAGTCGTTTGCCGTTCGGCATGTCCAGATGAACCACGCCGCGGTAATCAAAACCGGCCTGCTTAATCACGTGCTGCATGCGTGGATTTTCGGGATGCGTATCAATGCGGATATCTGTATGCCCTTGAAGCGCGGCAGCGGTGATGAGGTGGCTCATCAATACGGAAGACAAGTGCAGTCCGCGAAAATCGGATGAAATCGCTACACGGTGAATGGATGCATAGCCGGTTTCACTGGAAATCTTCCAGGAGCCCTGCTCAATCGCTTCGTATGCCGGATCGATTTCCTCGGAAATAATACCGATACCGGCGACGTGTCCGTCAATGACAAGGACATTGGCCCTCTTCTGTACAATATCATCGCGCAGAGTCGCTTCGTCGGGATATCCGTTCTGCCATTGATCGATGCCATCCGCTTTTAACAATCGTTTTGCTTGTTCAACAATGGTTATGATTTCGGGATAATCTTCTATTGAAGCTTTGCGTAAATAGGCGGTCAAACGCAATCCCCCATTCCGATATGGTGTGTCGCTTTGTTATCGATGTATTTATTATAGTGGAGAATATAGCTGTTCAGCAATGCACAGCTACCTGCCCGAAAAAGAGCGGAGAGCAGCAACTTACAGAAAGCAAGACTGCCTCATGCATGTGTATGCGAGATAAGACAGTCTTGTTTTATTCATGCTGCGCGCCACGGATTGAGTTCACTTGCTGAATGGTTCCATCAGGCTGCTGATACGCAGGGAGTTTTACCCCGGGGTTGCGACAGCCTGGTGAAACGTGGACTGAAGACGGCGCTATTCGGATTGAAGCAACCCGGTTTTCCTTTTTTTACTCTTGAATTTACATCTTAAGTGCAACTACGTCTTTGCCTTCGTCAGAGGTTTGGCAAAGTCAGGTTTTCTAATTTACTTTAACGGTGTCCATTTCCATTCAAGAACTTCTGGTAAATCATCGCCTTCTTCGCGAATATAACGGTTGTGTCTGGCAATGGCGTGATCCATCCTGGCAATGAATGCGTCACGCTTCTCCGCGCAGCGCGGCTGCATGAGCACTGCTGCCTTTGCGAGATGGAAGCGATCAAGGTGATTCAGCACGCGCATATCAAAGGGTGTCGTGATATCTCCGTTCTCACGATAGCCGTGAACGGTCAGATTTCGGTTATGCCTGCCATAGAACAGGCTTTCAATTAAACCCTCGTAGCCATGAAAGGCGAAAAGCACCGGCCTGTCTCTGGTAAAGTAATGGTCAAAAGCCTCATTGGAGAGACCCCGGCTGCTTTTTTTCGGTGTTCTCAACTTGAGTAAATCAACCACATTCACAAAGCGTATTTTCATCTCAGAGAAAGTTCGATGCAGAAGCTGAATGGCTGCCAGACATTCCAATGTCGGTTCGGTACCGGCACTCGCGATAACGATATCAGGTTCTGTTCCCTGATCGGTGCTCGCCCAGTCGATGATGCCAAGCCCAGTGTCAACGAGTTCGGTCGCTTCATCCATTGAAAACCATTGCGGACGCGGGTGTTTTGATGCGACGACTAAATTAATTTTATCGCTGCTCTTAAAAACTTTTGCTGCAACGGCAAGCAGTGTATTGGCGTCCGCGGGCAGATACTCACGAATGTATTCCTGTTTTTTTTCAGCAAGATGCGTAAGCAATCCCGGATCCTGATGGGTGTATCCGTTATGATCCTGCTGAAAAACGGTCGAAGAGGCAATCAGATTTAAAGAAGGAGATGATCTTCTCCAGGTGAGTTCACTCGATTTACGCAGCCATTTGAAATATTGTGTGATCATTGAATCGACGACACGCAGAAAGGCCTCGTAGCTTGCGAAGAAACCGTGGCGGCCAGTGAGGATATAACCCTCAAACCAGCCTTCTGCCTGGTGCTCGGACAATTGCGCGTCGAGAATACGTCCGGCAGGCGCAACGAATTCATCTCTCGGCTCGTCGATACGGCCAAGCCATTGCCTGCTGCTCGTTTCAAAGACAGGAGTCAGCCGGTTCGATGCGGTTTCATCCGGTCCGAAAACGCGAAAGTTAGTCGGGTTGAGTCGAATGAGATCGCGGACATAGCTGCCGAAGACGATCATGTCCTGAGCGGTCTGGCTGCCGTGCGCTTTAATGTCGATCGCATATCCGCGATGATCCGGGAGCCGGAGTGGCCGTGGATCGATCCCTCCATTGGTAATTGGGTTGACGGACATACGTTTGCGTCCTTTCGGAGGAATTGAGGCCACTTCTGAAACCGGTGATCCATCTGCACGAAACAATTCTTCCGGATGGTAGGATTTCAGCCAGCGCACTAGTTCGTCAACATGCTCCAGATGTTGCTGATCAACCGGGATCGGGATTTGATGTGAACGGAATGAGTCTTCGACTGGCTTACCTTCCCAGAATTTTGGCCCGGTCCATCCTTTTGGACTGCGGAAAATGATCACCGGCCAATGCGGCATGGCTGGATCGTCATTTTCACGTGCGTTTTTTTGGATGCGGATGATTTGTTCGATGGCCTGATCAAGTGCGGCGGCCATCGCCGGGTGCATGATCTGCGGATCGCTGCCAGCGACGAAGTAAGGCGCCCATCCCAAGCCTTCAAAATATTTTCTTAGGTCTTCATCAGAAGTGCGCGAGAACAAAGTCGGATTGCTTAACTTATAGCCATTAATGTAAACAATTGGCAGAATGGCACCATCATGAATCGGATTAATAAAATGGTTAGCGTGCCAGGCAGTGGCCAGCGGTCCGGTTTCGGCTTCACCATCACCGATGACAACAGCGGCAATTTGATCCGGATTGTCCAGAATGGCACCGACACCGTGAGCAATTGAATAGCCGAGTTCGCCCCCTTCATGAATCGATCCCGGCGTTTCCGGTGCGGCGTGGGAGGCGAAACCGCCCGGCCAGGAAAAATGTTTGAACAGGCGCTGCATCCCCTGCCTATCTTGCGGGAAATCAGGATAAATTTCACTGTAGCTTCCATCCAGATAGCTGTTTGATACCATCACCTGTCCGCCGTGACCTGGGCCTTCTATGTAGCACATGTGCACATCGTATTTGTTGATGATGCGATTGAGGTGTGCATAGATGAAATTCTGGCCGGAGATCGTGCCCCAATGGCCAATCGGATGCACTTTAATATCGCTCGCAACAATCGGACGGTCGAGCAGCGGATTGTCTTTTAGATAGATTTGGCCGATTGACAGGTAATTCGCTGCACGCCAATATTTATCCAATTTATCAAAATAGGACTTTGCGGAGTAGTCCGTTAACTTTTCTTTTGATTCTTCCATATATACTGCAGCTCCTTTCAGCATCGTGATGTCCATAGTATAGTGTTCGTCAGTATGAAGGAAAAAATAAGTCTCGATCGGGAAAAGATGACGCCAAGCGCACATTGAAGCAGCCTAGATCATTTGAAATGGCGTGATATCTTATATGAATTCGCGATTCGGGATGCAGACCCCTTTTTAAGCGGTAAAGAAAGTTTAAAATGTTGCCCTGTAAGTAATCAAACAATGGATCCGCTAAGCATCAAAGCGGAGACGCGCTGATGATGCCAGCGAGCAGCTGCATGGATCTATATCCCGTCGATACAACAGGATATTCTGCAGCCCTCGATCATCGAGTGTGATCGATCTCCGCTACAAAAACTTGGTGATTGCGGATATAATGGAAAAGAATAATCGGCTTTGCATAGCCAAACGATCGATGCCCTTGCATCGCTATAGCGTTTTAACATCAGCACTGGAGGTTTTTAATTTGAGTGGGGAGCAACTGAGACTGGACTATTTCTTTGAAAATAGGGACACTTTTTACGTACCTGAAGTCTTCCAGGACGTTGAGTATCCATGGGAATCATTGAAAAAAGCGACGGAGATCGTCAAGGAGCGTGTGGAAAAGAAAAACCTGAAACAAAATGAAGGACAGCTTGCTGAAGGCAGCTATCTGCATGGCAATTATTCAATCGGCAAGGGTACGGTCATTCATTCACAAGTCACCATTGAAGGCCCTGTCATTATTGGTGAGAACGTCACCATTCAGTCCGGTGCGCTGATCCGTCCGTATACGATTATTGGCAATCACTGCGTGATCGGGCACGGATGCGAAGTCAAGCATGCCATTATCGGTAACGGAGCGAAGGTGCAGAGTTTTACGTTTGCCGGTGATTCAGTTATCGGTCAGGGTGCGCGAGTCGGTTCGGGGACCATTATTGCGAATCGGCGTTTCGATCAGGGAATTATCGGAGTTAAAGTGGACGGCGTCTACACTCCTTTTCAAACGGATTTCTTCGGGTGCGTCCTCGGCGATTACAGCAGAATCGGCGCTAATTCCGCGACGCTCCCTGGAACCTGTATTGGCCCATACACATGGGTGTTCCCGCTGACCCGTGTTCATGGATTCATACCGAAAGAAACACGGGTATCGATGGGCGGAAAAGAACTTACTCTTACACCGAATAAGAAACTGAAACTGAAACCTTAACAGAGAAGAAAAAAAGCATCCCGAGCGGATGCTTTTCATTTTATACTATAAGGAAGTTTAAAATTCAGCGGATTATCGTATAAGTGCGGCGGCGTCTTTGCCTTTGTCAGTGGCTTGGCAAAGGTTAACAAACGGTGGCTAACAATCGTTGATGATGCAGCACATCAGTCAACTGAATCATTTTTCTGTCTATTCTCCCTTTTTTAGTGTGACTGGCAAAACGTAGTTTCTCTTTATGCCGCTGAATTCGTTGCTGATTTCTTTTAAAAGAAGGTCAACGGTTAATTTAGCCATCGCGCGAATCGGCTGAACAATGGTTGTCAGTTCAGGAAGACAGGTGGTCACCGTAGTCGTGCCATCGTAACCGACGACGGCAATATCCCGGTCCATCTTTCGAATGATGCTCAGTGCGATGGCCGCAGTGATGTCGTCACTGAGAAAAATCCCCTCAAGATTCAGATGGCTGGCAATCATTGTTTTGAGCAGCTGTTTTTTGGCACGTATATCAAGTGACGACTCAATGTTATAAGTTTTGCAGGGAAGTCCGTGCGCCTCCATCGCATCTTCATAGCCTTTCTGCTGCTGACTGCAGGAAAGTGATCTGCGCGTATGCATGCCATTGACATGAACAATTCGGGTCCGCCCTTGACGAAGCAGTTCCTCCGTTGCCATTCTGCCTCCCTGATAATGATCACTTCTGACAACGGTGACGGTTCCGGTGGCGTCACGATCGATGGCGATGACTGGCAATTGGGCCTGCAGATAAGCATCAATACCGAGACTATGCGTACCGATAATCACTCCGTCTACCTGGCTGGCAAGCAGCATATTCAGATAGTTTTTTTCTTTGTCTGCCTGATCCATCGTATTGCAGATCAGCACCTTATAGTTTTTCTCGAATAATAAATTTTCAATTTGGGCAATCATTTCACCAAAAAATGGCTGGCTGGTTGACGGAAAGATGATGCCAATGAGATGAGTTTTGCTGACGAATAACGAACGTGCAATTTCATTAGGATGATAATTCAGCCTTTGAACGGCATCATGGACACGCTTTCTTGTTTTATCACTGATGGCACCACGGTTATTTAACACGCGTGAGACTGTTGTTGGTGAGACGCCAGCGGCTTTTGCAACGTCTTCAAGTTTTGGCTTTGCTTTCAATGTCGAATCCCCCTCAATGCGTGCTGGAAAAATAATTAAATATAATATATGGATACAATTCCATCTTTTACTAGTATTATAGCTTAAATACTCTCTGCAAAAGAGAGTTGTCACGGAGTTTACAAGTTTGGAAAGGATACCAAATTTTAAAAATCCTTAGTAGTGGTCAGCAATGAATCTGGTGTGAGGCTTTTATCTTTGAGATACATCGTTTGAAAACGTAACAATGTTATGTTATATTCGTTTTATCATGATAGGGGGGCTGCTTGTGCGTGATGAAGAACTGATTACGAAGAAGGAGCTTCTCGAACGCACTGGAATTTCTTACGGACAGCTGTATCGCTGGAAGCGAAAACAGCTTATACCGGAATCCTGGTTTATCCGAAAAGCTACATTTACGGGGCAGGAAACGTTTTTCCCAAAAGAAAAAATATTAAAACGTGTACAGGCGATTTCTGAGATGAAAGATAATCTCTCGCTGGATGAACTGGCGGAAAAGTTCTCCCCCCGGGCAGTAACTAAAATTGTATTAACCGAACAGGAATTGCTTGATCAGAACATTGTTTCGGAAGCAACACTGATTATTTTCAAGGAACTGGCAGCAAAAGTGAACGAATTCCGATTTGATGATCTGCTTACCTTGTCCATTCTGGATCAAATGCTGAAAAGCGGGCAGATGAATCGTTTCGAGGCACAGGATTTACTAGATGTACTGAAAAAAAACAGCTCCAAAATTTATGATAAAAATGGTTGCCTCTATTTTGTCCGCAAAATGGGTGTATCCATCGTGTTCATTACTGAAGAGGACGTTGCAGTGTACTTGGACGAGCATGCGAAGCTGATCGGAAAACAACGGATTTCCGCACATATGGAAAGACTTAAAGCGGTCATTGAGCGGACGGATCCGTCGGATAAAAACAGGGAGGATTTGCGAAAATGAGCCAGGAACGTAAAAGTGATTTCAGAGTCATGGGTGAATCGCACTCGGGAGGCGGAGCATTCGACAAAGTACGTATTATGGGTGAATGCACAATTAATGGGTCACTGGAAGCCAACTCATGCAAAGTCATGGGTGAATGCGTTGTCAAAGGAGACCTGTCCTGTGACTATTTTAAAAATATGGGTGAGGTCTCTGTCGATGGGCGGTTTGCGGCGGGCGAAGCTCGGTTTATGGGCGAGACAAGAATCGGCGGAGATTGCATGCTGCGGCAGTCGTCCATATACGGTCAACTGTTTGCCGGAAAAAACCTCACTGGAGACAATCTGAAGGTGCGCGGCACGCTGCAAGCCACAGGTGATGTTTCGCTGGAGTCTTTGGAGATGCACGGCGGCATCTATGTTGCTGGATTGCTGAATTGCGATGAAGCCAATATTGCCGTTAAGTTCCGGGCTGAGAACTATGTCAAAGAAATTGGCGCCGGTCGTGTAACCGTGAGGCGCAAACGTTCGTGGTTTAACGCCGCACCTGTGAAACGGTTTCGGGCCGAGATAATTGAAGGTGACTACGTACATCTTGAATATACCGAGGCTTCCGTTGTTCGCGGCTCGGTCATTGAGATCGGCGACGGATGCAAAATTGATCGTGTGGAGTATTCAGGCGCTTATAAGACAAACGGTACATTTGAAGTCGGAAAAGTGATTCGAACAGAATTGAAGAACACTCATTCTGAGGAGGAGTGAGCATGACTGAAGAAAAGAGAAGTTTAACAATATCCGGATCCGGCCGTGCTCCGGGCGGGTGTTATGAAGATGTAAAGATCAGCGGAAGCGGCAAAATTATTGGCGATATAATGTGCGGCAGTATCAGTATTAATGGATCAGGACGTATCAGCGGTGACGTGAAAGGATCAACTATCGCTGTCAGCGGCTCGGCCGTATTTGAAAAACGGGTGATTGCTGAATCGATTAATGTAAATGGAACATGCAGGGCAGAAGGGAATGTTTCTGGAGAGCGTATTCAGGTGAACGGCCGAATGCATACGGCAGCATCAATTCGCGGAGAAAGTGTACGGGTTTCCGGAACTCTGAAAGTTGAAGGTGATTTGGAGAGCGAAGAAATCGTTGCGGAAGGTCCGCTGAATGTCGGTGGTCTGTGCAGTGCGGAACATATCGACATGACGCTTGCCGGTTTTGCTTCGCGTATCGGGGAAATCGGCTGCGGGACATTGACGGTGCATCGTCGCCTGTCGTCCGAGCTGTTTGGCAAACTTTTTAAAGTGTTTGGAAAGAAGCTGATTGTCGATACGATTGAGGGCGATGATCTGTATCTTGAAGATACGGAAGCGAAAGTAATCAGAGGCAATCGTGTCCGGATCGGGCCTGGCTGTTCAATTGGGCGTGTCGCCTATAAAAATGAGTATGCAAAAGATGAAAAGGCGGAGGTTCAGTCCGCCGTTAAAGAGTAAGTGGAAGATGCACTGTGAGGGAGGAAGACGAATGACTGAATTCATCTTTTCCATGCCGAAAGTCATTGGGAGCAATGCACGTGTCTTGATTCTGGGATCGATGCCCGGGCAGGAATCCCTGGCGAAGCAGCAGTATTATGCGAATCCGCGCAATCAGTTCTGGCGGATCATATACGCTCTTTTTGATCAACCTACCGATCCGGCATACGATCAAAAAATTGAATTTCTGAAGAAGCACCGAATTGCCTTGTGGGATTCCGTACATTGCTGCACGCGCAAAGGCAGCCTGGACTCGGCGATCCGTGACGAGCGGGCAAACGATATTCCCGGGCTGCTTGCTGCATATCCGAGTATCCGGGCCATTGCCTTTAATGGAAGCAAGGCGTTCGCTGTGTTTCAGCGCTATTTTAAGTCATCAGTGCCACCGAATGTTGCCTTAATTAAAATGCCGTCAACCAGCCCGACACCATCCCGCTATCCAAAAACACAGGCAGAAAAAATTCAGGAATGGTCACAAATGAAGCGTTATTTATAAATGCAGCACGTGTGAAACATAGCCTTAAAAAATTTATCAGCTCTGTGCTGCCCGATCAAAAACAATCTGTTCATTGACAACAGTCTTTGTTACTGAGAGGTTGCGCAGATAAGCGTGAGGGACAAGGAACGGATTCTGATCGGTCATGGTGAAATCGGCCGCTCTCCCGGGTTCGATCGTACCAAATCGTTCATCGGCTCCGCATGCCGCGGCACTTCCTTTTGTATAAAGCGCAATGGCGTCAAAGACACTCAAAGCTTCTTCAGAAAAGTAGTGTTTCCCGTCCGGATCTGCGTCACATGTACGTGTTACAGCTGCATGAATGCTGAGAAACGGATTCGGCACTTCAATGGGTGCGTCGCTGCCGCCGGAAGTTCTAAACCCGCAGTTCTGGATTGTTTTCCAGGCGAATGAAAGCGGCGGTCTGTTCGGACCGAGAACATCCAGTGCCCAGGGTAGATCACTGCTCATGAATTGTGGCTGGATATCGAAAATGAGCGGCAGGCCTGCTGCTTCTTCCAGCATACGTGGACGAAGCCACGGTGTGTGGATCATGCGGTCTTTTTGTCCGGGCAGCGGCGGATATGCCCGGAGTACGCGGATGACCTCCTCAAAAGCACGGTCCCCGATAATATGTACAGCGATGGGCAGGTGTGCCCAGCGCGCCTGCCGGACGAGCGCTTCAAATTCTTCTTCGGAATGGAAACGCAGTCCGTAATTGTCCGGCTCCCCCGCATACGGATGTGTCATGAAAGCGGTGCGGGAGCCCACGGTCCCATCGTAAAAAATTTTCATTGCACCAAGCGACACAAAAGCGGTGGGGTCCTTGATTGATTCCGGAGCGTGCAAATAGGCACCGAGTTCCCGATGGTGAATGAGCAGATGTGCACGAAAAGGAAATTTGGCGGAAAGGACATTGCGGAAGGCCTGAACGGTTCCGGAAAAGCCGTTGAAGTAGTGCAGATCTTCCGAATGAGCACCTGTGATTCCTTTTTTCCATAAATCCCTGACAGCGATTTGCAGAAGCCGCTCCAGTTCTTTTGTGTCTTCAGTTGGGAAACGTTCGATTGCAAGCATCGATGCTTCATCGCGCAATACGCCGGTAGGCCATCCGTCAACATCGAGATCGATCATGCCGCCGCCACTGAAAATCTGATGCCGCTTCAGCCCGATTTTATGCATGAACGGCGTGTTGACGCTGACCGTATGGTAGTCGATCCTGCGAACGAGAATAGGGTGTGTGTTACTGATTGGATCCAGATCATGGCGCGTCAGCAATCCAGGACTGCCGGTTAGGCTGTTGTCATCATAACCTTCGACAAACAGCCATTCGCCATCTTTTAAAATCGCCGCGCGCTGACGGATTGCCTCCAGACAGGCGGCTTTTGTTGTAAAGGAAGACAGATTCAGCCGATCCAATGCCTGGCCGTACCAGAGCAGATGCATATGGCTGTCGACAAAACCCGGAAAGACAACGTTTCCCTGAAGGTCCACGGTCTCTGCATGCAGTTTTTGGGCAGCCGTGTCAGCGGCTCGGCCCACAGCAATAATTTGCCCGTGATCAGTAAGGACGCTGCGGGCGACCTGACCTGATTTTTTCATCGTGTAAAAAGTTCCGTTTGTCCAAAGTTTCATGTGTATCATCTCACTTTTTATTAAAAATGAGCGGGGCATAGCCCGCAATTCCGATCATGTGACAAGAAGGTCGTTAAACATTGCCGGTGATCGTTGATTTATTCTGAAAACAAAGCAGGTCATCAAAATAAGAAAAGTTGCCTGTCTGTATACCCGTGATTAAAAATGGATAGAAATCAGGGAACAAGATCGGTATAATGGCAGTATTATGTTGTCTGCGCGCCCTTCGGAGCTGTGCAAAGACAAAAGGTGGGTTAAGGGCGGTCGCTTGAGCAGCAAACCCGCAAACCAGTCTGCCACTTATTTTATACTTTAATGACAGTATATCAAAGCGAGGGATTTTATAGTGATTGCTGAAGAATTCAAGCAAATGCTTGGTCAAAAATCGGTCATTCGGGAACTGTCCGAATATGCAGCGGAACGTGCAAAACAAATTGGCTATGAGAATGTTTTTGATTACAGTCTTGGCAACCCTTCGGTGCCTGTACCTCAGGCTTTTACCGATAAACTTGAGGAACTGGCTGCAAGCAGGGACACCATGGCTGTTCATGGATACAGCCCAAGTCTGGGCATTACTTCGGTCCGCGAGAAGGTAGCTGCTTCGCTTTCAAGAAGGTTTGGACTTAACTATAAGAAAGAACATATTTTTATGACATCGGGCGCTGCCGGTGCACTTGCACATGCACTGCGCGCGGTGGTCACAGCGGGTGATGAAGTCATTACTTTCGCCCCTTTTTTTCCGGAATATACGCCTTATGTGCATGGACTTGGCGCCCAATTGAAAGTGGTCCCGCCGAATACAGAAACTTTGCAGATCAATTTTGAGGCATTTGAAGCAATGTTCTCGCCAAGGGTGCAGGCAGTGCTGGTCAATACACCGAATAATCCTTCGGGTGCCGTTTACTCATCCGAAACGGTAAAAAGGCTTGCCGACTTTCTGGTACGGAAAGAACAGGAATACGGTCACGATATTTACATCATTTCCGATGAGCCTTACCGGGAAATTGTTTATGATCATGTGGAAGCTCCTTATATCGCGAAGTACTATACACATACAATAACCTGCTATTCGTTCAGTAAATCATTGTCGCTGCCGGGTGAACGTATCGGTTACGTTGCCGCCAATCCGAATAATCCAGATGCGGCGCTGATTATATCCATGTGCGGACAAATCTCGCGGGGTATCGGTCACAACTGCCCGCCGTCGATTATTCAGCTGGCCGTTGCTGAAGTGATTGACATGACTGCCGATCTGTCAGTGTATGAGACCAACATGAACATTCTTTACGACGGGCTGACCAGGCTTGGCTTTTCCTGTGTCAGACCCGGCGGCACTTTTTATATTTTCCCAAAAGCACTTGAGGAAGACGCAGTTGCTTTCTGCAGGCATGCACTGAAATATGACTTGATTCTCGTGCCAGCTGACAGTTTCGGCTGTCCGGGTTATTTCCGCATGGCATACTGCATTCCAACTGAGAAAGTAGAGCGCTCACTGACTGCTTTTGAGAAACTGGTTAAAGACTATCGATGATGGCTGGAATTTAACACCCGGATCCTGTCGAAGGGTCCTGCATCATAGCTAAAAAGGCCTCCTCACCGCTGTAATGAGTGAGACAGCCTTTTCAAGCTATAAGAAAGCATATAAATTTTAAGGAAAATAGTATAAGCGCGACGGCGGCCTTGGCTTCGCCAGAAGCTTGGCGAAGCCAGGTTTTCTAATCGGAGGGTGCTTTCGCGACGCATCAGGAAGTCATTGTCTGCCCGCCATTAACATGAATGGTCTGGCCGGTAATATAAGAACCATCTTCAGAGGCAAGCAGGACGTAAGCCGGTGCCAGTTCATAGGGCTGCCCCGAACGTTTCATAGGTGTGTTTGCACCCAATGTTTTTACTGTTTCCGCCGACCATGACGCAGGTTGAAGCGGTGTCCAGATTGGCCCGGGTGCAATCGCGTTCACACGTATTCCTTTTCCAGCCAGATTATGAGCAAGTGCGCGCGTGAAGCTGACGATCGCCCCTTTGGTTGAAGCATAATCAATTAACTGACCGCTTCCTGCGTACGCCTGTACCGACGTTGTGTTGATGATACTGTCGCCGCTCCTGAGATAAGGAACAACTGCACGTGTAAGGCGGAAAAAAGATTGAATATTAACATCAAAGGTAGTCTCCAGCTGCTGATCGGTAATTTTTTCAATCGATGGCTGGGGGAACTGGACACCGGCGTTATTGACTAAGATATTGATACTGCCGAAGGCCTTCAGAGTCTGGGCAATAATCTGTTCGGCTGCCTTCTTTTCTCGAAGGTCGATCGGAAGAAGAAGGCTTTTTCGTCCCAGCTTTTCTACAGCTTCCTTTGTTGCACGCGCGTCTTGTTCTTCATTCAGATAGACAAGGACCGAATTGGCGCCTTCTTTTGCAAATGCAACGGCAATCGCGCGTCCGATGCCGCTGTCACCGCCGGTAATGATTGCGGTTTTATGCTTTAGCTTTCCGGTGCCGATGTAATTGGGATTATCATAAATGGGCAGCGGATTCATCATGTATTCCAGACCGGGCTGACGATTCTGGTGCTGAGGCGGAAAGGTGATAGGCACTTCTTCACACTTTGTCACAGATCCGTAGTATGGAATGATCGGTTGCATCATTATGCTCCTTTCTTTTCTTTGCTGATTTCAACAGTATATGCGGGGTAATTTGGGCAGGTGCCTGTGTCATAGCTATTCATCATTTTTCAAATTTTGTCGATAAAATAATAAAGACCGACGTAAATAATGACAAAAAATGATAAACTAATGATGGACAGCATGTCATCGAAACCGGAGGCAGACAATGAAAAAAGTACTCTTTTTATTATTCCTGATCTCTGCTCTTGTCCTGACTGGATGTGCCAATCAGGAAGATCAGGCCTATGATCAGGCCATGGAAAAAGGTCGGGCTGCTCTCGTTTCAAAAGATTATGACGCGGCACAGAGTTATTTTAAAAAGGCTCTGCAGTATAAGAAAAAGGATAAAAAAGCAGCGATTTTATCAGCGCAGACGAATCATTTCATAGCGGCAAAATCGATGCTGGATCAGCCGGATCAAGCACTAAAAGCGTTAAATGCTGTGATCCTTCAAAAAAACGGTTCGGGTACGCTACGAAAAGATGCAAGGGAGTTAAGAGAACAAGTGATGTCGGCAAAACAGAAAAATGCTGAAGGCAGTTCATCTGAACAAACGGCCGCAGGCGCGGCAACGTCGTCCGAGCCGTCAGAATCATCCAATAGCAGCAGTAGTCCGAGTGATCAGCCGTCTGCTTCATCATCTGATTCCTCATCCGAAAATTCAAGTGTTTCTGTAACACAGGAACAGGCAGAAGCTGCGGTTATTAAAGCAGCCGGGCATACTCCGGACGAAGTTTATATCGACACGACGGACAACGGCACCTATTATTCCATGGAACTGCGTGAGCGGCATAAAAATGACAGTGCTGCCGATCCGGATACGGCGCCGTCAGCAGGATTTTTCCGCTACTATAAAAGTTCCGGCAAGATTACTCAGCTTGACTTGCTCAGCAATACGTATAAAGAAATTAAGTAATGACGCACATCAGAGAAAAAACCGACATGGACTCATAAGCAGCCGCTTATGGGTCCATAATGATATAGGAACGGTTTTTTATAGAGAGGGACTACGATGGACGATCAAAATCACGATTTCTGCAAGGATTGGCTAGTTTCCTTAACGTGTGAAGAGAGGATGGTACCGGATGCGCTGATTTTGCATAGTCAGTGGATCGATCACCAGGATCTTTCTTTGTGGCGCGCACTGCTTGGCGCGAAGGCGTCGACTCCTGACTGGAACACAGTCACCGGTGATTTTCTCGGCAGACGGATTGCTTTTGCCCATGTCTTCGGCCCATCGATGGTTGCAGCGACGATGTACCCCTGGGCCATGCGCGGCAGTGGACTTTTCATCCATACAGGTTACGCGAATCGTTTAAGACGGGACACTTGTCCGGGTAGTATTCTTATTGCCGAATCCGCGTACGCTGAATCGGTAACAGAGTCCGCTGTTTTCCATGCAGCACCTGAGCTGGTTGATCAGGCCGTTTATTTTTGCGAACAGAGTGGCTATCCCTATCGAGTGGGCACGGTGATTAGCGCATCTGCCTTGCCGTCAGCGGAAGAGGGACATTGGCGGAAATGGGAAAAAGAAAATCTGGATGGCGTCGACATGGAAACCGCCTCCGTCTTTTCACTTGCCTCCCGTCTGGGGAAAAAAAGCATTAGTCTGCTCAACATGGCAGGCCTGGCTGCATGTATGGCTTCAGAGACCAAGCAGTTGTCGGATGAAATCATGAATACAGATCGCCGAATCCGTGAACTCTCACTGCACCTCGCTGCAAGTCAGGTGAAGCAGGAGCCGACGGATGCGGATGGTTGAAATGAATTTTAAACAAAGTGCAATTTTCACAAAAAAATCATTTTTAATCGATTGTGACTGTTTATGGCCAATGGTATACTTTTAGAGTGAAAAAGAAAAAAGATTTCCTGAATATTCGTATGAAAGTGATGAAAATAGCACTTTGCGAATAGTATGTGATTAACCGATGAAAAATTTTTTTATTCATTGTGAAACGAATCACGTATCAGGCGGTCTCAGTTATATCTCCGTTGTTCAGAAACAACGGAGTAGAATAAATTTTATTTAGGAGGATGTTTAAGCATGGCTTTTAAAATCATCGCGTATGGTGTAGAACCTTACGAAGAACATTTGTACAGTGAACTGAATAAATACGGGTACGAACTGACTTTGGTTAATGACTTGCTGACGGCAGACAATGGCGATCTTGCTAAAGGTCACGATGGTGTCCTGCTGTTCGTTAACTGCCTGGCAGACCGTGCCAATCTGGAAAAATTCAATGATTACGGTATCAAATATGTATTTACGCGTACAGCTGGATTTAATCATATTGATCTTCAGGCAGCTGCTGATCTCGGCATTAAAGTCGCCCGCGTGCCTGCTTATTCACCGAATGCGATCGCAGAACTTGCTGTATATCTGGGCACGTCTCTGCTTCGTCACACTGTTTATACAACTGCACGTACGGCAAAATTGAATTTCAAAGTAACGGAAACGAATTTCAGCCACGAAGTTCATAAAATGACGGTTGGTATTGTCGGTACCGGTCATATCGGCTGTGTGGAAGCAGAGTTGTATAAAGGCCTCGGGGCTAAATTACTTGGTTATGATATTTTCCAAAGCGACTTCGCTAAGAAGCTGGTTGAATTTAAGGAATTGGATGAACTGCTTGCTGAATCCGACATCGTCAGCCTGCACCTTCCATATTTCCCTGGAAAGAATGAAAACTTTGTAAACGAAGAATTTATCGGCAAAATGAAAGACGGCGCGATTCTGATTAACACTGCCCGTGGAGAACTCGTTGATGAAGCCGCTGTTACAAAGGCAATCAAGAGTGGCAAGCTTGAAGGCTTTGGCGCCGACGTATTGACTGATGAAGCACGCTTCTTTGGCAAGGATTTCTCTGACGGCAGCGAATTCCCGGATGCAACGATCAAAGAATTGATTGAACTGTATCCTAAAGTATTAATCACACCTCATGTTGCTGCGATGACTGATGTTGCCGTATCGAACATGATCTCAACAAGCTATGACAACTTCAATGCAGCGATCAAAGGCGAAAGTCTTGGCCGTGCGGAAGTTGAACTGCCACAGCCTGCCACTAAATAACCGATCATCAATAATGAACAGCCCTGCCGGATCCGGCAGGGCTGTTTTTTCTTATACTATTAAGAAAGTATATAAAATTTAAGGGAAATAGTATAAGTGCGACGGCGGCTTTCCGCCAGAGGCCTGGCAAAGCCAGGTTTACTTATTTCGCAGAAATCCATGTACACGAGACAACGCTTCCTCATTTTTTTACCCAGGCAGGATGAGTTTCTTAATCGGGCTTCTCTTCCTTTTTTTTGACCTGTTTGTAGAGCTCCTCACTCTCGAGAAAATCAAAAAGACGATTAAGCCAGTCATAATAAGCCAGGATATAGTTGTATTTGTCGATATCTTCTTGAATCTGTTTTTTTTCATCCTCACTGAGCACTTCGGCGTGCATTAATTGCTTCAGTTCTTTAAGCGACTGGCGCACCGCTTTGGCATTTAATGAGGTGACTTTTCGCCATTGATTGGCGAAAAAGTCAGTGAAAATCTGATACCAGTCTTCCTGGGCCGCGTACAGATCTTTACGGATGCCTTTTCTCCAGACACGCTCCACCATATTCAATTCGCTTAATGTCCGCACGGATGTGCTCATGCTCGTCTTACTCATTTTTAATTCTTCTTTCATGTCATCCAGGGTCATCGGACTGCCTTTAAAAAATAAAGTCCCATAAAGGCGCCCGATTGACGGACTGACACCGTAAAGATACATATTTTGAGAAATGGATTCGATAACACGTTCCCTTATATTTTCAATGATCTCAACGTGATCCACAGTATCACCAACTTTAAAGAAAATTCCACACACTCCATTGTATACGTTGCCCGGCACTCTGAAAAGAATAAAAATGTTAAAAGCAGCAATACGCAAAGACGCTTTTATTAAAACATATTGTATAGTATACATCGTTATTTCTGAATGTACAGTTTGAACTGTATAAAATATTATGTTACGATGGGTACTGTTGAGTGGCTCGTTTTTTTCGATGTTCCTGTGCGTACTTACCACGGCCTGCGGCCTGTGCCAGCAGAATGAAAGGTGTATGAAGTCCGCATTTTCCACCAATGCGCTAATTCATGATGAAATAAATTTTATAATTTTTAATGCATGATACAAATCTTTCCAGATGATGTTATAAGTGTGAGGGTGCCTTTGTCAGAGATTTGCCAGTTGGCAAAATTCCCAGCAAAAAAAGAAAGTCTATGATTTTGCCCCGTATCCAATGAATCAAACAATGGTTCAACCGTGTCAAAGCGGAAGGTGCTGGTGCCAGCGAGATCCCGCAGATTCCTGCCTGCCTGAGGAGGCTCGCAGTGCGCCCACGGCAAGCGAGCAACTGAAGCGCCGATTCAGTACCGAAAAGACACGAATCCAGTTCGATTACAGCGTAAAGGGAACTTCCACTAAAGTAAGGGAATTTTCAATAACTATAAGGAACTTTCGCTGGTTGAAAAGGGAGTTCCACTAATGTAAGGAACTTTTTTAATAACTATAAAGAACTTTCGCTAAGGGCGCATACGTCCTGTATGCAACGCGAAAGCCACCGCATCCTGCGGAAGTACGTCCTGTATGCAACGCGAAAGCCACCACATCGTGCGGAAGTAAGGACCGGGCACTTTTTGCACGGTTTTTCTTAATAGAGACTGACGATAAAAACAATCCTAATGGTGATTATAAAGGAAGATGAGGTGTTCGAATGAAAAAAATTGAAGTCAGGCAGGCAATTAAAATTTTCGGTAAAAATCCGAGGCATGGTCTGGAATTACTGGAACAAGGATTAACGAAAAAAGAGATAAAAGAGAAAACCGATTTGAATGTCGGCGTTGCTGAAGCAAGTTTTTATGTTGAATCCGGTGAAATTTTTGTCATCATGGGCCTGTCCGGAAGCGGGAAATCGACCTTGGTCCGACTTCTGAATCGATTAATTGAGCCGACATCAGGGAGTATCTTTATAGACGATCAGGAGATTACACAGATGAAGGCGGAGGAATTGCGTCAAGTTCGGCGTAAGAAAATCAGTATGGTTTTTCAGGGATTCGCGCTCTTTCCTCACCGAACCATTCTTGACAACACATTATTCGGGCTTGAAATTCAGGGACTCGATAAAAGAGAACGTGAAAAGCGAGCACTTGAGGCATTGGCTCTTGTCGGACTGAAGGGCTATGAAGCGAGTTACCCCAGTCAGCTGTCCGGCGGCATGCAGCAGCGCGTCGGGCTTGCCCGCGCATTAGCCAGTGATACGGATATTCTGCTGATGGATGAAGCCTTCAGCGCACTTGATCCGTTAATTCGTAAGGAAATGCAGGATCAGTTGCTTGATTTGCAGGATGCGATGAAAAAAACCATTGTGTTCATCACGCATGATTTGGATGAAGCGCTGCGTATCGGCGATCGAATTGCCTTGATGAAAGACGGGCGCATTGTTCAGATCGGCACACCTGAAGAGATTCTCATGAATCCGGCCAATGACTATGTGGCGCATTTTGTTGAAGACGTTGATCTGAGTAAGGTCATCACAGCAGGAAACATTATGACTCATGCGGATGCGGTAACTATTGATCGTGGTGCCCGCGTTGCGCTAAAGCTGATGAATGACAATGGCATTTCAAGCATTTTCGCTGTTGATCGCAGTCAGAAGCTGCTTGGTGTCGTGGATGCAGACGATGCAGCACAGGCGATTAAAACGAGTACGGCAATTGGTGAATTTGTTAAAAAGGTGCAGCCGGTTAAAGTGGATACACATCTGAACGATCTGTTTGACGATATTTCAAAATCATCGATTCCACTCGCGGTTGTTGATGATCAGGGGAGACTGCGCGGGCTTGTACGACGTGGAGCGATTATTCACGCGCTGGCAGGAAATACACCCTTAACGAAAGATAAGGAGGTGCAGCACTCATGAATGCCACCTTTTTGCCTAAAATACCAATCGGTCACTGGGCGGATGTATTCATTCAATTCATTACTGATCACTTTGATACATTTTTCGGTTATATAGCCTCCGGAATCCAGGGCTTTGTTGACAGTCTGGTCTGGCTGTTTCTGTTTATGACGCCCGTTGTTTTTATCTTGATCTGTGCAGGCGTTGCTTTTTGGCGACGGGGCTGGGGCGTTGCTCTGTTTACGTTGATTGGACTGATTCTGATCTATGATCTGGGCTACTGGCAGCATGCCATGCAGACTTTTGCTCTTGTCCTGACTTCAGTGGTTCTTTCCATAATAATCGGCCTTCCGCTCGGCATACTGGCTGGCATTAATCGAACGTTTCACCGCATCGTGACACCGATTCTTGATTTTATGCAGACGATGCCCTCATTCGTTTATTTGATTCCGGCTATTTTCCTGTTCGGAACCGGTATGCCGCCCGGGGTTGTGGCGACAATTGTCTTTGCCATGCCGCCGACGATTCGTATGACCGGGCTGGGAATTCGCCAGGTTCCCGGCGATCTCATTGAAGCATCAAATGCATTTGGTTCGACTACATGGCAGAAACTAGTTAAGGTGCAGATTCCACTGGCAGCGCCGACAATCATGGCGGGCGTGAATCAGAGCATCATGCTTTCATTATCGATGGTTGTCGTAGCGTCGCTTGTCGGTGCACCAGGGCTTGGGGCTGATGTTTATCTGGCAGTCACGTCACTGAAAACTGACATTGGTGTTGAAGCTGGTCTGGCAATCGTAATTATTGCGATTATGCTGGATCGCATGTCACAAAATACACGAGGTAAAAAGACAGGAGGAGCATAATATGAAGAGGTTTAATCTTATCTTTTTAAGCGCGTTAATCATTGCTGCGTTAACTCTTGCAGGATGCCAGAGCCAGAGTGCGGGCAGTGCGGATTCATTCGGCAATAAAGTTGACCATAAGATTATCGGTATTGATCCGGGTGCCGGTGAAATGAAATTGACGGATCAGGTAGTTAAAGACTACGGGTTGAGTAATTGGACCGTGCAGTCGGGTTCAGAATCAACGATGACCGCTGCGCTTGATAAGGCGATTAAAAAGAAGCAGCCGATCGTTGTTACAGGATGGACACCGCACTGGATGTTCCAGAAATATGATCTGAAATATTTAAAGGATCCGAAGGGAATATACGGAAAGTCAGAAAGCATCCACACTATTGTCCACAAGGGCTTCGAGAAGAAAGATCCCAACGCGACCAAGGTCCTCGATCAGTTTCATTGGACACCTGCGGATATGAGCAAGGTGATGCTCTCGGTTCAGAACGGTACTGATGCCGAGAAAGCAGCAGCGCAATGGGTAAAAGAAAATCCTGACAAAGTCAGTGCGTGGACCAAAGGCGCCAAGAAAGTCAGTGGTAAATCCATTAAACTCGGCTATGTGGCATGGGCCTCTGAAATTGCCAGTACACATGTGATTGCCAAAGTGCTTCAGGATCTGGGGTATAAGGTGACAATGGAGCAGCTTGGTGCAGGGCAAATGTGGGCCGGTCTTGCAAAAGGCAGTGACGATGCTATTGTTGCCGCCTGGCTTCCGTCAACGCATGCGGATTACCTGAAACAATTCAAGGATCAAGTAACTGATCTTGGCCCGAATTTAAAAGGAACAAAGCTGGGGCTGGTTGTTCCTTCTTATGTAAAGATCAATTCAATTGAAGATTTGAAGGATTGATTAGATTGTCTTTCGAATGACTTCCGCTGCTTTTTTACTGTGCGGAAGAGGACGATGCAGAGAACGATAAGTTCATCGGCTATTCAAAGAGGACCGTGGCAACAAAGCGGTCCTTTTGTTTTGACCTCATTTGCTAGTACACATTTGGGATCTTTGTGGGTATCCTTAAATGCAAATTTTCGAAAAATTCCATTGACAACAAGCCATGGATCGTGTAAACTGACAGCACTCACTTAAATAGTCTTCCAAAAAGAAGGTCGCAATCATGTTCCGTTCAAAACAGTACAAAGTAGTCGTCATTTTGATTAGTTAGGACTCAGTGCATCCATCGATTCATCGATCGTATGTGCTTGAGTCCTATTTGTACTGAATGGGACTTAAGCAGAGCCTCATTCAGAGCAGCATCTGGATGGGGCTCTTCGTTTTACTTGGAGAAGTGAACGACGTGCAGATCAGAAAAGAGGCATGGGAGACTGAAGGAGAACAGAAAAAGGAGACGAAAAGGATGAAGATTGTCGTGATTGGTGCAGGTGCGATGGGATTAAGGTATGGTGTGCTTCTTCAGGAAGCAGGGAATGACGTGCATTTCGTAGATACATGGGAACCCAATGTAGAAGAGATCAGGAAAAATGGCGGTGTGCATGTCTGGCGGGACGGTAAGGATGAGCGTTTTGTCAAAGTCAGTATCAGTTATCCGGAGGACTATCATGAAACTCCGGAGCTTGCGATTGTTTTTGTTAAAGACATGCATACAGTTGAAACGATGGAAAGGTGTCAACACTTTATTAGTGAACAGACGTACGTACTGACGAATCAGAACGGTTTCGGCGGTGCTGAATACATTGCCCGGTTTGTTCCGCGTACACATATTATTGCGGGAACGGCAATGATCGCAACCGTCATGAAGGGACCGGGCAAGGTCGATTTCATCGGCAAGCGCGGCGGTGGACATGTGCATATTGTTCGGGTTGAAGGTGAGCCGAATGACTTTATCTACAAGGTTGCAGCAGAAATGGAGAAGGCATTGATGCATCCGACCGTTCAGAAAGACTACATGGGTACGGTCTGGACCAAGCTTGTTTTCAATTCGGTTGTCAACACGCTCTGCACACTGATGAACATAAAAATGGGACAGTTTGCTGCATATAAAAATGCGAAGGAAATGTCACGCAAGCTGATTTATGAAGCTTATGAAGCCATTGATGCCGAAGGATTCAAGATGGAAGTGACCAGAGACGAACTGGTTGAGCAAGTCATGTATGTATCGGAAGTGGGGAATCCGCTTCACTATCCGTCGATGCACCAGGACATGAGCACGAACCGGCCGACTGAAGTCGATTATATTAATGGTGCGATTGTCCGTCTGGCGGAGAAACATGGTCTGGAGGCACCGTACCATTCCATGCTTGTAGACCTTGTTCATCTTAAAGAAGAGTCAAGAAAATATAACGAGGAATAATTTAAAAAGTGTTCTAACAAGATAAGAAACATCCATGACATGCTTGAGGGATAGGGGACACCGCAGATTCCAGCTTGCCCGAGGAGGATCGCGGTGCGTGCACCCGCGACAAGCGAGCAGCCGCAGCGCCAATGCCAACAAAATAAATAGACCAAAAACGCTGGTGGAAAACTGTGAAAGCGAGCGATGACCGGTAAATCATGCTGAATGGCCGGTAAATCGCACTCAAATGATGACAGTGTTGCGATCAATGACCGGGTGCTTCACCCGGTTTTTTAATACTCTTGAATTGTCAAATCAAGTGCAACGAGATCTTTGCCTTCGCCAGAGACTTGGCAAAGGCAAGTTTTCTAAAAAAAATTTCGGATTGCGTCTTGTCAGGCGTCTGCTTCCGAAGTTTTTTGCGGCTTTCTGTGTGATGGGGTAAAATGAAGTATAGATTTTTCCAAAAAACTCCGAACACGTTTCGCTTACAGGAGGACATAATGAACGAACGATTTAAACGAATTCATATCATCGTGCTGGATTCGGTGGGCATCGGTGAAGCAACCGATGCCGCGAAATATGGTGATGAAGGCTGCGATACCTTAGGTCATACGGGCGAGGCAATGAATGGGCTTCTGATCCCTCATTTAGCAAAACTCGGCCTGTCTAATATCCGTCCGGAAAATCCGATTCAGGGTGTTCCGGTTCAGCAGAAGCCATTCGCTTATTATACGAAAATGCATGAAATTTCCGCAGGCAAAGACAGTATGGACGGACACTGGGAGATGATGGGGCTGCCGGTAACGACACCGCTTCATACGTTCCCCAATGGATTTCCCGATGAACTGATTGGGAAAATAGAGGCGTTCAGCGGCCGCAGAATCATATGGAACAAGCCGGCAAGCGGGACGGAAATTATCAAGAAATTTGGCGAGCGCCAGATGAAAACGGGTGAACTGATCGTGTACACATCCGGAGATTCGGTGCTGCAGATTGCCGCTCATGAAGCGGTGATCCCGCTTGAAGAATTATATAAAATTTGTGACTATGCACGCAAACTGACGATTAACGAACCCTATCATCTCGGCCGTGTCATTGCCCGCCCGTACATCGGCGACAGCGCGCCGACCTTTGAACGGACGGCCAATCGCCGCGATCTGACGCTCGTACCTCCGAAATCAACGGTACTTGATTTTCTGCAGCATGCCGGTCTGGATACGCTGGCTGTCGGGAAGATCAATGATATTTTCAGCGGGCAGGGCATCTCTGAGGGCTGGCACACGATCAGCAATGAGGATGGGATGAATCATTTTATTCGTCTGCTTGATCGCGATTTTCACGGGCTCAGTTTTACCAATCTCGTTGACTTTGATGCGAAGTATGGGCATCGCCGGCAGCCCGTACTTTTCGGCAGGGCACTCGAATCGTTCGACCGTCAGCTCGGTGAGGCACTTCCAAAATTGAATGCGAATGATTTACTGATGATCACAGCGGACCATGGCAATGATCCGGGCTTTCGTGGCACAGATCATACGCGAGAATTTGTGCCCCTGCTTGTTTATTCACCGTCTTTTACCATCGGCAGAGCGCTTCCGGTTCGCCAGACCTTTGCGGACATCGGCGCAACGGTGGCCGCCAATTTTAATACAGAAAAACCTGAAGTTGGTGAGAGTTTTTTAAACGCTTTAAACTGAGGTGATGCGTGATGCGAATGGTTGATATCATTACCAAAAAAAGAGATGGGATAGCCTTAACGGATGAAGAAATCCGTTTTTTTATCGAAGGCTATACACATGGAACCATTCCGGATTATCAGGCAAGCGCCCTTGCGATGGCCATTTACTTCAGGGATATGAACGATTCGGAGATTGCTGCGCTGACGCGTGCGATGGTGGACTCGGGCGATACCGTGGATCTGTCTCCGATTGCCGGGCTTAAGGTTGATAAACATTCGACGGGTGGTGTGGGTGACACAACGACGCTGGTACTCGCACCACTTGTTGCCTCGGTCAATGTACCGGTGGCCAAGATGAGTGGACGCGGTCTCGGATTTACCGGGGGAACACTTGATAAGCTTGAGTCCATTTCCGGATTCTCCGTAGAGATGGATGGTCTTCAGTTTATCGATCACGTGAATCGTGATCAAATTGCCGTGATCGGGCAGAGTGGCGATCTGGTTCCTGCGGACAAGAAACTATATGCCTTACGGGACGTCAGCGGATCAATTGAATCCATTCCGTTGATTGCAAGTTCAGTAATGAGCAAAAAGATTGCGGCGGGTGCCGATGCCATTGTCCTTGAAGTCACCTGCGGATCTGGAGCATTTATGAAAAGTGAAAGAGACGCCATACGTCTGGCGGAGACAATGGTTCGAATCGGGATCCGTGTCGGGCGGAAAACAGCAGCGGTCATTACCGACATGTCACAGCCACTCGGCTTTGCGATCGGCAACGCACTTGAAGTCAAAGAAGCGATTGACACGCTGCGTGGCCATGGACCTGAGGATCTGAAGGAACTTGTACTGGAGCTTGGCAGCCGCATGGTTGTTTTCGCAGAACGTGCAAAGACGCGTCAGGAAGCGAGACTGCTGTTGGAGCAGGCGCTGGATCAGGGCAGGGCTTTTGACAAATTCAGGCAGTTCATTGAAAATCAGGGCGGTGACCCGAGTGTTGCTGATCATCCTGAGAGACTGCCACAGGCCAAATACCAAATCGAGCTTCCGGCGCGATCAAGCGGTGTCATTGCGGAAATGAAAGCAGATCAGATTGGACTGGCAGCGATGCTTCTCGGGGCCGGACGGGCGACTAAAGAAGAGCAGATCAATCATGCAACGGGTATCGTGCTGCACAAAAAGGTCGGGGATTCTGTGGCCAAGGATGAGCCATTGCTGACCATACATTCAGACTCGAAAGATGTCGCACATGTTGTCAGACTATTGAACACAGCCATCAGATTGGCTGATCAGGCAAGCAGACCGGCACTTATCCATAAAATCATTGAATGATTCGAAATTAAAGGAGCCAACAAAATGAAAGACCTCGCAAAATATATTGATCACACTGCGCTCAAACCGAACGCTGATCAGGCAGATATTCTTAAATTAACAGGAGAGGCAAAAAAATTCGGCTTTGCTTCTGTTTGTGTCAATCCATACTGGGTGCCTTTGGCCGTAAAGCAGCTGAGTGGCTCGAATGTCAAGGTGTGCACGGTCATCGGTTTTCCTCTTGGTGCCGAAACAAGCGAAACCAAGGCTTTTGAGACGAAAGACGCGATTGAAAAAGGTGCTGATGAAGTGGATATGGTGATCAACATTGGTGCTCTGAAAAGCGGCGATGAAAGGACTGTTGAGGCGGATATTCGCGCAGTTGTGCGGGCGGCACAAAAGCGTGCGCTAGTCAAAGTCATCATTGAAGCCTGCCTGCTTACTAATGAAGAAAAAGTGCGTGCCTGTCAGCTTGCCGTTCGGGCGGGTGCTGATTATGTGAAGACCTCAACCGGGTTCTCAACAGGAGGCGCGACAAGCGAGGACGTCGCTCTGATGCGCCAGACGGTTGGTGACGCAATCGGGGTTAAAGCGGCCGGCGGTATTCACTCAAAAAAAGAAGCGGAAGCGATGATTGCCGCCGGTGCCTCGCGAATCGGTGCCAGCTCAGGAATCAGGATTATTGCGGAAATCAATGAATGAAGTGCCTGTTTTTTCATTTGATGACGATTTCACCCTTCTCAGAAGTCAGACATTTTGAGAGATCGTACTTTGTGGCATTATATACTTGAAAAAACTGTCGATTTTGTGCTATACTAGTTCTCGTGCCAAATAAGCGGATCATTTGTTCTTGTACTATAAGAAAGTTTAAAATTTAGCGGATTATAGTATAAGTGCAACTACGGTCTTTGCCTTCGCCAGAGGTTTGGCAAAGCCAGGTGCTCTAACAGGCATGATGAATATAGGGCGTTGGGCAAGTGGTTAAGCCAATGGATTCTCATTCCATGATCGCGGGTTCAATTCCCGTACGCCCTCTGAATGAAACAGGGGTGTCTCAGCGGTCTTTTTGACTGCGAGGCATCCTTGTTTTGCTGTGTGCTTCGAAAATAAGTGCTTATATGCGGTAAGCGTGCAAACGTTCCGATAGTCCGTTCAGCACATCTTTTTTATAAGAAAGTTTAAAATTCAGCGGATTATCGTATAAGTGCGACGGTATCTTTGCCTTCGCCAGAGACCTGGCTAAGCCAAGTTTTCTAAAATACACATTTGTAAGCGGTTACATATTGAGTTACAATAAAGAAGAGAAATGTGAACAAATTGTGACGAACATTTATGTCCGAAAAGGAGTGTGTGAAGATGAGTAAAAAGCGGATCGTTATTTTAGGAGCAGGTTACGGAGGACTTCGCACGTTGAAAAAGCTTCAAAAAATAAGGCCGGACGCTGAGTTAATGCTCATTGATAAAAATGATTATCATTGTGAGACGACCGCGCTGCATGAGGTTGCGGCAGGTACCTCAAATGCCGACGAAATATGCTATTCGCTTGATCTGGTCGTTGACCGCAGCCAGACGTCATTTATTCAGGATGTAGTGGTATGCGTCGAGCCGGAGAAGCGGCGTGTTCTGCTCAAAAACCATGCCCCGGTTTCCTACGATTATCTGTTGATCAGTCTTGGTTTTGAACCGGAACTGTTCGGCATTCAGGGCATGGAACATTATGGCCTGTTTATTTCTGATATTCCTTCTGTTACAAAAATCAGAGCGCACATCGAAGAACAATTCGAAAAATGGACCGAGGATCATCGATTGGAACACTTGGTTATTGTTGTTGGTGGTGCAGGATTTACAAGCTTTGAATTTCTCGGTGAACTGACGAATCGAATGCCCGCACTTATTGAACGCTATCACATCGATAAGAATCTGGTACGGATCATCTGTATTGAGCCGACGCCCAATGCGCTGCCGATGTTTCACCGCCGTCTGGCGGAGTATGGGGCAGGCAGATTAAGCAGTCGCGGTGTCGCATTTGTCATCGGAAGAGTCGCGAGTGTTGACGAAGGGCGGATTGATTACCGAACGGATGACCAGATCCAATCCATACAGGCTGGTACATTTGTCTGGACAGGAGGCGTCAGCGGCAGCTCAGTTGTTGCAGCTTCCGGGTTCAATCAGCGGCGCGGACGCGTAACGGTTAACCGCGATCTTTCTGTACAAGGGCACTCGGAAATATTAATCATTGGTGACTGCTCGGCAGTGATCAATCCGCAAAGCGGGCGTCCGTATCCGACCACGGCGCAGATTGCGTTGCAGCAGGCGGACTGCGCAGCCTATAATCTGAACGCAATGCTGCATGGCAACCCGACGAAACCATTTGTCTATAATTATAAAGGGACGGTCTGCTCATTGGGGAAAAACGATGCGGTTGGAGAGGTGATGGGGCGGAAGCTGAAGGGCCGTCCGGCATCAATCATGAAAAAAGTGATTGAGAATCGTGCGCTGGCCAAAATCGGCGGCGTGGAAACGATGATTAAAAAAGGAAGGTTCAGTCTTATAAAATGAGTATATGAAAGGGCAGGTATATTAAAAATATTGATTTACAAAAAAGTAAAAGAGGGTGCCTCATCGTCAGATTCCGACTTTTGAGACGCCCTCTTGAATCATTAACCCCCGCTTTTTAACACAATTATTTTCTCTGTTTAATTTGCTGTTACTGTATCCGGAATTTTTGCAAGTGCCTGTTCCAGATCATAAATAATATCGTCAACGGTTTCAACGCCGATGGAAACCCGGATCAGCTCCGGTGTAACGCCGGTGACTGCCTGTTCTTCAGGTGTCAGTTCAGCATGCGTTGTACTTGCCGGATGGATGATCAGTGACTTTGCATCTGCAACGTTCGCCAGCAGCGAGAAGAGCTTGACATTATTAATTAATGCTTTTCCGGCTTCTCTTCCGCCTTTGACGCCGAATGTAAAGATGGATCCGGCACCTTTCGGGAAGTATTTCTTAGCAAGCGCTCTGTATTTGTTTCCTTCCAATTCAGGATAATTAACCCATGTGATTTTCGGGTGGTTGTTCAGGTATTCCGCAACTTTTCGCGCATTCTGCACATGACGCTCGACGCGTAGAGAAAGAGACTCAAGTCCCTGCAGGAACAGAAAGGCATTCTGCGGACTGATGGTTGCTCCGGTATTGCGCAGCAGCTGTACGCGTGCTTTAGCGGCAAACGCAGCAGGCGCGAGGTCGGCATAGATCAGGCCGCCGTAACTTTTGTCAGGGGTTGTAAAGTCGGGGAACTTTCCGCTTGCTGCCCAGTCAAATTTGCCGCCGTCAACGATAATGCCGCCGATTGCTGTGCCGTGGCCGCCAATGAATTTTGTTGCCGAGTGTACGACAACATCCGCACCGTATTCGATTGGACGAACAAGATAAGGAGTTCCGAAGGTGTTGTCGACAATGAGCGGAATTTTGTATTCATGAGCAATGTTCGCGACGGCCTCGATGTCGAGAATATTAATTTTCGGATTGCCGATCGTTTCTGCGTAGATGGCTTTGGTATTGTGTTGAATCGCATTGCGGAAATTTTCAGGATCATCTGGGTCAACAAAGGTGACATCAATGCCGAGCTTTTTCAAAGTGACTGAGAACAGTTCATAGGTTCCGCCATACAAAGTGGAGGCGGAAACGATATGATCACCGCTGCTTGCAACATTCAATATTGCGTAGGTGATGGCTGCGAGCCCTGAGGAGGTTGCCAGTGCTGCTGATCCACCTTCAAGCTGAGCTACGCGCTGCTCAAAAACATCTTCGGTCGGATTCATGATTCGCGCATACACATTGCCCGGCTTCTTTAATTGAAAGAAATCAGCCGCTTCATCTGCGTCCTTAAAAACAAATGAGGTTGTCTGATAGATTGGAACCGCGCGCGCCCCCGTTGCCGGATCGGGCACCTGACCTGCATGTACTTGCAACGTTTCAAACCCATACTTTCTTTCCTCTGCCATGTTCATCTCTCCTTGTTTTCTTAAATTTCCTTCTATTAAATAAAATCTTAGAAAGGGGGTTCGCGCAGATTAAAAAGGCTGCCTCTCGCAGATGATGGGAGAAGCAGCCTTTATCGCCGATGCTTTTCTTATCTGCCAGAACTTAATCTGCTGGAATTAACACCATACACATCGCTGTGCTGGTTGTCGGGCTTCGTCGGGCCAGTCCCTCCGCCACTCTTGATAAGATTTATTTAATTGAATTAAGTTTATCTGCGATCCTTCTATTTGTCAAGTATAAATACGAGTAATTTTATGAGATTAATAATAAATTATACTTTTATATCTGCAACCGGCGTGATTCAACCACTGGCTATGCATTCTGATGTTCTGTCATACGCATTTTGGAAGCGGATAAGCCGCAGGCGGTGCACTTATACTGTAATCCGCTGAATTTTAAATTTTCTTATGCTTACAGAAAAAATCCCAAGTGATCTTGGATCACCCGGGATGTAATGGAATCGCATGAACGATTTTGTGCCTGCGTTTCTGATCTGATTAATACAGGCCCTCAGTTGCTTCTTTTGTACTGATATAAATATTCTTGGTCTGTGTATAGGCATCAAGAATGCTCTTATATGTTTCACGACCGATACCGGATTTTTTGTAACCGCCGAACGGTGCGCCCGCAGGAAGCTGATTATACGTATTGACCCACATACGGCCGGTGCGCACGCCGCGTGCTACACGCAGTGCTTTGTTAATGTCGCGAGTCCAGACAGCACCACCAAGACCATATTCGGACTGGTTGGCGAGTTTAATGACCTCGTTGGCATCTTTGAATTTAATCACCGTTGCTACCGGCCCGAAGATTTCCTCCTGAGCAATGCGCATATCGTTATTCGCATCAGCCAGAATGGTCGGTGCCATGAACACACCTTTATCCAGATTGTTGTCGGTCAGCTGTCGGCCGCCTGTGACAAGTGTTGCTCCTTCGTCCTTGCCGATTTTAACGTACTCAAGAATTTTTTCCAACTGGCGTTTGTTAACCTGAGCGCCCATTTGTACGCCGTCTTCCCAAGGCAGACCGACCTGCACTTTTTCAAAGGCATCTTTCAGAGCGGCAACGAATTTGTCATAGATGCCTTCCTGGACAAAGATACGCGATCCCGCGCAGCATACCTGACCCTGGTTAAACAGGATGCCGAGCTGAGCACCCTCAAGAGCACGTTCCCATGGCGCGTCGTCGAAGAAAATGTTGGCCGACTTGCCGCCAAGTTCGAGTGTCGCCGGAATCAGGCGTTTTGCAGCAGCTTCCGCCACTTCATAGCCAATCTGTGTCGAGCCGGTAAATGCCAGTTTAGCAAATCCGGGATGATGAAGCATATAATCTCCTGAATCGGAACCGCGGCCGGTGACCACATTAACGACTCCGGCAGGAAGTACCTGATCAAGTAGCTTAGCCAGCTCCAGCAGGCTGAGTGATGTGGATGAGGACGGATGGATCACGACTGTGTTGCCTGCGGCAATTGCCGGTGCAATTTTCCAGGCAGCCATCAGCAACGGGAAATTCCAGGGAATGATCTGGCCGACGACGCCGATCGGTTCTTTCAGATTAATTGTCAGTGTGTTTTCATCGAGTGCGTTGGCTGTTCCTTCTTCCGAACGGATGACACCGGCAAAGTAGCGGAAATGATCTGCACTTGCAGGAACGTCAATTCCTGTGGTTTCACGCAGCGGTTTGCCGTTGTCGAGCGTTTCAACAAGGGCCAGATGATCGGTATTTTCGTCAATCAAATCAGCAATTTTAAGCAGGAGTGCGCTTCGCTCCTGAACGCCGATATCCTTCCAGGTTTCGAATGCTTCTGTTGCAGCCTTTACTGCTGCATCTACATCAGCGTGACTTGCGTCGGTAAACTCAGTCAGTTTTTCTCCGGTACTTGGATTATAGCTTGCTATTTTTCGGCCTTCAGAGCTTTCGACCCATTTACCGCCGATATATAACTTGTAGTCAGAATCTACCGCGTGTTCCAGGATTGTGTCTTGAATACTCATTGCACATCTTCCCTTCAATTTTTATGTTGGTGTTATAAAGATCACAGTATTATTGTAATGCATACCTTAGAAAAACAAAAAGAAAACGCTCTCTTTTTTGAAAAGATAATCTCAATTTTTTTGTCGATGTAACATTTGACGAGTGACAAATTCAATTTTTCGGCATTCGCTTATTTTTTACGCGTAATTCCAACTCGTATGCACCAACTGGTTTTTGCATCGAAATCGTGTTTGACTTATTCTAGAATTAAATATTTGTGCCTGTCTTGGAATCCTCACGAAAAGGATGGATGTGGATGAGTCAGATTGATTTAAACTGCGACCTGGGAGAAAGCTTTGGCCAATATCGCATGGGCAACGATGAACAAGTGCTCGCGCTGATCACATCAGCCAATATCGCCTGCGGTTTTCATGCTGGTGACTATTCTGAAATGCGGCGAACAGTGATCCGGGCAAAGCGCAGCGGTGTAATGATCGGTGCACATCCCGGGCTTCCTGATTTAATCGGATTTGGAAGACGTGCTATGAGCATGGCACCATCCGAGGTGTATGATCTGACCGTTTATCAGATCGGCGCTCTTCAGGCGGTTGCGGCAGCGCAGCATGTTCGTTTAAATCATGTGAAACCGCATGGTGCGCTGTACCATATGGCTTCATTGCATGAAAAATACGCTGAAGCTGTGGCACATGCGGTGCGTGATGTCAATCCTGACTTGCTTCTGTTCGGAATGGACGGCACGTTTCTCACGCGGGAGGGTGAGCGGGCAGGCCTGCATGTCGTTTATGAAGCCTACGCGGACCGAACCTATAGTCCGGACGGATCGCTGACGCCAAGAACAGAGTCGGATGCACTCATTACGGACACACGTCAGGCCCTGAAGCAAGTGATCCAGATGATCAAAGAAGGGTCAGTAACAACTACGAATGGAAGCAAAGCAAAGGTACGTGCGGAGACATTGTGTATTCACGGAGACAATTCAGCAGCTGTGGCATTCGCTGCGGCCATTCGGGATGAACTGCAGAATCGCGGCGTCACGATCTGCGCATGGACGTGAGGATGGTTGAACTCCAGTTTCTTAACTGCTGTATTTCCGATTCATTTTTCGCTGATTTCCGTATGAACACGTATGATCACGCCAGAGGGTGGTGGCATCGAAAGACGTGGAAAATCTGTGCCCTTTTAATTAGCTCTGTTTAAATTTATGCTGCTTTTCTGATTCACGGCAAACGGGCGCCAGGTAATAAACGGGCGGGTTTCAATAAAACTTAAAAATTAAGGGTGGGGCTGAGCAATGCGTATTGAACCGTTTGGTGATCAGGCTGTTCGAGTCCGTTTCGGAGACCAGATTGCCCCGCACATACAATTGAGTATTCAGAGATTGACGCTGCAGGTTGACCGCGACCCGTTTCCCGGATTTATTGAATATGTTCCGGCATATACCAATGTCGTTTTTTATTATAATCCGGTTGAAGTGATTAAGCGTGGAAAAAAAGAACGAACCGCGCAGCAGCAGGTTATGGATATTTTAAGCCAGCTGGCTGAGCAGGCCTGCGGTAATGAGCGGCAAATTCAGCGACGCGTGATTCATATACCGGTTTGTTATGGAGGCAGACTGGGGCCTGACCTAAATGCAGTCGCGGCATTTCATCAGATGAGCACCGATCAGGTTATTAAGTGGCACGCTCAGTCTGAATATCTGGTCTACATGCTTGGCTTTGCACCTGGTTTTCCTTTTCTTGGCGGCATGTCAGAAGCGCTTGCGACACCGCGACGGGCGACACCGCGGCTGAAAGTTGCCGCAGGTTCAGTCGGTATTGCCGGCAGACAGACCGGCGTTTATCCGCTTGAGTCTCCTGGCGGATGGCAGATCATTGGCAGAACGCCCGTTTCGCTTTTCACTCCGAAGGCAGATTCGCCCACTTTGCTGCATGCGGGAGATGTCGTTATCTTTGATCCGATTCCTGAACAGGAGTATGCACAGATGAAAGGAATATCCTCATGACACTGAAGATTATTCAGAAAGGGTTTGCCTCCGCAGTACAGGATATCGGACGGACAGGCTATCAACGCTACGGCATTATTGTCGGCGGAGTGATGGATCCACCAGCGGCAAAGATAGCCAACTGGCTTGTGGATAATCATGAATCGGCGGCGGTGATTGAGTACTCATTCGCTGGACCAAGCATTTTTTTTACCGAAGATACACTGTTCGCCGTGACTGGTGCTGAGTGTATACCCATGCTTAATGGGCGGGAAATTGGCATGGGCAGACCCTGTCTTGCGCGAGGTGGGCACATTTTAACGATTGGCAGAATGCTCTCAGGAAGCAGAGGGTACCTGGCGGTAGCAGGTGGTGTGGCTACACCAGTATGGTACGGCAGTCGTTCGACCGATTTGCGTGCCGGATGCGGCGGGTACGAAGGACGGTTGCTTGCGGAGCATGACTGCCTGCCGACCGGCATCCCTTCTCCATATGCGCAGGGAATAATGAGCGTTCTGGCTCAGGTTGAATCGCCAATTAGTTGGTATGCCGCACTGCGCCGTTCTTATCGCGGTATGCATTGGATACGTG
Source organism: Sporolactobacillus mangiferae (assembly GCF_023336505.1). Classification (GTDB taxonomy): domain Bacteria; phylum Bacillota; class Bacilli; order Bacillales; family Sporolactobacillaceae; genus Sporolactobacillus; species Sporolactobacillus mangiferae. Next base: position 277,637 of record NZ_JAMAST010000003.1, on the reverse strand, counting down.
TCATGCCCGATACACTGTGGCCGCATTTTTCCGAGGAAAGCAGGAAAGCATTTCTCAGCACGAACTATCAAATCACGGCATCATCCGATCGAATGGGCTATCGATTAAGCGGTGAGCACCTGTTGCTGGAAGAGGCGGGCGAACTTTATTCGGAAGCCGTAACCAATGGATCCATTCAGGTGCCAGGTAATGGCCAGCCGATTATTTTAATGACTGATCACCAGTCGATTGGCGGATATCCGCGCATTGCCCAGGTTGCCTCTGCGGACCTTTCCCTGCTGGCCCAATTATCACCGGGCGCGAAGCTGCGGTTTCGGATGATTACGACTCAGGAAGGAGAAGCGGCTGCCATCCAGCAGTATCACACACTGAAACGACTTCACCAGGAAATTAAATGCCGCTTCAGGCTGCTTGCGCAAAAAAATAATTGATGTAAGGGAAAGTGACATGCGAAACATCCGTGCTTTTCGTTGGTGCGGTTTAGCATTATAATAGGTCTGTTACTTTATGATAGGAGGACTTAATCTTGGCAAAAGAAATTTCAGCTTCCATGATTGAATCGTTTTCAGACAGTGTGCGCAGCATTGCTGAAAATAAAATTATTCAAGATGCAATAATGAAAAATGGTATTCATGCGGCCACACTGAACAGCGATGCAGTTGTATCGATGAATCCGGTTTTTTCTGAAGAGATCGAAACCGGAAAAGTGGCAGATCAGAAGCAAAGTGGACGGTGCTGGATGTTTGCGGCACTGAATACATTCCGCCATAAGCTCAGTGAAACATATAATCTTAAAGACTTTGAACTCTCGCAAAACTATACGCTTTTTTGGGATAAATTTGAAAAGGCGAACTATTTTCTGGAAAATATAATTGAGACTGCATCTGAACCTCTGGAAGGGAGGCTGGTTTCCTGGTTGCTGGAGACACCGCAGCAGGACGGCGGACAATGGGATATGCTTGTTGCCATTCTGGAAAAATATGGTGTGGTTCCAAAGCAGGCGATGCCGGAAACCTATCAAAGCAGTCGGACGATCGAGCTGAACCGTGTGCTGAACGCCAAACTGCGCGAGGATGCCGGTGTACTGCGCAAGCTGTATGCGGACAAAAAAACACGTGAAGCGCTTGAAAACGCGAAAACGGTTATGCTTGGCGACATTTATCGTATTCTTGCATTTGCACTCGGGGAACCGCCGAAAACGTTCGACTTTGAATACCGTGATGAAGATAAGCATTTTCATAGAGATCTTGGCATCACCCCGCAAGCGTTTTTCAAAAAATACATTGATCTTGATCTGAACGATTATGTTGCAGTCATTAACGCACCGACCAAAGATAAGCCATACAATAAAACGTATACGGTTCAATTTCTTGGCACGGTCGTTGGCGGACACCCGATTAAATATCTGAATGTGGATATGGAGACGTTAAAGGCGCTCGCCATCAGCCAGATCAAGGATAATGAATCCGTATGGTTCGGCTGCGATGTTGTCCAATATTCGGATAATAAGCACGGAATTATGGATACGGCACTCTACGACTATGAAGCCGCATTCGGAACTGAATTCAAGATGAACAAAGCGGAACGCCTTGACTATAAGCACAGCTGCCTGACACATGCCATGGTGCTGACCGGCGTAAATCTTGTTGACGGCAAACCAAACCGCTGGAAGGTTGAAAACAGCTGGGGCGAAAAGTGGGGAACGAAAGGGTATTTTGTTATGAGTGATCCTTGGATGGATGAGTACACATATCAAGTGGTGATTAACAAAAAATATTTATCCGATGATCTGAAGGCAGCTTTCGAGCAGGATCCGATTGAATTGAAGCCTTGGGATCCGATGGGCGCGCTTGCGGTCATGCAATAAGAAAATCTGTCAATCTGGCAGACTCTGCAAAAGCGTCCGTCATGGCAGCAATTATAAAGAATGAGCACGTGCACTGCGGTTACCCTCAGAAAATACGAAGGGTTTTGCGGATCATCAACTTTATATTGAAAAATAAGCAGCTATTGGTTACAGGTGCCGGCCGATCTCAGTGATCGCTCCGGCATCTTTTTTGTATTATTAAGAAAGAATAAGATTTAAAGTATAAGCTAGATACGAAAGGGCGAGACAGACACCCGCGGCAAGCGAGCAACTGAAGCGTCGATTCAGTACTGTAAAGACACGAACCCAGTTCGATTACAGCGTAAAAGGAACTTCCACTAATGTAAGGGAATTTTCAATAATTATAAAGGAACTTTCGATGGTTGAAAAGGAACTTCCACTACAGGCGTGCACGTCTTGTGCACAACACGGAAGCCATCACATCCTGCGGAAGTAAGGACCGGGCGTTTTTTGCCCGGTTTTTCTAAGTTTCTAAATGTGCTTCATTTTAATGTTTATAGATGTGGATGATTTTACGAAGCGAAGGCATGAAACTTTTTTCGACCGATGATGTAAATGAATATAAATGAAGGGACAAATAATGCTTTGCATCTCAAACTTAAAACCTCTAATATAGAGATATGGAGCTGTTCCTAATACTAGATATAAAATTGAAATAAAGGATTAAAGGAGAAAAGGAAACAGAACTCATGAATTTACTGATCGGGTACCTGAAGCGACAATCGGTTCGACGTGTGTTGATCTTTGCTTTGCTGGTTTTTATCATTTATTTATTGCGCAGCCTCCTTGACCTGCTGCTGCTCACCTTTATTTTTTGTTTTCTCGTTGATCGTCTGGAAACGTTTGTCCATCAAAAGATACGGCTGCCCAGACGGCTTATCGTTATTACCTTGTATTTGTTAATAGGGATCGGTATTTATGCGGCAATGACCATTTACCTGCCGATTATTGCCGATCAGACCGTGCAGCTTTTCGATTCAATCATGAAAACCATCAAAGAATTTCGCGGTTCGGTTGTTGTGAATGCAATCTTTGATCAGTTGCAGAAATATAATGTTGAAACATACCTGAAATCAGGCGTTAAGTTTATTATTGATTCTTTTTCCTCTTTCGGTTCGTTTACGATTGATTTATTTCTTGCTCTTTTGCTCAGTCTGTTTTTCTCACTTGAGAAGGATCGGCTGATTCAGTTTTCCAAGGGTTTTAAGACAAGCAAGATCGGTTTTCTCTACGAAGAGGTTGCTTTTTTCGGCTCAAGATTTGTGCAGACCTTCGGAAAAGTTATCGAAGCGCAGTTTGTCATTGCACTGGTGAATACGGCAATTACGGCGATCATTCTTGCCATTCTTCATTTTCCTCAGCTGGTCAGTCTGATTCTGATGGTGTTCGTGCTGAGTCTGATTCCAGTTGCCGGGGTCGTCATTTCGTTGCTTCCGCTTTGCATCATCGGTTATACGATTGGCGGCATTCAGGACGTCATCTACATGGTTCTCGCCATTCTCTTCGTGCATGCAATCGAAGCCTATGTTTTAAATCCGAAACTGATGTCGGCCAAAACAGAGCTTCCGGTCTTCTATACGTTTGTCGTGCTGATCTTTTCGGAACATTTTTTCGGAATTTGGGGATTGATCGTTGGTCTTCCGATTTTTGTTTTCCTGATCGACGTACTTGGTGTCGAATATAAACGGCCAGCGAAAAAATTGCCCTTTAATCGTTCCAGGAGCGACAAATAAAGGTTCGGGTGCGGCAGAGAATGCTGTTGTCCATGGTGATGAGCTCTGCCCTTGCCTGGAAAGATGAATTCACGTATGATGGAATCATTATGCGATCATTAAAAGAGGTATGAATATGGATAAACCCTCCATTTATGGATTAACATTGGATCAATTAACCGACTGGCTGGTTGATCATGGCGAAAAGAAGTTCAGAAGCGCTCAAATCTGGAATTGGCTGTACGTCAAAAGAGTGACCAGCTTTGATGCAATGACGAATATCTCTAAAAACACGGTTCAGCTGTTAAGCAGTGCCTTTGTCTTGGGCAGCCTTGAAACACAGATTGAGCAGCAGGCAAAGGACGGGACAACAAAATTTCTGTTTCGCCTGTCCGACGGCAATCTGATTGAAACGGTGCTCATGCCGCATGAATATGGCCTGTCTGTCTGTGTCACGTCACAAGTCGGCTGTAATATCGGCTGCAGCTTCTGTGCAAGCGGTCTGCTTAAAAAGAACCGTGATCTGGCCAGTGGTGAGATGGTAGAGCAGCTGCTCAAAATTCAGCAAAGTCTGGATGCCAGAGGAAATGATGAGCGGGTCGGTCATATTGTGGTCATGGGAATTGGTGAGCCTTTTGACAATTTTGATTCTGTCATGAACTTTCTGCGGATTATTAATAGCGGATCGGGTCTTGGTATCGGGGCGCGGCATATCACGGTTTCAACCAGCGGTATCATACCGAAAATTTATGAATTTGCCGATATTGACTGGCAGGTGAATCTGGCAATCTCACTGCATGCACCAAATAACGAACTTCGCAGCCGTATGATGAAAATCAACCGCGCGTATCCAATTGAAAAGCTGATGGATGCGGTGGATTATTACTTAAAAAAGACCAACCGTCGTATTACATTTGAATATATTATGCTGAAAGGGATCAACGATCATAAAGAGGAGGCGCTCCAGCTGGCCAGGCTTCTGGAGAATAAGCGCCATCTGTCTTATGTCAACCTGATCCCTTACAATCCGGTTGAAGAGCATTCTGAATACCAGCGAAGCGAAAAAACCACTGTGACTGCATTTTACGAGACATTGAGAAAACGCGGGATCAATGTGGTCATTCGCAAGGAATTCGGCACGGATATTGACGCCGCCTGCGGCCAGCTGCGCAGCAAGCAAATGAAAAGAACGCGCGCCGTAAGATCATAATGGCCTGAGAGAGTCAATCATATGAAACCCGGAAGAGCGTCTCCACTCTTCCGGGTTTTTTGTACATTTGCCCGTATCTGTGCGTTTGCTCGTGAGCGAATGCAAGTTTAAATCATAAACACCAGATGTGACATCTTCCGGATCACGATTTTTGAATGGGCTACCGGTGATGCGTCAATGCCAGCTGAATACCGAACCCAATCAGAAAGAACCCGGTTGTCCCCTGTATGATACGCTGGACGTTTGGCCGATGCAGCCATTGGCTGAATGACGCGATAAGCAGCACATACAGACTGAGTAAAATCAGATTAATGATAATCTGTGAGATTCCGAGAATGAAAAAAGGAACGATTGAATGATTACCGGGACGAATAAACTGCGGAAGGAAGGTCAAAAAGAAAACAGCAACCTTAGGATTTGTCAGATTGGTAATGAATCCCTGAAAAAAGCTGATTTTTATTGAGGTTGTTTTTTGCTTTGTTTGAAGATGGATGCCTGGGTGGTTCTGATGACTCTGTTTATGCAGGCCGGATAAAGTACGCACGCCCAGATAGAAAAGATAGCAAGCCCCTATATATTTAAAAAGTGAAAAAGCGGCGGCTGAATGAACGAGCAGTGCGGACAGACCGAGTGCCGCTGCTGATGTATGGATCATGAGTGCTGATGACGTGCCGCAAATGGTGCGGAACCCGGCGGATCGGCCGGACATGAGTGTATTTCGGGTCGCAAGCGCCATGTCAGGCCCCGGTAGTAAAACAAGCAGACAGGAGACAAACAGATAGAACAGATAATTTTCCAAGACCGCGGCCCCCCCTTTCAATTATAAAATATACTGGCATGACACCTTCTCGTTGCCATAAGATGCATCGTCGTTCCCTCACCTTTATCTTTCGGGAAATTTTTATTGGCATTAGAAAACTTGGCTTTGCCAAGCCTCTGGTGAAGATAAAGTCGCCGTCGCACTTATACAATCATCCGCTGAATTTCAAACTTTCTTATAGTATAAGAAAAGACGGAAATCACGAAACGGATTTCCGTCTTTTCGGCCAACAATCAGGATTCATAATTTATGTTATTGAACGAGACATCATGAGCGATTCCGGCAGGCTGAAGCGCCCCTTCATCTGGAATATTTAGAATAAAGTTGACGATATTTTCAGAGGTCTGCGGATCCATGAATTGCTGCTGTGATTTTTTAATCTCTTTTAACATGGCAACGTTGTTTTCGAGCAGTTCGTTGATCGTCGGTACAAGATCGCTCATTGAGTCGCATGTAATCGCCAGGTGGTACTTTTCAGCAAACTTCGGATTTCCTGCTTCCTGACCCGGGAGTGCCCCTGTAATGACGATCGGTGTGTTGCAGGAAACGGCCTCCATCATAACATTCGGGCTGCTTCGAATGAACGCAATATCAGAACTGGCAATGAGATCCTGTATATTTTTGGTGAATCCGTAAATTTTCACCTTGTCGCCATACTTCTTGACCAGTGATTTTTTCAGGTGTGCTTGTAATTTTTCGTTTCTTCCGGCTACAATGGTAATGTTAAATCCGAACGTTTCGATCAGGGTTTTAGCCATTTTTCCCATGTTTCCGACACCTTCACCGCCGCTCATGATCAGACAGTTGAGCGGTTTGTTCGGTGAGTAGTGCTCAATGTCCTTGTGCGTCTGGGTGTAAAAACGTGAACGAACCGGAAATCCAAGTACCTTGATTTTGTTTGCAGGTACACCGAATTCAATGCATTTTTCTTTGGCTTCCTGGGTCGGACTGATGATATAGTCGGCGCGGCTGTCCGCCCATAGCGGTGTAATGCTGATCAGATCAGCGATTAACGTGACGAAAGGTATATCAATATTGTTTTTTTCGAGAATATTGAGGATGGACCCGTTAAAATTCGGATGAACGGTCAGAATGAGATCAGGCTTAACTTTGTCAAGCAGAGCAAGAAATCTGGTGCGAATTTTTGCTTCAATCAGATGATTGACAAACGGCACCTTCACGGATGTGATATCCCAAATGATTTTCCAGAGATGCTCCGAGTTTCTCGTAATCGGACCGTACATTTTACCGACTTTCAGCAATGTGTTTCCGCCTAATGAGAAACCATCGACCACATGAATCTTTACATCCGGAACAATATCAAATTTTTCACTTAGTGATTCCGTGATGCTTTTGTGGCCGTGTCCGGTGTAATTTGAAGAAATGATGAGTATATTTTTAATCATCGAAGATATCCTTTCTCTAACAATTGGACTGACTCGCTAGATAAGCAGTCTCTTCTGTCTCATTTACATTGTATGCTAAACTGGGACAAGAAACAATTTATTTAAGGCAGTTATTGAACAATCGTAACAAAAAGATTATAGCTGCGCAACAAAAACCTAAGGAGACACGTCCGTATGTCATTGCAGAAATTCAAAGTTGTTTATGCGATTTCCGTATACGTCAGCTTAGCGGCATTCGATAATATTGTGATCGGATTGTTCCCGCCGCTCTTCTCTAACATATCAAGCGATTTACATGTCGCGATCTCGTCAATGGGTGTCATTTCAGCAGTTAATATTCTGGCTACTTCGTTCTCTTCATTGTTCTGGGGCTATCTGTCCGGGAAATACCATCGCAAGCGATTGATTATTTTTGGCACCATGATCTGGGTCGTCGGTGTTTATCTGACATCGCTCAGCAATTCCTATGTGCACTTGCTGAGCTGTCAAATTATTACCGGAATCGGGCTGGGCTGTGTTGCGTCCATTGGGTTCAGTGCACTGACCGATTATGTGCCCTATCACTCCCGCGGCATGATCCTGAGCCTGTGGGGCATGTCTCAGGGATTTGGCGGCATTGCCGGCGCGCTGATCGCTTCTATCATATCGACAATGGCCAACTGGCGTCTTCCATTTGAAATCCTGGCACTCATCGGCATGGTGCTCATTGTCTTTTACTTTTTTGTTGAGGAACCACGCTTTGGCAATACAGAACCTGAACTGAAACGGTTAATGGAGCTCGGTATGAATTATACATATCGAATCAGCATTAGCCAAGTGGTTGCAATGATTGGAAAAAGGAGCAACCTGCTGCTCTTTCTGCAAGGCTTCTTTATGAACATTGCAACGGGAAGCTTGATCTGGCTGCCGACACTCTACATATCGAAAATTGAAGAGCTTGGGTACAGCACGAAAATTGCAATGATTGTCGCCGCCTTTCTGTTTGGCATTTTCCAAATTGGAGGAACCCTGTCCTCTTTCTTCGGTTATCTCGGGGATGTGCTGCAACGAAAAAGTTACAAGGCACGCGCATTGATTACCGCGGTGTTTGTTTTTTTGACCATGCCGCTGTATATTCTATTATTTATTTTTCCAATTGATCAATTATCACTCCCTGACACAACGAATTCAGTGACTTTATTTTTCAGTCTGCTTGGTGACCTGATGACAAATCCATGGGTCCTGACTCTTTTTGTGATTTCGTTGTTTGCGTCTGCCGCACAATCGGCGAACACGCCAAACTGGCTGGCACTGATTACAGACGTCAATTTGCCGGAGCATCGCGGCACGGTTTTCAGTATCGCCAACTTAGCGAACAGTCTTGGCCGGACAGTAGGTAATCTGGGTATTGGTGCCATACTGGCCATCGTGTCTATCTACATTCATAGCCCAAGCGATTATATTTTGACGATGAGTCTGCTGCAGCTGCCGCTTATCCCTTCCGCGCTTTGCTATGTATTTATGGCAAAATATAACGTTCGGGATATTTATTCGGTGAAGAAGACGCTGGTCAAGAGAGGGAAAATCATGTGATTGCGAATGACAAGCATGATTCACGGAAGCCTTGCTTCTCCTGCATCGGATCTTGCGGGCTGCTGACTGGGCCCCACTGCCAGTTATAAGAGGTACGTCATAAAAACAGAGCCCCTGAATCTGGATGCAGACTCAGGGGCTTGCCCTTCCATTGAATACTCTCAGGCTTGTTCTTCAAATAATCGGGCGATCTCAACAATGGTTCGGGTCGCCTTAATCATGTCGTTCACCGAGATATACTCATATTTACCGTGGAAATTTTCTCCGCCGGTAAACAGGTTAGGTGTCGGCAGGCCCATATAAGAAATCTGAGCGCCGTCGGTCCCTCCGCGAATAGGCAGCACCTTTGGCTCAATATCCAGATTTTTCATCGCCTGATAAGCAACTTCGACTACTTCTTTATGCTGTTCAACAATTTCTTTCATATTGTAATACTGATCTTTTAACTGAAGTTCAATGGTGCCTTCTCCGTACTTCTTTTCGAGTCTCTGCACGGTTTTCTGGACGAACGCTTTCTTTGCTTCGAATTTTTCTTTGTCAAAGTCGCGAATGATATAAACGACTCTAGTCTGTTCCACGTCACCGGTAAAGCTCAGCGGATGGTAGAAGCCTTCATATCCGTCGGTGCGTTCAGGGGCTTCTTCCGCGGGCAACTGATTTTGGAAATCGACAGCCATTTTTATGGAATTCAGCATTTTGTTCTTTGCGGAACCTGGGTGCACATTGCTGCCTTTAAAAATTAATTTTGCTTCTGCAGCATTGAAATTCTCATACTCCAGTCCGCCAAGCGCGCCGCCGTCAACTGTATAGGCAAAAGAAGCGCCGAATGCCTGAACATCGAACTTGTGCGGGCCGCGGCCAATTTCCTCATCCGGCGTGAAAGCTACGCGTACTTTGCCGTGTTTGATTTCGGGATGCTGAATCAGATAGTCCATAGCCGTCATGATCTCAGTGACACCTGACTTGTCATCGGCGCCAAGAAGCGTTGTGCCGTCGGTCGTGATCAGCAGATGCCCCTTATAATTCAGGAGCTCGGGAAATGTTTTCGGACTGAGGACAATGTTGCGCTCTTTGTTCAGGACAATATCGCCGCCCTCATAATGCTCAACAAGCTGAGGATTAACGCCATCGCCGGTAAAATCGGTTGCTGTATCGACATGGGCCATGAATCCGACTACCGGAGTCGATTTGTCCGTATTTGCGGGCAGCGTTGCCATGACATAACCATTTTCATCCATGGCTACTTCCTGCATGCCGATTTCGTTTAATTCTGCAACGAGCTGACGGGCGAGCGTCAGCTGGCCAGGCGTTGACGGACAGCTTGGACTGTCATCGTCTGATTGTGTGTTGACTTTTACGTATGAAGTAAAGCGTTTGATCAGATCTTCTTTCACAGGGGTCAGCCTCCTTAATAATCTGTTTCTATCTTACCACGGCAAAGCGCGCAATGCGTCTGTTTTGCCGAATGCCTGAGTGAAGAGAGCGGTGGCTCTGTTTATTTTAACCACGATGCGGCACTTCATCATCCAGTACATGTGAAAATAGAGTGAAGAGGCTGTTCAAAAGGTGCCGAACTTTATACGGCGCTCCAGTTGCTCGATCAACAGAAACGTTCCGCAGGCATTAACTGCACCTTTATCGCAAAACGTACGTCATTGTAAAAGGCATCCCATCATCAACAGACTTCTGAGACACCCTCTTGATCTTAGCTAAGCATAAAAGTACAAGCATGATACGAAAGTGCGAGACATCAGCGGGACCCGCGTGCCAGCGAGATCCCAGTGCGCCCGCGGTAAACGAGCAGCTGGAGTGTCCGTCAAGACACGAACCCAGTTCGATTACAGAGTAAAAAGGAACTTTCGCTGGTTGTAAAAGGCACTTCCACTAAAGGCTGCATGTCCTGTGCACAACGCGGAAGCCACCACATCCTGTGAAAGTACATCCTGTGCACAACGCGGAAGTCACCGCATCGTGCGGAAGTAAGGACCAGGCCTAGCTTAGTTTTTCTAACGCGTATTGCATCCGGATGCGAAAACGAGTATTCACCTTGCATGTCAGCAAACCTGCAATGGTCTGGAAAAAGGGAAATTCGCACTTTTCTGAATGGTTCCATCCGTAATGAAAGTGTTGTACAGCATCTGTCTCCAATTCACGAAAAAGTGTAATAATTTTTTACTGAAGGCAGCAGGGTAACGGCCTGGATGGCCAGTCCGAGAAACATATAGAACACGTGTATAGGCTAGATGCCATGCAGCAGATACATTTCGACAGTCAGCCAGATAATGAGCGCGAACCCGACATACAGTGAATGGATCCATGCCCAGTGCGTTTTTTTATACAAATTGAATGGTTCAGCAAGTGTGAAAGGTTTTTTGGTAATTAAAAACAAGGCCACAAGCAGCGGATAGAGGCCGAGAAAAAGAAATAAAATCAATCCCGGAATTAAATAGTTATCAAAAAAGCTGTCTTTTAGAAGCGAGAGCGGCATACTGAGGAGTGCTCCGTCAGGGGATAGAATTAACAGACCTCCGCCAATGAACGCGCCGATACCGAGTAATAAGTGTAGGACAATCAATGCATAGCAAGCGATCGTTTTTTTATGGGTTACCTGCATCTTCTTTTGTCTCCAATCCTTTGAAAATATAATCTGCGCTTTTCATCATTAGTCCGGCAATCTTCTTTTTCTCTTCGCTCGTTCTGCAATGGGCATATTGCATGGACAGCATGATCTGTTCGTTGTTGAACAGCGCAGCAATGAGCGGTTTATCAATGGTTTTGATCTTTCCCCGACGCTCCATTTCGGTCAGTATGGCTATATAGTAATCGACATTGTTTTCAATCATTTCTTTTTTAAAGATACTTTGGGCTGTCCTGTTGTAGAAATGTTCGGAAAAAATGAGCGTTGCCATCTGTGTCCACTGTGCATCAATGCGTTTGCCATAAGCCAGGATTAAGGACTTGAATACATCTTCGACAGGCATTTTTTCCATGCTGGCAGTAATCCTGTCTATAGGAGGGCGTGAAAAAGAAAATGTTTTTACAAAGGTCTGACAGATATCATCCATGATCGCCTCTTTCCCGGCATAGTGATTATAAATTGAACTTCCTTTGATGCCTACCGCACGCGCGATGTCCCGTATGGAGACACCATTGTAGCCTTTTTCTGAAAAAAGTGCCAACGCACAATTGAAAATTTCCTGCTTTGTACTCAATATTACACCTTCAATGCTTTATTGCTTCGAGTATATACTAACGTTAGTTAGTTTTCAACCTGAAATTAAATTTTCTGTTTTTTTGCCTGATTTTTTCAAGAGTAAAGAAACATCCATGAACCGTTTGAATGAAAATACCATGGGATAAAAACCAGCATTTACGTATAGAAGTATATGATTTTTCCCTGCAGGCAACCAACAAAACAATCATGAGCCGGATCAAATTCATCAGAAGTTCGGTTGAATTTTTTTGTTGGGGCATTATGTATTCGGCTGACAGACAGCGCAGGTCAAATAAACGAACCATACTCAGTCCGAAAGAAACACCTCAGCGAAGGGCTGCGTGCTTGTTTATGTTCTTGCCACACCTTTTTTCCAGACAATGGGGCCAGCGATGAAAAGGATGGCGCAATAGACCGGAACCCCAAATCCGGGGAATGTCCAGCGAATGAGCGCATGTGCAGCTGCGAAAAGGCCGGCAATCAGAAACAGAAAGATGACGATGAAATTTCCGCTTGCGGGAGCGGCGTCAAAGGACACAGAGAAAGGCAGGTCGCCATCCAGACAGTAGTGACTGCAAATGACCGTATAAATGGATGCGGTAAGCAGAACGGCAAGCAGATCCGGCAGAATCGTCCATTTAAACAGGAAAAGAAGTGCGATGGAAAGGATCAGGTAAACAGGCAGGAAGAGCTGGGTAAAGACGGCTTTCAATGCACCGGAAAAAAGAGCAGTGTGGCTCTGAATCGGTGCAGCTCTGTAAGTCCATGCGCCCTTATACGCACTCGAATACTTGAGCATCAGCAGTACCGTAGGAATCATGATCAGACAGAAATAGGCATAAAAATATCCGGAACCCTTACTAAGCTGGTTCCATGATGAATCGCTCAAACTGTTCATCAGGAAAATGAATGGAAAGATAAAGGCAATACCGATCGACGGGTAGACTTTCAGTTTAAAGGTGCGGTCCTGTTTTATGATCGATGAGGCAAATCGGAAGAACAGCCGTTCTTCCCGGTTCCGGCAGAGCAGCCGGCTCGTCCATTGGCTTAATCGGCTGAACTGCATGTTTCCCTTCCCACGCTGCATCGATAATTTAATAATGGCCTGCTCAAACGATGTACTGAATGCCTGGTTGACAATAAGCAGGATGATAGGGATGACAAGTCCAAGCAAACCGAGGAGGGCCATGTAACCGGTACGTTCCGAGCTGCCGATCAGCCATTCGATCATTGCGCCAGACCAAAGCGGAGGAACAAAGAGCTGCCACCACGCTGGAGAGAATGTCAACTGAGTGGCTGTTCCATCAAATGCGCGTAGCACGAGCTGATAGCCGACCGCAATCGCAATCGACAGGAAAATCTGTACGGAGTTGATCATGTCCTTCAGGCGTTCGCCGTCAAAGCATTTCAGTACGATCAGATAGATAAACGTTGTACAGGAGACAGCAGTCAGGTCGATGAACAGGAGATTCAGAAGGAACAGTAAAAAGAATACTGGTCCGAATTTTATCAGGCCGATCAATGCAGATGGCAAACCAAGTGCGCCGGTCAGCAGAATAAGGTAAATGCAGATATGAACAGTTTTTGCCGCATGCAAAGTTCGTGAACGGATTGGTTTGGTCCAGAGAATTGACAGATCACGAGTATCGAGGAGAACGGATGAGAAATCGGCGATCATTGAGGTCATGACCATGAAAAGAATGATGCCGAAGACAAGGCTTGTTCTGAACAGATAATTACCAGGCAATAAATTCATTGGAATCAGAAACAGTCCGATTAAAGCATAGACCCACAGTGACTTAAGAAACAGATTGCTTTCCTTTCTCTTCGTTCGGGTCCTGCTTCCAAGCACGACGGGCAGACGGCGTGTATCCATGATCAGCTTAACGGCCAGCACGTGTCTCATTGCCGGATAGTCAACACCCAGTCGTTCAAAAATCGGACGCAGCCAGTCGATCACTTTCAGAAAAAAAATTTCCCGCATGGGTCACGCCTCCTCAACAATCGATACAAAATCTTTGGCAATCTGTGCATGCTGATGGAATCCGGTTAGCTGATTGAATAATGCTTCCAGGCTTCCTTCCGTGTTCTGCACTTTTAATTCTTCAAACGTGCCATCAGCGGCAATCTGGCCGTCATTGAGCAGTACGATCCGGTGACTGATTTTCTCAACGACATCCATGATGTGCGATGAATAAAAGATGGTCTTTCCGGACGCAGCCAGATTGGCCAGTATTTCCTTGAAAACCAGTACGCTGTTTGCGTCCAGTCCGCTGAGCGGTTCATCGAAAAAGAGAAGATCAGGGTTGTGGAGCAGACTGGAGATGATCAGCACTTTTTGCCGCATCCCCTTTGAGAACGAAGAAAGACGAGTGTCAAAAACATTGTCCATACCAAATTGCTGCATAAGCAGTTTTCCTTTTTGCTCTGCTTTTTTTTCTTCCAGGCCGTAGCAGCCGCCGGTGAAGATCAGGTATTCGCGCGGAGTGAGCATATCGTATACATCCGCAGTCTCCGGTACATAGCCAATTCGTTTTTTGTATTCGATGCCGGCATTGCGGATATCTTCACCGAACAGACGAGCGGTTCCGCCATAGCCTTCCTGAAGACCGAGCAGAATGCGAACAGTCGTACTTTTTCCTGCTCCGTTTGGACCAATGTAGCCGATAATCTGCCCGCTTCGGACTTCGAGATCTACGCCCTTCAAGACGGGGTGCCCACTGTAACTCATGGTCAGATGTTCCATTGCTAAAACGGTTGATGATTTCGTTTCGATTATGATCATCTCCTGAAGCTCATTCTGTATCTACCGTACCACGACAGCACAAGATTGTCCGTGTCTAAAGTCCCTGCGTGTGATCAAAAATGATGAGTGATATACAGGAAAACATGTGTCACGGCGAATGCCCAGTGCATATATCAATAGCAGAACCCAAAAAGGGAACGGAGAACGCCGGATCAGGCTTCTGTTCGGTGTCCAGCCCCACCACCAGATTTGCGGGTCTCATTTTGTAAATGGAGGCGATCATTTGACAAATGATCCATTTTCAACGCTGCTCCAATCCCGTAAACAATGCAAAGGATGTGGCGATTTATGAGTGCGCTCGATATCATTCATTGCAGCAAATATTATAAGAAAAACAACGAGGCACTGTGTGCGCTTGAGAATGCGGATCTGCATGTTGCGCGCGGACGCTTCGTCAGTATTATCGGACCGAGCGGCTGCGGGAAATCGACACTGTTCAATATTATTGCCGGTCTGCTCCGGCCGTCAACCGGGCAGGTGCTGCTTGACGGAGAGGAGATCACCAGGAAAAGCGGATATGTCGGCTATATGCTGCAAAAAGATTTGCTGCTTCCCTGGCGCTCGATTCTCGACAATGTCATTATCGGACTTGAAATTCGTGGCATCCCGAAAAAAAAAGCACGTGCACGGGCCCTTCCGATGCTCAAAAATTATGGCCTTGGCGGCTTTGAAAACGACCATCCCGATGCATTGTCCGGAGGAATGCGGCAGCGTGCCGGGCTTATCCGTACGCTGCTCTATGATCGGGATGTGCTGCTGCTTGACGAGCCTTTCGGTGCACTTGACGCCCAGACACGGATGCAGATGCAGAACTGGCTGCTTGAAATCTGGAACGATTTTAAGAAAACGATTCTTTTTGTTACCCACGATATTGATGAAGCTATATATCTTTCGGATGAAATTTATGTTTTTACCCATCGTCCGGGAAAAATTAAGGCGCACATCGAAGTTGATCTGCCGCGGCCGCGCAATGAGAAAACACTGATGAATGATCGCTTTCTTGAATTAAAGCGCGAACTGCTGCTGATGCTGCGTGAGGAACATGGATCAACAGAGTGAACAGGGAAATTGAGAGGGAGCGGAGGTGATGAACACAATGTCTCATGAAGAAAAAAATAACGAACCGTTTATTGAAGATCCTGGCGTGCGACAGACCCGGCTTAGGCGGCGTGCCCTGATTGGACAGATTCTGGTTGGGGCGATTCTTATTATTTTGTGGGAACTCCTGACAAGAATCGGCTGGATGGACAGCTACTACTGGAGCAGTCCGAGCACGATTGTCCGTACAGGCTGGACGGCAATGATGCAAGGAAGCCTGCTTCAGGATATGGCCTATACCTCAGGTGCAACGATACTTGGTTTCGTCACCGGAACGGCCGCGGGGTATCTTCTCGGCCTATCGTTCTGGTGGTCGGCGCTCTACTCCAGAATTTTCGAGCCGTATATGATCGCCTTTAATGCTGTTCCGAAACTGGCGCTTGCTCCCGTACTCGTGATTATGTTCGGGATCGGCTTTGATTCGAAAGTTGTGCTCGCCTTTCTCATGACGATTATCGTGGCAGCCATTGCAGCATACAGCGGTGTGCAGAACGTTGATCCGGATCTGGAGAAAATGCTCCTTTCATTAGGCGCAAAACGTCGTCATGTGTTCATGAAAATTGTTGTCCCAACTACGTTTCCATGGATTGCCAGCATTTTGAAAATCAATATTTCGCTGGCACTCGCCGGTACCATTGTCGGTGAATTCATTAGTTCCAGACAAGGAATCGGCCGAATGATTCTTTATGCCGGTCAGGTGATGAATATTGATCTTGTCTGGGTTGGCGTTGTCGTACTTTCCATTCTGTCAATCGTGATGTATCTTGGGACGGTTTGGCTGGAGCATGTCTTAATGAAAGGGAGAGCGTCAAAATCATAATCAGGAGGATTTAATGATGAGAAAACTGAAGTGGCTGCTAAGCCTGCTGCTCGTGGCCATGCTTGTCATGACTGGCTGCGCGCCGCATCAAGCAAAGCAGGAAACAAAGAAACTGGTCATCGCTGAGCCGGTGCACCTGATTGCTTATCTTCCGTTGTACGTGGCTATTGACAAAGGCTATTTTAAAAAGGAAGGACTTGATGTAAAAACGATTACGGCAACTGGGGGCGCCCACGTGACCTCTGTTGTGAGCGGGGATGCCTGGGGTGTGATCGGAGGCCCGGATTCGAATCAGATCGCAAATTATAAAAGTAAGGATCCGATTACTTCTGTTGTAAACGTCGTTAATCGTGCCAATGTCTACCTGATGGCGAATAAAAAGCTGAATTTGAAAGGGCACAGCGACAAAGATCTTGCTGAATTTATGAGAGGAAAAACCATTGCTGCCGGCCGTTACGGCGGAAGCCCGAATCTGCTGACCCGCTATTTGCTGATGAAGGTTGGCCTTGATCCCAAGAAAGATGTAAAACTGGAAGAACCGGCAGACGCGGCCGCAGTCGTCTCGCTTGTATCGCAGGGGAAAGCAGATATGGCGAACGGCGCCGAACCGCAAATCAACGAAGGGATTAAGAAGGGAGCCTGGGGTGAACCGTTCTACGGTTTCCCAAGTCTCGGCGATTATGCGTATTCTGTAGTCAGCGTCAAGGAATCTACGATTAAGAAAGATCCGAAGACGGTTCAAAAGTTCGTCAATGCCATGCTTAAAGGTCTGAAGCTTGTTAATGAAAATAAAGCCGAAGCGTTTAAAGTGCTCAAGAAGGAATTCCCGACAACACCAGAAGCAAGTTTGCAGGCGGCCATGGATCGCGCCTATAATGACAATCTTTGGAGTAAGGACGGCTATATCACTAGAGCGGCCGTTGCCAAACCAATGGAAGTCGTCAAAAAAACTGGCATTTATACTAAAGGATACAAATACAGCAAACTCGTTGACATGGAATTTGTAAAGAAAGCAGGCAAAAACAAATAAGCATGCATTTTAATATGGATGCTATGGGGAAATATACTGAAACGGCACTCGGATGTCGCTCTTTTTTTGCAATAAAATAAATAGATAAAATCCATTGATTCGAGTGCGGCTACAGAACGGCATACAGCACCTGGACAAACAGAGTCAGGAGCAAAAGGTAAAAACAGGTGAACGAAAAATTCCAGTTTGACAGGGTGAATGGTTTTTCATCAAGCAACGAAGCCATCATACCAAGCGTTGCGTTGTATGGCCCCATCAGAAATGCAGGAATGGCACCGCCGAGCATTGCGATCGTAACAACTGTGGGTGCCTGATGAAGAAGTTGCGATTTCAGCGCTTCAGAAATAAGGGCTAATCCAACAGCCGGATGAAGGCCGGCAAAAGCCAGTGCAAAAGGGATTAGCGGCAACAGAATCATGAAAGCGCGAAATCCTGTCCATTGAATCAGGTCGTCCATCCAATGTGTCACCAGTCGATCGGTGTGGGAAGTGTGCATTGCGGTTATAAAAAATCCCGCGGTAAGAAAAATAAAGAATTGATTTTTCATTTTAGGAATGTATGCATAAAAATGGCGGCGGACACCGGCGAAAAATGGTCGTGCCTGTCCGATCAGTACACACCAGAAATAGGCAAAGGGAATGACAACAACGCTGACAAGAAACAGAAAACTGACTGGGAACACGTGGTCCAGAAACACGATGAGCCCGTTGAGCAAAAGGACAGCAATGAAAATCTGCAGTAATTTACCATTATGATCAGGTGGATCAAGTATATATGATCGAGTGGCTGCTGCCTGCTGATGCCCCTTTATTTCGGACGATATTGCTGAATGCATACGCATGGAGTTAAGCCCCCAGTCTAATAAAAGCCCAATGACACTCAGCAGCAGTAATAAAGGGAGCACACGTGCATAGGCTGTCCCGGTTAAATAAAGCACTGTTCCGACAATTGGTGTGATCGGGCTCCAAAGGAGCGGCATCGCATAACCATGTGTGATGGCTTGATTGAGGTACTTTTTTGGGTGCTTAATTGGATAGCCGGGCAGAGACGGTGCAATGGAATGATAGGTCAGCGGGAGAGCGCCCAGATTCATGAATGAACTAAAGAAATAAGAAACTGCTGAAGTGAGCACGTAAAGCTGTCCTATCCCATTGATTCTCTTGTGAATGATCGTGCTGACCGCATCAGAATAACGGCCATATTGAATAGGCAGAGCGAGGACCGGGATGATGGCGAATAAAGCCACTAATTGAATCATTTCACCGAAGGACATGACATATGCCGAAAATGTTGCATGGCTGGCAATGAGCATCGAAATACCGGAAATAAGAAAAAACCCGCCAAAAATCAGTGCCAGTCCTCTGACGCTGCGCAAACTGATGAAAACGGTAAGCATACATAAAAATGAGACCATTGTTTTTAAAAAAGGAAGATACGGGAACAGGGTTGCGAGCATGTAGAAGCTTATTGCGGCCAGATAAAAAATGCGGATCAATCGCGGGCTCCTCCTCCATTTTCCATTTACAGATGAAATTGAATCAACCCACCGAAAAAGCGGTACGCCTATAACTTGCACAACTGCACGAAAAAATACCAGTGTTAAAAAGTATTCTGCGGAGCAAGTTGTGAAAAATCAACGGTTTCATGCATGGATATCGCAGATTTCTGCTATGATTAAAGTAAAATGGACAGGAACACTTGGAAGGGCAGGAAGAAGTTCATGACGTTGATGTGGGGCATACTATTCGGCTTTATTGCGGCCTTCATCGCATTGGCTAAGAAAAGGAATGTGGTGCTCTGGTTTATTGCCGGATTTATCATACAATGGCTCGCAGTAATCCTTTTGCTCATTTTGCCCGGCGGCAGCCATCACGTCTTTTCCGGCAGAAGAGGCGAGTCGGGCAGCCGCACCAATACGCAATGGCGAAGCAAGGTATCGCGAGAATGCCCGTACTGCGGGCATCAGGTCGCTTTTGACGATATTCCCGGAAATTGGACCTGTCCGAATTGCGGACAGACGTTTACATACAGCACGGACGGCCGCGTATACAGGCAGCGTGATGAGCGCCTGATGCCTCAGATAGAATGGATTGTTAAGCTTTTTGCAAAAATAGCAAAAAAAGATGGCGTTGTTTCGGAAAATGAAGTACGTCAGGTCGATCAAATTGTCCGGCAGGCGTTTCAGCCGACACGACAGCAGCTGCAGCAGATTATGACACTGTTCAATCAGTCCCGTTACTCCGATGAGTCTGTCGAATCGATTGCTCAGAATCTGTATGCATCGGTCCGTGGGCGGCGCGATATTCTGGCCGATACGCTGACGGCACTGGTTGCCATTGCTGCTGCGGATGGCATGCTGCGCCCGGAAGAAGAAGCAACGATTCGAACAATCGCTGCTATTTTTGGACTTGCCGATGAATATGAATCCCTGAAGTCCCAATTTTTCGGGCGCTCGTCACAGGGGAATACTGAGCAAAGTATGGGCATTGACGCGTGTTACCGGCTGCTTGGCTGCAGGCAGGATGATTCCGATCAAGTGATCAAGAAAAAGTACCGGGCACTGATCAAGGAAAATCATCCCGATCGCCTGATGAGCCGTGGCGCGTCGGAAGCAAGCATCAAAGAAGCCAATAATAAGATCGCGGAGATCAAACGCGCGTACGAGCGAATCATGGCTGCCCGAGCATAACATAAAGGCCGCAAATATGTGTGTACTCGTTTAAATGAGGTGACTGGTTTGAGTGGAACTGAATGGGGGAAGTTCCGTGAGCCGCTTCCGCTTACTTTCTTTGAACAGCCGACTCAGCAGCTTGCAAAAGCCCTGCTCGGCTGCCTGCTCGTCAAAGAGACTCCGGAAGGAACGGCTTCTGGATATATCGTCGAAACAGAAGCTTATATGGGCGCCGAAGACCGCGCGGCCCACAGCTTTGGAAACAGGCGGACAAAACGGACGGAAATCATGTATGCATCGGCGGGACATGTGTACACTTATACGATGCACCGTCATGTTCTGCTCAATGTGGTAAGCGGACCGGAAAACGTTCCTCATGCGATCTTAATCAGAGCTGTCGAACCCTTTGAAGGCAGTGCTCTGATGGAGCTGCGGCGCATGGGCAGAAAGCGACGTGAGTGGACTAATGGACCGGGGAAGCTCTCTGAAGCGTTGGGCATTACCCGTGAGGATTATGGAAGAACGTTTACTGAGCGGCCTCTGTATATTGCTGAAGGATTTGTGCCGGATCAAGTGATGCGCGGACCAAGGGTGGGGATTGAAAATACAGGTGATGCACGATTTTACCCGTGGCGATTTTGGATTAAGGGAAACCCATATGTCTCAGCAATGCGAAAAACTGTTCAAAAAGGTTGATGCAAAGCCATTTTATGCTTAGCTTTTATGACCAGATCATATTTAACAGAAAATTATAAAGAAAAATGCAATAAAAGTATTTACAACTTAATTGATTTCTGATAGTATCAATGTCAACCACAAAAGAGTCAGTCAACGAAAAGGAAGTGAGTATCGATGGCACAGGTCGTGAGCGGCATACGAGTGAAAAGCTTGATTCGAATTATTTTGCGATTGCGCACATGAAAGGGCTGAAACAAATACCATTTTAATCAAAATGGATTGTTTGAGTCCTGCTTATCATCGTCAAAACAGGCGCTCAAGCATTCGCAAAGCGCCTGTCCGAGAAAATCGGATGGGTTTTTTATTTAGCTTTTTCGGTGATTTGCGGATCCTGTCGGCTGTTCCGGTTCTTCTTTCGTGAAAGTTTTTGTGGCGGAATATTTTGATTATTTAGTTATAAGAGAAAAAATTATTAAGGAGCGAAACAAAGGATGAATGCAGAGAGGAAACAGAAAATGAAGGATTATTTCATGGATCGAATGTATAAGTGCTCGGCAGGGATTGCCAATGCGATTCTCGTCACATTAGGTATCGGGCTGCTCTTTGAAACACTGGGCAAATTCACAGGCTATCATCCGTTCATGGTGATCGGCGGTGCTGCAAAAGTGCTGCTCGCCCCGGCTATTGGCGCCGGAATTGCGTATCAGCTAAGGGCCAATACATTGACTATGTTTAGTGCCATGGCCTGCGCGGCAGTCGGAGCCAACGCGATTGTCATTCAGTCAGCGGCACCGCAGGTATTTACGATTGCTCCGGGCCAGCCGGTCAGCGGTGTTATTGCGGCAGTGATCGCAACGTATGTCGGCAAGAAGATCAGCGGCAAGACGAAGTTTGATATGATGGCAATCCCGTTTTGCTCGGTTTTTGTCGGCGGCATTTGCGGTTATGGGCTTGCGCTTGTCGTGACTCCGGCTCTGAATCAGATCAGTGCCATGATTACGCATTCGGTTCAGGGATCACCCCTGATTGCTTCTATGGTGATCGCACTTGTCTGGAGTATTTTCCTGATGTCACCTGCGTCTTCAGCAGCTCTCGCCATCGCACTTCAGCTTGATCCGGTGTCGAGTGCGGCAGCGCTGATTGGCTGTACGGTACAGTTCGTTGGGTTTACGGTGATGTCATTCAGAGAAAATGATTTTGGCGGATTCTTCGCGCAGGCACTTGTCACACCAAAGGTGCAATTTCCTAATCTCGTGAAAAATCCGAAACTGGTCATTCCTCCATTCGTGGCGGCCATTGTCAGTGCACCGATCGCAACCATGCTCCTTCATTTTCAGGTTCCTTACGAACTCGGCGGGCTTGGCCTAAGTTCATTCATCGCTCCTTTGAACATACTGGCCATCCAGGGAATCAGAGGGTTGCTCGCATTTGTAGTCGCGGGTGTCCTCATTCCAGGTGTGATCACCTATGTGCTCTATCGTGTCATCAAAATCTTTGGCTGGGTCAAAGCCGGCGATCTGCACATGGAAGTACAGTAAGTAGTAAATAAAAAAAGCAAGTTGATAAATCAGATCGAAGCAGACCGAAAAGCTGCTTCGGTCTTTTCTTTTGTACTATAAGAAACCATATGAAAACCAATAAACCAGTGTCTTACCGAGAATCAAAGCAAAGGTGCGCTGGCGCCTGCGGAGCGTTCCTGTTGATCAGCGAGCCAGGGAAGACCCCGCAGGAATTAGTCTGCCCGCGGAGGCTTCCGGATCGCCCGCGGCAAGCGAGCAACTGAAGCGCCGATGCCAACAAAATAAATAGATCAAAGACTCTGGCAGAAAACGGTGAAAGCGCTCGATGATCGGTAAATCGCATTCAAACGACAACAGTGTTGCGATCAATGAATCCGGTGCTTTACCAGGTTTTCACATGCCATGCAGTAGAATGATGGCTATGCTAGAATGAAAAAGGACCGTGAGTGACGAAAGGAAGTTTATGTTAATGGCAAAATCAAAAACAAAGACCAATGCAATGCGCATCCTGGATGCCGAGCACATTCCCTATCGCGCTCAGAACTACGACATTTCAGACGGACGCATTGACGGGATGTCCGTAGCGGAAAAAGTTGGCGAAGATCCAAGAAATGTTTTCAAGACGCTGGTGACACAGGGGCACAGTGGTGAGCTGTATGTGTTCGTTATACCAGTGCCTGAAGAACTGAATCTGAAAAAGGCAGCAGCGGCAGTTTCTGAAAAAAAGATTGAAATGATTCATGTAAAAGACATTCAGAAGCATACCGGATATGTACGCGGCGGCTGTTCTCCCATTGGAATGAAAAAGCAGTTCCGAACGGTCGTTGATGCTTCGGCAAAAAAAATTGATCATATTGTGATCAGCGGAGGAAAGAAGGGCATGCAGATTATATTGGCGGTTCCCGACCTGATTGAAGCTGCCCACGCTACTTTTTCGGATGTTGTCCGATAAAAACAGAGGAAAATGAACAGTAACTGTTAATAAAAAAGATGTGCAGAGATCAGGAATGGGTATGGAGCGGTGAGCACTGCAAACGAAAACGCCATTCTGAGGGCCTGTTTTTTGGTCAGATAGGGGCGAAGATAAAGATAGTCCATGAGATACAGGATCAACCCGGAAAAAGCGACGGTCGCGACAAAGATCAGGGCATTCCATGGCGATGAATAGATCATATAGTAATCAATCAGCTGTATATGCAGCTTTACACCGAGCGCGCCGATTGATGTCAGAACAAGTGCGCCGATCATATTTGCAGTCAGGCCAATCAGCCAAAGCCCAATGAGTATACGCCAGGCGCGTTGCAGTGGCACGCTGATACTGAAGAACTTCGTCACTAAAAAAAGAACAACCGCATTGATGACCAGATGAATGAGTGCGACCTCGATGAGCATTGGCGGAAGAAAATAAAGCATAAATATTGGAAAACTTATATGACTAAGAAACACAGGAGAGCAGATCAAGGTTTTGCCTTCTTCCGTCACAGCAAAAGTTAATTAATAATTCGATTGTTCGAATATATGCCCTTTATTTCTTCCGGTGATTTTCCCCGGACAAGCAGGCAAAAATTTTCATAACCGATTTCAAGATGGGCATTCATTAACTGCTCCAATGCGCGCAGGCCCTGCGGATGTTTATGAATTTTCTCGATTTCATTTTTGTACAGATCGATAATCGATCTCTGGACAAAGTGGGGGGCATATTGCAATGCGTATCCATCGTTTCCAAGCATCAGACCGCAAAGATACTCATACTTAAACTGAAGCTGCCGTGTGAAGTTAACCAGGTGAAGCAGACGATAAAAGGTATTTGGGTAGCTTTCTTTGAAATTTCTGATCGCCGTTTGTGCTTTTCTGAGATCCTGAATGCTGCTGATGGTCTTCATCGATGAATCCCTCCTTGTCTGACTGCGGGTATGAAAAAACACACCCCTTTTTATTATATGACTTCGCGGGTTTATCTGAAACATTGACGGTGCTTATTTCATGTATTTTCCACAAGGAAGCGTTTTCTTTCTAATGCGCTGACCAGTTCAGGTATTTTTAACAGGGTTAAGAAAGTATAAGATTTTAGCTAAGCATAAAAGTGTAAGCCAGATACGGTAGCGCGAGACGCCTGCGGAGCGTTCCCGTTGATCGCATGCCAGTGAGCAGCTGGAGTGTCCGGTACAAGATCTACAGCAAAGGACCAGGCTTAGCCAGGCTTTTTAAAAGTATCCTGGCACTATAAATCATCGGTTTACAATTAAATGATGTCTTCTTCTGCGCCGGTGCGATAAGATATTTGCGAAGCTGCGCGAATATCCACGTACCTGAACAGGATTACAGGTATTCGATTCCGAAACGGTCAGAATAGAATAAGGAAAAATGGAATAAGAAACGTCTGCTTGACGAAACACGTCAGTCAATACCTGCGGATATTGAACTTTCTGTCGGTGCATGTTATAGTTATAACTCAATAAGATGATTTATTTTAAGTTAAAAAACAAATTAAATCATAACACATTATTAATCGATTGTCAATAGGTACTTGCAAAAAAACGATTGCCCCAGCGCCTTAAAAAGATAAAATGCACGAAGAGGTGTGATTCATTATGGTTCAGGATGAACGCAGGCAAGAACAGGAACGGGTCAACGAAGTTGTAGCTATTATTGGGGAAAAGATTGAGAAGATCACCGGGAAAAAGAGCAATGTGAAGCAAGGAATTGTTGATTTAAGAAAAAATTTCTGGGATGACGTTACGGTTAATCTGGATGAAAACGATGATGTATACGAAACGCAGGCAAGTATTAAGCAGCAGGCGGAGTTACTGTCAGAGCGTGAACGGCGCCACGGGCAGATGTCAAAAGAGCTTAAGACATTGTCACGGCTTCAGGATGCCCCCTATTTTGGACGCATCGATTTCCGCGAAGAAGATGAGCAGAATGCCGAGCCGCTTTATATTGGTATTGGTTCACTTATGGACGCAAAAAATGAGGATTTTCTGATCTATGATTGGCGCGCGCCGGTTGCGAGCATGTACTATGATTACGCGCCGGGTCCGGCCAGATACATGTCGCTGGACGGAGAAGTTCACGGCGAGATGACGCTCAAGCGGCAGTTTATAATCCGCGCGGGCAAGATCAGGGGGATGTTTGACACCGGGCTTACCATCGGCGATGCACTGCTGCAATCGGTGCTTGGCGGGAAGGCATCCTTACAGATGAAGAGCATTGTTTCAACCATTCAGAAGGAACAGAATCAAATCATCCGCAATGAAACGGATCGCTATCTGATCGTACAAGGCGCTGCGGGAAGCGGAAAGACATCAGCCGCCTTGCAGCGGGTTGCTTTTCTTTTATATCGGTATCGAAAAACACTTCGGTCAGATAATATGCTGCTTTTCTCGCCCAATCCGCTCTTTTCAAGTTTCATTTCTTCAGTGCTTCCAGAGCTGGGGGAGGAAAATGTCGTACAAACCACGTTTAAGGATTTCATTGAAGAACGCATTGGCGATGAATTGCAGGTTGAAAATCCGTTTGACCAGACGGAAGCCTGTCTGACGATGGAGGATAATGAGCGGCTGAACACAAGAATTGCCGGCATTCGTTTTAAAGCGTCGCTTGGCTATCGGAATATGATTGATCAATGGCTTGAACATTTGAAATCTGAAGGCATGATTTTCAGGGACATTACGTTCCGTGATAAGATTATTGTCTCAAGTGATGAAATCAGTAAGTTTTTTTATGCACTGCCAGAGACTCAGTCACTGCTGAGCCGGCTGGAGCAGGTGCGCGACTGGCTGCTGCGCCGAATGGCGGTTTTTTCAAAACGTGAACGGCAGGAAGACTGGGTGCTTGAAGAAGCGGGGCTGCTTGATAAATCGGATTATCAGAGCATTTTTGACAAACTGCAGCAGGAAAAACGCTTCAGCGAAGATACTTTCGATGATTATGATCGCGAGGAACTGCTGCTGCGCAAGATTGTCATGAACCGGCGTATGAAGAAGCAGCGAAGACGAGTGAAGCAGCTTGAATTTGTGAACTTCCAAAAGGTGTACAGCGAGATTTTTTATCAGCCGTTCAGTGATGCAGAAACACCAGAGCATTGGCCGGAAATCTGCCGCGCGACACGAATGCGTTTTGAAGAAGGTGATTGTCCGTGGGAAGATGCGGTGCCTTATCTGTATATGAAGGAAAAAATGCAGGGGCGAAAGGGAAATCAGGAAATTCGGCATTTGATCATTGATGAGGCCCAGGACTATTCGCCGACGCAGCTGGCTTATCTTAAGGCTGCTTTTCCTCGCTGCCGCATGACGATTCTCGGCGATATGAATCAGGCCATTTATATGCAGAGCCTGGAACAGGATACAATGCTCTCCGAACATCTTTACAATCCAGAAGAAGTGAAAAAACTGACGCTGCTCCGCAGTTACCGGTCAACGAAAGAGATTATGAATTTTGCCCGGGCAATGGTAAACGGGGGTGATCAGATTGAGCCGTTTGAGCGCAGCGGCAAACTTCCGGAATGGATTGATGCAGCAAACGAAAAGGATAAAGTTTCGATTATTTTGGATAAACTCACGGCATTTAAGAAAAATGGCTTTGAAACGTTCGCCTTAATTGGAAAAACGATGAAAGAATGCAGAGAAGCATTCAGGCTGCTCAAAGATCACACCGATGTCAAACTGATCACACAGGAAACATATCAATTTGATAAAGGATTTATCATTATTCCAACCTATTTGGCAAAGGGAATTGAATTTGATGCGGCGATTATTTATGATGCATCTGCAGGCAATTACTGCCGGGAACGTGAACGTACGCTTTTTTATACGGCATGTACGCGCGCGATGCATGAACTGGTTCTGCTTTCATCCGGAGAGGTAAGCCCGTTCCTGAATCTGATACCAGATGCGTGTTATTTGCGGACATCGGTCGACGGCTAAGACGCGATCGATGGACAGATGCCCCGGTTTTTCGCCGTGGGCATCTTTTTTTGCAAGATAAGAAAGTATATGATTTTGCTCTGTAAGCAGCTAGCAAAACAATACAATGTCTAAGCATCAAAGCAAGCAGCCGTAGCACCGATGCAAAGCCAAAGGCATAAATCATGTTCGGAGATTGTGGGCCAGGCTTTGCTCAGTTTTTCTTAGATGGGCGTAAAGATGCAGATGTATAATAGCCTGCTCTGCTTCCTTGTTTTTCGGGAATATGCACTGTAACAGTCGCTCCGTTGCCGGGACTGCTGCTGATTTGAAGTTCCGTTCCATAAAAATGTTTTAGCCTGCTGTTGATATTTTTCAGCCCGACGCTGTGTCCGTTCCCATTGAGCAGCACGTTGCGTATTTCTTTCTCGTCCATACCTGCCCCATTATCAGACACTGTAATGAGAAAGTAACCGGATTTGTGCGTTATTGACAGTGACAGCCGTCCGCCGTTTTTTCGCTTCCCGATCCCGTGACGGATCGCATTTTCAATGAGCGGCTGAATCGTGAGCGGTGGAAGCGGAAAATCAAGTGTGTCATCTACGTTAATTGTTGCATGAATACGATCCTGAAAACGCATTTTCTCAATAGCCAGATAAGCATGGACAAGCGACAATTCCTTTTTTAAAGTGCTCATTGCCGATGTGTTTTGAAAGGCAAAACTTCCACGTAAATAAGCAGCGAACTGTGCTGTCATTTCGCGTGCTTTTTCAATATCCTCATAACTCAGGGCGATTATTGAGTTTAAAACGTTATAGAGAAAATGCGGCCGGATCTGGGATTGAAGAAATGCAACTTCCAGATGAGCTGCCTGGCTGGCCGCCTGTTTCATCAGAATTAAACTTCGGATCCGTGCTGAGAATTCTGAGAACGTATACGGTCTGGGCAGCACATCATTGGCGCCCGAGCGAATTGCATAATGCTTGTCTTCGTTAATGATTGAAGTGGTGAGCATGAGTATGGGCAGCTCAGTCAAACCATACTTTTCACGTATTTTACCGCAGATCTTAAATCCCGACATTCCCGACATCATTAAATTAAGGACCACCAGATCCGGCATTGAGCGAACGACTTCATGCAGTGCCTCGTCTCCGCTTTTCACGCTGATCACGTGATAATCAAGGCTTTTCAGCATATCCGTCAGAATTTTCAGCTGTTCCGGATCATCATCAACAGCGAGAATGGTCTGCCGCTTGTTCGAGTCCGGTTTTTGCTGCGTCTGATGTGTCATCTGATTCTGTGAAGTATGAAACTCGAGGGACAGCGTGTTGACAGTATCGATGCGATTTGACGCATAAAGCGGAACTGTGAAGTGAAAAGTGGTTCCCGAGCCGCTCTTTGACTCAAACCATATTTTTCCCTGTTGCAGTTCCACCAATTTTTTTGTAATCGCAAGGCCAAGCCCGGCACCTTCGCTCGCATGTGTATCTGCTTGCCGGATCGGATCAAAAAGCGTATCGTGTTCGCTTGCAGGTATCCCGGTTCCTGTATCAGCCACCATGATCTCTAAATGATTCTTTTTTTGTTTCGCCGAGAGCGTGATGGTTCCGCAGTGTGTGTATTTAATGGCGTTATCGAGCAGATGATTTAAAATCTGACGCAAACGGTTCCCATCGGCCAGGACAAGCGGAAGCACGCGGGGCATTTGGTCAATGAACTGTAATCCCTTTTCTTCGGTCATTTTTGTATAAAAGCCAATTTCCAGATTGATCAAGGAACGAACATCTACCGGTCCGGTTTTAACGTTCAGCAGTCCCTGATTGATTTTTTCCAGATCCAGAATATCGCCAACCAGATTGGACAACCGATAGCACATACGCGTGATCCTCTGAATTGTTATCTGTTCATCCTGGATCAATCGCCTCTTATCACTTTTTAACAGCGTTTGAGCACTTGTGATGATTCCACTTAACGGTTCTCTGAATTCATGCGCTGTGCGGACAATGAATTGGTCTTTAAGCACATCAATCTGGCGCAGCTTTTGTGCCAGTGATTTCGCTTTAAAAAAAGTGCTGTTGAACTGCTTAGCCATTAAGAGTGAAAGCGAGAGAATGACTCCAAGCACGGATAGCACATTGTATATCAGAATCTGATTTGTGCTGGACGCATTGATCACGGCTGTGATGCTGTACACATTCAGAAACAGTCCGCAGATGACCAGGTACCGGCTTCCCTCCATCCGCCGAATGGCAGCGAGCACAATGATATACATTGAGTAGATGAAAATAAAAAGTGTAAAAGGAAGCACGAAGACGAGATAATACCATGATGGCATACGTATGGAAATCAGGCTTACGGTCACCAGTATACTGGCGTAAACAGTGATCAGCCAAAGCATGTGTCTTGAGATCAGCGTTCGATAATAGGAGGTAAAACTGTAAAGGGCCATTAGTATGCCTAAAATGAAAAAGATCAGTTCAAGACGTGCGTGCAGCCACAAAGGAATCCATGGGAATGGAATATAGATCATTCCTTCCAGATCGAACATGGATAACGCTATGGACGTGCAGATGGCCATTAATGAGAAGAATAAAAAGGACAGATTTCTTCTTATCTGCAAATAATGGCCGAAATAAAACAGGCCCATGATAAAGAAGGGAATAATGATGATGCAGCTGACAGCCAGAGCACGTGCTCTGGCACTTGTAATGCCCTGATCAGTTCCAAGCAGAACGGGTTTTGCAATTCCCCATCCGTTAATCATGCCATAATTGGCAAATTGGATGATTAGTTCATTATCGCCTTTGTGAATTGGAAAATAGCAAACGTAGGAAACGGGTTTTGGCGTAAAATTTTCTCGCGTCACGTCTCCGCTCCGGCCGAACGCTTTTCCGTTTACATAAATTTTGCTTGCCGTGTAGATCACCGGGACTTTAATGGCAAATATTCGATGATCCTGATTGGATCGAATAATCAGCCGATAAGTCCCGGATCCTGGCTGGCGTCCCCCGGGATTAGTGATGTTGTTAAGGGGGACATCGGTTAAAACTGCCTGTCTGCCCTGTCCGGACTGAATGTCTTTCGGAGTTAAAAGCTGATTGCGATAAAAGGTCCATTCTCCATTAAGCTCAACGTTTCCGCTCTGGTCAAAGTTCCAGCGGCTGAGGTCGAGCATGCCTTTATCAGCCTTTGGCGCGTTGTTTGCCGAGATTCCGGAAAGAAAAAGCAGGACGATGAACAGCACGGAATAGCTCAGAATAATCAAGCTGACGATTTTTATTTTTGTTCTCAATGCTTTTCACTCTCACTTTGTGCATTTTGCAGCCCGCTGCCTGGCGGATGGTGAAAAACCCCATCGATTATACAATAAGATACAGTCGTTCCCTCACCGATCTTGCTTTGGACATCCAGATGCGTGCCAAAGTAACGCTTAAGTCGCTCATTAACATTTTTAATGCCGAAGCTGCTGCCGGACGCATCGGTCAGAAGTGCATTCAGTCTCTGTTCATCCATACCGATACCGTTGTCTGTAATAGCAATCTTATATCCGTTCGGAAGGCGTGTAACGGATAGAATGATCCGTCTGCCTTCTTTTCGTCCGCCAATACTGTGCTCAACCGCATAGTCAACAAGTGGCTGGATCATGAGCGGCGGCATCGGGAAATCAATCCGTTCATCAACATCGATACTGAATTGCAGCTGGTCGTGAAAACGCATTTTTTCAATTGTGAGATAGTTCCTCACAAGTGCCAATTCTTTTTTAAAAGTGCTTATTGCGGATGTATTCTGGAAATCGAAACTGCCACGCAAATAAGCAGCAAATTGCGCGGTCATTTCACGTGCTTTTTCCACATTTTCATAACTGAGTGCAATGATCGAATTAAGTACGTTATAGAGAAAATGCGGCCTGATCTGTGACTGGAGAAAAGCGACTTCCATATTTGTTGCCTGACTGGCCGCGTTTTTCATCAGGATCAATCCATGGACACGCGCCGAGAATTCCGAGAAGTTGTATGGCTTCTGCAGAATATCATTCGCTCCCGCCCGAAATGCGTAATGTTTTTCTTCGTCGATAATCGCGGCGGTAAGCATCAGCACCGGGAGTTCGGTCAGACTGTACTGCTCGCGTATTTTGTGGCAGACATCATACCCGGACATACCCGGCATCATCAGGTCGAGAATCACCGCATCCGGTTTTGAATGAGCGATCTCATCCAGTGCTTCTTTTCCGTTTTTGACCGCGGTCACATTGTAGGACATGCCGGTCAGCATATCAATCAGGATTTTCAGGTTTTCCAGATCATCGTCCACGACAAGAATCGTTGTCGCATGATTAAATGGAGAATGGTAAGGTGTCTCCAGAGTGACTTCTGGCAGATGCCCGTTTAAAAGTGCCTCATCTGTTCCTGTTCGTTCAGCTGATTGTGAAAATGTCTCATGGGAGCTTCCCTGTTTTGCATTGAAGAGCGGCAAAGTGAAATGAAAAACAGATCCTGATCCAGCTTCGGACTGTACCCATACTTTCCCGTTTTGCAGCTCTACCAGCTGTTTAACAATACTCAGCCCCAATCCGGCACCTTCACTTTGATTCAGTTTGTCCCTGCGTTCGAATGCCTGAAATATGGCCTCAAACTCTGAGCGCGGAATACCAGTTCCGGTATCGGTTACTGTGATCTCGACTACCTGCTCTATTTTTCTGGCCTGTAATGTAATTTTTCCTGCCGGCGTGTACTTAATCGCATTGCCGATCAGGTTATTCAGTATTTGCCTGAACCGGTTTTCATCCGCGCTGACCAGGGGAAGGTTCTCCGGCACGGCATTTGCAAGGACCAGACCTTTCTTTTTGGCCAGCAGGCTGTAAAAAGGAAGCTCCGATTTTACCGCAGCCGCCACGTCCAGGGGGATCGGATGCAGACTCAGTTTTCCCTGCCTGATCTTCTCCAGGTCAAGCACATCATTGACAAGCGCGGAAAGCCGGTAGCCGATCCGTGTGATTATTTGGAACTTGTCCGCCTCATCGCCAATGGTGCGATCCGATCTGCTTACGAGCAAAGTCTGCGCTGCGTTAATGATTCCGTTTAAAGGTGTGCGAAACTCATGAGAGGTTCGGGCGATGAATTCATCTTTTAGCTGATCGCTGCGGACCAGTTCTCGCGCTAATGATTCGTTCCGTTTAAGCGCATGGGCGAAGCGCTGTGATATAAGCAACGACAGCATCAGCAGAAAGATTAAAGATGAAAAAGTATACAGCGAAATAATCATGCTTGAGCTGTATGAACGGATCGTTGTAATAATGATAAAGATACTCATGGACAGTGTCGCGACCATCAGATAAATGCTTTCTGTGGTTTTGCGTACAATTGCGAGCACAAAAATATAGGAAGTATAGGTGAGAATAGAGACCGCGAGAAAAGAATGAAGAAACAAGATCATTGGTGTCAGTGGGCTCCATGGAATGAAATCAATGATCAGCGTTGCGCATGAGATACCTATGCCCCAGGTTAACACTTTCTTTGATACCAGCTTAGGGTAGGTGGAGAACAGGTGCAGGAGCACGACGACCCCAAGGAGCAGCGTTTCTATGACTTCCAATATGACCAGGGCACGGTAGGAGAGATCCGGGAAGAAAATGTAGATCACCCGGCCCGGACTGATCCAGGAAATAATCATGGAAAAAAGCAGGCAGATAACGGAGAAAAACAGCAGATGCGCATCCTGTCTGCGCTGGACGAAATAACCGAAAAAGTACAGCCCCATAAAGAAAAAGGCAGCAACCGTGACCATATCGCTGAAGATGGATCGGTCATAGCTTCGCGAAATCTGCTGCTGCGTGCCAAAAGTGATCGGCTTGGTGATGCCCCAGGCCGTAGCTACATCCGCGCGCGCAACCTGAATCAATAATTCATTATAGCCGCGCTGAAGCGGGAAATAACTTACAGCAGGCTTAAGCGAAGCCACTTTGCTGTCCCCTTTTGATGGCCGTCCGCTTCCTCCGACAAGCATCCCGTTGACATAAATTCTGCTGGAATTATAGATATGCGTTGCCCTCAGCCCGAACATTTGCTCATGATCAGAATAGATGACAAGCCGGTAAGTTCCTGCATTTACATAGTAAGGTTTGATGCTGTTTGCGTTGCGTGTCTTTTCAGGGACAGTGATCAGCCGTCTGTTCTTTCCGTGCTGCGTGGTTTCGGGAGTGAGAAGCTGATCAGGGTAGAAATACCACTGTCCGTTTAACTCAATACTGCCGTTCTTCTCAAAGTTCCAATGCGCAAGGTCAATATGCCCCGCTTTTGCGGTCGGACCGCTGTACTCAGAAAAATGATCCCATGCAACAAAAGCGCAGAACAGGCCGATATAACATAAGACGACAATAAGAAAAGCGGATACGCGCTGCACAGCCTGCTCACTCCCGAAATTGATAGGATACATGTAATTCTATCAGTTCTGCTGAAAGAAATGAATAGAAGAACGAATGGGGGCAGGTCTGGCCCATGGTATAATAGCAGCGATGAACCATAGTTTCTTTGTATGCTTTCCATTTATTTTATACTATAAGAAACATTCATGACTCGCTTGAGGGGTGAGGGACACCGCTTGAATGAAAATACCCCATGAGAGAAAAAACCATTCTGTATTTACGTACAAAAGTTTAAAATTCAGCGGATTATCGTATAAGCGCACCTAAGGCATCGCCTTCGCCAGAGGCCCGGCAAAGCCAGGCTTTCTCATCGGCTCTGTTAAAGGATAATGTGCGCTTGATCGGCTCATTCGTTTTTCAGCTCGTTGAAGAATTCAGCGGAATGAACCGAAAAAAAGGAAAACAGCGATTAACAGTACTATTTTACAAAAATCACAAAAGGCATATGCGTGACGGCGGCTTCATTTTTACCCCAGGGGTCGGCGAAGCCGGGTTCGCAACCATATTTATGCAAAGGAGGCAGAATCATGCATGCATTTGTGGTGGATGATGAACTGCTGGCTTGCAGGCAGTTGAAGCACATTCTTCAGGAGATAGGCATTTTTCAGTCGATCGATACATTTACCGATCCTGAGAAGGCGCTGGATCAGGCGAAGCTGCTCAAACCGGATGTTGTGTTTCTGGACATAGAGATGCCGGAAATCAGCGGTATTGAACTTGCGGAGCTGCTTCAGGCTGATGATGGACCAATCCAGATTGTCTTTACAACTGCTTACGATGAATTCGCGATTAAAGCATTTGAATTAAACGCCATTGACTATCTGCTTAAGCCGATTCTGAAACCGCGCCTTGAGAAGGCGGTTACCCGATTGATTAAGAACCGCGCCCCTGGCGCAGCTTCAGGTCACCCGCAGCCGGAAGCCCATTTCGGCATTGAATGCTTTGACAGCCTTAAATTTTATAAGATTGAAAAGGGTACAAAATCATACATACCTGTTAAATGGCGCACATCCCGCGCTCGAGAACTCTATGCCTACCTGCTTAAAGAGCATGGGCGTTTCGTCAGCAAGGAACGTCTGATTGATCTGCTTTGGCCAGGCATGGATGATGCCAGAGGGACCGCGCAGCTCTATACGACGATCTATCAGATTCGCAAACTGATGGAAAAACTGCCGCTGAAACAGCGCATTATAAAAAATGATATCGGCTATTCCCTGAGCGTTTCAGAAGCAGACATTGATATTGAGCAATGGCAGGTTAATCTGAATCACCTTCCGCCGATCACTCCTTCCAGCTACCAGAAGCATATGACGTTGTTCCATGCCTATAAAAATCATTATTTTAATGAATATGGCTACCTCTGGGCAGAGGCGGAGCGGGTTCGGCTGCTTCAGCTCTGGCTTGAGCTGGCCAATTCGCTAGCTGAATTCCTGATCCAGGAGGGCAAGAAGATGGACGCACTGAATGTCTGCCAGCAGGTGGCGCGTCTTGAGCCTGATGATGCGCGCAATTTGAAGCTGATGATCAGACTTTATAATGAGACAGGCAACGTTGACGGAGCGATCCGTGTGTACGAACGCTATAAAGAAGTGAAGGATACCTGAACTTATTTCCTGTATCCTTACATCGTAAAGTGATCACGAGAGGCCGTGAATCCCGAAAAGGGGTTTGCGGTCTTTTTTTTGTATATGATTTTTTTCACATTGAAGCTGATTTTGGAACAAAGTTCACTGTTTGTTCAGAACTTGTACAGAGCGCCAAGATAAACTAAACATTAACAAATTGTGGGATAAGCTGCGCAATTGGTCGGTCATCCGAAATGATTCGACATATTCGGCACCCTAGATAAGCACCTTGCCGCCATCGTTCAGCATTCCGGCCAATGCCGGATTTCCATATATACCACAACAACACGTAACCGCACATAAATGTGAAAACAGAGAAATAAAGGGGAGAAGTACATTGAGAGCTAAAAGACTGCCGCTTGGTTTAAAAAAAACAAAACATAGAAAAACGGTCAGACGGCTGATGATCATCGCCTTGTCGCTGTTTGTCATTTTCAGCCAACTGTCGCTGCCAACGCTTGCGGGAACAGCCAGCGCGGAAGGCAGCCTGAATGCAGATTCAGGATTCCATTTATCATTAAGCAGTTTTAAAGTTGACGGCGAGCCTGTATCTTCAGGGGATACGAACATCAATCAAAACGGAGAGGTTAATCTGACCTATCACTGGTCGGCCGATGACTCGGTCGCGATTGCCGACGGCGCTGCCTATACGTTTTCCATTCCCGACCAGATCGATGTCGGTGGCGGCTTTTCAACTGATGTGTTTGATGCAACCAATAATGCGACTGTCGGTACCTTTACCGTCGGATCTGATGGGACGGCAACGATACAATTTAACAGCTACTATGCCGACCATTCGAATTTAAAGAATCGCGCCGGCGACTTGGAGATAAACGTCATCTTTTCAGAAAGCTTAAAAAACGGTACCGTCACACAGACGATTCCTTTCCTTGCCGATGCGTCATACACGCTCTCGTTTCAACCGAACACGAGTATACCTGATGTTTCTAAGAATGGTTCAACGGACCGGGGCTTCAATCCGTCAACTCTAACCTGGCAGATGGATGTCAATGCGCGCTACCAGACGATCAGCGGGGCCACGGTGACCGATACCTTGCCTGCAGGTTTGGATTTTGACAAAAGCAGCGTAAAGATATATCCGCTAACCGTTAAATTGGATGGAAGCAAAAATGATCCGGAAGCTGATAGCGTGGTTGCTTTGGACAGCAGCAAATATACCGTTTCGGATCCGGACGGAGACGGGCAGTTTGTCGTCACCTTTACCGATCCCACGATTACACAGCCGTATCGCATTGTCTATGAAACGGCGATTCAGGATTCAGAGAAACACGACTCGCAAAAATTTGACAATACGGCAACACTCAGCGGAACAGTTGACGGCAATTCAATTAATGAATCGGCCAATAAACAGATTACCGCTCAATATGCGCCGTTTATGACCAAGTCGGCGAACAACAGTTACGATCCCAAGACACAAATGATCACTTGGACAATTAACTATAATTTTAATAACAGTACGGTTACTTCACCGGTGCTTCATGATACGGTGACCGGCGACAGCGGATATGTCACCGGATCGCTTGCGGTGAAGAAGGTAACGCCGACCAATGCGTCGGGCGGTTACACTGTTGACAGTGATCAGTCTGGTGTAACCTTTTCAACTGATGCGACATCTGGAGATAAAAATTTTGACATCACCTTAAACGACGGCAATCCAACGACCGACGCGTATGTCGTCACTTATAAGACGCAGGCGGCCGATCAAGATCATGTCGAGCAAGGCGATGTGTCCAACCAGGTTACAAGCAACAGTCAAACGGCTACCTCCGGTTCGGTTCGCATTCATAACGTAGGTATTACAAAAAGCGGCTCGATTGACCCGACGAAGAACACAATTAATTGGAAGATTGATTTAAATGATTTAGGCAAAACACTGACGGATCAGACGGATTCGACTAAAGGGCCGACGCTGACCGATACATTCGGTACGGGCGTTACAGACTTTGATCTATCATCTGTTGTGATAAAAAATAAGAAAGACAATAGTGTACTTGATGGTTCAAATTACACAGTTACTCCAAATGGTGATTCCGGATTCACGATTAATTTTCATCAGGCGATCAACACCATTGAATATCTGCTCACCTATGCGACCAAGTATGACCCGGACAACGCCGTCTCCGGATACGGCAACGATTACGTGCTGACCTATTCCGACGGGGTAAGCAAAACGGAAACGGGCGGCATATCCGTTGATCCCAGTGATGCCGAACAGTACAACGGTTATAAGACAGGCACATATGATGCGGCAGCCAAGATCTTTACATGGGACGCGGTCATCAATTTTAACAGCACAGATATGGGGAAAGCGACTGTAACAGATACACTGTCGCAGGATCCGGATGGAAGCGGCGGTTATAATTTAGTAACCACGGATGAAGACGGAAAACCGTTAATCAAAGTCTATAAATTCAATTATGCATCAGATGTCCACTCGAACACTTTTTCTGAATCGTCAAAAGGTGACGAAGTCGATTCCGCTGATTATGATGTGACACCGGCGACAAATGCGCAGGGCGTAATCGGGTTTACGCTTACATTCAAAAATGCAATCAGCGGTCCTTATGTCATTGAATATCAGTCGCAGCCTGTCGGTGTCACTTATAGCAATGGCCAGTATAAAAATGACGTTGCCTTAAAAGACGCAGATGTAACTGATGATGCGGGAACAAGCTTCAGCCAAACCGTGACCATTCCTCACTCGCTCGACTACACGGTTAAAGATGGAAAGATGTCAGATGATAAAAACACGGTAAATTGGACTGTGGAAATTAACAGGGCACAGTCCGATCTTGGTACAGGTGTTTCATTGAAGGACCAGTTAAGCGCCAATCAAACCTATGATCATGATTCTTTTAAACTGTACTCGGCCATTGTAGATCCGGAAACAGGTGATCTGACGAAAGGCGGACAGATACCGGTTGACAACTATTCCCTGTCATTTACACCTTCGGCGGATGGTGCGGGTGAAAGCTTTGAACTGAAATTCGCATCGGGAGAAGATATAAACAAAGCTTATATTTTAACCTACGATCAGAACATTGTCAGAAGCAAAGGGCTTACGGAAATATCGAACAGTGCGTATATTGAGGGAACCGGCTACACGAGTACCTCTTATAGTAAACCCGTGAATGTTCGGATTGTGTCGGGTTCTGCGACGGGCTCGGGTGAAGATGTCGGCTATGTGTCGGTCGGCAATTATGTCTGGTTTGACAAGGATCGTGACGGTATTCAGGATGATGGCGAAGACGGTATTCCCGGAGTCGTTCTGAAGGTGGAACGTTCCGACGGTGGGGCGATCATCATGCCGGACGGAAGCAGCCAGACGTCATTGGAGCAGACAACGGATTCATCCGGATATTATCAATTCAAGAATCTGCCGGCTCTTCCGGACGGACAGCACTATGTGGTCAGCATTGATAATGACAATCAAGACACGAAAGACGCGCTGGACGGTAAAGTGCCAACAACAGAACATCAAGGTGATTCAGCTAAGGATTCATCAACAAATACGGCCGAATCAGGTGACTTAAAGAACGACGGGGATTCCGATCAGACACTGGATTTTGGGTTTAAAGTACCGTCAGTTTCTGTCGGTGATTATGTCTGGAAAGATACGAACCGTGACGGCATCCAGCAGGATGATGAGAGCGGCATTAACGGTGTCAAACTAAGTTTATCCGTGGTTGACAGCAGTGGAGAAACGATTTCTTCCAATGTAAAAACGATTGACGGTGAGAATGTTGTTTCGCAAGTGACGTCAACGCATGATGAAAAGAACGGATACTATCATTTTGCAGATCTTCCACTGCTCCCGGACGGAGAGTTTTATCAAACGGTGATTGACCAAAATGATTCGGCAACTGCTGAAGCTTTAAAGAATCTGACACCGACGAAAAATAATGCAACGGATCAAGACAAAGATTCATCTGAGTGGCTTTCGACAGCAATAGACCTGAATAACGACGGAGATGATGATCCAACTCTGGATTTCGGTTTTGTTGAAAAGTCAGTCTCTGTCGGAGACTATGTCTGGAAAGACGTGAATCGTGACGGCATTCAGCAGGACGGGGAATCCGGCATTAATGATGTCCAGGTTCATCTGACGCTGGTCGATGCAGACGGCGAGCACTCGGTAACGGATGTATTCGGGGACAGTGTGCAACCTCAAAAAACGGTGACTAAAGATGGAAATAAAGGCTACTATCAATTTGACAATCTGCCGGCACTGCTTCCGGGACAATTGTACCGAGTCACTGTTGATGGTGATGCAGACAGTTCTAAAGCAGCATTGAACAATTTGGTTCCGACACTGGCTGGTCAAGGAAAAAATCATGCAAATGATTCATCAACAGGCTCAACTGATTCGATTCTTCCTTTAACGGAAAATGGGGCGAAAGATACTACACTGGATTTTGGCTACATTGAAAAATCCGTGTCGGTCGGCGATTATGTCTGGAAAGACGTGAATCGCAATGGCAAACAGGATGATGGCAACACCGGCATAAATAATGTAACAGTTAAAATCGCCGGTCCGGACGGCAAATCTGTAACGGATGTATATGGTGATCCGGTCAATGAACAGCAAACCGAGACCAAAAACGGGAAAACCGGTTATTATGCATTTAATAATCTTCCGGCACTGCCGGCAGGAAAACATTATACGGTAAGTATTGTTACGGACGATACAACGAAGGAAGCATTAACGAACTTGATCCCAACTCAAACAGGCGAGGGAACAAGAACTGAGGATTCATCAACGGGAAGTGCGGAGTCAACAGATTTGACCAATGATGGAGATAATGATTCAACACTGGACTTCGGATATATTGAGAATTCGGTATCTGTTGGCGATTATATCTGGCTCGATAAGAACGAAAATGGTATTCAGAATAATAATGAGTCCGGAATTGAAAATGTCGTGGTCAACGTTACCGGCCCGGACGGCAAACCGGTAATCGATGTTTTCGGCAACGAAGTCAAAGCAACAAAGACCGATTCCAAAGGCCATTATGAATTTGATAACTTACCGGCTCTACCTGAAGGCAGGCATTACACAGTAACGATTGATCAGAATACATCGAAGGATGCACTGACCAATCTGATTCCGACGAAAGAAAAAGCAGGTGAGGATTCAGCTAAGGATTCATCTACCTGGAAAACTGAATCAAGCGACCTGACTAAAAATGGTGACAAAGATCTGACCTTGGACTTTGGATTCATTCAGAAGTCTGTATCCATCGGAGACTATGTATGGTTAGACAAGAATAAAGATGGTATTCAGAACGATAACGAAAAAGGAATCGAAGGCGTGACAGTTACGATCAAGGGTCCAGACGGAAAGACTGTAAAAGACAATGATGGCAAGGAAATTACACCAACAAAGACTGATAAGGATGGTCACTATGAATTTACCAATCTGCCATCACTGCCAGCCGGAAAACACTATACGGTAAGTATTGATAAAGATGCTTCAAAACAAGCGCTGATAAATCTAGCACCAACCGGGGAAAAGGGATCGAGTGATAGAGGTAAGGATTCCTCAACATGGATAAGCGAATCAGGCAATTTGGTTAATGATGGAGACAGTGATACTACATTAGACTTCGGCTTTATCGAAAAATCTGTAACTGTCGGAGACTATGTCTGGGTTGATAATGATAGAGATGGCGTTCAGGACAAAGGTGAGTCTGGTATCCCGGGTATCGTCATAGCTATTACGGGACCAGATGGAAAACCTGTTACTGATTTGAATGGTAACGAAGTGAAGCCGGTCAAGACAGACAGCGATGGTCACTATGAATTTACCAATCTGCCATCACTGCCAGAAGGTAAGCATTACATGGTAAACATTGATCGGGATGCTTCGAAAGATGCTCTAAAAGGTTTCACTCCTGCTAAGGAAAATGGAACAAATGATCAATCAAAAGATTCATCTACCTGGAAGGCTGAATCAGGCAACCTGCTTAAGGACGGTGACAAAGATCTTACGCTCGACTTTGGTTTTGTAAAAGAAACCGTGCCACTGGTATTGAAGGGTGGCAAGCCAGGCGCTCTCTACAATGTGGTCGATGAAAACGGTCGTGTCATCGCGCGAGGCGTACTGGCTGATGAAGAAGGAAACGTCCATTTCAAAGGTCTTGCGACCGGCAAATATCATCTTGTACTCGTTCGTGGTGTCGAGGCCGAGGTACAAACGACCAAGAAATCAAAAAGCAAAGGACTGCCGATTACCGGTGATGCCAGTGATATCATGACAATGGCGACCGGAGCACTGCTTCTTCTGGGCGGTGGATTCCTGACCCTCTTCACAAGAAGAAGGAAAAAAAGCTGAGATAGCGGGCGGACCAATAACAATTAACCGGTTTTTTAAAGGCATTCGATTCTCACTAGGATCGAATGCTTTTTTTGATACTCAGAAAGTTTAAAATTCAGCGGATTATCGTATAAGTGCGACAGCCTCTTTGTCTTCGCCAGAGGCCTGGCAAAGCCAAGTTTTCTAAATTGGAAGTTGTTGATATAAACGCAACAGCGTATCGATGTTTTTCACCTGTCATTTACCCGAATTGCTATGTGCTTTGATTCCTGGCGGTCAGACGCCAGCCCCCAATTTACCACTGTATTTTTCACCTGCATGCAACGTTTTGACGCAAAATTGTCATACTTTTCCGTGCTTCCGAATACAGTAAAAATCGTTCTGTATGAAGCTGACCAAGAACGCACCAGACACCGCAATCCTTCCATCATAAACAGAACATCGTTTATTTTCCTTTGAACTGCTTTTTTACACACAGGAAATTCAGCAAAGAGAAATGGGGAGGAAAGTCATGTTTAAAAAACCAAAGAAGATTTTCCGTGTTTTGAGATACCTTTTAACGATGCTGCTGCTTGGTGCATTGATGGCAAGCGGTGCGCTCCATCCAAAAGATGTTCATGCGGCTGAATCGTCACCTTCGATTGATGTCAACCATCCGCTTGGTGTTGCGGAGAACTTTAATGCGTTTATCCTTAATGATATGCGCATGGCTTCGGACGCGCAGGGACGGCTTGCCGTGGGGCATGATGTCACACTTTCCAATTATATGGTGGCGACAAATGAAGCTAACAACGACGCGATTAATTTTGTCATTGGTCATTCACTGACCTACAATGGCGGGGAGCTTCACGGGCGATATGTCATTGGCGAAAACGGAAGTGCCGCAATTAACGGTGCGAATGCAAGAAAAGCGGAGGGTGTTTCCATTGCAGAAGTACCCGATTTCAGTGAGAATCATCTAACCGATTTTTCAGGAGCAAAAAACCAGCTGATCAATTACAGTCACTGGTATACAAAGTTATCCGGTGTACGCTTTGATACAGGCGAAGTAACAAGAGACGCGAATAGCGTCACATTCAGCTATTCCGGAAGCGATCCAGGTGTCGTTGTTTTTCAATTGGATGCGGCTGACTTTAACCAATTTAAGAAGAATGAATTTCAAATAAACTACAACATACCACGCAGTAATGCAAGCACCACGATCATCGTTAATGTGGCGGGATCTTCAGCTATTAATATGCCAGGCTGGAGTACGATGTATAACGGAAACGCATTGAATGAAGGCGACGCACGAGCCTCCAGGATTCTGTACAACATGCCAGATGTGCGGACGATCAACCAAGGAAACGGAGCGCTGTTCGGCTCGATTCTCGCGCCAAACGCGACGTTCAACGCAGGTGGCGGGAATCTTAACGGCACATTGATTGCCAATAACTTCTTTGGAATTGGAGGCGGGCACACAGAAATTCACAAATTTTTGTTTCATCCTGTATTTCCGAGCAGTCCGGCGCCGATAAAAGGCAAGATCACGCTGAAAAAAGTGGATGCGGAGCACCCCGGCACAACTTTGTCCGGAGCTGAGTTCGCGCTTCAGCAAAAAGAAGGAAGCAGCTGGAGCACAATTGACAAACTGATAACGAAAGCGGACGGAACAGTCACCAAAGAAGGCCTGCCGCTTGGAGTGTACCGGTTGGTAGAGACTAAGGCACCGGCCGGCTACGAAAAGGGGAGCGTTCCACCCACGTTCGACTTAAGCAAAGAGGACCCAAATAAGACCATTACGGTAGAAAACAGAAAAAAGCCGGTGAACGGTTCGATCACACTGAAAAAAGTGGATGCGGAGCACCCCGGTACAACTTTGTCCGGAGCTGAGTTTGCGCTTCAGCAAAAAGAAGGAAGCAGCTGGAGCACAATCGACAAACTGATAACGAAAGCGGACGGAACAGTCACCAAAGAAGGCCTGCCGCTTGGAGCGTATCGGTTGGTAGAGACTAAGGCACCGGCCGGCTACGCTCTTTCATCTGAAGCCAGGCAGGTTACGCTGACGCGAAATCATCTTAAATCGCTGCTTATTTTTAAAAATGTGAAGCAACCAGCAGCAGTCACCGGCAGCGTTACGCTGAAAAAGGTAGATGCTGCAGATTCGAATCACGTGCTGGAAGGGGCGCGGTTTGTGCTGCAGAAGCTGAACGCGAAAAGCGAATGGACGACGCTCTATACGCTGACAACGGATAAGAAAGGCATAATCACTAAGAGCGGTTTGGAATTGGGGACGTATCGCTGGGCGGAGCAAAGTGCTCCGGCCGGCTATTCCCTGTCCACAGATGCAAGGCCGTTTACGCTGACGCGAAATCACCCAATATTCATGGTGACGATTAAAAATACTAAAATACCTGAAACGGTCACTTCGGCACACGCTCAGCGGACAGCCCAACCACAACCGCCGGATATTGAACACGGAGTTATGGGTGAGGAACAGCAAACACAGAATCAGTCAAATGCCTCTGAATCGACAGGCCAGGCTCCGGCGTCAAAGACTCGAGCAGTGCAACGAGGCTATTCATCGCAAATTCAGCCTGACGAACAGACCAGTCACGCGCTTCCGGTTACAGGCGACAGCGGCAACTCATTGGCTTATTTGCTTGGCACAGTGCTTCTGGTTGCAGCAGCAGGCATCATTGGCTTTGCGCAGAAGCCAAAAAACTGATGACGCAGACTGAGACGGAAATCATCATGAAAAAATCCGGCTATGCCGGAGTACTTATTTAATGAAAACGCTAACAAAATCGTCATTCATACCGAATAATATAATGGAACAATAAAACAGAAAGAGGGATGACGATGATCAGAAAAAAGTTAACATTCAATCAATTGATTAAGAAAAATAAAGATGAAATTTTAAGCGATCGTGATCAGCTCAAAATAATTGAATTGAAAATCGATCAAAGGCATATTGAAAAAGCAAAATAACGTTTTATCACCCGCCTGGCGGGTGTACATAATCTGATCATAGAAGGCGCAGTTTATCCGATTTTTTACAACTTGTAAACTTTATGATCACTTAAAAAAAGAAAATAGTGAACAACAAGCACCTGATCATGGTAAGATTTGATCAGGTGCTTGTTAGTGATTGAAGGCGGGGATAAGATGATCGGACGTAAAACACTGATTGCTGTTCTGGTCGCGGCGGGACTGCTTTTGATTGCCTCTCCGTTCTTAAAAGAAACCCTGATTGGTTTTCTGAGTGCAAAATATAATTCCGCCCGG
This sequence comes from Sporolactobacillus mangiferae, assembly GCF_023336505.1. Lineage (GTDB taxonomy): Bacteria > Bacillota > Bacilli > Bacillales > Sporolactobacillaceae > Sporolactobacillus > Sporolactobacillus mangiferae. The sequence goes on along the minus strand of NZ_JAMAST010000003.1, from coordinate 232,638 downwards.
TTGACAGCGACGCAGATGGAAAAGAATAGTCATCGCGGAGCATCCTATGATTTCAGCAAAATTCAGCCTCCTTCATTTTTTGAAACAATAAAGGCGGGTGCGAATTTTGATGCTAAGGCAGTGGTGGGTCGCATTCAAGTCAGGCGTTTGGGTATAAACCTTCCTATCCTGAAAGGAACAACGAGCGCCAATCTGCTCGCAGGGGCGACGACCATGCGCCCTGATCAGAAGATGGGGCAAGGGAATTACCCGCTTGCCGGTCATCATATGCGGCGGGAGCAGCTGCTTTTTGGCCCACTGATGCAGGCCAGAATTGGCGATGAGATTCTGATAACAAACTTGAAGAAAGACTATATATATTGTGTTGTGCGGATTAAAGTGGTACGAGAAACTGAAGGCGATGTGATTGATCAGACGAACGATAATCGGATCACGCTTGTGACCTGCGATAAACCGACACGCACACCGAAGCGGCAGATTGTCATTGGGAAGTTAGTGCAGGTGAATGCTCATCGTTAAGCAGCATCAATCGATACAGAAGTTTTCCGTGTGTTTTCATGCGTTATTTCGGCCGATTTTACAATCAGATGTGGCGGAGATTAATTTATAAGCGTGGGGTCTCTGTCCGCCTCAGTGCAGAGTGTTCATCAGGCGGATAGACATAGAACTTCAAATGAGCAAATCAGAGCGACGAATAAAACAGTGCCGATACTGCATGAAAACAGATCAGTCAGATGAAACGCTTACCAGAGACTGACGAAGCCAGGCCGCCGAAGAATAGGAGGATTCAATTTGAGCATTCTTGATGTTGAAAATTTATATAAAACTTATGGAGCACAGATTCTTTTCGATCACTTGTCGTTTTCCATTTCAGAAGGTGATCGGATCGGGCTGATCGGCGTCAATGGCACAGGGAAATCGACGTTGCTGAATGTGCTTGCCGGCAGGGATTCGATGGAGGAGGGGCATTTGCGTCATGCTAATGCGTTCCGAATGGCGTATTTACCACAAACACCGGTTTTTGAGCCGGGCGTGACTGCGCTCGAATACATTTATGGCGGGACCTCGCCGATTATGACAACCGTGAGAAATTATGAATGGGCTCTCCGTCGTCTGGAAAAGAACCCTGAAGATCTGGAGCTTCAGGCCGAACTTTTTGAACGGCAGCAGCAAATGGATGCTGCGGATGCATGGGATGCAGAAGCGGCTGCCAAAGGCATATTGACACGACTGGGCATTCATGATTTTGATACGCCGGCAAGCGAGAGCTCCGGTGGTCAAAAAAAAAGAATTGCGCTTGCTCAGGCACTGATCCAGCCTGCGGATTTGCTCATTCTTGACGAGCCGACAAACCACTTGGACAATGAAATCATCGACTGGCTGGAAGACGCACTGAATCAGTATCCCGGTGCTCTGCTGATGGTGACGCATGACCGCTATTTTCTGAACCGGGTCACAAGCAGGATTTTCGAACTGGATCATGGCAAACTGTATGCCTATGAAGGAAATTATGAACTTTTTCTGGAAAAGAAAGCGGAGCGTGAAGAACAGACGGCCTCCGGGGAAGTGAAACTGCGAAATCAGCTGCGCAGGGAACTGGCCTGGCTGCGTCGCGGTGCCAAGGCACGTTCAACCAAACAAAAGGCAAGAGTAGAGCGTGTGCATGCGCTTCAGGGACATAAAGGTCCTGAAAGAAAGCAGACTGTGGATCTGGCAATCGGATCTGCACGACTGGGCAAAAAAGTCATTGAAGCAAGACAACTGTCGAAATGCTTTAACGGGCACGAACTGATTCGTTCGTTTGATCTGCTTGTGATGCCCGGAGAGCGGCTGGGCATTATTGGCGGCAACGGAAGCGGGAAAACAACGCTGCTGAATTTGCTGGCGAAACGTATCGATCCGGATTCGGGAACCGTTGACATCGGTGAAACAGTCAAAATCGGTTATTATACACAGGAGCACGCGGAAATGGATGAAGACCTGACCGTGATCGATTATATCAAGGAAGTGGCGCAGGTGATCCGAACGGCTGACGCGCAGCAAGTGTCGGCAGAACAGATGCTGGAACGGTTTCTGTTCTCAAGGGCGCGTCAGCGGACATTCATTCGTAAACTGTCCGGAGGCGAGCATAAACGTCTGTATCTGCTGCACATTTTGATGTCAGAACCGAACGTTCTGTTTCTTGATGAGCCAACGAACGATCTGGATACCGAGACGCTGACTGTGCTGGAAGACTACCTGCTCCAATTTCCGGGAACCGTACTGGCAGTTTCTCACGACCGCTATTTTCTCGACCGCATTGCCGATCGGCTGATTGCATTCGAAGGAGACGGCATCATCCGTCAGTTCATCGGCAACTACAGCGATTATATGGACGAACGAAAACGTACCGCGGAACGAGAAGAAGCTGCACGAAAAAAAGAAATACCGCAGGAGCGCAAAGCAGCGCCCAAGAAGAAAAAGCTGACCTATAAGGAGCAGCAGGAATGGGAAGGTATTGAAGATCGAATTGCCGGGTTCGAAGAACAGGTGGAACAATTAAAAAAGGAGATTGCTGAAGCAGGCAGTGATGCCGGAAAAGCTCAGGAACTGTTTGAAATGCAGCAGAAAGCGGAACATGAATTGGATCAGGCCATGGAACGATGGACCGAGCTATCGTTAAAAATAGAGGAGATCGAAAATCAGTAAGCATGTATAAACAAGCTCAGGCTCGGTTTATGTGCCGCTCAAAGACAATGCTTTATTGGTCATCGTTCCTGCCCTGAACCAGCACCATCCAGGTATCTTGAGTACAGAAACCAGGGCTGCTTATGACTTTACCTGCCTGAACCGCCAGACATAGGTGCGAAAATCTCCTTTTTCATCCGGTACATTCAGGCCGGCATTCATGAGTTCATCACCACCGAATATGTCGCCGGTGTCAGGATTCTGATAAATGAAATCGGGATTAAGTCCTTGAAAGCGGAATGATTTCTGGACCTGGGAGGGGGCTGCGAGCACTGTGAAATAGAATCCAATGACCTCTGACCGATCAGGTGAGACAAAGCACCATGCCGTGTCTCCATGTTCAAATGGGCTGGTGATTCGATAAAGATCGCCGAACTGAATCAATGGGCGAATTTTTTTATAAAAGGTGACCTGTTTTTTCACGCTCTCTTTTTCTTCGTCAGTCAGCTTTGTAAGGTCGAGCTCGTAGCCGAAATTCCCGGACATTGCCACGTTGCCGCGCATGGCAAGTGAGGTGCTCCGGCCGACCTGATGATTGGGTACGGCGGAAACATGGGCACCTATAGCAATCGGTGGATAAACGACACTCGTCCCATATTGTATTTTTAAACGGCAAACGGCATCTGTATTATCACTGGCCCATGTCTGCGGCATGTAATAAAGCATGCCGGGATCAAAGCGCCCGCCGCCGCTGGAACAGCTTTCGAATAAAATATCGGGAAATGCATGAGTAAGCCGTTCAATCAGTGCGTATAAACCAAGCATATAGCGATGTGCCGTTTCGCGCTGGCGGTCCGGTGGCAGCTGAGCGGAACCGATTTCGGTCATATGCCGGTTCATGTCCCATTTGACATAGTTAATGTCCGCGCTTGAGAGAACGGCAGCAAGCGCTCGCTCCAGATGAGCGCACACATCTTCACGTGACAGGTCAAGCACAAGCTGATTACGGCTCAGACTGCACGGACGATCGGGAACATGCAGGCACCAGTCCGGATGCGCACGGTACAGGTCGCTGTCCGGGGATACCATCTCCGGTTCAAACCACAACCCGAACTTCAAGCCCATTTTGTGGATATGATCGGCAAGCCAGGCGAGTCCGTGCGGCAATTTGCGCCGGTCGACGATCCAGTCGCCAAGCGAACTACGGTCATTGTCCCGATGTCCGAACCAGCCGTCATCCAGTACGAAAAGTTCAATCCCTGCTTTCTGAGCTTCCTTCGCAATCGCCAGCAGCTTTTCTTCATTCAGCTTGAAATAGGTAGCTTCCCAGTTGTTGATCAGAATGGGGCGCATTTCGTCCCGGTACTTTCCGCGTGCAAGCCGCGTTCGGTAGAGATGGTGGTACGTACGTGACAGACATCCGAGACCCTGGTCAGAATAAACCAGTACTGCTTCCGGCGTCTGAAAAAGTGCTCCTGCATCGAGCTTCCAGCTGAAGTCGAACGGGTTCAGTCCAATCACCGCACGAGCGGTTCGGTACTGGTCTACCTCAATCTGTGCGCAAAAGTTACCACTGTAGACGAGACTGAAGCCGAAGACTTCACCGTGGATTTCATCTGTTTTTTTACGCATCAGCGCAAAGAAAGGGTCATGTTGGGGACTGCTGGCGCCGCGCGTGCTTTCGATCACCCGTCTTCCGGGTGCGAGTGGTCGGCGATCCATATTGCGTTCATGGTTATGCGAGCCATAAAAAGTCAGGATGTCGAACTGATCGTCACGAAAATCGATACAGGCACTCGCTGCAGCCAGAATACGAAGCGGACGCGTTCCGCTGTTTTCAAAACGGACTGATCTTGTGATGGCATTGAACTTTGCAAATACACTGTAGGTGAGCACTGCGGATAAGCCAGCAACCGGGTCATGCAGGATGATATCTACGGATTGTGCTTCAAGATCATGTTCAACGTAGGTGGCAGGAAGTCCGTTCAGCTTTTTTTTGCCAGAATAAAGGACATGCCCTGCGTAACGGAGATCCGAGACGGTCGAGCCGTTTTCGAGCTGGATCTGGTATGCCGGTTGCCGGTAATCACCATTGCCGTATGCGGGATATTCCAGAGGCAGCGTACTCAGCGTAAATCCACGTCGTTTTACATCGGTATAGGGCGCAAATGATTTTGGAGCCAGCACCAGCGGTCTGCTTTCCCGGAAACGGCTGATTTTTTTACCCCAGTAAAGCTGGAGCAGATAGCCATTGTCTATGCGTATAACGTAGCTGCATTGCCTCGTCTGCAGATGAAAGGTTCTGGTTTTCGGTTCGTAGGTGATCATCATCAACCCTCCCTGAAGGTGGATTTGATACATTTCGATTGTAATCAATAGGTGTGCCTAAGTAAAGAATGCCAGTGCAGAACAGATCTGTCCGAGTGTTTGCTTCAAGTGTGCCTTCGCACGGACACTCAATTCATCTAAATCTTTATACTTTCTTATTTGTGTAAAAAGAAAACGAAATGTTATAGTTAATATAAATCTACCGGTACTGTTTCTTGAGAGGTGAGCAGTGTATGCGTTTTTTAAAAAGGCTGTTCCGAAAAAACGGATCGGATACAGATCAGGCGGAACCGAGTGCTGCGGACATAGCCGCAGCTGGCGATTTTTATATGCCCTTCAAAGGCAAAGTGGTTCCAATCACGGAGGTTCCCGATCCTGTATTCTCCAAGAAAATGATGGGCGACGGGTTTGCGATCATTCCTGAAAGTAACATTCTCCGCTCTCCGATTGACGGCAGGGTAACCAATATTTTTCCGACTAATCATGCGATCACATTAAAAGCCAGTGATGGCAGAGAACTTTTAATACATGTTGGTTTGGAAACGGTTTCTCTGAAAGGTGCAGGGTTTGCACCACTGGTCAGGGAAGGTGCGGAAGTGAAGAAAGGCGATCGGCTGCTTCAGGTTGACTTTGCCAGTATCAGCAGTAAAATACCGTCGACTATTACTCCTGTTGTTTTTACGAATTTAAGTGATACAGAATATGTTGTCGTTGAAGATGGCAAAGTATCGATTCATTCTTAACCGGAAGAGAGGGAGAGTGCTGAGCATACATGGGATCAACCGAACCCGAGAAAAATTCATTCGGATTTTGCTGCTTCACTCAATTCATGATCTGATCGGATGATCCCTGATCCTTGCGATCACGTCAGCGTTTGCTTATATGAGTGTCGTGCAGTATAAAAAAAGTCGAGCAAATGCTCGGCTTTTTTTATACTCTTGAAATCCAGCGGATTATAGTATAAGTGCGACGGCGGCTTCGCTCGTATCAAAGGCCTGGCAAAGCCTGATTTTTCTAATCCGTAACTGGTCGGGAGCGGCGGATCGCAAAGATATTAATAATCATAAAGACAACAGAGAACAGAATGAGAATCGCTGCGTCGAACCACCATCCGGAAAAGCCGGTACCTCGAATCATGATGTTTCGCAGTGCCTCGGTCGAGTAATGGATCGGCATCAGATTGCCGACCGCCCGTACCCACCCGGGCAGCGTGTCAATCGGAAAAAGTCCGGATAAAAAGACTTGCGGAACGATGACGAGCGGAATGAACTGAAACATCTGCAGTTCGTTGGAGGCAAAAGTCGACAGAAGGATGCTCAATGACAGTGCGCTGAAAGAAAGAATAAAAACAATAATCAGCACATCAAGCAAGTTCCCGACATTGTAAATGTTCAGTACGTAAGCAATGTAGCAGGTCAGCACAAACGACTGAACAATAACAAACAGCCCGAAGCCGATCATGTAGCCACCGATGATCTGGTAATTTTTGATCGGTGAAGCCATTAAACGATCGAGCGTTCCCGTGGTGCGCTCGCGAAGGAAGGATACACCGCCGATCATAAAAATGAACAGGAATACAAAGATGCCAACCATCGCGGGACCAAAGGCGTCAAAAGTATTTAAATCATCATTCCCATGCAGATAAGAGACGTCAAGCGAGACCTTTTCAGGGGTCTTTGGTTCCTCGGGCTGGCTGGTTTTAGGGGCCTGCTGCATAATCTGGGCGAGTGCTCCCGGAGCATAACGCTGCATCGCTTCAGTCATCTGACGAATGGTCTGCTGCTGCACCATCATACCTTTTTGTTCAGCTTTGATCACGTCGGTCAGCTGATTTTTCATCGAAGTGACGTTGATCTGCTGGATCTTCTGCATCGACTGCTGCACCTTGTTCATCACAAGACCATTGCGTGACGGATCGCTGCCTTCCAGATGTACGGATACCGGATTCTTCAGATCAATATAAGCGTCAATTTCTTTGTCGGCGAGTGCCTGCCTGGCTTGAAGCGCGCTCATCCGCTGATAGTCGTCCTTTTTAAAAGCAGAAAGATAATCCGAAGACTCATAATGGATGATGGCAAGTTTCGGTTCGGCTGTTTTTGCGCCGAAAATATACCAGACCAGCGTCAGAATCAGGAGCGGTGCAATAATCAGGAGTGCTAGTGTCCGTCTGTCACGGACAATCTGGCGAATGATGCGACGCGCCATCGCAAAAAGATTTCTCAATTTCCGTCCGCCTCCTTTTCGATTGCAATGAAAATATCCTCTACTGTTGAAACGCCGTACTGGGCGGTTAATGCTTTCGGCGCCCCTTCAGCAATGATTCTGCCTGTGCTCAGCAAGCCGACACGGTCGCACTGAGCTACTTCATCCATGACATGTGTCGTGACAATAATGGTAGCGCCCTTGCCTTTCAGATAATGAAAAAGTGTCCAGAGTTTGCGCCGGATCACCGGATCAAGACCAACGGTTGGTTCATCCAGCAAGTACAGGCGCGGACTGTGTACAAGTGCTGCAGCCAGAGAGAGCCTCCGCTTCATGCCCCCGGAAAAATTGGACACATTTTTTTGCAGATGCTGATCCAGATCCACTGCTTTTGCGACTTCAAGAATCCGCTGTTTTTTTTCTTTGCCGTGCATCCCTTGTATGGAGGCAAAGAATTCGAGATTCTGATAGGCACTTAATTCGTTATATAAGGCATCGGACTGGGCCATGTATCCGAGTGACCGGAATGCATTTAACGTCGGTCGTCTCTCAAACAGTTCGATCTTGCCTGAGTCCGCTTTTTCAAGTCCAAGTAAAATGCGGACAAGGGTCGTTTTACCAGAACCGGACGGGCCGATCAGACCGTAAATTTCACCTTCCTGAAGTGTGAGTGACACATCATCCAGCACAACTTGTTTTTTAAAGTGCTTGTGAAGATGTTCTCCTTTAATTGGGTAACTCACCGTATCACATCCTTTGTGGGACGAAAATATTGAACACTGTGTTCACTAATTATGATAAAATGGAATAAACAATTGATCAATAGCCAATTATTTATTAAATGCACATTATTGAACACATCGACAGAAAACGTCGATTATTAACCTGAAAACCTGGCAAAAAGGTACAGAACAGGAGGCAGACGGTGTGGAATCTGAATCGAATGACTTGCGTGTTATCAAAACACGGGCTGCAATCGAATCCGCGTTTCTTGATCTGCTGCTGCAGAAAAATTTTAATGCCCTGACCATAAAAGATATTGCATCCGCAGCCAGAATCGGTCGCGGAACGTTTTATCTGCACTATATCGATAAGTATAACTTGCTCGAAACCGTGATTGATAAGGGACTGTCTGAGACGGTCGACCGATTCCATCCGCGGGACTATTTTCTTAACGGAAAGGTTGTTCCTGAGCGCATTGTCGCCTTCATCCGCAGTATGTTCCGACATTTTAAAAAGAATGCCCGATTTTTTCAGGCTATGTTTTTTAACGAAGGCATTCCTGTATTTCGTCAGCGCATGCAGGAGCGATTTATAAAAAAATTTCGTACAGAGATGCGCACTTTTCCGCCGGTTGCTGAGGATCCGCTTATGCTGGAAATTATGCCGATGTTTCTCTCCTCTGCAATGATCGGTCTGGTCGGTTGGTGGTTTGAGCATCACATGCATATACCGGAAGAGGAAATGGCGCGGAGAATTTTTCTCATTTTTTCCCGCGGACCGCTTAGAGCTCTCGGCTTTACATTTATTGAGGACGAAAAAAAAGAATCGCCACAATGAACGATTCTTTTTTGCGCTATTGTATAAATGCAGCGGCGGCTTTGGCTTCGCCTGTTTCAAAAGCTTGGCAAAGCCAAGTTTTCTAATACTATTAAGAAAGTATAGAAATTTTAAGGAAAATAGTATAAGTGCGACGGCGGCTTCGCCCGTTTCAAAAGCTTGGCAAAGCCAAGTTTTCTAATGTGCTTTGCGCAATCGCCGGATATCGGTAACATTCAATTGCCGCGTGACTGCTTTGCAGCAAGTTCTCTCTTATAGGCACTGTGATCGGTTGGTCCGGTATAATCATTTAACGGAAAAGACGCACGTATACCGGCCGTGACAAAGGATTTCGCCACTTTTACTGCTTCAAGCACGGAAAGGCCTTTGGCGAGTCCGGCTGTGACCGCGGCAGCGTAAGTACAGCCCGCTCCGTGAATGTTCGGTGTGTTGATAAATTCATCGGCGATGATGTGGAAGGTTTTGCCGTCGTAGAGCACATCGATTGCCTGATCAGTATCTGGCAGTCTGCTGCCGCCTTTGACCAGCGCATGGCGTGCCCCCAGCGCAACAATTTTTTGCGCAGCTTCCTTCATTTGATCGATTGTCGTGATTCTCGGCATTCCGGTCAGCCGTGCTGCCTCATATAAATTCGGCGTTGTAACGAGCGCTTTCGGAATCAGCAATTTGAGCATGGCTGCCGTATTTTCCGGTTGCAGTTCCGGCTGAATCTCTTCCTCAGCCCCTTTGCAGACCATGACTGGATCAATCACAACGCGTGTCAAATGATATTTTTCAATGATATCGGAAGCAATTTTAATAATGTCCGGAGAACCAAGCATACCGGTCTTCATCGCGTCAACGCCGATGCCGGCAACAATCGTGTCCAATTGCTTCTTTAATAATTCTGTATCAAGCGTTGTCACTTGATGTGACCAATGGTTAAACGGGTCCATTGTGACAATGCATGTTAAGGCAGTCATCCCATATACGCCGAGTTCCTGAAAGGTTTTTAAATCCGCCTGCATACCGGCGCCGCCGCTTGAATCCGAGCCGGCAATAGTCATCGCTTTGTAGATGGTCATCATTCATCCTCCTGCTGGTTTCATCTTTGTTTTCTATTATAATGGGCCATGCTTTAAAAAACTATGTTTACCTTTCATGAAATCGATCTTCAGAAAAATTGATGTCGAAAAAAATTTGCCGGAAGTCTGTTAAATCCGTAAATGTAATGGCCGATAAAAAAGATGTAGACTATTGTCACTAATAATAGATTATCGGTTGGTGACGGGGGGCAGAAGCTTTCTCGATGATGGACCTTAATAATGGATGGCTGATCATTGCCTCCGCAATTCTGGCCTTTCTCCTGTGTACGGTCTCGCTTGTTATGTATTTCCGCATGCAGCAGCTCCGGGCATTGGAAGAGGGCGAGAAAATTATTAAAAAAATAACCGACAATCTTCATATCGGTGCTTTTGTTATAAGGAACGACAGCATTATGTATGCCAACAGCCGTTTGTGCGAATGGATCGGCTATTCTCGTGAAATGATGAAACACATGAAATGGCAGGATATCGCATCACTCGAAAATTCGGAAAAGACGGCATCAGCCATTCAGAAATTGCGAGAGGGACATGTCGCATCCATTGAAGAACGGATTGTTGTGATCTGCGGAGACGGATCAAGAAAGTGTCTGCTTGTCACATGCCAGCGGATTATGGATCAGCATGATCAGTCAATTTACGCCGGAACAGCAGATCTTGAGGAACATGCCTATCAGAAGAATGGCGGCTTCGCTGAAAATACGGTAGATCCGATTACCGAACTTCCTGATGCACTGGTGCTGCAGGAGCGTCTTGAGCATGAAACGATTGAAAACCCGGCCCAGCCGCTTGCTTTGCTGGTTGTTGATATTGACAGCATGAATCGTGTGAACGACACTATAGGTAAAGATGCCGGGGACAAGCTGCTTCAGGAAGCCGCAAAACGGCTGAAGGCATGCGAAGGTTCACGTGTCTATCACTATCGAGGTGATGAATTCGCTATTCTGTTTAAAAATATGGGGCGGGCAGAAGTGAAAATGCACATTAAGCGAATTATGAGCACATTTACGGTACCGATCCAGATTCATGATACACGCTGGTATGAAACAGTAACAATGGGTGTAAGCTTTTTTCCGATCGATGCGGATAACGGACGCAAACTGATTGACTGCGCTGTATCAGCCATTCATGACGCAAAGAGGAATAACAAAGGAAAATATGCGTTTTATAATCCGAGAATTATTCAGGGGCTGCGCAAGCGTCTGGAACTGGAGATGGATCTGCGGCATGCGGTTAAGCGAAATGAATTCACGCTCTATTACCAGCCGCAAATTGACCTTCGAACGGGAGCAATTGCCGGATGCGAAGCGCTGATCCGTTGGGTTCATCCTGTGCGTGGCGTTATCTCTCCGGCCGTATTCATTCCGCTGGCGGAAGAGCTGGGACTGATTGAGGAGATTGGTCAGTGGGTGCTAAACACCGCTTGCCGGCAGACAAAGGCATGGAATGACCAGGGCTTTCCGTTTAATATATCGGTGAATTTATCGCCGCGGCAGCTTTTTCAGGAAAATCTATTAAGTCTGGTTGAGTCCGCGTTAAAGGAATCAGGACTTCAACCTGAGCGGCTGCAGCTTGAGATTACCGAAACAGCGGGGGCCGATCTGTTTGTCATGTCACAGAAGCTGCTGGCCATTGAGGCATTAGGTGTACGCATCAGCATTGATGACTTCGGGACGGGCTATAATTCCTTGAACTATCTGAAGCAGCTTCCGCTCAGTCAGCTCAAAATCGATCCATCGTTTATCAGAGGTGATCACCATGATCAACAGGATGTGGCTCTTGTGCGCATGATTGTGGCACTTGCGGCCGAGCTGAATCTGCAGGTCGTTGCTGAAGGGGTTGAGTCAGCGGACCATGTCCGGTTCTTAAAACAGACACACTGTGCATTGGCGCAGGGTTATCTGTTTGCCCGTCCGCTTGGCGCTGAGCAGTTGATCGAACAGCTTGGGGCGATCAGGCAGCGAACCAGTGAAATCATCATACCGGAAACACAGTAAGTTTATATGGAACACAAAAGATTTCGGACGATTGCCCGATGACTTCATAAGAGGATATTCAGGAGGCGGTTAATTATGAAAAAAATGATTGTGCCTACCGCTTTAGTGAGCGGATTATTACTTTCAGCGACCGGTCAGCAGGCAATGGCGGCATCCGGCCAGGATGTCGTCAGTCAGGCTTTGAATTATCAGGGCAAACCTTACAAGTATGGTGCGCCATCTTTTTCCGATGCTTCGTTTGACTGCTCATCCTTTACTCAGTTTATCTTCAAAAAGGTGATGGGAGTAACGTTGCCGAGAACTTCTGCAGCGCAGGCGACTGTGGGCACAGCTGTATCAAGAGGCCAGCTTCAGCCAGGCGACCTGCTTTTCTTCGATACGACAGGTGACGGCGGCATTCATCATGTCGGCATTTACATAGGTAACGGACAGATGATCAGTTCAGAGTTGACAGTCGGCGTGCATGTGACAAATGTTTTCAGCGGGGGCGGGGCGCAGTCATACTGGGAACCCCGGTTCAAAAATGCGCGAAGAATTGCGGGGAAGGTTGGCACCGGAAGCAGTCAGACTTCGCGTGCAGCTACCCCGGCCTCATCCCAAAAGACACAGACAGGTTCCTCCACTTCTTATACGGTAAAAAGCGGCGACAGCCTTTGGGCGATCGCGAACCGTCACAGTATTTCAGTTGCTAAACTGAAATCGATCAACAGCCTTAAGTCAAACACGATTTATCCGGGTCAGGTACTCAAACTGACTGCTTCTGCGGCATCTTCGGCAAACACGCAAAAGACAGCGGCAACGTCAACTGCCTCGGCTGGAAAATCAGCTTCAAAGAGTTCGGTGTCCATCTATACAGTGAAAAGCGGGGATACGCTTTGGGCGATCGCTTCGAAGCACGGGGTCACGGTGTCCGCACTTAAATCAGCCAATGGCTTAAAATCAGATCTGATTTTCCCGGGCCAGAAATTGAAGCTGTCCGGCAAAAGCGCATCCGCCTCAACCGCAACAACAATTAAAAAGACTGCGTCAAAATCATCTGCAAGTACAAAAGGTGACTACAAGGTCAAAAAAGGCGACAGCCTTTGGGCGATTGCGACGATGCACGGCATCAGTGTCAATCAGTTGATGCGTACTAACAATCTCTCGTCTACGCTTATTTACCCCGGGCAGCATCTGGACATTCCGAACGATCTGTAAATGATCGGACATACGGGGAAACAGAGTCTGCAGCGTATTCGCTGATAAAGATGATCCGAGCATTTACTTTTTCAGGTATCCTATGAGTATAGATATAGCCATGAAATGAATCCGGAACGTATGCGATGAATGTACCCCTTCGTGCGATTATAAGGGAAGAACATTCATCTACAGCGTTTCGGTTTTTTTTTACCTTGTATTTGATGACTGTATATAAGCACATAAGCCCCCCAAAAAAAGCATAAATCAGCGGCCTGTGATTGATCGGAGATTGGATGCGGGCTGTTCTCGGCTTTCTGATCAAGTAATTCTGGCGTAGTTTAATGTAAACGCTTTAAATAAAAGTATACATTCGTTATAATGTGAATAAACAGTGAATGATATGTGTGTAAATCGTGACAATCATTGAAATGGATATAATGGTTATTAATATGTAACAAATATCACATTATATAATTTATATTAAAGTTATAATTTAAAGTTTATGCTATAATGTCAATGTTTACTTTGCGTGCGATGCGAAAGAGAGAAACAGAGGGGAGGAAATATAACGTGAAGCAACTAAAAATACTGGTTAAACCAGTTTTTCTCTTGCTGGCGGTGCCCGTACTAACGATGCTTGCCGGATGTTCAGATAAAATAGCTGTGCTGAATCCACAGGGGCCAGTAGCAAGATCGCAGTATCATCTGATTATCTGGTCGCTGATCATGATGAGCATCGTTCTTGCGATTGTTCTTATTCTATTTATTTATGTACTTGCGCGGTTTGGCCGAAAAAACAGTGGCGGATATGATCCGAAAGATACCGGAAATCGCAAACTTGAAATTGTTTGGATGATTGTTCCGGTAATCATCTGTATTTTGCTGGCGGTGCCGACGGTAAAAACACTTTTCGAACTGAACCATCCGCCAAAAGCGACAGCTGTAGCGGCTAAGTCGGCAGAGAAGACACTGACAATTGATGTCACATCGGTTCAGTGGAAATGGCTGTTCCGTTATCCGGATCAAAGAATCGAGACCGTTAATTATGTGGTCATTCCGGCTGGCACCCCGGTAAAGTTCCGTCTTCACGCCTACGATGCGATGAATGCATTCTGGGTACCCGAACTTGGCGGTCAGCAGTATACGATGACGGATATGCCAATGAAACTGTGGCTGCAGGCTGACAAGCCGGGCACCTATCAGGGGCGGAGTTCCAATTATTCCGGCAAAGGATTCGCGCACATGACTTTTAAAGTGATGGCACGTTCTGCCACAGATTTTGACAATTGGGTGCGAGATGTGAAAAATAATGAACCGGCGCTTACCCACGAAAAATATATGAAACTGCTCAAACCGAATACGGTTAAACCGCAGGCCTTTGCTTCTTATCCTGAAATTGTCGCAAAAGATTATAACAAAGCACAGATGGATGCCTATATGAATGGCGAGTCTGTTGGCAACGACAGTATGCACGGAATGGATATGAGTGATGACAGTGGGGAAGGGGGTAAGAGCAATGATTGATTCTGTTAAATCGTTTCTTGGATGGTTCTTTGTCACCGGCGATCCGATGATTTATGGTGCCGATGCTTCGATTGCGCTCGTATCGATCGGTATTGTCGCTGTTCTGACCTACTTTAAAAAATGGAAATGGCTGTGGAATGAATGGCTGACTACAGTGGACCACAAAAAAATTGGAATCATGTATATTATTGCAGCGCTTTTAATGCTTTTTCGCGGCGGTATGGATGCATTGATGATGCGTGCACAGCTGACGCTGCCCAATATGCATTTTCTTGATGCCGAGCATTATAATCAGGTATTTACGACTCATGGAACAATCATGATTATTTTTGTTGCCATGCCATTTATTTTCGGGCTCATGAATATTGCTGTACCGCTTCAGATTGGCGCACGTGATGTGGCCTATCCTTTTTTGAATGCGCTCAGCTTCTGGCTGTTTTTCTTCGGCGCAATGCTATTCAATTTATCCTTTGTTATTGGCGGTTCACCGGATGCCGGCTGGTCAAGTTACGCTCCGTATGCGGGTGCCGAGATGAACCCTGGTGTCGGTCAGAATTATTATTTGATCGGCGTGCAGATTTCAGGTATTGGATCGCTTGCGACAGGAATCAATTTTCTGGTTACCATTTTGAAAATGCGTGCACCTGGCATGACTCTGTTTAAAATGCCGATGTTCACATGGTCTATATTAATTACTTCGGTCATTGTCGTCTTCGCCTTCCCGGCATTTACCGTAGCGCTTGCGCTGATGACGATTGACCGTCTGTTCGGGGCGCATTTCTTTACGATCGCTGCCGGAGGGTCCCCAATGCTTTGGGCGAACTTATTCTGGTTCTGGGGGCATCCGGAAGTCTACATTGTACTGCTTCCGGTGTTCGGTATTTTCTCGGAAGTCATAGCGACTTTTGCACATAAGACGTTGTTCGGCTATGCTGTCATGGTCTGGTCTATGGTTGCGATTTCCGTGCTTAGCTTTATTACCTGGCTGCACCACTTTTTCACTATGGGGAATACGGCACCGGTTAACGCCTTTTTCTCCATTTCCACGATGTTGATTGCGATACCGACCGGTGTGAAAATCTTCAACTGGTTGTTTACGCTGAACAAGGGACGCATTCAGTTTACGACACCAATGCTCTGGGCACTGGCATTTATCCCGAACTTTACCATCGGCGGGGTGACCGGCGTCATGCTGGCGATGGCACCGGCGGATTATCAATACCACAACAGTTACTTTCTTGTGGCGCACTTCCACAGTACGTTAATTGCGGGTACGGTGTTCGGCATTTTCTGCGGCCTGCACTACTGGTGGCCGAAGATGTTCGGATACATGCTGGATGAAGTTAAAGGCAAATGGTCATTCTGGATTTTCATGATTTCATTCAATATTTGCTTCATGCCGATGTACTTTTTGGGACTCATGGGCATGACACGCCGTATGTATACCTATCCAGCTGGTCTGGGCTGGACGCCGATCAATGTGGTTATGAGCATTGGCGCGGCCGGGATGGGCATCGGTTTTGCACTGATGGCCTACAATATTGTTTGGAGCGCTGTCCGCGGCAAGAAAGATACAACCGGCGATCCGTGGAATGGCCGGACTCTGGAATGGGCAACGGCTTCTCCTGCCGCCGAATATAATTTTGCGCATATTCCCGAGATCAAAAGTCGTGATGCTTTCGCGGCAATGAAGGAAGCGCGTGCTGCCGGACATGCGGAAACAGTGCCGCCCTACAAGGCAATTCATATGCCGAATAACACGGGCATTCCAGTGATTATGTCGGCCTTTATGTTCATTGCAGGGTTCGGTTTCGTGTTCGAGTGGTACTGGATGGGCATTCCGGGGTTGATCGGCGTGGTCGCCTGCATGATCGCCCGTTCGTTCGTCTATGATGATCATCATTATATTCCAGTTGAGAAAGTGAAACAGACCGAGGCTGCTACGGGGAGGTTGTCCTAATGACGGATGCAACATTAAGTCTGCATGAAAAAGACCGCAGTCAAATGCCAATCGAATATTCGACAGAAGAAGGCGACCTTCGCATCGTCGGCTTCTGGATTTTCCTTGCTGCCGAACTGGTACTGTTCGGTACCTTGTTTGGTACTTATCTTGTTCTGCAAAGCCATACAGCCGGCGGACCGACAGCCAAAGATCTGTTTGAAATCGGTCCGGTCATGGCGGAGACGATTGTTCTGCTTGTGAGCAGCTTTACCTGCGGCCTGAGCACCATCGAATTACGTCGCCATAATAAAAGAGGACTGATTGGCTGGCTGCTGGTCACCATACTGCTCGGGCTTGTATTTGTCGGATTGGAAGTCAACGAGTTTTACACTTATGCGGTGCATGAAGGCGCGCCGCTTTCAAGAAGCGCATTTCTATCCGGATTCTTTGTTCTGCTTGGAACGCATGGATGCCATGTCTCACTGGGCATTGTCTGGATTATTGGCATTCTGCTGCAGCTTGGAAAACGCGGCATTACACCGGTTACTGCGCGCAAAGCATTTATGGCCGGTCTCTACTGGCATTTTCTTGATGTGGTCTGGATATTCATCTTCACAGCCGTTTATTTGACAGGGTGGGTGATTTGAGATGAACGGAACACAAAAACAGCTAAAAGCAGGGTTTCCATGGAAACAGGTCATTGGCTTGATTCTTTCACTGACCTTGACGTTCCTTGCGTTGTGGATTGCAGTCGGTTTGTCACTCCCGGTTCATGTGACGATTGCCATTATTGTCAGCCTGGCCATTTTTCAGGCGTTCATTCAACTGTTTATGTTCATGCACGTGACGGAGGGGACTGAACCGGTGCATCAGCTCATGGGCATTCTGTTCGGAATTTATGTTGCGTTTACGGTTGTTGCGGGGACATTGTGGATTTTAGCCTATGCTTTATAAACTTGTGCTATGATTAAGGCGGAGCTTTGGCTCCGCCTTTTTCTATGCTCGAACGGGCGTAAGGTGGTATTGGTGTGAACGATTATGACCTGTTTTGATTGATATTGACTGATTTTAGCTTTATACTATAAAAGTAAAAAGAAGCCTCCGTTCCGCAAGTTGGCGAAGGCTGGTTTTCAGACAATTGGTTCTGCTGAAGAATCCTGCGATTTCTGAATAGTGGATCACTGTATGGTTCTGCATCACGCAGCAGACAATAATGAAAAAAAGAAATTAGGGGCTGAACATTCGTGATTTATACTTGTACATTGAATCCGGCGATCGATTACTTTCTTCAGGTCGATCACTTTAAGGCCGGCGTATTGAATCATGTAAAAACTGATCGCAAAATGCCTGGTGGCAAAGGAATCAATGTCTCTCGGGTATTGAAACATTTGGGCCAGACATCAAGATGTCTCGGTTTCATTGGCGGATTTACAGGTGCCTTCATTAAAGAAAAACTCGCTGAGGAAGGTATCGAAGCCGATTTTGTATTGGTTAATGGTGACACACGGATTAATGTGAAGCTGAAAAGCGATTCGGAAACAGAAATCAATGGCGTTGCGCCGGAAATTACTGATGAGCAGCTAAATGCACTGTTTGCCAAACTTGATAGGCTGACTGCGGATGACTTTCTTGTTCTCTCGGGCAGTGTTCCCGCAACGTTGCCGGTTACGGTTTATAAAGACATGATCCATCATGTTCGGAAAAGTGGTGCCAGAGTGATCGCCGACACAAGCGGCGAGGCATTTCGTGAAACAGTCGAAGCAAGACCCTTTCTTGTCAAACCGAATCATCATGAGCTTGGCGAGTATTTTGGCGTGGGCATTGAAAGCTTTGAGGATGTAAAAAAATACGGTTTAGTGCTGGTGAAAAAAGGAATTGATCATGTGATTGTATCGATGGGCGGCAAGGGAGCGATTTACATCGACAGAGATCACGTCCTATACGCACCTCCTGCCAAAGGCATACTCAAAAATTCGGTTGGAGCCGGTGATTCAATGATCGGGGGATTCCTGTCTGAATTTGTGACCAGCGGCGATTTTCAGAAATCATTTCAAAAAGGAGCAGCCTCTGGGAGCGCAACAGCCTTCTCTGTAGATTTATGTACAAAAGAAGAAGTCGAAAAACTGTTTCCGCAGATCAAAATCGATACAATCTGACCCTATTGAGTGAAAGAAAGCGGAATCCGCAATCGCAAAACGGCGATTTTTCTGACTGATCGATTGTACATTGCCTGTACTTCTGGTTTGAAAATTTGATACACAATGGTGGCGGGCACGCGCCATCGAAGGAAAAACATGTTTTTTGGCGATACACAAACCTTCAAATCGTGACAATTAATACACAATCACAGTACTTGCTTTAAATATCGCAAAACTCTTGATATAATAATAAATGTTACGTTTTCTGCAGGATTTTGAAGAGCATGATCGCTGAAGCCGTTGCGTGTGTTTGGTGTGCAAAGAAGTGACGACGCGCCGGGCAAAATGAAAGCGATCATCAATGCCAGGTTGTCAGCTAATGAAGAATGCCGATGGGCGGTTCACAGAATCGCTGAACATTTAGATTTGAAGGGTTGGGTGAGTAAAAGGATGTCAGAAAAAATTAAGGGAATTGCTGCCTCCTCAGGCATCGCGATTGCCAAGATATTTATTTTGAAAAATCCGGATCTGTCCTTTGAAAGAAGCACAGTTTCCGATAAAGAAGCAGAAAAGAAGAAACTGAACGATGCGCTTGAAGTCTCTAAGAAGGAACTGACGACTATTAAAGAAACGGCTGAGCGGGAATTAGGTAAAGACAAGGCTGAAGTCTTTGCAGCTCATCTGATGTTCCTCAGTGATCCGGAATTTGTCGGACAAATCACGTCGAAAATTGAAGAAGAGAGTCTGAGCGCGGAAGCAGCTCTTGACGATGTATCCAGCTTCTTTATCCAAATGTTTGAAAGCATGAAGGACAACGATTATATGAGAGAGCGCGCGGCTGATGTTCGCGATGTGTCCAAGCGTCTTCTGGCACATTTGCTTGGCGTTTCCTTTACTTCGCCGGCAAGCATTACAGAAGAAACGGTGATCATTGCCGAAGATCTGACACCGTCAGATACTGCTCAGCTCAATCGCAAATATGTAAAGGGTTTTGCTACCGATATCGGCGGACGTACTTCACACTCGGCAATTATGTCCCGTTCGATGGAGATTCCGGCAGTTGTTGGTACAAAGACGGTTATGTCACAGGCAAAAGAAGGCCAGCTTGCGATCATTGATGGACTGAACGGCGAAGTTATTCTTGATCCGAGTGAAGAAGAGGTAAAAGAATATCAGGCCAAACAGGCAGCATACAAAGAACAGCAGGAAGAATGGAAAAAGCTGGTTCATGAAACAACAAAAACAAAGGATGACGCGCATGTCATTCTTGGTGCGAATATTGGCAACCCCGGCGACGTTACAGGTGTAATCAATAACGGTGGTGAAGCGGTCGGTCTGTATCGTACTGAATTCCTTTATATGGGCCGCGATAAGCTGCCAACTGAAGATGAACAATTTGATGCCTATAAAGAAGTTCTCGAGAAGATGGAAAATAAGCCGGTCGTCATCCGCACGCTCGATATTGGCGGTGACAAAAAGCTGTCCTATCTGCCGCTTCCGGAAGAGATGAACCCATTCCTCGGTTTCCGTGCGATCCGGCTCTGTCTTGAACGCCAGGACATTTTCCGCACTCAGCTGCGTGCCCTGCTTCGCGCAAGTGCATATGGCAAACTGCGGATTATGTTCCCGATGATTGCGACAGTTGACGAATTCCGTCAGGCCAAGGCAATTCTTCTTGAAGAAAAAGATAAACTGACGGCTGCCGGGACAAAAGTTTCGGATGATCTTCAGGTCGGCATGATGATGGAGATTCCTGCAGCTGCTGTTGCTGCTGATCGCTTTGCGAAGGTGGCAGACTTCTTCAGCATCGGTACGAACGATCTGATTCAGTACACGATGGCGGCGGATCGAATGAATGAACATGTTTCATATCTGTATCAGCCGTGCAACCCATCGATTCTTCGCCTGGTCAGCAATATTATCGATGCAGCACACAAAGAAGGACACTGGGCAGGCATGTGCGGTGAAATGGCCGGTGACGCAACGGCAATTCCGCTCCTACTGGCGCTTGGCCTTGACGAATTCAGTATGAGTGCTACTTCAATTCTTCCTGCGAGAAGCCAGTTGCTGAAACTGTCCAAGGCAGAATTGGAAAAGCACAAAGAAGCCTTCCTCAATCTTGATACGGCTGAAGAAGTGCTCAATTATGTAAAGACGAAAATGATCTGATTTCATCGATAGAGAAAAGCCAGACAGAAACCTCGTTTTTAAGGTCTCTGTCTGGCTTTTTGTTACAAGATAAGAAATAGCGATGACCTGCCTGAAGGGTGCTGGACACCGCTTGAATGAAAAGGCCATGGGAGAAAAACCAGTATTTACAAACAAAAGTATAGGGTATTTCCCTGCAAGGCAACTAAGAAAACGATCACGAAAAATCTTATCAGATTCATCAAAGAGGGTAGCAAAGTCATGGATAGGCATAACAGATTTCTAGAATCGTAATAAAGGGCTTCAAACCTGTAACGAATTTTCAAAGAAGGTGTCTCATAGTCAAAAAAATGACTTTTGAGACACCCTCTTCTTTTTTAGCTGATTTATTAATTATTTTTTCAAAACTTCCTCAAAAACCTTCTTTACTTTCGGTGTTACGTAATGGCTGCCGCCCTGTTTTTGAGTGTTTTCTACAATCATAGTGACCATCAGCCTTGGATCATCTGTATTGTAGGCGACAAACCACCCATTTTCACGTCCGGTCTTTCCTTGTTCCTGCTTGAATTCCGGAGTACCGGTCTTTCCAGCCAGAGAGATGCCGCCGATTTTTGCGTCATGTGCTGTTCCGGCGGGATTGTCGATCACTTGAGTCAAATCTTTGCTCAGCAGTTGTGCAATTTCCGGAGTCATCACTTTTTTCTTCCAGAAAGTAGGCGGGTCATTCGTCTTGATGAGTCGCGGTTTAATCATGTTTCCGTCATTAACAAATGCTGAATAGATCAGCGACAGGTGCAGTGGGTTGACGCTGACCTGTCCCTGACCGTAACCGGAATTGGCGAGCAGGGTCTGGCTATCCAGTTTGCCATCATTGGAAAGCGTTGACTTGCGCATCGGATAGTCGATTGGCAGTGATGCGCCAAAACCGAATTTCTTCGCATCTGCGGCAAACGTAGCCCCGCCGATCTTCAGCGCGGTTTGAGCGAAATAGATATTGTCGGACCGGAATAATGCTTCTTCCAGGTTAACCTCCGGATCCTGATCCAGGCGGGTCACATAATAGTCGCCCCATGATTTATTGGCCTGCCACTTCTTTCCTTCAATCGCCACCGATTGATTCGGATCAATGGCTTTATGTGTTAACGCGATTGCTGCCGTCAGTGGTTTGAAAGTTGATCCGGGTGCGGAGGCGGCGGTAAACCGGTTCGATAAAGGCTGTTTCGGATCATTGCTCAGCTTCTTATAGGCGTCCGATGAAATGCCAAGCACGAAATCATTCGGATTGTAGGCAGGAGCACTGACCAGCCCGAGAATGTCACCGTTACGTGGATCGATCGCGACACCGGTTCCTGCATCCTTTTTGAGTTGGCTGTAAAGTGCGTCCTGAACATTTCGGTCGATGGTAAGCTGGATGTTATGGCCGTTTACCGGTGCCTTTTTTGCGATTGTGCCTTCTTCGGCTCCTGTCGGATCAAGTAAAACGATCGATGCGCCGTCACGAGCACGCAGCTGCTTTTCAAACAGTAATTCAAGCCCGGTTTTTCCGATGACTGAATTGGCATTGTATCCTTCGTTCGGATGTTTCTTAAGTAACTCGGCCGTAATTTTTCCGACATAACCGGTTAAATGGGCACTCGCATTTTTGTCAGGGTATATGCGGCTGGAAACATCCGTTTTTACAACACCGGGCAGTTCCGTAATTTTTTTTAGAAGATCAGTTTTTGATGCGTCAAGCGTTGTGATGGGCACCAGACTGTCTGCTTTTACCCATGACTGGCTGAGCGCGGACTTGATCTGTGCCTGAGTGATTCCAAGCTGATCTGTCAGCATTTTGATCGTATTCGCCTTGTCCTGATCGGTGCCCATTTTTCCAGGGACAAGATCAATGCGCGCTGCCGTTCCGTTTACTGCCAGTGGTTTTCCACTGCGATCAACAATTTCGCCGCGTGTACTCGGCAAAATGTCCACGCTGATTTTGGCGTTCTTCTTCATCTTCGGCAAAATCATGTTCGGCTTCCAGTCAATATACCAGTTTTCCTTGTCTTTTCTTTTTTCCTTTGTTAATTGAACGCTTTGCGCGAATTTGACTGGCCCGGCGATGGTGGCCAGCGAGGCGCTGAGGCGGACTCTTCCTTCTTTATTCTGATCTTCTGTTATTTTAGCCTTCAGTTTTCCTGCCTCAATGCCATCATAGATGCGGGAATAACGGTCAACAAAGTCATTCTTGCTGACACTTTTTTGTGATTTCTTCGAAAGAAGACTGTACATTTTTTCAAAATCCTGCTTTTCCCATGCATGGACGTAATCCTGCATCCGCTCTTTCGCTGTCGGTTGATTGCTGCCGCAAGCGGAAAGTAAGAGAAGAAAAGCAAGCATAAGGGTGAAAAGCAGACTTAATTTGCGCTTATTCATTGGATACACCTCCATAAGATCCAGAACAGAGCCAGTTCGCCTGTATAATATTCCAGCTCTGCACTGGCCATGACAGGCTGTCCATATCTTTCTATTATATATGATTTGAAGAGGCACTGCTGACTTTGCAGATCGTTCTTAACATAATAGTTGAGAAAACGTAAGTCTCTCTATTTTTCCCACGCAAAAGCGAATCGGCATGATAGTATAAAAGGAGAACGAGGATGTGGCAAATGATGAAACTGCTGATTCTGGAAACAAGTGATGTTCACGGAAATATTTATCCGATTCATTACGCAGACAACAGCCCTGAAGAGATTGGCATGGCGAAGATTGCTTCACTCATACATAAAGAACGCGCCGAATACCCCTGTACACTGCTCATTGATAACGGTGACATGATTCAGGGCACACCGTTATCCTATTATTATGCCCGTATCAATCGCAAACGGCCGAATCCAATGGTGGCTGCTGCCAACTATTTAAACTATGATTGTGCTGTTTTTGGCAATCATGAGTTTAACTTTGGACGTGATGTGCTCAGCGATGTGATTGCTGCCTCCGATTTTCCATGGCTTGGGGCAAACATTGTGCGTGAAGTGGATGGCCAGCCTTTTTTCGGCAGACCTTATATCATCAAAACATTTTCCGAAGGGCTCCGCGTTGCGGTACTTGGATTGACGACAAAGTATGTCCCAAACTGGGAAAAGCCTGAAAATGTGAAAGGCATGCGTTTTGAGAATCCGGTCGAAACTGCAAAACGATGGGTGCCTTTTTTGAAAAAAGAGGAGCATGCGGATGTCGTAGTGCTCTCTTATCATGGGGGATTCGGGCGTGACCTGAAAAGCGGGCAACCGATTGAGGATGAATCGAAAGGCGAGAATCAGGCCTATCAGATGTGCCGGGAAGTCCCTGGCGTTGACGTAGTGCTCACTGGGCACCAGCATCGCCTGATCGCAGATACAACCCTCAATGGTGTTGCTGTTCTTCAGCCGGGGTGCAATGGGGCATATCTTGGCAAGGTTATGCTTGAACTGAAACACACGTTGAATGGATGGCAGGTGACAGGCAAGCAGTCGAAGCTTATTCCTGTATGCGGCGAGATGCCGGATCCGAAGCTGCTGTCACGAATGGATGTATATGAGAGAGAGGCTCAAATCTGGCTTGACCAGCCGTTGGGGATGATTAAAGGTGACATGCTGGTGCATGATCCAATGAAGGTACGAATGCAGGATCACCCGCTGATCGAATTTATCAACCGGCTGCAGATGAAGGCTTCGGGAACGGACATCAGTGTCACGGCACTTTTCAACAATGAATCACCAGGCATGCCCGTAAATGTGTCCATGCGTGATATCGTTGCCAATTATATTTATCCTAATACATTGCGTGTGATTCGTATCAGTGGTCAGGATATGCGCGATGCGCTGGAACGCTCGGCGTCATATTTCGAGAAGGACATTGACGGGATGGTTAAAGTCAGCAAGGCATTTACAGATCCAAAACCGCAGCATTACAATTATGACATGTGGGAAGGCATTGACTATCTGCTCGATATTTCACGTCCGGTCGGCGATCGTGTCGTGAAACTCAATTACCACGGTAAACCGGTAAAAGTGCATGATTCCTACGATGTTGTTATGAACAATTACCGTTCTGTTGGCGGCGGCGAGTATGCCATGTTCCGCAACCGGCCGGTGATTAAGGATATTCCGATTGATGTGACCGAATTGATCGCAAATGAGGTGCTGGAGAAAAAGGTGATTAAAGCCACCGTTGACCATAATTGGCAGATTGTTTATTAATCAGGGAGGGATACAGGATTGGTGAAGCATCTATTGAAAAATGATTGGGAACCGCTCTTGCAGCCAGAATTCGAGAAGGATTACTATCTGAAATTGCGACAATTTTTAAAGCAGGAATATTCAACGAAAACGATCTATCCGGATATGTATGATTTGTTCAATGCGCTCAAGCTTACGCCTTACGAAAAGGTTAAAGTTGTGATACTCGGTCAGGATCCTTATCATGAACCGGGACAGGCGCACGGGCTCAGTTTTTCCGTTCTGCCCGGCGTAAAGCAGCCTCCGTCGCTGCAAAATATTTTCAAAGAACTGGAGAGCGATCTGGGATGTACGACTCCGAAGCATGGCTGTCTGATTGAATGGGCAAAGCAGGGGGTGCTGCTGCTCAATACGGTGCTTTCGGTCCGGCGCGGCGCGGCCAATTCGCATAAAGGGATGGGCTGGGAACAGTTTACCGATGCGGTTATTCGCGACTTGAATGACCGTGAGCGGCCGATTGTATTTATTTTGTGGGGGCGCAATGCTCAGGCGAAAGAATCGCTGATCACAAACAAGCAGCACTTTATCATTAAATCATCTCATCCGAGTCCTTTTTCCGCGCACTATGGATTCTTTGGCAGCCGGCCGTTTTCGAGGACAAACGAATTTCTTGAGTCAGTCAGTGAGACGCCGATTAACTGGCAAGTGTCGATCGAAGAACCCGAACTCTGAAGGCCCGAAAAAGCCCGTCAAGGTCACCAGGCCTTGACGGGCTTTTTATTGCAAATAAAGAAACATCCATGATCCGTTTGAGGCGCGGAATACCACGGATTCCTGCCTGAGGAGGCGTGCGCTGCACCTTAACAGTGCCGAATCATGCAGTGGACAGGTCCTTGTACCACCCCGGCTGGTTCTTGATTCACGATGGGGCGGGTTCAGTGGCGGCTGCCCTGAAACCAATGAAAGAGATTTTCGCTATCCTCAATGTCGAGCTGCCGGATGGCAAATGTTTGTGACGATGCCGCGCGAATGGCCGCGGTACATGTACCGAGACGGAATCGCTTCTGAATGCGCGACTGTTTCCTGGCAAACCATTGTATATGATTTATACGTGTAATTAAAGTTGTCCTGGCGAACCAGCGGTTGACAACGACCAGCTGCCGGCCGCACAGGCCGAATCCCTGAGAACGGTACATAAGCCAGCAGTAAGCGAGCATTAACGGCAGTGCAATCAGCACATACTTTCCCCATGGCAGGAACCAGGCAAGGAGCGACAGAGACACTGACCAGAAAAGTACGGGCCAAATCATCCGGTAAAGCGTACCACGCACCGGCAGTCTGCGGACCATCGCAGCACCGGAAAATCTCGGAATGGCCGTGTCAAGAAAATCGGCAAGCTCTGTTTTTTTCAGCAGAGGGAAAACAAGCACCGATCCGCCATCCGTTTTCTCCGAATCCACACTGCCGCTGCAGTCGGCATAAACCGTGCAATAGCCGAAACATTGCTGCAGCCAGTGTTCTTTAATGCGAATGGCCTGAACACGGTCTGTCTTATATGTTTCATCGCTCGTCTCCCATACACCGCGATGAATGCGCCATTCATCGTCATCGATTGAAAGCCTGAAAAAGCCCCAGCGCAGCAGCACGCTGATCAGGGAGAAAAGCCAGAAAAGAAAAATTCCGATACAGATGAGTACAATCAATCCGACGAGTGAAGCGTGCTCAATGTAGCTTAATGAGCGACCGCGAATGCTGTCTGGAACAAAGTCATCTGCCTGAGACCAGAGCCCGAATACGGCGGCGATCATAACACCGGCTTTTGATGACAATAACGAAGCAGCCAAAAGCCGTTTTCCGGACAGCTTATAGATTCTGCCTGGCTGGTTTTGCGGTGTCTCCATATGTACGTCTTGTGCAGCAAAATCTGAGTGCGGCGTTTTTTCATGGCTGACCGCCGCTTTGATTCGTTCTGCTTCTTTAAGCTTGAGGGCGGAAAGCACCATATCGCCTTTGGACGCCGGATCTGCCGTATCAAACTTTAATTGGACTACGCCGAGCAGGCGCAGCAGCAAATTGGTTTTGATCTGTACAGACTGGATTCTCTGAATTCGAATATAGCGGTCGCTGCGCACCAGAATTCCTGAACGAATATGGAACTGGCCGTCAACAAATTCGTACTTAAAACGCAGCCATCTCAAAAAGCTGAAGACCAGTATGACAAGCGGAATGATCAGCACATAGCCAATGATGTCATCCAGATGACGCACGCTCCAGGCCAGGCCAAATCCGAGCGGCACAATCATTTGCCACAGGGTGGACACGGCGTTGCTGAAAATCGCGAAGACATGAAGATGTTTGCTTTCAGATTTCATTGGCGGGATGCTCCTTAATCAGCGTGGAAATCTGATCGCGGAGCGCACGTGCGTCCTGCTCCTCAAGCGCTGGAATTTCATGTGCTCCGGCTGCAGTGGTTATGGATACCGAAGTCAGATGATATTTGCGCAGCAGCGGGCCCTGTTCTGTTTCGACATTCTGCACACGTGTAAAAGGGATGATCGTTTGCGTAATGACGAAAATGCCATCCTGGATCAGCAGATCTTCCTGCCTGATTTCGTAGAAAAATGTTCGATAATTGATGCCTGGGAAAATGAATACGTATAGAATCAGTTGCAGAATATTAAGCGTGGCAAGCGTGCCAGCGATCAAAAGAAAAAAATGCGGCCAGTGGAAAAAGAGAATACTTGTGGTCAGTCCGCCAATGATCAGCCAGAAAATGAGATGTGCAAGGACTGCTCTCTGGCGCCAGATTGTCATAATTCCGGGATTTAATTGCTTTTTCTGCACAACAGGCTCCTTTCAGCATGACACATTCCTGTCAATGCGCCCATGCCCATACTTAGTTATTGATCAGACTATGTAAAGAAACAGTGTCGCTTGCAGCCATGGATTGGCTCATTCGTGAAAAACGTGCACTTTTGTCAGTAGGCTGGCCAAACAACACCAATTATTGAATAGTATACCATGATTGTTTTTTCATGTTTAAGAGAGTAAAAGGAGCCTTGATGACATTTTTATGAAAAGATGTCCTGCAAAGGAAATGAAGAAGCTGCGTTTTATTTGGCGGGTACTCAAAGAAAAACCCGGTGGTTGAAGTCTGATAGACTGTCAGGCTTTCAACTGCCGAGCACAGAATGTAAGTTATTTTTATGTTTGGGATGCAGATGTGGCTGTGTTCTGTTTTTATACAGTGTTAATGGTGTTCCTGAACCATTTTTTCATAGATGGCATGCAGTTTCCGCCGAAGCAGCTTATGTGCGGCATTCTCCGGCAGCTCATTCAGGACAAAGATACGCCTGGGTACTTTATACCCGGCAAGCTGTGCGTTGCATGCGGCGATCAACTCGGATTCCGAAAAATGTGCTCCCTCATTCAGGCTGACAAAAGCAATCGGGACACGCCCCCATTCAGGGCTCGGGATACCGATGACACCGGCTCGCCTGATTCCCTTACAGCCACTTAACACCGATTCTATTTCCGCGGGATAAACATTTTCTCCGCCGGAGATGATCAGATCCTTTCGCCGGTCAAGGACAAACAGAAAGCCATCCTCATCAATCCGGCCAATATCTCCGGAATGAAACCAATAGTCGTCAAAGGCCTCTTCCGTTGCTTCTTTGTTATTTAAGTAATGGCTGAACACGGTTGGCCCCTTAATGAGAATCTCACCGGGCTCGCCGGGTGCCGCTGCCTGACCGTCCTTGTCTATTCGGATTTGAATCGGAAACAGCGGTTTGCCCGCGGAGCCGGCTTTTTCGCGCATATACTCGGGCGGCAAAGTGACCGCCTGTGATGCTGTTTCGCTCATGCCGTAAGTCTGGTAGATCGGCATCCGCCGATCAAGGCAGTACTGAAGCATAGCAGCAGGAACGGGCCCGCCGCCGAGCAGAATACAGCGCAGTGTGTTCGAATACCGTTTGGGACCGAGTACGTCCAGCATGCGCCGCAGCATAGAGGCAACGACAGAAATATGAGATATGTTTCCGCTTAATAAAAGGTGATTGACTCTCTCCGGATCAAATTTCTTCATTAAGTATATGGGCATGCCGTAAATGACACTTTTCATTAAAATCGACAGGCCGCTGACATGAAAAAGCGGCACACAGCAAAGCCATTGATCATCGGCTGACAAACCAAGGTTAATCAGTGAGGCATTGGCATTCCACCAATGATTTCCGCTGGTCAGCACCACACCTTTGGGATGTCCGGTCGTCCCTGATGTAAAAATAACCGTGCATGGCCTGTTTAGCTGAATGTCTTTAATGACAGTCTCCTGATCGGTATGGCTGTGCGTCAGTGCTTCAGCGCGCAGTACCACGCTTCCGCCTCTTTCACTGGCGCGCGCGGCTTTAGACAGATTGTCCTGATCGGTGATGACAAGCGGACGGCCGCAGTCTCTGATCTGTCTGGAAAGTTCCTCTGTTGATAAACGCGTGTTCAGCGGCACCATGACTGCGCCGATCAGCATCAGCGCATGGATTGTCACCACGCAGTCAACAGTATTGCTTTGCAGCGATGCAACCAAATCATCAGGCTGCACGCCTGCCGTGCGCAGTGCCGAGGCGGCACAGCAGGCACGTGCAAACAGCTGTCTGAACGTCAGCCGTTCCTGCTTAGTCTCGATCGCCATTCGTTCTGGCGTCAGCTGCGCGCGTTGAGCAAGCCATTGCGGCATGGCTGGATTCATGGCTGAAATCATGGAAACTTTGGAAACTTGCTGAAATCCGGATCGCGTTTTTCTTTAAATGCATCGCGTC
The DNA here is from genome assembly GCF_023336505.1 of Sporolactobacillus mangiferae. Lineage (GTDB taxonomy): Bacteria > Bacillota > Bacilli > Bacillales > Sporolactobacillaceae > Sporolactobacillus > Sporolactobacillus mangiferae. The sequence goes on along the minus strand of NZ_JAMAST010000003.1, from coordinate 202,861 downwards.
CTTCTTTCGCTTCGTCCGTTGTGTAATACAGAAGCGTTGCGTCGCCGCCCAGTTGCTGCAGACCTGCAAGTCCGTCCGTATCCGCGTTAAACGATGCCTTCAGGAAGCGAAGGGCGGTCGCGCTTTTGGACAGCATTTCTTTTGCCCATTTAACGGTTTCTTCTTCAAGCTGATCAAGGGGTACAACCGTATTGACGAGCCCCATGTCGAGTGCCTGCTGTGCATTGTACTGACGGCACAGATACCAGATTTCACGTGCTTTTTTGTGCCCGACGATTCTTGCCAGATAGCCGGCACCGTATCCCGCATCGAAGCTGCCGACTTTGGGACCGGTCTGTCCGAAAACCGCGTTGTCGGCGGCGATCGTCAAGTCGCAAACAACTTGAAGTACATTCCCTCCGCCGATGGCATAACCGGCAACCATGGCGATGACCGGTTTCGGAATGATACGGATCAGGTGCTGCAAGTCGAGCACATTGAGACGCGGAATATTGTCTTTGCCGACATAACCGCCGTTTCCGCGTACTTTCTGATCGCCGCCCGAGCAGAATGCTTTTGTGCCGGCCCCGGTCAGAATAATGACGCCGATCGACGCATCGTCACGTGCGCGCGCAAAAGCGTCAATCATTTCAATCACTGTATTTGGCGTAAACGCATTGCGGACATGCGGTCGATTAATAGTAATTTTGGCAATCCCCTCATACGTTTCAAAGAGAATGTCTTCATAATCCCTGACTTTCTGCCATTCAATAGAGGACATAGTTCGTTCACCCAGCCTTTGAATAATCGATGAATTTGTCACCTTTTTGTCAAAAGTGCCATTCATATTGTAGCATAACTTGTCCGTACTTTCTGATACGGCGACTCTGATCCGCAATAAGAGGGAAGGAAAAAGTAACAAGCGGTTCCGAAGCTGTCAGGAAAAGCAGCGATGGTAGTGGATGGCTTTTACATGTACCTGCCTGAATCTTTGAAACCAATCACTCCGGCAGCTTAACCGATTCTGTGACAGCGGAGTTGACGCAGCCTGCTGAATAAGCGACAATTCGTGAGAGAGCACAATCAAAGGAGCATGTGATGAACAATTATAAGTTAACTATTCAGTATGACGGCGGCCGTTATAAGGGGTGGCAGCGGCTGGGCGACGGCAGGCATACCATTCAGGAAAAAATCGAACAGGTATTGGCCGCGCTGATCAATGAACCAATCGAAATCATCGGTTGCAGCCGAACAGATGCAGGTGTTCATGCCCTCGGTCAGACAGCGAATTTCAGGACGCCGAAGACATTGGAAGAAGGGCATATCTTTGACTATCTGAACCACCAGCTTCCGAAGGATATCAGTGTAATCGGCGTAACGCGCGTTCCGGAACGCTTTCATGCGCGTTATAATGCCCGGAAAAAAACATATTTATATAAAATCTGGAATGGACCGTGCAGCCATCCGTTCATGCGCAAGTACAGCATGCATGTGGAGGAACGGATGGATCTTTCTCTGATGCAGAAAGCAAGCCGCGACTTTCTTGGGTCTCATGACTTTACGGCATATGCTAACGCGAAGTCAAAGAAAAAATCGTCGGTACGCACCATTTCCGCCATTCGTTTTGATGGCCATGACGGATTTATCGATATTCGCTTAACCGGTGACGGCTTTTTGTATAACATGGCGCGAAAAATGGTCGGTACATTAATCGACATCGGGCTTGGTAAAATTCCGGCGGACGCGATTCTGAACATTCTTGAGTCAAAGCAGCGTATACAGACAGGCCGCATGGCCGATGCATGCGGTCTTTATCTGGAGAAAATTGATTATTAATGTGCAGGGGCAATGATTTTATTAGTCTTGATATCAATGAGTCCCTCTGGTGTCAGGCGAATAAAAGGAAGATGCAGCTCTGTGAGAAAGAACAGGCAGAAGAATGGGTCGTCAAATGCGAATCCGCCTTTTTTCATTTGTGCAATAAAAGTCTCGGCTTCTGCGCTTAATTCGCTGACCGGTTTTTCGCTCATTATTCCGAGCAGTTCAAGACGGATGGAAACAGTCCGTGCGTCGTTAAATTGTGCGGTGATGCCCTGAAATCCATCTTTCATCTTCCGGTACATAACGGACATCGCATTCTGATCCCGTCCGATCAGCAAAAGATCGCCGGATGCACAGTATGTGCTGCCGAGCGCCTGGAGGCTGCGGGCAAAATGTTTGATTCGCGTGCGCAAACAGGCCCCGGTCGATCTGCAGATATAGATCAGAAAACACTCGTTCTCCGCTAACGCGTGGCTCGGATCGAACGTATATGGACGGGTAATCACACTGTTTTGCAGGTCGAGACCGACCTCAGTCACCGTCCCCCATGGGCAGTCTTGAGGCAGATGCGTTCGGTCAGCGCGGTAAAAGGTGTTTGCAAAAGAAAATTCGGCCGGAGGCAGCATTTTTTTCCCATTCCGAACATGCCATCTGCCTTCAAAAAGGACACTCGTCGGGTCCGGTTCCGCCAAGGATTCGATGATATTAATATCTGCCATTCGTCCTGGGGAGAGACTGCCGGCTGTATCATCCATGCGGTAGTAGACAGCCGGATTCAAGGTCGCCATCCGGTAAGCATCCGCGGCCTGAATGCCGCATGAAATCGCATGCCTGATCATAGATGCATGGGTCGCCCGTTTTAAGAATGGAAGTGAAGCCCCGTCATTGGTCAGCATCAGCTTGGATAAATCGAGGCCGCGGTGTTTTGCCAGTTCATGCATTATTGCCGGCAGATCAGGACGGATCGATGAATAACGGATCGTTGTATAATAACCCAGATTCAAACGATGGATGACCTCATCCGCGTTCATCGCTTCGTGATCGGCAGAGATTCCGGCTGCAGCGAACAGATTCAGCGTATTGAGCGAAGATCCCGGCAGATGGCTTTCCATTCGTTTACCGGAATGGCGGACGGCAAACAGCTTTTCGCATAGATCCCGCGACCCCATTTTAAAAGGAAGCCAGTGGCTGAGTTCGCCACCCTGCATGACAAAAGGCTGGACAAGCCATTTTTCCAGTGCTTCGGTGGACGGCTCGTTTTCTTCGAAATAGGCCCACCACAGCCATGTATGCCGGCTGGTTTGATCCAGCGTTTGGACAAAGCTGTGCATGTCGCGCCCAGATAAAGAAGCAGTGGCGAAATGATTGTCATTCACCGAAATCATGGTGCCTTTTTCGGTCAGATAGCTCCCCAGCGTCAGCGGGTTATAGAGCATGAACGGATGCGCGTGCGGTTCGATATAAGCCGGCACCATAATCTGGTGACTGCTCAGGCGGCAAATCTCCGTTTTTTCCGAAATCATCGGCTCATCCGGACCGACATAAGCGATTCGGTCGCCGCTGATCCAAACATTTTCTTTTTGTACGATTCCCGAATAGACATGAAGCACAAAGGCATTGGGAAAATACATTGATGCTGGCTCTTTTTTGCGTGCGGTGTCGATCAGGCGGCGATGTGCCGCTTCATCTAATGGTTTCATAAGCTCACATCTCATTCGATAAGTTGTCTCTATTATACCGGGATGGACAAGACTTTTCATGGGATGGGGACTGCTTTATGTGGCACCTGTTTTCAGGGCATGGGGCTGTTTGGCTGATCCAGCCATTAAAAATAAGTGAAGTTCGTATTGTTCGGTTGAACTTTTCATACCTTCGTTACAACTTTGAGATTGTTGGTTACTACTTTTTTGGGCAGTTTGTTACCTTTTCTATTTTTTTCTGCCGATACCGTTTTGTGTCAAATAAAAAAAGCCCATGCAGATTCTTCCGCATGAGCTTTGTATCTTTTTCTTGTCTTAAAAACTGAGGTACTTATCTAGCAATCCTGTTATTCCATCCGCGATTTAAGAATGTCGCTCAGCGCGATATGACTGATTTTTCGTTTTCCCGCATATCGGGAAATGCCATACGTGATCAAGATGATGACAAAGCCAATGACGATGGACCAGACGCTGAAACGAACCGGAAAAGATAAGTTGGCAGATTCGCTGAATGAGCGGAACAGGCCGCCAAGAGACAGAATGATCAGTGGCACGGAGAGTGCGTAACCAAGAATGACGAGCAAGGTATTGCTGCTGAGTACCAGCGAGTATATTTCTTTCTGCTTGTATCCGAATACCTTCAGCATCGAAATGGTCTCTTTATTCTCTTCAATGATAAGCGAAGTCATGACATAAACAATAACCAGGCCGATCAGAAAAGCAATCAATGCAATCGACCCGATGGACGCCTGCATCGGCTGGATCATTGCCTTAAAACTGTTCTGTGTGTCTTTTCGACTGATCGTATTGGCGAGCTGATCGGAAGCGATGGTCAGTTTCTTATCCGACCAGACACCGTTATGGCTGCCGGACGGCAGATCAAGCAGCGCGTTCAGTTTTTCAATCGGCATATATACGGCGGTTCCGGTGTAGACCTGTGCGATTTTATCAATTTTGATTTCGTATTTTTTGTTATCCAAAGCGCTCGTGACTTTTATGGTGTCTCCTTCGTGAACAGCCAGTTTATCTGCGAGCGGCCGGGTAATGATCGTTTGGCTCAGCGAGAGACGATGTCCGTTTGAATCGGGCAGTTTCAAATAATCCGATGGATGATGGACGCCGTACACTGAAAAAAGATTTTCGGCATTTTTTGTTTTCCCTTCAGGTGCGAAGGAAAAGGCGGAATAGGCTTCACCATCGGATTCGGCGGTCGTTTTTATGCTGTTGTAAAGATAATTATATTCATAATGGTTCGCATCGCGATTGCCGTCCATCATAAACTGGATCGAATTCTGCAGACCGAAGCCAAGCAAAAGCAGCATCGAAGCAAAGGTTACGCCAAACACCATGAGCAGCGTCCTTGGCACATTTCTCACCAGTTCGCGGATTCTGAACTTGTTTTTGAAACGCAGACCGTTCAGGTGCAGATGCCGCTCCAGAAAACCGGTTTTGCTTTTCTTTTTGCCGCCGCGCATGAGTTCAAGTGGTGACATCCTGAGTGCCCGGTGAATCACCAGCCAGGTGACCGGAACAAGCAGCAAGGCAGGAAGCAGAATACTGAGCAGCAGAGCCGACGGATTCCAGTTCATCGTGATGATCGGAACATTAAAATAACCGACAAAAAATTGAAGCATCGGGTTAACGGCGATCAAACCGATGGCCGTACCTAGTACGCTGCCAATGAATGAGACGATCCAGGCATAGGATAAATAGTGCCGCATAATTTCCCGTCTCTTGTATCCCAATGCGTAAAGAGTGCCAATCTGAACAAACTCGGTCTTCAGGGTTCGCCAGAGGACGATGCTGACCAGCGCGCATGTCAGCAAAAGAATCGCGATCGGAAGAGAACCGGTCATTCCCTGTATGCTCTTGATTTTCTCATTAACAAATAGAATGCGCGGGTTGTTCGTGCTGTCCAGCCATCCGGTCACTCGATTCGTGCGATTAACTGCTCGTTTGAAGGCACGTTTATCAGCATTGTGGTCAAAGTGCGCGCTGTATGAGGCAGCGCCATTATTCAATTGTCTGAATGCTTTTTCAGAGATGACACCGATTCCGAACTGTTTGCTGTCGGAGAAGAGGTCGCTCTCGCTTTTTAAAGGATACATATAATCCGGAAGCACCATGAATCCGGCAATTTTAAATTTCTGGTCGCCAATCATCCATGAATCGCCAACTGACAGATCCTGCGCCTTGGCGAAACTCGGATCAAGAAGAATCTCGTCTGTTTTCCGAATCGCATGTCCCTTCTGAATAAACGGTTTATTGACACGATCGGATGGACTGAACAGACGCAGTGTTGTGTCATGATCGAAAGAAGCATCAAAGCTCAGGCGCTTTTCGAGGCGCATGTGATAGGTTTTTTCCAAGCTCTCCAGATTATTGAGTGGTTTCTGCACAGTAAAATGAGCGTTTTCCTGAACATTTTTTTTCTGAAAATCCCGATTATTAGTGTCCAGATTAGCACTTAAAATGCTGAAGAGTGTGAAGATCATGCAGCTGAGTATGATCAGGACGATCGAACCGATATATTGTGATTTATGCTCGGCCATCGTTCGCTTGACTTTTCGGTTCAGCACCATTACCATTCAATCCTTTCTGCCGGAATTTTTTCTTCATTGATCCAAGACTCGGTGATTTCACCGCTCCGAATGCGGACAACCCGGTCCGCGATTCCGCTGATCGCATTATTGTGCGTAATGATCAGAATGGTCGTGCCGAGGGTCTTATTAATTTTTTCAAGAAGCGCCAGAATGTCCTTGGATGTCTTATAGTCAAGCGCGCCAGTCGGTTCATCACAGAGCAGCAGTTCAGGATTTTTGGCGACCGCGCGGGCAATGGATACGCGCTGCTGCTGACCGCCGCTCAATTCGCGTGGGAATCGTTTTTTCTTATCTGTAAGGCCGACCGCGCGCAGAATATCATCGACTTTCATCGGATGTGCGCTGATATTGGTGGCGACTTCCACATTTTCTTCAACAGTAAGGTTAGGAATCAGATTATAGAACTGAAAAATGAATCCGACCGATGCTCTTCGATAGAGCGTCAGTTCCTTGCTGTTCATGCCGGTAATGACTTTGCTGCCGATTTTGACAGTGCCGCTGTCCGCACTGTCGACGCCGCCGATCACGTTCAGTAATGTGGATTTGCCCGAACCGGAAGGACCGAGAATCACACCGATTTCCTTGCGTTCAAGCGTAAAATCAACGTCGGTCAAGGCCTGAAACACCACATCACCAGTGTGATACGTTTTATTTACTTGATTAATCTCAATGAACATAAATGATACCTCCAATAATTATATTGTGAACATATAATGTTCTGTCCGTTCAAAATATACAACAAATCACTTTAATAATCAATACATAATGAACTATTTTTATTAATTGTGTTAACAAAATAGATTGTGGTAAAATAAAAATATCATTAACCAAGAAGGATGAAACGATGGTATGGATGGATACAAGAGACGAGCGGAGAAAACGAAGGAGCGGATTAAACAAGCGGCGTCCGAACAGTTTGCCATTTTTGGAATTGAAAAGGTAACGATGCGTGATATTGCGGCGAAAGCCAGTGTGTCACCGGTCACTGTCTATAAATATTTTGATAATAAGGACGTGCTTCTTGAGCAGATGCTGGACGATTTCGCGAAGGGGGCCCTTGCGTTCTTTGATCAGCTTTTATCTGAAGATCTGCCCTTCCCGGAAAAAATCAATAAGGTTTTCCAGTATACAGCAGATAAGAAAAAAATATTTAATGACAATTATTTTAAAAAACTTTACTATGCGCATTCAGAAAATGTTCAGCAGACAAACGAACAGTATTTGAAGCCTGTATATGGCAAGCTGCTGCAGTTGATTGAGCAGGGAAAAGCAGAGCATTACGTTGACCCCGGACTTTCGGAGAAATCAATCTTCTTCTTCATGCAAATGCTGATTGACACATTTTCTGATCGGGACAAAGCGATGGCGGTCGATGAATCGATGAGAATCGATTTGACACAGATCTTTTTCTACGGATTGGCGGGTCCGGGGCGGTTTAAACGTTCGGACAGAGAAGAGCTGTAAGGTGCGGCGTATATTGATCATTGGGAGCTGTCTGTGGACGCATTGCGTGTTGATCATTTCGGTCCAATGTCGCGAGAAAACACAGAAGCGCGCCAAGAGCCTGTACCCAGCTGCCGGCAAAGTCAATTTTTTGGGCACGGTCCGTACTGAATGAATGATTCAGCTGGAAAATGGTTGCGACCGCCTGCAGCGTGTTCCCCGCAATCTGCAGCAGGTTGCCCGTGACGGAAAGCGCGGCCGCACGATTTCGATCTGCTGATTCCAGATCTGATTGCAGCGACAGAGAACCCCCAAGGGCCTGCAGTGAATTGCCAATGATGATCGGACGGAGACTGTTCGGGACGTTTCCGTTAATAAGCGAGCCATAGATCACCAGTGAATTTCCAAGAGCCTGCGTGGTACCGCCAAACGCATCCATTCCTTCACTTATCTCTGCATCCAGAGCATTTCCAGCTGCCTGGAGGGCATTGCCGACAATGCTCAATCCGTTTTTGGCAGCGGTGGAAAGCATAATCTGAGGCGTGGCACCGATTGCGGCAATGATGGTACCTGCTGCATTGATCAGAGCGTATGCCGCCTCATCGGTTTGTCTGCTCATCGTCTCCCTCCTCACTCTTAATTACATTTTATTCATCAAATAATGTCTGCCGCGTAAATAAGTGAAGAAAAAATGATACCATGCAAAAAGCGCCTGTCCGAAAGAATCCGAACAGGCACTTTTTGCATGGATTTTCAGCAAGCGATTTATTTGAAACGTGCGCGTTTGAAGGCGAAAGCAGGCCGCCGCCGATGCAGCATGAATGCAAGCGGACGAAGACTTTTTCCACTGCGCAGGGCGTTAATCAAAAGCAAAAAGAATAGATAGCCAGTCGCAATGCCGACGATAAACCAGAGCGTCACTGGCATGCCAGCCTGATCGATCGCGATACCGGTCAGAGCCGGAAAGACCGCAGAGCCAAGTCCTGATAGTCCGGAGATCACCGGTGTGACCAGATGGGCACTGCCCGGAATCGAATAGTTGGCATAGACCAGTGTGATGGAATAGATGCCAGACATCATCAGGCCAAGCATGCCGACAAAGACATAGCCGAGCAGCGCATTCTGCAGGAGAATGAACAGAATGAGCGAGACAATCGCGCCGTAAATATTGATCTGTAAATAGGCGCTGTAAGTCAATTTACGAATGATTACTGAAGTCAGCGCACGTCCGATCACCATCGCGCCCCAGAAAATGCCGACACTGATTGAAGCAAGATCGGCAGCCTGACCGAGGTAATTCATAAAGATTGATGACATGAAATTGTTCAGGCTGCCTTCAAGACCGCCGTACAGGAAGACAATGAACGCGAACAGCCCGAGCACGACCCATTTCATCTGGGCGCTGAGCGGACGCTGAGCATTGCCTGATCCGGAAGCATCAAGCGGTTCGCCCTGATCCACTACCTGGCTGGTATAGGAAATACGTGTCCAGATAAGGGCGAGCAGGACGGCAAGAACGGCTGTGAGTACAAAGAGATAACGCCAGATGCCGTGCGCAATAAAAAAGCTTGCCAGAAGCGGCATCGCGAAGGCTCCAAGACCGAACGAAACCTCCAGATAGCTCATGGCAACGGCCTGCCGTCCGACGAAAACTTCGATGAACAGCGTCGCAATGATAATGCCGATCGCGGCCGAACCAACACTGTTCATGAAGTAAAGAGCCATGAACAGCGGGAATGGCGGGAGCAGAAGAATACTGAACTGTGCCATGGCAATGATAAGCGTGGCGATAATCAGGATCGGTTTTGGTGAAAAACGATGGCTCAGCCAGGAAGTAAGCAGAACACCCGCCAGAAAACCGATGGCACCTGTGAAAATCAGTTTTCCTCCGATTGTATAGGATAGATGATAATAGTTAAGCAGCTCGGGCAACACCGATCCAATAGAGATGGCAGTAAGTCCGGTTAGAAAATATAAGGCGCAAGCCGCAAATGTAAATGGGCGCATAGCAGGCGCTCCTTTCCAAAAGAATGGTGAAAACAAAGGATTTATTGCCCCATTTACCGCTTTCTTTCAGCCAGTCAGCCTTTCAGTGACTTCCTTAAGATGCGAAAGCATGTATTTTCTGCAAATGGGTCAATAACAGTGACGAACCACACAGTCTTTTATCAAAGTCAAAAGAGTTATAAAGAAGCGCCGTCACAGGGCCATGCGCTCTTTCAAAGATAAGAAAAGAAAAATCGGACCTGTACAAAAGGGACAGCCATCGGTTCGGACTAAGGGAAAACGGGCAGCTGCAATGTTTTAACTGCTCAGAATTTGACGGTGTCAGCCCCTCCCTATTGAATCTTAACCAGGAACTTGTTTTTTTCAGTCAACGCCAATCATTGTAGCAGGATCGATGGACATTGAGAAGAGGTTTTGCTCATTTTTTTGCACTTTATTTTTCTATAAAATAAATGGGAGAAATGTTCCCACATACTCGGTAATTTGCTGTCATATTAAATGTCTGATCCGGATGAGAAGGTACTGGAATCAGAGTGAATCGGGATGCTGTGCTGATCAGGAATGACCGTCTGAATGGCGAAGCATATTAATTATGAAGAAAGCCGGTATGCTGGAACAGGATTCGGCTGTGCAAAGGCATATGGCGTATTGCATGGTGGATTGCTATAATCAATTTAGGAAAACAAATATTAGGAGGCTTCGAATCATGGGGCAGTCAATCACATTCCATAAAGCAGATAAGCTGAAACCAAAGCCTGACGGCAGTAAACCACTTGGCTTTGGCAAGTTCTTTACGGATTACATGTTCGAGATGGACTATTCAATGGAGGAAGGCTGGCATGACGCACGCATCGTTCCCTACGGTCCGATCTCACTTGATCCGGCAGCAACGATTTTCCACTATGGCCAGGAAGTGTTCGAAGGAATGAAAGCATATCGGACAGAGGACAAGCGTATCCTGCTGTTCCGTCCGGATAAGAATATGGAGCGTATGAACCAGTCATGTGCGCGGCTGAACATTCCGGAGATTGACGAGCAGTTCGTCATTAAAGCCATAAAGCAACTGGTTGCCATCGAGGAAAAATGGATTCCGAATGAACCGGGTCAGTCGCTGTACATACGACCTTTCATCATTGGTACGGATCCTGCACTTGGCGTGCATCCATCCTCTACTTATAAACTTTTGATTATTCTGTCCCCAGTCGGTTCCTATTTCGGTGATTCAATGAGCCCGGTGAAAATTTATGTGGAGGATGAATATGTTCGTGCGGTAAAAGGAGGCGTCGGTTACGCGAAAACCTCGGGAAATTACGCGGCCAGCCTTAAGGCGCAGACCAAATCCGAAGAACTGGGCTTCGATCAGGTGCTCTGGCTTGACGGAGTGGAACATAAATACATTGAAGAAGTCGGAAGTATGAACATTTTCTTCAAAATTGATGATGAAGTGTGGACCCCGGCACTGAATGGAAGCATTCTGCCAGGCGTGACCCGTGCGTCCGTTATCGAACTGCTCCAGCACTGGGGCGTGACCGTTAAGGAAAAGAAAATTTCTGTAAATAAGCTGTTCAAGAAAGCGGAAAAGCAGCAGCTCAAAGAAGTATTCGGCACCGGAACGGCAGCCGTTATTTCTCCGGTCGGATTTTTGAAGTGGAACGATAAAGTGATTAAGGTCGCAAACGGCAAAACCGGCAAGCTCTCGCAAAAGTTATATGACACGCTGACCGGTATCCAGAACGGAAAGATTAAGGACGAGTTGCACTGGATACAGGAAGTAAAGACAGACAAACAGGAAGGCGCAAAGGAGAAAGAAGAGGAAAAAACAGCGACGGTCGAATGACTTCGCGTGCATACAAAGCCTTCGCGTGATCGAAGCGCGCGGGCTTTTTCTCTATATAAAGCTGTGTTTAAATTAAATAGTGTTTTTCTGACAGGTAAAGAAAATATAAGATTTTAGCTAAGCATAAAAGTGTACGCCAGATACGAAAGTGCGCTGGCGCCTGCAGGACCCTGCAGATTCCAGCTTGTCCGGGGAGGCTCGCGGTGCCCCGCGGTAAGCGAGCAGCTGGAGTGTCCGCCAGCCAGGTACAGGATCTGCGGCAATGGACCAGGCTTTGCCTGGCCTTTCTAAATATAAGGAGTGTGAGGCGGCGTGACGACGATGAAAGATCGGATCAACGGGCGTGTACAGGCCATCCAGATCAGTGGTATTCGCCAGTTTTTTAATAAAGTGAAGGATTATCCGGGCACGGTTCAGCTGACGATCGGCCAGCCGGATTTTGCGACACCGGCACATGTAAAGGATGCGGGTAAGGCGGCCATTGATCATGACAGAACGACTTATACGGCAAACGCGGGCTTGCTTGAGCTGAGACGGGCAGTCAGCGATTATGTTGCGGAAAAATATCAGCTGCACTATGATCCCGAAACGGAAATTATAACGACCGTCGGTGCAAGCGAAGCGCTTGATCTGGCATTCCGCACATTGCTTGAGCCTGGCGATGAAGTCATCCTGCCGGGTCCGGCCTATCCAGGGTACGCGGCACCGATCACACTTGCCGGAGGTATCCCTGTTTATATTGATACGCGGACAACCGATTTTAAGATGACGGCGGAGCAGATACAGCGGCATCTGACGAAAAAAACAAAAGCGGTGATTCTTCCTTATCCATCCAATCCGACCGGCTGTGTGCTGAGTGAAATGGAAGTGGCCGCCATTGCCAGCGTGCTGAAAAAAGCGCCGGTATTCGTTGTCTCAGATGAGATATACAGTGAGCTGACCTATGGGCGGAAGCATGTCTCAATCGCACGCTTTCCCGGCATGAAGGAGAAAACGCTGGTTATTAACGGGTTGTCCAAATCACATGCGATGACCGGTTGGCGAATGGGCTACGTGCTGGCGGATCAGCCGATTGCCGATGAATTGATCAAGGTGCACCAGTACGGAGTCTCCTGCATCACGAGCATCACACAGTATGCAGCAATTGAAGCGCTGACACGAGGGAAAAATGACGCCGTGCCGATGCGCGATGCGTACGAGAAACGTTTAAATTATGTGATGGACCGGCTGGAGGCGATGGGCATTGAAATTGTCCGTCCATCCGGTGCTTTCTATGTATTCCCATCTATTCAAAAATTCGGGCTGCCGTCAGAGACATTCGCTCTTCGGCTGCTGGAGGAGGAACGGCTGGCGGCGGTTCCGGGAAGCGCATTTTCATCATACGGCGAAGGTTATCTGCGCTTATCCTATGCCTATTCAATGGATGTGTTAAAAGAAGGGCTGGATCGGCTGGAGCGCTTCGTTACTTCCCTGAATGAAACGGGCGGGGCAGGTTTCTGAACAATAAGAACGGCATGAAAATGTGTCGCAGACCTCTGAGAAAAGTGAAGCCAGTGCAGTGCCTGCACTAAGAAAGGACCGGAACGATTCACGTTCCGGTCCTTTCTTTTTTACCCGATGGAAAGCCTGTGGCCGATTTTCGGTTTCTTCGGACCATGGACTTTCAGAATACCATTAACGTATGAAGCCTGCGTGTGTGCTCGGTCGATAGCGTAAGGGACGGTAACGATACGCTCGGCATGATCGAAGCGGTGTTCATGCTGATACATGCCGGTTTCCTGATGCTGCGACTCCATTTCCACATCATTTTCCACAGAAATTTTCACCTTGTCGCCAAGCAGTTCGATATGAATGTTGTTGCGGTCTGCTCCAGGCAGCTCGGCTTCAACGACCCATTCATCTTTTGTTTCATACAGCCTGACCGGAAATCCGGCAAACGAGTGACTGCTGAAAAAGTCATCAATGGATTTCAATACGTCGCCAAAGGGGTTGCCCTGAAAAAAGGCATCAATGTCATTCATCAGGTTTCTTCGTTTTGGGAGCTGCGGCTCCTGAGAATCCTTGCTGTCCAATATGATTCCTCCTCTGGATGCTTATCTACCAACAACATATGAATGGACATGGTTTTTGTTTCATTGTTTTTCGTCAATTCAATCGAAGGCCTCCCTGATAGAAGGATCTCCGCCTGCTGCGGATACAAGCGGTGGTGCAGACGTGGATCGGCCTGCGTATTGAGCAACTTTTTTATTATGGTAAGATGAAATTAGTTTCGTGAAGAATCCATTAAAGAACCATGTGGTCTTTGATACGGATTGGCGTATTTGTGAGAAGGATGAACATTTCACGTTTCGGCTTGCTGAAAAAAGAGATGGAAAATGTACAGCAAAGTTTAACAACTCTATAAAGCAATTATAGAGAGAAAGGTGGTTTCATTGATGATGGACGCGGCACTTCAGGCACTGAAACAGTATTTTGGCTATGACCGATTCAGAACGGGTCAGGACCAGATCATTTCCCGAATATTAAACGGTCAGGATACGGTCGGCATCATGCCAACCGGCGGAGGAAAATCGCTCTGCTACCAGATCCCCGCGCTGCTGTTTCCAGGTGTGACGCTCGTCATTTCGCCGCTCATCTCCTTAATGAAGGATCAGGTGGATGCGCTTAAGGATGTCGGTATTCAGGCGACATTTATTAATAGTTCGCTGACTTTCTCTGAAACGAATGAACGGCTTTCGGCTGCGGCACAGGGAATTTATAAGCTCGTCTATATTGCGCCTGAGCGGCTGGAAGTCTCAGGTTTTGTTCGTATTCTTGAACACATGCATGTGTCGCTTGTTGCGATTGATGAAGCGCATTGTATCTCGCAGTGGGGGCATGATTTTCGCCCAAGCTATCGCGCAATCCCGGCGATGATTGACCGATTTGCCCGCCGTCCGGCAGTGGTTGCGCTGACGGCAACCGCAACACCGAGAGTAACCACGGATATCCGAAAATTGTTCGGGATTGAAGCGGAAGGCGTAGTGGCCACCGGATTCGCACGTGACAACTTGAATTTCCAGGTGGTTCGCGGTCAGAGCGCGGATGTTTTTTTGCTGGATTACTTGCGGAAAAATCGTGATCAGCCGGGCATTGTCTATGCGGCAACACGTAAAGAGGTAGACCGTCTGTATGCACGGCTGACTCAACAGGGGCTCGCGGTTGGCCGCTATCACGCCGGACTTTCCGAAAAGGAACGTGCCGCAAGTCAGGAGCAGTTTCTTTATGACGATCTGACCGTATTAGTTGCGACCAACGCCTTTGGAATGGGCATTAACAAAAGCAATGTGCGCTTTGTCATTCACTACAATATGCCGCGCAATATTGAAGCTTATTATCAGGAGGCGGGCCGTGCCGGGCGCGACGGTGAAAAAAGTGACTGTATCTTATTGTTTGCACCGCAGGACATCCGTCTTCAGAAATTCTTCATTGATCAGTCGGACATGGATGAAACGCTGAAACAGGCGGAATATCATAAGCTGGAGCAAATGATCGGCTACTGCCATACGGAAACCTGTCTTCAGGCATATATCCTGCGTTACTTCGGCGAACGGAATCCGTCCGGCTGCGGCCATTGCGGTAATTGTCTTGATACGAGAGAGAAGACGGATGTGACCGTCAACGCGCAGAAGGTGCTCTCTTGTGTGAAACGGCTGCGTGAACGGTACGGCAAAATAATGGTGGCCAAGGTACTTGCCGGGGCATCGGAACAAAAACTGCGTTCGCTTCATCTTGACCGTCTGCCAACATATGGCATCATGAAAGAGCAGACGCAGAAACAGATCGGCGAATTTATTGATTTTCTGACTGCAGAACAATATCTGGTGCAGCAGGGCGGCGCCTATCCGGTCCTGGCGCTTGCCGAACGGTCATTGCCTGTGCTCAAAGGCGAGGCGCGGGTTTTAAAGAAAGGGCATATTCGCGCAGAACGCTTGGCCGTAGACGACGCGCTTTTCGAGGTGTTGAAGCAGGTGCGTAAAACGCTGGCACAAAAGGAATTTGTGCCGCCATATATTATTTTTTCCGATCAGTCGCTGCGCGAAATGAGTGCTCGTCTGCCGGCAACGGATCATGATTTTCTGATGATCAAAGGTGTCGGCCAGCAAAAACTGGAAAAATACGGACACGCCTTTATGCAGGCAATAGCTGGCTACCAGGCAGAACAAAAGAATGCGGTGAACTGATTGGTTTCGCTTTTGAAAATTTCTGTGTACAATAGAAAGAATAAAATTTTTAAGGAATCCAGTGACTTTGCGGGTTAAGCAAGTATAAGATCCTGCTTCGTGTCCAATCAATTAAACGATGGTTTAGCCGAGCATCAAATCAGAGATGCGTGAAGTCTGCGAGATTGGCATTGTTGCTGCGTGCCAGCAAGACCCGGCAGATTCCTCTTGCCCGAGGAGGCCTGCGGGTGCATCTGCGGCAAGCGAGCAGCCGCAGCGGTGCAGACCCAAAGGCATAAATCAATGAATTACGATTGAAGACTGAGTTTTCTAATGACGCATGATACGTATGGAGTGATTGAAATATGTGAACCAGTCATTATTAATACCTTGACTTTTAATCAGCGCTGAGATGAGCACCGAAGTTCCTCGTCTTTTTTGTGCTGCACTTAGAACAGAAAGGAACTTAATAATGACAAAACAACATGCGTTCAGATATCTTTGGATTGGGCAGTCCTTGTCCAATTGCGGCGATGTGTTTTATATCGTTGGCCTGATGACGGTTATGTATGCCGTTACCCGTTCGGCGATGTTCATGACGCTCATTCCCTTTTTAATGACGTTCATAAGGTTTATCAGTGGCATTTTGGCACCCTTGATTCTGGATCGATTGGGGTTAAAAGAGGCTCTGGTTTGTTCGCAGATCGGCAAGTCTTTTTTTCTGCTGCTTATGGCACTTGCCCTAACGTTTCACGGATTTGGCCCCGATTTTCTTATCGTTTTCTTTTTCGTTGTCTGTATCGGATTTCTTGATGGGTGGGCTTCTCCGGCTCGAAATGCAATGGTTCCGCTGCTTATTGACCGGGAACGATTGGTCAAAGCCAACGGTTTTTTGTCTCTGCTTGACCAATCGATTAATTTAAGCGGTTGGGCATTCGGCGGGATACTGGCGGCTTTCATAGGAGGTGGGCAGCTTGTCTGGGTTACTTTTTTCCTTTTTGTCCTGTCAACCGTTTGCATGTGCATGATCAGGATTGACACTGCATTCCATACTTTTAACCGAACGGATTCATCGGTTGGAAAATTGAAGATTATGGTTGAAGGATGGCATGCGATCTGGCGTAGTCCCGCTTTGCGCGTCATCAGTATTTCAGAGACGATTGGGAACGTTAGCTCAGTCGTCTGGATGGCTGCTATTGTGCTGGTATTTGTGCACCAGGCATTGCACGTTAATGCGTCGTGGTGGGGATTTATAAATTTCAGCTTTTTTGCCGGCCTTATTATTGGCGGATCAATCTGCGTGAGATTCTCTGCTTCTATCCATACACATTTAAAAGTTGCCGCATTAACAGGCTTGTTTATGACGGGCGCGGCTACCCTGTTCTTTGGATGGAACACCTATCCTTTACTTGCGTTAATGATTTCCGCTGCAGTAGGGCTTTTTGAACAGCTGAAGAATGTAGCCTTTGAGACGCTCATTCAGACAAATACGAAATCGAATTTGCTGGCAAAAGTTTACTCCGCCCAAGATGCGCTGTATGCATTGTCGTATGGCCTGGCGACGGTGCTTTTTGGCTGTCTCATTGATAAAATCGGTGTTCAGTTCGTTTTTACCTTGTCGGGCGTGCTTTTATTTATTTCATTTATGTACGCTGCAGGTTTCAGAAGATATCTGACTGAGCCTGCACATGTCGGCGCACACGAATAATTCAGTTGGTGCATTTCATGACTTGTTTGAAGATTGTTCCGGTTGCCAACCCATTTTAATAACGGTAAAATAAAATCTGTTGTCAAAAAACAACATCTCCTCGCAACATGCGGAGGGGGTAGAGGCGCGGCAGTTATGAGAAGCGCACCCGAAGCGAAGGGAGGCTGGACGGTGCGTGTAAGGAACTGCTGCCGAAGTGCTTTCGGTTCCCTTACCGAAGGTGCTGGGTCCGTTTCCGAAAGGGACGGGACTGTCACATGCATGAGCATGTGGTGTGCTATCGGGGAAGCTGCGTGTGGAGTGAGTGGATCAAATGACTTGAAGCGGATCTCATTAACTTTACTTTGAATATGTTCGCCCGTTTGAGAGCATCACGATGCCTGAAACGGGCGATTTTTATTTCCATTCATCAAAGCGGCATCATTCCCCCGAAATACAGAGAGGGAGAGAGAGAAAGTGAAGCAAGAAAAGAACAATCAATTACGGCGGGGATTGAAGTCACGCCATTTGACGATGATCGCGCTTGGCGGCGCGATTGGTACGGGCCTGTTTCTCGCGAGCGGCAACGCGATTTATTCTGCTGGTCCGGGCGGCGCACTGCTTGCTTATGGATTAACCGGCATCATGGTCTATTTTTTAATGACCAGTCTTGGAGAACTGGCGACGTATATGCCGACAAGCGGGTCGTTCAGCACTTATGCCACGCGTTTTGTCGAACCGGCTTTCGGGTTCGCGCTCGGTTGGAATTACTGGTACAATTGGGCGATCACGATTGCAAGTGAATTGTCGGCGGCAACGCTGATCATGAAATTTTGGTTTCCGCACAGTCCGTCGATGCTTTGGAGCGGCCTGTTTCTGCTGATTATTTTTTTACTGAACGCGCTGACGGTCAAAGGATACGGCGAATCGGAATACTGGTTTGCCTTTATCAAAGTCGCGACGGTGATTGTTTTTATCGTCCTCGGATTGTTGATGATTTTCCGTGTTCTTGGCGGCGGTGTCTCCGGGTTTTCAAATTTTAACGTTGGTGATGCACCGTTTCACGGCGGTTTTCTGGCGGCATTCGGTGTTTTTCTCGCTGCGGGCTATTCTTTCCAGGGAACCGAGCTGCTCGGTGTCAGTGCAGGAGAAAGTGAGCATCCGGAGAAAAATGTGCCTAAGGCCATGAATACGATTTTCTGGCGTATCCTGCTCTTTTATATTCTGGCGATTTTTATCATTGCAATGATTATTCCTTATACGAATCACAATTTATCGGCTACGGATTCGGTGATGGTCAGCCCATTTACCCTTGTTTTTCAGCGAGCGGGTCTTGCTGTTGCGGCTTCGGTTATGAATGCAGTCATCCTGACAGCCGTACTGTCTGCGGGAAATTCCGGCTTATATGCTTCAACGCGCATGCTTTATGCTTTGGCTAAAAAAGGCAAGGCACCACGATTTCTTGGTTATGTGACGAAGCACGGCATTCCTATCTGGTCACTCGTGGTGACAGCGGCATTCGGACTGCTCGCGTTTCTGGCTTCTGGTTTCGGTGACGGCATCGTCTACAGCTGGCTGCTCAGTGCGTCAGGTATGTGCGGATTTATTGCCTGGCTCGGCATTGCGGTCAGTCACTATCGTTTTCGCCGCGCGTACATTGCGCAGGGCGGGAAGCTCAGTGAACTGCCTTGTCGTGCCAGATGGTTCCCCTTTGGCCCGCTGTTTGCGTTTGCTGTCTGCATGGTAGTTGTGATCGGGCAGAGCTTCGGCGCTTTTTCTGGTGGTCAGATTGATTGGGGCGGCATCATTGCGGCTTATATCGGTATTCCGATTTTTCTTGCTGTATGGCTGATTGCAAAGTGGAAGATGAAGGCGAAGCTGATCCCGCTTGATCAATGTGATCTGTCGCGCCATTCGGATCAGCAGGATTAAGGGCCTGTACTGGGAAAAGCATGAGGACATGATAAAATAGAGGCAGAAGAGTTTTGTATGATTCATACAGAAAAGGGGAAAATCGATGCATGCTTTGCTGCAAATCCACGGCCTTGTCTGGGGCCTGGTCGTCATTTTCTTTATCTTAAGCTATGTTTTGCCCAATCAGAAAATATGGAGCATGATTCTGCGGCTCACCTACCTGGTTATGATCGTAACTGGTATTGCGATGCTCTTCCTGATCCATTTCCCGCTTATGCCGACGATTAAAGGTGTGCTTTCCTTTGCACTGATCGGCCTGATGGAAGCGGCAATGGGTAAGCGAAAGCGCGGTGAATCATCTGCCGTACTGCTGATTCTGATTGCCGCGCTGCTGATCGTGATTGTGCTTATGGGCTATCGCGTGATATAAAGGCTTTTTTGAGTATCCACTAGAAAATCTTGCTTCACCAGGACTCTGGCGAAGCCGCAGGATGCGTCTCTAAAGCGGATCATGAATGCTTCTTATTGGCGTAAAAAAAGAACTTATCCCTCGGGAAAAGTTCTTTTTTTACTACAGAGAAAGTTTAAAATTCAGCGGGTTATAGTTATAAGTGTGACGGCGTCTTTGCCTTCGCCAGAGGCCTGGCAAAACCGAGTTTTCTAATCTAGTTCTGTATCGGTATTTCATCAAGTATGCCTGAAGCTTTGATCCGTTCTGCGGCTTCCCGCAGACGCGCTTCCGGTTCCAGAAGCCCCGCACGGACAAATTGATCGCCGTGGGTGCCAAATCCTGCACCGGGGGCGACGGCAACATGTGCGCGCCTGAGCAGCGTATCGGCAAATGTCTCGGACGTATAGCCATCCGGGACTCTGAACCAGCAGAAAAACGACCCTTTGGGCGCCTGCACGTCCCAGCCGATGGCACGTATGCCGGAGACGAGTATATTGCGTCGCCGTTCATAGAGTGCGCACAGATTCTGAACGGATTTCTGCGACCCAAGCAGAGCTGCTGCCGCCGCGTCCTGAATGGCACTGGGGACATCAGAATGGTCGATATCGTGGAAACGGCTGAGCGCACGGATGATCGAAGCATTGCCCACTGCAAAGCCAATTCGGAATCCGGCCATATTATAAGTTTTCGATAATGTATAAATTTCAATGCCCTGCTCTTTGGCACCAGGCGTCTGGAGAAAGCTCAGCGGACGCTTGCCGTCAAAACCAAAGGCGGCATAGGCAAAGTCATGAACGACAGGGATATGCCGTTCCTTGGAAAAGCGCACTGTCTCTGCAAAAAAATCCTTTGTTGCCATGGCTCCGGTCGGATTGTTCGGATAATTCAGCATGAGCAGACGCGCTTTTTGCAGCACATGATCGGGAATGGTCCGATAATCAGGAAGAAATCCGTCTTTAGCATGTACGGGAATCCCATACGTGTCTGCCCCTGCAAGCTGCGGACAAACGTAGTAGAGCGGATAGGCGGGGTCAGTGGTCAGCATCACTTCGCCTGGGTTCAGCATGGCCTGCGGCAGTGCCGAAATGGCGATTGTCGCACCATCAAACACAGTGACCTCCGTTTCAGGATCAATGGAGACACCGTATTCCCGCTGATAAAAAATACTGACCGCTTTTTTGAGTGTCATTTTTCCGCCTGCAGGCGGATAGCCTTGATTTTTATGAAGCTGAGCTGCCTCATTCATCGTTTCAATAATCGGCATGGGTGTTGGCTGATCAGGGCTTCCGGTATGGAGGTGGATGACATCTATGCCTTGCTTTACAACCGAATCGATCTTTTGATCCATACGGGTAAAATAATTGGCGGGAAGTGATTGAACAAGCCGAGATGGGATGAATTCAGCCATAAATACCCCTCTTTCTTTCCGTACTTTCTATAAACTATGGCCGCAACTGAAAAACCGTGCATTCCTTGCGGCCGGTTGCCGCTTCTCTGCGAATCTCGCAGTACATTTAATCATAACCTTTTTTTCTCTTTGAATCTATATGAATGCGGGCACTCTTCGGCACCTGCTGAATAAACTGGAGTGAAATGCCTATGCATGTGCGGCGGTTTTCTCTGCAAATCAGGTATACGGGAAGGATGGATTTTTATGTTTGTCTATACAGTAAAGGCCGGGGATTCATTATTTGCAATCAGCCAGAAGTTTGATGTCCCCGTCAATACATTGCGAACAGTTAATGGATTAACGGCGACGAATGTTGTGGTCGGGCAGGCGCTGCTTGTGACAACGAATGTGTACACCGTTCAGCCGGGGGACAGCCTGTGGACCATTTCACGGATGGCTTATGTCTCGCTTGACGCAGTCCGCAGAGCGAATCCCGGCATTGATCCGAATCAGCTAAGGCCGGGACAGAAGATTAATCTGCCCGCACTTGAGCGCCGTGTGGCGACACACTTCAGTTATTCGCAGCTGCGGACGCCTGCTCTTGATCAGGCGATCATTGCGGACAACGCGCCTTATCTGACCTATATTGGTCTTTTTGAAACACATTTTAACTGGAACGGAGATTTAAGTCCGCTCAATGACAATGCGGCCGTACTCGCGGCATGGCGCGGCAGAGTCACACCTGTTCTGACGGTTACGAATCTGACCGAGACCGGATTTAATTCGGCACTTGTTCAGCGTGTGCTGAATACCCCGGACGTTCAGCAGCACCTGATTGACAATATGATTAATATGGCGACATCGCGCGGATACGGCGGCATCAATATTGATTTTGAAGGGGTACTGCCTGCAGACCGGAATGCGTTTGTCATGTTTCTTCAGGCATTGAAAGAACGCACGCAGGCTGCCGGGCTCAATCTCAGTATTGCGGTGCCTGCCAAGACGAATGATACAGTGCCGTGGGTGCGCGGATACGACTACGCGGCCATTGGGGCGATTGTCGATCAGTTTTTTATCATGGCCTACGACTGGCATCATGCAGGAAGCGAACCGGGACCGACAGCACCCATTCAGGATGTACAGGCGACGGTCAATTATGCGGCCAGCCTGATGGATCGCAGCAAGATCATCATGGGCACTCCGTTTTACGGCTATGACTGGCAGATTCCCTACTCCAGCCAGAATCCGGGCCGGGCAATTACGTATCAGGCGGCGATTAACCTGGCGATGGCCGAGCAGGTGCCAATTAACTATTCCTCTGACGATCATGCGGCCTATTTTTACTATACCGACGACAGCGGTCAGAATCGCGTTGTCTGGTTCGAAGATGTACGCAGTTTGTTTGAGAAGGCGAGGATCGTTTATGACTCGCGACTTGGCGGAATCGGTACATGGCAGCTGAATTTTGCCATGCCGCAATATCCCTGGGTGTTTACTCACTTTTTCCAGATACGCAAAGTCTGATTCATCTGCATATGGCGTGAAAATGCACGCCGTTCATGCTATCGTTAATTCTGGAACGATAACCTGGACAGGAAGGCGAGTGGTAGCGATGGCAGTGAAGACGATAGGATTCGTTGGAACCGGAGTGATGGGCAGGGGGATGATCCGTAATCTGATGAAAGCTGGTTTTACCCTTCAAGTGTTTAACCGGACGAAAAGCAAGGCAGACGATCTTATTGCAGAAGGTGCCGTCTGGAAAGCAAGTCCCGCGGAAACCGCAGCAGGTGCCGATGCTGTCATTACGATGGTCGGTTATCCTGAGGATGTGGCTTCCGTTTATTTTGATAACGGAATTATCGATCATGCGAAGCCAGGTGCCTGTCTGATTGATATGACGACTTCTTCGCCGCAGCTGGCGGAAAAAATCGATAAAGCGGCAGCAGCTAAAGAATTGTACGCACTTGATGCCCCGGTTTCCGGTGGTGATGTCGGAGCGCGTGAAGGGACATTGTCAATTATGATCGGCGGTGATCCACAGATAGCCGAACGCTTGATGCCTGTATTTCAGGCCATGGGGAGGAAGATTGTTTACCAGGGAAAAGCTGGTTCCGGTCAGCATACGAAGATGGCGAATCAAATTGCGATTGCGTCGAATATGATCGGCGTGGCTGAAGCACTGGCCTATGCCAGGCGCGCGGGACTGGACGCAGATAAGGTCATGGAGAGCATCGAAACCGGTGCAGCCGGCAGCTGGTCACTCAGCAATCTTGGACGGAGGATGCTGAAAGGTGACTTCGCTCCAGGATTTTACATCAAACACTTGATTAAGGATGAGAGGATCGCGCTCGAATCCTCTGAATCACTGGGCCTTGCTACCCCAGGACTCGCTTTATCTAAGAAAATCTATGATGAACTTGCCGCAAACGGTGAAGAAAACAGCGGGACACAGGCAATTTACAAAAAATACTTATGAAACCAGCCGTTCTGACGGATGAAAAATGAAAAGAGACCGATATTTTCTCCAGAGAGACCGATTCATTGGCAGATCAGGCCGATAACAGGCAAACACGCGTTTGATCATAGAGTAAATTCATTTGTATGAGGAGATGGATAGATACATGAAAGTTTTTATTGTCATTGGTGCTGTTTTAGCATTCCTGTCAGTCGCATTTGGCGCATTCGGGGCGCATGTATTGAAGGCGCGACTTACTGAACAGGATCTGGCTGTATTTCAGACGGGTGTCCAGTATCAAATGTATCATGCGCTGGGACTGATCGCGATTGGCATCCTCGCACTGACCGTATTCAGCGGGCAAAGCACTTTGCTCAGCTGGTCCGGCTGGCTGATGACTCTCGGCGTAATCCTTTTCTCAGGCAGTTTATACGCACTGACACTGAGTGGTGTGCGCGTGCTTGGCGCCATTACGCCGATCGGCGGACTCGCTTTTCTCGTCAGCTGGCTGCTTATTGTGATTGCGGCTTTTCGTGCGTAGAAATAAATGGAGCATCCACCGGTGGATCGGGGAGCTCCATTTCTCGTTACAGTCCTTGTGAAAAAATAGCCCGGTTTGCTCTTGGCCGATGTGATGAATCGGGTTGAGCTGGTTTCCCTCAGTTCATCTAATGATCGGGAATGGCTGAACTTTGGCTCATCTACCTCCTGGCTGAGGCGCTGTGTAAGGATATTCATAGCTGAGCGGACCGGTGAACTCGAAGTAATTGACAAATACCATCGGGATGAGATAGCGTACACGGGTTGCTTCGTCTTCAATGATGACATGGTCGCGTCCGGCGGCTTCGACCGTGCCGGTAAATTTCTTGGCATTCCACTGGCTGTTGCCCTCGAAAGTGCAGTACACGGTAGCCGTTTTCCCAAGGTTCAGTCTCAGTATGTTTTCAATGTAAGACTGTTCAACCAAAGGAAGAGGCAAGATTTGTGCCGGCTGTGTGCCCGGTTGTCCGGTTTGCGGCACCGGAACGGTGTATGCCGGATACGGGTAAGGCAGCGGTTGAGCGGACTGAGTTCCCGCAGGAGGTACAGCCTGTGCCTGAAAAGGAAAGGATGCACTGCCTGATTGCGGTGTGGCCTGCTGTCTCGAAGCATCCCAGTTTTGCGCGGCGGGATCGGGGCTGGACGACGCGCCATACGGCCAGCTGTCTGGTGGAAATTGAACACCCATAAATGAAATCACTCCTTAACGGTAAAATAAGAATCAATAGACATTCGGACAGTCGGATTCAGTTGGAGAAAAGAAGCAGTGTGCTTTGAATCGCCCGGTGTTCCACTGGCTATACCATTGTGCGGGGCATGTTCCTGCAGGCTGGAAAAACCAAAGCGCGTTTGACGCCGGATGGAACCGCTCGCCGTTAAGTGCACGCTGGGCGAGACGCTTATCCTGACTGCGTGCCGCCTGGTAAAAATACCCCTTTTGCGTTGCCTCAAATCCGCCGGGACTTTGAAAAACCATCTGCTGAATAGTTCGCAGTCCTTCAAAATCAAGACAATTGCCAAGCACGCGGTTGACGCCAACATTGCCAACCATCAGCATACCAAGTTGGCCGTCGCCTTCAGCTTCCGCGCGCATCAGTCGTGCCAGCAGTGAAACATCGCTTGAATTATGCTGGACTACAGCCATTGCCGTAATTCCTCCTTTTTGCAAAACCAATGCACCGATTTCGATTGGGATCGGCACGGGGTTTGTCATACACTTATAGGTATGCCGGGCAAAGCAGATCATGACAACAGATGCGGGAAAGATGCCTATGGAGAAAATCTGGAACGCTTCATCTGGCAGACGTGAAAAATCTGCATGGTTCACGAATGAGCCGGCCCATGATGAAAAAAAGCAATTCGCTAACGGGGATTGAAATAAAAGAGCGGGATCCATTAGGATTCCGCTCTGAACAGAAGCACAGTCTGATTGAAATAAGAAAGTATAGGATTTTAGCTAAGCATCAAAGTGTAAACCAGACACGAAAGCGCGCTGGTGCTGCGGAGCATTCCTGTTGATCAGGTGCCAGCGAGCAGCTGGAGTGCCCGTCAAGTGTCAAGTACAAGATTTACGGCAAAGCCAGGTTTTCTTATTAAATGGAAAATCTCTGATTGAAAAGCTCCTGAGTCAGCCGTGTGCCAACGAAAAACGGGCCGAATTCGCCGAAACGTGCACTCGCTTCATCAAAGCGCATTTCATAGACGATCTTCTTAAATTGCAGCGGGTCGTCAGAGAAGAGGGTAACGCCCCATTCCCAATCGTCAAAACCGACCGATCCGGTAATGATTTGATGAATTTTCCCGGCGTATTTGCGACCGATCCGGCCATGGCTTTTCATCATTTCACGCCGTTCTTCCATAGGGAGCATGTACCAGTTATCACCGTGCTCCCGCCGCTTATCCATCGGATAGAAACAGAAATAATCGGTTTTCGGAAGTGTCGGCTTTAAACGTTGTTGCACACGTGGATTTGCATAAGGGTCCTCACCGCTCTTGCCCAGATAATTACTCAATTCAACAACAGAGACAAAGGAATAAGCGGGACTGGTCACCTCAGCAAGCTTGGATTTATTAAATTCTGTTTCCAGATCGCTCAATTCATCCATGGTCGGCCGTAGCGAGACCATTACAAAATCGGCTTTTTGTCCGAGAACCGAATACAAAGCGAAGCTGCCGTCATGTGCCTCTTCATTCATTTCTGAACGAGCCAGAAATTGGTTGAATTCCATGAGTGCCTGCTGACGCTCCCACTCCGACCTGGTTTTCCATTCCGGCCAGTCAATGGTTCGGAAGTCATGCAGGCAGTACCATCCATCCAGTGTTTCAGCTGCTTCAGACATTATGAACACCTCTTTTAGTTCGTTAAATAAATGTGTATAAAATAGAAAAAGATTAGCGATATGTATTCGGAATATAGTCATTTTACGCTAAGGTTTTATCCTTTATTTAATATAGCATAGTTCCCATGCGCGGTCAGATGATGAAAATAACTTTCTCAATGTAAGCGACCTCTTTTTCGTTTATACTATAATAAAGCGTGAGATTTAAGGAATATTGTATAAGTATGACGGCGGCTTGACAAAGTCGTATTCTGATATTCAGTGAAAGAAGTATTGATGAGGAGGCAGATCAGTAATGGCAGATTTATTTGAACGACTGAAACCGGAAATTAAAAAGGGCAGACCGTCAATTATTTTTCCGGAAAGCGGCGACGAACGGATCATTGAAGCGGTTCAGGCACTCACAGAAGATGAGCTCATTGTACCGGTGCTTATTGGCAGAGCTGAAGATGCACCAGATGGATTAAAACGGCTTGCGGAAGAAGATAAAGTTGTATTTAAGTGTCCGGAAACCGATGCGGAGCTGCAGCTGAAAATTGATGCTCTGGTGGAGCGAAGAAAAGGAAAAACCGATGCCACACAGGCGGCTGAGTGGTTAAAAGATCCATGTTATTATGGAACAATGCTCGTCTATCTGGGTGAGGCAGATGGCCTTGTCAGCGGTGCCATTCATTCGACTGCCGAAACAGTCCGCCCGGCATTGCAGATTATCAAGGCGCAGGCAGGGAAAAAACGTATTTCCGGTTCTTTTATCCTCACCAAAGGAAATCAGGAATTTATCTTTGCCGATTGCGGCATCAACATTTCACCGGACAGTGAAACACTGGCTGAAATAGCCATCGAGTCAGCAGAGACCGCAAAGCTGTTTGGGATTGATCCGAAAATCGCGATGCTCAGCTTTTCAACAAAAGGATCAGCAAAAGATCCGTCCATCGATAAAGTGACCGAGGCAGTCAGACTGCTGAAGGAAAAAGCCCCCGATCTGCCTGCGGATGGCGAACTGCAGTTTGATGCCGCCTATGTGCCGGAAGTTGCAGCAAAGAAAGCACCGGACTCGCCAATCGCCGGTAAAGCCAATGTATTCGTCTTCCCGAATATCGATGCCGGAAACATTGGCTATAAAATGGTGCAGCGGCTTGGCGGCTACGTGGCCGTCGGACCGATCCTTCAAGGACTTGCCAAACCGGTTAACGATTTGTCACGCGGCTGCTCGGCGGATGACGTTTACAAGCTTGCCTTGATTACTGCCAAACAGGCACTAAGCGCGGCAAAGCCGCAAAATGCATAATTCGCATCATATCTGCAGTGTGCTGAGGACCTGAGGATCCTGCAACCGCCTGCGGGGTCTCCTCTGGCTTGCGATCAACGAGAATGCTCCACAGGGGTCCGCTACCTGCGCGTTTCATCTCAAAACATACGTCATTTTAAAGGGTGTCCCATTGTCAATAGACTTTTGAGACACCCTCTTGTTTTTAGCGTATACAACAGATAGGTTAGTATGCGCTTCTTTATAAGTAAATTTCTTTAGCGTTTGCCGGCAATTCGTGCACATGCTTCAGATAGCCGGTAACGTGCCGGTCGTCACCGCTTGCATAGAGATAATCGAAACGGGCGGCAACATTTTTGGCTAGCATTCGAAACAGGGTGCCCATCTCAAAAAGGGACTGCCAGATATGCTCAGGTGCGGCATCCGGATAGGTTCGCAGATAACTTTGCCATATCGATTGTTCTACATAGCGAGGCAGATACTTGCCGCATTTGCCGGCGCTGACTGTAAAACCAGTACGCGTGCCGGCGTACCAGGTGAGCATCTTCAGCAGTATATCGCGCACCGGTTCCTCAAGTGTCGCTTTGGCATAGGTGATCTCTCCGCGCCATAATCCTTTGGCAACATAGGGAGATACCCACCAGAATTCATTGCAGCAGTCGGCAAACTGCTTCTCGGACGGTGGTTTGATGTGATAATCACGATCATCGGCAGGCGGCGCGGATGAGAACTGCCTGTCCTTATCAAGGAGTATCACGCTCAGGCTGTCACTGGCGACCCATTCTTTGGCAACGTCCGCAGTCATCAAAGTAAGATCAATTCGGTTGCCATCGGCAAACAGCATGAGATAAGCAAATTGCCGGTCAGGATCGGATTGCTGTTCATTGCCGATATCCGTCAGATCCGGCATCTGCATGATGATCTGTTCCCCAAAAATGTCCACCCAGCGGTGGTCGGATGTAAACGATGAGAGTTCGTCAGTGACATAGACAATATCATAATCCTGAAAACAGTCGTGCGGCGCGTCGGGATTCGTTCGCGAACCGTTCATAATGACGGCACGGATCCGTTCATCTCTCGTGGCCTTGTCCATAATCAGATGCATCATTTCCTGTTCATCGCGCAATTTTATTGCCTCCTGTTCGTTTTTTAACTTGAGAATTAGAAGTAAGGAGGCGGACATGCACAACAGGTCTAAAGACGGCTAAATTGTTTTTTCATTTGCTTCCCCTTTCTTTTCTGCAATTTCCGTACCGCATCATTTCTTTCTCATGATGCTATTCTGGATGTATTCGATACGATTTTGCCGGGTATCTTTCGTTTGCGGCTCGAAGGTAACCACTGCAACGCCGGCGAGAATGAGCAGACTGCCGATTGCGAAATGAATCGAGAGTTCTTCACCAAGAATCAGCCAGCCAAGCAGCGTGCCGACGATTGGCTGAAGGAAGAGAAAAAGTGAACCCGAACCTGCGTCGATCATCGCCAGCCCTTTATTCCAGAGGAAAAATGCGCCAGCGGTTGCGATGGCTCCCAAATAGAGAATACCGGCGATCACGCGCCAGTCTGGGATATGGATTGCGCCTGCCGCCCAATCGTAGATCATAAACGGACTTGTAAAAATAAGTGCAAAGAAAATGGTATAGGCGGTCATGGCAAGCGGAGAGATAAATTCCGCCGCCTGTTTCACGGAGACAGACAGGAGTGCCCATGTCACTGCTGCCAGAACGAGCATTATGCAACCCCAGAAGTAGTTGCCAAAATGATCGGGAAGCCCAATGGTCAGCGCAACGCCCGAGGTTGCAATCAATAGTGAGAGTACTTTCCGCACAGTGAACCGCTCGCGAAGAACGAAACGTGCGCATACGACGACGAAAACCGGCGTTGCTGCAGTAATCATGGCTCCCGTATGGGCATCGGAGAGTTTGGTTCCGATAAACTGGCTGGCAATAGAGACAAAATAGCCGATAAAACCGATCCAAAGCAACATCAACCATTGCTTTTTGCTCAGCTTCAAGCGTTGCTGTGCTTTCCGCTGCTGCAAACACAATAAGGCAAACAGCAGCATTGATCCAAGCAGGTAGCGCAGCCATACAAGTGCAAGCGGTGCAATGAACTGCAGAACATACTTGCTTACGACATACATGCCGCCCCAAATCGCGGCGGCAAGCGCCAGACAGGAGGCGCCGAGAACGGATGCTTTCATTGGTATACCCCTTCTTTTATCAGGATTAAATGGTAGATCCTTTGCCAAAGAAAGGGATTGGAAAAAATAGTGCCGTATCCCTTTACTCAGCAGTGAAGGGAGGGTTGATCATTTTCAAAAAGATCAAGATAATAGCGCATGACGGAATCCTCCTTGACTGACTTTTATGACTATTATAAACGAATGAGGTGTAAATCTATAGATGAAATAAGGACAAAAAGCCCTTCGTACCTGAACAAAGATTGTCAAGGGGTTAAATGATATGTTTACTTTCTGTTCCATATACCATAATTATGTTGAAAGCATAAGCGCTTTGCTGCTTATGCTCTCTTATTTGTTATGCCTTTACCTTTATGGTTATCTATATCGTTTCCGATAATTATTTTCCCTTTAAATGAACGATTTCTCATAATCGAGGTTGAACCACATAGCGGCATTCATAAGCTTTGCTGTTATCATATCCTCAATTTCTTTTTTTCGCATATTGGATACACTATTCATTGCTCAGCCTGCACTTCACTATCTCTATTCACATCAATAATTTTTCGGGGAAAATTATTGAAATCGTATTCTATCTCTATTTGTTGGCATACCATTCCTTACTTTTACCCATGTGCCGCTTTTGAATCGTTCATATTCTTCAAAAGCACAAGGCAGCCCTTTTGCCGTTGATATATCACTACTGTCCATAAGCTGAAAATGTAAATGTGGACCAAAAGAATTTCCCGAATTTCCTATTTTACCAATAGCTTCGCCTTTTTTCACGCTCTGACCAACTGAAACTTGAATAGATCCTGTTTGAAGATGACATAAAGCAGCACATACATTGTTGCGATTTTTTATAATAACGTAGTTGCCTGCGACAGATCGTGCGTCATCTTTCTTAGGGTTAAAATAATGAGCATTTTTATAAGCATTAGATATATCTGATAGCAATTTCGTCCGTGTTCGTTCTTTATAACCGTCCTCTGCCTTTACAATGATTCCATCGCAAGGTGCATATATTTCTTTCCCCCAACAATAATATTCGTTTACCGGAATCCCAAAAAGAAGATAGTGCAACAAACTTGCTCGATAAGCAGGTAAGCCAGTTCTTTCCCAATCTACTTGTATAAAATCATAAGCATATCTTGTCCCTAATTTGTTCGTGCCGTGACTCGGAATTTTTGTTCCCGGTGTATTAGGGGAAAGCCATTCCCCCCTCAAAGGAAATGCTACAATTATTGGTTCACGCATTTCACTCATTGCGTTCCTCCTGTCAATCCATTCTTTACCTGCATTAAAAATAATGAGTGCTGCAAGTGCAAATACAAGTATGCGTACATTCCGTTTAGAATGAACATGTTTCATGCGCTTATTCATGGTGTGATGTGTAGAACAATTTTCTAAGTTCATCAAAATACTCATCTATTTTTTTTATAAGAACTTCGCTATTCAAGGTGTTTATATCACTATTACGAATGTCCTCTAATAGTTGATTGGTAAATCCAATATTAGACCAAAATATAATCTGCTTGCACTTTTCAATGGCTAATCCTTTTCTAAATTTAGTTTTATCTACTTTATCAAATAGTTTAGGGTAACAGTTTGAATGTTCATTGTGCGCTCTGTTTTCAAGTTCCTTATTGATTTCGGCGGAATTAGTAACTCGTGTGAGTTTACTAAGCTCTGAAATCCAAGGATATTTTTCAAACAGCTTTATTTGCAAAAGATATGATTGTCGTAATTTGTTAAAAATATCTTTTTCATCATAATTCATCAATTCAAAGTATTCCTTTTTCATAAGGCCTGCGAAGTAATCATACGCAATAAGGAAAAGTTCCTGTTTGCTACTTACATAATGAAACATGAGGGATTTAGAAATTCCGGCTTCTTTTGCGATTACATTGGTTGAAGCATTGTCATACCCTTGTAATGAAAATTCTTTTAATGCGGCATTTAGAACAGCGTCTCTTCTTTGAGGGTCTAAATCGAATAATTTTGCTGGCATGGCAGCTCCTCTATACTAAGTAATGTTTTATCTAATAGGTCAATAATAGTATATATTCATTTACCTGATAGGTCAACAAAAAGCATTATAACCATGCTGTATTTTCAAATTTGAATAGTTACATCCTCGTATTTTGTGCCTTGTCCATTTACTGTTTCCTCTGTTCCTGCTGCGAAATATGATAAACACCTTATCGATTTACTCGGTGCCTTTAACCTTGTCTTTGAGTGCAACATATCTTTGATTCATTTACTTTCACTTATCGGTCAGTTTGCGATATTCCGTTTTCATGCCTTTGTCGGCAGGGTGATCCTGCCATTCGTCACGATTGTTTACAATCGCTAAAAGCCCTCACGCAAAAAATCTGCGCGAGGGCTTTTGTGAAAAAATCATTCAAATAAATGCTGGGCAAAATATTCATTTTTTCTGATTCCGGACGGGACAGCAAAAAGCCCAGTCGCAATGTGATCCGTATATTCATTAAGCGCATCGCTCCGTCCGAGGACGCGCAGCAAAGGGATAAAGCTGTCTTGCGGCTTATTTTGAAACGAAATGAACAGTAGCCCGGCATCCAGATTTCCGGTCGTTGTCTGAATGCCGTTGGTATATGAATACGCGCGCCGATAGATTTGTTTTCCCGTTCCGTGGGCGAGACGAACGTGTGAATTTGCCGGCTGTTTGCTCATGATCACCGGTTCATGTTCATGACTTTGTCCAAATGCCGCGCCGGAATCTTTCTTTCTGCCGAAGACTTGTTCCTGATCGCTGTATGAGTCACGATCCCAGGTTTCGATGTTCATTTTAATCTTGCGATAGCCGAGGTAGGTACCATCGCGCATCCATTTTGGCTCGTCCGCACCTGTCCAGATGATCTTGTCCTGATCTGCTGCACGGGTCACATTGGCTGTGCCATCCTTGAACCCGAACAGATTACGTGCGGTCTTGCCTTTCGGAGCATTCAGAAAGCCGGATTCCATCCAACGGATATTAGCGGTGCCGAGTGCCTCTTTGATCAGGTTCCGAAGGGCATGAAAAGCCACTTGCTGTATATCGGCACATACCTGAACGCAAAGGTCACCATTGGAAATCGCCGGATCAAGTGATTCATGGGCAATTTTCGGCATTGGCGTCAGCTGTCTGGGCATTTTATCCGACAGCCCGAATCGATCTTTGCCGTTCTTTATAAAGAAGGAATGGCCGAGACCAAATGTGATTGTCAGGCTGGCTGCGCCAAGGTCACGCGCTTCATTGGTGTCGTTTGGCGGCAACTGTGTATTGCTGCTGTTGGCTTCGCGTTTTCCCTGAGTCAGGGTCGATGCAAGACGCGTCCAGGAAATAAACAGAGCCATGATTTTCGCGACATCGTGGACTGAGGGATCAATATCGAATGCAGCAAGATAACCGTAGCTTTGATGCGCGGTTGTGACGCCTGCCTGATGTTTTCCAAAGAAAGGTATCGTTGCTGTTGTCTTTGCTGATTGTTCGGAGGTTTTGTGACCGAACAGTTCAAGCGCTGTGCCCAGCCCGCTTGCGCCAAGCGCAATACCTCCCCCGGCAAGCGCGGTCATTTTTAACATTTCCCGCCTGGAGTAACCCTTTTTCTGCTCTGGAGTGTCGAGATCATGATCCAATTGGGCTCCCTCTCTTTCTGCTTAGAAAATTTTTGCCGTCTGTGCCATCAGCTTCGAGAGCTTGCTCAGTTCATTGCTGATTTCACGAATCTGGTCCTTGTTCAGCTTTGTATAATCTTCATATTCCGTATCCGATTTCTTGTACTTCAGCATCAGCTTGTCAAAACTCTGGAATTGTTTATCGATTTGATTGGCCAGATCTTTATGGCCCTGGTTCAGTGCCGGTATGGCCGCCTGGTAAACCGCCTGTGACCCGTCAACGTTCGCCTGAAGATCAACAAGATCCGTATGTGAATAGCGCTCTTCCTCACCGGTAATCTTGCTCGTCGCCGCTTCTTCCAGAAGTTCCATAGATCCGGCAACCATCGCTTTCGGTGTCAGTTCGAACGATTTTGCTTTTTGCTGAAGACTCAATACATCCTCAAGCAGTTTGTCCGCGTATTTCTCCTGGCCTTTCAGGCTGTTCTTTTCCCAAAGTGCGCGCTCAATTTCATGGAATCCGGTCCATTTGGACTCATCGTCAACGTCGTTGATACGCGCGTCGATGGAAGGATCCAGGTCGCCGAAGCTCTCAGCGATCGGTTCGGCACGTTCGTAGTAAATACGCGGTTTCGTATAAAGCTGTTTTGCTTTATCCACATCGCCTGCTTTGACCGCAGCCACAAATGGCTTGGTTGTTTTGACAAGCAGGTCAATCTGCTCGTTGGCGTATTTAAGATAATCGTTGACGGCCTGCTTCATCAGCTTCGAAGGCTTTGCCTTTGTTTCTTTTGCAGCAAGCAAATCATCCAGCTGATCCTCGAGCGCGCTGCTGTTTTCTTTCATTTGAGCGATATCCGGTGCAGACAGATTGGACTGTGCATAAATAGGCTGCTGGTAGCGCTCGATTTTGGCATATTGGAGCGGGAAACGGTCACGCACACCATTTTCATAGGAGAGCCATTGTGTATTGATCTGCTTCCCGTATTTTTTAATTGCCTCAGAATCATTCTTTTTTAACGCTGCCTGAAGCTTATGATTAATCTGCTTCATTTTTTGTGTGCCTTGCTTGACAGGATCACTGGTTGTCTGTGCTTTTTTTTCACTGCCGTTTTTCTGTGCATTGCTGCACGCAGTGATTGCGGGAATAAGCAGTAGAGAAATGAGAAGTAGAAGAATGACCGACTTTCTGTGTTTCATTGGAATTTAGGCCTCCCTGGCATGTTTTTTTAATGATTGCCTGTGTTCTTTAAGAACGACAACGATAAAGATAAGCAGACAAACAGCCTGCGGAATGATACTGTACCATGACGGGAAAATGCTCAGGCTGGTCACTGACGGCAGCAGATCACTGACTGTAGACGGCAGCACGCCGGCCATTTGCAGACTGTGAATGCCGGAACCCATAAACTTGAAACATAGATAAAAGACGACAAAACTTGATATCATAAAAAAAGGACGCAGCGGCAAGAGAACCCCCAGCTTCAGCATCAGAAAGCCGATGACAGTCAGGATGCCAAAACCGATGGCGATGCCGGAGATGAGATGGGCGGCCGGCATTTGCCCGGCCATGCCAATGAGAAAAATAACGGTCTCCATTCCTTCACGCAGCACCGCAATAAAGGCGAGTGCGGCGAAAGAGATCATCCTGCGGCGACTGATTGCCTGACTTGTTTTTTGCTGAATAAACGTGTTCCAGCGTTTGATGTCAGCATGACGGTGAAGCCAGTAGCCGACGTACAGCAGCATCAGACTCGCGATGACACCGGAGCACCCATTAATCAGTGAATTGTTGCTGCCGAAAGCGGCGACGGAAAGCAGAAAAGTAACACATGCGCCAACAGCCAGACAGACAAACAGCGCGAGGCACGTTCCGCTCCAGATCCACAGCTTGGCGGCCCTGGAATTCGCTTTGCGCGCGAAAGTAAGCAAAGCGCCAATAACAAGCAATGCCTCAAGACCTTCGCGGATCGGAATCAGCGCGGCATCCCACATGCCGTAATTGGCGAAGGCAAGCGGCTTCAGACTGGTGATCATTTCTGCCACGAGCGGCTTTGCTTTTGCACGTGTATCTGGATCGGCAAGATAAGCGTCCATCATAACTAAATTTTTTTCTGATTCAGTGTAAATGGTTTGCGACTGGCTGACCACATCCCCTTCGACGGAAAGCCAGTCCTGCTGCAGCTGTCTGACTTGTGATGTGGCAGTTGCCCAGTCTTTCCGGTCCATCGACTGTTTGGCGTTATCGAGCTCGGTAATGTAGGAAGACAAAGAGTGGTTTTTTTGTCTGCCCCCGTATAAACCGCTTTGATAATCCTGCAGCGTCTGTCGCAGCGCGCGCATGTTTTGCAGGGCTTCTTCAGGATCATCGTTCAGCATACTCAGCGATGCACTGCTGATATCCTGACTGAGCTGAATCGACACATCCAGCGAACTGTTTGAGACCGCCTGTTTATTCCGCTGCCACCACACTTTAAAAGACGCAAAGTCCGCATCGGCGGACCGCCCTTTTTCAAGTGCGGCAATTGCATGATCCAAATGTCCGAGCGCCGGTGAGACGTCAACATTTTGCTTGGCATCCGCGGGCAGTGCATGCATCATAAAAAGGAAGAGAAAGGCAATCACCGCTGTTCGGATGAATCGAGCACGTCGCATATGTAAACACCTCCCGCAAATGGAAATGATAATCATTATCATCTAAACAGTTTAATTTTAGTAGGATAGCAGGGCGGTGTCAATATAAATTCCTAAAAAAACAACAGTATTGTGATTTATATCATTGACTTTATGGGCAAACAAAAATGCCCCTGTTGAGGGGCACGTAAAGCAAAACAGTTAAACGTGGGATTGGAATAGGACGGAAAATACCTGGCCCCTGGGCCAGGCGGTACTAAGCGATAAATATTCTGTCATAAGCAGGCACAAACAAACTACTTTCTGATAAAGCCTTCTTCATTCAAGTATTCAACGGCCTCTTTATAGGTACGAAAAGTACCGTCCAGCAGATCGCCGGCATAGACGTTCCACAATTCATTTTCATAGATGACTTCCAGCTGCTGTCTGCCGCTTGGGGTTACCCATAATTCGTGATCGTTTCCGCCTTCAGTTTCTTTTTCGTAAATGCCCTGAGGCGAGAGTGCATGAATGGCTTTTTTCAGTAGTGTGCGCAGATCTTCCTCGGAAAAATCACGAATATTAACCATGCCTTTAGGATCAGCACGGTACCCGTCAATACCTTTCGCATAAACATATCCGTTACCGTTCGGATGGAGATGATATACGATATTCTTTCGTTCCGCGGCACTTCCGGGGTATTGAAAATTGATGCGCCCGAGAGAAACACTTTTTTGTTCGAGTTCAGGGAACGATTGGATAATCGCCAATTTCTGTTTAAAGTCAAGCAGCACGTTAAATTCAACTCCACCATTTATCTTTGATGGCAATCATTATAACATAACGAACATGTGAACGGCTACAGGACCGTCAATTGGCAACGATCATGTCTAATTCAGGTATGAATGCTCTTTCCACATAAAAATTCTGTATGCTGCGCGCTGCAATTCATATATAATAGATGCGAGATGAAAATAAATGAGGCGGATTAATGAGCTATTTTATTTACGCGGTTTTCAGCATGGTTATTCTTTTTCAAATTCTTGGACTGATCGATTTTTATCAAGGGAAATTCACATCGGAAACGGTTAAATTTATCACGGATGCTGCGCTCGGCGAACTGGAGACGAGTGCTATGCCGCCGGAAATTTTAAAGAAACTGAGACTTTATGTCACCGTTCAGTGTGCGGTAACAGTGTTGCTTTCTCTGTGCTTCATCATTGGCAGTACCGATTTCAGGATTGCTCTGGTTGTGCTGTTTATCCTGTCTCGATTCGGGTTTCGGATCGGCATCAACCGTTTTTTGAAAACGGTTGGCGAATGAGAAAACTTGGCTTCCTCAAGCTTCTGGCGAAGACGAAGACTCACTTATATTAACTTCCACTAATCTTTTGAGGTTTATATTTTCTTAATTTAAAACAGACTTTTTTAAAGGGTGTCTCAATTGACTTTTGAGATACTCTCTTAATTTTTAGGAGCGTGTTTTTGCGCGGATATCGAAGTGCGCCTGACGCAGTGGATCGATCATTCCGGCACTGCGGATCATCCTCTGTGCGCTCCTGTCTCATGCTTCTGCAATTGTTCAGGCATGTTGCTCTTTTGCGGCTGTCGATCACCATTTGCCGGATTCAAGGCTGCTAACACTATTCGTTTACATCAATTTAAAACTTTTTATGTTGTAAAAAATACATAACTAGTGTACTATGTAACTAATACATTGATATATATAAAACGGGGGATAAAAAATGGCAGCATGGTTTGCTTTATTTAAAAAAGAACTGCGTCTCGGCTGGATGCCTTTTCTGATTTTTCTCATACTGCAGATTCTGATCATGGGCTTCGGCATCTTTCTGAAGATGCGCTTTGATCAGGAGGCAGAAGCTGCGCCGGTACTGATCGGAGTTGTTCTTACAGTTTGTCTGCTTCTCTATATTCCGGTGTATCTTCTTTTTAATGTCATTCAGGAGCGGAAAACCTTTCATCTGTGGATGCAGAATCCACTGCCGGCATGGGCCATGCTTCTGGCAAAATTATCAGGAGCATTGGCTTATCTGGTGCTTTCGGCGCTCGTGATCGGCAGTTACACATGGATCAGTCTGTCGCAAATTCACCATTTGTCGGAAGAGGTTTCGCTGCTTGGCGTGTCTGTTGTGACTGCAGTTGTCTTGCTTTGGCTGGGCATTGGCGGCGGTGTCGGCTTCCTGTTTCTCTGGACAGTTCATCGGACGATGCGTTCGCGGATCGGCAGATGGTCGTGGCTTGTGCTGATCGTCGGAATTGCCGTTTACGGCTACGTGGACAACAAACTGACGCAATCCGGGATTTTCGATTTTCTGACTCATTGGGGGTGGATTCCGAGCCGCTTTCTGTATGATTTACTTATTCCGTCCGGTTCAACGATTTCGTTCCATTCTTTTGATGAATCATGGTCGTTGTACACCGGAAGCATCGTGCTTGATCTGATCATTACCGCTATTTTCTTCCTGATTACCGCGTGGCTGTCCGATCATGAGCTGGAGGCATCTTAAAGTGAGTGGGATTATGGAGATCGACATCAAGGAGGCTGGCGAGCATGGCACAACCCTTCAATCCGTCCGTACCAATCTATCAGCAGCTATGCGAACGCATTAAAAATAAAATTATTCGAGGCGAACTTAAAATTGGCGAACGTCTGCCTTCTGTCCGCGATCTGGCCATTGAATCAGAGGTGAATCCCAATACCGTGCAGCGTGCTTATCGGGAACTGGAAGAATCGGGGATTGTGGAAAAGAAACGGGGACAGGGAACCTTTGTCACTCAGGAGCCGGATATTCTTCAGCACATGCGTGAGCAGCAGAAAATCAATCATATCCGTTTTTTTGTGACTGAAATGTGCGAAATGGGCTTTTCGGAAGCTGAAATGCTTGACGGCTTGCGTGACTACCTGGAGAAAAAGGAGGACAATGTATGATTCAGCTTGAAGAAGTTACCAAACGCTATCTGACAAAAAAGGCGCTTCAGACGGTCAGTCTGCAGTTTGAACCCGGCCATATCGTTGGCCTGATTGGATCGAACGGAAGCGGGAAGTCAACCACACTGAAACTGATTGCCGGCTTGCTCCGCCCGACCAGCGGGACGGTACTGGTCGACGGTGAGGTGGCCTGTCGCAGAATCTGCCGCAAGGTGGCGTATCTGTCCGAACTGGACGCGTACTACTCATTTTTTACAGTGAAACAGACGGTCGATTTCTATGAACAGACCTTTGCCGATTTTAATCGTGAAAAAGCAGAGGAAATGCTTGATTTTATGAAGCTTGACCGCACCCAGAAGGTGAGGCATCTGTCAAAAGGGAATCGCGGCCGTCTGAAGATTGTCGTAACACTCGCACGTGAAGTGCCCTATATTCTTATGGATGAACCGCTGTCCGGGCTTGATCCGATGGTGCGCAGTTCAATTATTAAAGGACTCATTTCATTTATTGACCTGGAAAAGCAGACGGTACTCATTACGACACACGAACTGCAGGAAATCGAACCGCTGCTGGATACGGTCGTCCTGATCAGAAATGGGGTTATTCTTGATCAGAAAAGTGTCGAAGAAATTCGCGTTAGCGAAAATCTCAGTTTAGTTGATTGGATGGTGGAGAAGTATGAGCAATAATGCCGCGGCAGAGAAACCGGCAGTAAGGTTGGAGCATGTGACCAAGCGGATCGGCCGCAAAACGATTATTGATGATTTAAGCTTCGATATTTACGGCGGTGAGGTGTTCGGTTTTCTCGGGCCGAACGGTGCCGGGAAAACGACAACCATACGTATGATTGTTGGTTTGATGCGCATGTCTAAAGGTAATATCTACATACAGGGACACAGCATCAAAGGTGAATTTAAAAAAGCCATTTCCCAGGTCGGCGCGATCGTCGAAAATCCGGAAATGTATAAATTTCTGACCGGGTATCAGAATCTGGTCCATTATGCGCGGATGATTCCGGGTATCACCAAAGCACGCATCATGGAGGTTGTAGAGCTGGTCGAACTGCAGGATCGGATTCATGAGAAGGTAAAGCGTTACTCGCTCGGCATGCGCCAGCGGCTCGGTGTCGCGCAAGCGCTGCTTCATCACCCGTCGGTACTGATTCTGGATGAACCGACGAACGGCCTTGATCCGCAGGGCATTCATGATCTGCGTAACTATTTGCATGAACTGTCACGAAAAGAAAATGTAGCCATCATTGTCTCCAGCCACCTGCTCTCGGAAATGCAGCTGATGTGTGATCGAATCGGCATCTTGCAGAAAGGCCGGCTGATCGGTGTGGAAGCCGTTGACGCGTTCATCGAAAAAGGCGCAGCGAAAGTGCGCATTCAGGTAGACGACGGGCGGCTCGCCGCACAGGCCGTCGGAGAGAAACTGTCCATTGATTCGAAATTAATTGATGAGACGACAATTGAATTGCCGATTGAGCATGAGAAGATTCCGGTCGTTGTCGATACACTGGTCATGTCAAAAATCAGGATTTATGGCGTGGCCGCGGTTACCAAATCACTGGAAGACAGATTCCTGGAAGTCACAGGGGGGAAGAGCGTTGAGTAATTTTTTCGGCTTGCTTCAGAATGAAAATATGAAAATTTATCGCAGAAGTTCGGCAAAGGTCATGATCATTATTCTATTAGGCTTAATTCTGGCGGCAGGGTTGATTATTAAATATAGCGTTGATCAGCCGAAAAACGATCCGAACTGGAAACAGACGCTGACCCAGGAGAATAAGAACCTGGAAAAACAGATGGCTTCTGTAAAAGGAAATAAGCAGGCGGTAGATTACTATAAGAAAAGTATTGCCATCAATGAGTATCGCATCGATCATAATCTGAAACCGCATCGGGGAGAATCTATATGGGATTTTGTTCAGGATGCGGCAGCGAATATGGTAATGGTCATCAGCATTTTCACGATTATCGTTGTATCCACATCTATTGCCAGCGAGTTTGACACCGGCACCATCAAGCTGCTACTGATTCGGCCGATCTATCGTACGGAAATACTGTTGTCGAAATATATTTCAGCGCTTTTATTTACGGTTGTCTGTCTGATCGCACTGTTTCTGGCTTCGTGGCTGATTGGCGGCATTTTGTTCGGGTTCAGCGGTGCGGGCGACGCTTATCTCGGCTATGCTGATGGTGCGGTTTACCAGTCCAGCTGGATGCTTGAAGTATGGAAGGGCTATCTGCTGAATTGTGTGTCGCTGTTTATGATGGTCACCTTCGCCGGATTAATTGCCGCCGCATTCCGCAACGGAGGGCTTGCGATCGGACTGTCCATCTTTACAATGATGGCTTCATCCATTGTCATTCAATTACTGCAAAAATTTGACTGGGTGAAATAT
Source organism: Sporolactobacillus mangiferae (assembly GCF_023336505.1). Classification (GTDB taxonomy): domain Bacteria; phylum Bacillota; class Bacilli; order Bacillales; family Sporolactobacillaceae; genus Sporolactobacillus; species Sporolactobacillus mangiferae. The sequence continues at coordinate 161,453 of NZ_JAMAST010000003.1, read as the reverse complement.
GTCCTGTTTGCCAATACAGATTTGACACAATACACAACCGGAACACCGCTGCGTGAAGAGATGACGCTCGGTTTTTCGCTGACCGTACTTGCCGTTTATTACGCGATCTTTGTTCTTGTCGGCTGGGCATTCTATACGCGGCGTGACATTAAAGCTTAACGGCATGCCTTTTCTGAGTAACGGATCCTGATTTATGGTCCTTTTTCCAAAGTTGATGAAATGCTTTCAATTTCCTCCCGTGCGTTAAGAAAAAGTTCATAATGAACAGGTAAGATGAATGTATTCAATAAAGATGGTGCATTGTTTCAGGAGGAGAATTCACTTATGAAGAACATTTTTTCTTTTAAAGTTTATGCGACGGCGTTCCACGTCAAGGAAATGATCCGCTTCTATAAATACTGCGAGCGATTGGGTCAGAATGTCTATATATACGGAAAGAATCAAGTGAAACATATAAAAAAGCGTTCAGAATGGCTCAATGCACTCATTGAACAGCTGTCGCGTGAGAAAGAATGTCTGGTGGTTGTCGAAGGGAACCATGTCCGACAACTGCGAAAATCTTTTGTACCGGCGTGATGATCAAATGAAACAGAAAGGAAGCATCCATCTTACCTGCACGCAGGATAAGACGGATGCTTCTTTTACTTGTACTATAAGAAAGTATATAAAATTTAAGGAAAATAGTATAAGTGCGACGGCGGTTTCGTCCGTGTCAAAGTCTTGGTGAAGTCAGGTTTTCTAATCTGGCTGGTGCTTGTTTTCAGTAGATTCGCGTACCAAAATGAACCGGGAAATCGACGGTAAAATCACAGCACCATTTGGTCAGCTATGAATCACTACTTTTGTATCATAGGGTATATGCTCGTAAATCCATTTGGCATCAGGTACGGTCAGGTGAATGCAGCCGTGAGAATCCTTCTGTCCAAGTTTTGCCGCATCAGCAGCCAGAATGTGCCTGTTTTCATCCATTGGTACGCTGTGGAAAAGAAACTCGCCGTGATTCTTCCAGGATACCCAGTATTCGGCACCTTCTTTATATTTTGGTGAATAAAACCACTTGCCGCGTTCAGCCTGAACATAATATGTACCTGTCGGCGTCGTGGTATCCGGATTCGTATCCAGCCCGGTGGATGCAATCATTGTATACAGAGTCTCCTGCCCTTTTTTTATATACACTCTCTGATTTTTGACGGAGACATCAATCCAGATCTGCTCGTTTTTTTTCAGTACGGGATAGCTGCCCCCCGAAGGCCTGTCCCAGCTGACCGGAACGGCCTGATGCCCAACTGGTTTCTTCTGAATCGCATGAGCTGTTTTTTGAGTACCAGCCCTGGAGATCCGCACTGAGTGAAAGGATGGCAGGGTTGCGGTCAGTGTGAACGCCAAGAACAGGGCAGCAGCAATGCCGCCTCCTTTAATTAACCATCGCATGATTTCTCGCCTTTCCTTGTTCATTGCTTTATTAAAGTTTTCGTGCATGATTATTTTTTGTGCTATAAGAAAGTATAAAATTCAGCGGATTATAGTTATAAGCGCGGGCGGCGGCTTCGCTCGTGTCAAAGGCTTGGCGAAGCCAAGTTTTCTAATCGGACGTCAAGGCGCGCCTGTTTCGAGTAATTTTTGATTTCGTCGGATCATGCGCTCATAGTATTGCCCGAAGTAGCGTGTTTCCTCAGGAGACAGCGATGATGCCATATGAACCTGCCCGAAAGACTGCAGGGTGGTAAGAACTGCATGCCCCATCTCCGCCATTGTATAGCTCTTTTTTCCGATTTCTTCAAGCGATGCCATGACATTCGGATCGATGTCGGGATAAACAAAAGCTGTGTGCTCGCCTTGCAGCCCGTGTCTGTAGAATTCGCGAATCATGCGTGCGCGGCCTGACCCGCTGCCGGACACGCATAAATAGATCTGTACGGCAACCCCCTGCCGGAGACGGCGTTGAGAAATGCCGGCAAATTTACGGCCGCCGCAGCTGAGATCATAACGCCCCGGGCAATAAGAACGGGTGATTTCCCCATATTCGAACATAATGCCAAGTGGTGTGAGCATCGTCTGAATAAAGTCGACCATTGCCTGAAATCCATCATCTATAGTCAGTAAGTGATCTTTTTCGGAAAAAATCAAAGAGAGATTCAGGACGCCTTCATCGAGGACAACGGCAAGTCCGCCTGAATTGCGCACGATAAAATGGAAATCGTGCTGACGCAGAACATCGAGCCCTTCCCGGAGATGCGGAAGTTTCGTGTCCTGAATACCAAGCATGACGGTTTTGTGGTGTACCCACAGTCTTGCAGTACATGGAGACTCGCCAGCGCCGGCCGATTGGCAGATGGCGTCATCAGTCGCGAATGACTGCCTGCCATCGAATCCGGCACCAAGTGTTGACTGATCGATTACGCGCCAGATCGGCTGTTCAAGCAAAGACACAGACAGGACCTCCGTTATTTGTTTTATCCGCTTTTCATTATAACAGCATCTTTGCGGAGACACGACCAAACCGGTAAACGGACGATCTGAATGAAAAAGCATACTGCGTCAGCAAAGCAGGATTGTATAATAATGAAAAGGCACCGCTTTATGATTGAATTTCTGAACCACTTTTTTGAAGAATCGTATGAAGCACATTCTTGGCACATGCAAACATTGAAAATGCTTTACGAAAATGATGATAGAGAAAACTGACCGGCGAATGAGGCAGCTTTCTCATTCGTCGGTTTGTCCGTATTTCAACGCACGATTAGCCTCCGGCAATGCCTGAGACCATCGGTACTTTGTTCGGCTTACAGATTATGAATCATGCGCGTGACGGCTTCGTTTTTCTGTTGTTCATAAGCGAATGCCCGCGTAAGTTCTTCGGTTGGAAGTTCATTTTTCCGCGCGAATTTTTCGCTGACCACTTCATAGAGGCCATATGGGAAAAGCATGTCGATGAACATCACCTTTTTCTGCTGCGCATTTAAAGGAGCAACTTCCTCATAGGATGCAAGCATATGATCAAAAAGCTCCTGATTCCAGCTCCCCTGGTCATCAATTAAGGGGATGATCGTTTTACGGAGGTCGCGAACAGGCAGGTCATATGTGGTCGTGTCCAAGTCGATTATCCAGATCTGCTCATTTGAAAGCAGCGTATTTCCGGTACCATAATCCTGGTGGCATAAATTTGGTTTCTGTTTGCATGTGGCAACCCATTCCGGGTAGTAGGAATCCTGGAGTTCTTTTAAAACGGACCGGCCGTGTCTGATATACTGATCAATTTCAGATAAATACAGCTGTGAAAACGGATCCTCTGGAGTTTCGGCAGCGATCAGTTTCCACGATTCCATCTGCTGGCAGCGTTTGATATAATGCTTTGGCCACTCGCCAAGCTTAGAAAAAACAGGGATTCCTTCTTCCGGGGCGTAGCCGGCGGAATCCAAATGATACTGCGCCAGTCCTTTCATGATCCATTTTTGATCTTCCGGAACTGTCAGATCAAAAGGTCTGCCCGTGATCCAGTCATAGACGACAAACAGGAATGGCCCCTGTTTTGTATAGAGACCACCTTGTTTGTTGGGCACGATGCCTGGTACACGAGCCCCTTTTTTAGCCAGATAATCCTGAGCGTGAATCGAAAAGAGCGCTTTTTTCTCTGGACGATGAATACGTTTTAAGCATAATGGCCCTTTATCGGTGTCAATTTTCCAGACAAGTGCCATTTGCCCGCCCTGAATTAACTCAATACTTTGAACGTTAATTTCCCAGCAGCCGAGAATGGCGGAAGCAATTTTGACCAGGCTTTCCCTCATTTCAGGTGTCAGATTGGTTTCTTTTTCCTTTTTTTCATTTTCTCGTCTGTTTGCCCTGCTTGATCGCGCGATTTGCATACTTTTTTTATTTGAACGTTCGCTGCGGGGCTCTTCCCCGGTTATTTGCATGCTTTTCAGCTCGGGAAATTTAATTAATAAAGGGGGAGCGGGTGTCCGGTTTTGCATACTCTTACCTCCAATTGAAAAAGTTCAGGGGATGCGGAAATAAAACCCTCTGACGACAAGTGGCATAATCGGCAAGGGAAAACATTTCCCTGCAAATCCTCCTGATGAATGAAACACATAGATACCTTAATAATGTATGGCCGGATACTTCGCATTGCGATTTATTTGTCCGTCTTTTGCAAAATATGGATGAGTGCCCTTTTTTCCCCCAGGCAATGGGAAATGTGCACGCCGGTGTCCGGTGTTCCGTATGATGAAGATTAAGAGACGGTAAACTTCTCGTTAAGGAGGGGCACTTTATGAACATTGCAATGATTGCAACCGAAAAGCTGCCTGTGCCGGCTATACGGGGCGGAGCGATACAAATATACATTCAATCAACTGCTGAACTGATCGCCAGGCAGCATCAGGTGACTGTTTTCTCGATCAGGGATCCTCGTCTTGAGAACGATGAAACGGCTCGCGGTGTTCACTATATCCGATTAAATAAAGAGCATTATCTGGATGATTTAGCCGATACACTCAGGAAAAATCACTATGATTTGATCCATGTCTGCAACAGGCCTGCGTGGATCAGCCGGTTAAAAGAAGCAGCGCAGGACAGTAAATTCATTCTCAGCGTACACAATGAGATGTTCGCTGAAGGGAAGATCAGTGAAGAAGACGGCACGGCATGCGTTCGCAATATCGCCGGTATGGTTACGGTCAGCGATTTTATTGGAAAGACGATTACGCAAAGATTTCCCGAAGCCAAAGATAAAACACGAACGGTCTATTCGGGCGTGGATTTGGCCGCGTATCATCCTGCCTGGACTGATCAGGGCCGCGCGATCAGAAAAGAAATGAGAGCACGTGCCCAGCTCGAGGGGAAAAGGATTGTCCTTTTCGTGGGGCGGTTAAGTAAAGTAAAAGGGCCGCATATTCTTCTTCAGGCGATTCCCGAAATCGCCGACAAACATCCGGATGCGATGCTTGTCTTTGTCGGGTCAAAATGGTTTGACGATGACAAAGTGAATAATTACGTGCGTCATCTCTATACACTTGGCGCCATGCATCCTGAACAGGTAACTTTTATAAAATTTATCAAACCTCGGGATATCCCTAACCTTTACTCGATGGCAGATCTCTTTGTATGCTGCTCCCAATGGCAGGAACCGCTGGCACGTGTTCACTATGAGGCCATGGCCGCCGGACTGCCGATCATCACGACCAATCGGGGCGGCAACGCTGAAGTCATTGAAGAAGGAAGAAACGGGCTCATTATCGACCGATTCGATGATCCGCAGGAGTACGCGCATGCCATCAACGATCTGTTTGACCATGAAGATGTAAGAGCACAGATGGGGCGCAACGGTCGCCGGATTGCTGAGCAGAAATATGGGTGGCAGAGAGTCGCGGATCAGCTGCTGGAAGTATACCAGAAAGCATGAGTAGCTGCCCGAAGGAATGGAGCAGAAAAAATATGACTGCGTCAGTGCCTGAGCCGAGCAGGTGTACGAACAAGATCACGCAGTGAAATGGGGAGTCTGTGTGGAAAATACAAATTACGAGAAAGCGCTGGCAAAAAGCTATGATGACTTAAAAGCTGTTTTTGCCTATTACCCGATCCATCCGAAGTCAGTCAAGCTGCTCGATACGCGCGGCGGGCGATCAAAATGGCTGATTGAATCGCAAGAGGGTCCTATGATTTTAAGACAGGAATATATTAATCCAAAGCGCATGCTTTTTATCGCCGGTGCGCACTGGCATCTGCAAAATAACGGATTGCCGATTGCCAGACTGATTCCGACCGCGCAAGGGAGTCTTTGTCTGTCGGGCGGTGATCATGTCTACCTTCTATATGAAGCGCTGGAAGGTGAGCCGCTGCTCTATTACAATAAACAGCATATGATTAAAGCCATGAAGTTTACGGGGGCTTTCCATCATGCTTCCGAGGGGTACCTCCCCCCGTCCGGAAGCAAGCGCCGGACACGAATCGGCAAATGGAAGAAACTGTATCGCTGGAAGATTCAGGAGCTTGAGGACAATAAAAAAATAGCTCAGAAAGATCCCGAAGATGAATGGTCGCGTCTATTCATTGAACAGGTCGATCGCATGCTGAAGCGCGGCTATGAAGCCCTGGAAGAACTGGATCAATCCGGATTTGCCCATTGGACGGAAGCTTCTATCCGTTCAGGAGTGTTCTGCCAGCAGGACGATACAATGGCGCGTATGATGATAAAAAATGGGCAGGCCGTCATGAAAGATCTGCACTCGATTACCATTGATCTTCCAGCACGCGATCTGAGAATCATCTTGAACAAGCTCATGAAGAAGCTGGATGTCTGGGATACGGACACCGCTGTTGACCTGCTTCGTGCCTACGACAGCATCCACCCGCTCAGCAAAGAGCAATATCGTGTCCTATGGACAGATTTGAAATTCCCGCATCTTTTCTGCGCGATAGCGCATAAATATTATCTCGGCCAAAAGAAATCATGGGGTGATGAAAAATTCCTCATGAATTTCCGGAAGATTGTCTCGGTTGAAAACTCAAAAACAGAGTTTCTGAGCCAACTTGACCCAATTTATCAGAAAATAAAGGAGGGGAGCGCTGATGGCTGACCATGTAGACGATGAAACATTTGAAATTCGCAAAGTGGATCTTGAAGCCTATCGCTTTTCCCCACCAGGGTCAATGGGCTGGAGCGCATCAGAATATGAGCGTATTCTAAGCCATCCCGAAGCAGATATTCAATCCGAAAATTTTGCGCCGCCCGGCGTGCCGTCAAAGACGCTGAGTGAACTTTCTCGATTGCCAGATCGTCAATTGGCTCTTCAAACGCCTGGTACAGAACCGGATCAGAATCATGAAAAGAAGAAAAAACAGACTGTTGAAGCAGAGCAGAGTACCGCACCAAGCAAGAAACAGGAAAGAGAGCCTGAGAACGAAGGCTACATTATGGACACGAATCCACCAGAGAAACCATGGCTTGCACAGCATTTAATCTCATTATATATAAAGTAAAAGCGATCTGACCTGCAGCAAGTGAATACAGAGCAACGATTAAAAACAGCAGCGGATTTTAGCAAAACCAAATGAAAAGAGCGGACAATCGCCATGCCTGCTCTTTTCTATTTCTGGTACTATAAATTTAGGCCTTGTTAAGGTCACGATTGCATCTTCTGTTCATTTTCATAAGTATGAAAACGTGTTTTCGCCTTCACCAGAAGCCGAACGCAGCCATCTCCGCACATCCGATGATTCTTTTGTTACGCTCCGGCACCTGTATTCATGACTGAATCTGGGTCTGTGTCGTTCTGAGCGGAAGCGGCCGATTCCGTATCCGAATGGCTGCTTCTCACCCGGTGGTACACACGGTCCAACCGTTCGGCCACCTGATCGAACCGATGATGCGCCGCGACATACTCTCGACCGCGCCTGGCAAGTGTATCCGCGGTCCGGCGGTCATTGAGCAAAAAATCAATGGACTGGACAAATGCATTGACGTTCTGATAGTCGTCGATCAATAAACCGTTTTCCATATTCTGAATGACCTCGGCATTTCCTCCGCGATTCGTCGTAATGATCGGTACTCCGGCAGCCATGGCTTCATAATGGACGCGTGCCAAAGGTTCCTGCCATTGTGAACTGCATACAAAAACATCGGCAGCTGAGAACAATTCAGGAATCTGTTCTGCAGGCACATACTTGGTGAAAAGCACATGATCGCCCAGTGGCTCTGCGCGTTCATATAAAGCGCGGACATACGGATTTATCCGATCGTCACTGAACCATTTGCCACCGACGATGACGAGCGTGGTATCAGGATGGAGGCGCACGAGCTGTTTCATTGCATCAATCAGTATATGCGGACCTTTGGAGCGGCTGAGTCTGCCGACGAAAAGAATGGCTTTTCCATGCCTGATCCCGTACTTTTGGCGTGTGTACTGCCTGATCTCCGCACCTCGGCGTGTCCACGCAGGCATAAAACGATTGAGAGCGACACCCGAGTAAACCACCTGAATTTTTGATGCTGCTTCCGGGAAGCGATCAAGCACTGTTTTTTTAATATAGCCGCTGATCGTAACAATCTGATCTGCAGCACGTACCGCTTCAAGGCCATGCACGTCGGATATTTTCTTTTTACTGAGCATTTCATTGTGCAGGCCAAGGACAAATCCGCTTTCTGGAGCAGATTTTCTATAATTGGCAATCTGATTCGGACGATTAAAAACATGAATCACATCAAATGTGTGCCGTTTTAACTCGCTGGCAACATCCTCGCCATAATGTTCGCTGGGGAAGCGGATATAGTGAACGGTATTCCTGGTTTCCCGATTCGGAAGCAATGGATCTGTGATTGAGAAAATGGTCAGATCATGCTGTTTTGCCAGAAAAGGTGTCACGCCGTCAATCATTGTCTGAACGGCCCCACCGCGTATTGCAGGTGAAGGAAGCTTTTCCGTGCAGATTAAAGCCAGTTTCATTCTTCTCGCTCCTTATAAACGGTTTTTAGATCATTGATTTCCCGTGCCAGGCCTGAACGCAGATCCGTCAACGGGTGATAGTTCAAGAGTTTCCCTGCCTGGGTGATATCAGCCCATGTCTGTCTGGGTTCGCCTTTGGGATCTCCGACAAAACGAATTTCAACCTCTTTATGGAACAAGTGTCGCAAAAGTTCAATGATGTCCAGGACGGATGCGCGTTCTTTTCCGCCGATATTTATCGTTTCTCCAATCACATCCGTAGCTTCAAGTACGGATGCAGTGCCCGCGACACAGTCATCAATGAACGTGAAGTCGCGGCTTTGCCTGCCATCACCATATACGGGAACAGGCCTTCCTTCCAGAATGCAGCGAATAAAGCGGTGAAAAGCCATGTCAGGACGCTGTCTCGGTCCGTAAACGGTGAAATAACGCAGAATGACAATCGGTATGCCCTCATTTTTTTGATAGACATGACATAAATATTCACATGAGAGCTTGCTGACACCGTATGGAGAAAGCGGGTGGGGCGAAGCATCTTCAGAGACTTTCCCAGACTTTTCTCCATATACGGAAGATGTGGAGACGTAGATGAATTTTTTCAAAGGCTGGTTTTTGCAGGCTTCCAGCAGTCTTTGAGTCGCCAGTATATTGTTGGACACGTATTGCCGAAAGTCTTCCCCCCAGCTGGAGCGTACGCCGGGCATGCCGGCAAGATGATAGATAACGTCCACATGGCGCAGCAGTCGATGAAGATCTGCATCGAGCAGATTAGCACGCAAAAAGCGGAAACGAGGATTTCTCGCATTCAGTAAAGCAGCAAGATTACGCTGTTTGATCGCCTTGTCGTGGATCAATCCATCGATACCAATTACTAAATGTTTTTTATCTCGAAGCAGCCGCTCACATAAATGAGAGCCGATGAATCCGGCAGCCCCGGTGACTAAAATATTCATGATCGCCCAACCCCCACATAGTGAAAGCCGTGTTTCTTTGCACGAGCCGGATCCAGAACGTTCCGGCAGTCAAGCAGAAGATTTCCACGCATATTTTTCTTCACTTTTTCCAAGTCCGCTTCAAGAAACTGATGCCATTCCGTGGCAATAATCAGTACATCGGATTGTCTGACAGACGCATACAGTTCGCGGTGGCCAGTCACTTCCGCACTGTTCAGATCAGCCATCGGATCGTATGTGTGAACGCTGCATCCGATCTGTAACAATTGCCGAATCAGTTTTATGGATTGTGAATCCCGCAAATCATCGGTGTCCGGTTTGAATGTCAGTCCCCACACCGTAATCTGCTTATTCCTCGGTTCGGGAATGTGCTGAATCAGTTTATGAAGATAGATGTCGATCTGAGTCTCATTGACCTGAGTCACTGCTTTAAGAAGTACAGGATCAAGCGATTTGCTTTCTGCCGAATAGATGAGCGCGCTCAGATCTTTCGGAAAGCATGATCCGCCGTACCCAAGCCCGGCATTCAGAAAATAAGGGTTGATGCGCGGATCAGCGGCAAGCCCTTTCTGCACGTCTTTGATATCCGCTCCATACACATCGCAGATTCGGGAAATTTCATTGATGAATGAAATTTTGGCAGCCAGAAAAGCGTTGGATGCATATTTAATCAATTCGGCGCCGGTCAGACTGGTATGGATTACCGGAGCGTCTATGTTTTTAAACAGTGATCTGACTCGATCAGCAGCCTGCTTATTCTCTGCACCGATCACAATGCGGTGCGGATGCAGTGAATCGGCGACGGCCGTTCCTTCTTTCAGAAATTCAGGATTTGAAACGACATCGAACAGTTGCCGGTCAACGCCCTGGTTGATAAGCGTTCGAATGATCCACTCATTGGTACCGGGCGGGACGGTGCTCTTGATGACAATTGTCTTATGCCCGTGCATTGATTTTGCGATCAGTTGCACCACATTTTTAACAAAAGTCAGATTCGTGCTACCGTTCTCATTCGGAGGTGTGCCGACAGCAATCAGGATGATCGGATGGCGTGACAGATGGATCATGACCTGATCGGAAAAAAAGAGCCTCTTTTTTTGTGTGTTTTCTTTGACTAAGCTGCTCAGACCCTCTTCATAGATTGGTATGCCGCCTTGATTAAGCAGATCTGTTTTTTCTTTATTTTGGTCGACGCAGGTGACGCGATGCCCCAATTCAGCGAGAACCGCAGAGGTTGTCAGACCGACATAACCTGCGCCGACAACGCAAATATCCATAAAGTTTTACCTCCATCCTTTAAGCGACTGTTCATGAAAAAGAAGGTGATTTCTCAGGATGAGTACCTGTAACTATGCCATCGAAAGGATCTGCCGCCAATCAGCGGAACGGCTATTGATTGCGGAATATCCAATCGAGCAGAATGCGGGACATGTCGCCTGTACTTCCACCCTGCCTTCTTCTTTTCAGGCAGTTGTCTCTACGCGGCAGTGCCTTTAAAACGATCCCTGCCCCATGGAAGCAGGAGGTGACATATCATGATCAGCAGGAACTGTCCTTTTCATTCTATGTTTAGGCAAAGATCCAGTAACTTGTCTCTTGAAATCGATTTTCGGCGTCGCTTGCCGGGACATTTGTTGCTTGTTCCGATAAGGATTTCCGCCGGCGCTTACTTGTTATTTGCGTGATCAGTCATTATAATCAAGAGGTTACCTGTCTGGCAGAGTTCGAGACCCTCCTCTGCTTTATCAAAAAAACTACGGGAGTGATCTTATTGGATCAGCATCAATGGAATGCGGGCATTCCTTTCAAACTTATTTTTTTATCCATGGTCTTTATGACCTGCCTCATTGCCGCGAATCTAGTGGCATCAAAACTCTTCATTATTGGCGGCTTCGCCATGACTTCGGGCATTGTCATCTATCCTGTTACTTTTCTTGTTTTAGACAGCATTACCGAGTGCTGGGGGAAACCCGTTGCGCAGAAAATTGTCTGGATTGGGCTCTTTGCCAATCTGTTTTTCACGCTGCTTCTTCAGGCAGCCATTCATTTGCCTCCAGCGCCTTTCTGGAAGGGGCAGGCAGCATTTTCAGAGACACTCGGTGCAATGCCACGCATAGTACTTGCATCGCTGTGCGGATATGTCATCGCTCAGACACTTGATATTACGCTGTTTACGCGACTGAAGCGCCGTACGAACGGAAGAAAGCTCTGGCTGCGGAGCCTGGTCAGCACGGCGGTCAGCCAGCTGGCCGATTCTGCCGTATTTATGTTTGTCGGTTTTGCCGGGACGCTGCCGATATCAGCCATTCTGACGACCATACGTACTGAATATGTGCTGAAATTTTCCTATGCCGTTATTGGTGTCCCGTTGATCTATCTGGCGGTACACTGGATTCGCGGGCAAAAGGCTGTCACCTCCAAAAGCATGCTGAATTAAGAATAAGGGGGAATTTGGATGAATGAACGAAAAAGTGAGAAGCTTACCCTTCTGGGGAATAAAAACACGCAGTATGTCTTTGATTATGATCCGAACTTGCTTGAGACTTTCCAGAATCAGCATCCGGAACGCGATTATTTTGTCAAATTTAATTTTCCGGAATTTACAAGCCTTTGTCCGATTACACATCAGCCGGACTTTGCGACACTGCACATCAGCTATGTGCCGTCGGAACGTATGGTTGAAAGCAAGTCGCTTAAGCTCTATTTATTCAGTTATCGCAATCACGGCGATTTTCATGAGGATTGCGTCAATAAAATTGCGGACGACCTGATTCAACTGATGGATCCGAAATACTTGGAGATATGGGGCAAATTTCTGCCCCGCGGCGGGATCAGCATTGATCCCTATGTCAACTACGGGAAAAAGGGAACATCATGGGCGCAGGTTGCGTTTGACCGGCTGACCAGACATGACCTGTATCCTGAACCGATTGATAATCGTTAAAAAGAGCGAGGGGATCAGAATGAAAAAAGCAGTTGTGGTGCTTAGCGGGGGACTGGACAGTACTACATGCATGAGTGTCGCGAAGCATGAAGGATATGCACTTTATCCGATCACCTTTCGTTATGGGCAGCGGCATCAGCGCGAGGTTGAACAGGCGGGGGAAATTGCTGCTTACTATGAATCGGCCGATCACCGTATTGTCGATTTAGCTTTTTTTAAACAGCTCGGGAGCAGTGCGCTGACGGATTCATCTATCGATGTTCCGGACACTGGAGCGGATCAGGGGATTCCGGTTACCTACGTGCCAGGTCGCAACATGATCTTTCTTTCGCTTGCTGCCGCCTACGCGGAAGTCATCGGCGCCGATGCAATTTATACGGGCGTATCTTCGGTAGATTACAGTGGGTACCCGGACTGCCGACCTGAATTTATTCAAAGTATGAACCAGACGATCAACAGGGCAACAAAAGCAGGCGTCCGCGGGCATACGCTGAGCATTAAGACACCGCTCATGCACCTGACAAAAGGTGAAACCATTCGACTGGGCAGCGCGCTCGATGCTCCTTACCAACTGACTACATCGTGCTATAACGGCGGTGAACAGGCCTGCGGTGTCTGTGACAGCTGCCGGCTGCGAATTAAAGGATTTAAAGAAGCGGGGCAGATTGACCCGATCCCCTATCGAATTCCAATTCAATGGAATGATTGATAATGAAAGAGAAAAATGGGCGCAGCCAAAAGCTTCCGCCCATTTTGGATAAAAAAGTATTCTTGGCTATGATTCAGATCAACAAAACAATGGCCTAACCGAGCATTAAAGCGGAAAGCGCGCGTGTGCCTTTGGAACTGGCGCCATTGATGCGTGCCTCTCCTGCGCGTAACGCTAAAGCCATCATATCCTGTGAAAGTAGAATCGGGCAGATGCCCGGTTTTTCCATTTCAGGTAAAGAAAACATAAGCTTTTAGCTAAACATCAGAGTGTAAGCCAGATACAAAGCGCGCCGGCGCCAGCGGAGCGTTCCTGTTGATCAGGGCCAGCGAGCAGATGGAGTGTCTGTCAGGTACAAGATCAACAGCAAAGAACCAGGCTTTGCCTTCTATTGGCACATTTTTGCTTATCTGCTGGATTGAGATGAAGAATTTGCGTGAACGATTTCGATCAGCAGTGGAAAACATCATCATTCTTTAACATGATCTTTACGAAAAAAGAAAACTGTGCCTCTAGTCACTTCAAGAAAATGCCGAATGTTATAAAATATGAAGCAATATTCATTGTAGGTCAGCTTTTTTGCGCAGGCAGTTCCAGATGGCACCGAAACTTATTTTGTGACATAATAACTCGAACGTGGGAAAATAGACAAAGTATAGAGCTAAAAAGAGAGGGGATGGGTGTCATGATTCGACAGTTGACAGAGGCGGATCGAGAGAAGGTGCTGGCTTTTGCCGGCCAGCGTCCCGCGGAAAATCTGTTTATTATCGGAGATATCGATGCATTCGGAATGTCTGGCGATTTCGTTACTTTGTGGGGCGACTTTGATGAAACCGCTGCATTGCGGAGCATTCTGCTTCGTTATCGGGGCAATTTTATTCCCTATGCGCAAAGCCCGGCTGACTTGGATGGCGAGGCATGGGCTGATGTCATTGAGCAAAGCGGCCAGCTGAAGCAGCTTTCCGGCCTGCAGAATCTGGTGTCCGTCATTGCCCCGCATATTCAGACCAAAACAGGCAAGAAGCAGCTCTGTTTCTATGCAAAACGTGATTTGCATCTTCCCGTTGATAAAAAGCACATACATAAAGATGTTAAGATGCTCTTTCCCGAAGAAGCTGAGCAAATTGTCAATCTGCGTTCCTGCTGTTTCCCCGATTATGCCGAGCCGACGGAAGCCTTGCAGAAGAATATGGATAAAGGCATCTCGCGCACCTATTATATAGAACGAAATAATGAGCCGGTGAGCGGGGTATCGACAACAGCGGAGACAGGTGGCGCGGCGATGATCATCGGGGTGTGTACGAAAAAGGAGTATGAGCACCAGGGCTTTGCGACCAGCTGCCTTCTTAAAACAATCAGTGCGCTTCAGGCGGAACGTAAACAGCCATGCCTGTTTTATGATAATCCTGACGCCGGGCGCATATATGAAAAAGCAGGTTTTGTACCGATTGACCGCTGGATGATGATCCATTATGCGTAAAACAGAAAATACATTTAATCGGCTGTCCTGTCAGCAAGTTCTCCGCTGAGGCAGCCGATTTTTGTTTCAGGATAAAAAAGTATACAATTCTGCAAAAAACAATGTCCCGGATGCGTGTCTAGGCAAACGAAACGAGCAGCTAAGTATCGTAAATGTCCAGGATTTTTCAGTAAGTCCCTTTTTAATACGTAGCCAAAGGGCTTGGCTTCTTACCTACATCTTTAACTAAATTCAATGATCGTTTGGGAATGGAGATTTTTTATGCACATAAAACCGCCTCATCAAAGCACGATAATAATCACACTTATATTCATGGTCATTCTCGGTATAGGTTATTACTTTATTGAGCTTGGGAATTCAGAAGACTGGGAAAACAACGTGGTAGATAAAGAGATTAATCAATTACTTACTTCTAAAAATAAAAAAATGATAAGTAAAGTATCCGCAGATAAAAAGACTGAACAGTTTCTTTTGAATTTAAAAAAAGAAGAAAAAGCTGAACACACATCCGGATTTCAAGGATTAACACCAGATCATTTACACTCTTATGGTACAGAAATAAAAAAACGGGATTTTGAGCTAAGTATTCAGCCCGAAAAGAAGAAAAATATAATTGATTATATTTTTCCGAAATATAAGATAAAAAAAGTTATTCTCCGTTAGGCCACTTTCTCAAAAAGGATTTAAAGCATGAATAGCTCTTTCTTCAATAACTCTTGTAATTGATAACGATTATCGTTATCATAAAATGTATAAATCATAATTATCGATACTGTCATTCACTCATGGATCGCGCGCACCAAATGTCACAATAAGAAAAAGGTGACGCGCGATCAATCGAAGCATTTTCAGCAAAGGAGTTTATCCATGTCCGACTTATATGATGTGACCATTATTGGCGGGGGGCCGGCTGGCCTTTATACTGCCTTCTATTGTGGCATGCGTGCCCTGAAGACCAAAATTATTGAAGCAAAAAATGATCTGGGTGGCGTCATCACACATTTTTACCCGGAAAAAACGATTTATGATGTTGGCGGAATCCCCCAGATTACAGGCGAAGAACTGGTTGATCGGCTCACGCGCCAGGCGAAAACCTTCCAGCCTGAATTGATCACCAATCAAGTGATTGCAGGTATGGAAAGGCAGGAGGATGGCAGCTTTAAGCTGATCAGTACGACCGGTGAAGTGCATCGAACGCGCAAGATTATTCTGGCGGTCGGATGCGGAACTTTTGAAGTGAATAAGCTCCAGCTTAAAGAAGCCGCGCGTTTTGAAGGAAAGAGCCTTTTTTATGCGGTGCGCCATATCCAGCAGTTTGCCGGTAAACATGTCGTTATATCCGGAGGCGGTGACGGAGCACTGGACTGGGCGGCAGAGCTCGCTCCTCTCTGTCATAAAGTGACCGTCGTATACAGAGGTACGGAATTTACGCATGCTCTGGAACATCAAATGCAGCGTCTGAAAAGCCATTCAGTCGATATTCGAACAGATTCAGAGATTGTTGCGCTGACAGGAGATGACATACTTCAGTCGGTAACAGTTCGCAATGTCGCATCCGGCCATGAAATCCTTCAGGCCGATGCACTGATTGTCAATCATGGATTTAATTATGGTCTCGGTACGCTTGAAAGCTGGGGTATGTCAATCGATGACGGGGGCATTGTTGTTGATCAGCGAATGGAGTCGTCGGTCAAAGGTATTTTCGCAATCGGCAATGCCGCGAAGTACCCGCAAAAAGTATATCTGATCGCAGCGGGTTTTGTTGAAGGTCCCATTGCAGTGAACAGTATCAAACAGGATCTGGACCCAAAGGCTCCGGCACAGGCCATGGTCAGCACCCATCATGAATTTTTCACCAACAAGAAAGTATAGGATTCTGCCTCGTATCCAATCAACAAAACAATGACTCATCTGACATTAAAGTGGAGGTGGCGCCCGCGCTAAGCGAACAGCCGCAGCAACGATGCAATCTAAAAGGTATGAATCAAAGACTCATGATCGAAAATTAAGAGCCGGGCAATTGCCCGGCTCTCTGACGAAAGCTTTGGTTTACTGGATTCAGAGACATGCTAACGAGTGGTTAACGAGCGGTAAGTACAGAATATGGCTAAACAGAAAACTGTCTGTAAAGTCATGGCTGGCGCTACAGACAGTTTTCTAAAGTGATACATGAAAGCATAATACAGTGTCATGTTATTGAACATGCGAACAAGCGATGCAATTTGGCATGTTCCATGCAACGAACCAGATCAGAACGCATGCCGGATGGAAACTTAGACAACGGTTCTGGCTTCGCCAAGTTTACCTGTGTCTTTCTGTGATTTGCTTGACCAGAATGAAGCAAGCAGTGAACCGGACATGTTATGCCAGATGCTGAACAGTGTTGCCGGAATGGCGGCGGCAGGCGAGAAAAAGGCCATTGCAAGCGCGACACCGAGTGCCGAGTTTTGCATGCCGACTTCGAACGTAATCGCACGGCTTTTCGGATGATCCATGCCGAGCAGACGACTAAACAGGAATCCGAGCGCATAGCCGAGCAGATTGTGAAACATAACTACTGGAACGATAATGAGCGTGCCTGCAGTCAGCAGATCGCCGTTTTTATTGGATGCCGCAACGACTCCGCCGGCAATCAGAATGATGGCAATAGTGGAGACAAGCGGCAGAGCCTCCGTGATCCTGTCTACTTTCCTGCCGAAGAAAGAATTCACGAGTACACCAAGCACGATCGGCACAATGACAATTTCAATGACGCTGACAAAGAGCGAACCGGTCGGAATGTGGACCCAGCGACCGGCAAGAAGCCAGAGAATCAACGGCAGCATCACCGGAGCAATCAGCGTTGAAACGGCACCGATTGAAACGCCAAGTGCGACATCTCCTTTTGCAAGGAAGCACATAACATTGGATGCGGTTCCGCTTGGACAGCAGCCGACAAGAATCACGCCAACGGCAATGGCGGGAGGCAGTCTGAAAGCAAAACAGAGCACGTATGCAATAAGCGGCATGATTAAGTAATGCGCGCATACTCCAATCAAAACGTCTTTTGGTCGCTTGAAGACTTCGGCGAAATCCGATTGCTTTAATGTCATGCCCATACCAAACATGATGATGCCAAGCAGATAGTTGACATAAGGAAGAACCCAGGTGACGACAGCGGGCTGATAATAGGCGGCAACCGCTGCGCCTAAAACGAACAATGAAAAATACTTTCCTAAAAACTGTCCCGTTGCGATGATCGCTTTCATTTATTAAAACATCCTTTCCGTTTTCAATCATTCTGTTTCTTTTTCTCTTTATCTCTCTGATTTTTTCTATTATCTATCTGTCTGTGTATGCCTCTATTTGTGATTAACCCCCGACTTATTGATGGATCGGACTCTTCTCTTTTGTATCATTTTGGTTTTCTGTTTCGGCAGCCATGTCCGGGAGGCGCATGACGCCGCCTGTATGTGCTGAAGTGACGAGTGCGGCATAACGTGCAAGGTAGCCGTTGCGCACTTTGGGAACAAATGGTTTCAATGCTTTTCTGCGCTCGGCCAGTTCTGCATCGCTGACGTTAAGATGGATTGTGCGGTTGAGCAGATCAATGGTTATCGCATCGCCGTCTTTGACAAGCGCAATCGGACCGCCGGCGGCCGCTTCCGGAGAGACATGGCCAACAGAGATACCGCGTGTTGCGCCGGAGAATCGACCGTCGGTAACAAGAGCGACATCCTTACCCAGGCCGCGTCCGACAATGGATGAGGTCGGTGCCAGCATTTCCGGCATACCTGGTCCGCCTTTTGGTCCTTCATAACGGATCACAACAACATGCCCTTTGTGCACGGTATGGTTGTCAATCGCCGCAACAGCTTCATCATGAGAATTAAAGCAGATGGCTTTCCCTGTGAATGTTTTTACGGAAGCGTCCACACCGCCCACCTTGATGACCGCCCCTTTTGGCGCGATGTTGCCAAACAGAACGGACAGGCCACCGGTTTGACTGTAAGCGTGCTTCAGCGGATGGATAACCTTTGGATTCTTAATTGACGCGTGGGCAACGTTTTCTTTAATGGTGCGTCCTGAAACGGTGATCCGTTCCGGATGGATGAGTCCACCCATATCAGCAAGTGACTTGATAATTGCGGAGATGCCGCCCGCTTGATGCACATCCTCCATTGAGAAAGCGGAACTTGGTGCGATTTTGGCCAGATAGGGAACTTTTTTTGCGACTGCGTTGATACGGTTGAGGTCATAGTCGATACCGGCTTCCGATGCAAGAGCCAGCATATGGAGCACAGTGTTAGTCGATCCGCCCATGGCCATATCCAGTGCAAATGCATCATCAATGGCTTCAGGGGTGATGATGTCGCGCGGGCGGATGTTCTGTTGAATAAGATCCATCAGCTTGAAAGCCGACTGACGGACAAGGCTTCGTCTTTCCTCGGAAACAGCAAGCGCGGTTCCGTTGCCGGGGAGTGCGAGCCCAAGCATTTCCATGAGGCAGTTCATCGAGTTTGCCGTAAACATACCGGCGCATGAGCCGCAGGTCGGACAGGCAGAGGCTTCAATGTCAAGAAACTGCTCTTTAGTGATCCTCCCCTCTTTAAAAGCACCGACACTTTCAAATACGGAAGACAGTGTGAGTGCTTTTCCCTGTGCAGACAGCCCGGCTTTCATTGGACCGCCGGAACAGAAGATAGCGGGAACATTGGTACGGACTGCAGCCAACATCATGCCCGGCGTAATTTTATCACAGTTCGGAATATAGAATACACCGTCAAACCAGTGGGCATTGATCATCGTTTCGGCTGCGTCAGCAATCAATTCGCGGCTCGGCAGCGAGTAACGCATGCCGATATGCCCCATGGCTATCCCGTCATCAACACCGATCGTATTGAATTCGAACGGAATGCCGCCAGCTTCACGGATCGCTTTTTTCGCAACATCCGCGAGCTCGCGCAAATGAACATGACCGGGGACAATATCAACGTATGAATTGCATACAGCAATGAAAGGCTTATGCATGTCTTCTTCGCTTTTTACGATACCGGTTGCCCGAAGCAGGCTGCGGGCAGGCGCACGGTCCGTGCCTTTTTTGATTTCATCACTCCTCAATTCTGCTCATCCTTTCTGTTTTTGTTTTTAGTGGCTGGAATTGGCTCGTCTTCCGCCGTATTGATGAAATAAAGAGAGTACGCATTCTCTTTGATTCACCAATACCGCGCACCTTTCAGATGGCTGAAAGGCATGAAAAGTCTGATTTTTCATGCCGGGCTGAATTGCAGGTAGCTACATGCAATCGGAATTAGAAAATGATTGGCAAATCCTTAGCGCGGACGAAGGCGTCATCGCATGTATAAAAAAACTCCCATTCATAAAAGAATGGGAGTTTTTGTCCGGCTCCCACTCACGCTAAGGAGGACCCGGACAATCGTTAAATTTTTCAGCGATTGCCAGGGTCCTAGATAATAATCAAGACTCGTGAGTGGGAGTAAAAAGACATATTGATCAGCCTCGTCACTAAAATAAAGAAATTTGGTAAGTCAAAATATAACACGCGCTGCACGCTTCGTCAACCGCCATTTTGAAATTAATCGTTTATTGCCCAGTGTCCGCTTGCCGTGTGCGTATCTTCAGGCAATCTGAAATCAGCGTGGTTCCGCTGGCCCGCACACTGCCTCAGAAGAGCAATTAAATTTTACTTAGAAACGCGATCTTACTATTCGATCATTGTTTCAATGAGCAATTGATTTTATACTGGAAGCACGGGCATGAAGCTATACGCCGGCATTACCCAATGAATATGCTTAAATAGCATTGCGTGCAGGACGTATGCGTACTTAGCGAAAGTTCTTTGATTAAAAATTCTTTTTCTATCATGATTTATTGATTTATGCCTTTAGGTTGCCTTGGCACTGCGGCTGCTCGCTTGCCGCGTGTGTCTCACACCTTCGCTTCGATGCTTAGACATGATGCTGTTTCTTGGTTTGTTATCGAGGAAAATCATATACTTTCTTATCTTGTAAAAAAGGCCGTTTAGATTGAATGGCTTTTGGGAGGGACGGATCAGCATGGTCTTTGACACACATAATCATACACAATTTTCTTTTGATGCCGATATGAGCTTACAGGATGCTTTGAAGGCAGCTGCCGGCTATTCCATGAATCTCATCATTACGGAACATTGCGACCTTAATGAACGCCAGGAGGATGGATCGCCGGTCACGTTTGATATAGATCACTATTTTGAAACGTACGCCGCATTTAGAAATGATCATCTGCTCCTCGGTATTGAACTTGGTCTGGATGATCGTCCCGAATATGTTGCGCGCAACCGCGCGATTATCGAGAATCATCCCTTTGATATGGTGATCGGCTCCGTACATAATCTGCAGGACTTTGACATGTATACAGATCGGGGCAAGAATTTCCTCAGCAAAAAAGATTTTTTTACACAATATCTGATCTATGCCGAACACACGGTTCACCAGAATCCATATATCGACACATTCGCTCACATCGATTATCCATGCCGCTATCTGACCTATTTGGATAATGTGCTTCGTTACGAAGATTTTCCGTTTCTTATTGACAACTTTCTCTGCACATTAATTGAGAACGACATTTGTCTTGAGATTAATCTCCGCCTGCTTGATCAGCCGCCCTTCCGTGAAGGATTTGAAAGCATTGTCCGCCGATACCACGAACTGGGCGGCCGGTATGTGACGATTGGCGGCGACAACCATGTTCCAGATACAATCGGTGTAAAATATGTACTTGGTGCAGCGATGGCAAGAGAGTACGATCTGGTGCCGGTATATTTTAAAAATCGTAAGCGGATGGCGGATGAAGGTGGACCGATCAGCCGTTGATCCAGCAACAAAATTCATTTTCATTTTTCAGTCAATAAAGTTATAATAAAACGCAGGCCACGAAAAAATACGGAAAAGAAAACGGGCTTTACAGACCGAGGGGATGATGCGTATTGACCCGGTCATTTCAGAAGTTGAATGAGGAGAAAGTCTTTAAGGATCCGGTGCATCGCTATATTCATGTCCGTGATCGCCTGATCTGGGATTTAATCGGCGCACCGGAGTTTCAGCGACTGAGAAGGATCCGCCAGCTGGGTACGACTTATCTGACTTTTCATGGCGCCGAACACAGCCGCTTCGGTCATTCGCTCGGCGTATATGAAATCGCGCGGCGTGTGATCGATATTTTTAAGTACAGAAATCACTGGGATGATTCGGAGACCATGATTACGCTCTGTGCCGCATTGCTGCACGATGTCGGACACGGACCCTTTTCGCATTCATTTGAAAAAGTATTCGGTACGAATCACGAAGAGTATACGCAAAAAATCATTCTCGGTGATACTGAAATTCATCGTATTCTGGAAAAGCAGGGCAGCGGTTTCGCGCAAAGGGTTGCAGATGTGATCGGAAAAACGTATCCGAATCGCCTTGTCGTCAGCCTGATTTCCAGCCAGATTGACGCGGATCGTATGGATTATCTGCTGCGGGATGCTTATTTCACTGGTGTCAGCTACGGTCATTTTGATATGGAACGTATTTGGCGTGTGATGAGGACGCGGGATGATCAGATCGTGTTTAAACTGTCGGGCATGCATGCCGTCGAAGATTATATTATGAGCCGCTATCAGATGTACTGGCAGGTGTATTTTCATCCGGTGACGCGCAGTGCCGAAGTGATCCTTACTCAGATTCTTCACCGAGCGAAGGATCTCTATCAGCAGGGATTCCGTTTCAAATATCTGCCGCATCCGTTGCTTAAAATTTTTAACGGCAAGATTACGCTCCATGATTATCTGAAACTGGATGAGTCTGTCATTCTTTACTTTTTTCAAGTGTGGCAGGAGGAAGCTGATCCGATTCTCAGCGATTTGTGTTACCGGTTCATGAATCGCCGGCTTTTTAAATATGTCGAGTTCACTCCGGCGCTGCTTGATGCAAAGGACCGGCTCTCTGAATCTTTTCAAGCCGCCGGCATTGATCCAAAGTACTATCTGGAGATCGATTCGTCATCGAATTCGCCCTATGACCTGTACCGGCCGGGCGAAGAGGGCGAGCGCCAGCCCATTCAATTGCTGATGCCTGACGGAACGCTTCATGAACTGTCACAGGAATCGGATGTTGTCGGCTCGATTACCGGTATGCGCCGGACGGATTGTAAGCTGTATTATCCGAAGGACCGGATTCTTGACCTGCCGAAACATTCACCGCATCAGAAAGATATTCAAAGACTGCTTGGTATCTGAGCCATGCACAGGAACTTTGTTCAGGCATCCTTCTGTTATCATACGGGTTCATTTGTGAAAAACACGGATTTTTCGCCTGACATTTCAGCCAATCAGGGCAATATAAAACGAGAAAAAAGTCAGTTCATTTTTGGGGGATAGAGATACATGCTGGAAGACCATGCAAAAGTTGCTGCACTTATTCATCAGAATGGTGAAACCATTGGAAGAAAGAAACTCCAGAAAGCCATTTACATCTTTCAGAAGCTTGGGTACCCTTTTCATCAGATTTTTCATTTTCACTTTCGCGGTCCTTATTCGGAAGAACTGTCCGTCCAGCTTGAAGAACTATGTGATTTCGGCTTTTTAATTGAAGACCGTGAAAATGAGGAACAGACAGATGATCCGTGCGTATACCGTATTTCAGAAGCGGGGCGGGACTTCCTGTCTCATTACAAGGACGTGCTTCCGAATGTGAGCAGGCTGATGCAGTGTGTGGTCGGCCAGAGTATCCACTTTCTTGAGTGTGTGACCATACTTTTATACTTTGATCACCTTTCTCACGACGCAGCAATCGAGAAAGTGCTGGTACTGGAGAAAGAAATCACCAGCAGCGAGCTGACGCGAGCGCTTGCTTTTATCGAAGAGATATGCAGGCTTCAATCAATTGAGTCACCGGCCTCCCGCTGATTCATGCTTGTTCTGGCTTGAAAAAACAGGCAGACGGTTGTGGGCCGCCCCGCCTGCCATATCTTTTTCAATTCAGCTCATCAAGCTGATTCAGCAACTGCTTCAGTTTTTTCAGATCGTCTAAACTGAGCGTTACCCCTTTACCCATTTTCTCTCCGCCCGGAGACCAGTCTCTCAGATCGTATTTTGGCGCGCGGCCGCTCCAGCTGATAAGATTTAATTGTTTCGTCCAGCCGGATGATGATTCGCCCAGTGTGCCCAGCTTCTTAACTATTTCATAACTGATACTGCTCATTGGACCGTATCCTCCTTTCCGGGATGCTTGCGCGTATCGTGCTGCGCACTATAAAAGCATAAAATGCTCATGGAACCATGAATCACCTTGAAGAATTTCATTGCTGTCCGCGATAATGTGCGGCTCTCCTTCTTCATCCTGCGTGACTAAATGCCCTTCATTGTCCTGGTCCGCAATGTAAAAATGATTCACCTTAAAAAGCAGATGCACATCCATAAGCTCGGATGGTATGCCGACTGCTTCTCCGTATACGTTCTTAATGCATCTGACCAAGATCATCCGCGCTCAAATCCTCCAAAACCAGACAGGATCATTGTCCATCGTCATGTTCGTATCATATGGCAGAACGGCACATGAAAAAACGGTTCTGCTGTATCCTTCCTATCATAACATAAGAGCCCGGCAATTTTACATGATTGGGAATATGCGGGTCACGCCCCCTTATTTCACTTGTGGATGGGGAGCGGGATGAAGATAAGCATTTTTCATCTGGTTCGCCCATTTGAGCGCGATCAGAGGATCTGCGGCTGTTTGAGCGCTGATTTGCGCTGGATAGCTGAGCCGTACATCGCGCCAGCGTGTCTCCGCCGCATTCAGTGCTTCACCATATGCATCAGGCAATTTATTTTTTTGCAGAAACAGACGCAGCACGTGGAATCGTTCATTCATTTTGTGTGTGAACGAATCGGAAGCGTGAAGAAGGGACGCCTCATCTGCCAGTGCGTCTGCCTGTCTTTGGTCTGCTTCGGTAAATGGACTTGGCTCCTGCCTGGCACACCACAGTAAGTAGAGGTGCATCAGGTAGAGATCCTGTGGATTGATACCAGGCAGAAACAGCGGATTCAGGTCAGGAACACGCAACTCAATACGGCTGGCGTTCGGCGCGCTCGAAAGATCTTCGAATCCCGCACCTTTAATTCGAACAAGCTGATAAAGCTCACGAGGACCTTCGATTTTACCATCACTGACAGCACGCTGAAGAGAATGTATATAGGATTCAGGACTTGAAAAATCCGGATAAACGGGTTCTGTGTTCCTGTAGCCATGTCTGCTTAACCGCGCAGAACGGTAACTGACGGAATCAATTGTTTCGGGGCTTGCGGCAAGCAGATGGACAAGAAAATAGCGGTAACGCATGGCATGCGCAGCAAGATTCAGATAAAATCGGCTGCGTCTCTCTGCGCCGGCAAGCAGATTTTCAGAAAAAGAGAAATTAAAATGCACACCACAGTAAAGCTGCTTCCTGCGCCCGTATTTTTTGGAAAGATAGATTCGATAATCATTTTTATCCTTGCCTTCGGGGCCGAAATCGGCGATCGGGATCTGCTCATCCGGCGGGAGAGGTACGGGGGGCGAACTGAGCGGCCAAAGCAGTTCATCATCACTAATGCCATTAAAGATCACCGTGAGTAAACGATTTGCGTGTGCGCGCATTTCGGATATTGAAGAGGTGACCGGTGTGATCAGTTCCGGCTGGCTTTCGGAAAAGTCAGTCGTGATTTCCGGATTCGCCTGCTTATTCCCCAGTGCGCGCGGATGAGGCGTCAGTGCCAGTCTTCCCTTGTTGTCAACACGTAAATGCTCACATTCAAGGCCGAAATGCCCGTGGTCGATTAAGTGGCTGATGCTGAATGATTCAGTCTTGCGCATGATGCTCCCCCGCATTTCCTTAAGAATCAGAACATTGCTCATGTGATTACTTTTGAGTCTATAGGATCCGCTTGCAGGATTCAATGAAAATGGCAGGGCGGCAGATTATTTTTTATCTGAATGCTATGTTAAAATAACTGCAGTGATTTTGATCACGATCGAAAGGGTGACGGGCTTTGGATATTTTTCATCAGGACGGTAAAAAATCAGGGTTTAATATCATTAAAGGTGACGCAACCAAGGGACATGGCGGATTTGGTGCGGGGCTCATCAATCTGGATAATATGTCTCCGATCATCGTCGATGTGGAGGCAGGTACGGCCGAAGTCGATATGGGCGCGATGCACGCTCGCAGCGATGTGGAACGCAGAATTCGGTTCTCCGCCAATAAAGAAGACCTTCAGGGCGGCGGGAAGCCGTACTGGCTGGTCTGGGTGAACACGGAAATCACCAGAGACGGACCGCGATATGCCGGAGCCGCGGCCGCGCAGATGATTATTAATCGGGCCATCAAACGCGGCTACAAAATCCTTGCCGATCACGTCAATAAAATGGACAAAGCGCTTAAGGGCAAAGTCCTTCTTGATGAGATGGATGCCGGATCGAAAAAAGTGCTGCGTGATTTTTTAATCAGCGTAGCGCCAGATCAATGGGCGCGCGCCAATCCGGAATTAAAGAAGCAGCTTGCCGAAGAGTGACAAGTGACACATCTGTTTTTAGACTATAAGGCGGATAATCATCATAACGAGCCTCTGTCGTTTTTGGCTGAATGATCTTAAAAGGCCGCCGAAATTGAAAGCAAAAAATTCGACAGCAAGTCACGAAGTCCGGTGGTCTCCTGTCCGTGAAGGCGGCATGCGGGATTATTGACAATCTATCGTTTTGATGGTTAAATATGCATAACTTATTTGCAAGGACTTTTCATCATGTGCAGATGGCAAGGGGCACAGGTCTATGTTTGATGCCGGACTGTGTCTCTTCAGATGCACATGTAAAAGCACGTGTGTATTCTAAGGGGCAGATGTCATTGGTCGATCCATTGGACGCAAAACATTGATCTAATGGGTTACCTTGCAATGATGAACGTTTCGTTTTTTGGAAATGATCACTCTAGCCAGTTGGGTCCGACGATCCGGCTGGTTTATTTTACTGTAAGAAAGTTTAAAATTCAGCGGATTATAGTATAAGTGCGGCGGCAGCTTTGCCTTTGGCAGATTCTTGGCAAAGCCAGGTTTTCTAATTTCAAGACAGGGAAATTTTTGAAAATGGTCAATTTTTTGCTGCACAGGCGGATGGCAATCAATCGGCTTCAGTAATGAATCAGACGTCGAATCGGAGCAATAGAAAAGAGAGAGGTTGAAGCAAGATGACACAAAAACAAAAAATCAGACTGAGTCTGGTTCTGTACCTGAATTATTTTGTACATGGAATCGGCCTGATCATTCTGACGCAGAATATGAGCGCGCTGAGTACCGAATGGGGAACACCGGTGGCAACGGTTTCCTACGTCGTCTCAGGCATCGGAATCGGCCGGCTGATTGCCTACTACCTGCTTGGAAGCCTGTCGGATCGATATGGACGCAAGGGTCTGATTATTTCGGGTATGCTCGCTTATGCTGTTTTCTTTTTTGGCATTATCAGCACACACGATTTTCATACAGCCTATTTTCTGACCATCCTGGCCGGAATTGCCAACTCGGCCCTTGATTCAGGCACGTACCCAACCTTTCTGGAGATGAACCAGAGCAATGGAGCCGCCAATATTTTAATCAAAGCAGCTATGTCGGTCGGCGAATTTATTCTGCCCATCTATATCGGGCTGAATGAAAATATAGGCGGCTGGTACGGCACGAGTTTTGTTGTGACTGGTGCGGTTCTGCTCATTAATCTGATTCTGGTCAGCCGCACACCGTTTCCTCGTCAGTCCGCGCCGAAGAATCATCTGGTGCGGTATCCATTGTTCAAGAAAAAGCCGTCTGTACGACAGCTTGGCCTTTTAATTATTCTGTCCATTTACGGCTATACTTCGATGGCAGTCATGCTTTTGTATATTCAGTGGATTACGCGCTATGGTACAGACATTTTGAAAATGAGCAGCCTTGAAGCCCATTTTCTGCTTTCACTGTACAGTGCAGGTTCAATTATTGGCGTGATTATCATTTTCAGTCTGGTCAGACGTGCTCTGGTTCGCGATATACGGCTTATTGTCGGGCTGAATGGTCTTTCCGTTTTAATTCTTTTCATCATCTGTTCTGCGTCCAACCATCTGCTTGTCAGCGTTGCATCCTTTTTGTTCGGTTTCGCAGCTGCCGGTGGCGTGATGCAGGTAGGACTGAATATTTTCAGTGCTCTGTTCCCACAGGCTAAAGGAAGGGTTACAGGTATCTATTTTTCATTCGGCAGCCTGGCTACCTTCACCATTCCAATTATGACCGGATTATTATCAAACATCAGCATAGCGGCTGTACTTCGGGCTGACATCGTTATTGCGCTCATTTCATTTGCAATCTGGCTGATCGGGTACCGCCTGCTGAGTGCTGATCAGGCTTCACCTGCCACAAAAAATGGGACAGGATCAATAGATTAACGATTTATTCAGGTCCGCGGCTGATGCGGGTCCAACCGTTTTCTAAGCCGGCACCATGGGTGTGGTTCGCAAGGTGCAGAGACGGGTGTTCTGCTTCACTTATGCAGGCCAGAAAGACGTGAAAAGATCGAATAAACCAATAAACACTTTGCTTTAAGCAAAAGCGCTTTGCCGGGCTGGAAAAAACGGCGCTTTGATTCTGAGAGGTGAAAAAAGATGACAAGACTGATATTGATCGGATTTATGGGCAGCGGGAAAACAACGATTGGTCGCTTGCTTGCGAATGCACTGCGGCTGCCACATCTGGATCTGGACGATCTAGTTGCGGCCGATGCAAACTGCTCGATTGCTCAGATTTTTACGGATCAGGGCGAAGCGTATTTTCGCGATCTGGAGTCTCAGGCGCTCATATCGGTGATCCGGAAGCCGGGGATCTTGTCGACTGGTGGTGGTACTCCGGTACGGGAAGAAAATCGGCAGCTGCTGATTGATTCCGACACGCCGGTTGTTTTTTTAAAGGCATCGCCGGAAGTGATTGTGAACCGCTTAAAAGGCGATCACAACCGTCCGCTTTTGCGCCAGCTGGATACAAACCAATTTATGGAACTGTACCGGAAAAGAGAGTGGTTCTATAATCAGGCAGCGGATATGACGATTGATACAGATAAGAAAACGCCAGAGAAAATCATGCGGGAAATTCTGGCGCAAATCAGGGAAGTACCCGTATAAGTGGTGAAAACAGGCACGCAAAGCAGTTTGTTTCGATGGGCAGCTGAGCGTTTTAACGCCACCAGTGGAACAGACGGTCAAGCAGGCTTTTCTGCTTCTTTTTGCCAACCGGCTGTTTCTTTTTCGGCTCTCCGCAATAGGCGGATGGTTCCGTCCCTTTAATAAAATAGGTGGGGCGCCCCTCACAGCCCTTGCCGGCGCGCAGTCCGCTTTTCGGATCGATACTGACTTGAACGACCCCTTTCGGCGGCTTAAAATGATTTTTCGGTGTGCCGGAAAGTGCCGACTCCATAACATGGCTCCAGATCGTTTTTGCATAGCCGCTATCTGGCGAGGCATTAATCGTTACGTTACGGTCATAACCGACCCAGACAGCAGTGACAAGATCTGGCGTGAAACCGGCCATCCAGCTGTCGGTTGCTGTGGATCCGGTCTTTGCCGCTATTTTATGAGTCAATACATCCGCGACCGGTCCGCCGGTCACATGTGTGTATCCATTCAGACGCCGATCGAAAATGCCGGTCATCATTTGCGAAAGAACGAATGAGGCCTGACGGTTCAGCACCTGCTTCTTTTCCGGTTTCCATTCATAGAGCAGATGACCCCGGCGATCTGTTACTTTAGTGATCAATGCCGGCTGAATGCGCCCACCCTGGTTGGCAAAGGTTGCGTAGCCACGGGCAAGTTCAAGAACGCTTACCGGCTTTGAACCAAGTGCCAGCGAGGGGATAGGCGCGAGCGGACTGGAAATGCCAGCGCGGCGTGCGGCGCTCACCAATTGATTCATACCGATGGCCAGATGTGTTTTGACCGCAAAAACATTGTCGGAAAGCGCGAGTGCCTGCGCCATGGTAATCGGTTTGTCCGCATAATAACCACCGAAGTTATTTGGGCGGTAGCTGCTGCGCCCATCGTCAAATGCGAAAGCGGTCGGTTCGCTTTTCAGGCGGGTGGATGGAGTAAAACCGTTGCGCAGTGCGGCGTAATAAAGAAAAGGTTTGAATGCGGAACCAGGCGAACGTCTGGCGCTGATCGCGCGATTATACGGGCTCTCCTGATAATCCCGTCCGCCAATCATGGCAACAACGCCGCCATTTTTCGGATCCAGTGCGACAAGTGCTGTCTGAATTTTTGACTGATCGGGAATCGTGTGTTTCAGCCAGTACTCGGCGGATGTCTGTGTGTCCATATCCAGCGTTGTATAGACTTTAAGCCCACCGGAAGCAAGCATTTTTCGGCTGATATGCAGACGTTCAGTGAGTTCGCGCCGCACCGCATCCTGAAAATACGGTGCCTTTTCCGCACTGGATCCCGCGCCCTGTTTTTGGTGCACGAGGTTCAGAGGGGCATGATAAGCGATATCCGCGCGCTTCCTGGTTAAGAAACCACTTTTAACCATCGTATCGAGCACAATTCGCTGCCTTTTTTTCGCCATATCGTAGTGAATAAGCGGTGAATACAGGCTTGGACCATTGGGAATGCCGGCCAGCATGCTTGACTGAGCAAGTGAGAGGTCATTTGCATGCCTGTTGAAATAAATTTGCGCCGCCGCTTCAGCACCGTACGCGCCGTGCCCGTAATAAATGGTGTTCAGGTAGCCTTCCAAAATATCTTTCTTGGATTCATTCATCTCAAGACGCATCGTATAGAAAACCTCTGAAACTTTGCGCATCCAGGTTTTATCGTTCGTTAAAAACAGATTTTTCGCATACTGCATCGTAATGGTGCTCGCACCTTGCGCCTTGCTCAGACTGCGCATATCGACCAGTGCCGATTGCACAACGCGACGGAAATCAAATCCATGATGGCGAAAAAAACGGCGGTCCTCAATGGCCAGAGTCGCCAGTTTAATGGAGGGCGCCATTTTTTCAATATCGATCCAGTGTCTGTTGTCCGTATCCCATTTTCCGATGACCTGGCCGCTGTTGTCATAAAAAATGGCAGGTCTTGTTACCGGAATGTCCATTGGTCCGGCGATCTTCGCACTTACAATTAAGATGGCAAAACCGATAAGCAGAAGCAGCGGGCAGCATGCTGCGATCAAAATCATTTTTCGAATAACCGCTTTTTTTCTTTTTCGGATCTTCATGTCGAAACGCATTGAACATAATCCTCCTCAAATCCGAAGGGCAGCCAGCCACAAAGTACGCCATACTCATTTCGTGTTGCTTTTTATTATGGTGTAAAGCGGTGCAATCTAAACGTCGAAGAAAAGAAAAACACGAATTAAGGTATAGAAGTAAGAAAAAAATAGAATCCTTGGGAAAATAACCGAGTTGTTCTTGCCCACAGGCGACCGATCTTTTATAGTAATATAGTATGGACACATGTGCGATGAAGGAAGACGTTCAATGATCACGCGTAGTGCCGAAATTATCTTTACCAGTAAAATAAATGACGATAACGATTCAACCCTTGTACAGGAAATGACCAGGCACATCAGGGGACGGATGGGGAAAAGCGGGTCCAGTCTTTATCTGATTTTCAGTACGGCGATGGGCGACCTCGGCTGCTGCGATTATATCATCCGCGTCGGCGGCAGCGAAGCGCTGATTCTTCGTAAAGGTCCGGTCCCGATGCGTCAGCCGCTTCTGGTCGGGCATGCGCGGACCGGTACATATGACGCTGGCTACGCAAAGATGGAGACGCGGGCGGTCGCTGAGAAAATTGAGACCCGCTTTTCCGAAGAGCAGGGCGCGGGATCGGTCCTGTTGATTTATCAGCTGACGATGCAGGAACAACGGGTTGGAACGATAACGCATAACTACTGCTACAGAGTCAGCGAATAGCAGCTGATCGAACGATGGTGCAGAACACAGACCAAAGGTAATTTTGGAGGTTGTATTAAGATGACGATTGTGGAACAAGTCAAAAATCAGTTAAAGGAAGAGATCATCGCGGCCGTCGTTAAAGCAGAACTGGCTGAACGGCAGCAGGTGCCGGAGGTTGTACTCGAGACGCCAAAGGACAAGCTGCACGGCGATTTTGCTACCAACATGGCGATGCAGCTCGCACGCATTGCAAAAAAGGCACCGCGCAAAATAGCGGAAGAGCTGACGGAGCATTTTGATAAAAAGAAGGGTCATATCCGAAAAATTGAAATTGCCGGTCCGGGATTTATCAATTTCTTTCTGGATAATCAGTATCTGACCGATTTAATCCCAACCATTATTGACGAAGGGGATAAATACGGTGAATCAAACAGTGGAGCTGGTGAAAAAGTACTGGTTGAATTCGTTTCCGCCAATCCGACCGGCAGTCTTCACCTTGGCCATGGACGCGGTGCGGCGGTCGGCGATGCCTTATGCAAGCTGCTCAATAAAGCTGGCTACCATGCTGTTCCGGAATATTATATTAATGATGGCGGAAATCAGATTACCAATCTGGCGATCTCTCTTGAAGCCCGATACCTTCAGCAGCTCGGCCATGACGCGGAAATTCCCGAGAATGGCTACCATGGCAAAGATATTATTGAACTTGCCAGGCAGCTGGTTGCTGAATACGGTGACTCGCTGTCAGCAAAACCGGAAGAAGAACGGATCCGTTTTTTCCGCAAATTCGGTGTGGAGCATCTGATGAGTGGTATCAAAAGGGATCTAGCGGATTTTCGTGTTCATTTTGACTGCTGGTTCTCCGAGCGCTCACTTTATGAGCAGCATAAAGTGGAAGATGTGCTTGAAGTTCTGAAAAGTAAGGGTGAGACATATGAAAAAGACGGCGCACTGTGGCTGAAGACGACAAAATACGGCGATGACAAAGACCGCGTCCTTGTCAAATCGGATGGAAGCTATACCTATTTCACACCGGATATCGCTTATCATAAAGACAAACTGGATCGAGGCTATACTCGGTTGATTGATGTTCTTGGCGCGGATCATCATGGCTATGTACCGAGACTGAAAGCGGCCATTCAGTCGCTCGGCTATGATCCCGATCAGTTAACAGTGCAGATTATTCAGCTTGTCAATCTGTTCAAAAACGGCGAAAAGGTAAAAATGAGCAAGCGAACCGGAAAAGCAGTGACGATGCGTGAATTGATGGATGATGTCGGTGTTGATGCCGCCCGTTACTTCTTTGCGATGAGAAGCTCAGACACCCATCTCGACTTCGATCTCGATCTGGCAATTTCGCATTCGAATGAAAATCCGGTTTATTACGTTCAATACGCATTTGCGCGTATCACAAGCATGCTGAAACGAGCGGAAGACTTCGAACAGGATCATGTCGCTGATTTGGACCTTACCCTTCTGCAGAGTGAAAAAGAAATCGATCTACTGAAGAAGCTTGGAGATTTCCCGGCGGTTGTTGCTGACAGTGCGAAAAAACTGGCGATCCAGCACATTCCGAATTACCTGTTCGATCTCGCCTCCTGCCTGCACAGCTTCTATAATGCGGAAAAAGTACTTGACGAAGGCAATGTACCGCTCAGCAAGGCACGTGTTGCACTGATGAAGGCAGTCCGCATCACGTTGAAGAATGGAATGGAACTGATCGGCGTCCACGCTCCGGAAAAAATGTAATCGAATAAACAAAACCGCGCCTTTTCAGAGACGCGGTTTTTTGATTTTGCTCTGTAACAACTAGCAAAACAATCACGAAAAATTGTATCAAATTCATCAGAAGCAGTCGCAAAATCGTGGAAAAGTATAACATCTCCGGAATCGCAATAAAGATCCTCAAGTCTGTAACGAATTTCCGAACACGAAACGAAATTGCTTCGCAGTCTGATCCAACTTTTCCGTAGTTCGGTTGAGGTTTCGGCATCGGCTGAACTTTTTTGTCGTTCGGTCGAACATTTGCGACATTCGGTTCAACTTTTTTGAATCGATCCAAGCGGCTTCATATCTGCCTGTTTACAAAAAGTAACTGAGCCAAGTGCTGCATAAAGTTTTGCCCTTTTCATAGAGCGATCGTTTTCTGATCTGCGCGTATGGCACAGCGACTGATTGATTTCTGATTTCTTTGTGAAGCAGCTCAAGCACGCGATGTGCAAGGGCCGTATCATCACAGAATCCGGAAAGCTCATCATTCCAGAAAAGACTGCGCTGATCAAAATTAGCTGTGCCAAGATAGCAGCGGCTGTGATCGATCACGAATAATTTTGCGTGATAGAAGCCTTGATAAAAATGGAAGAGTTTTGCTCCTTTTTTTAGCAGTGGCTCAAGATAGTGATACGAAGCCGGCTTTACGAGCGGGTGATCCTTTTTCATCGGCAGGACGATTGTCAATGTGACACCATGATCAAGGCGGTCAATAAGTGCAGCCATCAGTTTTTTACTTGGTACAAAATAAGGCGAGGCAATGACAATGGATGTCCGGGCGCTGCCCAGATAGTCGGCAAACAGGTCCTCAAGTTGTTTGCCATCTGTTCCGATGAGTGACAGAGCAGCCGTTCCCTTGGCTGTTTTCGGGAAATAAGTGGCATCATGAAGAAGGTCAACAGCTGTAGCCTTCTTCCAGTCTTCAAGAAAAAGGTGCTGGAGCGTATGCGTGCTTTCACCTTCCACACGCAAATGATTGTCGTGCCATGGTCCCATTCCGGGATTGCGTCCGATATAATCAAGACTGACATTGAAACCGCCAAAGTAGCCGACGCTTCCGTCAATGACCATTATCTTACGGTGGTTGCGGCGATTTAACGAATAGAAGATAAAGGGGAAAGTCGGTTTTCCCGAGAAAGCAAGCTGCAGACCGGACTGCGCCAGTTCGGGCCCTTTTTTTCGCAGCGCCCAGCTGCTCAGCGTGTCAACAAGAAGGCGCACTTCAATGCCTTCTTCTGCCTTCTTTTTTAACAGACTCAGCCACTCGTTGCCGACTTCATCAGCGACAAAGATGAAAAAAGAAATGTGGATATGGTGCCGCGCACCTTGAATACTTTCTTTCATCGCTTCAAATAGTTCGTGACCGTTTGTATAGTAGTGCAGATCATTAAATCCGGTTGACAGCGTACGTTCCCGTGCCGACGCTTTTTTAAATCGAATACCGCAATAAATGTCGAGCAGGACAGCTGCGATGAAGAGAATGATGGCTGCTGTGATCACCAGCAGTGTAATCAAAAGGTACATGACGGTTCCTCCGATCCGGTTGGCGGCAGTCCTTTCTTTGTACTATAAGAAAGTTTAAAACTCAGCGGATTATTATAGTATGGCATGGCGTCTTTGCCTTCACCAAAGAACTGGCAAAGCCAGGTTTTCTGAGATGGCAATTGGCACTGTCAAATGTGATGTTGTCTTTTGCTTACTTTTTCACTGGTTTCTGAAATGCCGAATGAAGAGATCGGTAAATTATCTCCGGCATACTGAAAGACATGAAAAGCTCGCGTTCTTCAACAAACGAATCCATTTGTAATGAAAAACAGTATGATTCCTGACAGAGCCTATTCATTAATATATCCCATTTTCAGGTTTGTATCGGACTGATTTTCTTTTTTTGTACTATAAGTAAGAAAGTTTAAAGTTCAGCGGATTATAGTATAAGTGCAACTAGGTCTTTGCCTTCGTCAGAGACTGGGCGAAGCCAAGTTTTCTAATTAAGACACCTCTAAATTTATTTCTGATTTCCCGTTCATTTTCGCCGGTTAAAGGTTATGGACGGATTTTTTACAAATTGATTAATCCGCGGCACAGAGCAATATAAATAAGTCTCTAATGGCGGTTGATTTACGAAACTTTTGTCCAGACTTGATTTTAACAGCATAACGGATTATTGTAATGAGTGTATATCCTTACAATGAGTATTTTGTGTGTATTTTGGTTAAAGTGGCATGTATTCATTTTTGGGATAAAGACGTACGGATGACAAGTTCAGCATTTCAGCCTTCGGTTGCTGAGGTGATGATAAGAAGTATTGACATAGGGAAAGGATGTTTCCAGTGACAGAACACATTGTTGAAAAATCAAAGGTTGATCAATTCTACGATATATTGGCACAAGCGAAAGAACCAAAGACTTTTTATGAACTGACGGATATGGTTTTTAAGGAAGGAGAAATTGAGGCAGACGGCGGCGAATCTTTGGCGCGTCTCTATACAACGCTGTCGCTTGACGGTCGCTTCCTGAGCGTCGGCCACAACCTTTGGGCATTGCGCAACTGGTATCCGTTGGACCAGCGTGAAGATGATATAGCCAAAACGCTTGGTGACAGTGAGCATGAGAAGCGCAAAGTTGCTGAAGATGGTTTTGATGATTATGATGATTCAGATGATGATGAATTAGGCCAGGAAGATGATGATACGAACGACAGCCTGATTGACGATGATGACGATGAACATTATGGTGACGACGATGTCGAGCGGATTAAACGAAACGCAGTCATTGATGATGAGAACGAATGAGGTCCCTGCTTCTTTAATATGGAAAATGATTTTTCCTGCAATGCATCTTGATTCAACTGATTAAGTTTGTTAGAATTGCAAAGGGCGATAAATAGAATCGGATTTTAAAGCAAAAGCGAGCCCTCCGGATGGGGGGCAGTATCGCTTTTGCTTTTTTGCAAAAAAGGCAGGCAGAAAGGGCAGCATCAGAACAAAGTGACGACCCCTTGCCGTTATGATGCATCGATGTACAAGCCAAGAGACTTTGCAAAGTATTTTTTAATGATAGGGGGAAATCATCAAGGATGACCAAGTATATTTTTGTGACCGGAGGGGTGGTTTCATCTCTCGGTAAGGGCATTACTGCAGCATCTCTTGGAAGACTATTGAAAAATCGCGGACTGAAAGTGACGATTCAGAAATTTGATCCATATATCAATGTGGATCCGGGAACGATGAGTCCCTATCAGCACGGTGAAGTGTTTGTTACGGACGACGGAGCTGAGACCGATCTCGATCTCGGGCATTATGAACGGTTTATCGATATTAATCTGAACAAGAACAGCAACGTAACAACCGGAAAAATCTATTCAACTGTTCTGAAAAGAGAGCGCCGCGGTGATTATTTAGGCGGAACCGTTCAGGTCATTCCTCATATTACGAATGAGATTAAGGACCGAGTGTTCCGTGCCGGAAAAACAACGGATGCTGATGTCGTGATTACGGAAATCGGAGGTACGGTCGGGGATATTGAAAGCCTCCCGTTTCTTGAAGCGATTCGTCAGATTAAAAGCAACGTTGGCGTCGGCAATGTACTTTATATCCACTGCACCCTGATTCCTTATCTGAAAGCTGCCGGTGAAATGAAAACGAAACCGACCCAGCACAGCGTGAAGGAACTGCGCAGTCTTGGTATTCAGCCCAATGTCATCGTCGTACGTACAGAACTCCCGATATCCGAGGAAATGAAAGCGAAACTTGCGCTGTTTTGTGATATTGACCAGAATGCAGTGATTGAGGCACGCGATGCCGAGACGTTGTATCAGGTGCCGCTTCAGTTGCAGGCACAGCATCTGGATGATATTGTCTGTGAAAAACTGGATCTGCCAAAAGGCGAAGCAGATATGAGCCAGTGGCATGGCCTGGTGGACAAGGTGCTTCATCCGAAAAAGCATGTAAAAATCGGACTGGTCGGAAAATACGTAGAGCTTCAGGATGCCTATATCTCCGTTGTGGAAGCACTGAAACACGGCGGATACAGCTTTGATGCCGAAGTAAAAGTTAAATACATTCATTCTGAAGAACTGCTTCCTAATAATGTAGAAGAACAATTAAAGGGCTGTCAAGGCATTATTGTACCCGGCGGTTTTGGCGATCGAGGCATTGAAGGAAAAATTCTTGCGATTCAATATGCACGTGAGCACAAAGTGCCGTTTTTCGGTATTTGTCTCGGCATGCAACTGGCATCGATTGAATTTGCCCGTCACGTGCTGAATTTAAATGGCGCGGACTCTGCGGAATTTAATCAGGATGCGGAAGAAGCAATCATCGATCTTTTACCTGAACAGATGGATGTCGAAGATTTGGGCGGAACACTGCGTCTTGGCCTTTATCCATGTAAAATCGTCAAGGATTCAAAAGCGTTTGCTGCTTATAATAAAGAAATTATTTATCAGCGCCACCGTCATCGCTATGAATTTAATAATCAGTACCGTAAACCGATGGCCGAAAAAGGGATGGTGTTCTCTGGAATCAGCCCGGATAACCGGCTTGTGGAAATGATTGAACTTCAGGATCATCCGTGGTTCGTCGCGTGCCAGTTTCACCCGGAATTTAAGTCACGCCCAACGCGACCGGAACCTTTATTTCATGATTTTATCAAGGCTTCTTTAGACAATGAATAATTATAGAGAAGGATGTTCAGCGGCTGCCTGATTGCGGGCAGCCGTTTTTGTTTTCAAAAGAAGAAACGCATGATCTGATCAAGAATGAATGATTAAGCAGGAAGAGTATTTATAAATTTTGCTATTCGCACGGATTGGCTTATTTGTGGAAAGCAAGTACTTTCCACATTTTTTCGCTTACTGAAAGATTTGCCGTTGCTGATTTTGAACACGAAAATGCATTTTCTCTATGCCTTTCAGCAGATTGGCAAAAAATGAACGCTAAAGTCAACGGGTAAAGTTTAAAAAACCATAAATTTTTTGATAAAAATTTGTGAAAGAAGACAATGTAACCATGAATGGCTTCGAAGCAGACACGCGCATCTTATTCAGATTGGCTTTGTAAAGCCTGTTGATACAAACTTCACAATTTCAAATCATGTATTTATAACTCTTTATACGGAGAAACAGCAAGGCAGGGTGCGGACAGACACACAAGATCGGTTATGTTATAATGCTAAAAGAGTTGTGATTATATGCAGAATGGGTCTCCAAAAATGAAATAATCTGCGTTTCGCATGCGCGTGATATGAGCATTTTGCTGATCTTGTACATATAATGATTTTGTCCGTTGTTTTTACGCATGGTTGATGAGCGTTGCTTATTATATGATTGAAAAGGAAGTATTCTGACCATGGATAAACTATTGATTGAAGGCGGCACAATTTTAGAGGGCACTGTTCAAATCAGCGGTGCAAAAAACAGTGCTGTTGCATTGATTCCGGCTGCAATTCTTGCTGATTCACCAATCACCATTGACCAGCTTCCCGATATTTCTGATGTGCATACGCTCTGTGAGCTCTTGCGTGAGATCGGCGGAGACGTTTCTTTTAAAAATCATACATTTTTCGTTGATCCAAGTCACATGGTTGATATGCCATTGCCCAACGGACCGGTGAAACGGCTGCGTGCTTCCTACTATTTAATGGGCGCGATGCTTGGACGTTTTCACAAAGCTGTTATCGGCCTTCCCGGCGGCTGCAATCTTGGACCGCGGCCAATTGATCAGCACATCAAGGGGTTTGAGGCGCTGGGTGCGAAAGTGACTAATGAGCGCGGAGCTATCTACCTGCGCGCAGATTCATTGCATGGCGCACGCATCTATCTTGATGTAGTCAGTGTGGGAGCGACCATTAATATTATGCTTGCTGCGGTGAAAGCCGAAGGGCAGACGGTTATTGAGAATGCGGCGAAGGAACCGGAAATCATTGACGTTGCGACCCTGCTGACCAGCATGGGTGCTAAAATAAAGGGTGCGGGAACCGATGTCATTCGCATTGAAGGCGTCCAAAAACTCCATGGATGCCGGCACATGATTATTCCAGATCGGATTGAGGCAGGCACTTTCATGATTGTCGGGGCGGCGGCCGCGGATCATCTGCTCATTGACAACGTGATTCCTCAGCATGTAGAATCTCTGACAGCAAAACTCAGAGAAATGGGTGTCGAGGTCCAGGTTGGCGAGGATCAGATTTTGGTGGCAGGACGCAGCAATGTTTTGAAAAGTGCCGATGTGAAGACGCTGGTGTATCCCGGATTTCCCACGGATCTTCAGCAGCCGCTGACAAGTTTGCTGACGCAGGCGGAAGGTACCAGCATTATCACCGATACAATCTATGGCGCACGCTTTAAGCACATCGATGAATTGCGGCGTATGGGAGCGAACGTTAAAGTAGAGGGCAGATCGGCCATTTTGAGCGGACCTGCACAGCTTGAAGGCGCAAAGGTAAAGGCGACCGACCTGCGGGCTGGTGCATCGCTTGTGATTGCCGGATTAATGGCCCGGGGCATTACAGAAATTATCGGCGTTGAACATATTGATCGTGGCTACGATCATATCATGGAGAAACTGCGAGGTATCGGTGCCAATATCTGGCGCGAACCCATGCATGAGGATGAAGCCAGAGAAACCCTTAAAGAACAGGAATAAGATGAAGGAGGGACCGCAGAGGAGTTAAACTGCCGGCCCTTTTTCTAATAAGATAAGAAAATCCATGATATTGCCCTGAATCAAATCAACACACAAAGTCTTGGCTGGGCGTCAAATCGGAGGTCGCCCGCGGTAAGCGGGCAGTCACAGCAGCATCGCATTTTTCCCGGCTGTTCCGAGTTTCGTACTGATCAAATGTTAGCCAAAAAAGAAAATCAGATGACTAATGGTTGATAAAAAAGGTATAATATGATAATAATTAAATAGGATCATTTATAATTATTTATAATGATAATAAAAAAATATTGTTTTCAGTAATTTTTGAACTGCGCGTCTGTCTGCTCATTGAAACTGTGCCTTTAACATGTGAAGGATTGAAATCGTTTCTGAAAGCGACTATTCAATCGACTTTCCCCTCCTCGATGCACAGTTCTGTGCAAATTCCGATTCGTCTAATCTTTAAAAAAATCAGGTAATGACTAATAGAAGATTATTCCTGTATTTGACGGTACTGAAGATAATCTGAAAAAGGTGGTGTGAGAATGCCGATTACATTAGCAGAGTTAGAAAATATGAAACTCAAAGAATTGTACGAACATGCAAAAGAGTTTAAGGTGTCGTACTACAGCAAGTTAAATAAGCGCGAATTAATTTTTTCTATTTTAAAAAAGCAGGCGGAAAAAGATGGGCTCTCTCTGATGGAGGGTGTGCTGGAAATTATTCCGAACGAGGGTTTCGGGTTTCTGCGGCCGATCAATTATTCGCCAAGCTCTGAAGATATTTACATTTCAGCATCGCAAATTCGCCGTTTTGATTTGCGCAATGGCGATAAGGTAACCGGCAAAGTACGTCCGCCAAAAGAAAATGAACGTTACTTTGGTCTGCTGCGAGTGGAAGCAGTTAATGGTGAGAATCCGGATGTTGCGAAGGAACGTGTCCATTTTCCGGCACTTACTCCCCTATACCCGAATCGCCATATGGTTCTTGAGACCACGAGGGAGAATTTTTCGGCACGTATTATTGACATGATCTCACCGGTCGGTTTTGGACAAAGAGGGATGATCGTTGCACCGCCAAAGGCCGGGAAGACAACACTGCTTAAACAGATTGCCAACAGCATTACGGTCAACTACCCAGATGTCGAATTGATTGTACTTCTGGTTGACGAACGGCCGGAAGAAGTTACGGATATTGAACGCTCAGTCAAGGGTGATGTCGTCAGCTCGACGTTTGATGAGGTTCCTGAAAATCATGTCAAGGTCTCAGAACTCGTTCTCGAGAGGGCCATGCGTCTGGTTGAACATAAACGCGATGTTGTGATTCTGATGGATAGTCTGACCCGTCTCGCACGGGCTTACAATCTGGTTATTCCTCCAAGTGGACGAACTTTGTCCGGTGGCATTGATCCTGCGGCTTTCCATAAACCGAAGAAATTTTTCGGAGCAGCGCGAAACATTGAGGAGGGCGGCAGCCTGACGATCCTTGCGACGGCATTGGTGGATACCGGTTCACGTATGGATGACGTGATTTATGAAGAGTTCAAAGGCACAGGTAACATGGAACTCCATCTGGACCGAAAACTGGCCGAGCGGCGCATATTCCCTGCAATCGACATTCGTCGGTCGAGTACGCGAAAGGAAGAATTGCTTGTCAATCGAGATCACCTGGAAAAATTGTGGACGATGCGTAAAACAATGGATGAATCCCCCGAATTTGTGGAACATTTTTACAAAAGAATCCGCGAAAC
This sequence comes from Sporolactobacillus mangiferae, assembly GCF_023336505.1. Lineage (GTDB taxonomy): Bacteria > Bacillota > Bacilli > Bacillales > Sporolactobacillaceae > Sporolactobacillus > Sporolactobacillus mangiferae. The sequence goes on along the minus strand of NZ_JAMAST010000003.1, from coordinate 119,798 downwards.
GAAATCCAATCAAGAATTTTTCGATCTGTTTGACAAAGAAAAAAACGGAAGTCTTCAGGGGAAGTAACTGAGCATCTTTTCTCTGGAAGCTTTACTCTGAATAATTAGCTTGCAAAAAGCTGACGCCCTTGGTATAATACTCGTTGTGCGCTATGCTTTTGCACGATCTGACTCTGGTTTGAAAGAATAATCAGGGCGCAAAGGAGATGAATGAAATGAAAGCAGGTATCCATCCTGACTATCATAAGGTTGTATTTATGGACGCAAGCACTGGTTTTAAATTTTTGAGCGGTTCAACGAAAAAATCGAATCAAACGATTAAATGGGAAGACGGCAACGAATACCCATTGATTACAGTCGAAATCAGTTCTGATTCGCATCCCTTCTACACCGGCCGCCAGAAATTTGCAGACAAAGGCGGACGTGTCGATCGGTTTAAACAGAAATATAATCTTAAATAAGATTCATTTGAAGTCCAGAAAGAAGCGGCGTGTTCCGGTGCGAGATGCAGTGATACGGAATCAGCCGTTTTTATTTTACTATAAGAAAGTTTAAAATTCAGCGGATTATAGTATAAGTGCGATGGCATCTTTGCCTTTGCCAGAGGCTCGCAGTGCGCCCGCGGCAAGCGGGCAGCTGGAGTGGCCCATTCATGAAAATGAGTCAGAAAGTGTCAGTAAAAAAATTGGGCTTTTATAGAGAATAAGCCTGTCAGGAAATATGCGTATTCCGGGGGCCCGGGACAGACACCATTAATTTTTAAGTACAGAATCAATCACAGGCAGGGTGACTGCCTGTTTTTTTAACAGCCTGAAACGTTCACAGACAGGAAGGGGTAACAGAAAAAATGGCTCAGCTTTTCTTTAAATACGGAGCGATGAACAGTGGAAAATCAATTGAAATCATCAAGGTCGCACACAATTATGAAGAGCAGGGAAAATCAGTCCTGCTGTTTACGTCAGGAGTGGACAATCGGGATGAAGTGGGCTCAATCTCCAGTCGCATCGGTTTTAAGCGTCGAGCCATTCCGATTTTTGCGGGCACTGACATTTTTGCGGCGGTTAAGGACCATCTGCCCGCTCCACATTGTGTACTGATTGATGAGGTACAATTCTTATCCAAAAAACATGTGCTTCAACTGGCGGACATTGTCGATCAGCTTCACATACCGGTAATGGGATTCGGCCTTAAGAATGACTTTCGCAATGAGCTGTTTGAAGGCAGCAAATATATGCTGCTATATGCGGATAAAATTGAGGAAATGAAAACAATCTGCTGGTTCTGTGAACGGAAAGCGACGATGAATCTGCGGATTGATGAGAACGGGAAACCAATTTACACCGGTGATCAGATCCAGATCGGCGGCAACGAAAGTTACTATCCGGTCTGCCGCCACTGTTATCATCATCCGCCGATCCGCTGACTGCCCTGTCCAATTCCGAAAGAAACGAGGCAATCGCAGAACGGATAAATATTATGATAATATAATGGATGGAAATGAATTACGGACGGGTTGACGGATGTATAAATAATGAGGTGGATGAAATGTTTGACAGGCTGCGAACCATAGTCGAACGATATGAAAAATTGAATCAATTGCTGGCTGATCCTCAGGTGATCAGTGATCCGGATAAATTACGTAAATACTCAAAGGAACAATCGGATTTGCAGGAAATCGTATCAGCCTATCATAAATATGAAAAAAACGCTTCGGAGCTGGCCGATGCAAGAACAATGCTTGATGAACAGATGGATACAAGTATGAAAGAGATGGTTCAGGATGAGATCCACCGGCTGGAGAATCAACAGTCCCGCTTTGAGGACGACTTGAAGCAACTGCTCATTCCTAAAGATCCGAATGATGATCGAAATGTCGTACTTGAAATCAGAGGAGCGGCTGGCGGAGATGAAGCAGCGCTTTTTGCGGGCGATCTTTTTCGCATGTATTCGCGATATGCCGAGCAGCAGGGGTGGAGAACAGAAGTTATTGACGTAAGCCCGAATGGAATTGGCGGATACAAGGAAGTGGTCTGCATGATCTCAGGCAAGGGTGCATTTTCTAAATTAAAATATGAAAATGGTGCCCATCGAGTACAGCGCGTGCCGGCAACCGAATCCGGCGGTCGCATTCATACATCGACGGCGACTGTGGCGGTACTTCCGGAGGCTGAGGAAGTCGAAGTTGAGCTGAATGAAAAGGATATTCGTGTGGATCGGTTTGCTTCAAGCGGTCCGGGCGGGCAAAGTGTCAACACGACAATGTCGGCAATCCGTTTAACACATATTCCGACCGGCATTGTGGTTTCCTGTCAGGAAGAACGCTCCCAGATTAAGAACAAGGAAAAGGCGATGAAAGTTCTGCGTGCACGTGTGTACGATAAATATCAGAAAGAAGCTCGGGCGCAATATGATTCAACACGTAAATCCGCAGTCGGGACCGGCGATCGTTCTGAGCGCATCCGCACCTATAATTTTTCACAAAATCGAGTGACAGATCACCGCATTGGCCTGACAGTTCATCAGCTGGATCAAGTTCTAAGCGGTAAGCTTGATGAAATTATTGAAGCGTTGATTGTGAATGATCAGCAGAAGAAACTCGAACAGGCGGATGCGCGGTGACGGAAAAAAGGTATGAATTACTTCATTGGGCTTCTGATTTTCTAAAGGCACACCGACGGGACGAAAATATCGGTGAACTGCTGCTGCAGGCACGCTTAGGCGTTTCACGGACAAAACTGATTGCTGATCTGAGAGAATCAGTAACGAAAGAAGACGCCAGGTGGATCAGGGAAAAGGTAATTGATCATGCACAGAACGGGACGCCTGTTCAGTACATCCTCGGCATGGCCCCATTTTATGGGCGTACATTTAAAGTGACACCGGATGTGCTGATCCCCCGTCCGGAAACAGAAGAACTGGTTTGGCGTGTTGGACGGTGGGTAAAGCAATATTTTCCAGAACGCAGGCAGCTGTCGGTATGCGACATTGGTACCGGAAGCGGAGCGATAGCGGTTACCCTCGCTCTTGAACACCCGGACTGGCATGTGACGGCTGTCGATCTTTCCGAAAAGGCGCTGATGGTAGCACGGAATAATGCAGCCGCGCTGCACGCGCATGTCACGTTCAGGCAAGGAGACCTGCTCCAGCCACTTCAAGGCGAAGCCTTTGATATACTGGTGTCCAATCCGCCTTATATCAGTAAAAAAGAAATGAGCGAACTGGATGACATAGTCGGGAATTATGAACCGCATATGGCTCTGTTCGGTGGTGCCGACGGTCTGGATTTCTATCGGAAAATAATTCAGCATATTCCGGAGATTAGTCGACCCCATGATTTATTTATGATTGCTTTTGAAATCGGTGCACTTCAGGGAGCTGCTGTTTCAGACCTGATCCGGCGTGCATACGCAAATCGTATTGAAGCGTTGGCTGTTGAAAAGGATATTTCCGGTCTCGACCGAAATGTAATCGCTGTGCTTCGGACATCCGGCAAATAGAAAAGTGCCGTTGCGTTGTTACTGCCTGAGGCGGCCGATACACGCAACTGACTACATAACATCTGTATTTTAATGTTTAGATTACCGCTTCCTTGACCACAATGGGGGTAAGGAGGCGGACATTGTGAAAAAACCATTGGCACTTATACTCTTATTGACTATTAATCTAGTTGTTGTCTTTTTCTTCTGGCAATACAATACAACAAAGGCGGAACAGAAGGGACCTATTCCGCAAAATGCGATTCGGCTCCGCATTCTGGCCAACAGTGATTCACCTGCCGATCAGACGATTAAGCGACAGGTGCGCGATGCGGTTAACGCGGATATCACGGAATGGGTCAAGGATCTTAAGACATCAGATCAGGCCAGACAAGTGATCCGTGCACATCTGCCAGAACTGAAGCGGACGGTTGCCGGCAGTTTAAAGCGCGCGCGTGCGAGTGGCACTTATAAAGTTAAATTAGGAAAAGCCAATTTTCCAACTAAAATGTACGGCAATTTTGTTTATCCGGCCGGTCGATATGATGCGCTTGTGATCACACTTGGTGACGGACGCGGGGCTAACTGGTGGTGTGTACTGTTCCCGCCTCTTTGTTTCCTTGATTTTTCCAACAGCGATGCTGTAGCGAATCCAAAAGCTAAGGTGCATACTCAGACACAAACAGGGGCATCTGATTTAAAAAGAACACACACTAAAAAAGAGACTGTTCAGCAGCCGGAAAAAAAGGACTCGCAGACGGATAAACCTGCCGTCAGGCAGAAGGACCGAGTAAAAGTACACTCAATCGTCATTGACTTTTTTGCAAGGATCTGGCACGCAATTGTCGGATAAAAACGTTGCGCATCGTTTTTTCGAATGGTATGGTGTATACGGAATGATGTACGGGCTGGATATAGTTTCCGGCCTTCTTTTAACGGAACAAGGTTGAATAAAAAGGGGAAAAGAAAATGGTAGAAACACAGGTATGGCGAGTGGATCCCGGCGCTCCTGATCTTGAGCATACACCTCAGATTATCGCAGCAGCAGAGAAGCTGATTCAGGGTGAAATTGTCGCTTTTCCTACGGAAACCGTCTATGGGCTTGGAGGCAATGCAAAAGTACGAGAATCTGTGCATAAAATATATGAAGCAAAAGGGCGTCCAAGCGACAATCCGTTGATCGTGCATGTTGCCACCGATGAACAGGTTCGGGCAATCTGCACCGAGATTCATCCCATTGCCCGTAAACTGATGGACACATTCTGGCCAGGTCCGCTGACGCTGGTGCTGCCTTCCCGAAGCGAAGTCTCAGATTCCGTTACGGCTGGTTTGTCGACGGTTGCTGTACGTATGCCAAGTCATCCGGTTGCGCGGGCGTTGATTCTTGCTTCGAACCTGCCGATTGCTGCACCTTCGGCTAATCGTTCCGGGCATCCAAGCCCGACAAAGGCGGAGCACGTCTTTCATGATCTGGACGGTCGCATTGCCGGTATTCTTGATGGTGGAGAGACTGGTGTCGGACTGGAATCCACCGTTGTGGACTGCACAACCACGCCGATTACGATTCTTCGTCCCGGAGGAATCTCAAAGGAGCAGCTTATTGAAGCGGTCGGCGCTGTTTCTGACGATCCCGGTTTAACACGCTCCGACCAGATTCCTAAGGCGCCCGGCATGAAATACAAACATTATGCTCCGGAAGCAGCTATGTATCTCGTTCCTTCCGGCATGGAACGCATAAATGAACTGATTTCCGCGGATAAAAACAATGAGCGTACGATCGGGGTACTGACAACCGAAGAAAATCGGGACAGCTATCCTGGAGCCGATGCAGTGCTTGTGTGCGGTAAACGAAGTGACCCGGAAAGTATCGCCCATCATCTTTTTGATGTGCTGCGCCGTTTTGATCAGAAAAAGGTGGATGTCATCTACAGTGAAACGTTCCCGGAATATGGAATCGGCAAGGCAATTATGAACCGCCTGTCCAAAGCCGCCGGAGGACGCATGATTGACTGACATTCCATTTACATGATGCTGCACGACTCTGCCATCACTTTTTGGTGGAGTTTTTTGCAATGGGCCGGTCCGCGATGGAGTTAACAGGTACCTTTAACAAAGTCATTTTTATAAGAAAGTTTAAAATTCAGCGGATTATAGTACAAGTGCGACGGCGCCTTTCCCTTCACCAGAGGTTCGCGGTGCGCCCGCGGCAAGCGAACCTTTGAAGTGTCCGTCAGGCACAAAATCTACGGCAAAGGACTAGGCTTAACTAAGTTTTCTAATGGAAATATAGAGAAACGGATCAGTTAGATGCGCAAACAGCGCATAGCAGCGGTTTACCTGTCACCCGCCTCCCACCTTCTAAACATTTGAGGACATGCATAGATTGTTCGTATGGACAAGAAGGGGAGGAACAGGCATGACTGTGGAACTGATCAATCAGGGACTGGCGATGTGCGTGATGGCAGTTGCACTTGGTATGGATGCTTTTTCGGTCTGCGTAGGAATGGGTATGACGGTTTTCCGGCTGAAAAAAGCAGCATGGGCCGGTATGTGGATCGGGCTTTTTCATATGCTTATGCCGCTTATCGGTATAACATTGGGTCATTTACTGTCCACGCGTTTCGGAGAAATCACAGAAATGGCAGGCGGATTGCTGCTGCTCCTGATCGGTTTTCAGATGATCTTGTCTCTGGGGAAAGCAAATGCCGCGCACACAGAGTTTGCTTATTCGTCTGATGCAAGTCTGTTGCTTTTTGCGCTTAGCGTCAGCATTGACAGCTTTTCCGTCGGCCTTAGTATGGGTTTATTTGGGGTCAGGGCGCTGGCTGCTGTATTTTTATTCGGCTTTACGAGCATGATCATGGCCTGGACCGGCTTTTATATCGGACGTAAAACAGGAAGATATTTCGGTCGGTATGGGGAAGCGCTTGGCGGCTTCATCTTGTTTGTACTCGGCCTCAGACTGCTCCTGCATTTTCATATTTAAAAAATGTATGATCATCGTCATTCCCTGATGTTTCGCCAAAATATTTCCCGGGCAATGGTTTTTCTGACGAAAAGTGTCGGAAGGTTTGTATGGTTCACCTGTCAGATGCACAGCCTGCTATAATAGCAGGTGTAAGTGAAAAAGTACGGACAGGGAAGGTAATGAAAAATGGACGTATTGAATTCGGAAATTATGGAAGCAATGAGCAGGGCGCTGTATGATCTTGAACAGGCGATGCCGCTAGGTAAGCGGACGCTGCTTGTTATTGGCTGCAGCACGAGTGAAGTGGAAGGAAAACAGATTGGTACTGCGGGCTCTTTAAATGTGGCCGCATCCATCTTTGCCGCAGTAAAAAAATGCCATGAGCGAACCGGAGCGGCCTTTGCCTTTCAATGCTGTGAACATTTGAACCGGGCATTGGTTATCGAACGGACGGTTGCAGAAGGACGAGGTTATGATGAAGTCACGGTTCGGCCGATTCGCCATGCCGGTGGTGCGATGGCCACCTATGCTTATGAACAGATGAAGGACCCGGTCATGGTCGAATTCATTTGTGCAGACGGAGGTCTGGACATTGGTGATACACTGATCGGAATGCATCTCAGGCATGTGGCGGTTCCGGTTCGCAGTCGGATTAAAGCGATTGGCCATGCTCATCTTGTGATGGCGCGTACCCGTCCAAAACTGATTGGTGGCGAACGGGCGATTTATCCGGAAAGAGAAAAGATGGGGCAAAAAACATGCTAATGATAGAAAGGTCGCTTCACTTCAGATCAATCGGTGAGGCGACGATTTTTTGTACTATAAAAGAAAGTATAAGATTTCAGCTAAGCATAAAAATGTAAACTAGACACGAAAGCGCGCTGGCACCTGCGGCGCGTTCCTGTTGATGCATGCCAGCGAGCAGTCATAGTAATGGTGTAATTTTTGCTCGGTTTTTCTAAATATATGATTTTGCACAGTATTCAATCTGATGGAAAAAGGTGGTTCCATTTCAGGAGTTTATGAATGATATGAGTGGACAACTGTTAGAATTCGTTCACTTATATTTGATAAAATGTGATAAACTTTATTTGAATCCGACTTGAGAGGAGTTGCACGTAATTCATGAAGGGCATTAAAGCAAATGATCCTGAACTTTTTCAAGCCATTGAAAAGGAACTTGGAAGACAGAGGAACAAAATTGAGCTCATCGCATCAGAAAATTTTGTCAGCACGACAGTGCTTGAAGCAGCAGGATCGATTCTCACCAATAAATATGCGGAAGGCTATCCGGGCCACCGTTATTATGGCGGCTGTGAATATGTCGATATCGTCGAAGATCTGGCAAGAAATCGGGCACTTAAATTATTTGGCGGTGACCATGTAAACGTTCAGCCCCATTCAGGTGCTCAGGCAAACATGGCTGTATACGAGACGATCTTAAAGCCCGGCGATACAGTGCTTGGCATGAGACTTGCGCATGGAGGACACCTGACGCACGGAAGCCCGGTTAACTTCAGCGGCCAGCTCTACAACTTTGTGGATTACGGAGTGACGAAGGAAGCACAGACGATTGACTATGATGAAGTAGCAGATCAGGCGAAGAAATACAAGCCGAAGCTGATCGTTGCCGGCGCAAGTGCATATCCGCGGGTGATCGATTTCAGGAAGTTCCGGGAAATCGCTGACAGCATTGACGCGTACTTAATGGTGGACATGGCCCACATTGCCGGACTTGTAGCTGCAGGGCTTCATCCGAGTCCGGTGCCTTTTGCTGATTTTGTAACTACGACTACACACAAGACTTTACGTGGTCCGCGCGGTGGCATGATCATCTGCAAAGAGGAATTTGCAAAAAAGCTTGACAAAGCGATCTTTCCGGGTATCCAGGGTGGTCCGCTGATGCATATTATTGCAGCGAAAGCAGTTGCTCTCGGTGAAGCGCTCAAACCTGAATTCAAGTCCTATGCAGCGCAGATCATTGCCAATGCCCGTGCTTTTGCTGAGGCACTCCTTGAAGAAGGAATAAACCTGGTTTCCGGCGGTACGGACAACCATCTTGTGCTCGCTGACGTCCGTAACCTTGGCATTACCGGAAAGAAGGCGGAAGCTGTTCTTGACTCGGTGGGCATCACAACAAATAAAAATGCCATTCCTTTTGACCCGGAAAAACCGTTTATTACAAGCGGCGTACGCATGGGGACTCCAGCCGTGACAACACGAGGATTCAAAGAAGAAGACATGAAGGAAGTTGCATCAATTATTGCACTGGCGCTGAAAGATCCGGATAATACGGAGTCATTAAAGAAGCTGTTGGTCCGTGTTGATGCGCTGACTGAGAAACATCCACTGTACGCACATGGCACGGGGGCATTTGCCTGACACTGAATGAAAATAACGAATGCCGGGAGAACTTGCTTCTCCCTTTTCGTGTGAGAAAGATGAGCTTGCCTGAAGCGGCAAAAGAACGATGGAGGCACAGAATGGGTAAACTGATTGTATTAAATCATCCACTGATTCAGCATAAATTAACGATGATTCGCGATTTCAGAACTGGAACAAAGGCATTTCGTGAATTGGTTGATGAAGTTGCAACGCTGATGGCGTTTGAAATTACACGTGATCTTGCTTTAAAAGAAGTGGAGGTAGAGACACCGGTAGCAAAAGCGAAGGCTTATGAGATAGCGGGTAAGAAATTAGGCATTATCCCAATTCTCAGAGCGGGCCTGGGCATGGTAAATGGCGTTCTGAAGCTGATTCCGGCCGCGAAGGTAGGGCATGTCGGACTTTATCGCGATCCGGAAACACTTAAACCGGTTGAGTATTATGTTAAGCTGCCCGCGGATATTTCGGAGCGCGACCTGATTATTGTGGATCCGATGCTGGCAACCGGGGGATCTGCTTCGGCTGCGATTACGTCTTTAAAACAGCGCGGCGGTGTCAATATCAAACTGATGTGTCTGATTGGCGCTCCGGAAGGAGTTAAAGAAGTGCAGAAGGAACATCCGGATGTAGATATTTATCTGGCAGCACTTGATGAAAAGTTAAACGAGCATGGCTATATAGTGCCTGGACTTGGCGATGCTGGTGACCGCCTGTTCGGAACAAAGTAATAAATCAGGTTGTCTGGTTGTGGTGAAAATCCATTTCTCAACTTTCCTGTTCATGTAAGAAAACTTTTCATTGTTGGCGATTTGTCACAATTATATTGCGTTGTTATGGATAAATATGATTAGAATTCTAATTATAAGCTACGTTAAAGGGTAATGATGCTGAGTTTGATTCATTCGAAAAAAGTAATGAAGGATGTACACTCATTTTCACACTTGAATTCAGTGAACAGGTGAAAATTGAATTAAAAGAATCAGCGCCCTGGTTTTAACGGCAAAAGTTACAGAGAAAGCACGTGATGTTCCGTTTTCTCAATCCATAAGAGACAATTCCTTGCGAAATTTATTTTTCATTTTTTAACGCAAGGATTGCATTAAGATAGCGCTTTCGATAAAATGAAAAAGAAGTGTCTGTTTTGTGAACATGCTCTTGACGCTGAATAGGACCACACTTTTTCTGCAGCGAGAAAATGCGGCTTTATGAACGATTTGTGTCGAAGTCCATTTCTTAATGCAACGTTTCGAATGGTTAAACAGTGGACTCTTCAGTGCACAAATATGCCCAAGTGCAAAAGTTGTGGTATGGCGACTGTCTTTTTCGAGGGGGCTTTCGATGAAACAGAAAAAAACGCCCAGCACAATGCAAATTGCCGCAACAGTCAGTGCGATGGGCTTTGAAATATTTTCTTTCATTATCATTGGCGCACTTGGCGGCAGCTACTTGGATGGTCGATTTCAGACCAAGCATTTGTGGCTGCCGATCTGTGCGGTTGCCGGTTTTTTGTTTGGGATAATTAGCTGTTTCTACACATTGAAGTCCTTGATAAAAGAAGACGATCAATAGTAGGCTTCATGCGCTTGTGCCATGATCGCCTGCATGACGACTCTTGGATTAATCTGATTTTTGAAACCGGTGAGATCGCTGGCCAGCGGCTTTCCTCCTGGTGGATGAATCAGTTTAATATATATTTCATTTGCTTTGCCTGAAGATGGCAGAATGCCGGGTTCAGAAGGGCAACGGTCAGTAATCGAATTTTACATAGAACCGTCTTTGTTCAGAAGGTCCTGTTCGATGCATTGAGTGTATGCAACTTAATGATCCATACTGGTTTTTGTGCTTCTGGTGCCTCGTTGCCCACAGGCGGTAATGATAAGTTTTTTATGTAAAAACGCAGTAATGCGACTTTCTCGGCTAAAGGGGGGAAAATCATGGATCTGACTCCGAAAGTGAAATTTATGGGGCTGACATTTGATCTTACAGTCATTATCGGAAGCCTTGTTACAGCTGTGATTGTGTATATACTTGTGACACTTCTGGCGCGGCGTCTGAGCATCAGGCCTACCGGCAGACAGAATATGCTGGAGTATATTATCGATTTTATCAGCGGCATTACCGGAATTATGATGGAAAAGAAAGAATCATTGAAATACATTAGTTTTGCAATGACTACCTTTCTTTTTATTATGATTGCCAACCTGCTCGGAGTCATTGTCATTGTTACGACAGAAGTGACTGGGCCGATTCCGTCACTGGGGCTGACTGCTTCTGCACTGGAAGCGGCAAACCACTCGGTCAGTTGGTTCAAGTCGCCGACTTCGGATCTTAATGTGACCTTTGCAATGGCCGGCGCTGTCATGCTTTATTCGCATTTTGCCGGCGCAGTGAAACATCCGCTTGCTTATGCAAAAGATTATTTTAAACCATACTGGTGGATGCTTCCATTCAACATCATTGATGAATTGGCCAAGCCGGTCACGCATGCGGCTCGTCTTTGGGCAAATATTTTTGCTGGCGAGGTGCTGATCTTGATTCTGCGTGAAGGTACATTATACCTGACTGCAGCGCCGCTTTTAGTTTGGATGGGTTTCTCAATATTCGTAGGTTGTATTCAGGCCTACATCTTTACCGTGCTGGCTATGGTTTACATCGGACAGAAGGTGTCCGCAGACTGATTTATTGATTCAATCTATGCTTTTCGCATGAAACAAACCATAAACATTCTTAGGAGGAATATTTTTATGACTACTATTCTTGCTGGTGCAATCATGATTGGGCTTGGAGCTCTCGCAGCAGGTATTGGCGACAGTATTTTGTTTGCACGTTATATGGAAGGTATCGCACGTCAACCGGAAGCAAGAGGTACTTTATTTGGCCAGACAATGATTCTTTTCGGTCTGATTGAAGCTTTGCCGATCATCTCTATTGCCTTCGGGATTCTTGTTCTCTTTGGCATTGTCTGATGAGGAAGCAGCTGGGGGATTATTGCCCCCATTTTCTTGTACAAATCGGGAATAATAGAAGGATATACCATACTATCTACGGGTAATGCCAAGAGGCATGGTCTCACCGTGTTTTCTTATACTATGAGTAAGTATATAAATTTTAAGGAAAATAGTATAAGTGCAACTAGGTCTTTGCCTTCGCCAGGGGCTTGGCAAAGTCAAGTTTTCTAATTGCTGCACTTTCGAATGACATGAGCGAATCGTGGCAATAAAAAATGAGCGAAGGGAGTGCAGATGCGATGTCATTTGATCTGGGAACGATCATTGCACAATTAGTGATCTTTCTGATATTGATGGCGCTTGTAGCCTGGAAAGCGGTCGGTCCGGTCGTTGCAATTATGGACAAGCGCAAAAAGTATATTAATAACCAGATATCTGAAGCGGAGAAAAGCCGCGAAGATTCGCAAAAATTTCTTGAAGAGCAGAAAACAGAGCTCGACAAGGTTCGCCGCGAATCGCATGATCTGATTGAGCAGGCGAAGAGCCGCGCAAATGCAGAGGCAAAAGCAATTGTCGAAGCAGCGAAAAATCGGTCGGATCTGATGATTAAAGATGCAAATGAAGAGATTACCCTTGAAAAAGAAAAGGCAATTGCTGCGATCCGCGATGAAGTCGCTGATCTGTCGGTTTTGCTTGCGTCTAAGGTGCTTGAGAAGGAAATCAATCCTAAAGATTACGCTCAGGAAATTAATCAGTTAATAGAGCAAGTGGGGAATCAGCGATGAGCGAAATTGTAGCGAACCGTTATGCTCAGGCACTTTTCGAGGTTGCAGAAGAACGTGATGCGGTTGATGTGATTGAGTCTCAGCTTCGTATCGTAGCTGAAAGCCTTTATGAACACAAGGATCTCCGCCGCGTTCTGATGCATCCTCAAGTGAGCAGTAACAATAAAAAAGAACTTGTGAACAAGCTGTTTGAAAATCAGGCAGGTGTTGAAGTCCTTAATCTGCTGAGATTGCTCATCGACCGCAAACGTGAAGCCATCATTGAAGATGTGCTTGAAGCCTATACACGTATGGCGAACGAAAAACGCGGCATACTCGATGCCACAATAACAACGGCTGTTGCACTGGACGATCAGGAGCAGCAAGAGCTCGCGGATCGTTTGGGCACGGCACTGGGCAAGAAGTTGAGCATCCATGCTTATGTTGACAAAGCAATCATTGGAGGCATTCAGCTTCGTATCGGCGACCGTCTGTATGATGGATCGATTGCCGGGAAGCTGGCAGGCTTCAAACAGGAGATTAAAGTAGGGAGACAGGGGTGAAAAATCGTGAGCATTAAAGCGGAAGAAATCAGCTCATTGATCAAACAGCAGATTGAAAATTATCAATCCACCGTTGAAGTGAGCGAAGTCGGCACTGTCATCACTGTCGGCGATGGAATCGCCCGCGTCCACGGCCTTGATAGTGTTATGTCGGGCGAGCTTGTCGAATTTTCAGGCGGCATCCTCGGTATGGCTCAGAACCTTGAAGAGGACAACGTCGGTATCGTCATTCTCGGCCCTTTCACAGATATTCACGAAGGCGATTCAGTAAAACGAACAGGGCGCATTATGCAAGTGCCAGTCGGAGAAGCATTGCTTGGCCGTGTTGTTAATCCGCTCGGTCAGCCAATTGATGGAAAAGGACCGATCAAAACCGATAAGTCGCGTCCGGTTGAAAAGAAAGCGCCAGGTGTTATGGAGCGTAAATCGGTATTCGAACCGATGCAGACCGGTATTAAAGCGATTGATGCGATGATTCCGATTGGTCGCGGTCAGCGTGAGCTGATCATTGGCGACCGTCAAACCGGTAAAACGGCGATCGCAATCGATACCATTATCAACCAGAAGGATCAGGATGTTATCAGTATCTACGTTGCCATCGGTCAGAAAGAATCTACGGTTGCCGGTGTTGTTAACACGTTGAAAGAATACGGTTGCATGGATAAGACCATTGTTGTTTCAGCCGGGGCCTCAGAGCCGGCACCGTTGCTCTATCTTGCACCGTATGCCGGTGTCGCCATGGGCGAAGAGTTTATGTATAACGGCAAGCATGTGCTGATCATCTATGACGATCTGTCCAAGCAGGCAGCTGCATATCGTGAACTTTCCTTGCTGCTTCGCCGTCCACCGGGCCGTGAAGCATTCCCGGGCGACGTTTTCTACCTGCATTCGAGATTGCTCGAGCGCGCAGCAAAGCTGAGTGACGAATTAGGCGGCGGTTCGATTACCGCACTGCCGATCATTGAAACGCAGGCCGGGGATATTTCAGCCTACATTCCAACAAACGTTATTTCCATTACTGACGGCCAGATTTTCCTTGAATCGAATCTGTTCTACTCAGGTATCCGTCCGGCTGTCGATGCCGGTACATCGGTATCCCGTGTCGGGGGTTCAGCTCAGATTAAGGCAATGAAAAAAGTTGCCGGGACGCTGAAACTTGATTTGGCTTCCTATCGCGAACTTGAAGCCTTTGCACAATTCGGCTCCGATTTGGATAAAGCAACGAAGGCGAAGCTTGATCGCGGTCAGCGTACCGTTGAGATTCTGAAACAGGATCTCCACAAGCCGTATCCGGTTGAGAAGCAGGTCGCCATTTTGTACGCTCTGACGAAGGGCTATGTTGACGATGTAGCTTTGAATGACGTCAAACGTTTTGAAAAAGAATTGCTTGCTTATCTGGAACAGGATGAAAACGGCATTCTGGATAAAATCCGCAAGACGAAGCAGCTTCCGGATGACAAAGAACTTGGCGATGCTATTACTGCATTTAAAAAGACATTTGCTCCTTCTCAGGCAGAGTAAGCCTGAAAAATGAAAAAAGAACATGAAAGACGCATTTGATTCAACTGTTTATCCAAATATAATTTTTAAATTAGAGTATAAGTGCGCTTTCGCTTTTTTCGAAGAGCTTGATGAAGCCAGGTTCAGATAACAAAAACATTAGAGGCGTTTTAGTGTAAGTGCAGTTAAGTCTCTGTCTGCACCAAGTCTTGTCAGTCGGCAAAATTTCTAGTGAAGATTGGCCTGATTCTGACTGGTTGTGCCTGGGCATAATTAAGATTAGACGGGTTTTCAAGGGTGGTGAACGAACATGCCTTCAATGCGTGATATAAAGGAAAAAATCGCCTCAACCAAACAGATGCGTAAAATTACCAAGGCAATGCAGATGGTTGCGGCAGCAAAACTGAATCGTGCTCAGGCGACCGCACATGATTATTCCGCATATGCCGATCAGCTGCGTGAGGTTGTCGCAAGTATTGCAAGTACCATAACTAAGGACGTGAGCAGCAAGCATCCGATGCTTGCCAGCCGGCCGGTTAAGAAAACTGCATATTTGGTGATCACGGAAAACCGCGGTCTTGCAGGTGCTTATGACAGCACGGTACTGAAATACACGCAGAATCTGATCAAGGAAAAACATGCGTCTGAAGACGAATATGTGGTGATCGTGACCGGTAAAGTGGGGCTGAGTTTCTTTGAAAAGCGCGGCTATCCGGTGGAATTGAGCAAAACCGATATTCCGGATGCACTCACTTTTGATGATGTGCTTGATTTTTCTAAAAAGGTGATCAGCTTGTTTGATAATAAGAAGATTGATGAACTGCATCTGATCTATAACCACTTCGTCAATGCAATTTCGCAGACACTGGTGGACAAACAGCTGCTGCCATTGACCGATTTGGAAAACAAGCCTGCGGCGAAAGTCGAATATGTATATGAGCCAGATGAAGATGAGGTGCTTGAAACTCTTCTGCCGCTCTATGCGGAAGGACAGATTTATGGTGCTCTGCTGGATGCGAAGGCAGCGGAACAGGCCGCGCGCATGACAGCGATGAGAAGCGCTTCGGATAATGCGAGCGAAATTATCGATCATTTGTCTCTGTCCTATAACCGTGCGCGTCAGGCCGCAATTACTCAGGAAATTACTGAAATTGTCGGCGGCGCAGCCGCTCTCGAATAATCGATTGTTAGAAACAGCTTAAGAAGGAGGTAGTTCCATGAACAAAGGGTATGTTACTCAGGTCATGGGGGCTGTCGTCGATGTGAAATTTGAACGCGGCCATTTGCCTGAAATATACAACGCTCTGACAATTAACTATAAAGCGCAGTCCTCCAATGAAACGGACATTCATCTGACGCTTGAGGTCGCACTGCACCTCGGCGATGATTCCGTGCGCACGATTGCCATGGACTCAACCGACGGACTTGTCCGTGGCATGGAAGTAGAAGATACCGGGGCACCGATTTCGGTGCCTGTCGGCGATGCAACGCTCGGCCGTGTGTTTAATGTACTCGGTCAGGCCATTGACGGCAAGCCGGTTGCTCCGGATGTTGAAAGAAATGCAATACACAGAGATCCGCCGAAATTTGCGGAACTGTCAACGAAGACGGAAGTTCTGGAAACAGGGATCAAGGTCATTGACCTGCTGACTCCCTACATTAAAGGCGGCAAGATCGGTCTGTTTGGTGGCGCCGGTGTCGGCAAAACCGTTCTGATTCAGGAACTGATTCACAATATTGCTGAAGAACACGGTGGTGTGTCCGTTTTTGCAGGTGTCGGTGAACGTACACGTGAAGGAAACGACTTGTATTTTGAAATGACGGATTCCGGAGTTATAAAAAAGACGGCGATGGTATTCGGCCAGATGAATGAGCCACCGGGTGCGCGTATGCGTGTGGCACTGTCCGGTCTGACCATGGCGGAATATTTCCGTGATGTTGAGGGTCAGGACGTACTGCTCTTCATTGATAACATCTTCCGTTTCACACAGGCCGGTTCCGAAGTATCCGCGCTGCTTGGCCGTTTGCCTTCAGCCGTTGGTTACCAGCCGACACTGGCAACCGAAATGGGTCGCCTGCAGGAGAGAATTACATCGACAAAAAAAGGCTCGGTAACTTCAATCCAGGCTGTTTATGTGCCTGCCGATGACTATACCGATCCAGCGCCGGCAACAACTTTCTCACACTTGGATGCAACGACGAACCTTGAGCGGTCACTCACCCAGATTGGTATTTATCCGGCCGTTGATCCGCTGGCATCCACTTCGCGCGCTTTGTCGCCGGATATTGTCGGTGAAGAACATTATGAAGTAGCTGAACGTGTGCAAATGACGCTTCAGAAATATCGCGAACTGCAGGATATCATTGCGATTCTCGGTATGGATGAACTGTCCGATGAAGATAAACTGACCGTTAGCCGTGCACGTCGTATTCAGTTCTTCCTGGGTCAGAACTTCCACGTTGCAGAACAATTTACAGGTGTTCCCGGCTCTTATGTAACTGTCGAGGAGACGATCAAAGGATTCAAGGGCATTCTTGACGGAAAATATGACGATGTTCCGGAAGAAGCATTCCGCAACACCGGTACTATTGAAGATGTTCTGGAAAGAGCGAAGCAGCTGGTTTAATAAGCGTCGCAAGTGCGACCACCCAGACCTAATGAAGGAGGCTGTCTGATGAGTACGGTGCATACGGATATTGTCACACCTGCCGGCAAAGTGTACGAGGGAGACGTCCATATGGTATGTGTGCGGTCTAAAAACGGTGAATTAGGTATTTTGCCGCACCATCTGCCGATTGTTGCCCCTCTCGAAATCGCGCTGGTCCGGTTGAAGCATGAAGACGAGAAACAGGTCGATTATGTTGCCGTTCATGGCGGTTTTATTCAGGTAAGCCGTGAAAAAATTACAATCCTTTCGGAAGCAGCCGAACGTAAGGCCGATATTGATGTGGAACGCGCAAAAAAAGCAAAAGCCGAAGCCGAGAAACAGCTTGACACGCTGCATGAAACTTCTGAGGGTTATGCAGAAGCATTGAAAAAGCTGAAGCGCTCCGAACTTAGACTGTCCACTGCTGCACTGAATGACACAGTCCCGGAAGCATAAACGACATTTCATAAAGCCTCCCCATGATTTTCAGGGGGGGCTTTAATTTATATTAAGCGTTTTTTTTAGTATACGCACATGTTTCCATTGGCTTTGCTTTTCGTTTCCTGCTGCCACGTTGTGCTTTTTTATTGCGCACACTTGAACCTGCTCAACCGTTTATAAATGGTACAGAATTACCGAGTATACTAAAACCGCGTCCATTGTAAAATAAGTGTGGTTATTTTTGCTCAAACGCGTTAAAATGTTCACAGGCAAAAACATTATCAATTCATTAAAAATACATTACGTTTAAATGACAAATAAGGAGATGAATACATAATTTCTCTTGGTGCCGCGAAATACTTTGTATTGTCTGAATGATAAGGACTAGGCATTACATAATCGGCACAAGTCTGTTTCATTTAATAAATGATACAAATAACGATAAATACAGGCGGTGGCATTCGTTGATGGTTAATTCTGGTATTCAGGCATTGGTCAGCATTTTTGTTCACCTGACTTTTCTGGCTCTAACCTGGTGGGCGATGCAGAGTGTAAATCTTAAAGTCATGTTTCGACACCCGAAAAGCCTGCAGGCAAGAGTTTTCTGTGTTCTGCTGGCCATTGCTGTCAGTTATCCGGTTGCAAAGTTTTTTCTTGATTATGCAATCTGGTCTCTGATGCTGCCGCAAATGTACGAATAAGCCGATAATTGAAGTCTGATTTTGACGAAAAATTCTGCGTATGACCTGCTCATGCTTCAGGCAATACTGATGGCATGAGAGGGGCGGACGCAATGAAACGGAAATTATTGTTTATTTTCCTTATCTTTCTGGGGATGCAAATGTTTCCAGTAACGAATCAGAATTGGGTATCGGCAGAGCGAAATCGCCAAAATGAGACTGGCGATCTTGAACGCGTTGCGCAATTCGCTCATGTGCTGGAAGCAAGTCATGCAAAGGTTACAGAGTGGTCGGTCTACATTCGCGAGACTGGAAGATCAGCAGGCATTACGCATGCTGCGTTTAATCGTGAAGTGAAGAATAAACTGCGGGAGTTGCCTGATTATGCATGGCACAGACTGCAGGCACACGATGGAACGATTGGCTGGGAAGGTACAAGAAAACTGCCCGGAAGCCATGCTGAAATGGTTGTACGCGTAATGGGCTATCCAATCGGAACTCGTTATCGGACCGTCACACTGTACCATGTAAATGGTGAACGATTTAAGCAGGCCGAATGGACGAATAACAAACGGCAGATTCGTGAAGAAATTCCAAAAATTTTTCACGGACAAGAGCATATCTACACTTGTGTAAAAGCGGATCGCAGTGCTAAAATGAATCTTGCCCTGATTGAAGAAGGAAAGCGATATCTTGACCTTTTTTCAGCCGCTCCTGTTGAACGACTGCAAGAAAAAACCTTTGTATCAATTTCCGCATATACTAAGGCATGGAACAACGCTATTTATACAAAAAATAAAAAAATGAACATTCAGGCAGCCTTGAGAAATGATGGAGACCGGACCATTATTGTCCTTGGCTCACCGATCATTACGGTGGAATACTAAGCGGGAGCGAATTCCTGTGACGCCGTTTTGATTTGATCCAGAAAAATACGCGGCACGGAAGAATGTTCCGGATCGAGCGAAGAGATAATTGGACGCGGAGGGGAAAAGTTTGGAAAAAATTATCGTTCATGGAGGGAAACGGCTTTCGGGCTCTGTGAAAATTGAAGGTGCAAAGAACGCTGTTCTTCCTGTTATTGCCGCATCAATGCTTGCTTCTGAGGGCACGAGCAAAATATATAATGTACCGGAACTCGCAGATGTATACACGATAAATGAAGTTTTGCGTTATTTAAATACATCGGTGAATTACAGCAAAAAAACCATCATGGTGAATGCAATGGCGGAACTGTTTACAGAGGCGCCGTTTGAATATGTCCGGAAAATGCGGGCTTCTTTTCTTGTCATGGGTCCGCTTCTCGCAAGAGTTGGTCATGCCAAGATTGCACTGCCCGGCGGATGTGCGATTGGATCCCGGCCTATCGATCAGCATCTGAAGGGTTTTGAAGCGATGGGAGCCAAAGTGACCATTGGCAACGGATCGATCGAAGCAAAAGTTGACGGCAGGTTGAAAGGAACCGTTATTTATCTGGATTTTCCAAGTGTCGGTGCAACGGAAAACATTATAATGGCAGCTTCGCTTGCCGAAGGAGAGACTGTTCTTGAAAATGCGGCACGCGAACCGGAAATTGTGAATCTGGCGCAATACCTCAATGCGATGGGTGCAAAGATCAGCGGCGCCGGTTCGGGAAGAATAATTATCGAAGGTGTAGAAAAAATGCACGGCGCGGAGCACACGATCCTTCCCGATCGGATTGAGGCGGGCACTTACATGATTGCGGCTGCAATTACCGGTGGTAACGTGCTCATTGAAGATGCAGATATTGAAGATCTGCGCCCACTGATCGCCAAGATGCGTGAAATGGGCATCACGGTTGAAGAGGAATCCGTTGGTGTGCGTGTCATCAGCAATGACCATTTTCAGGCGGTTGACGTCAAAACCATGCCGCACCCCGGCTTTCCAACTGATCTTCAGGCGCAAATGATGGCACTTCTGCTGAAGGCGCAAGGCACATCAGTGATTACGGAAACTGTTTTCGAAAATCGATTCATGCATGTTGAAGAATTCAGAAGAATGAATGCAACGATTAAAATTGACGGACGTTCGGCAATTATCGACGGTTCCTGCGATCTTCAGGGGGCGGAAGTGACTGCTACCGATCTCCGTGCAGGAGCAGCGCTTGTGATCGCGGGACTTGTGGCAAAAGGGTATACACGAATCAGCCGCCTGCATCACATTGACCGTGGATATGTTGATCTGGCCGGGAAATTACGTGCACTCGGTGCTGATATCGAGCGTGTGAACATTAGTGAAGCCGAACAGCCGGTTGCTGTATCTGAGGAACTGGGCAGTTCTCTTGGCATTAATCCAAAATTTGCATGATGGAAT
Organism: Sporolactobacillus mangiferae; assembly: GCF_023336505.1. Taxonomy (GTDB): domain Bacteria; phylum Bacillota; class Bacilli; order Bacillales; family Sporolactobacillaceae; genus Sporolactobacillus; species Sporolactobacillus mangiferae. Next base: position 99,091 of record NZ_JAMAST010000003.1, on the reverse strand, counting down.
ATCATTAAAATCAGTATATTGATGATCTGCACCCGAATATTTATTATCCAGGGTGCATTTTATTTTTTAATATAATAAGCGGAATTTTCAGTCTATATAAAGAGAGAATATGCCAGCCATCTAAAAAAATACATAGAAGCATGTTCTAATTACTAAGGAGTGCACATAATTTTATATTATCACAATCTCCTGGAGGCAATAACTTTATGAAGAAAGCCGCCATACTCCTGGTCCTCTTCGCACTTGTCATCATTGTTGTTCCTGCAGTTGTTGTGCTGCCCTATACACATCGTGCAGCAGGAGAACTGCAGCAGCAAAACAGCAGAACTCAAAACGCGGCACAGAAAAATCAAATCAGCATTTCAGTATATCGATCCGCACAGAAACAGACCGATCAAGTGAATCTTGATGAGTATTTAATCGGTGTCGTTGGCTCAGAAATGCCGGCAAAATTTCGGATTGAGGCACTTAAAGCACAGGCAATTGCGGCACGTACATATATCATGGCACGAATCATTGACGATTCTAATGTACGTGTGACTGATACGGTACAGAATCAAGTGTACCACAGCCCCGAGGAATTAAAGAAGATCTGGGGGAAAGACTATTCTTGGAAAATGAAAAAGATCAGGCAGGCGATCAGGGAAACCCGTAACCAGGTCGTGACTTACAATGGAAAACTGATTTCACCGGTATTTTTCTCCACCAGCAATGGACAAACTGAAAATGCTGGCGACTATTGGGAGAATGAAGTGCCCTATCTGCGCTCGGTCGATAGTCCTTGGGATAAACTGTCTCCGAAATATAAAAATAAGAAAATCATGGCCCGCAGCAACGTCGAACAGTCACTCGGTGTTACGCTCAGCAGACGAAGCGGCAAGCTGGGAAGCAAGGTACAAAGGACGCCGACCGGACATATCGCTCATATTGAAATTGGCGGCAAGTTATTTACCGGGCGGCAGGTTCGGGAAAAACTGAAGTTGAGTTCAACAGACTTTCAGCTGACACAAAAAGGAGATCTGATTACAGCAGACAGCATTGGCAGCGGACATGATGTCGGCATGAGCCAGTACGGTGCTCAGGGAATGGCGCGGGAAGGAAAAAGCGCCGAACAGATTCTTACCTATTTTTATCAGGGGACCCGGATCAGTAAAATGACGGTCAAACCGCAAAAATCAAATACGGTTGCAAAAAAATAAGCGAAAAACATAAGGTGCCGGAAAAGGCGCCTTTTATGTTTAATTTAGAAGCTTGTGAATGTCCATGCCAGCCAGTAGGCTGAGACAAGCTGTTAGTTCTATTATAAAATATTTAAGAACCAGGCTCCAGGCTGATTCATGATAGGCAATCTGAAGTGAAAGGGAATACAACCCTGTGACAGAGCCAATCTTTTAATCCATTCACTAATTTAATAAATTTTCTAACAAAAAAGACATAATTTCGTATTTTACATGTATAGATCCTGGCGATTCTGATCAGAATGTTGCTGAGGTGATACAAAGTGTCAGAGAACAAAGATCAGAACAAATCGCAGGAAAAAGAACTTTCCGGTCTTCGCAAACTAGCAAAACGGCGCTGGTTCTATCCCGCAGTCTATCTATGTGCCGCATCGCTCGTACTTACCGGCGTGCTGCTCTTTCAGATGAACGGTGCGGATAAAGCCGGTCAGGAGGCACAGGATCGGACAGTTTTTAATCAAAACAAACCGACGCCCCACGCACAGAATGCCGGTGATGAAGTCTTTGAATGGCCAGCTGAGGCAAAGGATACTTCCGTAGTTCAGCCATTCTATGATGTGAAAGGGACTGAAGAAGATCAGCAAGCCGCTCTCGTAAACTACAACAATTCATACGTCCAAAATACAGGTATTAACATTGGCGCGAATGATGAAAAATCGTTTGCAGTTACAGCAGCGATGAGCGGTACAGTAACCGAAGCGTCCAAAGACGATACGCTCGGATACAAAGTTACACTGAAACATAAAGACGGTGTCGAAACAATGTATCAAAGTCTCGGATCCATTGATGTTGCAAAAGGCCAGGAAGTAGCGCAAGGCGAAAAAATTGGAACAGCAGGTACGGAAGCACTGAATAAGGCAATGGGTGTGCACCTGCACTTTGAAATTCGTAAAAACAATCTTCCGGTCAATCCTGAAAACTACATGAATAAAAGCGCTTCAGACGTAAAGGCCGTTACAGTCGGTGCAAAGGCTGCCCCGACCAATGCGTCGGCATCTGAAAAAACCAAAGATCAGAGCAGCACAAAAAGCCCAAGTCAATCGGAAAAAGGATCCAAAAGCGATCCAAATAAAGGTTCCCAGATCGACAGCAGCTCACTAGATTCCGGAAACTAAATCATGGGCACATACCTAATGCGCAAAACGGTTCCTGCACAGGGCCGTTTTTTTTCTATCTGGGAAATTATAAAATCGGGATTTATAGATAAAGGTTCAGAACGGGTCATGATCATGGGTCTCCAATCACGGGGCACAGGAAGCAGCGAAGTCGGTAAAAGATGCATCCCTCCTCATAAAAATAGAGAATTAACATGTGCTTCATATACAGAGGGAACAAAGGTGGGTAAAATGAAAGTATAGACCTTTGATCATGGAGGCGGCAGCGATGCATGCACTATCATTTGGACCAAAGGCAGACTGCACGGACTGAATGCTCCGGCTGCTTGGGCGGAATACAATCGAAAGTTTGGTAACTTGCCGCTGACCGATGTGCTGCAACCGGCGGTTGATTACGCAGAGAAAGGTTTTCCGATCTCGCCAATCGTGGCAAAAAATTGGCGCCGTGCATTCGAAAGCTATAAAAAAGAATGCCACGATCCGATGTTTGTGCCTTGGTTGAGACCCTTGCTCCTCCGGGTGGGAAAGCACCGGAAGCAGGTGAGATCTGGCATTCACCAGCATTTCGTATTAAGGAGCTTAATGGCATGACTCAGCAAGAAAAACAACGTGCACTACAAAGATCATCTTTAGCCATTCATTGGGACTTATTCATCGCCTTTTTCCGGTCGGGCATGGTCAGTTTCGGCGGAGGTCCGTCAGGTATTCCGCTGATTGAAGCGGAGGTCGTCAAAAGGTATCACTGGATGACGATTGAAGAATTCGGCAATCTGGTTGCCTTGGCGAATGCATTGCCTGGTCCGATTAACACAAAGCTTGCAGGCTATGTTGGATGGAAGGTCAAAGGATTTACCGGCATGCTTGCGGCATTGCTTGCGGTTGTTCTCCCAACGGTGATCCTTATGATTGCGCTGCTCGGCGTCCTCGTACGTTTCGGCGATCAGCGCTGGGTACGCGGGATGACGCAGGCGGTTCTGCCTGTCGTTGGCGTTTTAATGGCACAATTGACATGGCAATTTATGAAAAATGCCGGGAAAGGGCTGGGGTGGACAATCAGTTTGATTCTGACTGGCCTGAGTTTTGTGTTGATGGAAGTTCTGCACGTTCATCCGGCCATTCTGATTGCGCTGACCCTGCTGCTTGTGCTGCTCAAGCCATCGAAGAAAAAGGCGAGTGAGCGCGGATGATCTTCTGGCAATTGTTCCTTGCCTTTTTTATCCCGGGTATTCTCGGCTACGGCGGAGGTCCGGCGTCCATTCCATTGATCGAAAACGAAGTGGTCGGTCATTATCACTGGATGACGGTGACCCAATTTAGTAATGTTCTCGCTTTTGGTAATGCGCTGCCGGGACCGATTGCAACCAAGATGGCCGGGTACATTGGTTACGAAGTGGCGGGTGTTGCCGGTTCGTTCATGGCACAGCTCGCGACAGTTGCACCGTCACTCATACTTTTAATCACGCTTTTACGGCTTCTTGAACGTTTTAAGGCTTCGCCTAAGGTGAAATGGCTGACCCTGCTCATTCGTCCGATTATTGTCGTCATGCTCGGGATGATGGCCTGCAATTTTTTCGCGGCTTCCGCTCAATCGTCAGGATGGCTGCCGATGATTCTGATTGCAGCAGCCAGTTTTGTGCTGATGGAGCGTTTCCGTATTCACCCGGCCTTTGTCATTGCTGGCGCACTGGTGTTTGGCGCTTTTTTTATGGGATAAATCAGGCGATACCGGACCTGGCAGACTGATTGTACGAATAGGTAAAAATTGGCGAAAAGATCTGCCAAGATACTGAATCTTTGCAAGCTTTTTCTCTTTAACGAATTTGGCTATTTTTTTTCAATCGTGTCATTTTATCTGAGACACTTCATCGAATGATGTTTTTGTCCTTAAGATACTGAATGACTTGATTTGTACAGGTTTCCAAATCCTGTTGTTCTGTGTCGACGATGAGTTCCGGTGATTCCGGAGGCTCATACGGGGAGTCAATACCGGTGAAAGAGGGTATGATTCCAGAGCGTGCCTTTTTGTACAATCCTTTTGGATCACGGGATTCACAGACGGCTAAGCTGCATTTAACATAAACTTCGATAAATTCATCCGACTCGAACTTTTTTCTGGCTGCGGATCGATCGGCACGGTAAGGAGAAATAAAAGCAGTCAGCACAATCGAATTGCTGTCAGCAAATAATTTTGCAACTTCGCTGATACGCCTGATGTTCTCGCGACGGTCTTCTTCTGAAAAACTGAGATCACGATTCAGTCCGTTGCGGATGTTGTCACCGTCAAGCAAATAAGTCTGGTATCCCGCAGCAAAAAGAGCAGCTTCAACACAGTTGGCCAATGTTGACTTTCCGGAACCGGAAAGTCCGGTGAGCCAAATGACCGCGCCTTTTTGACTGCTTTGTTTTTCCCTGTCTGGCTTAGTAACGGTTGTTTGATGCCAGAAGATATGCGTTTGATTTTTCATATGCAGTGCCCCTTTAATGCCGTATCATTTTGGATTCATTATTCTTTTTGCTCAGTCCCTTAATGAGGGTATCGGCGACTTCAGGTCTGCTGAACGTAGCCGGTGGGCGGATACCGGAACGGAGCATCTCCCGAACTTTTGTGCCTGATAAGGCAACATGGAATGATGCTGGATGCGAACATGTCTTGTTAGATGCCATACCTCCGCATTTTTTACAATAATAGCTGTTTTCGAAAAAAAGTGTCTGAATATCCAGCTCCTCACGTGTGAAATTTGAGAAGATTTTTTGGGCATCATAGGTACCATAATAATCTTTAACCCCGGCATGATCGCGCCCAACGATAAAATGTGTGCAGCCAAAATTCTTTCGGCAGATGGCATGGAAGACAGCCTCTCTTGGCCCGGCGTAGCGCATAGCCACCGGAAAGACAGCAAAAGCTGTCCGTTCCTTTACATAATAGTTATTGATCAGGACATGGTAACTGCGCATACGTATGTCGGCAGGAACGTCATCCTTCTTTGTTTCCCCAACGAGCGGATTGATAAACAGGCCGTCAATTGTTTCAAGGGCTGTTTTCTGAATATACTCATGTGCACGGTGGATAGGATTTCGTGTCTGAAACCCGACGATGGTTCTCCATCCTTTGCGATCAAATAGGTCTCTGGTCACTGCAGGATCGAGAAAATCGCCCGCATACTCGTTCGGGCGTTCTGACCGCCTGATCAGTTCTATCGGACCTGACAGATAGACACTTTCGCGATCAAAAAGGCGTTTGACGCCTGGATGCGCCAGATCTGTGGTCAGATATACATGCTTAGCCTCCCATTTCTTATCGGGACGAAATTTGCCTGTAACATTCAATGTGCCGTAGGTTGTATTATTGTAGGTTAGCCTTACAAGATCGCCTACAGATACGCTGGCAGCGACAGATTCAGATGCGGGAAGTGTGATCGGCAGTGTCCATGCCAGTCCGTTTTTCAAGCGCATGTTCTTAATAATGGAATAATAGTTGTCCTCGTCTATGAACCCGGTCAGAGGACTATAGATTCCATTTGCAATTGATTCTAGGTCACTCAGGGAAATTCGATCAATCGGGACCTCGAGATGAATCGCGTCAACATTTTTTCCAAACGATTGTCGATTAATTAATTTACCGCCATGAGGCAAACCTGACATAATAAAATCATCCTTTGATCATTCTTTGCATATGTCTCGAGCCGTTTTTTCATCGGTCAACCTTAATTCCGAATAGATTGTTTCAATGAGCGTTTACGGGGTATGATCCATTTATCTGTTTAAGATTCATCGAGTCGTTTTTTTAAATGCAAACCGCATTCTGTTTTATCAAACGGACGCCATCTGCCTGCACGCTGATCTTCTCCAGGTTTAATCGGTAAAGTACAGTAAGCACAGCCAATACTTGGATAGTTCTGATCATGAAGCGGGTTGTAAGGCAAGTCATGAATCCTGACGTAATTCCATATCTCTTGCCATGTCCAATGAATTAAAGGACATATTTTGATCGACTTGAATTTCTCATCTCGATTCACGTACTGAACATGACGCCGGGTTAAGGACTGTTCACGACGAAGTCCGGAGATCCAAGCTTTATAGTTTTTCAAAAATGAATTCAGCGGCTCAACCTTTCGAAGCTGGCAGCAAAGGTCTGGTCTGCGTTTCCATAAACGGTCTCCATATTTGGCTGCCTGTTCATTCGGCGTCAAATCGGGTCTTTGACGAATAATCGTCAGCTCTGGATAACGTGCCTGCACGCGATCCACAAGTTCATACGTTTCTTTAAAATGAAAGTCCGTATCCAGGAAAATGATGGTTGCATCGTGCTTAATCTTACTGATCAAATCAATCAGTACAATTCCCTCAACACCGAAGCTACACGAATACGCCACCTGATTTCCATAGGTTTGATACGCCCAGTGCAGAACCTGCGAAGCCCCATGATCAGATGAATCAGCCTCACTTGGAGAAAAATCAGGCAACAACTGATCAGACCAGTGATTGTAGTTTAATTGATAATCGGTCAATGTATATTCACCTCCTCCTGATTGGTAGTTGCAGACATTAGCTGTAAAAAAATGACTAAAAATCCTTTCTCAGAACATTAAAGGCCATCAGCAGCAAATACTTTAATTTGTTTGGGTTCCAGAAATACACGCTGACTCTTGATCAGTGAAAGTTGGCTGAATTCACGTTTTGTCAGTTCAACTTCAATACTCTGCGCATCATCCTGTCGTTCAAGTTCCAAACGGATCACCGAACCGGCAGGGTGAATATGAGTGATGGTGGCCGGCCATGCACGGTTGGCAGCGTGGCCATTTGCTGCTTTAATACTGAATTGATCAGGGCGAATAAATGCGATGCCATCCGTGCTGCCGGTGTTTTCAACAGGAATCTTGAAATTCCCGTTGATGAACTGACCGTCTCTGATCGTTCCGCGTACCCGATTGACATGGCCGATAAAATCGTACACAAACGAATTAACCGGCTTTTCGTAGACCTGGGATGGGGTACCGATCTGCTCGATTTGCCCTTTATTAATAATGACAATCCGGTCAGCCACTTCAAATGCTTCTTCCTGATCATGCGTAACAAGCAGGCTGGTCATCTTTACTTGGCGATGAAGTTGCCGCAGCCACTGCCTGAGTTCCTTTCTGACCTTTGCATCAAGTGCTCCAAAAGGCTCATCCAATAAAAGAATGTGCGGTTCAATGGCAAGCGCCCTGGCTAGAGCAACGCGCTGTCTCTGTCCACCTGAAAGCTGAGAGGGATAGCGTTCTCCGTATGGTTCCAGCCTGACCAAATGCAGAAGCTGATCAACTTTTTCGTGGATGGCACGTTTTGACGGGCGAAACTTTCTCGATTTAACCTTCAGACCGTAAGCGATATTTTCCCGGATGGTCATGGTATTGAACAAAGCATAATGCTGGAAAACAAAGCCTGCTTTGCGCTTTTTAATCGGTGCATCCGTCAAATTTATGCCATGAAATAAAATGCTACCCTCGTCAGCATATTCCAAACCGGCAAGAACTCTCAGCAATGATGTTTTTCCGGAGCCGGAAGGACCCAGCAGGGCGACCAGCTCGCCCGTCTGAATAGTTAGATTAATGTGATTCAGAATCTGGCAGGAACCATATGATTTGGAAATGTTTTTCAATTCAATGCTCATGGCAATCCTCCTCGTTCATTTAATGTCAATGGAACGTGTACGCGAACTTTTCCAGTCAAAGTAGCCTTTCAATGCAAGCGAAGCAAGCGCAACAACGGACATCAGCGAAGAGAGTGCAAAAGCAGCCTCCATTTGGTAACCGTTATAAAATGCTTCTACTTGAAGAGGCATGGTGTTGGTTTGCCCGACTATATGCCCGGATATGACGGAAACAGCACCAAAATCGCCGATTGTACGGGCGCTGCAGAGAATAATGCCGTATAGCAAACCCCATTTGATGTTTGGCACGGTCACTTTAAAAAAGGTACGCAATGTACTGGCACCTAATATCAGTGATGCTTCTTCTTCCTGTGTTCCCCGACTTTCCATGACTGGGATCAGCTCACGAGCAACAAAGGGATAGGTGACAAAAAGTGAAGCAATCACAATGCCGGCTGTATTAAAGACAAGCTGAATATTGTGTGCCATCAGCCATTTTCCCAAAGTTCCATGATCGCCAAAGAGCAAAACAAAGATCAAACCGCCGATCACCGGTGAAATGGAAAATGGAAGATCGGCAAGCGTAATCATCAGACTTTTTCCCTTAAAATGATATTTGGTTACTGTCCAAGCAAGCAGCACCCCAAAAAATGTGTTAAGCGGAACGACAGTGGCAACCACGGTAAGCGTAAGATAAATGGATGACAGCGTTTCTGGACTCGTAATCGAATTCAAATAGATATGGATACCACTGCTTAAAGCCGCTGCAAAGATATATATGAGCGGTAAAATAAGGAAAAGTGATATAAATGCGACAACAATCAATGAAAGCAGAATCTGTACCCATTTCGGTTCGGTCAGAACAAGCTTCATGGGTGTTTTCACTCGTGCAAAATTGTGCGTTTTTTGAGATAAAGAAAGTTCTGTCACCCCGTGCCTCCCCTTTCATTGATCAGCAAATTTTCGTTTTGACAACCACTGTGAAAAATTTATGAGAAACAATATGAGAAAAGAAGCGATCAATAGAACCAGTGCAACAGATGTTGCGCCGTCGTAATCAAACGCTTCGAGCTTCTGCATGATCACGAGTGGTGCACTTTCAGTTTTAAAAGGCATATTGCCAGCAATAAATACAACAGAACCGTATTCACCGAGTGCCCACGAAAAAGCAAGCGCAAAACCTGAGAAAGCCGCTGCTCGAATTTTTGGAAAAACGATGTGAATCAGGGTTTGCCATCGATTCGCTCCAAGAACCGCTGAAGCTTCTTCACCTTCTTTTTCCATATTTTGCAGCACAGGTTCAACAATGCGCACGACAAACGGCATTCCGATAAGAATCAGGGCGATGACAATGCCGGTTTGTGTATAGGACACTTTAAATGGGAGCAGCCTGCCAATCCAGCCGTTTGTTGCGTACAGCGTAGCAAGCGTGATGCCTGCGACAGATGTCGGCAGTGCAAACGGCAGATCAAGCAAACCATCAATCAATTTTCTGCCGGGAAATGAATAGCGAACGAGTACCCAGGCAGTCAGAGTGCCAAATACAAGGTTAATCAGTGACGCAGCCAAGGCCGTTGTAAAACTCAGCCGATAAGCAGCAAGGACAAGCGGCTGGCTGATCTGTTTCAAAAATCCATCCCACCCCAATTGCGATGTATAGATGAAAATCATGGACAAAGGAATGAGTACCAGCAAAGAAAGATAGGACAGGGACAGACCAAACGTGAGTCCGAAACCAGGAATAATCTGTCTCCTTTTCATTTTTGCTCTGCTTTTCAACTGAGACTGAAACATAATCCGCCTCCTTTCAAATTCAATTTAGACCGGCAGATTTATTTTTTCCCACTGTAGATCTGATCGAATACGCCACTGTCGTCAAAGAACTTTTTCTGGGCTTTATTCCATCCACCGAATAATGGATCATCAATCTTTACCAGTGGAATATTTGGATAAATTTTTCGATAGTTGTTCAAGACGTCTTGATTACGAGGGCGATAGTAATTTTGCGCGATGATTTTCTGAGCGGGTTTCGTATACAAATAGTTTAGGTATGCGGTAGCCACTTTAGTTGTCCCATTTTTTTTGGCGTTTTTATCTACGACAGAAACAGTGGGCTCAGTTAATATACTGATCGACGGGTTAACAATCTCATATTTACTTTTACCGCCTGAAGCGTTTAAACTAAGCAGTGCCTCATTTTCCCAGGCGATCAGAACATCTCCGACACCGCGTGTAGTGAACGTGGTGGTTGCGCCGCGGGCACCGGAATCAAGGACTTTAACATTACGGTACAGAGCTTTCAGAAATTGCCTGTCCTTAGTCTGGTCGCCATTATATTTTTTATCTGCGTATGCCCACGCAGCGAGAAAATTCCACCGCGCACCACCGGATGTTTTCGGATTTGGGGTAATCACACCGACGCCTTTTTTCGTCAGATCATCCCAGTCTTTGATATGTTTCGGATTGCCTTTTCTTACTAAAAAGACAATCGTTGACGTATAAGGTGCGGAATGATCCGGAAGTCTGTCCTGCCAGTCGGGCGAAATCTTATGTGTGCCCGCAACGATCGAATTTACATCGCCGGCAAGCGCCAAAGTGACAACATCGGCATTTAAGCCATCGATGACTGCTCTGGCCTGCGCACCGGACCCGCCATGCGATTGTTGGATCGATACATTTTGTCCTGTTTTCTTTTTCCAGTAATCCGCAAAAAGCTGGTTATAACTCCTGTAGAGTTCTCTTGTCGGATCGTAAGAAACATTCAACAGCTTCACGTTCTTTCCTGAAGCAGAACCGGAATTCGAGGCTTTGCCTGATCCGCAGGCGGTTAGGACAAGCGAGAATATAATCAGCAGTGCGACGAGATACCAACCTTGTTTTTTTCGTTTCATTAAATGATAACTCCTCTCCATCAAATAATTTAATTAAACACATATGTTAACTATGAATTATAAACAAAAAAATAACATGAGTCAGCCATTTAATTCATAGGGAATAAAGAACTTATCTGAATGGAGCGTGAACGCACCGATAGTTTCAAAAAATACTGTATGATGCGGATGCGAGAGAAAGATTTGCACTGCCTGCATACCTTCAGTTGTGTTTGTGTGCCTTTTCTGATAGATTGCAATCATTTTAACGCCGCAAATTATATGAGTCAACAAAAAAATTAAATGTTTTTAAAACATTCCAACGTTCAAAAAATATCATCACAAAAAATAGTGAGAAAGGCACAGCGAAATTTGTCATTATTTGTCGCATTGCCGGAATCGGGAAGATTTTCATGAAAAATTCAGGAAATAAGGCGGTGTTCAAGGAACCGCCACATTTTGTATAATACAAGCAATGAAATAAATAACTTCATTTTATCCAATCAGGTACACCTCAGAATGTTCTTCGATTGCCGTTGTCATACATCACTTATCAAACGTTGTTAACCAAGCGGAACACCGTCACTGACGGAGCACATAAATAATGGTCATAGGTACGTGGAATGCCTTTTTGTCATGCGGTATCCCGCAGGGCCATTCGCCATATCCGGTGGCATGTTCAAAACACGTGCATGCGTGTAATAACAAGGAGGTCTTTTTATTATGGCAGGACAAATTCGTTTAACTCCGGAAGAACTGCGCAGCTATGCTGCAAAATACGGTCAGGAATCATCGAATACCGGAGAGCTGATTGGACGATTGGACGGCATGATTAATCAATTGGCACAAGTATGGGAAGGTGCTTCAAGCCGTGCATTCAAAGATCAGTACGAACGGCTGCGTCCCTCTTTTCAGCAGATGCAGCAGCTTTTGGAAGATGTCAATCATCAGCTTGCGAAGACAGCCACCATTCTGGAAGATACCGACCGTCAAATTGCCGGACAGATCAACGCTTAATAAGAGAAATGAAGGCCGGGCTCTTGGGGGAGTCCGGTTTTTTTACTCTTGAAGTATATAAAATTTAAGAAAAATAGTATAAGTGGTCCGAAAAAACGCCGCGTCCTGCGGCTTATCGGACACTAGGCCGTCCATGGCCGTCGCGACGACGGCTTCGCCCGTGTCAAAGGCTTGGCAAAGCCAAGTTTTCTAGTCTTACTGAAAAGGAGCTGGGGTTCTATGAGTGCTTCAGAAACTTTAGATGCCATTTTTCACGCGCTGGCGCATCAATCCGCCTCGATTGATGAAAAGATTGAACGATTAAAATCCGCAAACCGCAGACTGGGACACAAGCAGGCGGCGGCTGTTCATGACCTTCGGCAAATAACGGAACCGAAGCTTGGCGCGCACTGGCAAGGCACAAAAGCACGCAGCTTTCAAAAAAAGCGGGATTCAGCCCATGACAAAATGCATGCGAAACTCACCACGACAATCGATGATTATCAACAGCGTATTGAAGGCAAGATCCGTGAATTGCGCCTGAAAAATGAATTTCTGCAGACAACGCGTGCCATGGCGCACGAGGCAAGCGGCTTGCTTTATAAAGGGGAAAAGGCAGCTGATGCCTTGGAACACAAGTTATCAAAAATCAAAGGGCGGTTGTTCTAATGGTCCAAATTGAACTCAATTCCAGTGTTACGGACAGCCGGATTAATGAAGCAGAACGCGCACTCCGCGCTGTGCCCATGCTAAAATCGATTTCCTGCGGGCATAATCACCTCGCTGCGACATCCGCCTGGCAGGAGGGCGAACAGATGATGCGCCAGCTTCTCTCTGCTTATGTTGCAGGTGTGCAGAAAAATATTGCCGATACCCGGGCGAATGTTGCGCTCCTGAGACGTCAGGACGAGGTGATTCGATGAGAACAATGGCAAGTGGCGGGTCTGGATCAGCGGGTGACACGCAAACGTATGAAGCCGATTCGCTGATCGCGGCTGCCAAAGCGCACGCCGAACACTATCAGGTGCTGCGCGGCCAATTCCACACGCTCCGTGGGGCATTCCGGCAAATCGAGGGGCTTGGTTCCGACTTTCAGGGGAAGGGCGCAGAGGCCATCAAAAAGTTCTATGCCGCGCAAGTGAATGTGGTCGATGCCTGGCTGCGCCTGATTGATAAAAAAATTGCCTACTACCAGGGCGTCGCGGGCACGATTGGGGAGAAAAATCTGGGTGGAAATACGCAGATTCAAGTACCTTTTCTGAATGAAGATCTATCCATCGGTTACGCTCGATCTAAGGAAATGGTACGCGAGCAGCGGGCGGACATCGCAAAAATCCTGAGCAGTATTTCCGATCTTGTGCCGATCAATGTCTTCTCCAACCATGAGGTGGACCAGGCACTGGATGCTGCCGATAAAAAACGGGCGCAAACCGTACTTGATGTTCAGGATCTTGATCAGAATCTGACCAATGAATACCGTCAGGTGAACGAAGACCTGCCCTACATTGCGTCGCTGTATGGCGAGCTGATCAATGCCACGCGGCAAGGCGCGGATGTTCAGCCGTTGAATTTCAACGCGCAAGCCTACCACGACAGCAAAATCTATCATATTCAAGATGAAATGAAAAAGGAGACACAAAATTATCTCCGCTATAAGCAGCAGCAGGAAAATGTTCGTGAGATGGAGAAGCAGACAGAGGCGGAAGTGAACCGTCCATGGTATCAAAAAGCCGGCTCTGCGATTGCTACATTTGCCGGCGAGCTGTCCGGCTATTATGATTATCTTAGAGCAGTCGAAGGCGTCGATCCGGAGACCGGGCGAAAGCTGAGCGCTGGTGAACGCGTCGCCGCCGGGGCCATGGCTGCGTCAACATTTATCCCGATTATCGGCTGGGGCGGACGGATTGTCAAAGGCGGCGCGGCCATCTACAAAACGGCGCGCGGCATGGAAGCGGCCGGCCACGCCCTGAACGCCTATGACCAGACAAGCCGAACGCTCAAGGTGCTCAGCCAAAGTGAAAAAGGAATCAACGCCCTGCTGGCGGCAAACGGCATCACCCAGGCGGCCACCGGCAAAGATCTGTTCGGCAGGCAGCTGACCCGTGACGAACAAAGAAACAGCCTCCTGCAAGGCGTGTTCATGATGAACCTCTTCACCCGCAAGCTCGCCATTTCACCTGAGCAAAAGGCAATTGCGCATGCGCAGGGTCAAACGTTTAAAGACCATGTAGCCAAAGTTGTCCGCGATACAAAAGCATCAGTCAGCTCAAGTCAATGGAAACCGGCAATGGACGGAGTGCCCAATGATTTTGCGAAAGTGAGCGATGATGCAGAGGATATAGCGGAGTCACAGCGTACGGTGAAAAGTGATGGAACAGGGGATATTGGTGAGAAGAGCTGCACTGAGCTTCTAACTAGTAAAATCGGCACGGTTTTTCTTGTCGAATCGTGACGACTGTGCTGGTTTGTGACTTTAGTTCAGGAAGATAGACGGTGTTCCCCTTGAATTTCCTTTTGTATAATAACAGCAAGTACTAATTAAGATTATTTTGTGACAATACCGCGACAATAAACTCCGGATCACGGCTTCAAAAAGAGTCAATCATTCATTTTCCAAAAGCACAGTTGATGATTTTATCAAAACGAACATTTTACACAAACAAATAAGAAAAGAAAAAGATTCAAAGGTATTGAGAGTAAGCATAGCGGCAGTTTCGTCTTCGCTAAAGGCCTGGTAGCGAAAAGGTTTCTCACAAGTAAAGAAGTATACGATTTTAGAGGTATGAAACCAATAATCACGTGTCTTAGCTGAGAATCGAAGCGAAGGTGTGAGACGCCTGCGGGACTTGCGTGCCAGCGAGACCCCGCAGATTACAGCCTGTCTGAGGAGGCTCGCCCGCGGCAAGCGAGCAACCGAAGCGACGATTCAGTGATCGTAAAGACACGGATCCATGAAACATGGTTAGAGATAGAGGACCAGGCAAAGCCAAGTTTTCTAATTAGGTCCTGTAACGAGAGGTGCTGCGTCTGCACCATATCTTATCATGACGCAATGAATGGGCATGATCAGCCTGCTAAGACGGCAGTCATTCTGGCGGATATCGCCAAATGCGGGTTCGATCAATGGATATTTTAATTATGCCGGGACTTTCTCAGGGTTTTGGCTACTTAAACGTGGTGAAGTGATATGTATATCAATATAACTGTAGACCTCTCACGCTATAAGCGGGACAGTCTTGATCTGCGCATCTCCAATCAGCAGCCGGTGAAGCAGCTGATTCACACTGTATGGACGATTGCCGGACTTGAGCAACCGCCAAGAGAAGGCTGTTGGGTGCGGGTCGTCAATAAAGAACTGATCATTCGCGGCTATGACATTCTGGGTGAAAAGAAGATTTCAAACGGCGATAAACTGCTTGTACTTTAGAAGGGGATCATAATGACACTTGCTAACAGCTTTTTTCAATCAAAGTTTGATGCCGCAGCAGAGACAAAGGATGGTCAGTATATCCTTACTTTTCAGCGTGCAAAACTGCCTATGCGTCATGAGGAAGAACTCGGCGTCCTGCAGAGTATTGACGATGAAATGACGCGAACCATTAAAACAACCGAAGATGAAATTGTGATTTGTTCAGAAAGCCGGAGTGCACTGAAGCCCTTTGCCGAACTGCAGTCGGAAGTGCTGACCGAGAAATTGATTTTTGCCAGCAATTTGATTCGGTATTTTGAACGCTATGAACCTTCACGATTGATTCCCGTCTGCTTTCCTGAAAATCTCTTTTTTACTTCGGGATTTCAACCTGTTTTTCTGCACTATGGGGTTAAAGACAGCCTTCCTCCGCTCAGTTTTGAACGTGAAGACGTCCTGCAGCAAGTAAAGGCCGTGCTTGCGGTGCTGCTGGACCCGTCAAACAGCTTCGATACCTATATAAAATTCGATTTTGCGGCAAAAACGAACCGCTTTGTCAAGGATCTGCTGCACTGCTCAAGCTTCGAATCTTTAGCTGCACTTGTGGAAAAAGAACGAAGGAAGGAGATCATCAGCGAAAAGCAGAGTATCCGGGTGCCCAAAACACGTCATCGACTGCGCAGCGGTCTGTTGATCGGCAGCGTCGCTCTTTTGATTCCTTTACTTGTGCTCACCATTTATGCATTTGTCATCCAGCTTCCGCGTGAGGATCTGTTTCAGCAAAGCCATGAATTTTTCCTGGAAAACCAGTACAGCGATGTGGTCAGCAGTCTGAATGCGGTTGATTATGACAAGATGCCTAAAGTCGTCCGCTACGAACTGGCTGTGTCCTATGTGAAAAATGAGCCGCTGACCGATGAACAACAGCAGACAATCTTGAACGATCTCACGCTGCAAAGCAATGCCCACTACTATCAATACTGGATTCAGGTTGGACGTGGCGATGCAACGGGCGCGCTGAATACAGCACGTGCGCTTAATGATCGATCACTGATTGCCTATGCGCTGATTAAAGAAAAATCAGCGATTCAGGATGATCTGTCGATGAACGGAAAACAGAAGCAGGAACGTCTGCAGAGCATTGATGCCGAACTGAAGAAGTACAGCGATGAGCTGCAAAAGGTGCAGAGCAGTTCAGGCGATGACCAGAGCAGTCAGGGTGCAGTTCAATCAACCACCGGCGATCAGCAGACCAAAGAGCAAAACAGCACGCCGGACCAGGGAAAGTCAGCAAAAGACACCAATAAAAAATAACAGATCGGGCAAGGCAATTCGCCGTGCAAGGGGGAAAATATTTTGGAGAAGCTATGGATCATCACAGCGGATCATGAACAGGTCGTTGATTTGCAGCCATTCCATAAGAAAGAACTGATCATCGGCGGCGACTGGTCAGACACGATTACCACACAGGCAATAAAGGAAAAAGTGCGCCTGATTTGGGATCAGGATGCGGGCAGCTGGCAGTTGTCTGATTCGAGCCGCTGTTGCCGGTTATTCACGAACCATCCGCAAGCGCAGCCTGAACCAGGTGCTCTGTTTCTCGTGATTCAGAAAGCGGATCATGAGCCTGAGAAGAACGGCTATTACATAGGCAAAGCAGTGCAGCTGACCATTTCTGCCGCAGAAACAGCTGACTTTTCATTTCCTCAATATAAAGAAGATACCGGATTCCAAATCATCAGAGAAGGTGGCCGTTGGGGCGTAATGGTGTCCGAACAGGGCCTTCCTGTCTATCTCAATGGTGAACGTGTACATACACGTGCCCGTTTAACCGTTGGCGATGTGCTTTTCTGGGGATTGAACGAATGGATGCTGCAATCGGATGATTTGCTTGTTTTGACGGCAGGTGAACCGTTTACTGCACGTTTTGTTCCGACACGGAATCCAAAAACGGTACTCGCTGACCATTATCCGGATTATCAAAGAATCCCAAGACTGATCTACGAACGTCCCAGGGAAAAGGTGAAATTTTCATGGCCTTCGGATCTGGATACGGATAATCGGCGTAACCTTTGGATGATGATTCTTCCGCCGCTCATCATGCTGCTGGTGATGGCGGTTGTTCTGTTTGTCCAGCCAAGCGGTATCTACATGCTGATTTCTATTGTCATGTTTCTCTCAACACTGGTCACCTCCGTTTATCAGTACTTCAGAGAAACGAAGCAGGCGAAATTACGCCGGAAGGAGCGCCAGAAAAATTACACCCATTATCTGAAAGAAAAGCGCGAGGAGCTCAATCGGCTGTACGAACAACAGCGCTTTGTGCTTCATTATCAGTTCCCGGACAGTGAAAAATTGAAGCAGCTCGCCAATCAGCTGAGCCCGCGTATCTGGGAGCGAAGCCGGGAAGATGCCGACTTTCTGGATCTTCGTCTCGGTGTGACGGACTTGCCACCGGATTATGAAGTTCAGGGCAGCGAGCAGGAGCTGTCCAATCGTTCATTTGACGCGCTTTATCGTGAAGCGAGGACCATGCTGGATCATTATCGAACGATTAACGATGTTCCGTTGACGATTCGTCTGCTGGACGGACCGCTTGGGCTGATCGGTAAGCACTCGGTCATTCGTAAGGCCGTTCAGCAGATGATTTTGCAGCTTGCTTTCTTTCACAGTTATCACGATTTACGTCTGGTTGTGTTGTTTGATGAGGCAGAATATGCAGAATGGCGGTGGCTGAAATGGCTGCCGCATCTCAGAAGCCTCAGTACACAGGGGCGAAATCTGATCAATAACGAACAGACACGCGATCAACTGCTTCCCGGTATTTATGAGTTAATGAAGGCACGCATGCATACGGATAAAAAAGAAAAAAGGTTTTCCTGCCACATCTTGTGTTTGTGATTGCCTCGGATCAATTGATTCATGAACATGAGATCACCGAGTTTCTCGGTAAAGATTTTACCGATATCGGCGTCAGTTCCATTTTTCTGGCGAATACCAAGGATAATCTGAATGAACATGTATCGACGATCATCCGTTATGTGAATGAAGAGGAGGGTGATGTTCTGATCCTGAATCAAGTGGCAAATGGGCAGACCTTCCGAATCGATTCATTCAGGCAGGCAGGGAATGAGACCTTTGCAAGAGGACTGGCTGCATTGAATCACCGAAGCGGTTTTACAAATTCCATACCGGACAGTGTCACCTTTCTTGAGATGATGCAGGCAGAGGATGTGCACGACTTGCAGATTCGCCGTCGCTGGAGTGTGCATGATCCTGCTAAATCGCTTGCTGTTCCGGTTGGACTGCGCAGCAGGAATGATGTGCTTGAATTGAATCTGCACGAAAAGGCACACGGACCACATGGCCTTTTGGCGGGAACAACAGGATCAGGCAAAAGTGAATGGCTTCAAACCTACATTCTGTCGCTTGCGGTCAATTTCCATCCGCATGACGTGGCCTTCCTGCTGATCGATTTTAAAGGCGGCGGGATGGCGCAGCTATTTGAAAGGCTGCCTCATCTGCTTGGCACGATGACCAATATCAATGACGAAAAGAATTTCAGCGATCGGGCACTGGCCGCCGTGAAAAGCGAATCGCGCCGACGTCAGCTGCTGTTTGCCGCATGCAATATCAACCATATTGACGATTATCAGCTGCTCTATAAACAAGGTAAAGTCAAACAACCGCTCCCCCATTTATTTATCATTTCCGATGAATTCGCAGAACTCAAGAAAGAGGAACCGGACTTTATCCGTGAACTTGTAACGACCGCACGGATCGGACGGAGTCTTGGTATTCACTTGATTCTGGCGACGCAGAAACCGGCCGGTGTTGTTGACGATCAGATACGAAGCAACTCGCGTTTCAAGATCGCTCTGCGCGTCCAGGATAAATCGGACAGCAACGATATTCTCGGCAATGGTGACGCTGCAGAGCTGAAGCAGGTCGGCCGTGCCTATTTGCAGGTCGGCAACAATGAAATGTATGAACTTTTCCAGTCAGCCTGGAGCGGAGCGGTTTATGAGAAAAATATTTACACATCCGAAGATGATGTGTTCTACGTCCGGGATACCGGGCTTTATCCGATTTCTGAAATCCATGCTAATAGCAAGGTTCAGGAAAAAAAGGAAACCGAACTTGAAGTGATTGTTCAGGCAATCGCAGATCTCTGTCAGGAATTGGGCCTGAAACGGCTGCACAGTCCGTGGCTGGAACCGCTGCAGGCCCGGCTCGTGCGACCATCTGGTGCACGCGATGCCGATCGAATCATGATCGGGCTCGCCGATCATCCGGAAAAGCAGGAGCAGACACCGGTTTATCTGCGCATGCAGCGAGGCCGAAATATGGCCGTATTCGGGGCTTCGGGCTTTGGCAAAACCACATTTATTGCTTCATATCTCCTTGAGATGGTACGCAGCTATAATCCGGATCAGGTGCAGCTTTATCTCTTTGATTTTGGCAGCGGCGGACTGCTTCCTTTTCGCAGGCTGCACCACACCGGCGACTATTTTCGGCTTGATGAGAAAGAAAAAATGGACAAGTTCGCAGGCTGGATGAATTAGGAAATTAAGCGGCGTAAGGATCAGCTTCGGCAGAGTGGCGTGCCGACCATTGATCTGTACAATGAGCAGGAAGCGCAGCCGATGGCTTACCTCAAGGTCGTCGTCGACAATTTCGAAGCACTGCGTGAGGAGGGAGCGGATACGCTGGAAGAATCTTTTATCCGCTGGGCCCGTGAAGCCGGCAGTCTGGGTATCCAATTCATCCTGACTGTTTCCCGTGCAAACGGCATTCGCCCGAATCTTCTGTCCAGCCTGCCTATCCGTTTGTCCTATTACATGACTGATCAGTCGGAGTTTTACACCATTTTCAGCGGCTCCGTGAAGAAAACGGTTGAAGCGGTTCCGGGACGGGCGTTGATCAAAGTGGAAGAACTGGAAATGGTGCAGACTTACCTTCCCTTTGAGGCGAAGGCAGCGGCTGATTATCTAAACCAGCTGCGCGCAGCAATTCGCGACTGCAATGAACGGTATCCGGAAAGTCGGACAATCTATCATGTTCCGATGCTGCCTGAGCGATTGGGCAGCACGGAATTCCTGAAAAACCGGCAGATGAATCAGGACATCCTTTACTTCGGACTTGATGAAGACACGGTGAAGCCGCTTGGTGTCAGTCTTCGGCAAATGAATGCGTTTATCATTGTCGGCGATCCGCAGAAGGGGAAAACGAACACGATCCGGCTTATTCTCGAACAACTGATCCGCCGGGAAGCACACATCGCCTTGAGTGATTCGGAAGAGTTGATCTTTACCCAGGCAGCAGCCAGTAATGAATGGACGTATCTGGACGACAGCGACACCGTGGAATTATATGTCGATCAGCTCGAGTGCGATCTTGCTGAAAGAGAGCAGGAAGTTAAAGAGCAGATGCTTACGACCGGACAGACCCGGGCAGATGTTGCCTCATCCTATCCCGTTTACTATCTGCTGATTGATGGTTTGGACACATTCCTGCACAAACTGGACAATCGGCTGCAGAATCGACTCATCAACCTGATGAAACGCTATGCGCCGATTGGATTCAGCGTCATTGCTGCGGGAAATCAATTGGAGTGGAAAGGCTACGATCTGCTGATCACAGAACTGAAGCATGCAAAAGATGCCCTGCTTCTTGTACGTAAAACCGACCAAACGGTGTTTACCCTGCCTTACGTCAGCAAAGAACCGGCACTGGATAACGGACTTGGCTACCTGATTCATCAGGGACAGGACCGCCGTCTGATGCTGCCGCTTGCTGATGCTTTGAATTTTGATCTCGTTAAACGCAAATAACGAATTGAAAAGGAGCTCATTGATATGAATAAACAATGGATCAGCCATTTGAAAAAATGGGGATCACTGGCGATTGTATTTATCGTGATCGCCAGCATTTCCGGAGCCCTGCCCCGCTATCTGACCCCTCCATCTGAACAGCTGCAGCAAACGGATCATCCCGATCGTTCCAAAACAGTCGCCCCTGCTGCAACAAAAATCGCACACCTGGCACTGGTTAATGAAGATCAAGGTGCTGACGTCAATGGTCAGCGACTGAATCTCGGCAATCAGATTGCGCCGTTATTCTCTGAACAGGATGATTATGAGTGGCAGACCGTCAGCCGCAGCTCAGCCGATGACGGTCTGAAGAACGGCGGCTATCAAGCCGCATTTTATATTCCTTCCGATTTTACACGCAATATTTTTTCGTATGACCGCCAGAAACCCAAATCAGCTGTGATTACCTATCAAGCCGACCCTAAGCTGACGGCAGAAGAATCCGCCAAAGTGCAAACCGAATTTCAAAAGGTAAAAGGAACGCTCAACCAGCAATTTTCACGGATTTACTGGCGGGTTATTTCTGATCAGCTCAGTTACATCAGAGGTAATTTTTCAGATGTGCTGAACAAGGATAAACAGTATCTTCAGGCAATGTCTGATTTCTACAAACCATCATCAAGAAATATGGCACAGGTCTTTGATGCTCAGCTTAGCCAGATCAACGAACTGCTTCATGAAACCAAACAGACCTCAGGAAACGTTAGCGATCAGCAGATTACATTGACCGAGACGAAAAATCAGGTCAGCAAGCAGCTGGACGCCTTGAACAAACTGAGCAAACAGATGAATCAACAGATTCAAGCGCTGGAGAAAACAAGAGATACCAACAAGCAACTCGTGGATGACGCAATCGCTCAAAGCCAAAACAATTTAAAAGATTTAATTAATGCGTTTAATGATGGTATGGAAAATCCGATGAACACCGAGGTGACGATTGATCATCCATTAGATTCAGGTTATGAACTGACAGGACTAAATAATTTGATTGATGGGGCAAATACAAGCCTCACGGCGATCAATACAACAGCAAATGATCAATTTAAGGACATTGCAAGAGACTACCCGGATGAACCAATCACGTCTGTTGAGGATTTGGTTAACAGTTTAAATGCATCGATGAACAGCATTAGTGCAATTACCAATCCAGATAATACGAACCATTCGGAAAATGTATTTGGCCAGGTGACTGCGCTTAGTGAATCAGCCCAAGAGCTTTATGGGACGGGTCAAGATCTTTTGCAACAAGTGAATGATCTTTATGAAGAAGCGTATGGGGACTCGAAGCAAAAAACGAGTTTATTTGATTCGGTTAATAATTACTACACTCAGGCTAGTGATAATTACAATGTAGCCTATGACCTTTACCAGAATGCCTATGTGACTACTGATCAGAAAAAAAGTCTATTCGATATGGTGAACGATTATTACGGTCAGGCAGAATCTCTGTATAAAAAAAGTACTGATTTTTACAACACAGTTAAAAGCAATGCAATGAAACAAGTAATCAGTGATATTGACAGTCTCGAACAGGCGAATAAACCTGTTGAAAATCAGGATACTCAATGGGATGGCGAGCCCGACATTCTGAAGAAGATAGGAGAAATTCAAGAACTAATTGGCGGATCCAACGGGGTAGCAAATAAGAAAGAATTAGCAAACCTCAATGATGAGTTAGATTCCGATCTAAATAAAATTAATAATGATGCTGTTTATGATGGAAAATCTTTGTTCGTGGATCCAAATTCAGCAAAAAATTATGACGAAACCACATTAAAGCTCTATCAGCAATTACTAAACAATACGTATAGCAGTCTAAATGAACTAGACACTATTGTTACTGCACTGTCCGATGAATCAACAGAACCAGTTGATCCAAAATTAATAAAACCTGATTTTGATCTGAAAAAACCGGATGAACCTGATCTTACAAAACCGGAACTGAAGACACCTGAATTAACTCCACCGACAGATGCTACAGAAAAAGTTAAGAGTGCATTAGGTAATGTCACAAACTGGATCGATCTTTCCAACGGGCAGCTCACTTCATCCGTTACATCATTAGGCAGCATACGGACAACAGCGCAACCGATTGATCAGAGTCAGACTTTATCAAGCACCAAGAAAACCATACAGGATAAATATAGTTCAGCGATTAATCAATACAGTGATGCCTTGGACAAGCAAAAGTCTGAGCTTGAAAAAGTGGAAAATACACTGACAGGTAACATGAATAATGCACAACAGCAGGTTGCGTCCATTGCTAAGCCGCTTGTCGTAAAGGATCCAGATCCGACTTTCGAAGATGTGGATAATGGTTTTGCTCTTTCATTTAAGAGCAATACATTTGATCAGCTAAATACAATCGACGAAGCACTCCAATCCATCTCCGCCAGTCAATCAGCCATTCTGAATTCTTCGAAGGATGTCCAATCGATGGTGAACGGTGTGCAGAGCGATGCCAATCAGCTCTCCGGTTCGTGGGGACAGAACATAAATGCGACCGCACAGCTTGGACGCACGATCGCGCAGACCTTAGGCAATACGGGTGAACCTGGCAACCGCAACCCAAATGTTTATCAGCAGCTGACCAGTCCGGTTAATCTTGCCGGACAGAAAATCGGGGCGGCCAATACGCATACACCAAATACTGATCAGAAGGCTGCATCCGATGAAACGGTACCGGTGCAACAGCCGTTCCTGACTTTGCTCGCAGTTCTGATTGCGAGCGTCCTGACCGGATTCTTCAGCTACCACTATCGCAACCTGAGAAGCGCAGTCAATGCACTGATATCGGTATCGCTCGTGCTTGTGTCCTCATCGGCAATCATTTACTACGGAATTGCTCAGTACGGGCTTGAAGGACCTGCGGCCATTATGTGGAGCATTTTTACCCTTGGACTGATCGCCGTAATGTCGGCATGGATCCGCGTGGGCTACCAGCTTTCGGAACTTATTGGCATGCTGATCGTGACGGCAATGATCGTTCTGTTCACCTTGCCTTTGCTCCGAAACAGCATGGATCGTTTCGCGTTCCAAAATCCGGCGACCGATGTTTATATGGCAATTGCCTATGGCCCGGATTATCTGTCTTTTTATAAGGGATTGCTCAGCATTGTCGGGCTCTTCATTCCGCCTTTTGCGGTGATCGGAATTCAGGCCATCATACAGCACGTGAGAGAGGAGAAGGCAGATGAGACGGAAAACATGTAACCGACTGATACTGTCAAGTTTGGTGCTGACTGCTTTTCTCTTTATCTCAGGTTATGGAGAAAGCAGATCCGGAGTGGGCGTCAGGCCCAATCATTTTAAAAAGCAGAACACAACCATTAATACGGATGAAATTAATACGGACGTGAACGGCGCTTACCATAAAATACCCCAAGAAGTTCGCCGCATAACGTTCGTCAGGTCTCATCAGGATGAAAAAGTGATGAAAAGTCTGTTCTTAGCATCTGCGACACCAGATAAAGTGAATGTGAAAAAAGAAACAGAGCGGCTTGGCCTGTTCCGGTAAATCTGAATGTATTCGCCAGGAGGAGCTGGTCTTTGTGTGAATCCTATCTTGATCAGCTTGGCAATTTCCTTGGAATTGGCGTGACAATGAAGGAACGAAAACGTGCTAAATACCTGCATCTGTACCATAAGTTCAGCATGTCTGTTCCACAGGCAGAGCGTGATCTTTCTGAAATCAATCGCATGATCATGTCAGCAGGTACTCCGAGGTGCATGTGACAAAGACCAGGTTCCCGAAGATTGGATTCAGTGCATCCCGCGAACATGCAGATGGAGCGGCTTCATGCAAAACGCACTGTTTGACAAAATCGTGGTTTAAGCTCGTGTTACAATAGAAATAGTTTAACGTCCATACCTGTAGATTTTCTGTAGACCTCATAGAGAACCATGTAAGCCTTGATAGAACAAGTTTTCTCAATCAAACAGGGCTCATTATCAGCCTGGGATTTCTGCAATTTCCAATCGGGCAGTTCTTTTCCTGCAAATATAAAATTGATTGCCTGTTTATCATTCAAGATCAATAAATCATAGGGGGATAAGAAAACATGAAAAGAAGGATGATTCTCGCAGTATTACTCTCTGTTTTTTTAATCATTGCGGGCTGCGGTGCGTCGACCGGCGATAGCGGGAAGAAAAGTCACAAACCTGAACTAACGGCGGCTGAAGCGCTTGCCAATGTTGTTAAGCAAACGAACAAAATAAGCAATATGTAAATGAAGACGAATATGATGATTGTACTGGCAGAAGGTGACCAGAAAAGTACGCAGCAGATGGAGACGGATTCGAAGCTTTATCTGAAGCAGCCGCTCCTCTATCAGACAACCAAGCTTGACAATGAAACCGGGAGCGGCAAAAATGCGACGGAAATGGAGCAATATGCGGATAACGATGCCATGTATCTCAAGAGTGGGGATAACGCGCAATGGATGGCGGTTCCCTTTGACAGCGGTGCGGGGAAAACGCTTAAGGATTCGATCTGGAACCAGACCGATCCGTCAACACAATTGGATCTTCTCAAAAATTCCGAAAAAAATTTGAAAATCAGCAAGAAGGGAAGTAACTACCTGATTCAATTTAATGGAGATAAGAAGGAAATGGAAACGCTCATTCAGAAAGCGATGCTCAGCAGCCTCAGCAATGCAAAGAAACAGGCACTGAAACGTTCGCTGGATCTCTTATCTTTTACGACAATGTCCTACGCCTATGAGATCGATCAGAAGACCTATCAGCCGAAAAAGCTTGATATAGCCTTTAAAGCTAAGCCCAAGAAGGACGCCTCAGGATCAATGAAAATGACAATACATTCTCAGTTCTCAAGAATTAATCAGCTGGAAAAAATGAACATTCCGGCTGAAATTAAAAATAAAGCAATGAAAATTGATGCGGAGCGTCTGCAAGGACAATTCTGACTGGGAGGGACTTTATTATGGGTTTAAGTAGCTCAGACAGCTTTCTACGATCAACGGCTCAATCATGAATCATCTGTTGATGCTGCTCCAGACGCACAGTTGTCATTACAGATGGAAATGAATACGTCCTGAGGCTTAGTACCGCTCTATACTTAAGTCTCTATGCCATTGCCGATTTTTCGAGTATGCTTTTTGGAAAAGGAGGCGGATCGTTATGTCCGTTCTTGTTATCTATGCTCATCCGAATCCGCAAAGCTTTAATCATGCGATTTTTGAGCAGGTTGTTCGTGGACTGAAGGACAAGGGGCAACCCTTTAATGCTATTGATTTGTACAAGGAAGGCTTTGATCCTGTGCTCGTACATAATCGGGAGAAGAAACGATCGGAAATGAAGACTGATCCGGAATTAGCAACATATCGCCGTTTGATCGAAGAAGCTGATCATCTGATCTTTATCTATCCGATTTGGTGGTACGGCATGCCGGCAATTCTAAAGGGCTTTATTGACCGAGTATTTGCGTCAGGCTTTGCTTATCAATATAAAAAGAACATTCCGTTCGGGTTACTCAAAGACAAATCCGCGACCGTCATTTACACTTTGGATTCGCCGGGTTTTTATGAAAGATTGATTCGCCATAATCTGGAGTGGCAATCGGTAAAAGGGCCAATCTTTCATTTTTGCGGCATTCGTCCGGTACGTCGGCTTGTTTTTTCCAGTGTCCGTACGAGCAGCGAGCGGAGAAGGGAAAAATGGCTGGAAAAAATTTATCAATACTGCCTATCCAAAATAAATTGAAAAACAGGCCCCTCATTCGAGGAGCCTGTTTGATCGACATGTAAAATCAGGATAAGACTTTGTTCTTTGTCTCGCGCCCAAGGAAAAGGACGGCCAGAATCGCGACGATAATCGAAATACAGAAAATCGTAAAGATGCTGCCAATGGATACCTTTTGCGCGAGCAGATAACCGACGAGCAGCGGTCCGAAAATACCGCCGATACGGCCAAACGCAGCAGCCATGCCGGTACCGGTGCCGCGGACGACTGCCGGATATTGTTCCGGTGAGTAGGCATACAGTGCGCCCCACGCACCGAGGTTAAAGAATGAGAGCAGGATGCCGGAGGTGAGCAGTACGGCAAGTGAGGTCGCATAGCCAAAAAAGTAGGCGAACACGGCAGTACCGAGCAGATAAACGACCAGCACCCATTTGCGGCCCCATTTTTCAATCAGCCATGCCGCGGTGAAGTAACCGGGAAGCTGCGCAATCGTCATAATCAATACATAACCAAAGCTTTTCACCATGCTGAAGC
The DNA here is from genome assembly GCF_023336505.1 of Sporolactobacillus mangiferae. Taxonomy (GTDB): domain Bacteria; phylum Bacillota; class Bacilli; order Bacillales; family Sporolactobacillaceae; genus Sporolactobacillus; species Sporolactobacillus mangiferae. Next base: position 71,727 of record NZ_JAMAST010000003.1, on the reverse strand, counting down.
CTTTCAGAGCAACAACACCTGGCAACCAGAGAAACATGCCATAGTAAGAGAACACAACGCAGAACCAGAGGACCCATAGCATTACGGTCTGCCGGACATATTTTTTTGACCAGATCGTTATGATGTTCTGCAGCACGGATGGCTTTTCTTTCAGAGATTTCGCCACATAATTGGCAGAGTCGTGAATATTCCATCTGAGATAAATCGCATAGAATGCCGGCAGTGCACCGATGAGCAGTGCGACGCGCCAGCCGAACGGCGGAATGATAAAATAAGAAATCAGTGCGGCAATGATCCAGCCGCCGGCCCAAAAGCTTTCCAGCAGGACGACGATGCGGCCACGTCGCTCAGTCGCGACACTCTCTGAAACAAGTGTGGACGCAACCGGGAGTTCACCGCCAAGCCCCATGCCGATGATAAAGCGCAGGATGAGGAAAAGGGTTAAACCGGTTGCCAGTGCGGAAAGTCCGGCGCTGATCGAAAAAATGAGCAATGTCAGAATCAGCACGTTCTTTCGCCCGATTCGGTCGGCCGTCAAACCGAAAATGAAAGCACCGACCGCCATACCAATTGAACTGATACTGCCGATCCAGCCCATTTGGACTTCATTGAGCTTCCAGTCCGCCGCCAATGCAGCAATAATGAATGACAGCATGCCAACGTCCATTGCATCAAACAGCCAGGCAAGTCCGGCGACGCCAAGCAGTTTTCTTTCTGAGGGTTGATGCTGAGTTAATTGTGTCATGATAGCCTCCTGATAAATAAATGAGTGCGTGTGCAGCCTTCAGATTTGCTGCTCAATATTTGCAATGAGTTGTGATGTGAAAAAATGCATTATATGAATACATGAAAGTCTGCTCTTAATTATAGTTATTGAATTTACAGGTGTAAAGACATTTGAAAGTTTTGCTGATTTGTCTTTTTCACGGGTTGTCACTGCAGGGTTGTTTTTCTCATTTCCTTCCATTTAAGTATGCATGATACACTAGAAGAAAATGCATGAACAGGAAATGAGGGAAGTCCGTGAACTTGAATGACGTTCAGGAATGGGAGAAGCAATTTTATGAGGAACGTGGCTGGAAACAGCTGCCTCCGTACATACGAGTCGGATTTCTGGCTGAGGAAGTCGGTGAAGTTTCCCGAGCAGTTCGCGCCTGCGAAATTGGGCGGGATCATCCGGGAGAAGTTGCGGGTACGAGCGATGAAGTCAAGCTGAATCTTTTAGAAGAGGTTGGCGATGTTATTTCGAATCTGGCCATCCTTTCAGATTTGTATGGGTTTCGTCTGGAGGATGCCGTTCTCGCGCATCGGAGCAAGCTTGAAAAACGGTACAGCAGGCAGCGGAAACAACAATAAGAGGCAGACAGAAAAGAAAAAAGTTGCGGGTATGCAAGGAATGCGGCTACCGAATGAAGAAATAGTAGTGAGACAAGAAATCGGTTTGAGGAGTGATTTCAGTGGAAGAAACAGGAACTGTAAACATGGACGGCGGGAATTCGGATGCTGGGATAAATCGTTTATGGAAAAAGTATTCAATCTCTTTTCAACAACCCACCAAGTCGCAGCGGTTTTCGGCGAACCGATCGATCAGGGCGGCAAACAGGTTATCCCCGTAGCAAAAGTACGAATTACTGGTGGAGGCGGCGGAGGACTGCACGGGAAGGATAACGCCGGCCAGGACGGCGGGGGGGCGGGGGATACGCTTCGGTGAAACCGTTAGGTGTTTTTGAGATTGATGATCAGCAAACCTTTTTTAAACCTGCTGTCGATCTGAACTTTCTGACCCTCATGGTCACACTCGTCACCTTCGGATTATTCTTACTGCTGAAAACAAAAAAACGGAAATAAGCAAGAGACCGGATGAACATGTGCTGTTCCTGGTCTTTTTTGCAGGTGATTCAACTGTTGTATAAATGGTTAAACAGAAGAAGCCAGAAACGATCTTATACTTGGGGAAAGTTCAATGAATTTCTAAAACGATGCCCCTTGCCTCAACCACGAGTCAAGGTCAATATCTATCAACTTCGCTCAGAACTTGGCTATATTCTGTGAATCATGAACAAGAAGAGCCGTGTGCGTAAATAGCGCACGCATGGTTCTGTGAGGGGGCAGATGATGTGAATCACTGTCCCACTCGACTGATTTTGACCCATATGAAAACCAATAAACCAGTGTCTTACCGAGAATCAAAGCGGAGGTGCGCCCGCGGCAAGCGAGCAACTGAAGCGCCGATTCAGTACCGAAAAGACACGAACCGATGACCTGCGGCCGGAGATAAAGGGCCTGGTTTTTCTCAATGCTACCGAACAATGTCTGGCAATCAGTAGCCGACTTCGACCGAAGCATTGACAACGTACATTAAATCATTCTTGTCGTTTTTATCTTTGAGCACAATGCCGCTCGGGGCGGCCATACCGCCGTCCATCACTTCGATGTGAACTGTTCCATACGGAATTTCCGCTTTTACCTTGTCATAGTCAATCCGGTCTTTATCTGCAGGTACAGCCAGGCGAATCGTCACGCGCATGTTATTCAGGTCATTGTTCGGCAGGAGCCGTGTTATGCCAGGCATTGAATTCCGATGAATGGCGTCGCGTACCGCGCGGACAGCCGCAGTTGTAACATCTTGTCCGTGGACATCAATGCCATAACCGGTCTCGATAAATAGTAAATGACTCATGAGCGTCCTCCAGTTTATAGTTTTCCTTATTATACTAAATAATATCGGTCAGTGCATTGACAGGCACCGTGGTAAACTGAATTTTGTGTAAGAATATCTGACACAAAGAGCCAATTTTTTCCGTCTGAGATCTAAAATAATTGTGACATCGTGTTGTCAGATGCATGTTCAGTGTCATTGGAATAAATCGATTTGTGTGGAAAGATGAAGATAATTGAGTAATAATCGGTTTATATCGGCAAAAGACGAACGTTTTATTTTATTATCCGCAAAATTTTCGCCTTTTCTGCAATTTACGGTTTCCTTTTTGGCCCGTATAGGCTATAGTAAAGTTTGTGAGTTTTAAACCAAAGATTAAACGGGGGGTTTTTCAGTGTTCAAGAAGAGAATAGCAGTGCTCGTAGCCTTTGTTGTTGTTTTGGCTTCTGTGCTTGCAGGATGCGGAAACGGTAAAACCAGCGGCGGAAGTACGAACCAAAAAAGTACATTTAAGGCCGGTATGGTTACGGACACAGGCGGCGTTGATGACAAATCCTTTAACCAGTCTGCGTGGGAAGGCCTGACGAATTTTGCGAAGGACAACGGATTGAAAAAGGGGACAGGCGTTAAATATCTGCAGTCCACACAGGCTTCTGATTACTCACCGAACTTGAATACAATGGTACATCAGAATTTTAATATTGTTTATGGTATCGGCTTTCTGATGCAGAGCGATATTCAGAAAATTGCACAGCAAAATCCGAAAGCACATCTTGGTCTCATTGATGCGGTGGCCGTTGATAAAAATAATAAACCTCTGAAAAATGTGGCAAGCATTACCTTTAAGGAACAGCAGGGATCATTCCTGGTCGGTGTGGTAGCCGGGCTGACCACAAAGACAAATAAGATTGGCTTTATCGGCGGTGTTAACTCCGCATTGCTTAAGAAGTTCGAAAATGGCTTCAAAGCGGGCGTGAAAACCGTTAACCCGAAAGCGGAGATCTATGCTCAGTATGCCGGTGCTTTTGATGCGCCAGACAAAGGGCGTGCGATTGCACAGACGATGTACACCAAAGGTGCGGACATTATCTATGCATCAGCCGGAAACACAGGCAATGGTGTATTTACCGAAGCGAAGAACCGGACAAAGAACGGCAAAAAAGTGTGGGTGATCGGCGTTGACAAAGATCAGCATGATCAGGGAATGCCGGAAAATGTGACATTGACTTCTATGGTTAAACGTGTTGATAAAGCGATTTATGATGTAACGAAACAGACAAAGGCAGGAAAATTCCCTGGTGGCAAAGTACTTGAATTCGGACTTGAAGAAAACGGCGTAGGCATTGCACCGACAACAGATAATGTTTCGGAAAAAGCGCTCTCATCTGTCAATGATTATAAGAAGAAAATCATTGATGGCTCGATCAAGGTTCCAACGACGGACAAAGAATACACAAAATACTTGACAACCCTGAAATAATGCACTGAATTTTTCTGATGGATGAGGCGCTGTGTGCGTACTCATCCATCAATTGTAATAAAGGCGGGCAGAAGCCGGATACAAATTTAAGTGGTGTACTTTCAGCTCGCAGGTATGGCCGGGAAAACGGGAGCCTTCTGAAAAAATTGGCTTCGTCAGTTTTCCTTTTTACTATTGAGAAAATGAATGATATAGCGGAAAATAATATCAGTACAGTTAAAACGATCCTGCCTGTCATTGTATTGCTGCCTGCTTGTGTCAGGACGAAGATTATTGTGAAAGCTCAGTCAGCGCCTGAAGGCCTGGCTTCACTAAGTTTTCTTTACATACTCAGAGATGGGAGACTGAAGGCATGTCCTATGCAATTGAAATGAGACATATCAGGAAAGAATTTCCGGGTATTGTGGCCAATGATAACATTACCCTTCAGGTCGAGGAGGGGGAAATTCATGCGCTGTTCGGTGAAAATGGAGCCGGAAAGTCAACATTGATGAATGTGCTGTTCGGTTTGTATCAGCCAGATCAGGGAGAAATTTATGTTCACGGAAAAAAGGCAGTTATCAATGATCCCAATGAGGCGACTCGGCTCGGCATAGGCATGGTTCATCAGCATTTTATGCTGATTGACAAGTTTACTGTTGCAGAGAATATCATTCTGGGCAGGGAGCCAAGAAAACACGGGATTCTTGACTTGGCAAAGGCGGTTAAACTCGTCAAAGAACTGTCAGAGAAATATGGACTGGATGTTGATCCTAACAAGAAAGTGGAAGACATCACAGTCGGCATGCAGCAGCGTGTCGAAATTCTAAAAACACTCTATCGCGGCTCGGATATCATTATTTTTGACGAACCGACTGCGGTGCTGACGCCAATTGAAATACAGGAATTGATCGTGATTATGAAACGTCTGGTCAAAGAGGGCAAGTCGATCATCCTGATTACCCACAAGTTAAAGGAAATCTTTGAGGCATGTGATCGTTGTACGGTCATTCGCCGGGGCAGAAACATTGATACCGTTGCAATCTCGGAGACGAATCCGAGTGATCTGGCGAGCATGATGGTCGGACGCAAAGTCAATGTCCAGATAAATGACGCTCCTTATGAGCCGAAAGAAAGGATTCTTGAAATCGATCATCTCAATGTTCTTGATTCACGTAAAGTGAATGTGATCAAAGATCTGAATCTGACTGTTCACGGTGGGGAGATTCTTGGCATCGCGGGTGTGGACGGCAACGGGCAGACCGAACTGATAGAGGCTATTGCCGGATTGAGAAAGGTAAGAGACGGCAGTATCAAAATTGGCGGCCGAGATGTCACCAACCAGAAAACGAGAAAAATTATTGAAGCGGGACTGGGGTATATTCCGGAGGACCGCCAGAAGCACGGGCTTGTTCTTGATTTTTCTGTTGGTGAAAATATGGTGCTGCAGACGTATTACAAAAAACCGTATGCACAGGCCGGTATTTTGAAAAACAAAGTCATCACTAAAAAAGCAAAACAGCTGATCGAAGAATTCGATGTGCGAACACCGAATGAAAAAACGCTGGCCCGCTCGCTCTCCGGAGGCAATCAGCAAAAGGTGATCGTTGCACGCGAAGTAGACCGCAGCCCGCAGCTGCTGATTGCGGCCCAGCCAACCCGGGGACTGGATATTGGTGCGATTGAATTCATTCATGGCAAATTACTTGAGGAGAAGAAAAAGGGGAAAGCGGTATTGCTCGTTTCATTTGAACTGGACGAGATCCTGCATCTCAGCGATCGTATTGCCGTTATTTATGAAGGTCATATTATTGATATTGTCAATCCAAAAGAGACAGATGAAAATGAGCTCGGTTTGCTGATGGCAGGCCGCAGGAAAGGGGGGGCATGAAGGTGAACGCTTTTTTGAAAAAGATTAACTGGATGACACTTCTCATTCCTGTTATTTCGGTTGTACTTGGTCTTGTGTGTGGCGCGGTGATTATGTTCGCTATCGGGTATAATCCATTGCTCGCTTATCAATCGATCATTGAATCTATTTTTCTTCAGCCATATTACGGCGGTGAGACAATCCGAGCCATGATTCCTCTGGTGCTGGCAGGTCTTGCGGTCGCCTTTGCGTTTCGAACCGGACTTTTTAATATCGGCGTGGAAGGACAGCTGATGGTTGGCTGGTTCGCATCCGTTGCCTGCGCCATTATTTTCGGGCATTTGCCGAAATTCATTTTGCTTCCGATGTCCGTTGTGGCCGGTGGGGCGGCAGGAGCCTTATGGGGCTTCATTCCTGGGCTGCTTAAGGCACGGTTTAAGGTTCATGAAGTGATTTCGACAATTATGATGAACTATATCGCACTGTATACGACCGCCTACCTGATTAAGAACTTTCTATATACAGAAGGTGAGCGTACGCCAACAATTCCGCAGGCGGCATCGCTCTCATCTGCTTTTCTTGCCAATCTGACCCAGGGTTCGCGTCTTCACTGGGGATTTGTCGTTGCAATCATAGCGGTGACCGCCATGTGGTTCATGCTTTGGAAGACAACAAAAGGCTATGAATTGCGTGCCGTCGGATTCAGTCCCGATGCATCGGAATATGCAGGGATGAATGTCGGTGGCAATATCATCCTTTCACTGACGATCTCCGGTATTTTCGCCGGCCTTGCCGGTGCGATGGAAGGGCTCGGCACCTATCAGTACATGACGATTAATTCCGCGTTCACTGGTATCGGATTCAACGGAATCGCCGTTGCTCTGCTTGGTTTGAACACGCCGGTAGGTGTTACGCTTGCCGGGGCGCTTTTTGCCGGTTTGCAGACGGGCGGTATGACCATGCAGTCCAATGCCGGTGTGCCGGTGGAATTGATTCAGATCATTATTGCATTGATTATATTCTTTGTCGGCTCCGGTTATGTCATTAAATGGGCGGCAGACCGCCTTAAGAGAAAGGGGCATAAATCATGAGCTTTTTTGAAGTACTTACAATTATCATTCCTTCAACGCTGCTGACGGCTGCTCCCCTGATTTTTACTTCACTTGGCGGTGTATTTTCTGAACGCTCCGGTGTTGTCAACATTGGTCTGGAAGGTCTGATGCAGGTCGGCGCATTTACGGCGGCCATCGCTACACTGGGTCTTGAACATGCGGGGGTCGGCAGTGCATCGCCGTGGATCGCGATTCTGCTGGCGGCGGTTGCCGGCGGCATATTTTCGCTGATCCATGCGGTCGTCTCCATTTCTTTCCGTGCGGATCAGACGGTCAGCGGTGTGGCACTGAACTTTCTCGCTCTCGGACTGACGATCTTTCTTGTGAAAATGATTTATGACGGCAAAGGACAGACCCCATATATCGGCCATAATATTGATAAGATCAATATTCCCGGTTTAAGTCAGATTCCTTTCTTTGGCCCGATCTTTTTCCAGCAAGTCACCTATACGTCCTATCTGGCGATTCTGGTGTCGTTTCTGGTATGGTTTGTCATTTTTAAGACTGCGTTTGGCTTGCGCCTGCGTTCCGTTGGTGAGCACCCTGCCGCAGCAGACACACTTGGCATTAATGTCAGCAAAATGCGTTACATCGGCGTAACACTGAGCGGTGTCTTCGGCGGCATTGGCGGTGCTGTATATCTGGTGACCATTACTTCCAACTACAATGTGTCGACAATCGCCGGACAGGGCTTCCTGGCGCTGGCAGCCCTTGTTTTTGGAAAGTGGCATCCAATCGGTGCCATGGGCGCATCCCTTTTCTTTGGTTTCGCACAGGCACTCAGCATCACAAGTCAGCAGATTCCGTATCTGGATCAGCTGCCATCGGTAATCATGCTGACCGCACCGTACGTATTGACATTGATTGTGCTCACCGGTTTTGTTGGCCGGGCGGAAGCACCAAAGGCAGACGGTGTTCCATATATTAAAGGACAGAGATAAATCGCATAACGAAAACAAACCACCTCATCGCCGAGAACTGGCGGAGGTGGTTTGTTATTTTCAATTGATTTCAGATTTCGTTGCGAGTTCGGACGAACTTTATCTGAATTCGGCAGAACTGATCTGAAATGGAGAAACAAAAACTGGGCATTTCACGAAAAAATTTTTTTCGCTATAATAAACTATAAGAAATTCTGCTGAAATGAACACCATATGTTTGTTCCGGCAGATCTGGAGGATGAAAGATGACGACAATTTGCCTGGTCAGACATGGAGAGACTGACTGGAACGCAATCGGCAAGCTGCAGGGGCGCGAAGACATTCCACTGAATGAACGGGGAAGAAAACAGGCGGAATTAGTGGGCCGATTTCTCGAATCGCAAAAATTCAAGGCTGTTTTTACGAGCCCGCTGCTTCGGGCAAAGCAGACCGCCGAAATTATTAACAGGCATATTGGCAATCTGCCATTGTTTGAGGACAGTGATTTTATCGAAAAGGCATACGGAGAAGCATCCGGAATGACGATACCAGAGCGCGACAGACACTTTCCGGATGGAAAAATACCTGGCATGGAACCGATTGCTCATGTGAGAGAGCGTGTTGCTCGCGGGCTTTCATCGGTAAGCGCGCATTTTCCGGGCCATCGGGTGCTGCTTGTTGCACATGGCGGGCTGATCAATGTGATTTTGGCCATGCTGTCCGGCGGAGCAATCGGTACCGGCAAAACCAAATTATTTAATACATGCATCAGCCATATTGAGACTGAGGGCAACGACTGGAAAATCATCGATTACAACCAGATCGAGCACTTACGTACATTTGGCAAAGTGACCAGCATTTAATCTGCAACCTGCACTGCAAAGCTTTGCTGCCGCGTCAATGAAAAAAAGAGCAGAATTATCTGCTCATGCTGCTGATTTTCTATACTATAAGAAAGTTTAAAATTCAGCGGATTATCGTATCAGTGCGATGGCGTCTTTGCCTTCGCCAGAGGCTTGGCAAAGCCAGATTTTCTTATCGTTTGCTACAAGACGTGAACGGGCATACTTTCCGCAACAAATCTGTACGCCATGCAGGTAACGTAGTCTGAGAACCAAAGCGGGTGATGGGAATCGAACCCACGACGAGAGCTTGGGAAGCTCTAATTTTACCATTAAACTACACCCGCAAAAAAGCCATAATTTATCTTATAGGAATGGTTTCTTTTTGTCAAATAGTTAAGATTGTCTTGCATCAGGCAGAATTGTTGCGATAATGGGGAGTAGGCATGTAAAAAAGCGGCAATGCGGATTTCTAATACAGCACATGACTTGAACAGGAGTGACGAATGTGAAGGCGATTTTAACGGTCATCGGTAAGGACAGAGTCGGCATCATTGCCGGTGTCAGCAGCGAGCTTGCTGAACTCAGTGTGAATATTCTTGATGTATCACAGACGATTATGAACGGCTATTTTACGATGATGATGATTCTTGATCTGGCAGATGCGGAGCAGAGCTTCGGTGAGATCAAGCAGAAGCTTGCGGATAAAGGTGCGGATCTGGGCGTACAGATCAAAATACAGCGTGAAGAAATTTTTACATCCATGCACAGCTTATAAGATGGAGGAACCGTCAAATCATGGAAACCACACAAATACTTGAAACGATTCGAATGATCGAAGAAGAGAAGCTCGACATTCGGACGATTACCATGGGCATTTCCCTTCTGGACTGTATTGACAGCAACGGGGAAAAAGCACGCGGTAAAATTTATGACAAGATTACTCGATGTGCAGAAAATCTGGTCAAGACCGGAGAAGCGATTACTGAAGAATTCGGCATTCCCATTATTCACAAAAGAATTTCTGTAACACCGATTGCGCTGGTTGCCGGGGCTTCGCAGGATGAAAATTATTCAGCTTTTGCGCAGACACTGGATAAGGCGGCAAAGGCAACGGGTGTTAATTTTATTGGCGGTTTCAGCGCGCTGGTTCAGAAAGGATATACGATCGGTGATCGCAAACTGATTCAGTCGATCCCTGAAGCGCTGGCAACGACTGATTTTGTCTGCTCCTCAGTGAACGTCGGATCGACGCGTTCAGGCATCAATATGGATGCCGTCAGGCAGATGGGAAGTGTCGTAAAAGAAACGGCGGCGCGAACCGCTGATCAGCACGGACTGGGCTGCGCCAAGCTGGTTATTTTCGCAAATGCAGTGGAGGACAACCCGTTCATGGCTGGAGCATTCCACGGCATCGGCGAACAGGACTGCGTCCTTAACGTCGGTGTCAGCGGTCCGGGTGTTGTTAAGCGTGCGCTTGAGAAAGTAAAGGGAGCGCCGTTTGATGTTGTAGCAGAAACAATTAAAAAAATCGCGTTTAAGATCACGCGCGTGGGTCAGCTTGTGGCTCGCGAAGCATCTGATCGATTGGGTATTCCGTTCGGTATTGTTGATCTGTCTCTTGCGCCGACACCGGCAGTCGGTGATTCGGTTGCCCATATTCTTGAGGAGATGGGGCTTGAATCTGTCGGTACTCACGGAACGACCGCCGCGCTCGCCTTGTTGAACGATGCGGTCAAAAAAGGCGGTGTCATGGCATGCAGCCATGTCGGCGGCCTGAGCGGTGCGTTTATTCCTGTTTCGGAAGATGCGGGTATGATTCATGCGGTGGAACGCGGTGCACTTAATTTGGAGAAACTGGAAGCCATGACTGCCGTTTGCTCAGTCGGTCTTGACATGATTGCCATTCCGGGAGATACACCGGCAGAAACCATTTCAGCAATGATTGCTGATGAAGCGGCAATCGGGGTGATCAATAATAAAACGACTGCCGTTCGTGTCATTCCGGCACCGGGCAAATCTATTGGCGATAGCGTTGAATTCGGCGGCCTGCTCGGATACGCACCGATTATGGATGTCAATCGTCATTCGCCCGCAGAATTTATTGCGCGCGGAGGGCGAATTCCGGCGCCGATTCACTCCTTTAAAAATTAACTTTTTTTCATTTGTTGCTGCTTTTCTGAACCAGGCCGCATCGGTGTGTTTGTGAAAAACGGGACTTTTTTTGCTCACTGAAATAAAATAAAAAAAACGGAAACCATTATCGGATTCCGTTCTTTTCTGATCGGCAATCAGCAGCACTTATTTGTTCTTGTCGTGATCAGATTCTTGATTTTCGTGGAAATTAGTGGATTCTGAAGCATCACCCGTGCGTTGCGCGCGTTCACGTTCTTCTACAGAATGTTCATCAAGCGGCTGGGCAAATTCTTCATCAAATTTTTTTGATTCTTTCTGGCTGCTTTTTTCATTTTTATAACCCACAATACTCCCGGCTTTCTGTTTGTATATTTGGCGATATCGCCATGAGTTAGTGTGAGCGAATTTTAAATTATTATGCCTTCACGGCAGAATCGTTTTCTGCATGGCTTCGGAATGAACGGGCGGAGCTTGTCGTAACCTAATGAGATTAACAAAGGATGGAAGGAGCGCTTAGAATGAAGAATGGCCGCTTTGATCAGGTGGATTTGAAAAAGGAAATCAGGAATAAGGATGAGTATGAAAAGCTGCTGACAAAATATCAGCTGAAACTGCTGACGATGCAGCATCTTTTAAGAGAACGTCAATTAGGGGTTCTCTTCGTTTTTGAAGGGTGGGACGCAGCAGGCAAGGGCGGTGCCATCAAGCGGGCGGTTGCCAATCTTGATCCGCGTGGCGTTCGGGTCTGGCCGATTGCTGCCCCGGCGCCTCATGAAAAACGTTACCATTATATGCAGCGTTTCTGGCGGAAAATTCCTCAATACGGTGAAATTGCTATTTTCGACCGTTCCTGGTATGGAAGAGTTCTCGTTGAACGCGTCGAAAAATTGGCCGAACCCGAAGAATGGAAGCGTGCGTATAAAGAAATCAATGACTTTGAGAAAATGCTGACAGAAGACCGCTATATGGTTGAGAAGTTCTGGCTGCACATCAGTAAAGAGGAACAGCTCAAGCGATTTAAGAAAAGAGCGGGGGATCCGCTGAAGCAGTGGAAAATAACAGACGAAGACTGGCGGAACCGTGAGAAGTGGGATCAGTACGTGACGGCGGCTGAGGAGATGTTTGAGAAAACAGATACGAAAGCAGCGCCGTGGCATATTATTCCGGCCAACAGCAAAGCGTATGCACGCATTGCGGTCATCCGGCAAATGGCCACATCAATTGAACGCCATCTGGTGCGAAGCGGTATGGATTTGAAGGACATTCCCGATCCGGAACGCAGGCAGAAGTAAGTTTTCCACGTCACACATCTGTGCATACTCGCAAATTTTACGCTATACTTTAGGGAGCATAGACAGATGCGCGTTTCGGCCGGTGCGGAACAGGCGGGGAGGGAATGACCAGTGACGTTTGTTCAGAAACATGCAATGATTGATATTGGCTCCAATTCCATTCGACTCGTGATGATTGGAATTGACCGTGACTATTTTTTTAAAGAACTGCTGAATTTTAAAGCAGTCGCCAGACTGAGCAACTACATAGATCAGAACGAACAACTAAGCCGTGCGGGCGTGAATGTGCTGCTCTCGGTGCTTAAACGATTCAAGTCCATTATTGAGCGGGAAGCCAACGTGTCTGTTGTTGACGCTTTTGCCACTGCGGCCATGCGCAAAGCGAGGAACAGGGATGCGGTACTTCGGCGTGTCAGAAAGGAAACGGGTATCAATGTCCGTCTGCTTTCAGGGCTGAAGGAGGCATACTACGGGTATCTGGCGGTTGTCAATGCGACCTATGTTGAAAATGGAATGACGATCGATATTGGTGGCGGGAGCACTGAGGTCACGATGTTCCGCAATCGCCAGCTGATTCACGCGCACTCTTTCCCGTTCGGGGCAGTAACATTGTATCGCGCCTTTTACGAAGACGGCGATCCTGAGGCTGGAACTAAGCTTGAAAACTATGTGCGGAGTAAATTTTCTTCGCTTGACTGGCTGTCCGGCAATGAGCTTCCAGTGATCGGTATCGGAGGAACGGCACGCAATTTAGCGCGTATTGATCAGATCCAGGAACATTATCCGATGGTTGGGCTGCATCAATACACCATTCCCCGCGCACGGCTGGACATGCTGACGAAAAAGCTGGCAGCAATGACCGTTGATGAACGGGAAAATATGGACGGGCTTTCCAAAGACCGTTCGGACATCATTCTTCCGGCAGCAGCCGTGATCAATTTGCTGGTGAATCTGAACCGTGGCGATCATTTCATGTTAAGCGGTGCGGGACTTCGTGAAGGTGCATTTTATGAATGGGTGCTTGGCCAGCGAAAGGTGGATCAGATTCCTTACGTATTGAATGAAAGCATGCGCCAGCTACGCCGCGATTTTAATCTGGACAGCCGGCATACGAGCTATGTGAAGAAGCTCGCCTTTCAGATACTCGATGGCATTGCCGATCTGATCAAAGAAAAGGCGTCAGACAAGCGGATTGCCTGGCTGCTCTCTCACAGCGCTGATCTTGCCTACATCGGAGAATTTATTAACAATGAATCCAGCAGTGCGCAGACTTTTTATTTACTGACTAATATGAATATAAATGGCATCAGCCATCATGACCGTCTGGCAGTGGCACTCATTGCTTCGTTTAAAAATCGTGCCAAACTCAACGACTTCGTCGAACCTTATCTGCAGATGATAACCAGAGAAGAATTGAAATTATATGAACTGCTCGGTGCCATTCTCCGCCTGGCCCATGATTTCGACCGTACCCGGCTCCATGTCATTGATCATCTGCAGGTCAAGGGAATGAAGAAGAAACAGCTGCAGCTGGTTGCTTACTACCATGACGATGCGTACTTTGAAGAGCAGGCGGCGCAAAGACATAAAAAGCATTTGGAACGGGCACTGAAAATGCCGATTGCTATTCAATTTAAGCGAAACTGATGACGAAAGTGTTTCGCTTATGCAGACAAAGTTTTGACACATTCGTCAATTCGCGGTACAATCAGATCACTAACCAATTGAATACTTCTTATCCAGAGAGGCGGAGGGACTGGCCCGATGAAACCCGGCAACCAAAAAGCAGCAGCTTATAGGTGCCAATTCCTGCAAGATCCGGTCGGATTTTGAGAGATAAGAGAAGATAGAGTGTAGGGCTTCTCTTGTTTCAGCGAGAGAAGCCCTTTAATGTACGCATTCTCAAAAAAGGAAGCTGGATGGTTGAGGTTAGAATTCAGAGTATTCTTATACACATATGGGAGGAAGACAAGTTGAAAAAGATTACTGCCATTATCTCAGCGTTACTCGCATGTTCACTGATTTTTGTACTTGCCGCCTGCGGCAACGGCTCTTCTAAGGAATTGAGCACGAAAGAAATAACCGTCGGTGTGACCGGCGGACCGCATCAGCAGGTCATGGAGCAGGTCGTTAAGCTGGCGAAAAAAGACGGCCTGAAGATTAAACTGAAAGTATTTAATGACTATAATCAGCCGAATATTGCGCTGAACGATAAAGATCTGGATGCCAACAGCTATCAGACACTTCCGTTCCTCAAGGATCAGATTAAGAATAAAAATTATAAGATCACCGACGTATTCAAGACGGTCGCCTTTCCGATGGGCATCTACTCCAAGAAAATTAAAAGTCTTGATGAACTGAAAGACGGCGACAAGATTGCGGTACCGAACGATCCGGCTAACGAACTCCGCGCACTGCAGCTGTTTGAAAAAGCCGGTGTCATTAAGCTGAAGAAAGGATCGGGCATCACATCGACAAAGCGCGACGTAGTCAGCAATCCGAAAAATCTGAAAATTGTTGAACTGGATGCCGCTCAGCTTCCGGCACAGCTTGGCGAAGTAGCTGCTTCAGCGATCAACACAAATTTTGCAATGGGCGCCGGTCTGACCGTCCTGAAAGATTCGATTTATCACGAACCGCTTGAAAACAATCCATATCCTAACTACTTCGTTGTCCGTACCGATAATAAGAATGATAAAGTTGTGAAACAGCTAAAGAAATATTATCAGTCGAAAGAAGTTAAAGCCTACATTAAGAAACAGTTTGGCGGTTCTGTAGTTCCTGCCTGGTAAGGAGGAAGTCATCATGATTAAATTGCAGCATGTGTCAAAGACGTTTCGTGTCGGAAAAAACAGAATTGAAGCCTTGAAGGATGTTTCTCTGGAGGTTCACAAAGGTGAAATTTTTGGCGTCATCGGCTTCAGCGGTGCGGGAAAGAGTACGCTGATCCGCTGCGTGAATCTGCTCGAGCGCCCAACCAGCGGACAGGTAGTTGTTGATGGTGAAAATGTACTGCAGTTGAATAAAACCAGGCTGCGGTTGCTGCGCCGGAAAATCGGCATGATTTTTCAAGGATACAATCTGCTGGAGACGGCAAATGTATATGAAAATGTCGCGACACCGCTGAAACTGGAGGGCGTACCGAAGGAAGAAATTAAAGCGCGCACCGAAAAATATCTGGAAATTGTCGGTTTGTCAGATCGCAAAAACGCCTTTCCGAGTCAGCTCTCCGGCGGTCAGAAACAGCGTGTGGCCATTGCGCGTGCGCTTGCGCACGAACCGGAAGTGCTGCTTAGTGACGAAGCAACCAGTGCACTCGATCCGAATACAACCGATGCGATTCTTGAACTTCTGCTCAAGGTAAATAAAGAGCTTGGGATCACTATTTTCCTGATTACGCATGAATTAAATGTGATTCAGCGTATCTGCGACCGGGTAGCGGTCATGGAGAACGGTCGCGTTGTGGAACAGGGTACGGTGGTTGATGTGTTTACGCAGCCGCAGCAGCCGATGACCAGGCGATTTATCAGCACGGAATCCAAATTTCAGATTCCGGAGACTGTCAAAAGCGACCTGCTGAAATCGGGCAGACTGGTGAAACTGACCTTTATTGGTGAGTCATCGAAAGATCCGGTACTTGCGACACTGGCGAAACAATATGATGTCCTGCCAAGCATTATCGCCGGCGGTATCGATCAGCTGAAGGATCAATCGGTCGGCAGGCTGCTTGTTCATCTGAAGGGCGATGAAGCCAAGGTTGGGACGGCAATCGATTTCCTTCATGATCAGGATGTTCTTGTGGAAGAGGTGAAGAATTAATGGCTGACTTTATCAATGAATGGGGCAGCGCGATCTGGGAAGGTTTTATCCAGACCACACAAATGACGCTGATCTCGCTTGCCTTTTCAATTCTGATCGGTCTTCCGCTTGGCGTGCTGCTCGTTCTGACACGGAAGGGCGGTCAATGGGAGAGCGTCCCTGCCTTTACGATCGTGAACTCGCTGATCAACGTGATTCGGTCTATTCCGTTTATTATTCTGCTTTTTTTCCTGCTTCCATTTACGAAAGCGCTGGTTGGAACGACAATCGGTGTTCGCGGCGTCATCGTGCCGCTTGTTGTAGCCTGCGCGCCGTACATTGCCCGCCTGCTGGAGACGGCGATGCTCGAAGTAAGCAAAGGTGTGATTGAAGCCTATCAGTCTATGGGCATTTCAACACCGAAAATTATCTGGCATGTCATCATCCGCGAGGCCCGTTCATCGATCATTCTTGGTTTGACGATTGCCATCATCGGCCTGATCGGCGAAACGGCAATGGCCGGCTTTGTCGGTGCCGGAGGTCTCGGCGATCTCGCCTATCAATTCGGCTACGTACGTTTCCAGCCGGATGTCATGTACGCAGTCATTATTATTCTGATCGTGATTGTACAGATCATTCAATCGATCGGCAACGTGATTGCCAGGAAACTGAAGAAAAACTAAAAGCGGACGGCGCAGACGATTTTTTGCAGCAATCGTTTGACTGCCGCTTTTTTTACATTTATAATGTTAAGTATACTTAACATATTGTTTGATGTATTTTACATTGAAGCGAGCTGATTGATGTGCATCTTCGAAATCATGTCAAAGAATTACGGGCGCGTCATGACTGGACTCAGGCGCAGCTGGGGGCGCGCGTCGGTGTGACCCGGCAAACCATTGCTTCGATCGAAAAGGGGGATTATGTTCCGTCGCTTTTGCTCGGGCTGCAAATTTGCAATGTGTTCGACTTGACCATGGAAGAGGTTTTTATATTGGAAAAGAGGGAAGAGCAGGGATGAAAAGGCTGATTTTTTCGTTTATTATGTCTGTGAGCATGATCGTGGCATTTGGTGCTGCACTGATACCGTGCATTCAGATTGCGGAGGGATTCGCTTCATTCATTCGCTCGCCGCATCAATTTTATGTTGAAGTCAATTTGCTGCCGGTTGTGCCGCTCGTTATTTTGAGCTTAATCGAGGCCGTTGACTACTATCTGGGGAGAAGAAAGGGACGCCCGTCGTTCTGGCAATACCCGCTGATCATTCCTGCGGCTGATGAGCGTGAACGGGCCATCAGTGCTCAGGCGACAGCCACGGCATTTCGTGCGATATGGTTTATTGCTCCGTTTTGTGCGGCGCTGATGGTGCTTCATCCGATTGTCCGTCAGTCAATCCCTGCGTTTCCAGTCTTTGTTCTGCTCATTATTCCGCTTGTGCAGATTTGCGTGTATTATTTTAAGATCAGAAAAATTTATTTGTAGGAACGGAGGATGACCATGGATCGGAGTAAACTAGATCAGACGATTACGACGGTGCTCCAATGGACATTAAATCTTGTACTGATTGCTCTGGCCGTTGTGCTGTGCGTGGCATTGATCAAGGAGACTTATCAATTTTTTACCTATCTCTTTCTGAGTGAGAATGCTTCGTACTATCACTTGCTTGAAGGCATTCTTGTTTATTTTCTTTACTTTGAATTTATTGCCCTGATTATTAAATATTTCCAGGCACACTATCATTTTCCGCTGCGCTACTTTGTTTATATCGGTGTCACTGCGATCGTCCGCCTGATTATCGTCAGTCACGATCATCCACATTCTATACTGCTTTATTCGATCGCGATTCTGATCCTGGTTGGGGCGCTTTACATTGCCAATACGAAAATGCTGAAACGAGAATAAAAAGGCGCCTTTTCACTTCAAGGCACCTGAAAAAAGAATTCACTATGGAGAGTAAACGGTTACAAAAAAGTCAGTCGTGATAGGTCTGAGCGATTGCATCGGCCGTGACGATTGCGTTGAATACGTCATCGGGCGTCACTTCGAATGGCATGTTGCTCATTGTGTCATTTGCTGCACATGCAAGCTCTGCAACTTTGCGCCATTCTTCATCGACAAATTCGTTGACACCAAGGTCGGCCAAAGTTAACGGAAGTCCCACTGCTTTTATGATGTGAATCACTTCTTCCAGTTCTTCCTGCGGTGCATTTTCAAGTACGAGATGGGCGAGTAATCCGAACGTCACTTTTTCACCATGCTGTACGCGATGGAGGGCGGGGACTGCGGTCATGCCATTGTGAATTGCGTGTGCTGCCGCAAGACCGCCGGATTCAGCGCCAACACCACTCAGATATATGGTTGCTTCGATGGTCGCCTCAACGGCCGTTGTCGACAGCTTTTTCTCCACTGCATGAATGGCGGGCACTGCATTTCTGCGGATCGTGTCGTAGCATTGCTTTGCGAGACCAACACCAATCAGTGACGGACGCAGATTGGCCAGGTTTATGCCGTTAGCCCTGTAACATGAGCGCGCTTCAAAATAAGTGGTCAGACCATCGCCAATACCGGCCGCAAAAAATCGTTTTGGAGCAGCTGCAAGTATGTCCGTATCCGCGATGACCATATCCGGGTTGCTTGGAAGATAGAGATAGTGGTCAAACTGACCTTCATCTGTGTAAACAACGGCAATCGATGTGCATGGTGCATCCGTTGACGCGATGGTCGGATAGATGACCACCGGAAGCTTTTCATAGTAGGCCACCGCCTTTGCGGTATCGAGCGTTTTCCCGCCGCCAATGCCGACGATGACCTGAGCGCCGGCAGCCTGTGCCAGCTTTCGGTTGCGATCAATTTCCGTTTGTGAACATTCATAATTGAATTTCTCGAATGTTGCTGTTTTTCCGGAGGCATTAAATGAAGCACCGCCCACCCGTCCGGCACGATCCACAATAAATTCATCGCAGATGAAATACGCATTGTCGCCGAAACCACTGATGTAACTGCTGATATTTGCGAGTATGCCTTTTCCGACAATGAATTTCTTGGGTGAAGTCACTGACTTTGCAAGCTTAGTTCCTTTTGCTAAAATAGCCGTATCTGCCATAAAAAATCATCCTCCCTTTGATAGGTCCATTATAAAAGGATCACTAATAAAATTCTAGTGAAAGCGCTTAAAAATATGAATAATTTGTGAATAAATGTAATTATAACGGAAAAATCACGTATTTAAGTGACTATAACTATTGACAAATGGTTAACAATTAATTTTTATTCTGCGAATTTGATCTTGAAAACGCGAACTATTGAAATTCTCAGATACATAAGGTATGGTACTGTTGAGAGACTATGAACGGATCATCTGTGAATAGCCAATATACGTGACTAAGGGGTAGAAAAAATGGGAAAAGTGCTTGTTTTCGGGCATAAAAGTCCTGATACCGACGCGATCTGCTCGGCGATTGCGTTTGCTGATTTGAAGAATCAACTTGGGGAAGAAGTGGAAGCCATCCGTCTCGGCGATCTGAACGGTGAAACGGAATACGTGCTGAAACACTTTGGCGCTGAAGTGCCGCGCCTGGTCAAGACTGTTGCAAACGAAGTGCCGGCAGTCTATCTGGTTGACCATAACGAACGTGCGCAAAGCGCAGACGATATTGAGGATGTCGATGTTCTCTCTGTTGTCGACCACCACCGGATCGCCAACTTCGAAACAAAGGCGCCGCTTTACTACCGCGCCGAACCTGTCGGCTGCACGGCCACGATCATCAACAAGCTTTATAAAGAAGCAGGTATCGCCATTCCAAAGACAATCGCCGGACTCATGCTGTCTTCGATCATTTCTGATACGCTCCTGTTCAAATCGCCGACCTGCACTGAAGAAGACGTAAAGGCAGCCAAAGAACTCGAAGCAATATCTGGAGTCGATACGCAATCATACGGCCTGGACATGCTGAAGGCCGGTACCAATATTGCCGACAAAACGGCTGAAGAACTGATTTCCATTGATGTGAAACCATTTAAAATGGGCAAGTACGCCGTCGAAATTGCCCAGATCAATGTGGTTGACACTGATGACGCACTTTCACGTCAGGCCGAACTCGAAGCGTCGATTAACAAAGAAATTGATGCCAAGGATCTCGATCTGTTTGTTTTGGCGGTGACCAACATTCTGACCAGTGATTCCGAAGTGCTGGTTCTTGGAAAGGCAGCCTCAGCAGCCGAGTCCGCATTCCATGTCACTTTGGACAATAACGTCGCAACGCTCAAAGGCGTCGTTTCCCGCAAAAAACAAATCGTTCCCGTACTCACTGAAGCACTCACAAAATAAGCGAATCAAACCGGAAGCAGAGGGGTGTATCCCTCTGCTTTTTTAGCGTCCGGAAATTATAGAATGCTGGTGTCTTCTGGGAAATTAGTAAAGAACCGTCGAATTCATAACGAAGTAATGGAAATTAGAAACGAATCGCTACACTCGTAACGAACCGCTGAAAAACAGAAACGAACCGTCGAATTCGTAACGAAGTAGTGGAAATTATTCGACCGGACTCCGCTGATTTACGCTTGTTCATGACACAATCCGTTGTTTTTTCGCAGCTGAGACCTCTCCAATGCCTCATTCATGCAGCTCGAAGCTGAATCACGTATAATGAGAAAAAAGATTTCTTTGCAAGGGAGACTTGGATTCATGCAAAATGCAACGATTGAGCTGCTGCTAAACCACCGCTCTATTCGGAAATTCAAAAAACAACCGTTAACGGATGATCAGATAAACCTGCTTGTGGCCTGTGCGCAAGCTGCGTCTACGTCAAGCTTTACCCAGTCTTATTCAATTATCGGCGTTGAAGATCCGTCGATAAAAAAACAGCTGAGTGAAATATCCGATCAGCCTTATGTCGATGAAAACGGCTACTTCTTCGTTTTTGTTGCTGATCAATACCGCAACAAGACCATCGGTGATCAGAACGGAGCGGATACCGCGGTTTTGGACACGACCCAGAGGCTGATTGTGGCACTTGGCGACGCGGCATTCGCCGCCCAGAACATGGCAGTCGCAGCTGAATCAATGGGTCTTGGCATCTGCTATATTGGCAGTATTCAGCGTGATATCGACCGGACGGCGAAATTGCTGAAACTTCCTGAGTATACTTTTCCCGTGTTTGGACTCGCGGTCGGCTATCCGGACCAGCGTCCGGAGAAAAAGCCGCGTCTGCCTCGCACCAGTATTTTTCATAAAAATCAATATAATGCGGAATCCCGCAACGAAGAATTAAACGAGTACGACCGCAGAATCGAGGAATATTACCACACTCGCAGCGGCGGACAGCGCAAGGAAACCTGGACCGGACAAATTACCCGGGGTCTTGGCCTGCCCGCGAGAATGGCTCTGAAGCCTTTTCTCGAAAAACAGCACCTGGGCAGGCGCTGATCGATGGATCTGGTGCCATGGCTGATTATTACCCTGAAAACGGTTGTGCTCACGGTTTCGCAATTTGTGTCTCTGCTTGGCGGGATCGTGCTGGGCGGTTTTGTGCTCGGTTTCCTTGAGCGTCAGGCCAATGCCCGGATTGTGAGCGTGTTCGGGATGGGCGGCATTTATGTCACTGCATGGCTTGGCACTCCGATTCATGAATTGAGCCATGCAGCCATGTGCCTTGTTTTCCGCCATCGTGTGATCGAAATCAAACTGCTTCAGGCAGTCGATGCAGGAGGAACGATGGGCTACGTCCGCCATGCCTATAATCCAAACAGTATGTATCAGCGGATTGGCAATCTGTTCATTGGTGTCGCGCCGATTATCGGTGGCAGTCTGGCCATCGCGCTTTGCGCTCGCTGGCTCGTGCCGAATCTCTCCGCCGATCTGATTAATTTTTCGGACACATCCCGCCTTTTCTCAATTTTTGATCTGTCATCGTGGCTGCTGCTCGGCAAGTCGGTGATCGCTGTTTTTCAAAAACTTCTGGTTCCTGCAAACGCAGCCAGCCTGAACTACTGGCTGTTTCTTACGCTTTCTCTGTGTATCGCTTCGCGTATGTCGCTGAGCCAGGAAGACATCAGCGGTGCGCGAAGTGGCGCGACAGCACTGTTTGCTTTTCTGCTTTTTATTAATGTGCTCGGCACGATCCTTGATCCAAGCCTGCGTGGACAGATGATGTTTTGGATCGGCCGTCTGAATTTTATTCTGATGGTCATGCTAAGTGTTGCCATCTTTTTTTCACTGCTTGTCTGGTGTCTCAGTCGGGTGATCTTTGCGGTTGCGGCATGGATAAGGCGGTCGTGATTATCAATATAATTGGAGGCATGCCTTATGAGCCAATTTAAAGGCTACATCGGCACTTATACGAAAGGAACAAGCGAAGGAATCTACTCATTTGTTCTGAACACGGAGCGAAAGGAACTTTCTGAATTGCGCGTTGCGGCCAAAGTGGACAACCCCACTTATCTGACCCTCAGTTCGGATAACCGTCATCTCTATTCAGTCGAAAAAAAAGAGTCAACTGGAGGCGTGGGCGCTTTTACCGTTGGTGCATCCGGTGAATTGGAGTACATCGGCGCACACCTCAGCGAAGGCGCACCCCCCTGCTATGTCGCTGTCGACCAGGCCGGCACACACATTCTGGATGCCAACTATCACCGCGGCACCGCGGCACTTTATAAAGCGAATTCAGGAAAAGGGGTCCGCCTGATGGCGGACGTGAAACACCAGGGTTCTGAAGCACTCTCTGAGCGTCAGGAAGAGCCACATGTCCATTTCACCGGCTTTACACCGGATGAGCGCTTTGTGGTAACGGTCGATCTCGGTCTGGACGCGCTCACCACTTATGATTTGTCGGAAGGACAATGGGTGGAACAAAACACGCTGATTTTTAAGCAGGGTTCGGGTCCGCGCCATCTCGCGTTCCATCCGAACGCTCCGTACGCCTATGTGATGACCGAGCTCAGTTCGGAAGTTGTGGCTCTTCGTTTTGACGCGGATCGCGGCGCTTTTACAGCTTTTCAGACGATCAGCGCGCTGCCTGCAGGCTACACTGGACACAGTCAGGGTGCGGCGATTAAAATCAGCGCTGACGGCCGTTTCGTTTATGTATCGAACCGCGGGCATAACAGTATCGCTGTTTTTCAAGTTGGTGAGGAGAATGGAAAGCTGGCATTGATCGAACACGTGGCGACTATGGGAGACTGGCCGCGCGATTTTGAAATCGATCCGAGCGGACAATTCCTGCTCGTTGCCAACCAGAATTCAGGAAATCTCGTGCTTTTTGAACGCGATACTGTCACAGGACGCCTGCATGCGCAATCGTCAGTACTTGCCGTTGCGGACGCGGTCTGTGTGAAATTCCTTCATTATTGAAGCTGGGCGAGTTCCTCATGAACACGGGCTTCAATTTTTTCCAGGCAGGCGTCAATTGTATTGGCGAATACGCGATGACCGTTGACGATCGCAAAAGGTTTCAGACTGCACATGCCGCAGACGTTCAGACAGTCGTAGTTCATGACCGCCACTTCCGGGTGGCGGGCTATTTTTTCCAGGTGCTGGACGGTCAGCGATCCGTAATCGCATACTTCGATCGTGACCAGTCCCAATCCGTCATTCATCACCTGAGCCTCCTTGGTGAACTGAAACAAATCAGCTCTTCATTTTATTCGGACAGATATCCGCCTGCCCAAATCAGACAGGCGCAGAAATCCCGAAGCGCACAAACCGCTTCGGGATTCTTGTTAAAGAACAGTCTTTGTCGCGAGTGTCTTGTTATAAACATCAGAGACGAAGTCCCAGTTGATTAAGCTGAAAAAGCTTTTCACATACTCGGGCCGCCGA
This sequence comes from Sporolactobacillus mangiferae, assembly GCF_023336505.1. Taxonomy (GTDB): domain Bacteria; phylum Bacillota; class Bacilli; order Bacillales; family Sporolactobacillaceae; genus Sporolactobacillus; species Sporolactobacillus mangiferae. The sequence goes on along the minus strand of NZ_JAMAST010000003.1, from coordinate 47,823 downwards.
TTCTGGTATTTGAGATAATAAGCGTGTTCCCAGACATCGAGACCAAGCAGCGGGGTGGCGCCGTCCATGAGCGGACTATCCTGATTTGGTGTGTTGGTGACTTTCAGAACGTTGAGTTTATCGACGGCCAGCCAGGCCCATCCAGAGCCAAACTGTCCGGTTGCCGCATTCGTGAAGGCTTCCTTGAATTTGTCGAATCCACCGAGCTGTTTGTCGATGGCTTCCGCCAGAGCACCGGCAGGTTCCTGTGATCCGCCGGGAATCAGTACCTTCCAGAAGAAGCTGTGATTATAATGGCCACCGGCGTTGTTACGCACCGCCGTCCGAATATCCTCGGGCACCTTATCCAAATGCGCGACTAAGTCGGTCAGCGAACGGTGTTCAAGTTCCGGGTGCTTATCAAGGGCTGCATTCAGGTTCGTCACATAGGTCTGATGGTGCTTATCGTGATGAATCAGCATCGTTTGCTTGTCAATGTACGGTTCCAGAGCATCGGGAGCAAATTCGAGTGCAGGCAGTTCAAAATGACTCATTAAAATCCTCCTTTTACCAAAATCATTGCCGACCCCAATTCTATTGAATCAGAAAATGGGTACCCTAATCAATTAATATGCCTCAAAAGCCGCACTTCTATACGCGAAATACATGATTAATCGAGCAGATGGATCCAAATTGGGAGATGCGGCCAACCCAAGGGAAACTTCAACCGAACCGTAGAAAAGTTGAACCGAACGCCACAGAATTTCAGCCGAACCGTAGAAAAGTTGAACCGAACACCGCAGAATTTTAACCGAGCCGTAGAAAAGTTGAACCGAACGCCACAGAATTTCAGTCGAACCGTAGAAAAGTTGAACCGAACACCACAGAATTTTAACCGAACCGTAGAAAAGTTGAACCGAACACCGCAGAACTTCAGCCGAACCGTAGAAAAGTTGAACCGAACACCGCAGAATTTCAGCCGAACCGTAGAAAAGTTGGACCGAACACCACAGAACTTCAGCCGAACCGAGGAAAAGTTGAACCGAACACCGCAGAACTTCAACCGAACCGAGGAAAAGTTGGACCGAACACCGCAGAACTTCAGCCGAACACGTAACTTGATCCGCAAGGCTGTAACAATATTCTGATGAAGAGAGTCACCTCAGCCGAACCCCATCCACAAATTAGAAAACTTGGCTGCGCCAAGCCACTGGCGAAGGCGAAGCCTTAGTAGCACTTACATTCATTTCCTTGAATCTTTTATTTTTTATACTTACCAGTGTAAAAAAACACGGGCACATCGCCCCGCATTCTCGTACCCTGTGTCAGACTTGAATGCCTGCACGCTTCATCAGCCGCGCGACAGCAATCTCAGCTTCTTGTAAAACAAACGTTTGATCAATGGTTTTCATCCGCCTGTTCTCCATCACAATGCGTCCGTCGATCATCGTAGTTTCGACATCCGAACTCATTGCCGAGTAGACGATCCGCGAAATCGGGTCGGTCCCGTATATCGGATTGCAGTGAAAGGTATTGAGATTCAGAATGGCCAGATCTGCCTTTTTCCCAGGTTCAAGGCTGCCGATTTCATCGGACAGGCCGACGGCCCGCGCTCCGTCGATCGTTGCCATGCGAAAAACCTGATGCGCGTTCATCGCCGTCGGTCCATTGGCCGGCTTGTGGATCAGCGCGGCAAGCCGCATTTCCTGGAACATATCCAGATTATTGTTGCATGGCGCGCCATCTGCCCCCAGCCCAAGATTCACGCCCATCGCCGCCATCTGCGGCACTTGAGCAATGCCTGAGGCCAGCTTCAGATTGGAGCCCGGGCAATGGCTGACATGAACGCCGCGCTTTTGAATAATCTCTTTTTCTTCTTCACTCAGCCAGATGCAGTGTGCGAGAATCAGCCGTTTATTTGCCAGACCAATATGGTCCAGATAGACAATATTCCGCATACCGGTATCATGTTCGACTATTTCAATCTCCCCGCGATTTTCAGACGCATGCGTATGAACGAACACCTGATAGTGATCGGCAAGATCGCGCACTTGTTTCAGAAGTGGTTCGGTGCAGGAAATGACGAAACGGGGGGCGAATGCATAACGAATTCTGCCGTTGCCATGGCCGTTCCACCTTTCAAGCAGGTCGACGCTTTCCTGTAAGGAGTCACTTGTTTTTTCATGCAACCCGGCTGGAACATCGTTGCCTTTATCCATCATGACCTTGCCAGACAGCGCGCGGATGCCGCTCTCCGCGATCGCCTGAAATGCTTCGTTCGTATGATGAACGGTTTCCATATCGACAATGGTCGTCGATCCGCCAGCGATCAGCTCACCGATTCCGAGCAGTGCCGACAGATAGATGGATTCCTTGTCGTGCGCCGCTTCAAGCGGCCAGATGCGCTCGCGCAGCCAGTCCATCAGTTCCAGATCATCCGCCTTGCCGCGGAACAGCGTCTGGCAAAGATGAATATGTGTCTGAATGAACCCGGGGATGACTGTCCGCCCGGTTCCGTCGATCACGCGGTCACCGGGCCTCGATTCCGCCTTTGCGCCGACGGATTGAATACGGTCACCCGCGATGACCAGATCACCGCGCGCAATGGTCCCGTGTTGATTCATCGTGATTAAGTCCGCGTTTTTAATGATGATTCTCCCCACCAATATCATCTCCAATTACATGTTTGCCGTTACGCCCTTCAATGGATCCGGGCGCGGCAGAACAAAAAAAGGGCTACGAAACACTATGCACAGTACATAGCATTCGTAGCCGGGAATTTACGGTTCCCAGGTAGAAACCCTTAAACCGTATTATTAAGGATATACGAAAACAGAAAGGATGAAGTTTACGAAGATAATCATAATCGAATGCAAAGAACACGTCAAATAATGTGTCAGAAAATCTGACCAACATAAAAATTTGTTGCGGCAAATCTGACATGACGGGAAGCAGTATGACAAAAATGGCGGTCAAAGCCTGAAAACACGAAAGAATAAAACGGTTCTGTCACATAATTTAAACAGAACAATCAGATTATTAAATACATTACATAAAAAAAATAAAAGCTCACGGCGGCAATTTTATATTATTATAGAAACAGGTCATATCATGTGAGAAATTATTCCACAAGTGGGGCTGTGGATAGATGCGGAATCTGACAAGGAGGGACTTTCATGTCTGTATTGCATAAATTTCTTGATGAAAACATCGTTCAGGATTCGTTTGAAACGCCTGAACTGCTTGAAAGATACTGGTCGGGATCCTGGGGCAACACCAATGCGGTGGGAAAAGTCAGGAAGGTGTTTGTCCACCGACCGGGTGATGAAATCCTGGAATTAAATAAAGCAAAATTCGAACCGGAGGCAGGCGCACGTATTCTTCGCGATGAAAAAGGCAGCATTATCAGCTACTGCCTGAGCAACGAACCGCTTAATCTGGCGAAAATGCAGGAACAGCATGACCGGATGACTGATGTTCTGAAGCGTGAGGGGGTCGACGTCATTCCGATCATTGAGGATGACGCATTGCTGACGAACAATCTGTTTGCCCGTGACGTCGGTATGGTCATTCCGGGCGGTCTGATTCTCGCTCGGTTCGCGCTGAAGTTCAGATATGGTGAAACGCTGCGGACATTGAAGACGGCCGCGCAAATCGGCATGCCGGTACTGGCATCGATTCAAGGCCGGGGTTTTGTTGAAGGCGGCAGTTTCATGGTCTTTGACCGCAAAACGGCGATGGTCGGACGCTCAATTCGTGTCAATCAGGAAGGCATCGATCAGCTGCGCGCGATTCTCTCATGGCAGGGGATGGAGCTTGTTGTCGTCGACCTTCCGTCCAGCATGATCCACCTCGATGAAGTATTTAATATGGTGGACAAGGACAAAGCGCTCGTCGATCCGTCCAATTTGCCGCACTGGTTCCTGCAGGATCTGCAGAAGCGTGGTGTTCAGCTGATTTACACTGATCCGCTTGATCCGCCGATGACGACCAATTTGCTCTGCCTCGAACCGGGGAAGGTGCTGTTTACTTCACGCGGTGTGCGAACGATCGAGGCACTTGAGAAAGCAGGTATCGAAGTGATCGCCATTCCGGTTGATGAATTGAATAAAATGGGCGGCGGCATTCACTGTTCGTCACTTGTGCTGCAGCGTGATCCGATCGAATAAGCGGCAGAAAGGAGAGAGTGGCTCATGTACGAAGCAATCAAAGATTTGCCGATGGAAGAACAGATTGAGAAAATCGCCAGAGCGCTTGTCAGTGTGAAAAGCGTGAACGGTACAGAGGGTGAAAAGGATATCGCGGATGAACTTGCGACGCTCATTCGCTCATTCCCTTATTTTAAGGCGCATCCGGATCATGTCTGGACACAGCCGCTCGCCTCAGACACACTCGGGAGAAAAAATGTGTTCGCTTTTCTTGAAGGAGCGTTTGAAAAGAAGCAGACCATCATATATCATGGTCATATGGATACGGTCGGTGTCGATGACTTCGGTTCCATTGAGGCGCATGCACTTGATCCTGATTTTCTCTGTCATTATTTTGCAAACGACGATAAGGACAGCGATGCAAGGAAAGATGCGCGATCCGGCGACTGGCTCTTTGGACGCGGCATGCTGGACATGAAAAGCGGCGATGCGGTCCACCTCAGCAATCTGCTCTATTATTCAGAGCATCGGCACGCGCTGAAGGGCAATCTGCTTGTGATGTTCAATCCCGTTGAGGAGAATGACCATGAAGGTGTGATGGAAGCCGTTTCCGAACTGCTTCGATTAAGGGATGAAAAGGGGCTGAAGTACCGGCTCGCAATCAACGGCGATTTTAACAGTCCGCTCTATAATGGCGACCCGAAACGCTATGTCTATACCGGGTCCGCCGGCAAGCTGCTCGGATGTTTCTATATCCGCGGGCGGGAGACACATGTGGGTGAAACGCTTGCCGGCATTGATCCGACAGTCATTGCGAGCAGGATCAATGAACAGCTGAACAACAATATGGCTTGTGCTGAACAAATTCCTGATGAAGTTATATTACCGCCCTCCTGTCTGTACCTGAGAGAACGAAAGGCGTTCTACAACGTGCAGACGGCGGGAACGACCTATCTGTACTTCAACTATTTTCTTTACGAGCGCACGCCAAACGATGTGCTCGAGCAGCTCAAAACGGTTGCCGGGCACGCATGCGAAGAGCTTGCTGGTTTTCTTGAGAAACAGTATCAAGCCTTTTCAAAAAATTGCGGCATTCAGGGACAGACGCCGGAATGGTCGGTCGATGTACTCAGTTACGGAGAATTTGTTAAAGAACTGACAGAGAAGGGCGTTCCGGTGGATGAAGTTACCGAACAGGTTGTCCGGGCCAATCCCGGCGAAGATTTTCGCCAGATCAGCTTCAAAATTATTGAAGCGCTGGAAGCGCGCGCCGGGGACAAGCGGCCGAAAGTGATTGTCTTTTTTGCGCCTCCGTACTGTCCGCACAATTATTTGCGAAAAGAGGTCGCTGCCGAGCGGCGCTGCGACGACATTCTTGACCGGGTTCTGCGCCAGGCTGCGGAAGAGACAGGTGAACAATTTGCCAAGAAACGTTTTTTCCCGTATCTCGCTGATGGCAGTTATCTTGCCGTGAGTGAGACCGCGGAGGAGACAGCGGCTATTCTCGGGAACTTTCCCGGATGGGGCAGGACCTACCGCGTACCGCTCGATCAGATTCGCAGACTGAATATTCCGGTGCTTGATATGGGTGTTTACGGCAAGCGGGCCCATACATGGATGGAGCGCGTCTACAAACCGTATTCCTACGGAGTGCTTCCGAAGCTGATCCGTTCCATGACTGAACAGGTGCTCGACGATCCGGACTGAACAATGATGGGTTTTCTTTCCTGTATTATAGGAAATATAATATATTGATAAAAAGAGGCGAATGAACGATGTATAAGAAATCAGGACTAATCATGATGGCTTTGCTTCTGCTTGTACTGTCCGCATGCAGCAGTTCAGGCAGCAGTGACTCAGGCAAGAAAAAAACGATTGTGATGGGCACGAGTGCCGATTACCCGCCGTTTGAATCCGTGGATACGGCAAACGGCAACAAGATCGTTGGTTTCGACATTGATCTCGCTCAGGCGGTTGCTAAAGAACTTGGCTACAAACTGGAAATCAAAAATCAGGACTTTAACGGTCTGATTGCCGCACTGAGCAGCAAGAAAGTGGATTTTGTGATGGCCGGCATGGTGGACACACCGGATCGCCGCAAGCAGGTTGATTTCTCGAAAACGTACTACCAGTCATTTCAGGTCATTTTGACAAGAAAAGACACGAATATTAAGACGATGGACGATCTGAAGAACAAGAAGGTCGGCGTGCAGCTCGGGACCACTCAGGAAACGCTGGCGAAGAAAGTCAGCAAAACGATTCCGATGAAAATACAGACATGGGACAAGCTGAACGAAATGGTTGAGGCGATGCGCGCGGGCAAACTGGACGCGATCGTAACGGTAGATACGGTTGCTTACGGATATACAAGCAAGGATAAGAAATTCCAGCAGTTCAAGGCTGTTGTTGACGGAAAAACTCAGTACGATCCGATCAGCGCAGCGTTCCCTAAAGACAGCAAACTGGCCGCTCAGTTTGATAAAGCACTGAAGAAACTGGAAAAGAACGGCAAAAAAGATGAACTTGTCAACAAGTGGATTAAAAATCAAAAATAGAAAAGCATTGAAAGGATAATGGGGCGATGGAACAGCTTTTCACCGGTTTTAAAACAATTGCTCCTTCGATTCCCTATATCATCAACGGTATATGGGTAACTTTGGGGATTGCACTGGGCGCGGCGATCATTGGTTTTGTGCTCGGAACGCTTCTGTCATTGTGCAAGATCAGCAACATCGGCATTTTGAATGGCTTTGCCCGCGGCTATACATCGATTTTCCGTGGCACACCATTGATCATGCAGCTGGCGCTCGCCTTTTTCGCGGTACCGCAGCTGCTTGGTCTCGGTGATGTCAATGCGACCACTGTTGCGATTATTACGTTCGGGCTGAATTCAGGCGCTTATATGTCTGAAATTATCCGTTCGGGCATTAACGCGGTCGACAAAGGTCAGTTCGAGGCCGCCGGGGCGCTTGGCGTTGGCTACTGGCCGATGATGAAAGACATCATTCTCCCGCAGGCCATTAAAAATATTCTGCCGGCGATGATGAATGAATTTATTACGCTGACTAAGGATTCGGCAATTGTTTCAACCATTGCCGTTACCGATATGATGCGGCGGTCACAGATTGTTTCGGCGCAGTACTACACGTATTTTCCACCAATGTTTGTTGCCTTTATCATGTATTATCTGGTTGTTCTGATCCTGACCTTTATCGGCGGGCGCATCGAAAGGAGACTGAGCCGCAGTGATCAAAGCTGAGCATGTTTATAAAAATTTTGGCAGCATTAAAGTGCTTAAAGATGTTTCGCTGCAGATCAGCCAGGGCGAAGTGGTCGTCATCATCGGTCCGTCCGGATCCGGAAAGTCAACGTTCCTGCGCTGCATCAATCTGCTCGAACGCCCGACTTCGGGCACGGTTACGGTGGACGAGCAGAACATGACGGCGCTGAAGCCGAAACAGGTCATCAAAGTACGGGAGAAAGTTGGTATGGTTTTTCAGCATTTTTATCTTTTTCCACATAAGTCCGTACTTGAAAATCTGATCTATGCACCGATGAAGGTCAAAGGGCTTTCCAAAGACGAAGCCGTCAGAAAAGCGGAGGAACTGCTGAAAAAAGTCGGTTTGCTGGAGAAAAAGGATCAATATCCGAATAAACTCTCAGGTGGCCAGAAACAACGCGTTGCGATCGCCCGCGCGCTGGCGATGGAGCCGGACTACATGCTGTTCGATGAACCGACTTCGGCGCTTGACCCGGAGATGGTTAAGGAAGTGCTTGACGTGATCCAGTCTCTGGCCGAATCCGGCATGACCATGGTGATCGTGACGCACGAAATGGGCTTTGCCCGGCAGGTTGGCGACAAAGTCGTATTCATGGATGACGGCCGGATTCTGGAATCCAGCACACCGGAAGCTTTTTTCAGCCATCCGCAGACAGAACGCGCCAAAGACTTTCTGGAAAAAATCCTTTAATGGATCGCATTCCAGTTTTGTTCGATCAGCCGGATCAGATGCATCGTTTTCTGATCACGCAGCTTATGCGTCGCAATCACAAGCGAGGTCTGGATTTCGACTGGCTTCTGATTTAAGACGATTTCATGTAACTGGCGCGCAGCCAGTTCTTTTTTGACAAGATTGCGCGCGATCAGTCCGATTCCTATGTCATTCATGACGGCGCTCTTGACCGCTTCAAGACTGCTGGATTCGATGATTTTGCGCGGCCGGATGCCCGCTGCCCGCATGTAGCTGTTCATCTGTTCTTCAAATGGACCGATGATTTCATATTTGATGAACGGATAATGGTCGAGCAGTTCATGATCGGCATATTTTTCAGACAGCGCGCTGGAGGCGATCAGAATCAGATCCTCTTTTTCTGAGATCATGACATTGGTGATGCCGGCTTTATTATAGGTTCCGGAAATAATGCCGATGTCAAAGGCGTTGCTGTTGATTCCGTCGATCACCCGGTCGCTTGTGCAGGAGACAAGCTTAATCCCGATTTCCGGGTAGACGGCAAGGTATTGACGAATGATCGGAGGAAAGTAGTGTGTGCAGAATGTCTCCGAGGCAGCAATCGTCACTTTGCTCTCCGAACGGCTTTTTTTCTTAAGGTCGCTGTTCATCTGTCCGAGCACGGAAAAGATCTGATCCGCATAGTGTTTGACGAGCTCGCCATGCGCGGTCAGAAACGTCTGCTTGCCGATTCGGAAAAAGAGCGGATGTCCGATATCCTGTTCGAGCGCGCGAATCTGCGCGGTGACGGTCGGCTGAGAGAAATTCAGCTGTTTCGCGGCCTGAGTGAAATTGAGCAGATCCGCTGCCGTCTGAAAAGTTTTCAGTTGCCTGAGTTCCATTGACCGCTCCTCCTTGAGTTGCGCGCAGCACATATAAATAAACGCTTGTTTAACATCATTATATAATAGTGTCTGCCAATCATTAAAATAAAGCGCGATAAAACCAGGTTTTTTAATTTTGAAAAAAAGGGATGGAGATTATGCCGGAAAAAAGCATGTATCAGCAAGCCCTGGATCTCTTTCCGCCGGTTGCCTTGCGGGCGACTCAGCTCGGTGTGGTGAAAGGCGAGGGAGCCTATGTCTGGGATGAGAACGGGAAAAAATACATTGATTTTGCAAGCGGTGTGGCTGTTGTCAATTGCGGTCACAATCATCCATACGTGGTAGAGAAGGTTAAGGAACAGATTGACGAGCTGATCCACGGCGGTCACAATGTCGTCTACTATCCTTCCTATATTAAACTCGCAGAAAAAATTCTCGGCCATGTCGGTCGGGACTACAAAATCTACTTTTCAAACAGCGGCGCCGAAGCCAATGAAGCGGCGATCAAGCTGGCCAAGCAGGTAACGCATCGTCCCGGCATCATCTCCTTCAAGCACAGCTTCCACGGCCGTACTTTGGCGACGACCACGCTGACCGCATCCAATGCCAAATATCGGCGTAACTATGAAGGCCTGCTGCCGAGTGTGTATTATGCTGACTTTCCATATGCCACACGGTCGGGATTGAGCGAGAAGGCGGAAGTGGAACGCTGTCTGCGGTCGATCGACGAAATTTTCCATGACCTGATCGAACCGGAGCAGGTTGCCTGTATGATTCTTGAACCGATCCAGGGCGAGGGGGGCTATATCGTGCCGCCGAAATCGTTCCTGCAGGCGGTTCGCAAAATCTGCGACGATCACGGCATTCTGCTTATTTTCGATGAAGTACAGACTGGATTCGGACGGACCGGTAAAATTTTTGCCTATGAAAATTTCGATGTGAAACCGGATATCATGAGTCTTGCCAAAGCGATCGCCAACGGGTTCCCGCTCAGCGCAATCGTTGCCCGCCGCGACCTGATGGACCAATGGCCGGCGGGCACTCACGGCGGAACCTTCGGCGGCAATCCGGTTGCCTGCGCCGCCGGTGTCGCCGTTTTCGAACTGCTTGAAGCCGGACTTGCTGATCACGCGGCAGAAATCGGCGCCTACTTCAAACAAAAACTGCTTGAACTTACAGAAAAACACGATGAAATCCTTGAGGTCCGCGGTCTGGGCCTGATGATCGGGATCGAATTCGTTGATCGAAGCGGAAGGCCGGATGGCGCAATCGTCACCGCGATCCGCAAAAACGCACTTGAAAAAGGTCTGATTCTGCTCAATTGCGGTGTCGACCACAACGTCATTCGTTTTATTCCGCCGCTGATTGTCACCCGCGATCAAATCGACGCTGCCTTTGCCATTTTCAAAGACAGTGTTGAAGAAGCACTCCATGAAGCCGCACAGAAAAAGTGACTGAAGACCTCAAAACCGGCCGCCCTGATTAAATAGGGCAGGTCGGTTTTTTTTACAAGAGTAAAGAAAGTATAAGATTTTGACCCACATGAAAACCAATAAACCAGTGTCTTGCCGAGAATCAAAGCGGAAGTGCGCTGGCGCCTGCGGAGCGTTCCTGTTGATCAGCGAGCCAGGGAAGACCCCGCAGGAATTTGCCTGCCTGAGGAGGCTTCCGGATCGCCCGCGGCAAGCGAGCAACTGAAGCGCCGATTCAGTACCATAAAGACACGAACCCAGTTCGATTACACAGAGCAAAAGGAACTTCCACTAATGTAGGGGAACTTTCAATAACTATAAGGAACTTTCGCTAAGTACGCATATCTTCTGTATGCAACGCGATCCATACACATTCCTGATGATCACGTTTCGTTCCCACTTTAGGTCCGTTCGTTACGATCCTGTCTTTCCTTCCAGTAAAGTGCTCGATTTCAGGTGCATTTTGCGAGATTCGGTCGTATTTTACTAAGTAAAATGCTGGTAACTGCATTTTTTAAAGCAAAATGAATTGATTTTCCAAACTGTATCTCATATAATTACATTAATCTCCGAAAAGGGGAATCACTCTATGAACAGTCAGTTTACGATTGCCGTTCATTGCCTGATCGTGCTTGCCAGGACACCGGATCGAGTGTGGAACAGCGAGTCACTTTCACAGAAAGTATACACTCATCCGGCACGAATTCGTAAGATTATGAGTTGTCTGCGAAAAAGCGGCCTGGTCGAGACAAAGGAGGGCATTGGCGGCGGCTATCGGCTAGGTTGCAATCCGAGCGCCTGCACATTAGCACGTATCTATCAATCTATTTCCTGTGAACCGCTGAAGCTCAGCTGGTGTTCAGCTGGCTGCGCGCAAGATCCCGAATTCGAGCGTCTCCGTTCCGTGATGGATTTTGCTTTTAACGGGGCAGAACGCGGACTCGAAGAATATCTCGAGCGCTGGTCGATCGATATGCTGGCTAAGAAGGCATCGACCGACGTGCAAACAAAAAAAATTGCAATGCATAATCATATAAAACAGATCGGTGGTGAAGGTTGATGCAACAGAAATCCAATTGGAAAAAAGGCGACTGGGTGAAAGGGCGGACAGTCAATGGCGAACTCATGCATGGGTTCATCGTGGACTGCAATCAGGAAGAGGGCACCGTCAAGGTCCATGTTGTAGCGTGTGACCGGGAGACAACGGTTGGCCGTGTCATCGAGACAATCGGTTACCTGATCAAGCCTTTACCGGAGCTGCCCCTGAACGGTCAGCAGTTGCGCAGCATGACCGACCTGGCTTTAATTACGGCTGACCGCGACTGGTTCATGCAGCTGTCCGAGCAGCTGTCGGCAGCAGACGACAGTAAATCCGGTGATGGTCAGGCACAGGCAGGTTCCTGGTACTGGTCTGCCCAGCACTGATTTGGAACAAGTGCGAAAAAAGCACCTGTTCCTTTTTATTGCGCGCATTTAGAGGCAGCGACAAAAGCGGCGCTGATAAAAAACTTAACCTCTTTGTCTCTCCGGTTTTGATATGGGGTTCCTCATCTTTTTCCGTTCTGCTTTTTAAAATAAGTTTTTTAGGCCCAAATTTTAGATGAGTAAAATTCTTTTCTCTCTTTTTAATCTGTGAGAAAATAGACAGGTAAAGGGGGGCAGATGAATGATTAAGTCTTTGAACGACACAGTAAAACTGAATAATGGTATTGCAATGCCAGGGTTCGGACTTGGCGTCTGGAAGGTGAAGGACGGCGAGGAAGTGATTCACTCGGTTCTTTCCGCGCTCAGGGCGGGGTACAAAATGATCGACACGGCGGCCATCTACCGAAACGAGGGCGGTGTTGGTGAAGCATTGCGTCGGTCCGGAGTCCATCGCGATGATGTGTTTATCACAACAAAGGTCTGGAATGCCGACCAGGGCTATGAGTCAACACTGGCCGCGTTCGAGACGAGCACGAAGAAGCTCGGCATCGAGACGGTTGATTTGTACCTGATTCACTGGCCGAAAGCCGGAAAGTACAAAGAAACATGGAAGGCAATGGAAAAGCTGTACAAAGACGGCCGCGTGCGTGCCATCGGTGTTTGCAATTTCCATAAACATCACCTCGAAGATTTGCTTCAGGATGCGGAAATCAAACCGGCTGTCGACCAGATCGAATTGCATCCGCTCCTGACTCAGGTACCGCTGCGAAATTACTGCTACAAACAGGCAATTGCCATCGAAGCTTATTCACCGCTTGGAAGCGGCGGCCTGATTAATCATCCGACCCTGAATGAGATCGGCAAAAAATACGGGAAAACCTCTGCGCAGGTCATGCTGCGCTGGGATGTGGAGAATGAAATCATTACCATTCCGCGTTCAACGCAGGAAGCGCACATCATCAGCAATGCTGACATTTTTGATTTTGCACTGTCACCGGAAGACATCGATAAGATTGATGCGTTGAATGCAGATCAGCGGTTCGGCGCAGACCCCGATCATTTTGATTTTTAACCCTGTTTACATTCAATGTTGATTTTCTGTGCGGCAGGCGGCCGCGATTGAAAACAACAGCAGAAGCCTGATTTTTTAATGAGAAGCACAGTTTACGGTTTGCTGCTTCGGGGGAAGAAAAGTGTTACCCTTCCCGGCAAACCGGTAGCCTGCAAGCCGGAAAAACAAGGGAAAAGTATCCGTATAAAAACAATCCCTGAGAAAAGGGCCTGGCGAAGAGACCGCCAAGCTCTTTTTTGACCGCAGAGACGGTGAGCTTCACTTTTCAGGCTGTTTTAAAAAGGAAATCAAGTCTGCGTTCCGACAAATAAAAGGAGTTTTTCACTGTGACAACGAATGCAACAGCTCAGGAAATAAAGCGCGGGCCGATCACGGTTGCCCTGATCATTGGTGCCTTTGTCGCCATTCTTAATGAAACCTTGCTGAACATTGCACTTTCAGATTTAATTCAATATTTTCATGTGACAACGACGACCGTCCAATGGCTGACAACTGCGTATCTGCTCGTCATTGGCATTCTCATGCCGGTCACCGCGCTGCTCACCGGTTGGCTGACCACACGCCAGATGTTTCTCGGCGCCATGACCGTTTTCTTCGCAGGTACGGTCATTTGCGGTTTTGCACCTAATTTCAGCTTTTTGCTGCTCGGACGTGTCATTCAGGCTGCCGGGTCGGGACTTATTCTTCCGGTCATGATGAATACGATCTTGTTTATCTATCCTCCGGAAAAACGCGGCGGTGCAATGGGACTGATCGGGCTCGTCATCATGTTCGCGCCGGCACTCGGACCGACTCTGTCAGGATTGATTATCGCCTCGCTGTCCTGGCGATGGCTGTTCTATCTCGTTCTTCCGCTTGCCGCATTTTCCATTTTATTTGCTGCCCGCTACCTGACCAATGTTTCGCAGGTGACGAAGCCTAAGGTCGACGCGCTTTCCGTTGTGCTCTCGACGCTTGGGTTCGGCGGGATCGTCTACGGCATGGGTTCCGGCGCGGAAGGCGGATGGATCGCTCCAATCTTTATGCTCATTGGTGCCGTCAGTCTGGTGCTCTTCGTCTGGCGCCAGCTTGTCATAGAAAATCCAATTCTCGATTTTCGGGCATTCAGGTACCCGATGTTCACATTGGCGACAATCATTCTGATTCTGGTTATGGTTACGCTGTTTGCGACGATGATTTTACTGCCGCTCTATCTCCAGCGCGCGCTGCTTCTGTCATCCTTTGCGGCAGGGCTTGTTCTCTTGCCCGGCGGTTTGATCAACGGTATGCTTTCACCGGTTATGGGCAGACTGTTTGATAAATTCGGTCCGCGCTGGCTCGTAACTCCAGGGCTGCTGATTATGTGTGTCGTGATCTGGCTGTTCAGCCGAATGACGGTTTCAGAAAGTATGCTCTACGTTATTATTCTTTATGCCGCTTTGCTGATCGGCATGTCTATGGTCATGATGCCGGTATCAACAACCGGTCTGAATCAGCTGCCTAAGCGTCTGTATCCCCACGGAACAGCGATCATGAACACGTTGCAGCAAGTTGCCGGCGGTGTCGGCACCGCTCTGTTTGTCGGTATTATGGCAGCCGGGCAGCAGGCATACCTGAGCAAATCTGAGAATCCGGAAGCACCGGCACAAGCCCTTCAGGCGCTTGTTTCTGGCATGAGTCATGCCTTTTTCTTCGCACTGATTGTCGGTGCGGTTTCACTGCTGCTTTCCCTGTTTCTGAAACGGACGATTGCTCCGGCAGAAAAAGAACAATCTCAAGGGTAAACGCGGACTGTTGTACATTTTGAGGTGAAAAAATGGTTATTGATCCGCAAATCGTCAGCTTCGCACAATTTTCGCCAGAACATCTGAGCACACTTGTGCTCATTGCGACATTAGGGGTCTGCCTGTTTCTTTTCAGGCAGACCCTTTTTATGCATCCGTTTTTTCGCTATCTGCTTGCGATAATTCTGATTACCGGTGAGGTCGGCTATCAGATCGGAATGATTGCTGCTGGGAAATGGTCGCTGCGCGGTGCATTGCCGCTTCAGGTGAGCGACATGGCGGCACTTATTGCGGCAATGATGCTGCTTACGCGGTCACGGAAAATTGCCGAAGTTTTGTATTTTATAGGGATTGGCAGCGCGGTTCATGCATTGGTCACGCCGGATCTTGGCACGGCCCCGCTGCATATTCTGCAGTTTTTTGCCACCCATGGCGCAACTGTACTCGCCTGTCTGTATATGGTTGCTGCCGAACGGGTTCATCCGCCGTACCGCGTGCTCTGGCTTTCTGCGCTGATTGTCACGCTTTATGGTGTCCTCATATTCGCGGTTGACCGGTTTCTGGAAGCCAACTATTTATATTTGATGCACAAGCCCGCGGTGTCGGTGCTGAACTGGCTCGGACCATGGCCATGGTATCTGATCTGGGTCGAAGTGATGATGCTTGGCGAATTTCATCTGCTTTATTGGCTGATCCGCAGGAAAACTGATGAGCCGCGTCGAAATGAACCATAACTCATTTCAGAGGTGATGCCTATTGATCATGAAAAAACTATTGATTCCAATGAAGCTGCTTGCCGGCGAAGCGCTGCTCGGACATCTGCGCGATGTGCACCCATCCCGGACTGCTCTGGAAAACGAACTGGCCAGACGCCGCTCCGGTTGGAGGGGCGAGCAGAATCTCGCCTATTATCTGGATCCGCTCGATCTTCGCATTTTTTATGACCTTCATTTGGATGGCTGTCAAATCGATACTTTGATTCTCCACCCATTTTTTCTTACCATTTTCGAGGTGAAAAATTATACCGGAACCATCATTTTTGAAAGTGAGTACGGCCAGGTGATCCGCTGCTCTGACAACCGCCGCGAAGGCTTTCCAAATCCAATCCTGCAGACGTTGCGTCATCAATCCGCACTCCGGCAGTGGCTGAATAGGCGCAATCTGCCTCAGCTTCCGATCGAGGCTCGTGTCATCTTTGCACATCCGGGCACGATCATCGAAAATCGTTGCCGCTCGCCGTTGATCGTTGAACGAGTCATCCATGCCGAACAAGCCCCACTTCAGATCGAACAATTGATCAGCAAACACAACCGTGATCATGGACACGGCTGGCAGCAGATCTCAAATGCACTGCTTGCCGCTCATACTGAACCGTTCCCAAACATCATGAAAGCTTTCAACATTCAGCCTGCCGAACTCCAATGCGGTATTCGCTGCCCACACTGCGGCAGCTTCGACACGCAGCGCATTTATGCCGGCTGGCATTGTCCCCACTGCGGTATCACATCCAAAACCGCCCACCAGCCGATGATCCTGCATCATTTCCTGCTCCACGGCCCCACGATGACGAACAGACAATGCAGAGAGTTTCTAGGACTTGCCCCCAGTCAAAGACACATAGTGAATTACTTATTAAAAAAAATGAACCTCAAAATCTCCGGATCGGGAACAGGAAGAGGACTCTATTACAAGGCCCCCACCCACGAACAGCTGCATGACTACTTTTTACCCAAAATCAGCCAAACCTTCTATCGAAGACATTTTAATAGGTAGATAGAGTTCATCTGAACACTGCAAAAATTGAGCCGAGCAGCGAAATCTGTACTGAAGTGAGGAACTTCCACCGAACAGGGCAGAAGTTCCACCGAACCGCGGAAATGATGGACTGAACAAGGCAAAAGTTCCACCTAATGCCACGAAAGTTCCACCGAACCGAGGAAAAGTTGAGCCGAACCGCGAAAGTTCCACCGAACGCCGCAAAAGTTCCACCGAACCGTGAAAAAGATGAACCGAACCGAGAAACTTCCACCGAACAGGGCAGAAGTTCCACCGAACGCCGCAAAAGTTCTACCGAACCGCGTAAAAGATGAACCGAACCGAGAAACTTCCACCGAACAGGGCAAAAGTTCCACCTAATGCCACGAAAGTTCCACCGAACCGAGGAAAAGTTGAGCCGAACCGAGAAACTTCCACCGAACGCCGCAAAAGTTTCACCGAACAGGGCAGAAGTTCCACCGAACGCCGCGAAAGTTCCACCGAACCGAGGAAAAGTTGAGCCGAACCGAGAAACTTCCACCGAACAGGGCAGAAGTTCCACCGAACAAGGCAGAAGTTCCACCGAACAGAGGAAAAGATGAACCGAACCGAGAAACTTCCACCGAACGCCGCAAAAGTTCCACCGAATCGCGGAAATGATGGACTGAACAAGGCAGAAGTTCCACCGAACGCCGCAAAAGTTCCACTTAAACACAAAAAAGATGAACCGAACCAGGGAACTTCAACTGAACACCAATCTGAGCTCTACTCCCTCTTCAGTTCTTCACCATGAAGGAATTTTCCAAAGGGAAAATTTCCAAATCATCTCCACATCTTTTAATGAATAGCTAAGTTTTCCATTAGATATCAATTTTTGTCCCCCCAGCCCCAAACGCCAACCAATAATTTTTGAAAAAGGCGCGTGTTCCGGTCTCATTCGGACACGCGTTTTGTCTGAAAACCCTTGTCCCTATTGACTTTTTGGTATATAACCGGAACTCGTTTAATAAGATGTTACAAACTCACATACGGGGTTTCGAGGTGAGCGCGGTGGGCTTGGAACGAGCATGATGCGTTGATACAGTTCCGTTTCCTCCAAAGATTGTCTCATTTCGCATTCATGAATACAGGGAGGCGAGTGGTGTGCATGATTACATCAAAGAGCGTACGATCAAGATTGGAAAGCATATCGTGGAGACAAAAAAGACAGTGCGGGTCATTGCCAAAGAATTCGGCGTTTCGAAAAGCACTGTCCACAAAGATTTGACGGAGCGGCTTCCGAACATCAATCCGGAACTGGCTAACGCAGTAAAAAATGTGCTCGATTATCACAAGTCAATCCGTCATCTTCGGGGAGGAGAAGCGACAAGGCTTAAATATCAGAAGGATACTGAAAGAGCGGTTCCCCATTAATTGGCAGTTTTCCGGTACAGAAAAATTTGGAAAATCGTTTAAAAAATGTCGACTGTAGCGTTTATTTTTCGACAAAACTCCCTGTTATGCATGGATTTATGCTAAAATGAAATAATGATGATAAGTATCCTAGCAGCAGTCTAGGTGTCTTGAACAGGGAGGATTTGGCGTGTTTTCGAGAGATATCGGAATTGATCTTGGAACGGCGAACGTACTGATTTACGTAAAAGGGCAGGGCGTTGTTCTGAACGAACCGTCCGTCATCGCAATTGATACGGATACAAAACAGACGCTGGCAGTCGGTGAAGAGGCGAGACGAATGGTCGGGCGCACGCCGGGCAATATTGTTGCCATCCGCCCGCTCCGTGACGGAGTGATCGCTGATTTTGAAATCACAGAACTCATGCTCACGCATTTCATTAATAAAATTAATGTAAAAGGCTTTATGAAAAAACCGAGAATTCTGATCTGCACCCCGACACATATTACGTCGGTGGAACAGAAGGCAATTCGTCAGGCTGCCGAACGCAGCGGCGGCAAGCAGGTTTATCTTGAAGAAGAACCGAAGGTGGCCGCTGTCGGCGCCGGCATGGATATTTTTCAGCCAAGCGGCAACATGGTCATTGACATCGGCGGCGGTACAACCGATATTGCCGTCCTTTCCATGGGCGATATTGTGACCTCTCAGTCCATCAAACTGGCAGGTGACAAGTTCGACCAGGAGATTCTCAACTACATCAAGAAAAAGTACAAATTACTCATTGGCGAGCGCACCGCCGAACAGATCAAAATAGCCGTTGGTACCGTCTATAAGGATGCGCGTGATGAAAGCATGGATATTCGCGGCCGTGACATGGTTACCGGTCTGCCGAAAACGCTGACCATCCACTCCAGCGAAATTGAAGAAGCGCTTTCCGATGCTGTAGCCACGCTTGTCCGGGCAGCAAAGAACGTTCTTGAACAGACGCCTCCGGAACTGTCCGCCGACATCATCGACCGCGGTGTCATTCTGACCGGCGGCGGTGCGCAGATCCACGGTCTCGACCAGCTGCTCGCAAGCGAACTCAAAGTTCCGGTTGTCGTTGCAGACAATCCGATGACCTGTGTCGTTGAAGGTGCCGGCAAAATGTTGGAACATCTGGATAAACTTCCGAAGCGCAAAGCAAATTAACTGCTCTGCGCTTTCATGCAATGAAAACATAGCCAGGCCCTTGTGAAAAAGTGCGGCAGATGCCGCACCGGGACACCGTATCTGGTGTACAGTGATGAAATTGGCGGATTTCCGGATTTTTTGTGAGCTAAATAAAATCAGGCAGGTGAAAGCTGTTGATCAGAGGATTATACACATCGGCTGCGGGGATGATTGCCCAGCAGCGAAAGCAGGAAACATTATCAAATAATTTGAACAATCTTGATACACCAGGGTATAAAGGAGATCAGACCAGGCTTCGTACGTTTCCCGAACAACTGATTGATCGAATCGGCGGAGACAACACGATCAGCCATGAGGTTGGCAGTCTGGCGACCGGCGTGTATATGGATGAGACCATTCCTGACTTTAGCCAGGGTACTGTAACTGAGACAGGCAAAACAACCGATGTCGCACTGATTACCTCGGCGTTGCCTGTCAATCCGCAGACCGGGGCGCAGGAAGGTGCCTTGCTTTTCAATGTCCGGACTCCTGCAGGTAACGCGCGTTACACGCGTGACGGACACTTTACGCTCAGCCCGTCCGGATATCTGACCGATGATTCAGGCAATCAGATACTGAATACGGCTGGTCAGCCCATTCAGCTGCCTTCTGACCAATTCCAGGTCGCTTCTGACGGAACAATCACATCAGGAGGCGCGAACTACGGACAGATTGCGGTCAGTTATGCGGCGAACACGAACCAGCTCGTGAAAGAGGGCAATGGCCTTTTCCGTCTGAATGGTGGCGGCACATTGCCTGCTGCCGGCGGAAATGCGCAAATCAGCTACAGCCTGAAGCAGGGATCCGTCGAAGGGTCCAATGTCCAGGCCGATCAGACGATCACGGATATGATGGAATCCTACCGATCTTTTGAAGCCAACCAGAAGGTGCTGCAAATCATTGACGGGACACTTGATAAAGCGGTCAACCAGGTCGGCCGCATAAATTGATGAAGGGCAGGTGCTTTTTATGCATCAGCAAATGACGGCTACAGCCGTAACCTTAGGCCAGATACAGCAGCAGCTTGCAACGGTTGCCGACAACATCGCGAATGTCGGAACAACGGGTTACAAGAGTAGGGACGCAAAGTTCATCGATCTTCTGGTCCAGCAGATCGACAATATGCGTCCTGCCGATATAGACGGCACCGATGAGGCCAATCGGCTGACACCGGACGGTATTCGAAGAGGTTCCGGCGCGCGCATCGGTGACACATCGCTTGATCTTGCCAGTGGCTCGATCAAACAGACGGACAATCCGCTTGATCTCGCACTGACCGATGACCATCAATTTTTTACCGTTGCTCTGACAAGTGGCAACGGTACGGCGACAACGGCTTACACACGTGCCGGTGACTTTAATGTACAGCCCGATCCGGCTGACCCGAACACGCTGCGCCTGCTGACTAAATCCGGGATGGCAGTGCTGGGAACGAATGGACAGCCTATAACGATTCCCGCGCACTATCAGAGCATTCACATCGACCGCACAGGTTCAATTAATGTCGAATTGGCAAGTGGCGCGCAGGTCAATGCCGGTCAGCTCGGCCTTGTCACGGTCAGCCGTCCGCAGCTTCTGGAAAGCCAGGGCAACAGTCTCTATACTTTGCCTAATCTCGCCCAGCTTGGCATCGGACTGAATCAGGTAGTTCAGCAAGTTCCGGCGGCTGACGGAAGCGTTGCCCAGGGCAAACTCGAAAATTCCAATGTAGATCTGACTAAAGAAATGGCCGATCTGATCAACCTGCAACATAATTACCAGCTGAACGCACGTTCCATTTCGATCAGTGATCAAATGTCCGGTCTGGTTAACTCCATGCTGCATTAAGTGAGGAAGGCGAGTAATGAAATCGAACGGTAAGCTACATAATCAGGATGAAACGAGAACAGCCGTCCGTAAAGCACAAAAAGCGGGGGCAGTGCCGGCAAAAAGGGTTCAAAAGCAGGATAAAGAAAAACAGCCGCTTTACAATCCTTTTTTTCATTATCGGAAACGTCGCTTTCCCATCTGGCAGCGACTGATTGTCCTGATCGCCCTGAGTGCGGTTGCACTCGTGGGTGGTGCCATGTTCGGGTATGGAGGTCTGGGTCACCGCAACGTGTGGGCTGTATTCGAGCCCGCGACCTGGCAGCACATTCTCGATTTTCTGAAGACTGATTAAGCAAAGGAGGGACATATTCCAATGCTCACCATTGATGAAATAAAGAAAATTTTGCCGCACCGTTATCCGTTTCTGCTCGTCGACAAAGTACTCGAAGTCGAAGATGGAAAAAAGGCAGTCGGCATCAAAAATGTCACCGTTAACGAGCCTTTTTTCCAGGGGCACTTTCCGGATTATCCGGTGATGCCAGGCGTTCTGATTGTTGAGGCGCTCGCGCAGATCAGCGGCATCGCCGTACTTAGCCAGGGACAGCAGGAGAACATGCTG
Source organism: Sporolactobacillus mangiferae (assembly GCF_023336505.1). Lineage (GTDB taxonomy): Bacteria > Bacillota > Bacilli > Bacillales > Sporolactobacillaceae > Sporolactobacillus > Sporolactobacillus mangiferae. Next base: position 26,342 of record NZ_JAMAST010000003.1, on the reverse strand, counting down.
ACACTATATGCCGGCATCGACAAATGCCGCTTTAAGCGTCAGGTGCGCCCCGGTGATCAACTCAGGCTTGAATCCGAGATTCTCCGTTTCCGCGGCGGCTTTGCCAAAGCCAGAGGCACGGCCACCGTCGACGGCGAAATCGCCTGTGAAGCGGAAATGATGTTTGCCTTGAAACCAGCAGAATAAAATTGACAGGGACCGCGTTTTCGTGGTCCTTTGTTACAAGATAAGAAAGATATGATTTTGCCCAGTAAGAAGCAACTAGCAAAAACAATACATTGTTAAACATCAAAGCAAGCAGCCGCAACGATGCAATCCAAAAGAATCGATCAACAACTCATGTTGGAGATTGAGGAAGGGCAGTGACCGCTAAATCGCACAGACACAGTGATGTTGTGATCAATGCCAGGTTTTCCTTATTCAATGAGCCACCCCCCAATACTCGGTCAATACGTATCGCTTGCGTAACGATGCAGAATACATAATGATAAAGGTAATAAAGAATTGGAGGAATTCGTATGACGAAGCTATCAGAGACAGGCTTTCAATTTGGGGTTCAGGATGCACCGCTGACTTTAACTGTATTCACTAATCTCGCTTGTCCGCACTGCGCCGCTTTTTTCAACAATTACGAGACCGAACTGCTTCCGGCGATTGAGAACAGGCAGCTCAGGCTCGTGCTTAAACCGTTTGACAAGCCCAAAATCGGTCTGCTCAAGGGTAATCTTGTACATTTGTTCCTTGACTACGAGGATCAGGCCAGAGTCAATCCGATCATTTTGCAGCTGTTCAAGGATCAGGCTGAATGGAAGGCCCTCACGGACAGTGAGCTACAAACCTATCTGAATGAAAACTATAACCTGGAAGTACAGCCGGGCAACACCGAACGCAGCCTCACGATTACTCAGGAAGCCGTTGCTTTTGACGCAACTTCAGTACCAACCGCACTTCTCAGCAAACATGGCGGCACACCTGTCAAAATCGAACAGGCCGAGCTGACGCAAGAGCTTCAGGCTGTAAGCTAAGTAACAGGCAGGAGCAGAAGTGTTCGATTGGTGCCGCTCAGACGCAGACGATCAGAAAAAGACTTTTGGAAAATCTTTCTTTTTAATGCTGACAGAATGGCCACATTCTTAAGAAATTCTCCAATAAAAGGATGTGATTTCAAGGAACATCACAAAAGGGCACTTAGTCGTGAAAGGGGTCGCTGAATAACGAAAAAGCAGCGGTCATTACTTAACCATATAAATTATCTGAAAAAGAAATGTGTCAGATTATCTGACGCATTTCTTTTCTTATCGCAAAAAATAGCATAAAATTAATTTTGTTTTTATCTAACAGGAACACTGTTCCATTGAACGGAACGATTCGTGATCTCATCATTTTGGGTGAACAGCCAATTTTAAAGAACCACACTGGGTTACCGCATCACACACATATCAGAAAAAGAAGGGTAGAGAAGAAAAATGACAGAGTCAGGCAGCACGGTAGAACGGAATGAGACAATCGGGTCTTATCAGCATAAGACATTATGGGCATCTATTGTAGGTTATGCGATGGACGGACTGGACATGATGATGCTTTCATTTGTTCTTCCGCTGATTATTGCCGCTTACAGCCTGAACGCGGCACAGGCAGGAAGCATTTCGACCATTACCATGCTTGGTGTAGTGGTCGGCGGGTATACGTTTGGCATTCTTGCCGACATCTATGGACGTGTCCGCATATTCACGTGGACCATCCTTGTGTTCTCTGTATTTACCGGACTATGCGCATTCGCACCAAACTTTGAGACGTTTAATATTTTCCGCTTTCTTTCCGGACTTGGTCTTGGCGGGGAATTCGGCATCGGCATGACACTCGTAACCGAAACCTGGCCGAAAAAACTGCGCACGCGTGCGACTTCGTATGTCGCTCTGGGCTATCAGGCAGGTACCATTCTGGCGACGCTGACGGCTGCTTTTATTGCACCTCATTTCGGCTGGAAGGGCGTTTTTCTTGTTGGCGTTTTGCCGGCACTGCTTGCGTGGTGGTCGCGCCGCAGCCTGAAAGAACCCGATATCTGGCTCAGAACTAAAAATAAAAAGCAATCATCTATTTCCATCGTAGAACTGTTCAGGAGCTGGCGCATTACCGGAACAACGCTCGGGCTGATTATCATTTGCAGTGTACAGAATTTCGGTTACTTCGGCATCATGAACTGGATGCCGACAATGCTCGCGGAGCAACATCACTACACCATTAACGGTACCGTTGTTTGGACGATTTCCACAGTCATAGGAATGGTCATAGGTATTATCACGTTCGCCTGGCTCGCTGACAGATGGGGACGCAAACCGGCATATATGACTTTTCAGATTTGTGCAGCGCTGATCGTCTGGATCTATTTTCAGATTGACAACCCGACACTGCTTGTCGTACTTGGCTCTGTCCTTGGTTTCTTCGTCAACGGGATGATGGGCGGATACGGCGCGCTTCTTGCCGAACATTATGCGACGAGCGCACGGTCCACTGCTGAAAATATTATCTTCAACACCGGACGTTTTCTTGGCAGCTTCGGCCCGCTGATTATCGGTTTCATGGCACTGAATCATTCACTCAGTGCGGCACTTGGCACAATTTCCTTTGTCTATATTCTCGCGGCGCTGTCGATGCTTTTACTTGTTCCGGAAACAAAAGGCAGGGAGCTTGCATAATCAGGAAAAGGGCGTGTTCACGATCGAATGGATGAATCGCTTGGTTAAGGTGATGGATCAAATCAGTGATTGCCCGGTCGGCGGTGTCGGAATAGCAGAACTTTCCAGGCAAACGCTGCTAAGCAAGGGGACGCTGCATCGTATGCTGCAGAGCATGATTGACCATCAACTCGTGACGCAAGATACGGAATCAAAAAAATATATGCTCGGTCCGAAATCGATGGCATGGGGAAGTGCCTTCCTTCAGAATCGTGATCCTGTCGGTCTGCTTGCACAGTATTGCCGGCAGGTCGGGGAAGAGACAGGACTGTACGCCTTTATCTGCCGTTATCAGGCTGATGAAATATTCTGTACGCACACACATCAGCCGTCGAGCGCGGGCAACAATTTTTTTGTCCATGTCGGACAGCGGATGCCGGTGCACGCAGCGGCAGCTGCCCAGATCATTCTGGCATTCCAGTCGGAGGAAGACATCAGCCGCATGATAAAAAAAGAGCCGCTGAATCCTTATACACCGCACACACTGACAGATCCTGAGAAACTGTTGGAGAAGATCCGCGTGGCGAGAAGCGAAAAAGTTGCTTACTGCAGTCAGGAACTGGAGCTTGGTACGTCGGCACTCTCGGCCCCTGTTTTTCATGGGGAAAATCGGGCAGCGATCAGCATCAGCCTGGTTGGCGAATATCAATATTTTGATGCGCATAAAACAGAACTGATCCGGTCTTTGCAGTGCATCGCAGACCGGGCAAGCAATCATCTAACTTCAATGCAAAGGCTGAGTTCGTTATTTTAGGAGAACAGATTGCTGTCAGAAGGGGGCGGGCAGAAACCATATTTTTCTATGAAAGTACTCTCCCCCCAGATAAGGAGAATAATAGCATTGTTTTGAGCACTGGCACCGTCCTGTATTCGGATCGTTTTCGCCGATTACTGAATCTGTGGTGACTGAACCAGTCTGAAGAACCGGTGATTTTTTATTCAGCATAGCATAGCCCTTAATTAGAAAACCTGGCTTTGCCAAGCTCTGACGGAGGCAAAGATGCCGTCGCACTTAAAGTGTAAATTCAAGAGTATAAAAACAAACAGAGCAGTCGGCTGACAAAGCCGGCGCTCTTATCTTTTTAAGTACACAGGTTACATGAGAAGCACAGAGAGACAGCGACATGCGTAATCAATCATTCAGGAAATGCAGTGAGGATGGCGATCAGCAATGGTTAAGGCAGAACGAGTAAAGGCAACAATGGAAGCATTAGGGAAAATCGGCAGTACCGAACGCGGAATGATGCGCCTCGCATACAGCGAAGAAGAAAGGCAGGCAACCGATTATTTTATCGCTCAATGCAAAGCTGCCGGAATGTCAGTACGCACGGATGCAGCCGGCAATGTGATTGCCCGCAGATCCGGTACCTGTTCGAACGCTCCGGCAATCGGAATTGGCTCGCATCTTGATACCGTTATCGAAGGAGGAAAATATGACGGATCACTCGGCATTATAGCAGCCCTGGAAGTAGTACGTGATCTGAACGACCATGGCATACGAACACAGCATCCGATTGATCTTTTTGTTTTTGCCTGTGAAGAATCGTCGCGTTTTGGTTTTTCGCAAATCGGCAGTAAAGTTTTGGCCGGACTGATCACGCAGAAAGACATTGCTGATCTGACCGATAAAGCAGGAAACACCATTCAAACGGTCTTTGCTAATCGCGGCCTCGACTTCGGCAGGCTGGGCGAAGCACAGCTGCCAAAGCATGCGCTTGCTGCCTTTATGGAACTGCATATCGAGCAGGGACCGATACTCGAAGGAAAAAATCTGCCGATTGGCGTGGTCAGCGGTATCGCCGCTCCGACTCGTTTCAACATATGTGTGAGAGGACATGCCGCTCACTCAGGTTCGACACCAATGAATCTGCGCCAGGATGCCCTGATCGGTGCCGCGGAAATTACAATCGAACTTGAGAAAGCAGCACGCCGGGAAATGCAGCATGGAACGGTTGCCACCGTGGGTGACATTGAAATCGCGCCAGGGGCGATGAATGTTGTCCCGGGTGAAACACATCTCAAAGTCGACATTCGCAGTATTTCACGTACATCTAAAGACCGTGTCGTCAAATGTCTTTATCTTTTTCTTGATCATTTGCGCGATACGCGCCATCTGCAGATTGATTGTCATCTGCTGAGCAATGAAACGCCTGTACGCATGGATCCTCAAATGATTGACATGTTCGAAAAGATCTGTCAAAAGCAGAATATCAGGTTCACGCATATGCCTAGCGGCGCGGGACATGATACTATGAATATGGCAGCGCTGTGTCCTGTGGGTATGATTTTCGTTCCATCCGCCGGAGGAATCAGTCACCACCCCGATGAACACACAGACCTTGCCGAGATCATTACGGGTATCGACGTGTTAAAGGCGGCCGTTCTTGAACGGGCAGTTGCTGAACCCACAGAAAAGCAAGTGTGAAAAGAAAATGGCGATATTCTCAGGCGGAAACTGAGCGAGCAAGGTGTTCAATGATGAAAAAATAAGCAGCACGGGAGCACATAGAGTGTCTAATAACATGCCCAGATTAAAAATCCATTGCATCGTGAAGTAGATGGAGGTGGCTTTTAAATTTTTAAGACTGTTGTGTATAAGCGGGAGGGAATCTAAGCCATCCTTTTTTTAAAGCAAGTTTCTTTGCCTTGACCCCAATGATCAGCTTGTCAGTCTGAAATTTGAAAAACATAATGGCGACATCTTCACGAACGCTTTGGCTCGCCGCGAGTGAACACTGCCCGATTGCAGCAACTAAATTAATTTGAAGAACATTGATTAATTCTTTATCTGACTGTTTAACACTGCCAGGAATTAGCGCAGATGACTCCGGCTTTATCGAATAGCCGTCAGTTGGCGTAATTCCTTCTTTTTTCATAAATTCATCGATTTGTTTTTTGTGCGATATCGTCACTGCATAGGCATCTTCAAAAAGTTTCAGAAGCTCTTTATCTTTTGTTGTATGAAGAGCAATCTGGTACTGCTCAATGACTCCGTCAATATAAGATCCATATGTCCAGAGAGCCATAACCTCACCAATATGAACGGGTCTTTTTTCTCCATCTGAAAGTGAACGTATCGTACTCAAAGCTACATTAGCAACATCAATAATACTTGGCATAATCGCACCTCGTTTTTAGATTATAATTCCAAGGATCAGAAAATATATGCACGGTACAGATAATTAGCCCAGAAAACCTACACTCAGAAAACACAGGACTCTGGTTTTCAGCGCCTGTAACTTATTGCAGAATTGACGAATAGGCTGTCACATGGTAAGTCTATGTAGAGAAGATTTCAGCGGGATTTTTTCGCTGATGCAGAAGGATATAAAAAAAAACGAATCGAGGCGGATACATGAACTGGGACTGTGTCATTAAAAACGGAACCATCGTCACACCAAACGATACGTATAAAGCCGATATTTATATCAAAGACGGGAAAATCGCCGCGATCTCATCTGAACCGCTCGAAGGAAATACAAAAAGAGAAACTGACGCTACCGGAAACTACATACTGCCCGGACTAATCGATGTGCACGTCCATTCACGCGATCCGGGACCAATCTATAAGGAAGACTTTTTCACCTCAACTCAGGCGGCCGCCGCCGGCGGAATCACCACGGTTTTTGATATGCCGAACACGACACCGCCAACGCGTGACGCGGCCAGTTTTCAGGCGCAGGTCGCCAACCTGACACCAAAAGCCCATGTTGATTTCGGTCTCTGGGGCATTGCGCTCGGTCCGATGAATAATGCCAGTCTGCCTGAGCTGCATGAATCAGGTGTCATCGGCTTCAAATATTTCTGGGGCTATGCTGTCAATAAGAACACGTTTCAGCTGACTTACAATTATGAGCCAGGCATGAGTGATGTGCTGCCGCCGCTGACCGACGGCGAAGTGTACACGATTTTCCAGCATGTTGCCGGAACCGGCAATGTCCTTGCGATTCACGGCGAAGACAGCAGCCTGATCCAGGTGCTCACCGAACAGGTGAAAAGAACAGGACGGACTGATTACGAAGCCTTGCTCGACGGCCGCCCGAATCTTGCGGAAGAAGTCACCGTTCAGATGGGCACTGCATTCGCGCGCGCATCCGGCGCAAAGCTGCATGTCCTGCACGTCACTACTGCTGAGGCGGCCGAAGCCATTCGCCGTGCGCAGGCCGGGGGCGCGCCCGTCAGTGCCGAAACCTGTCCGCACTACCTGTTCCTCAGCAATGAGGACTATCCGAAGGTCGGTCCGGTCATGAAAATCTATCCGCCGGTTAAATACAAGAAAGACCAGGATGCACTCTGGCAGGCGATCAACGACGGTACGATCACGATTGTCTCTTCAGATCATGCACCGCATACACCGGAAGAGAAGACGGGAAGCCTGTGGGAGATTCCTGCCGGGATGCCAGGCACCGAAACGATGGTCCCGCTCATGCTGAACGCGGTTAACGAAGGCCGGCTCACATTGCAGAAGCTCGCCGCACTCATGTCCGAAAATCCAGCCAGGCGCTTCGGCATCTATCCGCAAAAAGGCTCGCTCGCGGTCGGTACCGATGCCGACATCACGATCATTGACATGAACAAGGAAGCAACAATCAGGGCGGCGAACCTGCACAGCAAAAGCAAAGTGACCGCCTACGACGGATGGAAAGTGAAGGGCATGCCCATCGAAACAATCGTCCGCGGCGAAACCGTGATGAAAAACGGTGAAATCGTCCACACGCCGATGGGCCGGGTCATTAAACCGGCAAAATAAAAAGACGACAAAGCGCAGACCTCCTGCACAGGTTTGCGCTTTTGTTGTTTGACGGAACGTTGAAGGCACGCAGAATCCGTGCAGATGAAAAAAGAGCATCAGCACGGGCTGCACACGTTCCCCTCGGATAATCAGAATCCTCGATGTCACTGCTGGAGTGAGCAGTACGTGCACTGTCCCTGGTAATGAAAACAAAACAGAGCTGAAAAAGGCATAAGCCGATTGCCGGGCTCGTGCCTTTTTCATTACAGGAATGTTCAGGGCATCCAAATGACTGTTCAGAATGCATCGCAGGATAAAAACATGCAAGCGGCGGGGCCGTAAGCAGGCCGCATGAACACCGAGCCAATCAATACGGCTGGGCAGGATAAAACATCTCGTCTGTTTCCCAGGATTCAACGATCTGTCTTGCCATTGGTAACGGATATCCGGTCCCCATCAGATAAGCGATCGCCGCTGTTTCTCTTAATGCGTGGGGGAACGATGTGTGCTTTCCTTCTTTAAGGCCGTACTTAACGAGCGGGTCAATCGCAGACAGAACGGCATTTTTCAAGTTCTGAGTATCAGGCTTTTGAGCAGGTTTCTGGACCGGGCCCATAGATGGGTTCGAATTACTGTAGGGACTCATGCCTGGATTCATGTTTTGATTCGGATGACTGAAAGGGCTCATAGCCGGATTCATATTTTGATTTTGATTACTATTTCGATTACTGTAAGGATTCATGGCATTTCGATAGGAATTCGTACAATCCGGGCATTCATTCATTGGAAAATCATTCTGCTGTCCATACATCATATTTCGGGTCACTCTCCTGATTGATTTGGGTTTTTAACAACAAATACACTGTATGTAGGCGGCGGCCATTGGTTAACGGCGAAAGCCCAGGAGACAAGATGATCATCGAAAAAGTGACAGCGAAGTAAGGATACAAGATGAAACACAGGCTCCGTCAGTTGTTGTTTTTTTCGCTTGAATTTTATTGTATCTGCCACCCGCTGCAAAGAAATTTCTTACAAAAAATATAGAAAATAAAAAAATAACCATAGACAAAAATAATCTATGGACTTTATTTATCTATGGATATATAATAACCACGTAAACAATTCCCGCCTGTCAAAAGAGGTGAACCATTTAATGAAAATGAAAAGCGGCGTCGAGCAGGCCATCTGTATTCTTGCCATGCTTGCAACACAACTGAACCAACGCCCATTGAAGAGCTTTATTCTCAGCAAGCGACTCCAGGTGTCGGATTCTTATTTGAAAAAAATTGTCCGGCATCTGGTCGTTGCTGGGCTGGTTATTTCTTCAGCAAGCAAAGAAGGCGGATTTTCACTTGCCAAATCGCCGTCCGAGATGACGATGCTGGATATATTTGAAGCCATTGAAGGTAAAAAAAGTGCGATTCAATCCTCACATTTGGCTGAGCGCGTCTTTTTTTCCAACGATCATGTGATTCAGAAAGAAAACGAGGTACTGAATATTTTTGGCGAAGCGGAGCGCTTATTCAAACGGAGACTGAGTCAATTTTCACTCAATGACGTTCTGACCAGCCACGATTATGAGAAAAAGCAATTCGACTGGGTAAGCCTCACCGATCAGTCAGTGCAAGGAAAGGCAGGAGACAGCAGCAATGATCAGAAGTGAATGGAAGAAAATTATGACAAACAGGAAACTGATCGTGATTCTTTGCGGAATCATGGTTATTCCGACACTCTATGGGCTCATTTTTCTCTCCTCCTTATGGGATGCTTATGGGAAAATGGAAGAACTTCCCGTTGCCGTCGTCAATCACGACCACAAAGTCAGCTACCAGGGCCAGCAGTTAGCCGTTGGTGACGATATGGTCAGGCAAATGAAGAAATCCAAGGCGCTTGACTTTCATTTTGTCAGTGAACACGAGGCGGAAAAAGGGCTGGCGAACGGCGATTATTATATGATCCTGACGATTCCCGGCAGCTTCTCAAGTCATGCAACCACACTGATGGACAAAGATCCGAAGAAAATGAATATCACCTATAAAACCAATGCCGGAAACAACTTCATCGGCTCTAAGTTCTCCGAATCCGCTGCGGTGAAGCTGCGTGACCGCGTGTCCAATGAAGTCGCAAGCATCTACGCGAAAACGATGTTTGATCAAATCGCCGAAGCAGGCAGCGGCATGAGCAAAGCCGCTGACGGCAGCCAGCAACTGAAAAAGGGCATCAGTCAACTCAGTAGTGGAAACAGCAAGGTAACCGGCGGTTTGAAAAAACTTGCATCCAGCAGCCTGACGTTCTCTGACGGCGCCAACACATTAACCGAAGGGCTCAACCAATACATTGCCGGTGTCCAGCAAGTGAATCAAGGTGCTTCAGATCTGAATAACGGACTTCGATCACTGCGCAGCAAAGTCGGTCCGCTCAGCGAAGGCGTTTCATCACTCAGCAGTGGTGCGGATCAGTTGAACGGCGGCGTAAGTGCGTATACCAAAGGCGCGTCGGATCTGAACGCGGGTGCCGGACAACTCAATACAGGAATCAATACGCTCGCGGCCAAAGTTGCGCCGCTTCAATCTGGAGTTTCCCGTCTGAACAGCGGTTCATCCCAACTCAGTTCTGGATTGACTGACTACACCAATGGCGTTTCTCAGTTGAAAGACGGAACAGCCGCGCTGAACACCGGCATACAGCAGCTGAACAGCCAGGTGCCGGGAATTGTTTCCAGCTCTCAAACACTGGGCGATGGACTGCAAAGGCTAAGTTCAGGAAGCGCGCAGCTGAATGGTGGGTTGAGTCAGTTAAGCACCCAGGCAAACAGCAGTGCACAGCAAAAACAAATGAAAGACTTGCAGACAACGATCACAACTTTAGGACAGACCATTTCAACTGTCCAAGACCAAGCAACGAAGGACAGCTTAAATAAAACGTTGGGACAACTTCAAGATCAGCTTGCGGACTTGCAAGACCAAAATCAGCAAATGGGCGCAACGCTCACCCAACTGCAAGCAGCATCAGACCAGCTCAATACCGGCCTGCAGGAAGCAAACGATCAAGTCCAAACCGCAAATAAACAATTGCCAGCATTCAGAAGCGGTGTTCAAAAGCTTGCGCAATCCAGTAACAAGCTGGCAATTGGAGCAAGCAATCTGGCGCAGAACAGTGATGCATTGAATCAAGGTGCTGATCAGCTGACTACCGGCCTGGGTCAACTGAATCAGCAGCTTCCGTCATTAGGTGGTGGGGTGAAACAGCTGCAATCCGGAAGCAACAAACTGTCAAACGGTACGCAGCAGCTGGCTGCCAACGGATCGGCACTGCAAACCGGATCCGCTCAGCTCAGCCGCGGTCTCCAATCGCTGAATGGACAGATCCCATCACTGACCGGCGGTATCAGTCAACTGGCGGACGGCAGTGCCTCACTATATTCCGGCACGCAGCAGCTCGCTACACAGGGCGGTGCTTTGACAAGCGGCGCGCAGCAACTGAGCAGCGGATCCCAGGCAATTCACAACGCTTCCGGCCAGCTCGCAAACGGCTCCAGTCAGTTGGGCGACGGCATAACCAAACTCGATTCCGGCGCGTCAAGCTTAGCAGGAAAACTATCGAGTGGAAGCAAGCAACTGAGCAGTCTTCATCCGAACAAGCAAACGTACCAAATGATGTCGAGTCCGGTAACCGGCAGGCATACTGAAGCATCCGATGTACCGAACAACGGAACCGGCATGGCCCCGTATATGATGGCGATCGGCCTATTTATCGGTGCAGTTGTGCTTAACCTTCTTTACGATAAATACAGCCCAAGCACAGAACCAAAAAGCGGATCCGCATGGTGGGCAAGCAAGATGTCCGTGCTCGGGGCAGTCGGCGCCTTGCAAGCCGTACTCATGTATTTCCTGCTAAAAGTAACGGTGGGCCTGCAGCCGGTCGATCCCGGACGAACCCTGTTTATTCTCATCCTGACTGCACTGACGTTCATGGCCATCGTTGCTTTGTTCAACCTGCTCTTCGACAAAATCGGCGCCTTCTTAATGCTCATTCTGCTCGTCCTGCAGTTAGGCGGTTCCGGTGGCACCTATCCGATCCAATTAACCAATGGATTCTTTGAAGTAATTCATCCGTATTTGCCGATGACCTACGTCGTCCACGCTTTGCGTCAGACACTGTCCATCGGCGGCAGTCTCACTGAGGATCTGATCGTGCTCAGCGCCCTGCTCATTCTCTTCAATGGCCTGATCATCGTGTTCTTCGCACTGAAGAAGCGAAGTCTTATCAAGACCCAGCAGCAAAACCACACACAAATCGTAACAGGAGATTAACAGACCGAAAAAAGCGCTTTCTCATTTACTTGAGAAGCGCTTTTTTTATTGATCGATGAAAAAAGTTGCACCGAGCCGAGAGACTTCAACCGAACCAGGGAAAAGTTGGACCGAACACCGCGAAAGTTCAACCGAATCAACGAAAAGTTGGACCGAACACCGCGATTCTTCAACCGAACTGAAGATAAATCGTAACGAAACCTACCAAAGTAGTAACGATGCTAGTAAAAATCGTAACGAAGCTCCTCAAACTTGTAACGAAGCTCCTCAAACTTGTAACGAAGGCATCGAAAATCGTAACGAACCACATAAAAGTTGTAACGAAATTCGCACAAGTCGTAACGAATTTCGTCCCTCTCTTCTAACGAAGCACCTCAAAATCGAAACATCGCGTCCCACTATCCAAAACTACATCTCTGTCTGTTTACCCTGTATAAATCTCACCATCTGGATAGCGAATATCAACATGCGAACGTTTTGTGACGGAGAACGCCAGCGTCAGCGGCCCGACTTTTCCGAAGAACATCAGAATCATAATCACGACTTTGCCGAACGGAGTCAGATCTGCGGTCGCACCAATCGTTTCCCCAGCGGTTCCGAATGCGGAAACCACTTCAAACAGTATAACCAGAAACGGCTGATTCTCCGACAGACAAAGCAGGAACAGCCCGATCAGCACTGCGAGCAGCGAAATGGAGATGACCGCTACCGCGCGCACGATTACCTGATGGCGGATCGTACGCCTGTAAATCACTACTTCGCGCCGCCCCTTTAAAAAGGTGAATGCCTGAGCGATGACAATCATGAACGTCGTCAGCTTGATTCCACCGCTCGTTGATGTGCTGCCGGCGCCGATGAACATCATCAGCATGGTCAGCAGCAGCGTCGCCTGACTGAGCCCTGCCGGATCAATTGTCGTCAGTCCAGATGTGCGCGGTGAGATGCCTTGGAAAAAAGCCGCCCACATTTTGTCGCTGAGCCCGAGTGGGCCAAGCGAACGCGGATTATTGTATTCAATGAGGAAAACAGCGAGCACAGCAATACAGTTGAAGACCAGTGTGCCGACGATCATCACCTGTGCATGCAGCGACAGCCTGCGAAACCGATGTGTGGAGAGCAGTTCGGCGAGCACGGTGAATCCGATCCCGCCAACGGTAATCATCGTGATCATCGTCAAATTGATGAGCGGATCCCCGACGTAGGCGCCCATGCTGTCAGGAAAAAGTGAAAAACCAGCCTGATTAAATCCGCTGATCGAGTGGAACAGGCTGTAGAAGAGCCCTCTTGCCCAGCCAAACTCCGGAACAAAGCGAAGTGCAAGAAAAAACGCGCCGACAAGCTCAATCGCAAAGGACAGGACAAGGATCCAGCTGACGAGCCGGATCACCCCGCCGAGCGATGGCGCGTTGAGCGCCTCCTGCATGAGCTGCCGCTGGCGAACGGATACCTTTTTTCCAAGTAAAATAACAAAAAAAACGGCAAACGCCATAACGCCGATACCGCCGACCTGAATCAGTACCATCAGTACAAGCTCACCGAAAAAGGTAAACGTCTCGTTTGTGTCAAAAGGAGACAGGCCGGTGACCGTCGAGGCCGATGTCGAAAAGAAGAGTGCGTCCAGCCAGGAAATCGGCCGATGCACGGCAATCGGCAGTTTCAGCAGAAGTGTACCGATGAAGATTAAGACGAACAGCAGCATGGAAAGCAGAAGAGGCGGGTTCGTAGAGATATTTCTAAAATTGATTTTTGCAAACAGTTGATGGACGGAGTGCATTACTTTTCTCCTTAATATGTATGTAAAGGATAGTGCGATTCGTTGCACGGATTGGTGCACTTGCGAAAAGTTACGGTTTCCACATCTGTTCGCGAGCGGAAAGATTAATCGGATCCGCTGCAATGCAGAAGAAAGCCACATTTTTAAAGTCACCGATCCACACAACCAACTTTATAACCATGATCACAGGCGGTAATCGATGATGATCAGATGCCTTCCTTCTCAAACCGTTCGAGATCATCCGTCTTGCCGATGATCAGCAGTACATCGCCATGCTCCAGCTTCAGTTCGCCGATGCTGCGTACAATGATGCGGCGGCCGCGACGGATCGCGATGACGTTGCATCCATAGTTTGCCCGCACGTCGATTTCCATAATCGACCGCCCGATCAGCCGTTCGGTGACTTCAATCTCGATAATACTGTAATCCTTGGACAGTTCAATGTAATCGAGGATTTTGTTCGCCGTCGCCAGATGCGCAATTCGATAGCCGATTTCAACCTCCGGACGAATGATCTTATCAGCGCCGAGCTTTCTCAGAATCTTTTCATGGTAATCATTCTGAGCCTTGGCCCAGATCTCCTTCACACCGGCTTCCTTGAGCAGCAATGTGGTCAGAATGCTCGCCTGAATGCTGCGTCCGATCGCCACGATCACATGGTCAAAATTCCGAATACCAAGAGCCTGCAGCACCTTCTCATCGGTCGAATCCGCCTGCACCGCCTGTGTGACGAATTCGGAGAGATCATTCACTTTATCAAGGTCAATATCGATCGCGAGAACCTCGCAGCCCATATTTGTCAGCTCCATGCTGATACTTGAGCCAAGCTGCCCGAGACCAATCACCGCAAACTGTTTGTTCATTATAATCGATCCTCAGTCCACAAAATTGTCGGAATTTACGTTCGTTCTAACTTCACTTTATGTGAACGCCCGTTTGATGTCAAATTCTGCCCAAAAAAGCATAAGCAAAAAATAGTTTTCGACAAAACATGCAGGAAGCGAAGAATCCTTGTCCATTAACCACTCAGACCCATTTTATTGGCGAAACATGACAGGGCAGGAACTCGTGATCACCGGTGGATGCGGCACTGTCAGACAAGGAATTCCGCCCGAAAATCGAGAACATATTTATCAATAAAGCTAATGTTGTTTTCTTCTGACCAAGGCAATGTTGCGTGTCACGAGCCTCGCAGATGGATGTGCCCGCGGCAAGCGAAATTTGACAAAACCATCAATTAAAAAGAAGGGAGATTGGAAGAAATGGCGCGGTTTGCGTTTTACCATGAATCCATTGACAATCGGACAATCTCAGACGCATATAACAAACCGACAGCGATCATCGAAGCAGCTGACATCGAAGCGGCATCAGAGCGTTTCTGTCAGAAGTACGTTTTGAAGCAGGTAGATCTGGAGAAGCTGCCGGAAGGAGAGTACCGCCTGTACACCAGGACAACACGGCCTATCTGGCATCGTCAGGAACATGTGTATGACATCACATCCGCGGACTAAAATGGCTCGATCGACAGATATGACGATGAGCTGGACACGATTTCATAACTGAAAATACAGGAGCATAAGCGCCTTTTGAAACATACTTGTAAACAAAACGTAAATATGGAGAAACAAAACGCAACAAAAGCCGAAACATCAATTCTCTGTGACTTTCTTCCCATACTTTCCTCTTTTCATAAAAGTAAAATGTGCTATAATGCATATAGCTCAGGCGAGCTAAAAATGTCGAGTTTTGGCTATATCATGCAGATAAATAGTGTATAATAAGAGAATCCTGGGTTCTCGCTCTTTCCATTTTAAGCTGATTTTAATAGAGATAAGTTAGAATTGTCCTCAATACTCAGCGAGACGCCATGACAGAATTTTCCACGACAACATGATCTGTGTCTCCATTATCTTAGGGGGTTTTTTGATGAAGAAAGTCAGAAAAGCGGTCATTCCGGCTGCGGGGTTAGGTACACGCTTCTTACCGGCAACCAAGGCCATGCCAAAGGAAATGCTTCCCATTGTCAATAAGCCGACAATCCAGTATATTGTCGAGGAAGCTGTTCAGGCTGGTATTGAAGACATTATTATCGTTACCGGCAAAGGAAAACGCGCCATTGAAGATCATTTCGATATTGCATACGAACTGGAACAGAATTTGATTCAAAAAAATAAATTGGACCTGCTTGAGAAAGTACGTGAGCCATCCAGAATTGACATTCATTACATTCGTCAGAAATCGCCGCAAGGTCTGGGTCACGCTGTTTGGTGCGCCCGCAACTTCATCGGTGACGAACCGTTTGCCGTTCTGCTTGGCGACGATATTGTTCAGGCGGAGACTCCGTGCATTAAGCAATTAATCAATCAATATGACAAAACGGGTGCATCCTGCATCGGTGTCAAGGAAGTGCCGGAGAATCAGACACATCGCTACGGCATCATTGATCCGAAATCCCAGGATGGCCGTCTGTATGATGTTCGCAAATTTGTTGAAAAGCCGAAAAGCAATTCACCATCCAACATGGCAATCATTGGCCGCTATGTGCTGACCCCGGAAATCTTTGATTTTCTTGACAAGAAGGAAATTGGTGCCGGTGGTGAAATACAGCTGACGGATGCGATTCAGAAACTGAATGAACTGCAGGGTGTATACGCTTATCAGTTCGAAGGCAAGCGCTACGATGTCGGTGAAACACTTGGCTTCGTCCTGACTAACATTGAGATGGCGCTCAAGGATGAGAGCATTCAGAAAGACGTGCTCAAGGGCATTGAGAAAATTCTTCATGACAATAAACTGCCACTGGAAAACAAGTAACATCCGGCTGTTCATTTAATGATGATTGTGAGGGTTTCGAATGAAGATAGCGGTGATTGGAACCGGCTATGTGGGATTAGTTACAGGTGTTGCGCTGTCGGAGATTGGAAACAGGGTAACCTGTATTGATGTCGATCCGAGTAAGGTTGAGAAATTGAGCAACGGTATTCCGACCATCTATGAACCAGGTCTTGAAGAACTGATCCGAAAGAATCTTGAATCAGGGAATCTGAGTTTTACCGCAAAACATCAGGAAGGCCTGAGTGACGCAGAGGTTGTCTATATTGCGGTCGGAACACCGCAGCGTCCGGACGGTGCGGCAAATCTTGACTATGTGGAACAGGCTGCGCGCGATATTGCCGCGAATATTACCCGGAATGTCATCGTTGTCATTAAGAGTACGGTTCCGGTTGGCACGAATTTTCATATTAAAGACTTAATCAATAAAAACACAAAAAACGGTATTCAGATAAAAATCGCTTCAAACCCGGAATTTCTCCGTGAAGGTTCGGCTGTTAAGGATACCTTCCACGGCGACCGGATCGTGATCGGAACGGAAGATGAACAGACAGCCGACATTCTGGCCGAACTGAACCAACCGTTCGGCGCGCCCATTGTGACAACGGATATTTCCAGCGCGGAAATGATTAAGTACTCTTCAAATGCTTTTCTGGCAACGAAGATCAGCTTTATCAATGAAATCGCCAATCTGTGCGAAGCCATGGGTGCCAACGTGGAAGAAGTCGCGAAGGGTATGGGGCTGGATCACCGCATCGGTCCCGATTTCTTAAAAGCAGGAATCGGCTACGGCGGATCCTGCTTCCCGAAAGATACCAATGCGCTTGTTCAGCTCGCCGGCAATGCAAACCATGATTTTAATCTTTTGAAATCAGTGATCGAAGTCAATAACCATCAGCAAGTATTACTGCTTAATAAAATCGAATCCCGCTTCGGAAGCATTCAGGGTAAGCGTGTTGCCGTTCTGGGACTTGCATTCAAACCCAACACGGATGATCTGCGGGAATCACCCGCTTTTGTCATGATTCCAAAGCTTTGCGCCATGGGCGCCGATGTGATTGCTTATGACCCGATTGCCGTCTCCAATGCAAAGAGACAGCTGGGCACAGACATTGACTATACAGAAGACCTGCATGAAGCACTGAACAATGCTGACTTTGCAATCATCATTACTGACTGGCCATCAGTAAAGAATGCAGATCTGGCCATTTTCAATACACTCATGAAGGAACCGGTCGTCTTTGACGGCCGCAACTGTTACGCGCTGGACAAAGTGAAGCAGGCAACGCTTGAATACTATTCAATCGGACGCCCCGATCAGGCACCGGAATTGATTGGGTAACAAGAATGAATGGGCAAACGGAGGAACAAACGATGGCTCTATCAAGAACTGAGATTGAGACTCGCTATATGAAACCAACAACAAAATATATATCATCCACTGGACTTGTCATCAATAACAGCAAATCCTATTTATTTATGAAAAGACTGATGGATATTCTGGGAGCACTGGCAGGTCTTATTTTGTTATCTCCGGTTTTCTTGCTTGTGGCTCTGTTGATTAAAATGGAAGATCCGCATGGTCACGTTATTTTCAAACAAATTCGTGTCGGAAAAGATGGCAAAGAATTTTATATTTATAAATTTCGCTCCATGGTTTCCAATGCGGAGCAGCTGCTTAATAAGCTGCTTGACAAAAATGAAACAACAGGTGCTATGTTCAAGATGAAAGAAGATCCACGTGTGACGCGGATTGGTCATTTTATCCGTCGCACGAGCATTGATGAGTTGCCACAGTTCGTAAATGTCCTGAAAGGCGATATGAGCCTTGTCGGTCCCCGTCCCCCGCTCCCACGCGAAGTCGATGAATACACCGAATACGATATGCAAAGACTATTAGTGCAGCCTGGCTGCACCGGCCTGTGGCAAGTCAGCGGGCGGAGTAATGTCGGGTTTGAGAAAATGGTGGAATTAGATATTAAATATATTAACAACAGGTCATTTTTCGAAGATATGAAAATTATTTTCAGAACTTTTGGAGCAATGTTTGGCTCTAGGGATGCGTACTAACAATGATAAGTGATTGGGTGAAAAGCTTGAAAAAAGTTTATTTTATGAAATCGAGAATAGCCTCAAATTGGTATGAATTTATATTTTTCCTTTCGTTTGTATTAGTGCCAATCATTGACAGTCTTAATGGGTATTTGCTGTTTACATTTGGACAATCTGTTTTAGGCCAATTGTTCAGAACTGTTGTGATATTAATATTTTCCACCCTTATAATAAAGTATAGTAGTGCACCTAAGCTTTTGAAATTGTGTTTACTGATTATTCCGCTATTATTATTACAGATAGGCTACTTTTTGATATATCATTCAATTCATGGCCTTGTGTTTGATTTAACAAATATTTTCAAGATTATTTTTATTATTGTTTCAATTGAAACATTTAGAGTGTTGAAAAAGGAAGAACTCGTTTCAAAGGGCACCATAGAAAATATACTTAATTTTTGTCTGATTTTGTTTCCCTTAACAATTTTAATACCTAAAATTTTAGGTGTTGGGTATTCAGCCTACAGCAATGGAGGAGGATACTCAGCTTTTTACTATGCAAATAACGACATTAATATAGTTCTGATCGTTTTATTAATATATTCTTTGGATTTACTTTTTAATAGTGTGTCTTTACATCAATTTAAATTTCGCTATCTTTTTTTACTTATTTTAATGGTGGTTGTGACACTTTTAATTGGATCAAAATCTAGTATAGCATTCTTTGTTATATCGATTTTAATATATCTATTGCGCAGTTTTAGAATTAACTCCATTAAATCTAGTATTAACTTTCTAGTTGGTATACTTATTTCTGTTTCAATATTTTTAATGTTGGTCTTAACGGTGTTTGCACAAACAGTTGGAAAAATAATTGAGCGAAATCTATATTTTTTTAGAATTTCAAATAATATTATTGATTATATTTTTAGTGATAGAAATTTATTCTTAGATTCAGCATTACATTTTATTTATTCTGATCATATACTGCCAAAAGTTATATTTGGTATTGGTTTCTATCAAAAAAATGTAAATACAGGCATTGCAGTTTCACATTTTTTTGGTAGCGCACCCCGGCAAATTGAGATGGATATCTTTGACACCTTCTTCGCCTATGGTTTGATTGGTTTTATACTTATTTATGGATACATTTTTTTAATATACATTAGGCATCTTGTTTATTCAAAAAAGAAAAAAGAACTTTTTGGATATAATTTAAGCTTTATTGTAATTATTGCATTTAGTACATTAGCTGGTCATGTGCTTTATTCTGCATTGTCAGGAAGTTTTTTAGCATTAATTTGTTCTATGCTGTTGATAGAAAATGATGAAAAAGATAGCAAAACAGATATATGTTTAATCAGTTCTTCGGGAGGCCATTTAGAACAACTTAAAAGATTGCTACCGATTGTGAAGGAGTACTCACATACAATTATTACTGAAAAAAACACATCAACATCCAATATGAATAATTTTTATGAGGTCAATTATTTGATTCAACAAGATCGAAAAAAAACATTATTCATATTGGTTTATTTAATAAATTTTTTAATATCTGCAGTATTTTATTTGCGGTTTAGGCCGAAGATAATTATTTCCACTGGTGCTGGGGTTGTTATTCCTTTTTGCCTAATTGGGAAATTATTCGGTTCGAAAATTATTTTTATTGAAAGTTTTGCAAAAGTAAATTCTCCAACAATAACAGGAAGAATTGTATATAAATTTGCAGACCAATTTTACATTCAATGGACCGATCTCAAAAAATGCTATCCTAAGGGGATATATAGGGGGACTATTTATTGATTTTTATGACTGTTGGGACCCAGAAGTTTTCATTTGATCGGCTTTTCAGGAAGATGGATGAGTTAGTGAGTAACGGATCAATCATAGATAAAGTGATTGGGCAAAAAGGCGTTACACATTTTGTTCCTTCGAGCTTTGAAACGTTTAATTATATTGATGCACAAACCATGGAAAATTATATAAAACGATGTGAAATACTAATAACACATGGGGGTACGGCATCGATAATACAGGGACTAAAATTTGAAAAAAAAATTATTGTAGTTCCAAGAATTAAAAAATTTAAAGAACATGTTGACAATCATCAAATTGAAATTGCAAGATTTTTTGAATCTAAAAATTATGTTGAAACAGTTTATGATATTTCGGAATTAAAAGAAAAAATTTTATTAGTCAGGCGTCGTCATTATGATAAATTTACAAATGATAATACCAGTCTATTAAATTCTATCGACAGTTTCATTAAAAAGACTTTTGGAAAATAAACTCATGCTGGAAGAGAGTGTTTTGTTATGAATGTATGTTTGTTGACAAATGCGTATCCAAGTAAAGATCATTTATATAAAAATGCATTTATTCATAGAAGAGTTCTTGAATATAAAAGGAAAGGTATTAATGTTGAAGTTTTAATTCCCTCAAATAAATATAGTTCATATATTTTTGAAGGAATTAAGGTTGTTGAAAATAATATACATTCTCTAAGAAAACAATTAAATAACTATAAGCCTCACAAAATAATCATACATTTTTTAATGCCTCCAATAATGAGTATTATCAGTCAACTTGAGTATGAACCAAATATTTTTAT
The DNA here is from genome assembly GCF_023336505.1 of Sporolactobacillus mangiferae. Taxonomy (GTDB): domain Bacteria; phylum Bacillota; class Bacilli; order Bacillales; family Sporolactobacillaceae; genus Sporolactobacillus; species Sporolactobacillus mangiferae. The sequence continues at coordinate 5,294 of NZ_JAMAST010000003.1, read as the reverse complement.
CTGGATACACCTATTTGAGGCGACAAGTTGGAAGAGGAGAGTATTTAATATCAATTATCGTTTTCCTGGTTTTGTATTGAGAAATATCATCCAATTAAGTAAATTAAAAAAATTTGTTTTAGAAAATAAAAGCAACAAAAAAATACACTATATATTTGTCTCAAATTGGGTAAAGAAAACAATGGAGAAAGATATTGGAGTTAAAATTGAAAATTATTCAATTATACCTAATTTAATAGACGGGAGATTATTTAATTATAAAAAAAAATCAACTGAGGATATAAAAAAAATCCTTTTGATTAGGCCATTTAATACAAAAAAATATGCAAATGATCTAGCAGTTAAATTTATTTTGGGAATAAGCAAAAAAAAATATTTTAACAAAATAAGTATTACAATATATGGCGAAGGGAGATACTATAAGAAGCTAATAAAAAAAATCGTTCATTTCCCCAATGTACATTGCTATAATCATTTTTTATCACAAAAAGAAATAAAAAATGAGCATGACAAAAATGGCATATTTTTATGTCCAACTAGACAGGATTCTCAGGGGGTCTCAATGTGTGAAGCTATGTCCAGTGGCTTGGTTGTTTTGACATCTAATAATTCAGCAGTTCCTGAGTTTTGTACACATGACAAATCTGGAATGCTTTCAGACAATATAAATGAGATGATAAACCAATATGAAAATTTATACAATCATCCCTGGAAATTTTTAGAAATTTCCAAAACGGCTTCGGAAGAGATACAAAAGAAGTGTTCCTTTACAGAAACAACTGATAGGGAGATCTTACTACTTCTTACTAAACAAGGCTGATGAACATGACCTAGTCATATCTAGCAGGAGGATATTGAAACTTGGACAGATTTCCATTAGTATCTGTAATTTTGCCTGTTTATAACGTGGAAAAATATTTAAATGTTTGTCTTGATTCATTGCTAAACCAGACATATAAAAATTTGGAAATAATAGCAGTCAATGATGGCAGTACTGATAAGAGCAAAGAAATACTGGAATCATATATAGGAAGATTAAGGAAATTTAAAATTATTAATCAAAAAAACTCTGGATTATCTATGGCTAGGAATGCAGCATTGTCATATATTACTGGAAAATATTTATATTTTTTGGATTCTGATGACTATTTATTGTCTAATACTTTTGAAAACCTTGTGACATCAGCAGAAAATTATAACTTGGATTTAATTAGATTTAACGCAAATGTTATTTTGGATTCCGATTTGTCTGAAAATTATTTCGCAGTGGGTGGTAACTATGATGACAATGGTATCTTAATTTCAAATAAAATTTATGGAATCAATGAATTTGTACACCTTAATACAAATAGAAAAATATTTAGACCCGCTGTTTGGTTATATTTTTATAAATCCAAAGTAATCATAGATAATCACATAAAATTTTGGCCTCAAATTAAACATGAGGATGAATTATTCACACCAATGGTTCTTAAATATTGTAATAGGATAGCATATGATCCTAATAAATATTTTCAAAGACGACTTCGGCCTAATTCAATAATGACTTCAGATATAAATGCAGATTTTATGTCTTTTGTCTCAAAAAAAGTAATTATAGAAATACTAAATTCTGAACGAGAAAATAATAAAATATTTAATAAATTTATTATTTTTAGGTTGTCAGTAATATATGAAAGTATGCTTAACTACAAAGTAATGTACAAAAAGAATTTGCTACAAAGTATAGATGAATTATCCATGTTAAAAAAATTTTTTATACGATTAAAATATGTTGTTAAAAAACAAATCAAGAAATTGCTTAAGAAAATGAAAGGAAAAAAATATGAGATCAAGAATAATTTATAAGTATTTTAAAATGAATTTTAAATTTATTTTTTTGTGCTTTATGGGAAGGTTCTCACACCATACAATAACCGGTATCTCTAGATCAGACAGAAAAATGATTGTTTTTCAAACACCAACGCATGGGAATTTAGGAGATCAGGCTATTGCATATGCGCAGAAGGAATATATTAAGATGCATTTCAGAAATTACAAGTATATTGAAATTCCATATAGAGATGTTCTTAAAAGTATAAGATCAATAAAAAATATTTTAGGATCAGAAGATGTTATTTTTATTCATGGGGGAGGGAATATGGGCGATCTATACTTCTGGGAAGAATCTATGAGAAGATATATAATCAAGAAATTAAAAAATCATTTCATTATTTCATTTCCTCAAACGTTTAGCTATAGTTCGAGCATTATTGGGAAAATTGAACTCAGAAAAAGCTGCAACATCTATAGTAAATGTAAAAACTTATTACTTGTAGCACGCGAGACTGAATCATATAGACTTATGAAACAGCATTTTGTTGGAGCTAAGATTGTTATAACACCGGATATTGTATTAAGCTTGAATAAAAAGAAGGAAGACAGAAAAAGAAGTGGTTTATTATTGTGTTTCCGAAATGATGAAGAACAATTTATTGATGATGATTTTAAAAAAAACTTAATAAAGTTCATAAAATCAAAGTATAAAAAAATTCAAGTTAGTGACACAGTCATCAACAAGGAAGTAAACTCCCAAAATAGAAGTAGAGAATTAAACATTCTATGGGAAAAATTTAGAAACTCAGAAGTTGTTTTAACTGATAGGCTTCATGGAATGATATTTTCTGTTATTACATGTACCCCCTGTATTGTATTCAATAATTACAATCATAAAATAAAGTCCACATATCAGGACTGGCTTAAGGATATCCCTTTTATACGATTTGTGGATCTGAATGAATATGAAAATACAAATACAAATGAAGTTTTTAATTTGATAGCGGAATTAAAGCACATAAAGCAGAATGAATGTACGATAAATTTCAACAAAGAATTTGAAACTTTAACTCAATATATTCGAAAACTAGTTTAAAGTGAGCAACTAGTCATTGTTTACTGCTTAAATTATACATGTATTTATTTAAGGAGTTTTAAAGGTGTCTAAAAAAGCGAATGGAGAAACTTCTGCTGTTGTACCCCAAACAAACCGAACGACTAACACAGTTAAAAATTTATTTTTTGGATTCGGAAATCGACTTGTAATTCTAATTTTAAGTTTTATTAACCGTTCTTTTTTTATTAATATATTGGGAGCAGAGTATTTGGGGCTTAATGGCTTATTTGTGAATGTATTATCGATGCTGTCCCTTGCAGATTTGGGATTAGGAACAGCCATGGTATACAGTTTTTATCATCCTTTAGCACAAAAGGATAAAAATAAATTGGCAGCATTAACGCAATATTATAAAAAGTTATATAATTATATTGCGTTTTCCGTTGCGTGTATTGGAATTTCACTCGTTCCTTTTCTAAATACAATAATAAATACTCAAAAAGAAATTCCTTATTTGTGGTTGTATTATTTATTGTTTTTAATAAATTCTGTTATTTCATATCTTTTTGTTTCTAAGATTTCAATTCTAACCGCGGATCAGAAAAATTATATTGTTTCTAGATATAGTACTATCTTTCAAATAATAATAAGTATTTGTCAATTAATTGTTTTGATTATATGTCATAATTATGCTATTTATATAACAGTTATGATCGTATGCACCGTTATCAATAATTTATTATTGGCTCGAAAAACCATAAAATTATATCCATATATTGAAAGAAAAGTTAAAATTAGTAAAAATGAGCGTTCTGAAATATTTTTGAATATAAGATCGGTCTTTCTTTATAAGGTTTCTGGGATATTATTAAATGGAACTGATAATATAATCATTTCAAGTATTATTGGGACAATTTATGTCGGATATTATTCAAACTACAACATGATATTAAATGCCATCAGTCAATTCGTTTCTACTGTATTTACATCGACGAATGCAAGCATTGGGAACTTAATTGTAAATGAAGGTGAAGAAAAAAGATATCAAATATTTAAAACAATGACAATGATAGCCTTTTGGATTGGAGGATTTTGTTCGGTATCACTTTTTATTTTAATTAGTGATTTTATTGAGTTGTGGATAGGCTCAAAATATGTTTTTAATGAATTAACACTAATCGCAATAGTGCTTAATTTCTATCTGAGTTGTATTATGCAACCAATATGGTCATACCGTGAAGCAACAGGATTGTTTAAACAAACTCGATACATAATGTTTTTTACAGCTATTTTGAATCTCTTTCTTTCTCTCTTACTTGGTTACAAATTCGGAATTGGTGGCGTAATTTTCGCTTCATTTTTAGCACGTATACTCACATATTATTGGTATGAACCAATTATTTTGTTTAAGAGTTATTTTAAAAAATCTGCTAAATATATGTTCACCCAGTATTTGATTCAATTTGTAATAATGATTGGTATTGCTTTAATAACATACGCAGCAACGAGTGTGCTCCAAGAAGTAACTTACATTAATTTTATACTTAAGTTGATCATATGCGCGACAATTCCCAATATTGTATATTTTTTAGTTAACTATAGAACCACCTCATTCCAATTTTTGGTTAAAAAAATAACAAAGAGGCGATTAAATTGATCAGTATACTAATACTATCTTATAATGCACCGATATTCACAAAGCATACATTAACGAAACTTCAGCAAACCAAGTATGTTGAGTTTGAAGTTATAGTACTTGATAATAATTCCAACATCCCGACAAAGAAAATGCTCATTGAAATGAAGAAAAATGGATATATTGACAAATTAATACTTGAGACAGAAAACAAGTTATTTGCTAAAGGTAACAATATTGCTTTTCAACACTGCAGCCCAGGCAGTGATTATGTATTATTGCTTAATTCAGATATTGACATCAGGGATGATACATGGCTAAGCAAATTATTCAAAATTCACAAAAAGGGAGCAACCGCGTATGGAGTTTGTGAAAACAATCCTGTCACTAGAGGTGATGGTTTCTGTTTTTTGATAGATAAAGATCTGTATGCAAAGTATAAACTTGATGAAGAATTTGAATGGTGGTGGGCAGTAACTAAGCTACAGGCACAACTCTTGAACAATGGATTCACTGTTACAGCAGTAAGGAATTTTGCCGAATTGCTTCATCATTATGGAGGAATGTCAGGTCAGGCATGGAAAACGGCAAAGGGAATGAAAATCGAAGGGGAGAAAATAAAAACGTGGTATGACAATGCTGTAAGCAATCCGGTTATTATTGATAAAATTTCTGGGGAGAAAAACATATATTCACCACTAAGTTTGACTAATGTAGTTGCTTTTTTAAAAAACATTAATAAAAAGATATTCAAATGAAATTCTATAATTTTAATATATGACGATA
>NZ_JAMAST010000029.1 GCF_023336505.1 Sporolactobacillus mangiferae | reverse complement strand
CTAAGAGCAACACCCTGTGAAAGTACGTCCTGCAAGCAACGCGAAAGTCTCCATATACTGTGGGAATAGGAATGGCTTTCTTCGCCCGGTTTTCTAATTTTTTGAACCCCCCATGACTTGCCTAACGGTTCAGGACAAGAAAAAAGCCCTGCAGCGCAGGGTAAAAAGTGGATATAAAGCGATAAAACGTCAAGCGCCAATCATGATGGGCAATCTGATCAGCATTCCATTTTATCTATCCAAGAAAAATAACTGGGTAACCATGCAAGGTGCAAAGTATTATGATGGGCATTTAACAACTCATAACATGGATATTATAACGCATCGTCCGAAAAATGTAAAGGCTTTCACAGTCTATCTTCCCCAATACTTTTTTTACGCGCAGATTTTATTTCTTTATTTTTACTAGCGTGTATCCCGCATCTGACACAGCCCTGAACAGCTGACGGTTGGTCAAAGGCATGCGCATATGTACAACAGCCTCTTTTTTCCTCAATTCTGCTTCAGCATAGGCACCATCCAAACGATTCAGTGCGTGCTCAACGCGTCGTACACAATGTTCACAAGTCATGCCTTTAATCTCTAAGACTGCCTTATACGGATAATGAGCAGCATTTCGATCCGCAGCTTTAACCTTTTTTACCCGCTGCCCGCTGCCTTCGCAGCACCCGCCTTTCATTCTCAGAAAAGCGCCTCGCACCGCAAATAGGAACAGCACGGCAAGAATAATAAAAATCAAAAAGGTAGCCATCGACGATCACTTCCTTAACCTCTGTATGGTTATTTTCGAATCATCGCTCTTAACTCAGTACCTTGGAGTTTCGGAATCTCAGCAATTTCACCGGACCTGCAGATCGCTGTCTGCCGAAGCTCCTGAATGGGGCAACTGCCGCTTAACCCACAGTCAGTACATGACCCTTTGTTCTTAAACACATGCCGGAGAGCCAGCATCAACAAAAAGAGCAGGACGATAAAGATCACCAGTGTTGGACTATTCATCGGCTCAGCCTCCTTATAAACGTTCTGAATGATTCTCTACCCGTTCACAAAATTGAGTATTACTGTCTCACACCTGAGCTTCCTTGCCCTTAAGCAAAAATCTCCTGCTTTCGGGCACAGGACGAAACAATAAGTACAGTGCAGCAATGACCAGAATCATGGCCAATACCGCCCCAAAACCAAACGCGTGCCCAAGGAAAAACACACTTCCAAGCTGGTAGGTAATAAAGGCAAGAGTATAGCCGAGCACTGTCTGATAACCTAAGGCAGTCAATGCCCATCTCAGCCCACCCATTTCTCTGGCGGTGGCGCCGATCGCAGCAAAGCATGGCGGGCAGAAAAGATTGAACATCATGAAAGAGAGTGCACTGACACTGGTAAACATTGAACCAATTCCTGCAACTAAAGCATGTGTATTTTCTTCATTCGCTACGCCATTTAAAACTGCCAGCGTACTCACCGCATTTTCTTTTGCAACTAGAGCACTGATGGTCGCAACAGCACCTTTCCATGTTCCGAATCCAAGAGGAGCGAAAAACCAGCTGATTGTGTTTCCCAGTCCGGCAAGCATACTGTTATCCACATTGTCGACCATTTGCAGATTCCATCCAAAAGAAGACAAGAACCAGATTAAACTGCAGGCGATGAAAATAATTGTTCCCGCCTTGGTAATAAAATGTCTACCGCGTTCCCACATATGAATCAGTACACCTTTGAGAGACGGCATCCTATAGGCAGGCAGTTCCATTACAAACGGTGCAGGTTCGCCGGCAAACATTTTTGTTTTCTTTAAAATAATACCGGAAACAGCAATCATCGCAATACCAAGCAAATACATGATTGGCGCAATCCAGGCCGAACCATGGAAAAAGGTGATCGTGAACATGGTGATGATAACCATTTTTGCTCCGCATGGGATAAAGGTTGTCAGCATAATGGTCATGCGTCGGTCTTTATCATTTTCAATCGTTCTTGTCGCCATGATACCCGGAACACCACATCCGGAGCTGATTAAAATAGGAATAAAGGATTTTCCTGAAAGACCAAACCTGCGGAACAGGCGATCCATGATAAAGGCAACTCTCGCCATATAACCGGAATCTTCCAAAATGGCAAGAAAGAAAAATAAAATCATCATTTGCGGAACAAAGCCAAGCACTGTTCCGACGCCACCGATAATCCCATCAACAATCAGACCGTTCAGCCAATCCGCAGTACCCAGCATTTCTAAAAAATGATTGGCACTGTCGGTTACCCACGTTCCGAAAAATGTGTCGTTCGTCCAGTCCGTGACGACAGAACCAAGAGAGGTCACCGACACATAATACACGATCCAAATCAAGCCAATAAAAATGGGGATGGACAAAAAACGATTGGTGACAATCCGGTCAATCTTGTCAGAAGCCGTGAGCTTTCGTTCTAATTTATGTACCGTATGACTAATAACACGCGCAATAAAATCATATCGTTCATTTGTAATGACCGATTCGCAGTCATCTTCATATTGCTTTTCAATTTTTTCAATTATTGTATGCAGCTGCTTTGCTGAAGATTCCGTAAGTGGATGTGCAGTCAGTACTTGCTCATCCTGTTCTAAATATTTTATCGCATACCAGCGCGGACAATTTGTTTCAAACTGTTTGCTTACTCGTCCAGATATCTCGGAAATTGCATCTTCAATCTTACTGCTGAAAATGGGGGCAGGCGTTACAACTTTTTTTGTCTTAGCCAAATCAATTGCTTTTTCTGCCGCCTCAAAAGTGCCAACGCCTTTCAGAGCCGAGGTTTCGACAACGGCACAGCCAAGCTCCGCGCCGAGTTTCTTAACATTAATCCGATCCCCGCTTTTCTTCACGATATCAATCATATTCAATGCGATCACGACAGGAATACCCAATTCAATGATTTGTGTCGTAAGATAAAGATTACGTTCCAGATTTGTTCCGTCGACCAGGTTGATAATCACATCGGGCTGTTCTTGTATGAGATAATTTCTGCTGATGACCTCCTCCATAGTATAGGGAGACAGTGAATAAATACCGGGAAGATCAGTAATCCATATGTCATTGTGCCCCTTAAGCCGCCCTTCTTTTTTTTCAACCGTAACGCCTGGCCAATTGCCAACATATTGGCTGCTGCCGGTTAAATGGTTAAACAGTGTTGTCTTTCCGCAATTCGGATTGCCGACTAATGCGATTCGAGTTGTCAATGTCAATAGCCTCCCTAAAATTTGTACCTGTCTGTCCTTCACTGTAAAACTTTTTATTGGAGTTCGATTTTTTCAGCCTCAACCTTACGAATGGATAGTTCGTATCCGCGTACATTAATTTCAATTGGATCGCCGAGCGGTGCTACTTTTCTTATGAATAATTGAGTTCCTTTCGTGATCCCCATATCCATAATCCGCCTTCGAAGTGCACCTTTTCCAAGAATACGCGCAACCAGCACAGTTTCACCCGGCACTCCTTCTCTCAATGTTCTCATAATGATTTCCTCCTTATTGATCAGGCAGTAAAAACTCTTCTTGCCATGGCTTTACTGATCGCAATCCTCGTTCCTTTCAGTTTAACAATAACATTGCCATCTGCCTCAGCAATAACTGAGACCTCAGCATTTTCAACAAATCCCAGATTTCCTAATAGACGACGTGTCTCATCTTTCCCGCACACGCACGCTACATGTACCTTCTCACCTCTTCGAATCAAGCTTAACGGCACTGCATGCTGACAATTCTTTTTAACGACTTGCGGCCGACAATTAAATGCTGTCTCAGCAATACTCATTTTGTTCTCCATTGCACTCCGCTCCTTGAGTGTTACATTATTAGACGTGATCGTCTCATGATTTTTTGTGAAATAGTGACTGTTTAATTTTATGGCTGACTGTTTAATTTTTTACTGGTTTATTGAAAACATGATAAACCTGTGCCTTCTGCGAATGAGCCAATCCATGGAATACAACCTGAAACACCTTTTTTGATAATGATAATTGTTTTCAATTAAATTTTAAGTTATTTTTTCAGCGAAAACAATGTGAAAATATGAACTTATTATGACAGCCTTTCAATCATCCCATAGTCCGTTTCTTTGCATTTTTATCAGCCAGACTGCACATTTTGGCATTTTTAAATGAAAAATGAAATAATCTCCTAAAGTTCGTCATATATATTTACAAATTGTTCCTTTCAACCTATGATTTTATTGGGAGGCGTTGGCATGGCTGGACAGAGCAAAGATTCTGTTGAATTAGATTTTAAACAAATGATGGATCGGATCATGGACGCGATATTGATCCTGAATGATGAAAAAATTGTCTACTCGAATAAAGCGGCAAATCAGCTGCTCTCTTTTGATGAACAGGCGTCGCTGTGTGGCCTTTCAATCGGCATATTTGTCAATCCTTCCAGTATGCCTTTAGTGCGCACCGCATTGGATAAAATCACTTTCTGTCACTCAGATCGGGAAGCCATTCAATTAACCATCCACGCTGGGAACAACCTGGAGATTCCCGCCGATCTGTTTCTCTGCCCGCTTCATGATGAAGATCGCTCACTGATTCAGTTAACCGTTCGAGATATCAGTGAGCAAAAAGCAGCTGAAGAAAGCTTCATTCAATCCGAAAGGCTTTCGGTCATTGGCGAGCTTTCTGCAGGAATCATTCATGAAATCCGCAATCCATTGACATCGATCAAGGGGTTTTTACAGTTAATGCAGTCAAGCGGGCATCTTAACAGAGACTACCTGACAATTATGTTGCGTGAGATTGAGCAAATCGAAAAAATTACAACTGAACTTTTATATTTTACTAAACAAAAAAACGAACAATTTACAATTATCGACATGAATCGGATCGCTGCTGAATCGCTTCAGTTGTTCGAAGCCCACTCCAAAAAACAAAATATAACACTTCATTTACAGCTGAATCATGAACCACATTGCGTTAAAGGTGATCGTACACAGTTGAAGCAAGTGTTTGTTAATTTAATCAAGAATGCATTTGAAGCGAGCCCCGCCAATGGTGAAATTACTGTCCGGCTTGCTTCGAGTGATCAATGGATTGAGGTCGATGTTCAGGATACGGGTTCCGGCATCCCCGAACATCTGTTTGATCATTTGGGAAAATCCTTTTTTACAACAAAAGTCACTGGCACAGGCCTCGGTCTCATGGTCACTTACACGATTGTCAAACACCACAAAGGCATCATTTCCGTTTCCAGTGAAGAAAATAAAGGAACAACCTTTCACTTGCGCTTCCCGAAAGCCGTAGCAGAAAAAAACAATGTGGATTGAAAACACCGCTGAATGATCATTCAGCGGTGTTTTTATAAAAAGTGTTCTCAATTTTACTATACATTTTTGCTCATTGACACATACAACAACCTTAAAAGGTTTTGTTAGAATATGCTTCTGTTTTTAACCGTTTATACCCCATGTGCCGTGGATCAGAAAGAAACATTACATGTAAATATAGTTAAATTAAAACTATGAATCTATCTGTCCCATCTCATTCTTCGTAATGAGCAACGATGCCTGCCTCATCGTCAAGGATCAGTTGAAGTGCACCAAACGGATTCAGCTTCATTTCCGTCTCCAGCCAATACCTTATAGCTTCAATAATATTTTCTTCAACCAGTATTTGCTTTCGACTGTTTAAAAGCGCTTCTGCAGAGAAACCATAATCATCATCAAACAACAATTCAATTTGGATTTCCTGCGGCGCTACTCCCTTTTTTTGTGCCAGATGCAGACACAGCGCATTGACAATATCCTGCTCGGAAATCGTCATCGTTTCCATGAACTGGAGTCCTCAGATTTTCTCCGTCTGACAACACCGGCAAAGATATAACGTATTAATGCAATAACGACCAAAATGGCAATTAAGTTAATCAGAAAACCGGCGATCATGCCAAGTCCGCCAAAATGAGAGAGCAGACTGCCGAATAACAGTCCCGACAGGCCTCCGAAGATCATGCCGCGCATAAAACTGCCGCCGGTAAATCGTTTCGCGTTCGTCGCTGCATTCGTATTTTTGCTGCTCTTATTGTTAAATAAAGAGCGCGTCCCTACACTGCGGTTTGACTGAAAACTTTTGACACCGGACCGATAACCCTTGGCACTCGCCTGCTGATCACTGCTGTGAAACACGTAATCTCCGACAGGCGTAAAAATAAGTGCAAGCGCTAGAAAGGCAGCCATTATTTTCTTCATAAGCAAAATTCAGTCCTCCTATGCTGTTCATCCTGTTATATATACGGGTAACGTCCCGAAAAGTTTCAAGGTTCAGTGCTGTTCATGAATGGTGTGCGTCTGTGCCCGCATGTACGCATCCTGCAAACGATGCATCGCTTCTTCAAGCAAACGATGCGAACAGGCTAAGTTGATTCGAACAAACCCGGTACCGTTCCTGCCGAACGAACTGCCTGGGTTCAGTGCCAGTCTGGCTTTATGAATTAAAAAATTCTGAAGCTGTAATTTTGTTAAACCGGTAGTACGACAGTCAATCCATCCGAGATATGTACCTTCAATTGGTGTCCACTTGAAATCAGGGATGTTCTTTTTCAAAAAACCACTGACATAGCTTACATTTCCATCAATATATGTGATACACTGATCGAGCCAATTTTCGCCAAATCGATAGGCTGCTTCAGCAGCGACCACTCCCAATGCGTTCGGCTCACCCAGGCTGAAATGATGGGTCTGCCTTAAAAAATTTTTTCTATATTCAGGATTGGCAATGATAATATTGGATATTTGGAGCCCGGCCAAATTGAACGTTTTGCTTGGTGCAGTGCATATAATTGAATGTGCTGCCGCCTCATCAGAAAGTGCTGCAAATGGAGTATGAACACGGCCTTTAAAAACAAGATCACTATGAATTTCATCGGATATGACCAGAACGTTATATTTAAGCGCAAGTGTCGCCACAATATTGAGCTCATCTTTAGTCCAGACTCGGCCGACCGGATTATGCGGTGAACATAAAATCATCATTTTTACTTTTGGGTCAGACAATTTTTGTTCCAAGTCCTCAAAATCCATGCGATAGCTTCCGTTAATATTAATTAGCGGATTCATGACTAACTCTCGTTCCTGGTTTAATACCGCTTGTGAAAATGGCGGATACACAGGTGGCTGAATCAGCACTTTGTCTCCCTTTTTCGTAAATCCTTTAACAATAAGATTAAGCGCGGTAACCACACCAGGACTGTGACAGATCCACTTTTCTTCAATTGCCCAATGATGGCGCTTACGCATCCAATTTTTTACAGCTTCCAGATAGTCTTCTGAAATTGCTGTATATCCGTAAACTGCATGATGCACACGTCGCTCAAGTGCGTTCGTCACTTCATCCGGCACTTGAAAATCCATATCAGCGACCCACAGTGGTGTTAATTGTTCTCCTTGAAAAATACGATCTGCCTCATCCCATTTAACAGATGCCGTCCCTCTTCGCCTAACTGGTGTATCAAAATCATACACTTTCCCCATTGCCTCCATCTCCTTTCTCATAGTGCATACAATGGCACTCGCTTATCATCTACTTTAGCCGACGTGGCATACATTAGTCGCATTCCCTCCCTGTTTTCAATAATCGTCTGACAACATGTCTGTTCCGCTTCTGTTAACTCGAGTCGTGCCATATTGGTAATTCGATTTAGTTTTTTAATCATTTTATCATGAATGTTAATGAGAAACTTTATTTTTGATTTTCTACCGAACACGTCTGCTCTTTGTGACAAACAGCATGATTCATTAATCTAGTCAATTAGAAAAAAAGAGCAAACATGAATTCTTGACTTCTCTCTGCGTTCTGAATATAATAACAATACTTATAAAGGCGTTGACAGGGACTAGTAGACAGTGAACGAGCGCAAGAGAACGGCATCCGTAGGCTGTAAGGTGCCCCGCTTCCTTCATGTCGAACCTGCCCTTGAGCTGTTCGGTGATAAATCGGGCCGTTTTCTTCACGATACGAAGATTTGAGAGAGTACGGAAATGCGTCCGTACTAATTAAAGGTGGTACCGCGGGCAAAGCCTCTCCCCGTCCTTTTAAACCAGGATGGAGAGAGGCTTTTTTATGAAAGGACATGGACCAATTATGGATTCAAAGCGTGTGGTTGTCAAAATCGGCAGCAGTTCTTTAACTGATGACCGTGGACAGTTAGATCATGTAAAGCTTCACGATCATGTCGCTGCCATTGCAAGATTGAAGTCATCCGGCCATGAAGTGATTGTTGTTTCTTCAGGCGCAGTCGCTGCCGGCTATTGTGGATTAGGCTACCCGGCACGCCCGGTGACCATCGCTGGAAAACAGGCGGCGGCAGCCGTTGGACAGGTTATGCTCCTCAGCAACTATGCGGGGATGTTTGGAAAATACGGAATGACTATCGGACAGCTGCTGCTTGCACGACAGGATTTTGAGCGTCGCGAACAAATGAGCCATGCTTACTCTGTATTGTCCGAGCTGCTGAAGCGATCAGTTATTCCGATTATCAATGAAAACGATTCGGTTTCACTCGCTGAACTTACCTTCGGAGATAATGACATGCTGTCCGCACTCGTCAGTGGTTTGGTGCATGCTGATTTTCTTGCCATTCTAACCGATGTTAATGGACTGTATGATAAAAATCCTAATGAATATAAAGACGCTGTCCGTTATCATTTTCTTGATCACTTGCCAGATCACCTATTAGATGAAACAAGCACCGCATCGGGTTCAAAGGTTGGAACCGGTGGCATGAAGTCCAAGCTTCGCGCTGCGCGTACCGCACTCTCGCTCGGTGTACGCACCTTTATCGGCACAGGATCCGGACCAAATAAACTCGTCGATATCATCGGTGGCCACGGAAACGGCACATATATTGGCGCCGAACATTTAAAACCGTCGCTCAAAGTCACAAAGCAGTGGATTGCACTGCATTCTCCGGTTTCCGGAAAAATAGAAATCGATGATGGTGCCGTGCATGCACTTATGCAGGAAGGAAAAAGCCTGCTCCCGGCCGGTGTTAAAAAAGTGACCGGACATTTTCTGGCCGGAGAAGTCATCCAAATTATCGACCAGAAAAAACATGTCCTCGGTAAAGGCCAGGTGAACTATTCATCTGAACAGCTTAATGAAATTAAACAGCTGCCAAGTGCCCATGCGATGGCCGTTGCAAACAGCACACATCCGGAGGTCGTCCATCGTGACAACTGGGTACCGTGGACAACTGTTCTATTTACAGATAATAAAAAAGGAGTGACTAATCATGATGCACATTGATCACGAAAACGAATTACTTGATAAAGCAAAAGCTGTGCGCCTCGCTTCCCAAAAAATATCTGGAAAATCCGAGCGAGAAAAAAATAATGCGCTTCGAGAAATCGCTGAACAACTTGTGAAAAATACACGTGCAATTCTTTCAGCAAATCAAATGGATATGGATCACGCCAAAGAAAAAGGGATGCCGAATCCATTATTAGACCGTTTAATGCTGAATGAAAAGCGTATTCATACAATGGCAAAAGCGCTTGAGCAGCTGGCGGAACTTCATGATCCGATTGGCGATGTACTGGAAAAATGGGTTCGCCCGAACAATCTGCACATCAAGAAAATACGCGTACCAATCGGTGTCATCGGGATGGTTTACGAGGCAAGGCCGAATGTTACCATTGATGCGGCAGGTCTGTGCATAAAAACAGGAAATGCTGTCTTTCTTAGGGGAAGCCGATCAGCCTTGCAATCCAATAAAGCGCTTGTTTCAATCATTCAGCGAGCATTGCGTTCGTCTGATTTTCCACCGGAAAGTGTCCAGCTGCTCGAAGATACAAGCCATGACACAGCAAACAAATTTTTCCGCCTGAACGGATGGATCGATGTCCTGATTCCCCGAGGAAGCAGCAGGCTCATTCAAACGGTGATTCAACAAGCGAGCATCCCGGTTCTGGAGACTGGCGCGGGAAACTGTCATGTTTTTATCGACGAAACAGCAATTCCAAAAATGGCGATCAGCATTGTGCTTAATGCAAAAACACAACGTCCTTCAGTCTGCAATGCTATTGAAACAGTCATTGTACACAAAAAGTGGTTTGACAGATATGGAACTGATTTAATTGAGGCGCTGCAGGCAGCCCAGGTTAATTGCCGCATCGATCCGCTTGAAGCAAATCAATTTCCCGAACTCCCGATCGCAACAGAAGAAGATTGGGCGACCGAATACCTGGACAAAATTATTGCCGTAAAGATTGTCGATTCACTGAATGAAGCGATTCATCATATCAATCACTACGGCACGAAGCACTCAGAGTCTATCATAACGGAAAACAGTGATCATGTTGCAATTTTTTTTCAGAAGGTTGATGCCTCTACTCTTTATCATAATGCCTCTACCCGTTTTACTGACGGCGAAGAATTTGGATTTGGTGCCGAAATAGGAATCAGTACACAAAAACTGCATGCCCGGGGACCTATGGGACTGAATGTTTTGACCAGCATCAAATACCTTATTGAAGGCAGCGGACAAATTCGAGAATAAAGGCATTTCATGATTAAGATAATGATAAGATTTTAGTTTCCAGAAAATAGTATTAGAAAACTAGGCTTTGCCAAGCCACTGGCGAAGGTAAAAACGCCATCGTACTTATAACTATACTCCGCTGAATTTTAAACTTTCAAGGTATAAAAAAAGAGAGTGCTCATCGTTAACTTTTGAGTCACCCTCTTTTTGATTGGCACTTGTTAATCATGTTATAGATCCGTTACAACTAGATATGCTACCTTTACAGGACCATGAACACCGACAACAAGGCGCATTTCAATATCCGCACTGTTACTTGGTCCTGAAATAAAATTAATATATGAAGAAAGCGGTTTGCCTTTTTTCACTGTATCTTCAATGAGCTGCATTGCCTGAGTCAGCCTGGGAACAATACTGCTTTTTGGAACAATGACAATCGAAGTTTCTGGAAGAAGACTGACACTTCTCGCTTTATCTTTATCGTTGAACAAGCCTGCTGTTGCCGATTCTGCAAGCATGATATCGCAAATTGAAAGACCGATATTGGCAGAAGTTGCTTTATCGATGTTTATTTGCCCTTTTTCATAATCCCATGTAAATACTTCATACTTATCAAGCACAGTGTTCAAACCAAATGTTTGAAATCGCGGATCATTTGTCGCCACAATCTGACCCGATCCATATTCGGCAATAACTTGATCCAGCTGATCCGCCAATTCATCTGCCGTCGTTTCATATACTTTTGTATGGATCGGTTCGCATGCTTTCTTCATCATCTCCATGAGCTGTTCATCTGTATAATCCTGATACACGCTTCTCTGAGGAGTATGTGCCCATACCGGCTGATCAGATGGCTCTCCAGGACTACGATGTAATTTACTTGCAATTTTTTTTAAAAAAGCATCACGATTTTCAATGGTTCCGTTCATAGCGACTCACCTGTTCCTTTACCCTGGGCATGTATTTCTGCTTTATGATGGTGCTTAAACCATGTTCTGAAATTTTCGCTGCTTGGTGCCGGCAAGTCTCTGCCATGCGTCCAGGGTTTCATTGGGCCCGGACCTTTTTGTATCGATCCATCATGTACCAGCGGTTTCAGTACAATCGGTGCCACTTTTACACCAGCCTTGAAAAGCATTGGCGAGGATGCGCCAATACTGAATCCCTTCATGGCAGCTTTCTCAAGAGCTGGCGGATGTCCGCCTCCTTCAACATATTTCTGGCGGTGACGGATTAACAGTTTATGCAGCGGAATCTTAACTGGACAGGCCTCTGTACATGCTGCACATAAACTTGATGCGTAAGGTAATTTCCCATATTCATCATAGCCGCCAAGAATTGGTGACAGTACAGCGCCGATCGGCCCTGGATAAATTGATCCGTAAGCATGACCGCCAATGTGCCGGTAAACGGGACATACATTGATGCAGGCTGCACATCGAATGCAGTGCAACGCAGGCTGGAATTCAGTACCTAAAGCGTTGGACCGGCCAGCATCCACAATGACCAGATGATAATCTTTTGGACTGTCAACAGCCTCTTGATTACTATCTGGTGTTATATCCGTAACATATGTGGTCAGTTTTTGCCCAACAGAGCTTCTGCAGAGCAGTGAAACAACAACATCAAGCTCGTTCCATGTTGGCACAAGGCGCTCCATACCCATCACGGTAATTTGCGTTTCCGGAAAGGTCGTCACCATATTTGCGTTGCCTTCATTTGTTACAAGGCAAATACTGCCTGTATCCGCGACCGCGAAGTTGCAACCGGTAATGCCGACATCCGCTTTTAAAAACTTTTCACGAAGCGTTTTCCGTGCAAAACCGGCAAGTTCCTTAGGATCATCGCTGCCTTTATAACCCAATTTCTTAAAAGCGTCTCTTATTTGTGTTCGGTTTTTATGGACAGAAGGAACGACAATATGAGACGGATGATCGTGATCTACCTGAAGAATGAACTCAGCAAGGTCTGTTTCAAGTACTTCACAGCCCTCTTCTTCAAGCGCCTCATTTAAACTGATTTCCTCAGTTACCATTGATTTAGCTTTAACAACATGCTTTGCGTTTTTTTCTTTGCAGACCTTTTTGATGTATGCCTGCGCTTCTTCAGCAGTTTCTGCAAAAAACACATGGCCACCACGCGCGGCAAAGTTATCACTCAGCTGTTTCAGATAATAGTCTAAATGATTCAGTGTATGGGCTCTGATTTCTTCCCCGGCACTGCGCCACTCTTCCCAATCTCCTAATGCTTTATCGCCAATTGTTGCGTTTAGTTTTCTGTCCCGCAGACCATCCTGAGCTGAAGATACCGCATTGACCATAAACGTATCATGAATAGCCTTATCCACACCTTCAAAGAATGGTCGATTTCCGACTTTCATCGGCATACTGCTCATCTCCTTCAGTCTGATGGCTGTTCAGTACATGTGCAATATGCAACACCTTTATCGGTTTTCCAAAGCGCTTTATTCTGCCTCCAATGTTCATTAAACAGCTTGCATCCGCGCCAATAACTACATCAGCCTTCGTTTCTTCAATATGACGGATTTTCTCATCCACCATCTGCTCGGATATTGGTGACATTTTTACTGAAAAGGTACCGCCAAAACCACAACAATCATAGTTATTCGGCAGCGGTACAAGATCAAGTCCTTTTACATGCTTGAGCAGAGTATAGTGAGATTCACGTTCTCCCAGAAGACGTGTCATATGACAGGATGTATGCAGCGTCGCTCTTGCATGATATTCGGCACCCAGATCGACAATACCAAGTTTACGAACAATAAATTGAGTAAATTCATAGGTTTTTTCAGCAATTCGCTGTGCCCTTTTTTGCCATTCTGGTTCGTCAGCAAAAAAGCCAGGATACTCATGAAACATGGTTGCACAGGAACCTGAAGGGCAAACGATATAATCAGAGTGCTCAAAAGCCTTGATCATTTGTTTTGCCGGGCCCTTTGTATCCTTTGCATAGCCACTATTATAAGCCGGCTGACCGCAGCAAATCTGTCCCTCTGGAACGTCCACGTCACACCCAAGCCTCTCTAAAATTTCAGTGACATCCTTTAATACATCGACATAAAACAATTCTCCCAGGCATGTTGTAAAAAGAGAAACCCTCATTATTCCCAACTTCTTTCCTTTTGTGACCTTTAATATTACTCTATTCATCTACTTGCCCGTTTATAGACAGAGTTTGTCACAAATTCTTCACTTACCACTCACATTTTATACATATTTAAAAAAAGATCAACCCTATTCAGTAAATTACAATGATTATTTAGTTATAGTCAATATTCCTTTTTTCTATCTGATTTTCAGTCTATCACTTGAACGTAGAATCTGCCAGTGTATTTCACCTTTTCAGAATTTGTACACGTTGATTATTCGAACGCTGAAAATTTCACTTA
>NZ_JAMAST010000028.1 GCF_023336505.1 Sporolactobacillus mangiferae | reverse complement strand
AATGGCAAATGGGCCTTCCACTGGTCCAAGAATCCTTCATCTCGGCCCGAGGACTTCTATAAAACAGATTATGATGTTAAGAATTGGGACAAGATTGAGGTCCCCAGCAATATGGAAATCAAGGGGTATGGAGATCCCATTTATCTGAATATCAAGTATCCTTGGATTGGTTATGAAAATCCTGCACCGCCGAAGGCACCGACAACCTATAATCCCGTCGGTTCCTATAAGCGGACATTTACCGTTCCGGGAAACTGGAAAAGTAAAAAAACATATCTTTCCTTCCAGGGCGTTAAATCCGCTTTTTATGTTTGGGTGAACGGGGAAAAAGTGGGGTACAGCGAAGACAGCTATGCCCCGGCAGAATTTGAAATCTCCAAATATTTAAAGCACGGAGAAAACACGCTTGCCGTAGAAGTCTATCGCTGGTCAGATGGCAGCTGGCTCGAAGATCAGGATATGATTGATTTAAGAGGTATTTTCCGTGACGTTTATTTATACGCAACCCCTAAAGTGCACATGCAGGATTTCAAAGTAGAAACGGATTTTGACAAAGAGTATGTGAACGCAGATCTTAATGTAAAAGTAAACCTGACCAATCAGACAACCGATAAAACAAAAGCGGTTCGTGTAGAAACGATGCTGTATGATGCGCGAAAACGTGCCGTTTTAAACAAACCGGTAAAAGCGGATGTTGACCTGCAGGGGAAATCGTCTGCTTCTGTCAGTCTGGACAAGCAGATTAAGAAACCAAAGCAATGGTCTGCTGAAGATCCCAACCTGTATACGCTGGTTCTGTCACTGAAAGACAAGCGCGGAAAAACGCTTGAAACGGAGAGCACAAAGGTTGGCTTCAGAGAGTTCGAACTCAAGAACGGACAAATGACGATTAATGGCAAACCGATCGTATTTAAAGGGGTTAACCGGCATGAAATGGATCCGGATACGGGACAAACGCTCTCAAAAAGTCAAATGATTAAAGATATAAAGCTGCTTAAAGAAAACAATATTAATGCTGTTCGCACCTCTCATTATCCGAACAGTTCTATATGGCTTGATCTTGCTGATGAATATGGCCTGTACCTTATTGATGAAGCCAATCTTGAATCACACGGCGTGAGGGGCTCACTTCCGGATAGTAAGGCAGAGTGGACGGACGCATCTATTGATCGACTGAGCAGCATGGTAAATCGAGATAAAAATCACCCTTCGGTTCTGATATGGTCACTCGGTAATGAAGCGGGCAGTGGTGACAATTTCAAAAAGATGGCTGATTGGGCTCATGAGCATGATAAAACACGTCTTGTTCATTACGAAGGGGATAACCGCTGGACTGACGTAGAGAGCCATATGTATCCAAGTGTTGGTTCTGTCGAAGCTTATGGCAAATCTGGAAACACAAAACCCTACATTTTGTGTGAATACAGTCATGCAATGGGTGAAAGTGTTGGAAATCTGAAGGAATACTGGGATGCCATCGACAAATATCCAAACCTGCAGGGCGGTTTTATCTGGGATTGGGTAGACCAGGGAATAAGAAAAACGACACCAGACGGGAAGAGTACGTATTTTTCGCATGGCGGTGACTGGAAAGAAGGTTATCCAAACGATGGTGAATTCGCTGACGGCCTTGTTCTGCCTGATCGTACCCCTCAGCCTGAACTCGCAGAAGTGAAGAAAATTTATCAGAATGTCAAAATAAATGCAGTGGATCTTTTGAAAGGACAGGTGGAACTGACCAATCAAAATCTTTTCACGAATCTCAGTTCCTTTAATGCTCATTGGACATTGAAGGAAGACAACCAGACCATACAGCAAGGAACGCTGAAACATCTCGACGTTAAGCCACTTGCCAAAAAGACAGTTACCATTCCATTTAAAAAACCGAATCTCAAAGCAGGGGCGGAGTATTGGCTGAATATCGATTTTACGCTGCCTGAGAGCACCGAGTGGGCGAAAAGAGGTCATCCAGTAGCCGCCGAACAGTTTAAACTTCCTTTTAAAACGTCGGATGTAGCAGCTACTGATATTCTCAAAATGCCAAAGTTGAAGGTCAATAATTCAGACAGTAAAATAGAAATTTCAGGAAAGGATTTGCAGGTGGTCTTTGATAAACAAAAAGGGACACTTTCTAAGTATGCGTTTGACGGAAATGATCTGATTAAGTCTGGTCCAGAACCGAATTTCTGGAGAGCACCGACGAATAATGATTTGGGCAATGGAATGCCTGACCGTGATGGTACGTGGCGCCATGCTGGAAGAGATCGCTCGGTGACCAATGTCAGTGTGAAAAGTATTGCCGATCACGCCGTGCAGATTGACGTTGATCAGTCGCTTCCAACTCAACAAAAATCACAGAATAAAATCTCTTATACTGTTTACGGGACGGGTGATATTGCCGTCAAATCTACGTTGAAGCCTGGTAACAATCTTCCCGAAATACCGAAAGTTGGGATGACTCTTCAGGTTCCTAAACAATTTGATCAGGTTAAGTGGTATGGAAGGGGACCCGAGGCCAATTACTGGGATCGTAATACGGGTTATCCGGTCGACGTGTATTCAAGCACAGTGGATCAGCAATATTTTCCGCAGGTAAGAACACAGGAGGCGGGAAACAGGACTGATACACGCTGGGTCGCGCTGACTAACAAAAAGAATGAAGGGGTTATGGTCATTGGACAGCCAACCATAGATTTCAGTGCTTTGTATTATACTGATGAAAATATGGAATCTGTCAGACATCCCTATGAATTAACCAAACAGAATGCGGTCATACTTGATGTGGATTATCGACAGATGGGGCTTGGCGGTGATGACAGCTGGGGCGCACGTACCCATGCGCAATACACGTTACCGGCAAATAAAAACTATGCATACAGTTACCGGTTGCATCCAATCACAAGGCAGCATAGCCGGATATCGTCACTTATGCAGCA
Source organism: Sporolactobacillus mangiferae (assembly GCF_023336505.1). Lineage (GTDB taxonomy): Bacteria > Bacillota > Bacilli > Bacillales > Sporolactobacillaceae > Sporolactobacillus > Sporolactobacillus mangiferae. The sequence continues at coordinate 14,605 of NZ_JAMAST010000028.1, read as the reverse complement.
GAGTAAAGAAGTGCTGACATCAGATCTGGTGAAAGACATCCGGATTGACGGGCAGTCTTTGAAAGATTTCAACACGGACACGACAGATTATACCGTAAATATATTAAAAGGGTCACGTTCAGATGTTCCGAAGGTTCAGGTTACGCCATCCAGCGATGCAGTCACCATTAAGCAGTCGGACGCACAGTCATTGCCCGGAGATACAACGATTACTGCTTCTGCAATGAACGGATTGCTGACGAAGACATACACCATCCATTTCAAAGTAGTCGATGAAATGTATGCCAGTGATCTGGATTGGGAGAGCGGAACAACCGGATGGGGATCTATTCAGAGAGATCGCAGCGTCGATGGCAATACGCTGACCTTAGCCGGCGATTCCGGACCGATTCGGTTTGATAAGGGCATCGGTACGCATGCGAATTCAGAGATTGTTTATGATCTTTCCGGAAAAGGATACAAAACGTTCCACGCTCAGGTCGGTGTTGATCAGGAGGCTGGCGGCGGTTCCGTTGATTTTCAGGTGCTGGCAGACAAGGAAAAAGTTTTTGACAGCGGAAAAATGACGAAAAGCACGCCTGCCAAAACGGTTGATGTGGATCTTTCCAGCATTGACAAACTGAAGTTGATTGTTACTGATGCTGATGATGGCAATGGAAACGATCATGCGGATTGGGCTGACGCCAGATTTTCAGCTAAGTAATCCGTAGACAACTGAAAGTGCAGCCGGACAATCAGGCACGCAGTCTGATTGTCCGGTTTTTTTGTACTATAAGAGAGTTTAAAATTCAGCGGATGATAGCGGAGCGAGCCAGGGAAGACCCCGCAGGAATTTGTCCGCCCGCGGCATGCGAGCAACTGAAGCGCCGATGCCAACAAAATAAATAGATCAACGACTCTGGTCGAAAACTGTGAAAACGCGCGTTGACCGGTAAATCATGCTGAATGACCGGTAAAGTCATTTGACTGTGAGATATACATACGTTCTGAGATTGAACGCCCGAACAGTAAAAGTGATTCTTTTTTGGGATGCTTCAAGATTTAGAATTAAATAAGTTGTCATAAAAAAATAAATTAGTACCTTTACATAGGACCAGGTAACATGTAAAATATCTTTTACAACCTAAATGGGAGAAAAGAGAAAGAATTTCAGAACAAAACATTCTGAAAAAAGAGATAAATAAAAGCCATTTACGTTGTATTATTAAGGATGCACAGAAGGAGATTTTCAGGATGAATGGTTTACAAGACTTATTCAGGAAAAAGACGATGGATTTCACAATTCATCAGACGAGTGGTTCGAGCGGTCTGCAAAAGGCTCTGGGTGCCTTCGATCTCACGATGCTTGGTGTCGGTGCGGTGATCGGTACCGGAATTTTTGTTATGACTGGTGTTGTTGCTGCCCAATATTCAGGTCCTGCGATTATTTTATCATTTATACTTTCAGGCATTGCCTGTGCTTTTGCCGCACTGTGCTATGCGGAATTTGCATCAATGATTCCGGCATCGGGCAGTGCCTATACGTACAGCTATACTGTGTTTGGCGAACTGGTTGCCTGGATTCTCGGCTGGGATCTGATTCTCGAGTACGGCCTTGCCTGTTCGGTTGTTGCCAGCGGATGGTCCGCCTATTTTCAGGAGCTGATGAAAGGGTTTGGGCTGCATTTGCCAACCGTAATCAGTGCTGCACTTGATCCCGCAAAAGGGACTTATGTGGATGTTATGGCAACAGTGATTGTTGCTATTCTGTCCGCTGTGCTTCTTTGCGGGGTTAAGGAATCGAGCAGAATTAACGACATCATGGTGCTGATAAAAATAGGTGTTGTGCTCCTGTTCGTTGTTGTCGGTGCCTTTTATGTGAAACCGTCCAATTGGACGCCGTTTATGCCCTATGGATTCGGCGGCGTCGTGCAGGGAGCTTCAACCGCTTTTCTGGCCTATATTGGTTTTGACGCGGTTTCCTCAGCTTCGGAGGAAGTGCGGAATCCGCAGCGTGATATGCCGATTGGAATTCTGTCGGCGCTGGGTGTATGCATGGTCCTTTATATTTCTGTTTCCATTGTATTAACCGGCATGGTGCCCTATACAAAGTTAAATGTCGGCGATCCCGTTGCCTTTGCGCTACGCTTCGTTCACCAGGACTGGGTGGCCGGATTTGTATCGCTCGGCGCGATTCTCGGCATTACCACCGTGCTTTTCGTCATGATGTACGGACAGACACGCCTGTTCTTCGCCATTGGGCGGGACGGTCTGCTGCCAAGAGCGATTGCAAAACTGACGAAAAAGACAAAAACTCCGGTACTCAGCATTCTTCTGACCTGGCTGATGGCGACCGTTTTTTCAGCACTCGTTCCTCTTGATGAACTGGCCGAACTCGTCAATATCGGTACACTGTTTGCTTTCATTGTCGTATCGATCGGGGTCGTTGTGCTTCGCGTAAAGCGCCCGGATGTGGAGCGGAAATTTAAAGTTCCGTTTGTCTATGTCATTCCGTTTCTTTCCGTCCTTGCCTGTGGATTTCTGATGGTGAATCTGAGCGGACAGACATGGCTCCGTTTCTTAATCTGGTTTGCCGTCGGTCTGGTCATTTATCTGCTTTTCGGATTCAGGAACAGTGTGCTGGCTAAGGGACAGGAAATGGAACGTTAACACACATAAAATCATTTTGCGGAAAAGCGGAAAGCTTTTCCGTTTTTTTTGTGTGATAAGAAAGGATAAAATTCGGAGGGGGAAGATGTGGAGAAGTCTGTGTGGTTTACGAATGATCCAATAATGGCTTGGAAAGAGGTTTGCAGAGAAAGAAGGACAGAAGGATTGACGAATGAGGGCAATCATGCGATGATCAGAATAATTAAAGTGATGTTTGTCACATAATGATTCGAGGTGTTCGATATGGGTGGGATACTCAGTTCAGATATTGGTATTCCGGGTCTGATCTTGATTCTTGTGATTGCTCTGGTCATTTTTGGCCCGTCCAAGCTTCCTGAAATCGGCAAAGCATTCGGTAATACGCTGAAGGCGTTTAAACAATCGATGCAAGGGCTGAACGATGATGCTGATCAGACGAATGCCAAGGCAGAGAAAGTAAATACTGAACGCAGGAAATAGGGGACTGGGTGAACAATGGCTGACAGACAGTTGCCGCTCATAGAGCATTTTAATGAACTGAGAAAAAGGATCGTCGCTGTTTTTGTCGTCTTTGTTGCAAGCTGCGCACTTATGCTTTTTTTTGCAAAACGCTGTTATCTATGGCTTGTACATGATCTTGGGGTCGTCAATAAGCTTGCCGTGCTCGGGCCGACGGAGATTGTCGGTGTATACTTTATGATCGCAGGTATTGCGGCCATCGCGATTACGCTGCCTTTCGCGGCATGGCAGCTATGGCTTTTTGTCGCACCGGCATTGACCGAACGTGAGCGCAGAACGACACTTACGTATATTCCAGCTGTTTTTCTGCTTTTTCTGTCGGGGCTTATTTTTGGTTATGAAGTCGTTTTTCCGAACATTCTTCATGTGCTTCTCGGAATGAATGACGGTCTGTTTCAGGTTGTTTTTACGACAGAACGGTATTTTCGTTTTATGGTTAATGTCGTCCTTCCGTTCGGCATTGTGTTCGAATTGCCGGTTGTGGTCGTTTTCCTGACCAATCTTGGCATTCTGACACCGCAGTGGATGAGGAAAGTGCGCCGAATTGCTTATTTTGTGTTGATCGTCATTGGTGTCATTCTTTCACCGCCGGATTTCGTGTCCGATCTGTTAATGTCCGTGCCTCTATTGCTCCTATATGAAATCTGCGTGGGGGTGTCGTCGTTCGCGGATCGCAGAAGAAGGCGGAAAATAAGAAAGTTTGCAGACAATCAATGATCTGACGTTAAAAGAACGCTTTTAGCTGGTTGCTCTTGCCATGCGGGTATGGTACATTAAAACTAATGACTGAATGAACGTTGGTTCGAAGATTGGAGTACACGTCAATGCATACATTTTTATTAACGGTTATGATTATTTCGGCTGTCATTGTGATTGCGCTTGTTCTGATCCAAAGAAGCCAGGGGGACGGATTATCCGAAGCGATTACCGGTGGGGCTGAGCAGTTGTTCAGTAAGCAGAAGGCGAGAGGCATTGAAGTCGGGATAAAAAGACTGACTATCTTTTTTTCGCTCGTCTTTTTTGCCTGTGCGTTTTTGATTGGCTACTACTTTAAATAATTTCCAGAAATGTGAAACCGGAGCATTCTCCGGTTTTTCGTTTATACTATAAGAAAGTTTAAAGCTCAGCGGATTATAGTATAAGTGCGACGGCGTCTTGGACTTCACAGGAGGCCTGGCAAAGCCAGGTTTTCTAAATTTTTTTCAAAATGATTACCGATGGGTGCACCACTGATGTGTCTGCGCATGCAGAGGCTGGCATGTTCGCTAAGTATCTGCTGCCGTTCAGGCAGTGTGATTGTCCATGCATTCTCTGGAAGTTCTTTAGACCTGATTAAAGATATAGCGTATAATGTATGATGGAAGAAGATGCCTGCTTCATTCAGGCGGAATTTTGAATAGGGGGATGAAGGGGAAGTGGAATTAAAACGTCCAAAGCCATTTTTCCTGGAATCCGGTGCACGTGCAGTGCTGCTCCTTCATGGTTTTACCGGAAATTCGGTTGATGTTCGCCAGCTCGGCCGTTATCTGAATAAGCATGGGTACACATGCTGCGGTCCCGTTTATTCGGGCCATGGCGGTCCGGCAGAAGAATTGCTGGATGTCGGGCCTGAGGACTGGTGGCGGGACATTTGTGCGGCTGTTGATTTGCTCCGCAGCAGCGGGCATTCTGAATTCGCGGTTTGCGGTCTTTCACTTGGTGGGGTATTTTCACTCAAATGTGGATACACTTTTTCAGTGAAGGGCATTGTTCCGATGTGTGCTCCTTCAAAGCCCGTTCTTCGGGAACGGCTGATTGCCGGAATAACGAATTATGCCCGGACTTATAAGCGTTATCAGGGGAAAAGCGAGGAGGAAACAGCTGCTGAACTGACCGGGTTAAAGCAGCGGGCTCCCACTGTGCTGCAACGGCTGGCCGGACTGGTTGATGAGGTACGGAGCCATTGCCACAGCATTACAGTCCCCACCTTTATTGTACAGGCACGTAAAGACGAAATGATTGAGACAAGCAGTGCGCAGTATTTCTTTAATACGATACAATCTGCAGACAAGCAATTGAAATGGTATGAAAATTCAACACATGTGATTACGTTAGGAACAGAGAAAGTGCAGCTGCACCAGGATATCTATGCGTTTCTCGAAAGCCTGGATTGGTCTGTTTCCTAAGAGTAGGGAGGTTATCGACATGGCAGAAGAGCGCATACAGAAAATCCTGAATTATATGCGAGAAGAAACTTATCGGCCGATGACATTAAAGGAATTAGAAGAAGTTTTCGAAGCAAATGAAGCGGATAAATTTACAGATCTTGTGAAGGTAATGAATGAACTTGAGGAACAGGGACTGGTGATTCGCACACGTTCCGAACGTTACGGACTGCCTGAAAAAATGAACCTGATGAAGGGACATGTTCAGGCACACGCAAAGGGCTTTGCTTTTATTATTCCTGAGGACGAAAAGCTGGACGATGTATTTGTCGGACCGAATGATCTTGCCGGCGCGATGAACGGTGACACGGTTGTGGTTCGCGTGACGCACAAAACGTCGGGAGAACGTCCGGAAGGTACCGTGATCCGCATTCTGGAACGTGCGATTACGAAAGTGGTCGGTACTTTCAATGCCGGTCGTCATTTCGGCTTTGTCATTCCTGATGACCACCGTATTAATGGTGACATTTTCATTCCTGAAAATGCGGAGCACGGCGCTATGGAAGGACATAAGGTCATTGCGGAAATCACAAAATATCCCGAGGGACGCAAGAACGCGGAAGGCATGGTTACCCAGATTCTCGGTCATAAGAACGATCCGGGCGTTGATATTTTGTCCATTATCTATAAACATGATCTTCCGCTTGAATATCCGCCGGAAGTCATGTCGGAAGCCGAAGCGATTCCTGACACATTATCTGAAAAGGATTATGAGGGAAGACGCGATTTGCGCGGCGAAACGATTGTCACCATTGACGGCGAAGACTCCAAGGATCTGGATGACGCGGTCACCGTTTCACGCCTTGAGAACGGCAATTATAAATTAGGCGTACATATTGCCGATGTCAGCTATTATGTAACAGAAGGATCTGCTTTGGACGCCGAGGCCTATGAGCGCGGCACAAGTGTTTATCTTGTGGATCGTGTCATTCCAATGATTCCGCATCGTCTGTCGAACGGAATTTGCAGTCTGAATCCGCATGTGGATCGGTTAACGCTCAGCTGTGAAATGGAGATTACTCCAGAAGGTGATGTCGTCGGACATGACATTTTTCAAAGTGTGATTCGCTCTACAGAACGCATGACCTATAATAATGTCCGCAAAATTCTGCAGCGTGAAGACGAGGACGTTCTGGAACGTTATAAGGATCTGATTCCGTTTTTTGATCTCATGGGTGAACTGGCAGGCATTCTGGAAAAACATCGTCAGAAGCGCGGCGCCATTGATTTTGATTTCACTGAAGCCAAGATCATTGTTGATGAAAAGGGCAAACCAGTTGACGTTGTGATTCGCGAACGCACGATTGCCGAGCGCCTGATTGAATCCTTTATGCTGGCTGCAAACGAGACCGTTGCCGAGCATGTTGAAAAATTGCGTCTGCCGTTTATTTATCGGGTCCATGAAGAACCGAATGCGGAAAAACTGGAAAAGTTTTTCGATTTTGTCGTCAACTTCGGTTATGTGCTGCATGGGTCGCCGGATAATATACATCCGCGCACATTGCAGTCGCTGCTTGAAAAGGCAAAAGGGCAGCCGGAAGAAGCGGTGATCAGCACCGTGATGCTTCGCTCGATGGCTAAGGCCAAATATGATGATAAATGTCTGGGTCATTTTGGGCTGTCTACCGAATACTATACGCATTTTACCTCTCCGATCCGCCGCTACCCGGATTTAACGGTGCATCGGCTGCTGCGCAAATATCTGTTTGAGAAGAAAACAGATCCGAAAACAGTGGCCTACTGGAAAGCAGAGATGCCGGAGATTGCCAAGCATACATCTGAATGTGAGCAGCGTGCGGTTGAAGCAGAACGTGATACGGACGACCTGAAGAAAGCTGAGTTCATGCAGGACAAAGTGGGTGAAACGTTCTCCGGTGTGGTCAGCGGGGTAACGAACTTCGGTTTGTTTGTCGAACTCCCGAATACAATTGAAGGCCTTGTTCATATCAGTTATCTGACGGATGACTATTACCATTACAGTGAAGAAAATATGGCACTGATGGGTGAACGGACAGGGCATATGTATCGGATCGGCGATGAAATTGAAGTGCGTGTGCTTGATGTTAATCTTGAAGAACATGCTGTAGACTTTGAAGTTGTCGGCATGAAACCGCAGAAGCCGCGCCAGCGCAAGTCGCGTCCAACCATTATTCAAGGAAAGACAGGACCCGGCGATGGCAGCAAAAAACGTTTTGACGATAAAAAAGGCGGGAAACACTATGATTCACATGGTGGCAACCGCGGAAGACGAAATAATGGTAACCCCAAGTCAGGGTCAGGGTCATTTAAGAATACGCCACATGTAAAGAACGTCGATCGCAGTAAGTAAACAGCATTTCTACGCGATTCGGATAGATGAAGAAAAAGCCGTTATCTGCTGCTTGCAGCGATAACGGCTTTCATACTTTTATCTATTCTGCGTGTTTCCTTACAAATGCGACTGCGCAGATTCAATTTGAGGATCTGCATTTTTTTCGGTTTCGGCCATTTGTGTGAGCAGTGCGCGTACAGACTGCCATGACTTCAGCCGATAGGCAGCACGTGTGTCATCCGGGCCGACCTTAATAGAAAATGCGTCGGCAGGGAGTGCGGCGAATAAATCTTCATCCGTTCGGTCATCACCAACGCCCAAAATGAAATCGTAATTCTGATTCCGCATGAAAATGGGCACCGCGGAACCTTTACTGATTCGATTATCTTTAACCTCGAGCACTTTTTTCCCTTGCAGAATCTGAAGGTTCAATGATCCGGTCATATTCATTAAGTTGGCTTTAATGCTTGGCAGCCAAAGATCGATCGCTTCGGGTTCGCAGAGACGGTAATGCCAGGCGAGTGAATAATCTTTGACTTCGATAAATGATCCGGGCATGCGATCTGTGTTCATCTGAAGAATCGGATAGATTGCTTTTTTCCATTCATTATTCAGCTGCATCGTCATTTTCCATTTCTGGCCCGGGTGAAGCACCCAAAGTCCGTGAGAAGAGACCATGTGAAGATTTAAATCTGAGAACCATTGAGTGAGTGATTCTTTGTCACGCCCCGAAGCGATAACGACCGTATTTTTCGGAGAAGCTGAAAGAGTACGAAGCAATTGTTTCAGCTTCAGATCCGGATGAGCAAGTTCCGGTGTCCGGGCAAAACCGACAAGTGTGCCGTCGTAGTCCAAAAAGATAATTCTTTTCTTTGCCCGTTGATAGGCACGGATCAGTTGTGTTTGATCGCGGTCCAGGCTTACCGGTACTGCGGCGTTCTTTATCTGAGTTAATTGTTCGAGCCTCCCGAGAAAAGTGTTGACCCAGAAATGGACATTATAACGCTTCAGCCGCTCCTGCATCATTTTATTACGCGCTTTCTTTTCGTCTGTCGGCATTTCCAGAGCTGTCCGTATTCCTTCGGCAACAGCCGCATAGTCATTGGGATTGACAATCACACCTTCTCCTAATTCACTTGCAGCACCAGCTGTCTCACTGATGACAATCATGCCCTGAAGATCGGTTCGCGCAGCAGTATATTCCTTGGCGACCAGATTCATGCCGTCTCTGAGCGGTGTGACAAGAAGAACGTCTGAATAGCGATAGAAAGAAATCAGTTCTTCCTGTGAAAAGGATTGAAAGTAAAACCAGATCGGCATCCAGTCAACCGTTCCGAACATGCCATTCACTGAACTCACCAATTCTGAAATCTGCTGCTTCAGTTCTTCATAGGAAGCAACCTTTTCGCGTGAAGGTGCAACGATCAGATTAAATCGGACCTTGCCTCGATACTGTGGATATTTGACAAGCAAACGCTTGAACGATCTGATTTTCTCCGGAATGCCTTTTGTATAATCCAGACGGTCGATGGAAAGAATCGTTTTTTCCGATGCCATCTTTTTGAACGATTCTTCGGTCGGTGCGTCAGTGATGTGCTGAGTAAAAAAGTTATAGTCAATACCCATTGGAAAAGCACCTACATGAATCTGCCGGTCTTCATATTTTACGGTGTGGATCTTACGGCTTGTTCCCAGCAGACGTGTGCATGTACTGAAAAAATGGCGCACGTAATCATAGGTGTGAAAGCCAATCAAGTCAGCGCCGAGCATACCGCGAAGAATTTCTTCACGCCAGATCAGCGTACGGAACAGTTCATAGGATGGGAACGGGATGTGGAGAAAGAAGCCGATTTTCGCATTGGGATATTTGTCACGAATCATTTGAGGAAGCAGCATCAGCTGATAATCGTGTATCCAGACGGTATCTCTGTCATCCATCAGCCGGTCCGCCACTTTAAAAAATTTAGTGTTAACCTCTTCATAGGCCTCCCATGTCCGCGCATTGTAATGCACTTTATTAATGAAATAATGAAACAGAGGCCAGATGGTTTTATTCGAAAAGCCATAGTAATAGTCATCGATATCCTTTTTTGTCAGTGTGACCGGAACGCAGGAATAGTCGCTTTGCAGCGTTTCGTCAATTGCTTGCTGCTCCTTTTCGGACAGGGACTCTTCAGCAACACCGCTCCAGCCGATCCATAAAGCTCCGGATTTCTGCTGGTAGCTCTTTAGTCCCGTGGCAAGTCCGCCAATACTTTCCTGAAAAACAGGTTTATCGCCTTCCTTTTTAATGGTAACCGGCAGACGATTGGAAATAAGAATCGTTTTACTCATCTTGTTATGATTCCTCCCTACATAGATAAATGCTCTGGTTCGTATCAGCACCGTTCTTTCCTGTTATTTCTTCCATATTTAATAATCTGACGATTCGATGATCAGTGAACGCAGGCAGGCGAATAGATTAAGAAAACGTCGAATCGTCTCGACGTATCGTTCTTATAGTGTGGGCGGAAGAGGTGCAAAATAGACAGATTTAATCGGATCGCATTTGAGTGGCCCCAAAAGAAGAGGGCAAGTGAATAGCATCCCTAATACATACTAATACCCTTTAAGTAACAAAATGAAACATCTGGGAATAAAAAAGCCGGTGCAACTTGAACACACATAGAATTAAGTGCTTTCATTTGATATACTTTGAATAGAAAAGTTCTGCTTCAACTCAATGTTGTTTTCATTGTGCATGCCAGTAAGACTCCGCGGATTTTAGATCCTCTGAGGTTTGCAGTGCACAGAATAATAAACGATCAAAAACGATCTTAGATTTTAACAAAACCGATAGAAAAAGAAAACGGCCAGGATTGAAAAAAGGTGATCATCAGCGGCTGAACGGAAACAGACCATAGAAGAATGTGGGGATCTGTCATGGTTAAACTCATTGCAATGGATATGGATGGAACGCTTCTGAACAGGCGGCGCGGGATCAGTTGGGAAAACCTGAAAGCACTCCGTTATGCCTGCACAAAAGGAGTCGCTTTAGCGATTGCATCCGGACGCGCGTTTTTTGATATTGAGAGTAAAATGAAAGAAGTCGATCTTGAAACGCATCTTATCGGTACAAACGGGGGAACGATCCATACATCGGATGGCAAATTACTTGGCGCAGATTTTCTCAATCGTGACGAAGCGCTTCAGATGATTCAGGCGCTTGCTGATCGGCAATACTATCTTGGTGCCTATTCGGCACATCACATCTATGTGCCGGCACAGGGGACAGACTGGCTCCGCGAGGAACTGAGACAGCTAAAGATACATGAGGACCGTTCGGTGGGCTTTCAGGGCGCGACACGCGATACTTTTTACCGTTTTGTCGATGACTGGAGTATCTTTAAAAAACGTGATACGGAGTTCTCAAAAATAATCGTTTTCTCCTATGATGACAGGAAGCTTAAGCGGGCGAGAACTGTCTATGAAGCTGGCCACAGGTACAGCATCGTCTCAAGCGGTACAGGGAACTTTGAAATCATGCCGCTGAATGTATCGAAAGGGAACGCGCTCGATCACCTGGCTCACTACCTCGGCATTCCAATGAGCGAGGTGATGGCGATCGGTGACAATTACAATGACCTGTCCATGTTTGACGTTGCAGGCCTGTCAGTCGCCATGGGCAACGCCGATGATGCCATCAAGGCTGTCTGTGACCGTATTACAGCAAATTGTGAAGAAGACGGGGTTGCGCAGGCCATTTATGAGGCACTTGGTGCGTCCGATGAGGCAGGCAGCCTTGATGGATGAAGAAATGGTTAATTTTGAGGGACTGGTCTGCTCACAGCTGCCTCCATTCAATGGTTGTGATCATCCAATGAGGTTATGAGGAGCGTCCGAAATGCTGTGACATGACGCTGACAGCGGCCATTTTGACCGTTGGTCTCCTCCTCTCGGATTGGGCAGAAAATTTGCAAGATGGAACGAATACGCCTCCATTCTTCCGATAAAGCGCTTGCCCGGCGGTACTGCAATGTCCTATAATGGAACAATGAATGAAAGTCTGGCAGGTGTTTGACGATGGGAAAAGGCGAGAGCCGCGTACTTGCTCAGAATCGCAAGGCGCATCATGATTACTTTATTGAGGAGACGGTAGAGGCCGGTCTCGTGCTTCAGGGGACGGAAATCAAATCAATTCGTCGCGGCAAGGTTAATATTCAGGACGCATTCGCCCGTGTCGAAAACGGTGAAGCGTTTGTTTATAATATGCATATCAGCCAGTATGAACAAGGCAACCGCTATAACCACGATCCGCTGCGGACACGAAAGCTGTTGATGCATCAGAAAGAAATCAGCAAGCTTGGAGCGGAAGCAGGTAAAACAGGCTATGCGCTGGTTCCGCTGAAAGTCTATATTAAGAATGGATTTGCCAAAGTGCTGATTGGTCTTGGCAGGGGCAAGAAGATGTATGACAAACGTGAGTCAATGAAACAGCAGACCGCGAAACGTGAAATGGCGCGTGCATTACGCGCACACCAGAAAATGTAAGTTGAAATGGTTGTTTGAATTTGCTATACTTGCCTTACTGTGTTAATCACAGTTACAGTTATGGATCATTTTTTACCGCAAGTCCCGTTGTTACATGTAACGGGGACGTTACGGATTCGACAGGGACAGGTCGGGTTTAAGCGGCGAGCCGAGGGGGCCGGCCTCGTTAAAACGCCAAAGCCATAACTGGCAAAACGAATAACAACCTCGCTTTAGCTGCCTAATCAGCTTTAGCGGTCCCTCCCTCCATCGCCCATGTGGTAGGATCAGGGACTCACTCTAGTGGGATACGCCGGACGCCTGCATCCTGAAGGCCAGGGAAGAGCACAATCGGGATAGCCTCGCGAACGCCTGTCGGTGGGCAGACGCAGAGGTGAATCGCTAATCTGCCGACTACGCTCGTAGAAACTTAAATTACGATGTTTCTGGACGTGGGTTCGACTCCCACCGTCTCCATTCGGAGCATTTTATAGTTTTTTATGAATCCTCGAAATCGTTGGTCTGATGCGGTTTTCGGGGATTTTTATTTTATAGAATTTTATAACTTTGCTGGCTAAAAGCTGGGTGTTTTCCGGCTGCGTTTTAGGTCATTTTGAAGCGCCTTTTTTGGTCGACATGATCTTCGGTGTGGTGGCTGAGATTATACCGAAATCGGGGTACGTTGGATCTTAGGTTTATCATCCAGGTAAAATAAAAGAATATTAAATATGGATATGAGGAGGTTTTTTTTGAGTAAATATAGCAAAGTGAGTGTTATAGCGTTTGTAGTTGTTGTTTTTGTGCTCGGCACATTACTTGCCTTTCATCAATACCAACTTAATAGACAGCATAATCGTGAGACAGCCTTAAAAGCTATCAATCGGTATATTTTAAAACAAGGAATAGACCAAAAAGATATAGTGGTATCAGATTTTTTCTACGGCGATGATAACCAGTATCATCGATTTATATATGTTAAAGGTGAAAAGGAAAATATTGCTTACGAATATATTTATAAATCAGAGGCAAAGAAAATCATGTTTATACCCGAGGAAGTGGCACATAAGTATATATTAAAAAAAGAATGGGGGGGGTCACAACTGTCTGAATCGGAAACAAATAAAATTAAATATCCACCTCCAGGTAAAAAGTATACTTATTAAAGATTAGAAGGGGTGTCTCATTAGTCAAAAATTAAAGAAGGCACTTTGTTTTTAATTTAAATAACTTCTATCCTACCTAGTTAATTATAATGAGAAGATTGTTTAGTGACTCGGATCAATACTACTAATCCGGATTATTTTGCTGGGGAATTTATCTCTTGGTAATATTGGTCTCTTCGTTTATAAATCATTCTTGTTATTCATCAAGTGAAGAAATTTACTTTCACGTTGCCAATGATCGCATGAAACATTGAGGCCACTCTATGGAGAACTATAGAAAAAGTGTTCAAAATTCGCAAATATAAAGAATGTGACTGTTCACTTAACAGTTAAATTGTTACCAAAATGAGGAGTGATAAAATGCCGGTAACAATTAAGCGTAATACAGGGCCGTGGGCATACTTTATTCCTATGGCAATAAAAATTAACGATAAAAAAGTTGGTAAGATTAAAAGCGATGAACAAATAGAAGTTAAGCTCCCTGATAAAACAGCACAATTAAAAGTTGTAAAGTTTCCATCAAGAAGTAACAGAATAGAAGTAACAGACGGGGACATTATCGAAATAAGAGCATCTAGATGGCACAATCTGATTTTTTGGGGGTTTTTAATAACTCTTTATATGAGTTATTTCATCACCAATATCACATACAGAGCGGTCATTGCCACATTTATCATTGTATTAGCTTTCGTTACAGCTTTTTGTTTGAATGAATTTTATCTTAAAAAAAATGAAGATTAACTTTGAATGAGACTAATCTGGCGGCACTTATTGTGACCATAAATATAGTTTTTCTGCCAGAAAAAAGGTAGTTAAATTCACTGCAGAGAGCCATCATCACAGCTCTCTTTTCGTATAAAAAAAAATCCCATGCTCAGCATGGGTGGCGAATAGAGTAATGTTATTTTTATTCTAGGACTAATATATCACAAATGTCGCTATTAACAAATGATCATACCTCTTTTTTTACTGGTTTGGAAATTGATCACTCAAAGGAACAAATGGATTTATTTCGCAAGTAAAGCGCTTAACTCTTAACCGTCCAAAATCCTCAATGACTAGATATCTCTGGTCATTATCTTCAATGATCTCTCCTCTCCGATATTTTGAATGCGCTGACTGAATTTGCACCGTTTCGCATAAATACCATGCGGTAGACTGAGCGAGATACTGAATGATGTACATGTTACGAATCATTGATAAAACCTCCTAATTAGATGTGAATAGAACTAACATCAATTCAAAGGATAATTTTACCAGTAATTTATGTT
>NZ_JAMAST010000027.1 GCF_023336505.1 Sporolactobacillus mangiferae | reverse complement strand
GATAAGTTAAGTATTATAAAAAAATTTATAACAAAATGTTTTTGCAATAGCAAGTTAGCTTCCATGGCGGGAGATTAACCAAACGTTTATAGTGATAAAGATCATTTAAATGAGTGGAGGTTTCAATGAAAGAAAGAAAATTATATATTGATTTCATTCGAATTATAGCTATTTATTTTGTAGTAATTAATCATACTAATTGGCTATTTTCACGATTTAATGAACTAAGTATTTATACTTGGAGTGCATCTGCAGGGATATATTTTACCGCAAAAGTTGGTGTACCTCTCTTTATCATGATTACCGGAGCACTAACATTAGGTAAAATACAAAATTATAAAAAAATTCTAAGAAAAATTTACAAAACAATTTTTATAATCATCATCTGGAGTATAATTTATAGAATATTTTATTATCGATCTTTTATCGGAATTAATGACTTTATACCTTTCATTAAAGATGTTATTAAGCAGCCTGTTGCCACACATCTTTGGTATCTTTACATGTTAGTGGGATTATATATAATGATCCCCTTTACTCAAAAGATGATAAATAGATTTAAGAATGCAGACTTTTATATGTATCTCGTTATATGGTTAATTTATTCATGTTTGCTCCCTTTTCTGAGGGTGTTTAGAGATATACAGTATAGTCCTTACTTTAATATACCTTTATTTTATGGTTATGTAGGTTACTTAGTTTTGGGATACTTTTTAGATAATATTGAAATCAATAGAAAAATTATTATTAGTTCATGGTTTGCATTTTTGATTGGTGTGACATCAATGGTTGCAATAACTTATCACTTTAGCATATTAAATCACAAAGCTTCTTATATTTTAGATAATAACATCGTTTTTCCTGTCGTTATGATGTCAGCGGCTCTTTATATTTTAATAAAACATCAATTCTTGATGTTTTATAGAGTCTCATCAAATTCTAAATTTAATAATATATTGATAGACATTAGCAAAAAAACTTTTGGAATCTACTTAATTCATTTTATGTTAGTAGATATCTTTAGGGGTAGCATTATCTTTAATTTTTTTAAATATACCGTAACCCCACTTCTTGGATTGTTAATATATGATATATTTTTATTTGTAGTAGCATACATTCTCGTCTTTATTATTGGGAAAATACCATATATTCAAAAAATAGTTTGCTTTTAATAGCACTAAAAAAAAGCAAATTATTTTAAAAAGGAGATGCTACTTTGAAAGGCATCATTCTAGCCGGTGGGAGCGGAACACGCCTCTATCCGGTCACAAGATCAATCTCAAAACAATTAGTACCGATTTATGACAAGCCAATGATCTATTATCCGTTATCGGTGCTTATGCTCGCGGGTATAAGAGATATTCTTATTATTTCTACTCCAAAGGATACACCGCGATTTCAGGAACTGCTTGGCGACGGTTCAGACTGGGGAATTCATCTTGAATATAAGGTGCAGCCTAATCCAGACGGACTAGCCCAGGCCTTTATTATTGGAGAAGATTTTATTGGTGATGATCAGGTAGCATTAATTCTTGGTGATAATATATTCTATGGTCACGGTTTCACCAATATTTTGGAAAAAGCAGCTACCCAAAAGGCAGGTGCAACGGTGTTTGGCTATAATGTTAAGGATCCGGAACGCTTTGGCGTTGTTGCATTTGACGAATCAGGCAAGGTGACTTCAATTGAAGAAAAACCTAAAGTACCTAAATCAACCTATGCAGTAACAGGTCTCTACTTCTATGATAATCAGGTGGTTGATATTGCGAAAACCATTCAACCGTCAGATCGCGGGGAACTTGAAATTACCTCAGTCAATGAAGTATATCTCAAACAAGGAATGTTGAACGTGGAACTCCTCGGCCGCGGTTTCGCATGGCTGGATACGGGCACACATGAATCGTTGCTTGATGCTTCGCTGTTTATTCAGACCGTGGAAAAACGACAGAGTCTGAAAGTCGCCTGTCTTGAAGAAATCGCTTATCGAAAGGGTTATATTGATGCAGAAAAACTGCACGAGTTGGCTCAGCCATTAAAGAAAAACGGCTATGGCCAGTATTTGCTTAGATTAATAAAAGATCATTGATGAAGAAAGGTATAGGTGGGTGTAGATAATGCCAAAAATAACGGTTACAGATACTTTTTTAAGGGGTGTCAAAATCATTGAGCCCAAATCATTTGGAGACAATCGTGGTTATTTCATGGAAAGCTACAATGCAGAAGAATTAGCTGAACAGGGCATACATACGAAATTCATTCAAGACAATCAGTCACTGTCGAGTGAACCAGGGATCATTCGCGGGCTGCACTATCAATTGAATCCGAAATGTCAGACTAAATTGCTGCGTGCTTTGACAGGCGCCATTCTGGATGTCGTGGTCGATATTCGCAAGGGTTCCCCGACCTTCGGCAAATGGGGCGGATTTATTCTGAGTGAATACAACAGGAGGCAGCTGCTCATTCCTAAGGGTTTTGCCCACGGATTCTGCACATTAACACCGAATGTGAATGTCTTTTATAAAGTGGATGAATTCTACGCTCCGGAACAGGATCGGGGCATTCTCTGGAATGATCCGGCTATCGGTATTGACTGGCCGGTCAGCAACCCGATTCTATCAGAAAAGGATACAAAGCATCCGCTTTTGAAAGACGCTGAAATCAACTTTGAGTGGGGAGCTGAAGACTGATGAAACTGCTTGTTACTGGTGGGGCCGGTTTTATCGGCAGCAATTTTGTTCATCATATGATCAAATTTCATCCAGAAGATACGGTTGTCAATTATGATTTGCTGACCTATGCGGGTAATCTGGAGAATCTGAAAGATATTGAAGATCACCCAAATTACTACTTTGTGCGTGGGAATATCTGCAATCGTGAACTGGTCGAATATGTTGTTGATCGGTATGCGATTGATACTATTGTGAACTTTGCTGCAGAATCACATGTCGACCGCAGTATTACTGAGCCTGATATCTTCGTGAAATCCAACGTACTGGGTACGCAGACGCTGCTGGATGTAGCGAAAGGAAAACACATCAATAAGTACCTGCAGATCTCGACGGATGAGGTGTACGGCTCTCTTGGCCCGGATGGCTATTTTACTGAAACGACCCCGCTTGCACCGAACAGCCCGTATTCGGCAAGCAAGGCATCTGCGGATTTGATCGTTCGTGCCTACTATGAGACCTTTGGCATGAATGTGAATATTACGCGTTGCTCGAATAACTACGGTCCTTATCATTTCCCGGAAAAATTGATTCCTCTTGTGGTTACCAATGCTTTGGAAGGAAAAGAACTTCCCGTATATGGTGACGGCAAGAACATCCGTGACTGGCTGTATGTTGAGGATCACTGTGCGGCGATCGATCTGGTACTGCATAAAGGCAAGCCCGGAGAAGTGTATAACGTTGGCGGACATAATGAAAAACGCAATATTGACATTGTCGAATTAATTGTCGATACACTGGGCAAGTCACGCGACTTAATCAAACATGTTTCGGATCGACTGGGACATGACCGCCGCTATGCGATTGACCCGACAAAAATCGAAACTGAACTTGAATGGAAGCCACAGTACAATTTCGATTCCGGGATTAAGGAAACGATTCAGTGGTACTTGGATCATGAAGAATGGTGGCGTAAAATTAAGTCCGGTGAATACATGGATTACTATAGGAAACAGTATGGAGCGAAAAGTTATGTCAAGTAAGGTACTGGTTACAGGTGGACACGGTCAGCTTGGCACAGAACTGAGCCTCATGCTTCAGGATAAAGGATTTGAAACATACAGTCTTGGTCACCAAGACTTGGATATTACAGATCTGGATCACGTTCGTCAAGTCTTTGGCACAATCAGACCTGATGTCGTCTGCCACACGGCGGCCTACACCGCCGTTGATCAGGCGGAAACGGATCGGGACAATGCTTTTCTGGTGAATGCTTACGGAACACGCAATGTTGCCATTGCTGCAGAGGAGATCGGCGCAAAACTCGTTTATGTCAGTACCGACTATGTGTTCAATGGTGAAAAAGAGGGCGCTTACTCAGAATTTGATTTTCCGTCTCCGCTTGGTGTTTATGGTCAATCCAAATACGCCGGTGAGCAATTTGTCCGCGATTTTCATTCAAAATTTTTCATTGCACGCACATCCTGGGTATATGGTCAGTATGGTGGCAATTTTGTGAAAACGATGCTGAAACTGGCCGAAACCCATGATCAGATCAGGGTTGTGTATGATCAAAAAGGCTGTCCCACGTACACCAGGGATTTGGCTGAGAAGATTATTGAACTCTTTCAAACGGATAGATATGGCGTGTACCACTTATCAAATTCGGGAAGCTGTACGTGGTATGAATTTGCGAAAGCAATTTTTGAGATTAAAGGGATTGATGTACGAGTGAACCCATGTACAACGGAAGAGTTCCCACGACCCGCAAAGCGGCCGAAGAATTCAGAGTTTGAACATCTGGCATTGAGGTTGAATAGGTTTAAAGATGTAAGAGGGTGGAAACGGGCTTTAGAAGAACATTTAAAAAGATAAACGAAAAATAAGTTTGAAAATAGTAACATTTAATTTGAGTACTGTGTTCACTAAAAAATTTCTATAAGTCGTCGCTTATGAAAAAATAACTTTTCTCGTATGAGATATCTTATTATAAAATTTGAAATTGATTATTGCAGAATAAATCATAAGTGTATCATTTAGAATTGAAAAAATTCAAGGTGAAACTCAAGGATTTTGGTTACTGCAGATTTAGTTTACAAAAGTGCGGACTAAACCCACCATTTTTTGACGATATCCACTTTTAGCCATCCCTCTTCGTGTCTTTCTTCTGCCAATGGTGAAAAATAGGGACGGTTATCAAAAAAGCGACCATGCGATCTATGGTAACAAGTATCATATGGTATGTGTGACTCAATATCGATATCAGCAGGTGGCTGTGGGGTGAAATCGCTGTTTGGTTGCGAGACTGATCTGGCAAGGTTGTGTAAGACGCGAGTGATTACTATTCTTCGAGGAATCATAGGGAAAGAACATATACATCTGCTGATCTCATGTACATTCCATTGGCGGTAATCACTGTGACATTCACGTAAGTGATTAACATCAAATCTATTACTAATGAAGACGGTGTGATGTAGTAAGCGGTTTATATGAAATACATCCAAATCCTCAACAATCAATTTGTTTTTAAAGGCATGCTAAATTAAAACTTGCTTCTTGAAATTCAAAAACAGAATTCCGATATATATAGTGAGAGAAGTAATAATGCTATAATTATAGCGATGTATTTTGCCAAGGAGGTTAAACAAATAGTTTTTGTTCTGAGGGGAGAGTGAAAATTGAATAAGTTTTTAAAAAATTTGACGGTGATCCTGTTTGCTATGTCCATTTTGATTGGATCATTTGGTAGTCCCGTTGTTAGAATTGCAGAGGCTTTTTCCTCGTACACTGCACATGTGACAGCTTCTTCCTTACATATGCGTTCTGGACCAGGCACCAAATATCGACATATTAGATATCTTTATAAGAATTACAAGGTGTCTGTTGTCGGGAAAAGCGGTAGTTGGTACAGAATTAAGTACGGCGGCAAAACGGGCTATGTTTCCGGTAAATATATAAAAAAGAGCAGTACGTCAAAATCAAAGCCGAAATCAAAGCCAAAGTTTAAATCCTACACTGCATATGTGACTGCCACAGCGTTGAATATGCGCTCAGGTCCGAGCACAAAGAATAAGAAAGTTCGCATACTTCACAAGAATAATAAGGTAACAGTTTACGGGAAAAGTGGTAGCTGGTATAAGATTAAGTATGGCGGCAAAACGGGTTATGTTTCCGGCAAATATATAAAAAAGAGCAGTACGTCAAAATCAAAGCCGAAACCAAAGCCAAAGTTTAAATCCTACACTGCATATGTGACTGCCACAGCGTTGAATATGCGCTCAGGCCCGAGCACAAAGAATAAGAAAGTTCGCACACTTCATAAGAATAATAAGATAACAGTTTACGGGAAAAGTGGTAGCTGGTATAAAATTAAATATGGTAGTGCGTCAGGTTATGTATCAGCCAAGTATGTAAAAAAAGGGACTCCACCGAAGCCCAAAGCGTCTCGCAAGGTTCAATCTTTCAAAAAATACTATGTTTATATTGGTTATGACAACCTGAAAGTTTATAAAACACCAAGTACTAAGTCAGCGGTTATTCGCACGTTGCGTGAACGAACCAAGGTAAGTGTGACGGGTAATAGTGGAGACTGGCGTAAAATTCAGTATGGTGGGACAACAGGATACGTGAATAAAAGTGATCTGACAACCAGTTTGGGACGCTTTAATCCGCCTGTTGGAAAAAATGGAAAATTTGGCATCGATGTTTCTCATCATCAAGAACGTGTGGATTTTAACGCGGTTAAACGTGCTGGCAATATGTTCGTTATCCTGAAAGCAAGCGAAGGAACGACATTTAAGGATAATCGATTTGTCGACTATGCTGTTGCCGCGAAAAAAGCAGGATTAAGTGTCAGTGCATATCATTTTTTCAGGGCAAAAACAGCCACAGATGCAAAGAAGGAAGCAAGCAATTTTGCGACGGCTGTTAATGCAGCAAGGAAAAAAGGAGTCAACATTCAGTATTTGTATATCGATGTTGAAACATCCAATAATATTCCGGGATCACATTTGAAGTCGACGCTAACAGCAAACACGATTACCTTTTTAAACGAGATGAGATTGAGACATCACATGAACCAGCTTGGTATTTACTCGAACTTGCTGTACTTTAATAAATATCTGGATCTTGCTAAAATTAAGCAATCTCAGAAAAGCAGTGCGCGGTTCCTTATCTGGCTGGCAAGATATCGAGGTCAGAGCACCTATATTGGATCAGGGTATAGTGCTGATCTATGGCAATTTACAAGTAATGGTCAGGTTAGCGGTGTTTCTGGTGCTGTTGACAGAAATATTTCATATTATAATTAATTGATAGTTTATCATCACTTGGTTATATAGCTATTTATGGATTTTGTAGCAATTTGGTAGTTGAAAGTCGATGTTAAATCGAATTTTGACTGCCGTTTTTTTCTGTAATGATAAATATCGAATAATTGTAATTGTCATAGTTTGCAATGTACATTCAGTCATTAAGGCATTCCGTTGCTCATTTTTTAAATGATCGATAATAAGTGGGAATTTAGTATTGATTATTTTTGTGACCACTGTACAATAATCTTATATAAGTGCTACAAAAATATGGTAAAATACTGGGGTATTTAAATTTTAATTGATTATTTATAACTAGGTCGTTATAATTATATAGTATGGTAGTTATTACATAATTTAAACTTTGAAAATTAGCTTCTTAATTTATAATTGATTTTTAGCTTGAGAATTGAAGGTAGAGACTTATTTTTAAGAGAAAAATTTTGATTGCAATTTTTATAGCAGGTGTCTCCTCCTTAGTATACTCCGTTTATTCCATCTATCAAATCATTAATCAATATCATCAATCAGAAGAAAAATATACACAAAGGTGTATGTTGTAAGCGATGTATTTCAAATACATCAAATACAACACGCATGACAGTCGGCACATTTATGGTAAAATGGCTTGAACAGATGCGATAAAAAGGGGGCAATGTGCTCTGCTTTAGACAAAAACTATTGACTTTAGCATAGTGTTAGGGTTTATGATAAGTAGTGCTAAAGCTGTGTATTGGAGGTTAGATTTATGCTCAAAATCGGGGATTTTTCCACCCTGTCAAAGATAAGTATCTTCATGCTTCGACACTACGATGAAATCGGATTACTTATTCCGGCTCATATTGATAACTTTACAGGCTACCGTTACTATAGTGAAGAACAGCTTACTGTTGCCAATCGTATACAGGCACTGAAAAATATGGGGCTAGGTTTGTCCGTTATCAAGGATATTTTGTCGGAATACGAGGATGAAGAAAGCTTGAAGCGATATCTAGTGCTCCAAGCGACACAGAAACAGGACGAAATCGCAACGATGCAAAAACAATTATCACTACTTCAAACAACAATTAAGGGACTTGATAAAAGTTCTCCGCTTTCCAGATTCAATATTGCAGTAAAAGAGCTTCCCAAAAGGAATGTAATAAGCTATCGCAGCACGATTGCCGCTTATGACCACGAAGGAATATTGTGGAAAAAGCTGTCCGAAGAAATTAGTGCACAATCCGTACAACTTGCCACTCCATGCTACAGTATCGCTATTTTCCATAGTGAAGGATTTGTCGATCAGGGAATTGATGTGGAAGTCCAACGAGCTGTAGTTGGAAAATATCGTGATACAGACGCAGTTCGATTTAAGGAAGTTGACTCAATCACTGTCGCCACACTGACTTATAAGGGTGGTTATATTCAGCTGAGCGAGGCGAATGAAGCAGTTGCAAATTGGATTTTGGAGAATGGGTATGAATTAAACGGGCCGATCTTTAATATCTATCATGTTTCTCCCGAAACCGAATCTGATCCGGACAATCTGGTTACCGAAGTGTGTTTTCCTATAAAAAGCAAATAACATCTCCGTATATAATCGCTGCCGTTTCCGGCGGCGATTTTTTTGCCTAAAGTTGTTTTCATCTATTGACTCTAGCACCGTGTGATACTGTATGCTTGAATCATGAGAAAAAGGAGGGAGCAAATTTGAACGCAATTTCAGCCAGCAATCTATGTAAAGTATATCAGAACGGTAGAAAAGCTCTTACCAATTTGAGTATTGAAGTTCAAGAAGGAGAGATATTTTCTTTATTGGGGCCCAATGGGGCCGGAAAATCAACATTAATTAATATTCTGACTACTTTTCTACAGCCTACATCTGGAAAGATACTGATTATGGGTAAAGATTTATATGCCGAACAAAAATCGATACGTTCTCTTATTTCCTGTGTAGCTCAAAATGTATCCATCGATAATCATTTGTCCTTGCGTGAAAACATGCTGTTTCAGGGCCGATTATACAAGTTGGACAAACCAACTGCAAACAAGCGGATGGACGCGCTTATTACCGCATTTGACTTGAGGGAGTACGAGAAGAACAAAGTAACTGCATATTCCGGTGGAATTAAACGGCGCTTGGATATTGCTATGAGCATGATGTCTTATCCGAAAATCCTGTTTCTGGATGAACCGACCGTAGGGATGGATATCGAGTCCCGTCAAGCCATGTGGGATGTTGTGAAGAAAATCAAATCCGATTTCGGAACAACCATTTTACTGACCACACATTATTTGGAAGAAGCCGATATGCTAAGTGATACAGTCTGCATTATGCAGGACGGACACGAGTTAGTGCAGGATACACCCCAAAACCTTCGTCAGCATACCGGACAAAAAGTCATTCGGATTGATTTGGATAGTTCAGAAAATTGTCAAGATATTGTGAAGCTGATTTCAGATCTGCAATTTGTTAAAGGAATACGGCAAGAACAAAACACCTTATATGCAAATACGCAAAACCCAATGCAAGATTTTCGAATTCTCAATCAAATGCTGATGGATAAACAAACAAGATATTTCTCGATCGGAGTTCTAACGCCCAGTCTTGATGATGTTTTTCTGTCTCTTACTCAAAATAAAGGAGGACGATGAGAAATGCAGACCATCAATCTCTTTTGGAGAAGCGTTAGATGGCGCTTTCAAAATCCAGTGACAATAATCATGACTTTGGTTCAGCCTCTTATATGGCTGTTACTGTTTAGCACTATATTTGGAGGAAACAAAGCGGAAGGAAACTATACTTCCTTTATTCTTCCCGGAATTCTAGTAATGAGTGTTCTATCCAGCTCCGGCGTAAGCGGAATAGCAAATTATTCCCTGAAAACCGGAGGCAGTTACTATCGAATTAAGATTTCTCCTGTCAAGAGAAGTTCTATTATATTGGCTCATATTTTAGATGCTGCTGTATTGTCATTTATTCAGGCTGCAATATTGATAGGAATTTCGCTCTTGATGTCGGTTAGGATTGCATCCGGAATAAGCGGCGTATTGATCATGATTATCCTGTTATTCCTAACCATCGCCTTTGTATCAGCTTTGTCTTATGCCATCAGTCTTACACTCCCGGATGAAAATTCATTTATTGCACTTGTGAATACCATTACCTTACCGCTGTTCTTTGTCAGTTCTGCGCTGATGCCATCTGAACAAATACCACATGGGTTCCGCATTCCCGTATTCATTAATCCGTTTACTCATGTTATTGATAGTCTGCGAATGTTGGTATTGAAAAGCTCCATTGACTGGACACAATTAATATCCACCGTAAGATTATTATTCGTATTATGTATAGCAAGTTTTGCATTGGCTGTTCACTCGCTAAATAATGAGAATCAGTAGTATTTAAAAACAGATACTTATGCAGAAAAAATCGGTCGATTTTTATAGTTGATTTATTCACTACCAATGTTCGTGTGAAATCATTGGTAGGTAATTAAATGCGCGCTTTGAAAGCCTTCCAATGGCAGTAATGCGATTGGAGGGCCTTTTATGCGCGCAAGTGTGCTACGCCGGTCGATGGAGGAGCCGTTACCCTGTCATAACGGCTTAGCTTAGCTGACAACCTAATTTTTCGTGATTTCAAAAAACTCATTAAGATTATGGGTGAATACTGCGCCCATTTTCTACCTAACACCTTGCGGGGGCTTCCCTGCATAGGTGTTTTTTTACGTCCATTTTCAATCGGCATTTCGCAGGAAAAGCCTCTGCCGAACATCAGGTCAAATTGGTCTGACGTTAAGCCACACTGCCGCTCACCACCTGTCCTTTCTGAAATTTCAAATCTTTCAGAAAGGACAGAAGAATTCATGGAAGTACATATCAAAATCCACGGGCAGACCGTATCGATAGAAGTGTCCGCCGAAGTTGGTGAATTTCTTGACCGTGCAAGACATAAGGGTGAGAACCTGTCCCACGAAAAGCGCCGCCATTGGGACAAACGGGAGTTTGACGAATACATAGTCGCACGTGAGGGGCGATGCTATTCCGAAACGCCGGAACAATGGCTCTGCCGAAAAGAAACTTTGCAAGAAATCATGGATGCACTGGAAAACTGCACGGAAATTCAGCGAAAGCGATTTCTGCTTTTTGCGCTGAATGGGCTGAGCTACACGGAAATCGGAAAGCTATGTGGTTGTTCCAAGTCTGCTGTTCAAAGCAGTATTGAGGCGGTACGCAAAAAGTGCAGAGATTATTTCAAGAACAGCCCGTGCGAAACGGGATTTTGGGGCTAACCAAGTGAAGGGTATTTGCCCTATTACATGTGCAAGAGGGACAGGAGGTTTTATACTGCGCTGTTCCTCTTGCTGTCTGGAGGTTAGTCGTATGCCCACTATCAATCTGCGCAAGTATTACCCATTCCTTACAGAAAATCATTTCGTCGAGGTCAGCGACGAAGTTGCCGAAACGTTTCTATTGGCAAAAAGGCAAGAGGACAATTACCATCATCGTGCGTGGTATCACAAAGCCTATTACTCTCTGGATTGTAACGACGGCATTGAAAACAGCATCCTTCACACGGAGCCATCGCCCGAAGAAATCCTCATGCAAAAGGTTTCGATGCAACAGCTTTATGAAGCTCTTGACCATTTGCCGCCTATTCAGGCGCGGCGTGTCTATGCGCATTACATTCTCGGCATGAAGAAAGTGGACATTGCCCGCGCCGAGGGCGTGAATAGCAGCGGTGTTTGCGATTCCGTAAGGAAAGGTGTACGAAATCTCAGACGGTATTTTGAGAAGAAAAAATGGATGGAGTGATTGAAATGGATATGACGTCATTGCAGAATTCGGAAGCCGTGCGCGAAAAAATTCGCCAGCTTGAAAACCGGCAGAAAATTTTACTTAACCGAAAAGCCGACGAGGAGCGCAAAGCGCGAACGCACCGCCTCATTGAGCGCGGAGCCATTTTAGAAAGCATCTTCCCCGAAATTATTCCTATGTCGGGCGAACAGATCAAGACATTTTTGCGGACTTTTCAGCATTCCAACGGAGACACGGGATAACCGGCAGTCCCGGAGGGCGCACTTATACACCCTGACGGGTGCCGTGCGCTCTGCGAGGCCGTTGCGTCCTACGGACGCGATGGGGAGCTGCGCTCCCCAAACCTTTTGCGTAACCTCATGCCGCATCGAATTCTCTGCGGAGAATCCGACCCGGCGTGAGGTTTTGTTATATCTATTAGCGAAAGGATTCTTGCCTATGGCCATCTACCATTGCAGTATCAAAATTATTAAACGCAGTCAGGGACGAAGCGCCGTTGCCGCCGCTGCTTACCGCAGCGGGCAAAGGCTCACAAACGAATGGGACGGAATTACGCACGATTATACGAAAAAAGGTGGTGTGGTGCATTCGGAAATTCTTCTTCCAGCCCATGTTCCGCCGGAGTTTTCAGACCGTTCCATCCTTTGGAACAGCGTGGAGAAAATCGAGAAAAGCCGCAATGCCCAGCTTGCCCGTGAAATTGAAGTTGCGCTTCCGGCTGAGATTGACCAGCAATCACAAATTCGGCTCGTCCGAAAATACGTGAAAGACACGTTTGTAGCATCCGGCATGTGTGTGGACTTTTCGATTCACGACAAAGGCGACGGCAACCCACATGCCCATATCATGCTCACTCTGCGCCCGTTGAGTGATTGCGGCGAATGGGGCGCGAAGTGTGGGAAGGAGTATGACCTCGACGGGCGAGGCCAGCGTATTCCACTCCCCAGCGGCGGTTTCAAAAGTCATAGGGTGAACACCACTGACTGGAACGATCCGGGTAAGGCCGAGGTGTGGCGGGCGGCATGGGCCGACGCTTGTAACCGCGCGTTGGAGCAGATCGGCAGACCGGAGCGAATCGACCACCGCAGCTATGTCCGGCAGGGCGTTCAGAAAATTTCAACCGTCCACATGGGCGTCGCCGCCACACAGATGGAACGCCGGGGACTTGTCACCGAAAAAGGCACCGTCAATCGGGAAATTGCCGCACAGAACCGGCTGCTCAAAGAAATCAAGGCACGTATCACCCGCCTTTACAATTGGTCGAAACAGCAGGCGGCACAACCGGAGCAAAAACCAAGCATTTGGGAACAACTTCAACAAGCACAGGCCGCAACACAGCCCACCACCCGATACGGCAAGGTTAAAGCCCTCAAAGAGAGCGCTGCCCTATTCAGCTTTTTGCAGGAGAACGGCATTTCATCCATGCAGGAACTTTATGCGAAAGTGACTGCCATGCAGACGGAGTATTACACTCTGCGCGGCGAGATTGCCGCCACCGCCCGCCAGATCGACGAATTGAACAAGCGGCTTTCAATGTGGAAGCAGTATGCCGACAACAAGCCGGTTCGTCAGCAGCTTGCCGCCCTGAAACCGCGAGCGTGGGAAAAGTTTCAGAACGCGCACAGCGTGGAACTTGCCCTATATGACGCTTCCGTGCGGTATCTGGATGAGTTAAAAGTGTCCGGCGAAAAGATTGCTCCGAAACATTGGCAGGCCGAGACGGAACGCCTTACCGCCCAAAACATCTCCCGGTACCAGCAGATGAAAGCCATGCGCACGGATATTCAGGCAATGGAGAAAATCCGCAAGACTGCCGACGAGCTTGCCCGGCCGGAGCGTGGCAGAGATCGGGGACGCAATCATGAGCGATAAAATCAGCGGCGAAATAATACCGAAACAAGGCGTTTTCCGTCCGCGTGTTCTATCCTTACCCGGATATTCTCCCTCACACAGAAAAAGCTTACAAGGCCGTTTTCCCCCGAAAATGATACCGGGAAACTACAGGAAATCCATCTATCCATCCACGACGGCGAAAGGAGCAGTTTTCATGCCGAGAATGAGCAAGAAACGCAAGCTGGAATGGCAGCTTTTCTTAAATCACCGAAACCGTATGACATACAACTCACTTTGCCGAAAATGCGTCCACGGCTGCAAGCAGAGTTTCCGGGCCGTCGTGATGGACTGCCCTCGTTACTATTCCAAGCGAGCAAAACGAAATCATAAGTAACTGAAAGTTCTCATTTGGGAAAGGAGTTGCCGATGGAGCAAAAGCAGGAACAGCAGCAGCCGGTCAAATTTACCGAGGCCATAGGCTCCACCACCTATGAGGTATCCATTCATTTCAGCAAGACAAGCAAAGAAACCCTGAACGATAAAATCTTCCGGCTCATTAAAAACGACACCGGAAAACAATAACTTTTTTAATTCGACAGTTTCATAATTTATGGAATTGCGGTATAATGGAATCACCATAAATGTGTTGACTGTCTGAAAGGAGAAAATCCATGTTTGGACAGTCAAAAACGTCTTTGATTACCGCCCTCTATTGCAGGCTCAGCCGCGACGATGAATTGCAGGGCGACAGCAACAGCATCATCAACCAGAAAAAAATTCTTTCTACTTACGCGAAGCAAAACGGTTTCCTGAATATTCAGTATTTTGTGGACGACGGTTTTTCTGGGACGAATTTTCAAAGGCCGGATTTCCAGCGCATGATCGCGGAAGTCGAGCAGAATCACGTCGGCACGATCATCGTCAAAGATATGTCGCGTATCGGGCGCAATTATCTTAAAGTGGGCTTCTATACGGAAGTGATGTTCCGTGAGCGCAATGTGAGGTTCATCGCTGTCAATAACGGTATAGACAGCAACAAGCAGGGCGACAATGATTTCACTCCATTTTTAAATATCATGAACGAGTGGTATGCCCGCGATACAAGCCGAAAAGTCGCAGCTGTCTACCGGGCCAAAGGGCTGGAAGGGAAACACACTTCCAGCCATCCCGTTTACGGATATCTCAAAGACCCGGATAATAAATATCAATGGATTATTGATGAAGAAGCCGCCAGCGTTGTCCGGCGAATTTTTCAAATGACGATTGAGGGCAAAGGCCCATACCAGATTGCCGGAATCCTGCAATCGGAAAAAGTGCTTTGCCCTTCCTATTATCTGGCGCAGAAAGGCGTCGGGAACAACAAAAACAAGGTGTTTGCCGACCCGTACCGCTGGTGGGGAAACACGGTTGAATACATTCTCAGCCGGATGGAATACATGGGCTGCACCGTCAATTTCAAGACTTACAAAAAGTCGTATAAGGATAAAAACCGGAGGCCCGCGCCGAAAGACAAATGGGCAATCTTTGAACATACGCACGAGCCGATTATCGACGAGGAAACATGGCATACCGCTCAGCGCCTTCGCAAAACTGTACGCCGCCCGGACAGTCTGGGAACTCCCAATCCGTTGACTGGACTTCTGTTCTGCGCGGACTGCGGCGCGAAAATGTATAACGAGCGCGGCAAAGGCGCTCACGGCCTTCCTCGGAATAATTACATTTGTTCCAACTATCGCAAACACACGGCAGACTGCACAATGCACTATATCCGTGCCGACGTGGTGGAAAAACTGATTCTCGACGCGCTGAAAAAAATCAGCCGCTTTGCCAAGGGAAACAGGGATGAATTTGTCCGCCGCATGATGGAATCTTCCTCAATCCAGCAGGACAAAGAAGCCAAAACTTGCCGGAAGCAATTGGAGAAAAGCAAAAAGAGGGCCACCGAACTGGACACCTTGATCCGCTCAATCTATGAGGATAACGTCAGCGGAAAAATCACGGACAAGCGCTTTGAAAAGCTCTCCGGCGAATATGAGCAGGAACAAACTGATTTAGAGAAATCCGTCGCTGAAATTCAGGCGAAATTAGATTGCTTTGATAAGCAGAGCGTGAAAGCGGACAAGTTTCTCACACTGATTGATAAATATACCGATTTTACCGAGCTGACAACACCCATGCTCAATGAGCTTGTGGAAAAGGTTGTCGTTCATCAGCGGCAAAAGGGCCCGCGATATACATTCTCCCAGCAGGTGGATATCTATTTTAACTTCATCGGCATGGTAGAACCGTCTGAAACAAAAAGCGAATGTACCAAAGATGAAATACCGGCGGAACGCTATGTTGCAAAAAGCACTTCATTCGCAGCACTAGGCCAATATTTGCAGAAGCAGAAGGGGCCATCCATTTCTCTTACCTTTGCAGAGGTCGAAAAGATCATCGGGAAAAAGCTCTGCAAATCGGCCTATAAGTATGCGGCATATTGGTATCCGGCATTTAATCGGCCAATGTCAAATGTGATTTACAATGCTGGATATGATGTAAAAAAAGTAGAGCTTAATGAACGATTTATCTGTCTGTTCAAAGCCGATTATGTAAGTGATAAATAATATGTTTTCTTTACTATAATTAATTTGGAGTGATTAAAAATGAATGAGTTTACAATAACACCGAAAGTAGACGCGGCTAGGGAATTTATTGAAATATCAAAAGACTTTTCTAATCCGCTAGATCTTGTCAGAGAGGCAATAAGTAACGCTTTTGATGCTAATGCGACAGAAATCAAACTTATTTTCAATGCTGTAAAATTATATGGCGAAAATGTTTTGAAAATTGAAATTTCTGATAATGGTGTTGGAATGAATCAAAATGGTTTGCAATCATTTTTTGATTTAGGGAACTCCATGAATAGAGATAATTCTGCTGCTATTGGTGAAAAAGGCCATGGAACGAAAGTGTATTTTAATAGCGCGGGCATATCTGTTACCACAGTAAAAGATGGAATAGAATACACTGCGACTCTTGATCAACCTTTAAAGAGCTTACATGATGGTACTATTCCCATAGTGAAGGTGTTTTCAAAAAAAGCTACATACGGAAATGGAACTAAAATCGTTATACTGGGCTATAACAATAATCGTTGCGATCAATTTTCGCACAGCATGCTTAAAGATCATATTATGTGGTTTACAAAAATGGGATCGATAGAAAAAGAATTTGGAATTTCTACACATAACGATGTTAAGCTTATTCTTAAAGGTTTAGACCGTGATGATCCAGAAGAAATTACATTTGGGCATTACTTTCCGGGTGATAGTAAAAACTTCAATAAGCTGTTTGATGAATATTTTACCGATGCTCCGCATTATTATTGCAAAAAATATATTAAGAAGGGTACATTGCCAAACTTTCCTTTTATAGTAAATTAACTTATAATATTGCTTACCATGTGTTATAATAAAAATATGAGTTATGATATAAAATACCGTATTCGAGCAATCGAGTATTGGAACGACGGACACAGTAAAAAAGAAACAGCCGAAGTTTTCAAAGTAAGCCACTTCACATTGCAAAAGTGGAAATCGCAGCTGAAAGAAACCGGCAATTTAGAGTCAAAGAAGCGCAGGGAAACTTGGCGTAAAATTGAACCTGTAAGGCTTAAAGAATATCTGAAACAGCATCCCGATGCCTATTTAAAAGAAATAGCAGAAGAATTTAGCTGCTCAGATGTTGCCATATTAAAAGCGCTGCGACGATTAAAAATATCGCGTAAAAAAAACTACCCTCTACAAAGAAATTAGCGAAAGTTCTCGACAGAAGTTTGTGGAAAAGTTGGAAACAGTGTCTCCGGAAAGCTTAGTTTTTGTTGATGAAACGGGCATCGACCAGTGCCTTTACCGAGAATATGCAAGAGCACCTCGAGGACAAAAAGTTATTGCCAAAATTAGCGGACGAAAATTCAAACGTACAAATATTGTCGCTGGTATATGTCAAGGCAAATGGGTTGCTCCGCTTGAATATACTGGAACCACAGACAGTATGTTATTTGAATTTTGGTTTGAAAACTGCCTGCTGAAAGAAGTTAAGACTGGCTCAACCATCGTTCTTGATAATGCGACGTTCCACAAAAAATCTATTTTGGCAAACTTGGCAAGCAGCTATCATTGCGAGGTTTTATTTTTGCCCCCGTATTCACCTGACTTTAACCCTATTGAGAAAAGGTGGGCTTGGCTGAAACGTAAGCTTCGCAAAATTCTTCCGAATTTTAATTCATTCAGTGATGCTCTCCAGACTGTTTTTCAAGTTAATTAACTATATATCTTATCAAGCAGTATTCAGTGTTGAAGGAAAATACGTGAAATATGATTATAATGAAATGTTAAGGCGACCAGGTTACAGACATCCAGATGGTGCCTATACGATTCAAGACCGTTATGGATTATGGCTTTGCAAAGACTATATTCCTGTTCAAAGACAAAACGATTGGATCTCTGAAAAAGGATCAGAATTTACGAGATTTCATGCTTTTATAAATTGCCAGGATTTTAATTTAACAGCTAATAGAGGCTCTGTAGCTAATACACCATCAGAAGTAATCGATGATTTACAAAAAGTAGTTTCAAAGCTTTATGAGGAAATCACCGACAGTGAGGATTGGGCTAATTTGATATGGCTTCAAGATGAGGCAGACGCCCACAGGACAATGAAAAAAGAACAAAAGGATTATGTGACCCGGGTGAAAAAAGCTAATAGCGCTAATGTGGCAAGATATAAAGAAACATTACTTGTTGAACCCAATAGCGAAAGTGCCGTATTTGCACTCTTTATGCAACTACAAACGCTTAATAAAGATCTTTTTCCATTCACTGTAATAGACTACAATACCCATGAAGGCATTGATGTTATTGCAAAGTCCAAAGATAAGATTCCAATTAAAAATTCCAAATTGTATTATGTGGAGTTTAAAGAATTTTTAGCGAAAGATTACAATCATACTTTTGAAAATACGTTTTCAATAGTATGCTGGGATACCAAAATTAAACATGGGGAAGACATAATTGACTTAAATAATGAAAGTAGAACAATGCGAATTGTCCCTCCCGAATCAAGTATAGATTACACCAGATATTATTTAGATCCTATACGTGGAACACATATCATTGAAGTATTTGTACTTAAGGACTACCTTGCTCAAAAACTAAAAATTGAATTTAGGCCAAGAACCGAAAAAGATGTAGAATAGTTTTTGATTTTACAAAAGCGAGGCAATAAAATGCCCCGCTTTTTAATTATGCCAATTATAAGCTACAATACTTTCCCAGACATTTCTTTATATGATCGTATATTTGAAAAAACAGGAGTTTTAGAATCTGGTGGAATTTCCGGCTCATCAATTTTTAGAATTAGTGGCATAGGAAAATCAACGCCAGTAAGAATCGCTTCTCCGGAGCCAAGCATTGGTAAAAACGACAAGAGATCTAGATCTGCCGACGAACATGCCTGTTTAATGGCCTCTTTATCATTATAATTAATCAATCTATGAACTATAAACGTTCCCATTTGACTAAGGGTACCGATTGGAATATCCTTAGGCATTTGGGTGGCAATGCAAAGAAACAATCCATATTTTCGGCATTCTTTGGCAATCTGATCAAACGCTGACAGCGTTGAGGTTTCAAAATATTCATCGACAACCTTATTATTCAAAAATTGATGTGCTTCATCCAAAATAAGAACAATTGGGAAATGACGAAATTCATTCTTTCGAGACTTATCCAATAGATAAGTCCCTATCGCATTAGCAACGATTTCCCTTGCCTGATATTCAAAACCTATTTTTTCAAAGCCAATTCGCAACAGTAATTTATCTTTTTGAGTCGGCATTAAAAAATCATCAATGATTTTTGTCAAATCATTTCTTTCTTGATCTTTGTCTAGTCCAAGCACAGATTGAAGAATTTTTGTTTTTCGCATATTTCCAATTCGTGTAATAAGACTAACACAATAAGATAAATCATTGGGGCTCTGATTCCCATATGTAGTTCCATTATTATATACACATTCATAGGTTATCTGGCGTTCTAAAGCCTTAATATCAAAATTCAAATGATTATCATCTAACTCTGGATGTTCATAACAAAATCTCTCAAATTTAATGACATCCATTCCATCCTTTTTAAGGTTGCCTCGCTCTGTTACAAAATCACTGAAATATGATATGTTTTTAATATTCGACTGAACGCACTTTAAAGAACGAATTGCCTCCTGCAATTTTGGAGCTTGTATCCGCCCTGATGGTTTAACCAAAAAGAACAAGTCTTCCGTTGTCAACTTGTGATATGAAAACGACGCTTCACTTCCCAATACGGCAGACTCAGTGTCTGTATTAGATGATTGGGTAAGTGTAGAATACTCCCCAGTTGGATCTATCAAAATAGTTTTTGTATGATTTTTGATCATACCTTCAATTAACTTTGCTACTGTCCAACTTTTACCACCACCTGTAGTTCCTACAATTGCACAATGGCGACTAAACATGGCTTGTTGACTGATCTTAACCTGTGTATCTTTATTAGACGTTAAATGACCTAAATTAATTAATAAACCGTTTTGTTTATCTTTTTCTCCAAAATTGATTACGTATTTTTGAATGAACTTACTCGGACATATATAAACCTTTGAACCTATGTTAGGAAAAGAGCTTAATGTCTTCTGAGCATTACTACTATCAAAATAATCAAAAGATAACAATATTTCAACTTTTGCAGTGGGATGGAAGTCGGAACTTTGAAAAGCTTTTTCACTTAAGGAAAGTCGCTCTTTTTCAGGTAAATCTAACTCAGCTATTCTTCCTATAAAGCCTAGGTTCTCACCCTCAATAGTAACAAAATTTCCAATTAAGCCTCCATTAAATTCTTCGCCTGAGAAGATATGTTTATTAAGTAAAGTAGAGGAAGGAAAATGAACTTTAACATATTGTGGACTTACATGGTTAACATATCCAACAAAATAATTTGCGTTAAATGGATTCATTTGTTTCTGCCTCATCTTGATAAGAATATATATCCGATTCAGGATAATACAGCGAAAAATCAGAAAATGTTTCATTTATTAAAATCACATTTCCCATTCTTTCAGATCTGCTTTTATAATCAAGGAATGTTGACTCTTGCTTAACATCAGGAGAAACAATAATAAGTGTAATACTTGGATTAACATTCAGTGCTTCGTCTACCATTGCTTTAATATGCTTATCATAAAAGCTAAATCCAATAGAAATTAGTATGGTGTTTTGGGCTCTCATTTCTTGTTGAAACCTAGATAACATTTCAAAATAGGGCTGTTCATAAGACACTTCATACTTTGCATTGCTGGGGTAAATCATCAGTGGATTTTTAGTCGAAGCATTCTTAATGAATTTTTCTGTTTTCCCATCAATGATTTTTTCCCAATCAAGAGACCCATGTGGCTTATATAATTGAAACACTTTGGGTACAAAATTTTCTTCAGACAGAGCACGATTTTCTTTTCTGGAAACTATATCAAAGTCAAAATTGATCCCATTAAATTGACGAGGGTAGCTAAATGAAAACCCATCTATAACAACATATCCACCAGTAGAAGCCGCTTGCTCAAACAATAAATCGTAATTCAATGTAAAAATTTTAGGCCTTGAATATTTTAATTTTCTACCAGTAAGTTTGCTCAGAAATATTTGGTGAGGTGCGTTCGCTGGAAGTTTTAAAGTGCATTCTTTCCGAATGATCTCTTTTATATTATTAATAGTTGCTTGAATATTTGCATCCTGCAGAAATCTTTGGGAAAGTGTAGCTTTTGACAGCATGGCTTCTAAATCTGTATGATCTTCATGTAATTCCTCAAATTTAATGCTCTCCGCAAATTCTTCAAGTGCTTTATAGGTAATCTTGTCTCTTACCGCTAGCCAAAGACCTTTCATAGTTTTGCCCTTTTGTTTACCAGAGCCAATTCCTACTGAGGTTCCAGAGCCAGATAGGACAACCAGATTTTCATATTGCCTAGATAAAATTTGATTATAAATACTCCTCATTTTCGCATATGCAAAGTCTTTAGTAGTGGAACCCTTTAGTTCGTCTGATGGGAATGGATTGCTATTAATATAAACTTGGCTTTTATCAAATGCTATTTTTTCGGATCTAGAGTAAAAAATGGTTTCGCAATCTTTTATTTTCTTTGAAACCATATTATTATCTCCTTTTTTATTATTGCATACATTATATCACATTTGTTTTTGTAAATCGACTATATATTACCAACGAGGATATGGCTAACAGGCCATATCCTCGTTTCTTGAATAATATCCTTGACAAAACACGCTGGAATCCGACAACTTTACAAAAGTCAAAAACAAAAAAAGCAACAAGTATTGCCAGCTTTATTACCATTGAACACCAGCGAATTTACCACCTAATGTCAATTAGTTTACCGTACCCTATTATGATTTATCTACATCCAAAATTTACAAACCCAGTGGTAAAATTGCATAGTTCTCCCTTCTCGTAAACGGAAGTATACATGCAATTTATGAGTGGTAAAAACATGGCATTAGCGGTACATTCTACTGGTCGTTACCACTTACTAAGAAACAAATCTGGACAGCTTCCTAGGCTGTCCGAAGTTCGAAGCAAACGCTTAGATATCGGGAACGCTGCTTTTTTTCTTAAAATGAAATATACCATCAGGAACCGTGCGGGAAAGTTCCTCATCACTATATTCTGAGGAGTAACTGATGCGAACAACAATCTCTTGATCTCTCAGCTGAATGGTGGCTTTTCCCTTGATATCCCTTTCGTGAGTGTTGAATTCCGCGCCTCGTTTTTTCCCAGTGAAGGTGATGGATGCTTGTTTCTTTTTATTGAAGGTCGCGGTTATCTTGCCTGTTGTTGTATAAACATCGCCCTGGATTACATTAAGAATCATTTCAGCTCGTCCGTTTTTTAGAACAATCAGACTTAATTGGTAATTTCCGATTTCTCCGGGTGAGTAAATCCAGGTACCCACATAGGGGCGTAATCCGAGTTTTTTGGCTTGACGGTCATCCTCAAGATCACGGTCTTGGACATAGCGGCCGATTAACTCGTTTTTTATGCTGACCGTTGGCACACCTTCGGAGAATGGAGCGACGGAATAAGGCGTGAACATAATGTCCAGCCCCTCCTTCGTCCAATAATACAAGCTGCCCATTTCTTTAATAATATCATTTTCTTCATCGATGATTTCCGGAAAATATTTTTCGGAATGTGTTGTCAGATAGTAGAAGACATCTTGCTTGACCATTTGTTCCGCACGCGGTGATTTAAAATTTTCCGCAAATGATACATTTTTTCCGTTGAGCAGATTAAAGTTGTAGGTCACCGGATTAACCATCGCATGCGCTCCGCCCGTATAATCCATTTTCTGAAAATAAACACTGAGACGGCTGGCTGTCAGATACTTCACTTCAACGGATTGCTGCAAGTAATAAGGATTGGTTTCCGGATTGTCTTTTTTGACCTCTTTATAAGAAGCGAGCAGTCGTTCTCGCTCAAGGTAAGTCTTTTGAGCAAACTGTTTCAGTGCGGCATTAATTTTGCTTTGAACCTCTTTATTTTTCAGTCCGGTCAATTGTATGTATTGAATGTCTTTCGTTTTGTAGCTGAGCCGGGTGATGTGTGGTTTTGCTTGAGATATTGTTGCAGTGACAGATTCCTTTTCCTCTTTTGATGATCGAAACTGAGTTATAGTAGAGCAGCCAGCCAGGATAAATGTAGTCATTACCAGAT
>NZ_JAMAST010000026.1 GCF_023336505.1 Sporolactobacillus mangiferae | reverse complement strand
CTTGTAATCGCTGTCTAACCCGGAAAGCTTCGCCGGGACTCTGGCAAAAGTACCACCGCACTTATAATCTTTAAAAATTTTGTTATTTTTCATATTCTTATAGGTATAAGAAAACCGGGCAAAAAAATGCCCGGTTTTTCTGAATACATGAAAGCATCCGCTATGCTGATCTCTGCAGATTAGCTGAAACGCTGTCCTTTAAAAAGATTTTTTACCCATACAAGCAGAATCGGAATGAGCGAAACAAAGACAATCAACAGCATCAGCAATGAAAAATGCGCTTTAACAAATGGAATTTGTCCAAAGTAAAAACCGGCCATCAACCCTGCCAATGTCCAAATAACACCGCCGAGAATATTGTAGAAAAGAAAGAACGGATAATGCATACGGCTTCCGCCTGCAATAAAAGGAATGAATGTGCGGATAAACGGAGCAAATCGCCCGAGAAGAACAGCGAAACCGCCATATTTGTTAAAGAACTTCTCGGCCTTCGCCATCTTCTCCTTATTAATTAACCGTTTAAAACGATGATGATGTTCAAGAGAAGCACCGATCTCACGTCCGATCCAATAATTGACCGTATCTCCTGCAACAGCTGCGATCGCAACAAGAAGCAAAAGCAGCCAGATATTTAATTCCGAAGCATTGTGTGCCGCAATCGCCCCCGCCGCAAAAAGAAGTGAGTCCCCCGGAAGAAACGGACAAATAACCAGACCGGTTTCAATAAAGATAACAGCAAACAAAAGTGCGTATGTCCATGCGCCATATTGATTTACAATTTGCGTCAGAAACTGATCAATATGGAGAAAGACATCGATAAACCAAGATACAGTACTCATCCCCACGTCTCCTTAAATTATATCGTGAAAAACCCTGTGTCACTTTCTGTCACTGGAAAATCGTGTACTTTTCTATCGTACCGAATTTCTAGCCATTCGAAAAGTCAATTTGTATGATCTCTTGTTAATTATGTATCAAAAATCAATTAACATTTTCTTAATAAGATTCGTTGTCAACTGGATCTTCGCATCATGCAAGCATACAAAATGAAATACAATTTATCTCAATTAAAAAAACGGGCACAGCCCGGTCCTTACTTCCGCACGATGCGGTGGCTTCCACGTTGTGCACAGGACGTACTTTCACAGGACGTGATGGCTTTCGCGTTGATACAGGACGCATGCGCACTTAGCGAAAGTTCCTTTATAATTATTGAAAGTTCCCTTGCATTAGTGGAAGTTCCTTTTAATCTGTGATCTAACCGGGTTCGCGTCTTTACAGTACTGAATCGGCGCTTCAGCTGCTCGCTTGCCGCGGGCAGGTCGAAATCTGCGTGGTTCTCCATTGGCCTGCAATCAACCGGAATGCTCCGTAGGCGGTACCCTGCCCCGCTTTGATGAATTCCTCATTCTTTTTAGTAATTAAAAAAGATCTCAAACGTCATTTTCATGATGTTGAAACCTTTTTTTATTCTCTGCCAGCTCTTTTTTTCAGCCAATGGCTTCTTTAAGAAAAGCCGTAATCGTTTCTTCTTTCGAATCGCTTAGAACTTTTCCGGTCGCTCTATCGACAAAGGTCGGCACGGTCAAAAATTGATATTTTTCTTTTAACTGATTAAAACGTCCTTCATCATCTTCACGCACGAAAAGTTCAATCTGGTCATTATATTTCCCTTCGAGCGCATGATTCAGCACCATTTTCGCCCGATCGCAGTATGGACATACCGTTTTTGTGATCATCAATACTTTTTTTTCAGCCACTATGCTCACTCCTTTCTGTTATTTTAACCAATAAGCAGACAGACTGTCATCTGTTCTGCATATAAATCTCGTTTTTTACCATGGATTGAGGTATGCTTTACTATAAAAAGCACTGTCAGAAAATCAAGTTGTTCTTCAGCACAGGC
This sequence comes from Sporolactobacillus mangiferae, assembly GCF_023336505.1. Taxonomy (GTDB): domain Bacteria; phylum Bacillota; class Bacilli; order Bacillales; family Sporolactobacillaceae; genus Sporolactobacillus; species Sporolactobacillus mangiferae. The sequence goes on along the minus strand of NZ_JAMAST010000026.1, from coordinate 24,528 downwards.
TGTCCATTCATGAACAAAATACTTCATATCTTTACGAATGCTGAATGATGAGTCGACCAATCATCAAATAAACAAAAGGGACCAGGGGACTGATTATGGATCTGTTTCAAGAAAAGCAGCCGGACATACTGAGTGTCTCAACCAATCTCCGGCTAACTAAATTTCGCACGATCATTCCGGAGGCGCTTGGCTGGTATCAGGACGAAACTATGCTCCGCATGATCAGCAGAGCCAGTCCACTCGCATATGACGAAGCTCGGCTGAGTCGCATGTACCATTATCTGGAACAACACGGAGAACTTTACTATATCGAGTATGCAAACAAAGATTCCTTTGTCCCAATTGGCGATGTCACCTTATGCCCGCGCGACTTGCCCATCGTAATTGGAAATCCTGCATTCCGCGGAAACGGAATTGGAACCCAGGTCATCCGCTCACTCGCCGAACGTGCATTCACAATGGGCATGCATGAAGTATATGTCCAGGAAATTTATGATGAGAACACTGCGTCCCGGAAAGCATTTGAGCATTGCGGATTCAGGAAAGACGCCCAAACATCATTTGGGCATGCGTATCGTCTCAATGCTTCCGAATTCCATTAAAAGCTTAACAAAAATTTAACATATGTCGTTGACAGTCCTAAAGCCCAGGAGTAAAATCGTTCATAATCCCCCGTAAGTCGGTGGGTTTTAAGCATGAAATCATCAAAAATTATTCATTTTATAAGGAGCATCCAAACATGGGTCAAACAAAAAAATCATCATTTGGTGTGCGCGACATCGTTCTTGTCGCTTTGTTTGCGGCTGTCACCTATCTGGGGATTTCAGCATTGAGAATTCCACTTCCGGCAGCTGTGGGCGCGCCATTCATCCATTTCGGAAATTCATTGCTTGTTCTCGCCGTTCTGCTGCTTGGCGGGTTCCGAGGCGGTCTTGCAGGTGCCATTGGACTCGGTTTATTCGACCTGCTCAGCGGCTACGCGTCGACAGCACCTGTGACTGTTCTTCTGGCTTTTCTTGTTGCAGGGATAGTCACTCTGGTCTTCCATTTACTGGGACATTCGGATCGACCGCTGAACATCTTCATACTTGCTGTGGTTGCAGGCATATCAAAAATTGTACTCGAATTTCTGCACGGTCTCATTCTTTTACTGCTTGGCGGAAGTGCATTAGGAACGGCTGTAGCTGGCGCGTTCACTAGCCTCCCTGCAACTGCAATTAACGCTGTGTCAACCATGATCATCGTTTCCGTACTCTATTTTCCGTTAAAGAAAGGTTTATCTGTATTTGATTCAAATAAAGGAATTTCCAAAATCTGAGTAAACCATGTATGATAATGTTCGGGTCGATAAATCGCCCGAACGTTTTTTATTCTTTTCACTCATGAACGAATACATCCATTAAGAAGGAATCATTGACTATGAGTGTTCTAATTGACATGAGCAAAGTATATTTTCAATATCTGCGCAACCAGTCAGACAATCAATGGCTGCTCTCTGATATCAATCTGTCGATTGAAAAAGGAGAGTTTGTTGCCATACTGGGCGCAAACGGAAGCGGAAAATCAACGCTTGCCAAACATTTTAATGCGCTGCTCGTTCCATCTGATGGAAAGGTACAAATCAACGGCATGGATACTCGCGAAGAGCAGAACAAACTTCAGATTCGGCAAACCGTCGGTATGATCTTTCAGAATCCGGATAATCAGTTGATCTCAACAATAATTGAAGAAGACGTTGCCTTTGCACCGGAAAATCTTGGGCTTCCTCCTGAAGAAATTCACCAGCGTGTGGACTGGGCACTTAACGCCGTGGACATGAGTGCGTACCGGCTGCATACACCCTTCAAACTGTCTGGCGGCCAAAAACAGCGCATCGCTATCGCTGGCGTGCTTGCTATGAGACCACAATGCATCATTATGGATGAACCGACATCGATGCTTGATCCGAGCGGGCGTGCAAGTGTCCTTCGCACCATTCACCGATTAAATACCACATTCGGTATCACCATTGTCCTGATCACCCACCATCTGGAAGAGGCCGCCCAGGCGCAACGGATTCTTGTCATGGACCGTGGCAGGATCGTCATGGATGATCCTCCCGAAAGCATTTTTTCTCAATTTGAACTGCTTCATCAATTGAATTTGGGCATACCACCGATTACTTTATTAACAAAACGGCTGCAGCGCCATGGAATCGACCTGCCCGCAAATACAATGACCGCGGATAAGTGTGCCGATGCGATCATTGCAATGCTGGAGGCACACCATGGCAATCATTGAGTTAAAGCATGTACACTATGCTTATGGGGTGGGCACCTCATTTGAAAAACAGGCATTAAACAATATTTCATTTTCCGTGGATCCGGGTGATTTTCTGGCCATTGTCGGGCATACTGGTTCAGGAAAATCAACTTTGATTCGTCATCTGAACGGGCTGCTTCGCCCGGATTCAGGACAGGTATTCATTCACGGCAAGGATCTCTGGTCACAAATGAAGGACCGACGTTCCGTTCGTTTTCAGATCGGTCTTGTCTTTCAGTATCCGGAAACGCAGCTATTTGAAGATACCGTCGGTAAAGATATTGCGTTTGGCCCAAAAAATATGGGACTCAACGAGCAAGAGGTCAAGCAGCGTGTGCAGGAGGCTTTAGCTTTTGTCGGCCTGGATGCTTCCTATCTGGAGCGCAATCCATTTCGTCTGTCAGGGGGAGAAATGCGCCGCGTTGCCATTGCCGGTGTGCTCGCCATGAGGCCCAGCGTACTTGTTCTGGATGAACCAACTGCCGGTCTCGATTTTGACGGCCGCGCACTTATTCTTCAACAATTGGAGCAGTTCAGAATCAAAAGCGGTGCTGCCATCATTCTTGTCACACACAACATGGATGATATCGCAGAACATGCGCAGCGAGTGATTGTGCTCCATGAAGGCAGAATGGTTCTGTCCGGGACAACGGCTTCAGTCTTTTCGGAAGCAGACATTCTGAAACAGTGCGGACTTGACGTCCCGCAAATCACCAGAGTACTGATAAAATTAAAAGAAAGAGGATTGCCTGTACGAACGGACGCAATCACGCTAGAAGCCGCAGAACGGGAAATTCTGAAACTGTTCAGAGAAGGAGGTTAATTATGGCACGTGATCTGACTGTCGGTCAATTTCTGCCCGGACATGCGATCATGCATCGTCTCGATCCGAGGACAAAAATTTTATTAACCTTCTTCTTCATCATCCAAGTGTTTCTTGCAAAAAGTACGGTCAGTCTTTGTTTCCTGATCATCTTGCTCTTTTTATTTATTTTTTTCGCTCGGCTTTCTGCAGGGAAAGTGTTCAGAGCCGTTCGGCCGATGATCCCGGTTATCGTTTTTACGGCTTTGATCAATATTTTTTACGTTCCTGGTGATTCTGTGCTGCACTTTGCTTTTCTTCACATAACAAAGCAAGGTTTATTTACCGGGTTCACTTTATTCGTACGGCTGACCGTGCTGATCGTCGGATGCTCTCTGATCACGTATACAACATCTCTGAACGCGCTGGCAGCCGGTCTGGAACAATTGCTTTCACCACTTGCACACCTGCGCGTGCCCGTCAGTGAACTCTCCATGACACTGACCATCACCTTGCGCTTTCTTCCTTCATTGTCCGATGAATTTGAACAGATTGTCGACGCACAGAAATCGCGTGGCGCATTCTTTGATCAGGGTTCGCCAATCAGGCGCATTAAATCTTATTTTCCTGTTCTGATTCCACTGTTCATGTCGGCTTTTCGAAGAGCATTTGAGCTGGCCAATGCAATCGAGTGCCGGTGCTACCATGGAGGAAAAGGACGCACGAAAATGAACACGCTGCACTTTGCAGGACGGGACATTGCTGCTTTTCTGGTTTTTACAGCGTTGTTTTTTTTAACCATCATCTTCAACTTCATCTGAATGATGCTTATTTTTTGCGTCAAGCAACTTGCCATTCCCTTCCTCACATGAACCGCGAAAACAGCGGGCAAATTAAAATGGAAGGGAGGTGGCAGAACATGGGACAGACTTTAAAAGATATTATGTCCAGCAATGTCATTTGCTGCACGCCAGATGAACCCGTACAAGCTGCAGCAGATTTAATGCGCAAACACAACATCGGATGCATCCCAGTGACCGAAAACGGTCGTTTTGAAGGAATCATCACAGATCGCGATATTACACTCCGCTCCGCAGCGGTGGGTAAAGAAAGCAATCAAATGACGGTACGTGAATGTATGAGCAATCACGCGCTCATATCCGGATCACCGGATATGAATGTCCAGGAAGCAGCAAAAATGATGGCTGAGCACCAGATACGCCGATTACCGGTTGTCGAAAATGGTCAGGTTGTCGGGATGGTTGCACTTGCGGATCTGGCAACAGAAGAACAATTTGATCACGAAGCAGAGAAAGCACTTGCCGGTATATCCGAACCCGGCGGTCGCTGATCATCCGTTTTAAGTTGTTGTGCTTTTATATCCTGCCATCTAAGTCACAGAAGATGCCTCTACAGTGTTTCTAACTGCGAGGCATCTTTTTCAGCTTTTTCCTTCTTTTGTACGTTCGCCCGATCCATCATCACCCAGATAACGTATAATGCAGTATCTGATTGATGAGGTGGTGTTATCATGGGATGTCCGACTAGTGGAAATATCAACTATGGAAATGGGTTTGCACTGCTTGTTGTTCTGTTCATTCTGCTGATCATTGTCGGCGCGGCATTCTGTTACTGATTTAATGTTATGGAGAGCTAAGCTCTCAAAAGGATCGGGTGTCTCAAAAGTCATCAGGCTGTGGGACACCTTTTTTGATATTGCCATCCTGCAAATAGGTAACAGCCACCCGAGCACAAGGTACGATTTATTTTCGAATCAGAAATCATTAAAAGTAAGAAGCAAGCATACCGACATACTCTTTTAATGCGGTAAACGTGATTCCCCCGTTTGACGGCACAAACTGTCCGGGATAAATCACCGTTTTTCTGCTTGTCAGATAATCAGTCGGATAAGGCGTCACCTGAATATTCAGCTGGCGAAACAGTCGAACGGCACGCGGCATGTGAAAGGCTGAGGTTACCAAAATCGGATGGCGGTAACGATGGGCAGTAAGCAGCTTCTTCGTATTTACTGCATTGGTCTTAGTCGTAATACTTTTATTTTCAGTCAGAATCTTCTCACGTGGTACACCAAGGGCAATGAGCTGACGTCTGCCGATATCTGCTTCGACACCGCTGTCCGGATACACTTTCCCTCCGGATAAGATAATGGGCAGATGAGTTTGCCTGTAAAGACGAAAAACAGTAAGCAGACGATTGGCTGCGTTCCCGGACAGCTGCCCGCTTCCGTTCATGTCCGGCGTCCCAAGCGTAGCACCCCCACCAAGCATAACAATCACATCCCCTCTGGGGTCAGCAGGCGGCTCATAACGATACTCTAAAGGGTGCACAAGCAGAATTCCCGTTAGTGGTATAAAGGCGACATACATACTGAGCGCAACGCTGCCAAGCAGAAAAACAAGAAGATTTTTCTTTCGAAATAAAAGAGAACAGATCACGACAAGCAGTATGACAAACAATCCGGGTGGCAATAAAAATCCATACACAAATTTTATGACATATTCCACAATTTTCGCTCCGTTCAAACATCTATTTTTCTGGCCTGGCTGATGTTGCCGATCAGTCATTCACTTTTCAAATTATAGCAAAGAAAACCCGGACATGCTTTTTTTTACAGATCAAAGATAGGACTGAAGCAAGCAACCATTGCCCCGATGCACGGCAACCCCCGTTGCCTGTGCACATCTCTCAGTCACATCAAAGAGGCCTCTGACGAATGCGCCGTCATATAAAAGACGCACATGTTCAAGAAACGGATGGGGCACATTCGAGCAAAAAATTTAACCACAAAAAAACGACTGCCCCTGCAATGAGGGGTAAGCCGTTGTGTTTAGAAAAACAGGTCCTTACTTCCGCACGAATCGGCGCTTCAGCTGCTCGCTTGCCACTGGCGCACCGCGGGCTTCCTCAGGCAAACTGGAATCTGCGGGATCACGCTGGCACCTGATCAGCAGGAACGTTCCGCTGGCGCCCGTGCGCTTTCCGTTTTTCAGGAAACCGCAAATCGACAGTAATGTCTGAGAACCCTTCTCAAAAAAGTGTATTCCATGTCTTCGGTCCGACAATGCCATCAACGGTTAATCCGTGCCGCTTTTGATAAGACCGGACCGCTGTCTCGGTTTTCGGTCCAAAGATACCGTCAGCCGTTAGTGAAAGTGCACGTTGAATACGCGCAACATCCTGACCACGGCTTCCGCGCTTAATAAGCATTCCGGGATAAGGCACGATAGCTGATGCGGTAGCTCCTTCTTTTTTCTTCGCGCTATGGGACAAAGCTTGTTTCGTTGCAGGGCCAAAGATTCCGTCATCAATAAGCCCATTCCGTTTCTGCAGTGCACGAACAGCCACTTCTGTCGCCGGACCGAAAACGCCGTCCGCGCCTGCACTGCCAACATTATATCCGGCCTGGATCAACTGCTGCTGAAGACGCCTGACAGCTGTTCCCTGATCACCGCGCTGAAGCAGCGTATTTGTACGTGCAGATGCACTTTTTTTCGATTCGGCAGACTTTGTCGTACCAACCGTCTTCACCGGAGATCCGAGTATCCCTTCCGCAATCGCTTTTCCGACTGAATCAGATTTCCCGGCAATGATCGCTGCATCTTTTTTCGTATCAACAAAACCGCATTCAATCAGAATGGCCGGTGGGACAGTGTTTCTTAATACATACAAAGATTGATTTCGTTTGACACCGCGATCAGGCAATCCGGTCACGGAGCAGATATTTTTAAGTACCCGTGCCGCAACGGCGTTCGTCTTGCTGTCATACTGATAAACTTCAATACCGCTCCCCCTGCCGGCGTTCAAATGAACAGACACGGCCAGTGTCAGCCCGCTGTGCGCATTTATCTTTCGGACAATTGCCGCAAGATTCTCATTCTGCGTCTTCCCGGCATCGTCTGTATCATCATAGACCGTCTGTCCTGCTAGGCGCAGGTACTTAATCGCTGCCTCTTTAATCTGACGATTAACAACCTCTTCCTTAATATATCCGTGAGCACCGGGTACAAAGGCATTATGTCCTGCGTGAATACTGTATTCTGCCATTCACTTACGACTCCTTTTTCTATATTTTTATGTTTGTCCGTCTTATTTGGAAAAGACGCTTTGCTTAATATATAGAAAAAGGCATGTATACCCGGTGGCTTCTCCTGGTGAAAACGTATTGATGGGAACAACGCTGGCCGTCTGAACGCGATTCTCTGCAGCTAGCGCACACACGTAAAATGGTGAGAAATTTACCGCACTTCTTCCTCACTCCAAATGCATCCGTTTACGGAATGCTCTGAGATTACTGCGACTGACCGGCACTTCAGCTTTCAAATCATGCAGCCGAACAAGATAAGTCTGATTGAACCATGGCACAATTTCACGTATCTTTGATAAATTGACGATATAGGACCGATGGCAGCGGAAAAAGAGCAGATCAGGCAGCATGGCTGCAAATTCAGATAAACTCATCGGCATGGTATACACATCATCGTCTGTGTAGACAAGTGTATTTTTTTCCCGCGCCTCCGCGTAATAAATGTTATTCACGTGCTTAACCACAATCTTTTCGGCTTTTCTTAAGTTGATCCGGTATGGCCGGGTCGATCTGTCTGTAAAAACTGCATCGTCCCGAATAACTGCTGGCTGCCGCTCCTGAAATGCATGTTCCAGTCTGGCAAGTACTGTAGCGATTCTTTTTTCATCATAAGGTTTTAGAATATAATCAAATGCCTCGAGTTCAAATGCCTTGGCTGCATGTTCTTTATAGGCAGTCGTAAAGATAATATACGGCTTACGCCTGAACTTACTGATGCTTCCCGCCAGCAGCATGCCGTCCAGCGATGGAATGTTGATATCCAGAAAAACAGCATCCGTCTCATTCTCCTGCAGAAATTTCAAAACATCGAGTCCGTCCTCAAAGCAATGAGTAATTTCAATAGAACTGTGTTCCTGGATTAAATAGGCAAGTTCTTCGCGTGCGAACCGCTCATCTTCAACGATAATTGCTTTCATAGATCCACCTTCTTAATATCAAAAGAAACATCCGTGCCCGGTGACAGCCGGCGAATAACCAGCCCGTTTCCATAAATCAGTTTTACACGCTGATGTACATTAAGCAGGCCGATTTTTTTTGCGGGTACTTGATTCCGATACAATTGATCAATCATTTTCTGATCAATTCCGGGACCGTTGTCACGAATGGTGATACGCACATGACCGCCTTTATCCTTAATTCCAAGTATGACTTTCCCCTCTCTTCTTGTCTTAAGTGCCCCGTGCTTAATCGCATTTTCGACAAGCGGCTGAATCAGGAGACTGGGAATTTTCAATGAAACACGGTCAATGTCGTACACAACATTCAATCTTTTGCCGAAACGTGCCTGCTCAATGGCAACATAGTCCTTCACTTGCTGAATGGCTTCATCCATGCTCATAAATTCATCTGCGCGCTCAATATTGGCACGCATATATCCAGATAAGTGAATGATCAGTTCACGTGCACGTGCCGGGTCTCTCCGAATCAGCGATGCGATCGTGTTAAGCGCATTGAACAGAAAATGCGGATTAATTTTGGATTGCAATGCCTGAAGTTCTGCTCTGCCTGCTGCTTCTTTAATCTGTTCGAGCCGTGATATCTCCATTAATGTTGAAATCATCTGAGAGAGTCCAATGGCAAGCGTCTGCTGAGAATACGTCATTTTTGTCGCTTTACGATAATAAACCTTAAGGGTACCCGTGACCTCATCTTTTTCTTTTAGAGGAATGATCAGTACCGACTGAATTTGCGGCAGATGATGTTCTGATGAATGGTTGGAAAAAGTGATCTTCCCATCCCTGATCACCCGTTTCGTCAGATCGCTGACGATTTCTTTTCCGACCGTATAGCGTTCCTCACCAAAACCAACGTAGGCAAGCACATTTTTAGTGTTCGTCATTGCAACTGCGTCCGCATCGATTTCATTTTTTATAATGCCGCAAATCTTTTCCAGAGAGTCTTTAGTTACGGAGCGGAAATATGGCAGCGTTTTATTGGCAATGTCAAGCGAAAGCTTGGCCTGCATGGCCGCGATTCGTTCTTTCTCCCCTTCGACGCTCATCACTAACAGTACGATAAAGCCAATATTAACTTCACCAAGAATCATGGGCAGAGCAATTTGTGAGACGATCGCCCAGCCACGTGCAGGAGATCCTGACAGGAGCAGAATCAGGAGCATCGTAAGCAGTTCACAAAGCACGCCACCGCCGATGCCATAAATCCAGCGGGACGATTTTCGGATTCGATGATGAATCCACGCAGCGACCAGCCCGGCAAGTGAACTGGTCAGAAAACATGGAAGAGCTGTAACACCGCCAATGTCAATCAGGTAACGATGCAGCCCAGAAACCACCCCTGTGATGATGCCGACAGCAGGTCCGAAAAGAATACCGCTTGAGATAATGGTCGCAATACGCACATTCACAAGTGAACCTTCTACGTGAATACCTGAATAGGTGCTGAGGACAGCAAAAAAACAGAAGATTGCTGTTAAAATCATTAATTCTGACTTTGAATGCTTTTCTCGTTGAAGAATTTCTTTAAAACGAGGAAAACGAGTCAATAGAAACAGAAAAACGATCAGCAATGCCGCACGTTCAAACAATTGAAAAAACATCGTAACAAATGAGGTCATGACCTGCCGCTCCTCCAGTAAATACATCGGCTTCGTCAGACTGCAAGCGAAGTCTCCGTCACATTTAAAGTGTAGTTTCAACAGAAAAACAATGGTCAGTTTTATTTAAGTGTAGCAGATTTTATCAGCAGCAAGGCAAAGATGGGTGCCAGAATTTCTGCACCCATCCTTTTTCAGACTATGTTAAAGGATCATCCCGCTATGTGGATGAATCAATGCATGATCCTGCCGGATTAATGGCTCTCACGCTCCCGCACCCGATGTGCGGAAAACAGCGGTACGTGTTTCGTTCCCGGCACATGCAGCAGCAGGGCGATGATTGAAGCCACAATGCAGAGCACAGCGATAAAACGAAACGTTGGTCCAAATCCACCCAAAGCGCCCGATATAAATGAAATGCTCAAGCCGCCAATGCCAAACCCCTGATAGATGATTCCGTAATTGCGGCTCTGATTTTTCAATCCAAAATACTCTGCAACAACCGTTGGAAAAATAGTTATGTTCCCGCCGAAACAGAAAGCGACACTGGAGACACAGAGAAAATAAAGCAGGAAGGTTAATTGAACGTGACTGAGCACAAGAGCGGCGACCGCAGTCATGAGAAGCGAGACGGCAATCACTTTCAGTCGGTTGAAGTGATCCGAGATCATGCCGAGCACAATACGTCCGATTGTATTGAAAATAGCGACCATCGCGACTGCATTGGCAGCGGTTGCCAAATCAAGTCCAGCCAGACCGACACCAATATTTGCCACACTGCCGATCAGATAAAGGCCGCTCATACACGCCGTAAACAGAATGAAGAACAAAAGATAAGCCTCTTTGGTGTGCAACATTTCCTTCAGCTCGTAATCACGGTTCGTCTTTCGCGTAAATGCCCGTGGTTCGCCTGCTTCAACCTGCGCTTCTCTTATCAGAAGCGCACCAACCAACATCAGCAGCATGATCATCATGCCCCAGTAAAGAAACGTCTGCATGACTCCAGTGTGCGTCATTAAAAAACCGAGAATATACTTAAACAGCAGGCTTCCAGTACCGTATGCGCCGACTGCGATTCCTGAAATCAGTCCCTTTTTTTCAGGAAAGCTTTGAATTGCGTTTGACAAAGTAGTCATATAAGCGATTCCGTTCGAAGCACCAACCAGAATTCCGGCGAATATATAAAGCATCCAGAGTGAAGAGGCAAAGGAACTGATGATCAGTCCGCCACCCATGCCGACGCCGGTAAGAATCAAGAGACTGCGAATCCCTATTTTTTTCTGAATACTGCTGGCAAGTAACGTTGAAAAAGACAGGGCGAAGCTCATAATGGAAAAAGTCGTTGCGACCGCACGGACACGCCAACCATACAGATCTGCGAGCGGCTGATTGAACAAGCTCCATGTATAGATCGTGCCTAAGGCAATCATTGCAATAATTGTTCCAATAAGGACTTGCAGGGGGGTAGAATGCAATTTTGTACGCTTATTCACCTTCATTTTTATGTCCCCTTTCTTTTTGTGCCAAGGGGCATCTTTTGAAGCTCTTTTCGGCCCCTTCTCGTGATTATTATAAATGCATGCCTTAATATGGTAAGCGTTTTCAGCATGAATTGACGCGATCAGCTCCTGAACTGCATATTGGGTAACTTTAAATTCATAGCACTTTTAACTCCCTGCTATTTATTAAAAAACAGACAACAATGTCACATTCATAAAGGGCCTGCGCATTTCGCCGGTATTAAAGATGAAATCCAGCGCGCGATCACGTAAAATAGAATAAGTGACTTTAATCATTGCATGCTCAGTCATGAATAGGCAATAAAATGGCGGAAAGGATGAGTCCACTGTTTAATGACGTATTTCTAAAAGCGTGCCGCAGCGAGCACGTTCCATATACACCTGTCTGGTTTATGAGACAGGCAGGCCGTTATCAGGCTGAATACCGCTCAATCCGCGAACACTATTCTTTCTTTGAGATCAGCAGGCATCCAGAAGTCTGTGCCCAGGTAACACGGCTCCCGGTCGAGAAGCTTGGCGTTGACGCCGCAATCTTGTTTGCAGATATTATGACGCCGTTGAAAGCACGCGGTCTCAAGGTTGAGATAGTCGAAGGGGTGGGGCCGGTATTTGACCGCCCCATTCGCTCCGGCGCGGATGTTGCGCACTGGAAACCGCTCGATCCATCTCAGGATCTGCCCTATGTTCTGGAAACCGTTGATCTGCTTCACAGCCAGCTCGATGTACCGCTGATCGGTTTTGCCGGGGCACCGTTTACGCTTGCCAGTTATTTGATCGAAGGCGGTCCGTCAAAAAATTACCATCAGACAAAAGCATTTATGTATGCGCATCCGGAAGATTGGGCGGCCCTTATGGACGATCTTTCAGCCATGACCTTAGACTATCTGCTCGCGCAGATTCACGCCGGGGCACAGGCCGTACAGCTCTTTGATTCATGGGTTGGCGCAGTCAGTGAGGAAGATTATCGCAAGTCCATTGCACCGGCAATGAACCGGATTTTCAGCAAGTTGAAAGAAACTGAAGCGGTAACTCTTTACTTTGCGACTGGAGCGGGACACCTTTTAACAGAGTGGAATAAACTGCCTGTTGACGTCCTGTCCTTTGACTGGCGTACCTCTGCAAATGACCTCCGCAGACTGGGCATTACCAAAGCAGTGCAGGGAAACCTTGATCCCGCACTTCTTCTCGCCCCTCAGAACTTACTGAGAGCAAGGGCGCAGACTTTGCTGGATCAGTTTCAAGATCGGCCTGGCTACATATTTAATCTGGGACATGGTGTTTTCCCGGAAGTGAAGGAGAAGACGCTGCGGGCATTAGCCGATTTTGTGCATACCTATACAAGCCAAAACAAGCCCGAAGCAAGAAGATTTCAAACAGGGCAGAGTTGATCTCCGCCATTCTTTTATGACTGATTCTCTGCTTCATTTTGAAGGACGTATAAATCCGGCAGTCCGTGAATGAAATCAGGTGTGATTGCCTGTCAATTAAAAGAGGACCTCATCGGCATAAATGACCTTTGAGATCCCCTTTTATTTCTATAGCTTTTTGATCAAAACAACTTATTCTTCGCGGAGCCAGCGAATCGCGTCTTTCGCGTGATACGTAATAATCAGATCGGCACCAGCACGTTTCATGGCGGTCAGCGATTCGAGAACGATCGCTTTCTCATTAATCCATCCATTCTGTGCCGCCGCTTTGACCATGGCATATTCTCCACTTACGTTATAGGCTACCAGCGGAAGATTCACATGATTTCGAACATCACGCAGCACATCAAGATAAGGAAGCGCCGGTTTGACAATGATAAAATCCGCTCCTTCCTGAACATCTGATTCCGCCTCGCGGATGGCTTCACGACGATTCGCCGGATCCATCTGATAGGTTTTTCGATTGCCAAACTTTGGTGCGCTTTCCGCAGCATCACGGAATGGTCCAAAAAATGCCGATGCGTATTTGACTGCGTAAGACATAATCGGAATCTGCGAGAAGCCGGATTCATCAAGTGCCTGGCGGATCGCAGCGACAAAGCCATCCATCATATTTGACGGTGCAATGATATCCGCACCAGCTCTTGCCTGAGAAACAGCCGTTTTCGCCAAATAAACAAGGCTCTCATCATTATCCACATCACCGTCATGAATAATGCCGCAATGCCCGTGATCTGTATACTCACACATGCATGTATCTGCAATGACCACAAGCTCAGGATACTTTTCTTTAGTCAGACGAATGGCCTGCTGGACAATGCCTTGATCATCATAAGCACCTGAACCGACCGCATCCTTTTCTTTAGGAATTCCAAAAAAAATAACCGATGGAATACCAAGTTCGGTGACTTCCTTCAATTCCTCGTCAAGACGATCAATCGAGTATTGGAATACATTGGGCATCGAAGCAATTTCTGTCCTTATATTCTTTCCTTCTTCAGTTACAAAAATAGGATAGATAAAATCAGTCGGCTGTATGAATGTTTCCCGAACCATGTTTCGGATGGCATCCGTCCGTCTCAGACGGCGATGTCGATCAAACTCAAGCTTACCGTTCATTCTTAAGACTTCCTTCTTTTTTGGAATAATAATCCGCCAGCGCGTCAATCATGTCAACGGCAGTGAACTGTCCGGGAACGGCATCTGGCGGGTAGCCCATTTTTTTTAATGCCCGGGCAGTGGTTGGACCGATTGCCGCCAGCACGCATTGATTTAGAGCGTCACGCCATTGCCGTTCATCGAGCAGATCGGTAAAAAAACGAACAGAAGACGGGCTGGCAAACGTGATTGCCGATAAGCAGCCGGATTGAAGAACGCGTTCAAGCGATTTTCGACTGCGACTGTCTGCGCACGTTTGATAAATGACACAACTCGAGACTTGGATACCAAGGCGCTCAAGTTCAGCAAGCCAGCTTCGGTTCGACAGTGTCCCGAGCGGAACCGCAACCTTGCCGGCCTCAAGCCTACCGGACCGAAAAGCCTGCACCAGCCCCTGAACGGAATAGTCAGGAGGGATAAAATCTGCGTTGATCCCATAGGCCTGCAGACTTTCCGCTGTTTTTCTGCCGACGGCTGCCACGTTCACGCTTTGCAGACATTCACACCCACCTAAAGCATTCATAAAAAAATGAAGGCCGTTCTGACTTGTGAAAATCATCCAGTCTGCCTGGCGAACAGATTCAAGCCAGCATTGGTTCTCCTCTGCAGCACGTGGCAGTGCGCGGTAGCTGCTGAGCGGGATACAGACCGGCGTCCCATCATGAGCATAGATGCGTTCACAGATTGATGCTGACTGATGCACCGCACGCGTGACGAGGACCCACCGTCCCTTTAACGCGTGATCAATCGTCTTGCTGGTCATCCGTGTCACGACCCGTCCCAAGTGAAGTCAGAATATTGCCTGCCCCCTGTGCCAGCAAAGCGTCTGCAGCTCTGATGCCCAGCAGTTCCGGCTGATCGCCGGACTGGTGCGTACGCAGAACCGTCTTCCCATCTATGGATGCGACAAGACCATCAATGTCTATGGTTCCATCCTCAGAAATTCTGCTGAATGCGGCAATCGGAACCTGACAGCTTCCATTCAGGCGCTTCAGAAAAGCACGTTCCGCGCGAGTTGCAACTGAAGTTGGTTCATGCTTGATCGCAAGCAGAAGTCGCTTCAGTTCCAGATCGGAAGAACGACACTCAATCGCAAGTGCGCCCTGCCCGACCGCAGGCAGCATGGTTGCGAAGTCCAGCAGTTCTCCCGCCGCCTCAATGCCCAACCGTTTCAACCCGGCGGACGCCAGAATAATCGCGTCAAAATCCCCGGCATCAAGGCGCTCCAGACGTGTATCCACGTTTCCGCGCAAAGGACGAACAGAAAGGTCAGGACGTTCATGCAGGATTTGTGCGGCACGGCGCAGACTGCTTGTGCCGATAACAGCTCCGGTCGGGAGTGTTTTTAAAGTGCCGCCCTCCCGGGAAATCAATAGATCATGCGGGTCCTCGCGTACCGGAACTGTAGCAATCTCCAGCCCCGGAGGCAGTTCGGCCGGCATATCTTTCATACTGTGCACAGCGAAATCGATCGTCCCATTGAGTAAAGAACGTTCAATTTCCTTGACAAAAAGTCCTTTCCCGCCAACCTTGGCCAGCGCGACATTTTGTATGCGGTCTCCTTTAGTCACAATGTGCCGGACGATAAAGGAAAATTGGTCGAAATGACGTGACAATTGATCAATAACAAGACCACTCTGCACTAAAGCGAGTTTGCTTTTTCTTGATCCAACCCGAATGACTCTCAATGTCCATCCTCTTTTCTCGCCTGCACTTATATCTATCCGATATGTACGGGCGACTTCATCAATGTTTGATCAGATTTTTCATTAACAGACAGCTCCGATTCACGCACAGGCTCTTCCGTATGCGCAACACGATCAGCAATATTAAAAATTTCGGCAAAGTGATCAATGGCGTGCTTTCCATGTTCGCAGCAAGCCAGCTCTTTTATATTATTGATTGGATCGCGGAGCAGCTGGTTAATCATGCTTTTCGACTGCTTGCTGATCACGGCACGCTCTTTTTCAGTCAATCCGGGAAGTTTGTGCTCAATCCGCTTCATCGTTTCCGAATGAATAGACAACGCTTTCGCTCTTAATGCCGCAATGACCGGAACAACACCGAGCGTATGCAGCCAATCGTTGAACTTTGTCTGCTGTAGCAGGATCATCTGCTCAGCTTTCCGTGCCGCACGCCTGCGTGCTTCCATGTTATGATCAATAATCTGACTCAAGTCGTCAATATCAAATAAAGAGATGCCATCAATCTGAGCGACTGCCGGGTCAACATTGCGGGGTACACCAATGTCCACAACGATCTGCTTTTGATCTTTTCTTAAACGTGACAATGAAAACATGTCTTTCGTAATTAAATAATCAGGAGCCGAAGTTGCCGCAAAAATGACATCGTTCTGTTGAATGCAGGCCGCAAGGTTTTGAAAATCATCTGCTCTGCCTCCGAAGTTCTCTGCCAGGCGTGCCGCCTTCTCTTTCGTACGGTTGACAACCGTTACCGTGCCGATGCCACTCCCTGTTAGGTGCTGCAGCGCAAGTTTGCTCATCGACCCTGCCCCGACCATCAGCACGGATTGATGATCGAGCGGCCCGAACTGATCACGGATCCGCTTGACTGCCGCATAACTGATCGATACGGGATGATCATTGATCTGTGTTTCTTCTTGCGCACGTTTGCCCAGATTTAACGCTTCCTGAAACAATTCGTTAAAAAATGTTCCGGTTGTTCCACTCTGCTGCGCAGTCAGAAAACTTGCCTTCAGCTGACCCAGGATTTGTGTTTCACCAAGTACCATGGAATCGAGTCCGCAAGCAACACGAAAAAGATGGCGCACTGCTTCATCGTCTTCTTTAACCATAAGATATGAGGCCAGTATTTCAGAATCCATTTGAAACCAGTCGGAAAAGAACTTCTTGCTATAATACCTGCCTGTATGCATTTGATCGCATACAACATAGAGCTCTGTACGATTGCATGTGGACAGGATCACGTCTTCAAAAATACTTTTTGTCTCTCTTAATTCTGTCAGTGCCTGCTCTAATTTCGATGGTTGTATCGCCAGTTTTTCTCTTAACGCCACCGGAGTGTTTCGATAATTGACGCCGATTGTCAGAATATGCATGAAACATGATCCTCCGATCTTTCATTTAAACGGCAGAGCAGGCAGCCACTCGAAGGTGCCTGCCGATATCTGTCCTCTAAACGGTAACAAATCAGCCACTTAAAATCAAAGCATCTGCGTCAAAAAAGTGACATTAATCACTGTGCTGTCACATTTTGTTCACAATTGCGGCTTATTTTCGTCAGAAAAAGGAAAACCCTATTCAAATGTTGTACGAGACACATTGACAGATCATGCATATGTCAAATGGTTCATGAACTTCTGCTGCTCTGACTGATCCAGATATTTTGGATTCAGAGCCTGCTTTAAGCAGGCCATCTTCTGTGCTCTGCTCATTTTTTTACTGAGGACCTGGCGCCTCACCAGAAACAGGAAATCCATATACGCGCCATAATCACCCTCTAAATTTCTGTCAATCGCGTCGCGCAACTGTCCCGCAAAATATGGGCTTGCGCCGCCTGTTGACACGGCAACGGTCAACCGCCCGCGTCGCATCACAGCAGGAACAGAGACATTGCCGGATTGTGCATGCCCGGACACGCAAACCAGTTGATTTGGCTGGGCGCACGCAGCGATTTTTTCATTGACGCGTTCGTCATCCGTTGCAGCAATAATCAGAAACGGACCATCAGAATCTTTTCTTTCCCACCTGCGTTTTCCCCAGGTAATACATCCTTGTTTGGCCCACGCCTGAATCTGCTTTGAAGCTTCTTCACTGACGACCGTGATTTCGGCACCCGAGTCAATGAGTGAAGGCACTCTTCGGGTTGCCACACGGCCGCCACCGACGACAAGAACGTTCCGATGCTCAAGATTAAGAATGAGCGGATAATCGATCATGATCGATTGCCTCCTGAACCCGCCTTTTTAGCAGAGAGATAAAAAGCGGATGGTCGCCCAGCGTCCTGCACAGGATGAAAGTATCCCGATGAATGCTTTCTTCTATGGTTCGCTGAATCTCTTTCGTAAGAATACCCGGAAAAAGCAGATACGGAACAACATAGATACGTGAATGGCCTTGCCGTGCAGCCTGTTCGAGGCCCTCTTTCAACCCAGGCTCCATTGCCGCCATATAACAGACAGATATATCTGCGACACCTCTTTCCCGTAACCCGGATGCAATTTTTGAAAAAGCACATGGTGTATCAGGGTCACTCGAACCTCTGCCAACAACGACAGCCGATTCAATGGGCGTCTGATCAACCCGCATATCATCCATTCTTTGCATTAATACATCGATGATCTGTTCTTCAACGCCAAACGGGTGCCCATAGATGAAATGTACGGATGGATAGGCCTTTCTGGCTGCTTTGATGATGCGCGGAATATCCCGTTTATCATGTCCCGCAGATAAAAGGAGTACTGGCTGAACCATCACACAATCCGCGCCGTACCTGACGCAAAGCTCTATTCCTTTCTGAATGTCAGGCTGGACCCGTTCCAGATAACAAATTTGCTGGATCGGTGCCGCAATCCTTTTCATACACTGTGTTAGAAAATCATTAGCCTGACGGACACCTGCGGCTACTCGTGTTCCATGACTGACATACAGAACAGCCAGCATCAATAGATCCCCCCGATACTGATTTCCTGCTCTCCCAGTTTTTCAAACCATTGCAGTTGTGCCCGAAGTCTGACCACTTCGCCAATAACAATCATTGACGGACTTTTAATATGCGCCTGCTCAGCGGATTGACAAAGATCACTTAAATTCACTGCTATGGTTCGCTGCCTCTCGGTCGTGCCCCATTCAATAATTGCTGCCGGCGTCGACGGACTTTTGCCGCCTGCGATCAATGCACTGACCAGATGCGGAAGATTGGCCACTCCCATATAAATAGCCAGTGTATCCGTTGCGGATGCGAGTTGCGCCCAGTCCGGTTCGTGTCTGTCACCAGCTTTGCCGTGGCCAGTAACAAATGTAACTGAGCTGGCATAATCTCGATGCGTCACCGGAATGCCGGCATATGCAGGCGCAGCCATTCCGGCCGTAATCCCTGGTACAATTTCAAAGTCAAGATGCTCCTTTGCAAGTGCTGCCGCTTCTTCTCCGCCGCGTCCGAATAGAAACGGGTCCCCCCCTTTGAGCCGAACAACTGTTACATGCAGTCCAGCATACCGGATCAGCAGATGATTGATCATCTCCTGATCCATGGCGTGCATGTGCGGTCGCTTTCCACAGTAGATAAGTTTTGCATGGCTCGCCTCCTTGAGCAGATCCTTGCTGACCAATCTGTCATAAAGGACAACATCCGCACGTCGAAGAAGCCGCAGGCCTTTGACTGTGATCAGGTCGGGGGCTCCCGGCCCCGCGCCAATCAAATACACCTTTCCCATGCCATCACCTTTATTCGTAAGCTTTCCGAGGCTGAATCAGATACCCCGCCCCTGCTTTTTTTACGATCTTTTTTTCAACTATTGTGATATCTCTTATATTCGTTTTGGTTAAAATATTGTGCTGAATTTCCCGGTCCGCAATCTGAAAAGCCTGTTCCTCATTTTCCGCTGCCGCAACAGCAAAAAATTCTCCTTCATCCGTAGTAATTATTAGGCGATATAAATTCAAAAAGCATCCTCCGTTCTAATCAATCATTGCTCATAGTGACTGATAATCGTATCAAGCAGAGACTGAAGCGTTTCTTTTCCCTTTCTTTCTGTAAAGGCATAGAAGGTTTCGCCTTGTTTCTTTTCCTTTTTGAAATAGAACAGAAAATCTTTAAGAACATCGGACAGAAGGGAAGATTCAATTCTTCCTTTCAATCTCTCATTGAAATGCCCTCCGTTATTCAGATGACCGCCAACGA
Organism: Sporolactobacillus mangiferae; assembly: GCF_023336505.1. Classification (GTDB taxonomy): domain Bacteria; phylum Bacillota; class Bacilli; order Bacillales; family Sporolactobacillaceae; genus Sporolactobacillus; species Sporolactobacillus mangiferae. The sequence goes on along the minus strand of NZ_JAMAST010000026.1, from coordinate 4,778 downwards.
AAAGTTCATACGCGTCAACCAGTTGACCTTCCGGAGTCCTCAATTTTAATCCCTGGATACCTATATCGGCGATATGACGCTGGCCGCAGGAATTAGTGCACCCAACCATATAAATCCTGACAGGCACATCCAGCTGCACCTCTCTGTCCAGCCTCTCTGCCAGTTCAAGCATTTTATCCTTTGTATTTGTCAGTGCCAGATTGCAAAATTCATTGCCCGTGCACGCCATCGCATAGCCCGTAAAGAATGTTGGATGGATCGGAAATTTCTTGAAAATATCATTTTTCAGTAATTTATCAATAGAATGATCCGGGATATTGGGAATGATGAGATTCTGAGAATTAACTGTCCGGAGTTCCCCGCTTCCAAATTGTGCAGCAAGTTCAGCGATCTTGTAGAAATCATCGGAATGAATACGTCCGACCGGTACACTGATTCCCACGTAGTTCAATCCCTTCTGCTTTTGCGGATGCACGCCAAAAAAGAATCCGCCATTCCAGCCGATTGTTTCGTCTTTACCTGCTGCCGGGAGTGTTCCGGTCAGCTCCAATACCCTTTCTTCAAATTTTTCAATGCCCCAGTCAGCGATCAAATATTTCAGCCGCGCACGTGCCCTGCTTTTTCTGTACCCAAAATCTCTGTACAGCGTCGTCACCGCAGCAGCAACTTTTTTCACTTGATTCTTGGTAACGAAAACATTCAATTGTTTGGCCAGGTAAGGTTTCGCCGCCAGACCACCACCTACCAGAACATGAAAACCGAGAACTTTTTTGCCATCAATCACTTTGCTCGCTGGCGTAAAGGCAAGATCGTTAATTTCCGCATGCCCGGCATTATATATATTGGCATTAACTGATATTTTGTATTTTCTCGGCAGATTTGAGAAGTCTGGATTATCCTGAAAAAATCGGTAAATCTCATCGACCACCGGCCGGGTATCGAATAATTCATTTGGATCAATACCAGCCAGGGGATTACCGACTACATTTCGCGGTGCATCGCCTTCCGCTTCGCTTGTTGTCAGATCCACTTTTTTCAGACGTTCAAAAATTTCCGGTAATTTTTCCAACGGAATCCAGTGATATTGAATGGATTGCCTGGTCGTAATATCCTGGACGTTTCGTCCGTATAATTGGCCGATTTCAGAAAGAACGACTGCCTGTTTGTGATTTAAAATGCCCGTCGGCACTTTCACGCGCAGCATGAACAAACCTTTATCCTGCGGTTTCTGGACCGTTAATCCTGCATACTTGAAATACATGTACTGATCCTTAGGTATGGATTCAAACCCGTTTTTTGCATAGTAAGGAATGTCATCAAAGACAGATAGCCCGTCTTTTTTTAATTTATTCTTTTCATTCTTATTCAGCTGCTGATTATCCGCCCATACTTTCACATAGCTCAAAATCGTTCCCCTCCTAATGCATGTCTAAGATATAAAACTCCTCCCATAATGAACGGCAGGAAGGGGTTTTGCTCGCGTATTCCCTATCTTTCAAAATGGTCTGCTATTTTGCTGGAATTAGCACCTTGCTATTACATCATCATTTTCACAGGTTGTCGGATATCATCGGGCCAGTCCCTCAATCACTCTGGATAGTTTTTTTCATTCTAGTATCTAAAATTTTCATTGTCAATAATTCATATGTTTTTTATCGGATATTTTTAGAGTGTCGATAAAAATGCATCATCTCTGCGGCTACTTGCTTGCTGTGCGCCCCGCTTTGATGCTCGGCCAGCCCTTGTTTGATTGATTGCTTGGATACAGCGCAAAATCATAGACATTTTTTCGCATATTAAAAAGTTTCAAATAATGGTTGCATTATTCCAAGTTGCATGGTAGGATATAGCCAATTTAATGAACACTTATCGAGAGAGGCGGAGGGAATTGGCCCGATGAAGTCCGGCAACCACTTTGCATCACGCAAAGTACAGGTGCCAAATCCAACAGGAGTACCCTGAGAGATAAGGAGTGACGAACACGGTTCCAAAGCCCCCTTCTTTCAGAATGAGGCTTTTTTTACAGAAAAAATTGAGGAAATGAGGTGACAAAATGGAACAGTGCTTAACGGTCTGTTAGTAACCAAGTTTTTAGATGTGTTTTGTTTTAATTTAATTAATGTGTGCGACTAAAAATACCACACATCAATCACTGGAGGTTTCATTTCAGATGTACCATTTATTTTTATAGGGGGTATCATATATGTCTATTGATTTGACGTCTGAAAAAAATCCGAACACGATAAGAAAAAGCGGATGGCTTGAACTGGTCCGTAAAGAAGATTGGCTCGCGGTCTGGATTGGACTCGTCCTTGTTGTTGCCGGACTGCTGTTTCGAGCTGCCGGGCAATCGATTTCAGTTTTGACCGCACAGCTCCCAAAATGGGCGAATTTTTCAGCCCTTGGCAACGCCGTTACGGAGCATTTAAGCGGCATCCTTCTTCTCTTTCTGACCTTTCTCATTCTTTTTTCTGTCACCGCAATATTGCAGCGTATTCATATTGGCAAGTTTATTGCTGGTTTCACGGTCCTTTTTGCAGTCAGCGTTGCCGTAAATCTGTTCAGTTCATGGAGCTTTGCCGCACAATATAATCTCGAAGCACCAATCATTGCTTTGCTTGTCGGTCTGATCTTCGGCAACTTAATTCCTCTTGGCGGCTGGTTCTCATCTGCTCTCCGAACCGAGCTTTATGTCAAAGTCGGTAGCCGGTTTGAGCAGGCTGCCCCCTACCCCAATTACTCTGCACCCTGCCTTGTACCAATCTTCCAGATTATCCAGACTAATACCTCCGGATGGCATAATCTCCAATTGCGGCAGCGGAGCTTTAACATCCTTAATAAATGCAGGACCAACGACATTACTCGGGAACAGCTTCACAATTTCCGACCCTGCCTTAATGGCTGTTTTCATTTCATTCACGGACATGCAACCGGGGATATAAGGAACTTCATAGAGATTGCACAATCCAGCCGTTTCTTCATCAAAAGTTGGTGAAACAATAAATTTAGCTCCAGAGAAGATCGCTTTATGTGCCGAATAAGCTTCAAGAACCGTTCCTGCACCAATAACCACTTCTGGATCGTTTTGATATTTGGCAACAAGCTTTTTTATGGCAACATCAGCATCCGGAACAGAAAACGTCAGTTCAATACTTTTGACCCCGCCCTCAATCAATGCATCTGAAATATTAATCGCTTTATTAACTGATTCTGCACGCAATACGGCCACAATACCGTTTTTCTCAAGTGAAGATAAAACTTCTGCTTTCTGTAGCACAAAAACCACCGCCTTAATTTCTTATTTGTACTGTTGATTTATTATTAATAAACTACGCTAATATTATAAGACAGTGCACAAATTCTGTAAAGCGCTAACATTATCTTCCACTCTTAGAAAATTTGGCTTTGCCAAGCCTTTGACACGGGCGCATCGCGAGCCGCCTCGGGTAAGCTGGGATCTGCGGGGTCCCACTGGCGTCTCACAGCTTCGCGCCTAATCTCAAAACGCACGTAATTTTAAAAGGTGTCCCATTGTCAATAGACTTTTGAGACACCCTCTTTGACCTAAGCCAGCGTAAACCAGCCGTTATTTAAAATTTGGCTATGCTCTCGCAATTCGCCTTGACCCATTCGTAAAAACACGGACTTTCACTTAACCTAAAATTCAATCAGAAAACCTGGCTTCGCCAAGCCACTGGCAAAAGCGAGGCCGCATTGCACTTATCTATTATCTATCCTTATACTCCTTAAAATCGTATATCTTTTTATAGGATATATGAAAACTTCATGACATCAATCATTTAATTTGTGTTCAATTGCCTGTTTGACCTGCTGCAATGCTACAACGATCCCGTTTTTCTTCTCCTCAGATAAACGAAACACTGGAGAACTGATACTGATCATTCCTTCAACCGTCCGCCCATGCTTCAGCGTCACCGCCACGCAATAAATATCATCTTCATTTTCCTGATCATCGATCGCATATCCTTTTTCCCTGATCTGCAGCAGATCCTGAAGAAGGTGTTCCTGATTACTGATCGTGTTCTTCGCCTTTTTTTCTAACTGAACGCGGCTTAGATACGCGCGAACCCACTCCTCGCTTTGTTCAGCTAAATATGCCTTCCCCATCGCCGAACAATACAAGTCTACTGAATGGCCGACCTGCGAGCGCAAAATGATGCGACTCTTCGCATTTAATTTCTTTATGTAGATAATACGTTCACGATTATACGCCCCCAGGTGAACCGTCTCCCCAATCTTGTCATTCAGTTCAATTAAATAGGGTTCTGCAACCGAGATAATGCTAAAGGACTTCTTAGCTGCTTCACCATAACGAATCAGCTTAGTTCCCAGTGTATAGCGTTTCGTCTCTTCATCCCGGCTTACATAATCAACCAGGCACAGTGTATTTAATATCTTCAATACCGTGGACTTGCTCGTATTCAAAGAGGTATAGATCGTCTGCAGATTCACCGGCTGATCCTCATGCTCTAAAAAATCAAGAATCTGCTTTGCACGTAAAATAACCGTCCCATACGGTTTGCTTTCTGTCATTATTTCACCATCCGCTGTTTTGAAATCTATTGCCTGTAAGCAGCCAGGCATTTGACCTCTCAACCGATTAAAATCAAATCTATTATAGAACAGCATCGCCAATGAAGCAATGAATGGCTTGCCGTTTACCCCGCTGATTTAAATGATCATGATAACCAGTAGTGATTGCCCTGTCTAACAGATGCATCTCCTGTTAAATCTTAATTTTCACGGTGACTTTTCCC
>NZ_JAMAST010000025.1 GCF_023336505.1 Sporolactobacillus mangiferae | reverse complement strand
TGAAAATGCTTGATGGTCATGAAAAAGGTGTATTGAGGGCGGCACTTAAAGGCTATCTGCCTGATGATGTGCTTTATCGCAAGAAGAGTCCATACCCGAAAACCTACCATCCGAAATATACCGAAGCAGTCTCTACTTGGTTGAAAAAGGTGATTGAAAACCCGGGTTCGCCGCTGCTCGAACTGATTGATAAAGAGAAGCTTCAGGCACTTATTGATACCAAAGGTGATTCATTTAAGGCTCCATGGTTCGGCCAGCTGATGTCCGGACCTCAGCTGATCGCCCATATGGCGCAGATGAATGAATGGCTGGAGACTTACAATGTAAATATTGTCGACAGATGATAAACCTTTACAAGGACCTGAAAAGCTAAGGGATATTTTGCTTTTGTATTTCAAATATAAAAATCTCGATAAGGTTAGACTTTACGAACCTAATCGAGATTTTTTTGATACTAAGATTATGTGAGCGAGAAAATGGATAAATAATTACTCCTCAGCTATTTACTTTCACTTCGAAAATGGGTTTTGGAACTGGTCGGCTAATGATGCAACATCAATCGTACCAAGACCTGTACCCTGGTTATAGATTGTTCCTTCTGTCCCGGTGTAAAAGAGATTAGTATTCTCTGCACCTGTCGTGTTCAATGGATGGAACGGAGAATTCTTTTGTTTTGCAAAACGATAGATTTGGCTGTTCCAGAAGCCGATTCGATCGTTTTGGCTGCTGTTCATGAGAGCAGTAAGACCGGCCAATTGTGGTGAAACGACGCTTGTCCCGCCAAGTGTAATGAAACCTGCGTTGCTGCCCGGTGTGTCAGGATCGGACAGATAAACCTTGTAGCCAGTATATGGATCCGCGTTCAGGGAAACATCCGGCATGTTTCTTCCAGTTGCATGACCGGTTACGATTTTTGAGTCGCTAAGCGGAGTTACGGAACCAAAATCTGTGCTCGGTTGCCACAATTGGACTGCAGTATACTGATCAACACCAGAAACACCTTTCTGGTAGTTCGGAGTCGCGAATAGTTGACTGAATCCGCCGCCTCCACCAACAAAATAGTAACTAGCCCAACCTGCGGGAGTATTCAAACCGAGTGAGTCGAAGTATGGATAGAGATAATTCCAGCCCCAAGCGCGTTCAGAAGAAACATTGAGTTTAACACCTGTTCGTGTTGTATACGACCAAGGCAGGGTAGTGCCGCCTGCTGCTGTAATATATGGACTGTCCGCAGGATTGTCTACGGCCAAATTATATGTTCCTGCGTCACGGCTGGCGTCATAAGAGCCGGCATCACCCGCAGAAGCGAACATAGAAATTCCCTGAGCTGCTGCTTGTTCAAACAGTTGGTTAAATACTTGCGCATAGGCAGGATCTTCTGTTTGTTCTTTGATCGCAGCAGTAATTGCTGTTTCACTTAGGCCCCAGCTAACCGAAATCTGCGAAGCGGTGTTTTCATCAATCGCCGTAGCGAATGCGTTAACAAAACCGGTATCAGTATTTGGTCCAACATAGACATTAATATCAGATTTTGGTGCCAAAGCGCCAGATTGTTCTACATCAAGTGTGGTTTCTTCATAACCGTTCCAATCCGATCCGCCGTCAACCAATTTTTTATGAATCCGGTCCGGCTTCACGTCAATACCTTCTTGCTGCCAGAAGCTGTAGGCATCTTCCGTATTAAAATCTGCCAAAGTGACGATTCCGATTGTTTGTCCTGTTCCATCTGCACCTTTACTGTACAAAGGTTCAACGTTGTATTGCTTGATTAAATCTGATGGATTGAGACTGAGCGGTCCACCGCTTGCATTTGGTGTCAGCTTAAGCGGACGTTTGACTGAGCGTGGTGTTAGTTCCGAATAGTTTGTTAAACCAAGAACTGCTAGGACATTGTTTGCTAAGAAACGTGGCAGTTTTGGTCCGTTTTTAGCGGCATGAAAGCTGCGGCCTTTGAATTTTGCTTTCTGGATTGTTACGCTGAACGCTTTGTTAAAATCTCCGGCAGTTCCGCTTGCTGAAACAATCAGGTGGTTCGCGTAAATTTTTGTGCTGATATGATAGTTTTTGAGGTATTGGGTCAGTGCAATGATTGTCGCAGGAGAAGCGCCAAAATTGCTTCCAAATTCGTGGACACTCAGATAATTGTGGTAAAAGGCGCTGTTTGGATTTACTGAGCGATCAATATAGGACTGAAGTAAGTGTTCATTTTTCGCTTTCAAGACAATGTCGACAGACACCGGTGTGTTGTCTGGTAGATCACCGAAATAATCGGCATTATCAAGAACTGCACGACCAGTACCCTGGCTGACCGTAGTTGGTTGCTTATCCTCACTGTTGGTTGCGGCAAATGCCGGAAGTGAAGCAAAAATAAGCAGTAACGCTAAAGCTGAAGCGGTGAATAGCCTGCTCCATTTTTTCATCATACGCGAATCCTCCCTAATTTAAATATCTAGTACTATGAAAAGATGCTCCCTTTTCTCTCTGAAAATAAGAAACAAAACTATCATAACCCAGAAAGATTCATAGTTTAAGCGGAAAAAGTCGAATTGTTTCGACAATAAATGACTGATTTTGAGAAAATCAGGAAATATTACCTATTCAATATAGGTCAAAGGTCACTGAAATTTGATAAAATTTGATTTGGATTCGACTATAAACTAGGAGTACAGTGAAAAAAATAGTTCATAAGACCCTTGGGTGGTAAAGTAAGGGGAGACTTGTCAAACATTCATGAGGATCAGATAATGGACTGTATTTAGAATAGGGAAAAATCTATGATTAAGAGATTTTTCAAAGAAGAGAAATTTGCTCAATAATGAAAAGAAATGGAGAGAAAAATATTAATTTTCTCCCCATTTTTACGTTATAGTGGTTATTCGGATTTACATCTTAGGAAACCATATATTAAAAGATAGAGATTTTGATCATTTGGAAACAGCTTTTCTGAAGACAAATGATTGGAGGTGTTCCCACGGACGAGATTGCCAACGTTTTAGGGCGAACAGACCTCTGAACCATTCATCTGCTCCTTGGGCAAGCCAAATTCCGATCAATCCGAAACCAAAATGAACACCCAATAAATAACTCAATCCGACCGCGATCAGCCACATTGAAACAACGCCAATGACCACAGGAAAACGGACATCACCTGCTGATTTTAGTGACCCCATTAAAACGATATTGATTGCTCTTCCTGGTTCGGAAAAAAGATTGATCCAAAGCACAGGAAGCCCAATGGCGATTATTGCCGATGTCTTTGTAAATAAGCCTAATATAACTACTCCTGAAAGAGCAATAATTATAGAGACAAGTGTCGATGAGGCCATCGCGATTATTACGGTTTTAATTCCGCGTTTATAGGCTTGTTCCGACTGCCCGCCTCCAATATACCGAGCAATAAGAAGCTCGGTTCCTTGGGCAATCGCTACGGTAAAAAGAAAGCAGAGCATCGTGATATTTAGAATATAAATCCTCGCTGCAAGTGCACCGGTTCCAATCATGACAACGAATGCTGTAATGATTAATTGGGACAATTGATACGAAAGCATCTCCCCTGCTGAAGGGACACCAATCGAAAGTAAATCATGGATATTCTTTCGACTCGCGCGATAGCAGTCCTTGAATGAAAATTTTACATTCAGCCTTTTCCAAATGACCAGTGAAAGTGCGACAATGGCAAACATCCGAGCGATTACCATCGCCCAAGATACACCACTGACTCCTGTAATCGGAAGACCAAAGGGACCGTTTGTTGCAATCACGTTTCCAAGCACACTAATTCCATCCATAATAACGGTAATAATCATTGCGTCTTTTGTGAATCCATGGCTACGTAAAATCGCACTCATCGCGAGTGAAAGTGATTCAAGAAAAAGTGATGCGCCGCAAATCCGGATAAACAAGAGTCCGTCTTGGAGAATCATCCCATGTAAATGGAACAACCCTAGGAAGTACTCGCCGAACAAGACGACAACAGCGGATACGATAACCCCGAACCAGAAATTCATAAAAAAGACAGAGTGTGCGATCTGTTCAGCACGTTGGTATTGCTTTGCACCCAGATTTTGACCGATTAGAATCGTTGCGCCAATTGAAGTTACATTAAAAATGAGGATGAAAAGACTTAACAGCTGATTTGCGACGCCGACGCCTGATGCCGCTGCGTCGGAGTAACGGCCAAGCATTAATGTTGCGATGATGCCCATCGCCATACGAAGCGCGATTTCAATAAAAATGGGCCAAGTGATTTTGAAAAGGGTTTGGGATTGATAATTAATTGTTTGTGTCTTCAAATATCAGACCAGTTACTGAAATGAATAAGATAAAATGCAGAAAATCACCTATCCGTTGCGGTTTATTCAGCACTGGTGTTCACCTCACTTTTCAACAAGTTCCAAATAGAGAAAACGATATACACGATTCATCCACATATCATAAATCATTTTGAATTAAATGTAAACGGTTACCATTAATTATGATATAATAATTTTGTAATGGAATGAGTGGAAGCGAGGGAATGCCATGGCAACTTTGTCTGATGTGGCACGGAAAGCTGTTGTTTCAAAAATGACGGTGTCACGAGTAATTAATCATCCTGAACAAGTTTCAGCCGAATTACGTCAATTAGTTTATAACTCCATGAAAGAACTTAACTATGTACCTAATTATGCTGCACAGGCCCTTGTTCATAATCGAACTCAAGTGATTAAATTTCTCATTTTAGAAGAAATGGATACAACTGAACCATATTATATGAATTTGCTGGCTGGAATTGCGATAGAGCTCGACCAGCGCCATTACTCACTGCAGCTTGTGACTCGCAGTTCACATACCATTGGGAGATGTGATGGATTAATCGTTACGGGAATGCGCGAAACGGATTATGATCATATTATTTCTCATCTTGAGCAGCCTGTGATCTTGTTTGGGGAAAATAAAAAAGGTTATGACTATGTAGATGTTGATAATAAAAAGGGAATGCAAATGGTAACGGAACATATTTTAAATCATGGTTGTCAAAAAATCTTGTTTTACGGTATTGAAATTGACGAACCGTTCATGCGCTCAAGAATTGAAGGTTATGAAGAAACAATGAAGATGAAGCAGCTGTTACCTCAAATAAATCTGATGAAGAACAGTTCACATATCGCTCAATTTGAAGCAGAAAAAGTATTACAAAAAAATCACGAACGTATCGCCTTTGTCTGTGCATCAGATCGGTTAGGGATTGGCGTTGTCCATGCAGCACAAAGGCTTGGCCTAAATATTCCTGGTGATGTGATGGTGACTGGTTTTGACGGTGTATTTCTGGATCGTATCGCACAGCCAAAGTTAACGACTATTCGCCAACCCATTGTGGAGATGGGAAAAACGTGTGCTAAGCTATTACTTGATAAAATTGATCAGGACGGGATGAAACAAGGAAACCGAATATACAAGCCTGAATTAATCATCCGAAATACTACAACAACTTAACTTGGTGTTGCTTTCATTTTTCATAATTCTTGTTTGATCTTTCTTTAATTGTTTGTGAATGTTTGGTCATCTTTTCTAAGTAAATGAACCTACGACAATTGCGACTCATATTATTCAGGGTCCGCCTTTATTATTTTTGTTAGCGGTAACAGAGCAATTGGTGATTGTTATCTTTGAAAGCGCATGCTAATTTTAAGGAGTAAAGGAGGTGAGGTAAATGGATAAGCCTTGGTGGCATAAAGCAATCGTGTATCAAATCTATCCAAAAAGTTTCAATGACACTAATGGAGACGGGATTGGCGACCTTCAAGGCATTGTAGAAAAGATGGATTATATTAAATCTTTGGGGGTTAATGTGATTTGGATTAATCCTATTTTTAAATCTCCTCAAGTAGACAATGGATATGATGTAAGTGATTATTATGCAATTGATCCGCAGTTCGGTACGGATGCTGATATGGAGCAACTGATTGTTGAAGCGAAGAAGCGAAATCTTAAAGTCATTTTTGACTTAGTTGTTAATCATACATCGGATCAGCATCCGTGGTTTCAGGAAGCGAGAAAGAGTCTTGACAATCCGTACAGGGATTTCTATATCTGGCGAGATGGGAAGGATGGTAAAGAGCCGAATAACTGGGCGTCTTTCTTTGGCGGAAGTGTATGGGCTTATGAACCTTTAACCAAACAATACTATTTTCACTTGTTCGATAAGAAGATGCCGGATCTTAACTGGGAAAATCCTAGAGTCAGAACTGAAGTCTACAAAATGGCAAGGTATTGGCTGGAAAAAGGGATTGACGGCTTCCGACTGGATGCAATCATTCACTTGGCTAAGGATCAGAGCTTTTGTGACTTTAATAATCCTGACCAAAATGAAGAGTTTGTGATTGCAGAGCCGTGTTATGCCAATTTACCAAAAGTACATGCGTTCATTCGTGAATTCAGTCAACAAATGAAACGAATGAAACCCGATTGTCTTTTAATTGGTGAAGCTGCTTCAGCAGATGTTGAATTAGCGAAACGATACACCAAACAAGACCGCAAAGAATGTGATTGTGTTATTTCATTCAAACATTTGGATGCGGTTACATTTAGCGGGGATACCCGACTTCCTAAAGAGTGGCAGGAAGAGCATTTTGATTTAATATCTTTTCGAAAAATAATGAAGCATTGGCAAGAAGAGCTATATAAAGAAGGATGGCCTGCGTTATTCTTAAATAACCATGATATGCCGCGTATGCTATCAAGATTAGGTGATCCGGGCCGCTATCGTAATGAACGTGCGAAGATGCTCGCAACACTCATGTACCTGCATTGGGGTATGCCATTTATCTTTCAAGGAGAAGAGATTGGCATGACCAATTTAAAACTGGAACAAGTTGAAGATTATCATGATTCGTCACTTTCAGCATCAGCAGCTCATCTTCTGAAACTGGGGTATAGCTACGAACAGATGATGCATTGTGTGTACACACGATCAAAACACACATCGCGCGGCGCGATGCAATGGGACACGAGTTCTTACTCCGGATTTTCTGCAACGCGCCCATGGTTAGGGGTTAATAAGGATGATCATCGGGTCAATGTCCAAGAGCAGGAGAATGATCCTAATTCTATTCTCAATTATTACCGCAGTCTTTTGAAGATAAGAGCGAATCATCAACTATTTATTGAAGGATCATGTCGTATTCTAGATGTAGAAAATCAATTTATCTATGCTTATGAACGCCAGGAAGCAGGGAAGACAGCTCTTGTTATCTGTAATTTTTCGAATCAGCCGCAGTTTATTGATCAGCCAGATCTTTCATCGTGGACATGTTTACTGAATAATCTGGGCAAAATTAAGTACGAAGAAACCAACAGACAGTTAGCTCCTTATGAGTGCTATGTATTAGTAAAGAATAAAGAGGAGGGTATGTAATGGAAAAGTCAGCAATCTATCATCAACCATGTAGTTCATACGCATATCCGTATGATAAAGAAACGATGCATATTAAAGTACGTTCCAAGAAAGATGATATCCAATCTGTAGTCTTTATCTATGGAGATCCGTATGAAAATATCAAAGTTGACGGGGAATATCAATGGGTAAGTCACCGAGCTGAGATGAAAAAAAGTGCGACGACCAATTTTCATGATTATTGGTTCATTGCCATCAAACCTGAGTATCGACGCTTGCAGTATGCATTTGTACTTACAGATTCAAATGGAGAGTCTGTGTTCTATGGTGATCGTGATTTCTTACCAAATGACCAGGTCACATTTTCAGTTCCCGATAACTTTTTTAAATTCCCTTATATTCACGAAATAGATTTGTTTAAAACACCAGAGTGGGTAAAGTCTACAGTATGGTATCAGATTTTTCCGGAACGATTTGATAACGGAGATCCTGATCGATCCCCAGAGAATGTATTGCCATGGGGTTCGAAAGATCCTGATCGAGATGATTTTTTTGGCGGCGATATTCAGGGCATTATTAATCGTTTAGATTATTTAAAAGATCTGGGAATTAGCGGTATTTACCTAAATCCAATCTTTAAATCACCTACAAATCATAAATATGATACTTTAGACTATTACACTATTGATCCGCATTTCGGCGACAAAGAAACATTTCGTACATTAGTTCAGGAAGCTCATAAAAGAGGCATTCGGATCATGCTTGATGCCGTTTTTAATCATATCGGCAGTAAATCAAAGCAATGGCAGGATGTCATCGAGAATGAGCAGAAATCAGTCTACAAAGATTGGTTCCATATTCATTCATTCCCTGTACGCGATGGAGAAAATGGCAATTTTGATGGTAAACCGTCGCTATCTTTTGATGCTTTTGGGTTTACTACGACCATGCCGAAATTAAACACAGCGAACTCAGAAGTACAAAACTATTTATTAGACATTGCAACATATTGGATTAGAGAGTTTGATATCGATGGATGGAGACTGGATGTCGCTAATGAAGTAGATCATGCTTTTTGGAAAAAGTTTCATCAGGCAGTCCTGAAAGAAAAAGAAGACTTGTATATTGTCGGTGAAATTTGGCATAATGCATGGAACTGGCTTCAAGGCGATGAATTTCACAGTGTGATGAACTATCCGTTAACAAAATCAATTATTAATTTCTTTATTGAAGATAAGATTGATTCTTCACAATTGATCAGTAGCCTGAATGGACACTTTATGAAATACAGTCGGAATGTCAATGAAGCAGCATTTAATCTTCTAGACAGTCATGACACTGCCCGAATTTTGACCTTGGCAAAGGGCGATGCTCAAAAAGTGAAACAGGCACTTGCATTCTTGTTTGCGCAAACAGGTTCACCATGCATTTATTATGGAACAGAAGTTGGACTTGACGGCGGCAATGATCCGTTATGCCGTAAATGTATGATTTGGGATGAAGAGAAGCAAGACCTAGATATGCTTCAATTTACAAAGAAATTAATAAAGTTGCGTAATGACTATCACTCTATTCTTTCACAAGGGAGCCTTGACTGGTTGGAGACCAATGATTCCTCGAAGAAAGTACTGCACTTCAGTAGAGAACTAGGCAATCAGTCGTTGATTTTTATCTTTAATCATGGAGATAAGGAAGCCAGTGTTTCTTTAAAAGAAGATCACTCATATACAGACATTTGGAATAGTAAGGAGATCGAGACGAAAAAAATCGATGTTCCTGCACAGGGTTTTACCGTTCTCAAAACAAAATCCTGAGTGGCTCATATCCTGTTATCGGTAACATGAAAACAGTCGTTGTAAACGATTACATTATTAACTTATAATAAACTTGTAAGTTAAAAGGGAGGGAAAGAGAAATGAAACACATCAAAAAAATAGTATCTGCAATCCTTGTTTTTGGGCTTGTGTTCACACTAGCAGCATGTGGCTCAGGAGGATCAAGCGGCGGTAACGGTGCAAAAAAAACGTTGACCGTTTCCGTTGATTCATCGAACTCAGCTTATGCTAAATTCGTAAACAGCATTAAAGGGAAGTTTGAAAAAGAAAATAACGTTACGGTTAAAGTTGTTAAGAAACCGATGTTCGATCAATTAACTGCACTGAATCTGGACGGACCAGCGGGTAAGGCTCCGGATGTCATGCTTGCTCCTTATGATCGTGTTGGTAATCTTGGTCAACAAGGCCAATTACTCTCCATTGACAAGAGCATGCTCAGCTTCCTGAATGAAAAAGGACATCGTCAAGTTCAATATGGAAAGAAATATTACGGTGTTCCGCTGACTATTGAAGCGCTTGTTATGTACTACAACAAAGATTTGGTTAAGAAAGCCCCTACAACATTCAAAGATTTGGAAGCGCTAGCAAAAGACAAAAGATTTGCATTTTCATCTGAATCTGGTAAAAATACGGGTTTCTTGATGAAATGGACTGATTTCTATTATGCATATGGTCTTTATGCCGGTTACGGAGGATATGTATTTGGAAATAACGGTACAAATCCAAAGGATATTGGGCTGAACAACGATGGATCAATTAAGGCAGTAACTTATGCGACACGTTGGTTCCAAAAAGTATGGCCTAAAGGTATGCAGGATGTGAAAGCTTCAGGCAATTTTGTAACCAATCAATTTGTTAAAGGAAAAGCCGGTGCAGTAATCGATGGGCCATGGCAAGCATCCGTTTATAAGAAAGCAAAAATAAACTATGGTGTTGCCAAAATTCCAACATTGCCAAATGGTCAGGAATATAAACCATTTGCAGGCGGTAAGGCTTGGGTTGCTTCTGCTTACACCAAGAACCCTAGCCTTGCAAAGAAATGGTTGACGTATGCAACAAATGCAACGAATGCTTATAAGTTCTATAAAGATGCAAATGAAATTCCAGTCAATCCTGATGCACAAGCAAAGGTTAACAACAGCGATGATCAGCTTGCCAAGGCTGTTATTTCGCAGTATGACTCATCCGTTCCAATGCCAAATATTCCAGAAGTGGCAGAAGTATGGAAAACAATGGAACCGGCAATGTTCAACGCTGCTTCAGGAAAAAAATCACCAAAACAAACTCTTGACGATGCTGTGTCTTCATTGCACAAAACAATCGCCCAAAAATACAAAGATCAATAATTAAGCTTCGATCAAAGTGAGGGGAACACCATGGAAAGTCAAAATATTAAGAAAAAAAGTGTTAGGAAAGCAGGTTTGTTGTCCCTCATTCCCGGATTAGGACAAATGTATAATGGTCAGCAGCTAAAAGGATTTGTTTTTCTTGCTGTAACCGTTGCATTTTTAATTGAACTTGTCACTATTGGGATACCTGCTTTTCAAGGTTTTGTCACATTGGGAACGGTTCCAATTCGGGACCATTCCCTTTTCTTACTTGTAAAAGGAACATTACAAATCATTATCACCTTTGTCTTTTTGATGGTACTCATACTTAATGTGAGTGATGCAAGACAAGTGGCTAAGCAATTCAATACATTGGGCTATGTCAATCGTTCTGCACGCTCGATGTTAAAAAATATTTGGGAAAATGGATTTCCTTATTTGCTCACAATCCCTGCTTATTTTGTTATGTTATTTGTCATTGTGTTTCCGGTTTTGATAACTCTATTGATGGCGTTTACAAATTATGATTTTTATCATATTCCTCCGGCAAAACTTATTGACTGGGTAGGGTTGCAGAATTTCGTAAATATGTTCTTTCTAAGTGCGTACCGTTCGACATTTGTGAGTGTGCTCGGCTGGACGATCATTTGGACGCTTCTGGCGACAACAGGACAAATTACTCTTGGTATACTGACAGCCGTAATTACAAATCAGAAGTTTATCATTGGCAAGAAATTTTTCCGCATCATTTTTCTTCTGCCATGGGCAATACCAGCGTTTGTCACCATTATGAGCTTTTCAAACATGTTTAATGATAGTATTGGTGCGATCAATCAACAGGTCTTAGGTTTATTAAATTATATCCCATTCGTTCATGTTTCAGACATACCATGGAAAACAGATCCATTCTGGACGAAAACCGCATTGATTATGATTCAAACATGGCTAGGATTTCCTTATATATTTGTCATGGTGACAGGAGTATTGCAATCAATTCCAGATGATCTCTATGAAGCGGCCAATATCGATGGTGCTAACGCCATTCAGAAATTCACAAAAATTACACTGCCAATGATCTTGTTTGCCACTGCACCTGTGTTCATTACTCAATATACATTCAACTTCAACAATTTCTCGATTATCTATTTGTTCAACTCAGGAGGACCGGGAGATGTTGGCGGCGGTGCGGGTTCTACCGACATTTTGATCTCCTGGATTTACAAACTAACAACGGGAACATCACCTCAATATGCATTGGCTTCGGCAGTGACTATTGTCATATCAATTATTGTCATCGGTGTGTCATTACTCACTTTCAAGAAAACGCATGCTTTCAGTAATGAGGAGATGATGTAACATGAGAGGCATACTTAGCAGTACAAAATTTAATCGTTTTTTCAGTCGGTTCTTGACCTATCTGTTTCTGATCGTGCTCAGCATTATTATCATATACCCATTACTGATCACGGTTCAATCTGCATTTAACGCTAGTGATTTGACTGCATTTACACTCGATTTGCACATGCATTGGACGCTGGCCAATTTTCAGCAGCTTTTTACTCAGACCCTCTATCTGACGTGGTTTAAGAATACGATGATTATTGCAGTTTCAACGATGATTATTCAAGTCATCATTGTCACACTCGCAGGCTACACGTATAGTCGTTATCGATTTAAAGGAAGAAAAAATGGGTTAATCTTTTTTCTAGTCATTCAAATGGTTCCGACGATGGCAGCACTCACTGCATATTTTGTGCTTGGACTGATTATCAACGGTCTTGATCAATATTGGTTCCTAACTATGGTCTATGTTGGCGGTGGTATTCCGATGAACACCTGGTTGATGAAAGGTTACTTCGATACGATACCGCGTGATTTGGATGAATCCGCACGCATTGATGGTGCCGGTCACTTACGTATCTTATGGCAAATTAACTTACCACTAGCCATGCCAATGATTGCTGTTCAGGCACTTTGGGCTTTTATGGGCCCATTTGGCGATTATTTGTTATCAGCATTTCTGCTTCGATCACCAGAAAATATGACGGTTGCTGTTGGGCTGCAGCAGTTCATCGCTGATCCGACCAATCAACGTGTTGCCATGTTCGCGGCGGGTTCGTTCCTAATCTCAATTCCAATCGTTATTTTATTTTTCCTCCTACAACGGAATTTCCAAAGCGGATTGACAGCAGGAGGAACGAAAGGATAATAATCGGGCGTATGATCAGCGTAGTGGGTAAAAGAAATATAATGTGTGCAAGGTGAAAATGTGATGATAAAAGAAAAAGGATTCCCAATTAATTATCTCGTGTCAATGAGCAGTCTGAAGCGCATTTTTGAGGAGCGAACTCGCTTTCAATGGTGGAAACTTGTCTTCTTGTTCCTGTTCATCAATGGATGCTTAATGATGCCGATTTCAATACATCTTTCATCGGTTACACAAGCTCCTTTATCATTGGTTGCACCGACCGTAGACCGGACAGTTACTGGAAATGTTCGCTTGGATGGAGCGATTAAAGAAGGCGAATTAACCGGTGCTGCGGAAGCTAAAAAAATGGTTGACAATCGTGTACTTGTCGCAACGGATCCAAAAAATACGCTAAAGGTTTCAGGAAGTCGGTACCATCATAGCGTTAGTGGATATAAGAGTGTTTTGGTTTTCCAGAACCATCATTTAGTTCTTACCGATCAAAACGGATATGGATTTGTGATCGACTATCCGAAACACAAGGATTTATCATTAACAGGACACAAGGGCGGTGTTAAGACGCTTGTTTCCGAACTATGGATGGCTCAGTATAAGCCAATCTATGTAGCTGTTGTATCACTACTTAGTTTTGCAGCTTTGCTGGTTTCTAACATCATTCTTATGAGTGCCATGACCTTCATTCTATGGCTAACAAAGTATTCGAAGATATCGGATATTCGGTCGTTACGCGAAGCTGCAGCTATAGTGATCATGTCATCAGGGTGGCCAACAATCGCAGCTTTGCTTCTATCTCTGTTTTCATTCGATTATGGATCTTTAATTATGATTCAGTCGGTTGGGCTTGTTCTGGTTATTTCACTCGTATTCTGGAAAACACATTTTCAAAATAACCGAAAAGTCAAAAGTCGACATTTGATAGTATTAGGAGATGATCGTAAATGAGTAATTTAAGGCTTTTCGATATTGATGGGTGGAAGCTAACGACGCATCACCTAAATAAAGAACATATCCGTCTACAAGAAAGTATGACTTCAATAGCCAATGGCTATATGGGTATGAGAGGTAACTTTGAAGAAACGTATTCTGGTGATCATCACCAAGGCACTTATATTGCTGGTGTCTGGTACCCAGATAAAACACGTGTAGGATGGTGGAAAAACGGCTATCCTGAGTATTTTGGTAAGGTCATTAATTCAGTGAATCTAATCGGTATCAAATTATTTATTGATGGAGAAGAGGTTGATCTTTATCGAGATGAGATTGAGAATTTTTCTCTTGAACTGAATATGCATGAAGGCATTTTACGACGTAATTATATTGTTTCAAAGAATAATAAGAAAGTTCAAGTTAAGACAGAACGTTTTTTGAGTGCTGTTAAGAAAGAAATTTGTGCGATTCGCTTCCAAGTCGCTGCATTATCGGAAAATGTTACAATTAAAATAGTTCCGTTTCTTGATGGTTATGTGCGAAATGAAGATTCGAATTATGATGAAATGTTTTGGTTAGAGACCGACCGAAAGTCTCAAGAAGACCATTCGGCTCTTACCGTTAGAACCATTGATAATTCATTTGGTGTTCCTGTTTTCTCAGTTTGTGCCTCAATGGGTGTAGAAACTGATAAACAAGCAGAAAAAACAATCTTTCAAAAAAATCTCTATGTCGCTCATGAGTACACGTATCACCTCGAAATCGGCGAAGAGGCGACATTGGATAAGCTCATTGCAGTGACAACAAGCAGAGATTATGATCAATCCTTGCTGATGACTCGCGCAGAAGAATTGTTAGCTCAAGCGTTGGCCCATGGATATAATGAGCTAAAGGAAGAGCATCGCTCAGCTTGGGAAGATCGATGGAATAAGGCGGATGTTTCTATTGAAGGGGATGATGAAGCACAGCAGGGGATTCGATTTAACCTGTTCCAGCTTTTTTCTACCTATTACGGAGAGGATGACCGTTTGAATATTGGACCTAAGGGTTTCACTGGTGAGAAATACGGTGGTGCGACATACTGGGATACGGAAGCCTATGCCGTTCCTTTATATCTGGCATTAGCAGATCCGAGTGTGACCAAGCAGCTGCTCCTTTATCGATATAAGCAATTAGATGGTGCTTATCACAATGCGAAACAGCAAGGGCTACAAGGAGCTCTTTATCCAATGGTTACGTTCACTGGCGTAGAGTGTCATAACGAATGGGAAATTACTTTTGAAGAAATTCATCGAAATGGCGCCATCGCTTACGCTATTTACAATTATGTTAATTACACAGGTGATAAAGCTTATATTGAAGAGGCTGGTATTGACGTTTTGGTCGGGATTAGTCGTTTTTGGGCAGATCGGGTTCATTTTTCAGAACGTGCTCAAAAATATATGATTCATGGTGTCACCGGACCTAATGAATACGAAAATAACGTGAACAACAACTGGTATACAAATACGATGGCAGCTTGGACACTCGGGTATACAATTGATGCACTTGAATCGATCAGCAAAGAAAAATACAATACACTCAATTTATCCGATCAGGAAATCACTCATTGGAGAGATATTATCTTGCGGATGTATTATCCGCAAGATAAAGAATTGGGCATTTTTGTCCAACACGATACATTTCTTGATAAAGACATTAAACCTGTATCTGCCATTCCGGCTGATCAACGCCCGATTAACCAGCACTGGTCATGGGATCGAATTCTTCGGTCGTGTTATATCAAACAAGCAGATGTTCTTCAGGGGTTATACTTTTTGAATGATCACTATACTATAGAAGAAAAAGAGAAGAACTTTGATTTTTACGAACCGCTTACTGTTCATGAATCCAGCTTATCGCCATGTGTCCATGCAATTCTAGCAGCTGAGCTTGGTAAGAAAGAGAAAGCGCTTGAACTGTATCAACGTACAGCAAGACTAGATCTGGACAATTATAATAATGATACAGAAGATGGATTGCATATTACATCGATGACGGGTAGCTGGCTAGCGATTGTTCAAGGATTTGCAGGAATGAGAACAAATGGTGAAACGCTGTCGTTTGCGCCGTTTCTTCCTGATGGCTGGACATCCTATGCTTTCAAAATTAATTACCGCAGCCGTTTAATCAAAGTGAATGTTACGGGTAAGCGAATCACTTTGGAATTACTGTCAGGAGATCCATTACCAATCACAGTCTATGGGCAGCATATTAATCTTGATCATCAATTTGCGGTTAACATTCCTGATCATGAGGAGCGTGTAGATGATGCAAGCAGTACTCTTTGATTTGGATGGTGTAATTACTGACACTGCAAAATATCATTTTCAGGCATGGAAACGTCTTGCATCAACGCTTAGTATTTCAATAGATGAGCGGTTTAATGAACGACTCAAGGGTGTTTCACGAATGGATTCACTCAAAAGGATCCTAGAATATGGTGGTCTGTCAAATCATCATTTTACATCGATTCAACTTGAACAGATGGCGGAACAAAAAAATAACGATTATAGGCAGTTAATCCAAGGGATTACACCCAAAGAGCTACTTCCTGGAATTAGTGAATTGTTAACAGCCTTGCGGTCAAAAGGAATAAAAATTGCGCTTGCTTCTGCAAGTAAAAATGGCCCGTTTATTCTTGAACGACTGAAGATTGATACTTTCTTTGACTCAGTTGTTGATCCTGCCAAGCTCCGGAAAGGAAAACCAGATCCGGAAATATTTTTGACGGCAGCAGCGCAGTTAGGAATTGATCCAAAAGAATGTGCTGGTATTGAAGACTCTGTTGCAGGTATTGAATCCATCCTTGCTGCCGGAATGTTTGCTGTAGGTGTAGGCGTTCCAGAAAATATTGGTGCTCATTTTCGTGTTGCATCGACAACGGAATTGACCATAGACGCACTGTTTTCTCATTTCAAGCATAACTAATAATAGAATTAAATGACCAAGTTCACAGGTCATAGCGCTGTATTCATAAGAGGGTATGAATACAGCTTTTTGGGATGATTATGATTAATTAGGTATGAATATTTAAGATAAATTGAGAATCAGAGAGAGGAGGGGATCAATTGAATATTCAACAATTGATCGCAAATTATCCGGGTACATTATACAAAAAAATACCTTTTCAACCTGAAAGGGGAACAATCTATTTTTATAACAAACCATATTACATTGCCATTCCATTGGAAAAATTGACCGATCGAGAACGTATATTAATAGAAACGTTGCTGAGTGAAGAAATACCTCCAAATTATTCACCGGCTTCTCAATATTGGTATGATTTATTGATTAATGATCATGCATTTAACCATACAGATGAAAACAGGAAAATAAGAATCATTTATTTTCACCTAAACCTACCCTTGAATAACGCTGACCGGCTTGAATGGCATGATGCTTTGAAAGGGTTCTTTGATTCCAATACGTCATTTGTCTATCTCTCATCACAAAGAGGATTCATCGTTGAACAGCCCGTACTACTCTCTGAGGGGGAATTAGATGCGATTGCCAATACTCTTGCGAATGATTTTGCAGTAAAATGTTCCTTTCAAATAGGATTAAGGCATACGGTTTCACTACAACTCAAACAAATCTTCTTAGAGGAACTTCATCTGTTTGAAAAGACCATTGCAGAAGCTAATGTGAAGAATGTGACTTGTGTCGAATCCGAGCTTTTTTCACTGCTCAAACCCCATCTCAATAAATATTCCACCTTGGAAGACGTACGTAAGATAATTGCTGAAGATGATACATGGGTTGCGATTATTCATGCTGTCTGGGAATACCAGGGAAATATAAGCCTTGCAGCAAAGCATTTGTATATGCACCGAAATACACTTCAATACCGTATGGATAAGTTCTATGAAGCAACTGGAATATCTCTTAGAAAGATGGATGGCTTAACCATCGCATATATGTCAACTCTATAAGTGATGAAGATTTCTTATGAATGAAAAATCCGAGAGAAGATGATATAGATTATCCTCTTCTCTCGGATTTTTCATTATAAACCGCTATATTCAGTGATCCATTACATTTTTGTTAGTGATTTTTCGGTTTCTGGATCAAAGAAATGAGTTTTATTGGCATCAAGCGCAAGCTTAACTTTTTCTTTTGGCCGATATTGCGTACGGGCATTAACACGAGCAACAAATTGATGGCTGCCTACCCGGGAATGGAGCATAAACTCTGCACCGGTTAATTCCGCAATGATGACGTTTGCCTGAATCACGCTATTAGGATTGGATTCAATAAATACTGGTTCATCGTGAATGTCCTCAGGACGGATACCCATGATTATTGGGTGATCAAGTACTCCATGACTCCGAAGCACTTTCAATTTTCCCTCTGGAATGAGGATGTCGATGTCATCTCCGATAAAATGATCACCTTGTAGTTTTCCATGGAAAAAGTTCATTGGTGGTGAACCGATGAAGCCGCCGACAAATAGATTTTCAGGATTGTCGTATACTTCTTTTGGGGTACCCACTTGTTGAATGACCCCATCTTTCATGACAACAATTCGGGAGGCCATGGTCATTGCTTCTGTTTGATCATGTGTAACATAAATCATCGTTGCTTGAAGCTCCTGATGAATTTTCCCAATTTCCGCACGCATTTGTACACGAAGCTTAGCATCGAGATTTGAAAGCGGTTCATCCATCAAGAAGACTTTAGCGTTACGTACAATTGCTCGCCCCAAAGCAACACGCTGTCTTTGCCCACCTGATAATGCTTTCGGTTTTCTGTCTAAGTAATCTTTAATACCCAAGATTTCTGCAGCATGCTCTACACTTTTTTTAATTTTATCCTTGGACACTCGACGTAGCTTAAGCCCGAATGCCATGTTATCAAAAACAGTCATATGCGGATAAAGCGCATAGTTTTGGAAAACCATTGCGATATCCCGGTCTTTAGGGGTGACATCATTCATCTTTTTACCGTCAATGAATAATTCTCCTTTTGAAATATCCTCAAGTCCTGCAACCATACGTAAGGTGGTAGATTTTCCACAACCTGAAGGACCAACAAAGACGATAAATTCTTTGTCAGCGATATTGAGATTAAAATCGGTGACTGCAGTAACATTGTTATCGTAAATTTTATAAATATGTTGTAATGAAAGCTCAGCCAAATTTCCCACTTCCTTCTCATCTGATACTATTATTGTAGTGAAAACGATTACATATAAAAATGTCAAAATGTCTGAATCATTAAGGATTTTATTGGGCAGTTTGCATGGATTGGTGCGTTATGGCTTCTTTTAATGACTCTGTTACCGATAACAGAATGACAGATGCTAAGTTTAGGATTATCCGATGACCATGAGACTCAATTGTAATTCAAATGAATCGTTTTAAATACGCTCAATTACTGTCAGGATAGTGAGACTTATTTGCTCTTGGAAAATGTTAATTGACCAAGTACAGTCTCGATCTGTGGAATAAGTTGATTCCATTCAACTGAAGGCAACTTACAGACCGTAAGAAAGTCGTTATAGCAAAACAAATTGTCAATACCATCGATTGCCATTAGATGTTTTAACAGTAGGGACTCTGGCTTCGATTCCTTTGTTATTTCAATTCGCCCGGCAAATATAGCCTGATCGGTAGTGAATTTTATGGCGTTTGGATTTGGTGTAGAAGTTGCTTTAAATTGCATCGTTGATTTCCTTTCCTGAGCAAGAATTTCTTCTTGTATTATATACATGTTTGCTGGGAAAGGCTCGTAAAGATTCTTGAAGGATGAAATACACCATGCAATCGGGTATACTGAATGTAGTCAGCGGGAGGAAGGAGGGGTTTAAATGGCTGAAAACAGTTCTAATGAAGAATTGAAAGATCGCGTACTCGAGGCACTGGAAGACGTTATCGATCCGGAACTTGGTGTGGATATTGTCAATCTCGGCCTTGTTTATGGTGTGGATATAGATGAAGAAAATAATGTAGTTGTGACGATGACTCTGACATTTATGGGATGTCCTCTCTCCGCTACACTCTCCTACGATGTAAAGCGGACACTTGGTGAAATTGAAGAAGTCAATGAAGTCGAAGTGAACTTTGTTTGGGATCCGCCGTGGACGAAAGAGCGTATGTCCCGTTACGCGAGAATCGCGCTCGGGCTTTCAGAATAATATAGAGGATGTTCGAAAAGTCCGGGAAAGGGAAGAAGGATCTTCTGCTAATTACATGTACGTCCTGTACATAACGCAGAAGTCACCGCATCCTGCGGAAGTTCTCTGTGTCAACTTGCTTTTCCGCTCCTCACATATTCACAGGGGACCTTCGACTAACAGCACTCACTTCCTGTGAGTAACGCCGAAGTCATCACATCCTGTAAACCTATCCTTTGTCCTCCTTTTCGAACAGACTATATTTGAAGTAGATGAAATCAGAGTGGTAAGCATATTTTCCGCTCTGATTTTTTATTTGCACGGACGTTAATCTTACGGATTTTACCTCATGGGTGATGATTGTAGTTGCCTAGGCATAGGATTGAAAGCAAACGCGCAACCGATACTTGGCACATCTTAGTGTTGGAGGAATGATCATGGAACAGGCATTAATTTTTGGCGGGCTCTCACCCTTTGGGTTTCCTATATCGGAACGTCTACTGGAAGAAGGCGTACATGTTGTGTCCGTAAGTTCAGCTGTATCCACCAACGAAGTGGAACAGGAGGAAGAGAACGAACTCTTTTTGGGGCGCAACGCATTGTTTCGTAGTGAACGACAAAAAGGGGAGAACAGCTTCGAGTGTATGGTTATTGCCGATACGTTCCGGTTGGATAGCGAACGAAATAAGGTATTGAAGGATAAGATAAGAAACACGCTAGCTTCCTCTACATCTATTCAAAATCTCTTGTTTCTTTCTTCGCTTGAGGTGCTCGGAGAATCTGACGCATCGCTGCGCGATAAAGTACCGGTTCATCCTGTTTCAGCAATTGGAAATGCCGCAAATAAAATGGAACTTTTCTTTGTCCATTTGTTGCGGGAAATCAGGAGGAAAGAGGCCATCATTTTTCGCACTGATCTCAATCTGCTGACGGATCGCAAAAATGGGAAGTCTATTGCTGCGCTTATAAATGGGTTATTGGAAATTGATCATGAAGGTCTTGATGTCGTGCATTATAAAAGTGGACAGCAGCCTGATGCACAAGTTAATGAAAAAATCAGGGGTCTGCTTCCGGATCAATACAAAACATGGCTGTAAGCACAGAAAAAAGAACTGACGGGACCTGGAGGGTTTCTCGATCAGTTCTTTTTCGGTTCGAAGCTCATCATGATTTCTTAAAGAAGTTAAGCAATGGAGACAGTTGCTTGATTGCGGGTGCTGTCTGGTTGATGACTGTCATTAGCTGGCTTGCACCATTCATCATTTTGCCTACGTCAATATGGCCATCCTGACCTAGAAATGGTTTTAAGAATCCAGGTTGGGCCGGCTGCATGGGTTGCATCGGCTGAGCCGGCGGTATCTGTGAGCCGAACATCAGATAAGTAAAAGGATCAAAGTGACTGTCTCTTGGATTTGGGCCTGTTTGCATCAAGGTTTCCCCCCTTCACAATCTGGTGAATCGATAGATTTTCTTACTGTATCTTATGCCCTCAAGTGATTGAATGTGTGTTCCATTCGCCCGATGCGAAGGCGATTTCATGCATCCGATTGCCGCCTACGATCCGGACGTTTGTTGGACAAATGTTTTTTGATGTATTATATTGGTACCAAGTCATTATATATACTGTTAAGTTTTTGAGAGGGGAATTGCGGATGTCCGCAGGAATATTGGGAATGGGCAAATTTGTTCCCGAACGTGTGGTTACAAATATCGATCTAGAGAAAGTTATGGACACTTCCGATGAATGGATTCGGACAAGAACAGGTATTGAAGAACGACGGATTGCTGATGATAATACGAATACATCGGATATAGCATTTGCGGCAGCCGAACAGGCAATAAAGAATGCCGGGCTGACAGCGAAAGATATTGATCTGATTCTTGTCGCAACAGTCACACCGGATCATCCTTTTCCTTCAGTCGCTTGTATGTTGCAGGACAAATTAGGAGCCAGACATATTCCGGCGATGGATATAAGCGCGGCTTGCTCTGGCTTTATTTACGGAATGGTTACAGCAAAACAGTTTATTGATAACCGGACATTTCAACATGTTCTGGTTGTCGGTGTGGAAAAGCTTTCTAAGATTACTGACTGGGATGACCGAGGCACTGCCGTACTCTTCGGCGATGCGGCAGCAGCAGCGGTTATGGGCCAGGTTTCTGATGGTAAAGGGATCCTTTCCTTTGAATTAGGTGCTGATGGCAGCGGCGGCAAATATTTGTATCAAGATGACAGGTTTATCAAGATGAATGGCCGGGAGGTCTTTAAATTTGCCGTTCGTCAGATGGGTGAGTCGGCTGTTAACGTTGTTGAAAAAGCCGGTCTCAAGAAAGAGGATATTGATTATTTGATTCCGCATCAAGCAAATATCCGTATTATGGAAGCTTCAAGAGAACGATTGGAGATTCCGGAAGACAAAATGATAAAAACGATTCAAAAATATGGGAATACGTCCGCATCTTCTATTCCGCTTGCTTTAATAGACGCAGTTGAAGAAGGGCAGATTAAAGATGGAGATCTACTCGTCATGGTAGGTTTTGGCGGCGGGCTAACCTGGGGCGCCCTAACACTTAAATGGGGCAAATAACTTAACGTGTGCAAAATGCATTTTTATATTCCTATTTTATAAGTTGGCAGTTATACCCTATAGTAAGGAGAGAATTGAATGAAAAGAAGAGTCGTTGTGACCGGATTAGGAGCGGTAACACCACTTGGCAACGATGTTGCGACTACTTGGACGAATGCGATTGCCGGCAAATCAGGCATTGGTATTGTTACACGGGTAAATCCCGATGATTTTCGGGCAAAGGTTGCCGGTGAAGTAAAAGATTTTGATCCTCAATTGTATGTTGATCGCAAAGAAGCAATTCGGATGGACCGCTTTTCTCAATTTGCTGTTGCGGCAGCGAAGATGGCGGTTAAAGATGCAGATTACACAATTGATGATTCAAATGCAGAACGGACGGGCGTCTGGATTGGATCGGGTATTGGCGGCATGGAAACCTATGAAAAAGAACTGCGTGTTGCTATTGAAAAAGGGTTTCGGCGTGTCAGCCCATTCTTTGTGCCGATGATGATTCCTGATATGGCATCAGGACAGGTTTCCATTCTGCTTGGTACAAAGGGCATTAATTCATGTACTGTCACCGCTTGTGCGACAGGTACCGATTCGATCGGGAGTGCCTACAAGGCGATTCAGCGTGGAGACAATGATGCAATTCTCTGCGGGGGGAGTGAAGCCCCATTGACGAATATGTCATTCGCCGGTTTCTCATCAGCTCGCGCTCTTTCAACAAATCCAGATCCGAATAAGGCTTGTCGCCCATTTGATAAAAATCGTGACGGATTTGTCATGGGTGAAGGTGCCGGTGTACTTCTCCTTGAATCACTGGAATCTGCCCAAAAACGCGGTGCGCATATCTATGCAGAAATTGCAGGTTATGGTGCTACTAGTGACGCATTCCATGTTACTCGGCCAGATCCGGATGGAAAAGGTGCCATCCGCGCTATGCAGATGGCTTTAGATGATGCTGATTTGTCCACTGACCAGGTAGATTACGTGAACGCGCATGGCACGAGCACAGATGCAAATGATTCAACGGAAACGAAAGCGATCAAAGCAGTGTTTGGTGAAGGAGCCTATGATTTGGCGATCAGTTCTACCAAATCGATGACTGGCCACTTGCTAGGTGCTTCAGGCGGTGTGGAAGCGATTCTCTCCATCAAAGCGATGGAAGAAGGAATTGTTCCTCCAACGATTAACTATGAGACACCTGACGAAGCTTGTGATTTGAACTACGTTCCGAATGAAGCATTGAAAAAAGATGTTAACGTCGCACTCAGTAACTCATTTGGGTTCGGCGGACATAACGCGACGCTTGTATTTAAGAAATACGAAGCATAATAAAACAGATTATTGAAGAGTAATTCTGAGGATTCGAGAATGTTGAAAAACTAAAAGGGCATCCATTCTTCACAAAGAGTGAAGAAATGGTGCCCTTTTACTGTATGATTGTACCAACATGATGAAGTTTGGAGCTATGTCGGTACTACAATCTCGATGATTTCTAGTTCCCGTTTATGAATTGATCTTCAGGATAATTCTATTGAACAAGAGCCAAATTTCTTCTAAACTAACCCTATCATACGGTCTTTATCGATTTAATGGGAGCATTTCAAAAATAAATATCTACAAGAACAATAGTGCCAAGAGGCATTATCTAAGTGTGATTGTAAACGGCAACGAAAGGCTGGTCCAACATGATTACGATAAAAAAGATTGCTGAAATTGTAGGGGTAAGCCCGACAACGGTTTCTAATGTCATTCATGAACGAAAGAATAAAGTTTCAGCAAAGAACTATGAAAAAGTTCAGAAAGCATTGAAAGAAAATAATTATGTTTCTAATATGGGTGGGAGAATTTTAGGCCGTCACGGTTCGAAAATCATTGGTGTTATATTAAATTATTCCCGCCGTTCAGAGATCAATATTATTTCCGATCCATTTTTCAATCAGATTATTGGTTATTTGGAAGAGCAGATTCGCATGAATGGCTATTTTATGATGCTGTATACTTCAGGAAGTGTGTCGGAAAGTCTGAAACTTACTTCTGCATGGGATATTGAAGGATTGGTGATTTTAGGTGCACTTCCTGAGGATGCCGAGAAATTCATTCAACAGACGCAGAAACCAATCGCTTTTATTGATACATACGTTGATGAAAAAAAGATCAACAAGGATTATATTAACATCGGACTTAAAGATTTTGAGGGCGGTTATGATGTGACAAACTATCTGATTGAACTAGGTCATCAGAAGATTGGCTTTTGCGCTGACGGAAATCATTTATCCGGAGTTGATGAACAGCGGTTTGCTGGCTACAAACAAGCATTAACTGAGGCAAATATAAAATTTCATAATTATGATTTTTTCGGGTTGGACTACCACGTAAAGCAGCGCCATGATTACTTAGTCAATCTAGTTAGAACTCGTTTGAAGGACTATTCTGGGCTTGTATTTACTTCGGATTATCTTGCGGTGGATGCAATGAATATTTTTCAAGACAATGGTATTCGTATCCCTGAAGAGCTTTCAATAACAGGATTTGATCACAATATTTTTTCAGAACAATGTCGACCAAAATTAACAACTATAGGTCAAGATGTTCGACAAAAGGCGAAGTTAACCATTAAGTATTTGATGCTAGAGATTCATCAGAAAGCATCTGGAAAAACAAATATATTGCTGGACGTAGAACTTGTTATTCAAAACAGCACGGCACCTGTTTAATACATTAAACGAGTAGACGAACACAGACTAAAATATAGTGAATTCCAATGTTGAAAACGCTTTAATTGTATGCTAATATAAATTCGCTGAAGGTGTCACGTAACACCTATGGAAAGAGAATAATTATAAGCTTAAACCATCATGGAACGGAGGAATCTTATGTTTGGTAAAATCAAAAGTCATAAGCAGCAGGGAAATAAAATAATCATTAAGTTTGAGCAAGACGAGGTCATCGTTCAAGTCATAACACCATTCATTGTAAATTTCTTTGCTTCATTAGCTTGTGAGCGCAGAAAGTCAAAAGCGATTGAGCAGTTGGTACCGGTACCGGGGCAAGTTGCCGTTCATTATTCAGACGGAAAACTAATCATTCGTACGGAAAAATTGGTAATCGATATCGCAGATGAATTCTTTGTCACAATTTTTGATCACGAGGGAACAGTGCTTAGTGAGGATTATAGAGGAGACGCGGTTCCGTTCATTCGCAGGGGCTCAGGGGATGGCCTCGCCGTGGCTGCCGAAGAAGGCCATAAACTTGAGGACGTAAGAAATAAACTGAACATTAAAATCAGGAAGAAGATGGAGAAAGATATGTTCTTTTACGGCCTCGGGGACAAAACGGGCCATCTGAACAAAAAGGGTTACCATTATAAAATGTGGAACACGGATGATCCTTCTCCGCATGTCGAGAGCTTTGAGGCACTGTATAAATCAATTCCATTCTTTATTGTTTTGAAAGAAAAACAGTCATTTGGCTATTTCTTCGATAACACCTTTGAATCGGTATTTGATATGGGAAAAGAAAATAGTGACTATTACTTTTTTGGAGCGGTAGATGGAAATCTTGATTACTATTTTATATACGGACCCTCAGTCAAAGAAGTGGTAGGGGGGTATACGTATCTAACGGGAACGGCGCCATTGCCACAGCTATGGACGCTTGGCTACCAACAGTGCCGCTGGTCCTATGCACCTGAGAATAGGCTCCGCGAAATTGCAGACACCTTCAGAAAAAAAGATATACCTTGCGATACGCTTTATCTAGACATTGACTACATGGACGGATACCGAGTCTTTACTTGGGACAATAAAAAGTTTCCAAATCCGGAAAGAACGCTGAAAGAACTGAAAGAGAAGGGATTTAAGGTTGTCACCATTATTGATCCGGGTGTCAAGAAAGACAAAGGCTACAGTATTTATGACCAAGGGATCGAAAACCATTATTTTGCCACAGACAAGGATCGCATTCCTTATGTGAACAAGGTCTGGCCTGGGGACGCGCTCTATCCTGATTTTTCAAATGAAAAAGCCAGAAAATGGTGGGCATCCAACCAAAAAATTATGACTGATGCAGGTGTAGCAGGCATCTGGAATGATATGAATGAACCGGCAAGCTTCAATGGTCCTTTGCCTGATGATGTTTCATTCAACAATGACGGTGTCCGAACGGATCACCGGGAAATTCACAATGTTTACGGGCATTATATGTCCAAAGCCACGTATGAGGGCATCAAGCAAGCCACTGACAAACGTCCATTTGTGATTACACGGGCTTGCTATGCCGGAACTCAGAAATATTCTACAGTCTGGACAGGTGATAATCAGAGTCTTTGGGAACATTTGAGAATGTCATTGCCCATGTTGATGAATCTTGGACTCAGTGGCATCAGCTTTTGTGGAACAGATGTTGGAGGATTTGGTTTTGACTGCACAGCAGAACTGCTTTCACGTTGGGTTCAGGTTGGTGCTTTTACACCGCTTTTCCGTAACCATTCCAGCATTTTTACACGTGATCAGGAACCATGGGCATTCGATGAGCAGACGGAATCTATAAACAGAAAATATATCAAACTCAGATATCAGCTGCTTCCGTATTTATATGATATTCTGCACAATGAGGAAACAACCGGACTTCCGGTGATACGCCCGCTTCTGCTCCATTACCAGAATGATCCGAGAACGTATGAGGTCAACGATGAATTTCTGTGCGGAGAAAATATTCTTGTCGCCCCAGTAGTAGAGCAGGGAGCTAAGGCACGTCTTGTCTATTTGCCTGAAGGAGATCAATGGGTTGATTACTGGACGAAAGAAACTATTGCTGGTGGCAGTTATATTGTGAAAGAGGCTGCGCTTGATCTGTGTCCAATCTATATTAAAGCGGCAAGCTTTTTGCCACTTTATCCGGTACAAAGCTATGTCGGTGAAAAAGAGATTGATCAGTTGACGCTGGATGTGTACCCGCCCGAAGAAGGACAAAGCAGTACCTACAGTCATTATCAGGACGATGGCGAAAGTTTTGATTATCAAAAAGGTGTATTCAATCTCTATGAATTTTCCGCACACAAGAGCGATTCGGGAAATGAACTTCATGTATCAATTAAAAAGAAACATGATGGCTATAAGAAAGACTATAATTCTTTTAAATTTCTCCTAAATAACACAAAGGCATCCGCTGTTACTATGTATGGAAAGCAAATCCCGTATGAAGTCATTGGAAATCAAACCTTCTTTTCGGTTGAAGAAGAAGGAGATATTCAAATTAAACTGTAACCAAAGATTAGTATTAATAAGTAAACAGGTGTTAAAAACATCCTGCACGCAGAGGCCAATGAAAATTAAATTAAATATCTGTAAAAAGGACGGCTTAAAATTCAAAAATGAATTTGAGCTGTCTTTTTTCTATACGTCCCTTCTTTACATAGGATTTTTCGTGGAAACCCTTTAAATTTAACAGCTAAACCGTCGGACTCAGCGGGTAAGCTAAGTATTCAATAGGTGTGAGCACATAGATTCATAGAGACAAG
>NZ_JAMAST010000024.1 GCF_023336505.1 Sporolactobacillus mangiferae | reverse complement strand
GGGTATCACGAAGATAACCAAGATCACCAGATCCGATCAGTAAAGAAAAAAATTCTTTGCCACCTGATCATGGAATTTTAGAGGCGGCATGACCGTTAAATCATGAAAAATAACCGATAATGTATTTGATGTATCCGTTTTTGTATGCAGCATGCATGTGATGGTTCCATGGACGAAAATGCATGATTGCTCATTTAGGGTAAGTGATTTATAAACGAGTATCTGTGTACAGTCGTTTTCAATCAATAATAAAGTGATTATTTTTCAGCTCAATATTTTTCAAGCTATAAGAAAGTTTAAAATTCAGCGGATTATAGTATAAGTGCGACGGCGGCTTTGCCATCATTTTATTCCATATTTGGCCAGTTGAAAAACTTACCTCTGATCAGGGAAAGAGAAAAAGTTCACCTGAGCGTGCCATCCATCCTGTTGCAACAACTTTTTGGAAGGTAACCGTTGCACGAAGGGCATTTGTTGCGTAGTTATGATACACTAAATGTATATTGGGTTTTTAGTGGCAGTTAGATGTGTGATAGCAGCAAGCACTAAAACCGCTTGAAAAGGTGAATGTTCAAATGCATCAGTGGATCACGCATTCTCCCGGGGAAACGATCAAATTTTCAACGCATCTTGCTGACTATTTGCAGCCGGGCGATGTGCTGACTTTGTCGGGAGATCTTGGAGCAGGAAAGACGGTTTTTGCCAAGGGATTAGCCAGAGGGCTTGGTGTCAGAGAAATGGTAAACAGCCCGACCTTTACAATTGTGAAAGAGTATCGTAGCGGGCGAATGCCCCTTTATCATATGGATGTATACCGAATCAGTGATGAAGAAGACATTGGACTTGAAGATTATTTTGATCAGGGGGGAGTAACCGTTATTGAATGGGCGGAGAATATTCCATCCTGGCTTCCAGATGATCTTCTGTCTTTCATAATTAATAGAAAGAGTGAATCGGAACGGGTCATAACATGCCGGGCAAGCGGCAGAAGATCCAAGCATATCTATGAGGAGATTGTAAACGATGAACGTGCTCGCAATTGATTCGTCGAATTTAGTAATGGGGGTTGCCGTAACGACGGAAGACAAGGTACTGGCGGAACTGACCACGAATAGCAGAAAAAATCATTCGGAACGACTGATGCCGGCAATCGCGCAAATGGTTGAGGCGGCAGGCCTGAAACCGGAAGATCTTGATCGGATTGTTGTTGCTGAAGGACCTGGCTCCTACACCGGCTTGCGGATTGGCGTGACGGTGGCCAAGATGATTGCCTGGACCCGGAAAAAAGAACTGGTCGGAGTATCAAGTCTTGAAGTCGTTGCACAAAACGGACGGGGTTTCGCAGGTTATATTGCACCATTTTTCGATGCACGTCGGGGACAGGTGTTCGCCGGGCTGTACGAAGAAAAAGAGGGAGAAATCATTCCCGCAGCTGCTGATCGATTAGTGATGATCAAAGACTGGCTCCCCGAACTTCGCAAATGCGGCAGGCCTGTGCTCTTTCTTAGCAATGACCTGGAAAAGTGGGGAAAGCTGATTGCGGAAGAAGCCTATGCGACACTTGGAGAAAGCACACAAAATGTGCCGAGGGCTGCTGAGCTGGCGCGCATCGGATTACGAAAAACCCCTGTTTCAGATATCCATCATTTCCTGCCAATGTATCTTCGTCTGGCTGAGGCCGAAGCGAAGTGGCTGGCCAAACAGGGGCGATAGGCATGGATTTAAGTGCAGTAAAGATTCGTGAAATGAGTGCTGCGGATATCGATCAGGTGATGATCGTAGAGCACAGTGCCTTTGATGTTCCGTGGTCACGAAAGGCTTTTGAAAATGAGATTACAAATAACCACTTTGCGTCCTATTTTGTTGCTGATCTTTGCGGGAAAATTATTGGCTACTGCGGTGTATGGGTGATTGTCGATGAGGCCCATATTACAAATCTGGCAGTACTTGAGGGATATCGCGGGTTAAAGGTTGGCGAATCCCTGTTGCGACATGTGATGCTGTATGCCGTTTCCCGGCAGGCGCAATCAATGAGCCTGGAAGTACGCGTAAGCAACAAAATTGCTCAGAGCTTATACCGGAAACTTGGGTTCCGTAACGGCGGCATTCGAAAAAACTATTATTCCAACAATAGAGAAGATGCATTGGTCATGTGGGTGAAGCTATGAAAATAGATGTAAGTAAGAAAACGATGATTTTAGGCATTGAGACAAGCTGTGATGAGACGGCGGCCGCGGTTGTCGAAAATGGGACTGTCATCCGATCGAACGCGGTTTCTTCTCAGATTGATATCCATCGGCGCTTTGGCGGGGTCGTGCCGGAAGTGGCCTCACGCCATCATGTGGATCAGATAACTGTGATCTGTGAAGAGGCATTGAATCAATCAGGGATCACATGGGAAGATCTGGATGCCATTGCGGTTACCCAGGGTCCTGGACTGATTGGTGCTTTGCTTGTTGGTGTCAATGGGGCGAAGGCTTTGGCTTATGTACATGGGCTTCCGCTTGTTCCGGTTCATCATATTACCGGGCATATCTATGCAAACCGTTTTGTTCATGAACTCGAGTTTCCGCT
This sequence comes from Sporolactobacillus mangiferae, assembly GCF_023336505.1. GTDB lineage: Bacteria > Bacillota > Bacilli > Bacillales > Sporolactobacillaceae > Sporolactobacillus > Sporolactobacillus mangiferae. The sequence goes on along the minus strand of NZ_JAMAST010000024.1, from coordinate 29,979 downwards.
CATTGCTCTCGTGGTATCTGGCGGGCACACCGAACTTGTCTCCATGAAGGAGCATGGTTCATATGAAGTGATAGGGACAACGCGAGATGATGCAGCCGGTGAGGCATTTGACAAAGTGGCGCGAACGCTGGGGCTGCCTTATCCAGGAGGTCCGGAGATTGATCGAATGGCGCAAGGCGGACGGCCTTCCATTGATTTTCCGCGGGCATGGCTTGAGGAAGGATCGCTTGATTTCAGTTTCAGCGGATTAAAGTCGGCAGTCATTAATTATGTGCACAATGAACAGCAGCGCGGTCATGAATTAAATTCGACTGATATTGCTGCAAGTTTTCAGGAAAGCGTCAGCGAAGTGCTTGTAAAGAAAACAATGTATGCGGCGAAGCAAATGCGGGCGCGGCAGATTCTTGTTGCAGGCGGTGTATCGGCCAACAGCAAGGTTCGCTCGGAAATGGAAAAAGCCGCACGGGCACAGGGAATCCCGCTGGTCATTCCGCCGCTTTCTCTTTGTACAGATAATGCGGCTATGATTGCTGCGTCAGGAACCATTGGCTTTTTAAAGGGCGCACGTGCCGACCTGTCCCTGAACGGGAAGGCCAGCCTTGCAATTGAAGACTTTTGATGACTCAGAAGAGCAGGTTGTTCGTATTGTCAGGAGGTCGGAGACAGTTTCCGATCTCCTGATTTGCATCTTGACCAGGAATGCAAGAAAAAATTATATAAATTTCAGCCCATTCAGGGCACAGCACTAGCAGATTGCTGACAATGGGAACTTATCCACCTGTGGATAAATGCGTTCAGTCGATTAAAAAGAACTTATCCACGATTGCTGAATAAGTTCTTTTATTAACTGGATAATCTGGGGATAAGTGCACCGTCCTGTGGATAAACACATATTTTACTGTGGATATCATGTTTCCTGATCTATTGTATCCAATTCTAATTGAGCGGATTCCCAATCATCAATCAACTTTTCGAGGTGCGCCTCATTTTCCTCAATTTGTTCCTGAGTTTCCTTTGATTTTTTTGTGTTATTAAAAACGTCGGGCTGAAGCAGCGACTGTTTGCTTTGCTCAATTTGTGATTCAAGTGTACTGATTTCGTCCTCTGCCTGTGCAATGAAACGTGTGAGCTGTCTTTTCTTCTTTTTCAGTTCTTTATCTTTAAGGAACTGTTCTCTGCCGTCGGTGGCTGGAGCTTCTTTCCTGGTTGCGGAATCAGGCGTTGCTTCCAGCTCGGCGATCTGCTGTTGCTCGGTTTTCTTATCGATGTAGTAATCGTAGTCGCCAAGATATTCAGTTATTCCCTCTCGCGTGAGTTCGAAGACACGATTTGCGATATTGTTAATAAAATATCGGTCGTGTGAAACGAACAGAATCGTTCCCGGATAATCGATTAACGCACCTTCCAGTACCTCTTTGCTGTCGAGATCCAGATGGTTGGTCGGTTCGTCAAGAATTAATAAATTGTCATGACGCATCATCAGTTTTGCCAGCATGAGGCGTGCTTTCTCACCGCCACTCAGCTGAGCGACGGTTTTGGCGACGTCATCGCCGGAAAAAAGAAAGCCACCAAGAATGGTGCGTATCTCGCCCTCCGGTTTAAGCGGATAATCGTCCCACAGTTCATTAAGCACCGTATTCACCGGATTCAGGCTTTTCTGTTCCTGATCGTAGTAACCGATGCTGACGTTGCTGCCGAGCCGTACATCGCCGGCACGGCGGGTTTCACCACTGGAAACTGCTTTGAGCAGGGTCGATTTGCCGATACCGTTCGGTCCGACCAGCGCTACACGGTCGCCGCGGCTGATTTGAAAGCTGAGATCCCGGATCATCGGTGGCCGATTGCCGTAACCGACATCCATATGGGAGGCGGCCAGTACGTCGCGTCCGCTCTGCTTTTCAATATCAAACGTGAAGGACGCTGACTTGGCATCCACTACAGGCTTATCCATCAGCTCCATTTTTTCCAGCTGTTTGCGCCTGCTTTGCGCGCGTTTTGTCGTAGAGGCACGCACGATATTTTTCTGGACAAAATCTTTAAGCTTTGCAACTTCTTTTTGCTGCTTGTCATAGGCTTTCATTTCACTTTCGAATTCTGCCGCCCGCTGTTCAAGATATCGCGAATAGTTTCCGGTATATCTGCGCACTTTATGCCTGGCGATTTCATATACTTTAGTCGCAATTTTATCAAGAAAATAACGGTCGTGCGAGACAACGAGCACGCTGCCGCTATAACGCTGCAGATAGCCCTCCAGCCACGACAGTGTTTCAATGTCCAGATGGTTGGTCGGTTCGTCGAGAACCAGCAGATCCGGCTTGATCAGCAGCAGTTTGCCAAGTGCAAGCTGCGTTTTCTGCCCTCCAGATAAATTGCTGACCGGAGTATCATCGGGGAAACCGCCGAAATTCAAGCCATTTAAAACACTGCGCGTTTCCGCCTGATAAGTGAAACCGCCTTTTGTACGGAAATCGGCCTGAAGATGGTCATAGGCATTCAGCAATTGTTCGTAGTCTCCAGGATTGTTGAAGCTTCCGGGATCCGCCATCCGTACTTCCATCGTATGCATTTTCTTTTCAAGTGCAATCAGCGGAGCGAAAACCGAAAGCAGTTCCTCGTAAATACCGCGTGTAGAATCAAGCGTTGCGTTCTGCGGCAGATAGCCCATGGTGCGGTCTTTGGGCATAATCACTTCGCCGCTGTCTGGTGTCATCTCACCGGCAATGATCTTCAGCAGTGTCGATTTTCCAGCGCCATTACGACCGACCAGCGCCACACGTTCGCCAAGCTTTATATCAATCGAAATATTTGATAAAACAAGATCAGTGACAAACGATTTACTGATCTCGTTTGTTTGCAGGAGCAACATGGCTGTTCACCTCAGGAGCATTCAAAGTAAGTTCAGATTTTGGCATATGAATTCAGTGCCTGAATCCGTTCAATATTATAGATAGATCTATTTTAGCCTACTCGCAATTTATTCGGCAACTGCTTATAAATGATGCTATAGAATGACAGGGCCTCCTGCAGCGGGTTGATCATTCGCGAAAACGTTCCTGAAATTAACGGGGGACCAAGCATTTAACAATCAGTGTTGTGAAAAAAGGAACAAAAAAGGTGCTGAATATAGTATAGTGAATCTAGACACGCAGCTATACTGCGGCGATTTATTGTATTGATGAATTGGGGGGGGAACGCCGCTATGTCGAGCCAACATGTACCTCAGGCGACGGCTGAGCGACTGCCGCTGTATTATCGGACGCTACAGCACTTGGTCACTATAGGAAAAACACGCATTTCATCATCGGAATTCGGAAATCTGGTGCAGATTGACTCAACAACCATCCGCAAAGATTTTTCCTATTTCGGCGCGCTTGGAAGAAAAGGCTATGGATACGATACACAGCATTTGATGGAGTTTCTCAGGAAAACGCTCTATCAGGATGAATTGTCCAAGGTTGTGCTCATTGGAGTTGGTCATCTGGGCACGGCACTGCTTAATCATAATTTTCAGAAGAACAATAACACAAAGATTGTCAGGGCTTATGATGTTGATCCGAAAAAAATAGGCACGGAGATCAGCGGCACGGAAATTTGCGCGATGGACGAACTTGCCGGGGCGGACAATCATGACATTACTGCAGCGATTCTGACCGTCCCTGCCGCCCATGCACAGGAAGCGGCAGATCTGGCGCTTGCATCGGGCATCCGCGGCTTTTTGAATTTTTCGCCGACGACCCTGTCTCTGCCTTCGAATGTCTATGTCCGCCATGTAGACATGACTGTGGAACTGCAGGCACTCATTTATTTTCTGAATCATGCGATGGAACAAAGGAATTCTCAATGAGTAAGTGGTAAAATACAAGTGCAACGCGAATCGAATGTGAGAAAGCGCATGTGCTGCGGTTGCATTCAGTCTGCCCGCAAAAAGCGCTTTGAAAAATAAGGTGGAATGAAGGAATGATTCAACTCAAGTCACAAAAAGAAATTGCTGAAATGAAAAAGTCCGGCGAACTGCTTGCCCGGGCGCACCAGCATATTAAATCAATGATTCGGCCCGGCGTGACGACGTGGGAGATTGAGGAATTCGTCAACGAATTTCTGGAAAAGCACGGAGCGATCCCAGAGGAAAAAGGATTTCAGGGATATAAGTATGCAACCTGTGCATCGGTAAATGATGAAATCTGCCACGGCTTTCCGAATAAAAAACCGCTGAAAAACGGTGATATTGTGACGATTGACATGGTTGTTAACCTGAACGGAGCCATGTCCGATTCGGCATGGAGCTATGCGGTCGGCGATATTTCGGATGAAGCAAAACATTTGCTGGAGACTACAGAGAAATCGCTGTATAGAGGAATCGAACAGGCGGTGATCGGAAACCGCCTCGGCGATATCGGCTACGCGATCCAGGCCTATGCGGAGGCAGAGGGGCTAAGCGTTGTGCGTGAATTTGTCGGACACGGCATCGGTCCGACGATGCACGAAGATCCGCCGGTTGCTCATTACGGACGTCCAGGACGCGGTTTGCGTCTCCGGGAAGGCATGACAATTACGATTGAACCTATGCTGAATATTGGTGACTGGCGTTCGAAGGTGGACCCGAACGGATGGACAGCGCGTACGATCGATGGGTCACTGTCCGCGCAGTATGAGCACACGCTGGCGATTACGAAAGAAGGCCCGCTCATTTTAACTGCGCTTGATGAAGAAGAATAATCGGACAGATAAAAGCGGAGAATCACTGAACAATCAATGATTCTCCGCTTTTTTGCAGGCGCATTTTAATTTGTGCTGCGTCCGGCTGCCATGAGGAGTCCCGCGATGAGAAGCAGCATGAATTTTTAACAGGTGCCAGGTGGCATTCTATTTAAACACTGTTTTTGATCAGCACAGCCAGTGGATCCAGCTGACGTTACTCGGCATGCGCAAGAACATGCTGGCCAGAACCACAATGGCGTTCATTGATGCATGCATAAACATCGGCACCCAGATCCGGCCGGTTTTATGATAGGCATAGCATAAGAAGAAACCGATAACGAAATAGGTAAGCAGATGGCTGAAATCAAAATGAAAAGCAGCGAAAGCGAGTGAGCTGAACAGAGCAGCAAAAAAGAAGCCGAGCTTTCTTTTCATGCTGCCGAAGAAAATTTTGCGGAAGACAATTTCTTCAAGCATCGGGCCAATAATACTCACAGTTAACACAAAAAACGGCGCTCCGCGCGTCAAACGCACAATTTCCTCCGTATGCTCTGAAGCAAGCGGCTGCCCAAAAATCAGATTGTTAATCAGCGTGGACGCAATTTGAAGCACATAGAGAATAAAGATGCCGCAAATGGCCCAGGCAATTGACTCACCGATGGAAGCTGCGGCGCCGCGCGCAATCCTGCGTTCAGGAATCAGAAGCAGAGCAACAAGAAGCAGGGTCGAAATAAAGATGGCAGTATACGTATTGCCATATGCAGGCGCTGAACGCGGAAATACGGGAAGGATCGGCGAGAGCACACATGCAAGATAAACGAGAACAATCAATGTATAGCGTAAAGCCAAAATCAGACACCTCATATCTGGAGTATTGTTTTCTATCTTCTGTGAGCGGATGGGTGCACGGCCGATTCGGAGCGCGGTCACTGGCTCATTGTCCTCTATTTTAACACAGCCAATTTCAATTATCCCGCTTCTGCTTATTCCGCACATCAAACGGTGGATTTATTTTGAGGAAAAACTTGCAAAACCATTATGAATTGATTATTATATTAAATGGATTAGCACTCAGGTGATTAGAGTGCTAACAAAGTACTTAACTTAACATTTTTAAGGAGGGTATTTCTACATGTTAAAGCCATTGGGTGATCGTATTGTGATCGAACCACAAGAAAAAGAAGAAAAAACTGCAAGCGGTATTGTGCTTCCTGACTCGGCAAAAGAAAAGCCGCAAGAAGGTCGCGTTGTTGCTGTTGGCGCCGGCAAGGTATCCGATAAAGGCGAACGCATTGCGTTGGATGTTAAAGAGGGAGAAAAAGTAATCTTTTCAAAATATGCAGGCACTGAAGTAAAATATGACGGCAAAACGTACCTCGTTGTTCGTCAGGACGACATTCTTGCTGTGATTGACTGACAACGATCCTTTGCTTTTCAGGCAAAAGATCCTCAAGCTTATTTAATTTAGGAGGGACTATACACAATGGCAAAAGACATTAAATTTGGTGAAGAAGCACGCCGTTCCATGCTGCGCGGCGTTGATATTCTGGCAGATGCAGTGAAGGTAACGCTTGGACCGAAAGGCCGCAATGTTGTACTTGATAAGAAATACGGTTCACCGCTCATTACTAACGACGGTGTGACGATTGCAAAAGAAATTGAACTTGAAGATAAATTTGAAAACATGGGTGCACGTCTTGTATCCGAAGTCGCAAGCAAAACGAATGATGTGGCCGGCGACGGGACGACAACAGCGACAGTTCTGGCTCAATCCATGATTCGCGAAGGACTGAAGAACGTTGCTTCCGGTGCAAACCCAATGGGCATTCGCCGTGGTATTGAAATGGCAACACAGGCTGCCGTCGAAGGTCTGAAAGAAATTTCAAAACCAATCGAAGGCAAGGCATCGATTGCACAGGTTGCCGCTATTTCTGCTGCTGATGAAAAAGTTGGTGAACTGATTGCCGAAGCAATGGAGAAGGTTGGCAATGACGGCGTTGTTACGCTTGAAGAATCCAAAGGCTTTGCAACGGAACTCGACGTTGTTGAAGGAATGCAGTTTGATCGCGGCTATGCTTCCGCATACATGGTTACCGATCAGGATAAGATGGAAGCTGTTCTCGACAATCCATACATTCTGATTACTGATAAGAAAATCTCCAATATTCAGGAAATCCTTCCTGTTCTCGAAAAAGTGGTTCAGCAGGGCAAACCGATGCTGATCATTGCTGAGGATGTTGAAGGCGAAGCACTGGCAACACTTGTACTGAACAAACTGCGCGGTACATTCAATGTGGTTGCAGTTAAAGCGCCTGGCTTCGGTGACCGCAGAAAAGCAATGCTCGAAGACATCGCCGTATTGACTGGCGGTCAGGTGATTACAAGCGACCTCGGTCTGGAACTGAAAGAAACGACTGTCGATCAGCTTGGTACAGCCGGCAAAGTTATTGTTACGAAAGAAAACACAACGATCGTTGAAGGTGCTGGCGCACCGGATAAGATTGCCGGACGCGTCAACCAGATCAAAGCACAATTGGAAGAAACCACATCTGACTTTGATAAAGAAAAACTGCAGGAACGTCTGGCAAAACTTGCTGGCGGCGTTGCTGTGATCAAAGTCGGTGCTGCTACGGAAACCGAACTGAAAGAACGCAAGCTGCGCATCGAAGACGCACTGAACTCAACGCGCGCTGCCGTTCAGGAAGGTATTGTTGCCGGTGGCGGTACGGCGCTTGCCAATGTCATTAGAAATGTTCAGGCGCTCGACGCTGAAGGCGATGAAAAGACCGGTATCAACATTGTCGTTCGCGCTCTCGAAGAACCAGTGCGCCAGATCGGCGAAAACGCAGGACTTGAAGGCTCTGTCATTGTCGAAAAGCTGAAGGCTCAAAAACCGGGTATCGGCTACGACGCAGCAAAAGATCAATGGGTAGACATGATCGAAGCCGGAATCGTTGACCCGACAAAAGTGACACGTTCTGCACTGCAGAATGCTGCTTCCGTATCCGCAATGCTGCTGACGACTGAAGCAGTTGTCGCAGACAAGCCGGAAGAACATCCGGAACCGCAGATGCCGGCAGGTGCACCAGGCATGGGCGGCATGATGTAAAAAAATCTTGAATCCCTTATGTATCCCGGGGATTTGAGCATTTTGCGCATTTCTATGTGCCATAAATAGCTTTTTAGAAAAAAGAGGGTGCTCATAAGGTTTTCATGCCTTTGAGTGCCCTCTTTTTCGTACCATTGTTGTAGCCGCGCATCCATTATGCTTTGTGATACCTGATCGAGTATACAGACCAATAGAATAACGTTAATATAAGTGTTAGAAAGCCTGGTTGCGCCCACCCTTTAATGAAAACGCTGTCAATGGACGCTGAAGATACAAATTCAAGGCGATAAAAAATGGAGGTTCAAAAAGAACACGATGAATATCAATAAGCGTAAATTACTCGCGGGTGAGCCTTATCAAATACGTGACCAGGAACTCATGAATGACGTATTTCATGCACGGAAACTTGTGCGGCAATTAAACGCCCTGACGGATCGACAGTACAAGAAGAAACAGAAAATTTTGCGCAAGCTTTTTAAACATGTTGGAAAAAATGCGGATGTTCAGCCGGGGTTTCGCTGTGACTTTGGCTATAATATTTCCGTCGGCGACGAATTCCTGTGCAATTATGATTGTGTGATGCTTGATGTAGCGCCTATAACAATCGGCAACCATTGTTTGCTGGCGCCACATGTGCAAATCTATGCAGCTGAACACCCGCTGGATGCTGAAAGACGAGCCGCCATGATCGGTATGGGGAGGCCGGTGACCATCGGGAATAATGTATGGGTCGGCGGCGGTGCAATCATCGTTCCGGGCGTTACACTGGGTGATAATGTTGTGGTCGGGGTGGGAGCGGTTGTCACGCGTTCCTTTCCGGATAACGTCATTATTGCCGGTAACCCAGCGCGTATCATTCGCCGTCTTTGATCATTGATATGCCCTTGCCGCCGCTCTAAGCATTGAGAACGGAATTGGATGACCCGCTGTGTTATATTAAAAGTGTTAAGCCAATGCGGAGGTGGAAATGGTGATGAAGAAGGTAAAAATCGGAAAAAGTCAGGTTGAAACAGCACCGCTTGGACTGGGCACGAACAAAGTCGGTGGGCACAATCTGTTTCCTGATTTATCGGAATCAGATGGTCGGCAAGTGGTGCGTGCTGCGCTTGAATCAGGAATTCAGCTGCTTGATACGGCTTTTATGTACGGTAAAGGTCGTTCCGAAGAATTGATTGGCGAAGTTATTGCTGATTTTCCGAGGGATCAGGTTATTATTGCCGATAAGGCAGCTCATGACTTCTCCAGTGGTGAAATGATATTGAATAATGAACCGCAATTTCTGAAAAAGTCAGTGGATGACGCACTCAAACGTTTGAAAACGGACTACATCGATATTTTCTACATTCATTTTCCAGATGAAAAAACACCGAAAAGTGAGGCTGTCGGCGCGCTTCAGGATATGCGGGCAGCAGGGAAAATAAGAGCGATCGGCATTTCAAATTTCACGCTTGAACAGGCCATAGATGCAAACAGGGATGGCTACGTCGATGTGGTCGAGAATTACTACAGCCTGATTCATCGCGATGAAGAGAAAAAATTATTTCCTTATCTAAAAGACGAACATATTTCCTTTGTTCCGTACTTCCCGCTTGAATCCGGTCTGCTCACCGGGAAATATACGAAGGATTCGACATTTGATGAACACGATCCGCGCAGTAAAAATGAAAAATTCACGGGTGAATCATTCCGGAAAACAATGAATGCGGTGGACGCAATCCGGCCGATTGCACAGCGTCACCAGGTGGATGTGCTTCAGGTCGTACTGGCATGGTATCTGGCCAATCCTGATTTAACCGCAGTGATTCCCGGCGCAAGAAATGCCGGTCAGATTCCAGGCATTGCACGGGCGGCTGAGGTCCGGCTATCAAATGACGAATATGAGCTGATCGATCAGGCTTTCGCAGCTGAATGATTGCTATTATCGCGATATCGAATATCAAATCAAAAGGAGTCCTGCATTATGGACTCCTTTTGCACAATCTGTTTGATGGACAATATCCTGTTTAAATTCTTCATCCGGACTGCATTTTACGAGCGGATCCAATTAAGACTCATTTTCAAACTTTCTGACCAGTTCATAAAACTTGACAACGATATAAAGCAGCAACGGATTCACCAGCAGTGAATAGGTTATTTTCCACCAGCCGTAACGAAAATAGCCCCATGGCTCCGGTAAAACCGCGAGCCATTCATACAAAGTAATACCGATTGCCCAAAGGATGACGTACATGATCCGTTTAAGTAAAGGATAGCCAAAAGGATATCTGTTCAGAAAGATCATATTGACGGGAGGAATCAACACAATTAATGCAGGTATTGCTTTAAGATCGATGCCTCTGTCAAAGTACCAGTATCCGTGAAACTTTTGGTTCATGTATGTATCAACAAAAATTTGAAAAGCAATTGTGAATGTCCAAATTTGTAAAATCTGGCTTTTTGTTAATCTGGAATTGGTGAAAAAGGCGAATGCATTAAAAAGCACGACCGCACTCAAAAGCCCTAGCATGAAATCACCTTTTTTTCTTGGTTTCTCCATTTTCATGATATATATGCATCACAAGGTAAGAAGCCTCGATCAGTCGAACGGCGAACTTCCATGAAACAGAATTGGACAGGGTTAAGGATAACCAATGGAGTACCGAAATAGGAGAAATTGAACATGTAAATTGCGAACAACGGTCACAAGTAGAGAATGAAACAGGCCGTTTTTGGTATTTTGTTTCATTACTGATGTAAAATGAAGTCGTGGAATCCACAACAAATGCTGAGGGGGAAACTTTAAATGTCGATAAAGGCCTTTGTTTTTGACGCTTACGGAACGTTGTTTGATGTCTATTCTGTTAAGGAAAAGTGTGTGGCGCTTTATGGAGACAAAGGGGCTGAGCTGAGCGTTTTATGGCGTGACAAGCAGGTTGAGTACTCATTTTTAAGGCAGTTAATGGGCCAGTATAAACCGTTTAGCCAGATCACTCAGGCCGCTTTAAAGTATGCCATTCACCAGCTTCATCTTGAATATGATGCCAGTAAAATGGTGGATTTAATGAAGTCATACGAGCACCTTGAACTGTATCCGGAGGTTGTTTCTGCATTAAAAGAATTAAAGGGAACGGGAACAGTGGCGATTTTTTCCAATGGTTCTCGGGATATGCTGGATCCGCTGATTGAAAGTTCCGGGCTGTCTCCGTATGTTGAACAAGTCATCAGTGTTGATGAAGTCAAACAATATAAACCGACCCCGGCGTCGTATACACAAGTACTCAATCGACTGGCGGTTAATCGTGAAGAGGTACTGTTCTTCTCCTGCAATGGATGGGATATTTCGGGTGCGAAAAGCTTTGGATTCAGGACAGCCTGGATTAATCGCCATCATTTACCCGTTGAAGAGCTGAATCAGCAGCCTGACTCCGTTCATGATGATTTAAAGGGTATATTGGAATGGATAAACTGATGTCGTATTTATAAGGTAACATTGATTAACAGGGCGTGCGTTAATTGATGTTCTTTTTTCGTATAACAGGTAATGATCGGCCAGAAATATGAATGAATCCGCCCCCGGCAAATCGTTCAGCATGCGGAAGGTCCGCATTTTCTCGTACTATAAGGAACTTTTGCTAAATGCGCATACGTCCTGCGCGCAACGTGGAAGCCACCGCATCGTGCGGAAGCAAGGACCAGACGCTTTTTGCCCGGTTTTTCTAAAATGCGCCCATTTGTAGTGAACTACGGTCTTTGAACAACAAGTCACATAATGTTCACATTTGAAGCCGGAATCGGGACTAAAAGACTACCATTATTTTTGCTCACATTGACGAACAATGATATAGAGGAATGGAAACGTCAGCAATTAAAAAAAACAAGACACTCTTGGAGATTGTATCACTGCTGAAAGAAAATGAGGTCATGAAATCCACAGCAATCGCAGAAGAGCTCGGCAGAAACTCAAGTGATGTGATTAAAATGCTGTGAAAAAAAGATTATGGCAATATTTTTAAAGTTGAGATTAATAAGGATGAAAACAATGTGATCAAGCAGCCCGCTTACCGGCTCAAAAGCCATATCAGTGAAGCGCTGGGATGAAGATGAATAAACATAAACGCACTCTGTGGTTTGAACGGGCAGCCAAGGATATAACAGGTGAAAATTTCAGTATTGCGCGTTGAGGCAGAGGCCGTCTGTATGTTTGGCACCCTTGAGGTGTTTTTATTTTAGCTATAAGAAAGTTTAAAATTCAGCGGATTATAGTGTAAGTGTGACGGCGGCTTCGCCCGTGTCAAAGGCCTGGCAAAGCCAGGTTTTCTAATGCATAACCTTTCTCCAATTGCATAATCATTAATAATCATATAATTGGAGATGTTGGCGTGAAAATAAAAGTATTTACAGATCATGATGCAGCGCATCTTGAAAACTCGGTTAACGAATTTCTTATTGCACATGAATCAACTAAGGAAATCAAATTCATCACGTCGCTTAGAGCGATGGATGACTTGGTTCCGGGAAATGATGTGCATCTGTTTTATTCCGTTTTGGTCGTGTATAAAGAATGAGGAACAATAGGCGAGAAGAGCAATCTTACACTGTTATATTGTTTTTCAGTGTTTATTGCCGTTAGACAAGCCTTTGCATATTTACAATAGCTTCTGATCATTCTTTGGTCTTTTCGATCCTGCGTATTTTTTGTATGATTGGCTTACTTACCGTCATCTCTATTCTTTTACTTATTTTCCTTGATAAAGTGCAGAAAGATCTGCACCCTTCTTCTTTCCCCTTTATGCGAGCTTCTGTTGCAGCCTTGATTGCCGGTTGATTCATATAGCGTCATAATCCAATTTTGAGCAACGTCTCTTTCAGGGGTGTGCTAATGGGTACGGAGCACACTGCACAGGTAGCTGAAACATATTTATCCCGGTAACCTCCGCATCGATATCGGCTGACAAACACATGGTCATCAAGCGGACGTCCGATGAAGAAATAATTTGGCGCTGCATAAGGGTGTTCAGTTGCGGAGAGTGAGAAGCAGATTATATACTTAGGACATTCAGGGAGGGATGATCTGATGAAGAAAGTGTGGTTTATTACTGGAGCGTCGAGAGGGTTCGGGCTTTCTCTGAGCAGGGAACTGATCCGTCTCGGCTATCCTGTCGTGGTCACCGCGCGGCGCGTTGAAACGGTTTCTGAACTGGCTGAGGGAAAAGATCAGGTTCTGGCCCTTCCGCTCGACGTCACGGATCAGGCGCAGGTACGCAGCACATTGCAAAAGGCGCTGAATCACTTTGGGCGAATCGATGTGCTTGTAAACAACGCCGGATTCGGTTACTTTGGGGCCATTGAAGAAGCGGATGAAGAAGCGGTACGCCAGCTTTTTGAAACCAACTTCTGGGGACTGAGCGATCTGACACGTGCCGTCCTGCCAACATTCCGGAGTCAGGGAAGCGGTCACTTTGTCAATATTTCATCTATCGCCGGACTTTCTTCCGCGCCGGCACTTGGCTATTACAATGCGTCAAAATTCGCAGTAGAAGGCTTTTCGCAGGCACTGGCACAGGAAGTCGGACCGCTTGGAATTAAAGTGACGTTAGTTGAGCCGGGTCCGTTCCGTACGGACTGGGCCGGAAGTTCAGCACCGGAGCGACAGGTGAAGATCACGGATTATGACGCGACGGCTGGGGAAAAAGTAAAGCAGCTTCGCAATAATTCCGGCAAACAGCCTGGTAGTCCGGATCTTGCCGCAAAAGCGATCATCAAGGCAGTTGAAGCGGAAAACAGCCCGCTCCATCTCCCGCTCGGTAAAGGCACGGTTCCACGAGCTCTGCAGCAGTTCGATGATGTGCGAAAAGATTTTGAGGAATGGCAGGAAGCTGCCTCTCACGTCGATTTCGGTGATGACGCTTTCTGGAACTGAACGGGCGAATCGAATGCTTGCAGGTAGATAAATAAATTGAGCGGCGCTTCACCGGATGCTGAACCGATGAGGCACCGCTTTTTGATTCACTCTGCTTCTTTTGTAAAGGAGTCAAAGCTAACGACAATTTTACCGCGTGCATGACCGGTTTCACTCAGTCTGTGCGCCTCTCTGATACTCTTTTCAGAAAAGGGGAGAGTCGTGCCGGCAGATGCTTTTACTTTTCCTGATGCAAGCAGGTCAGCAATCTCTTTTAACTGGCGGCCGTTTTCTTTCAGCCAGATGGACTGTGCCTGTACATGGTACTCAGAGATGAGCTGCGGATCAGGAGCATTGACAATAGATATAAGTCTGCCTGATCCCTTTTTCAGCACTTTGAAGCTTTCTCGCTGAACTTGCCCTCCCACTGTGTCAAATACGAGATCCATATCATGAAGCACACGGGTGAAATCCTGCGACTGATAATCAATGGTTTCATCAGCGCCAAGTTTCTTAACGAAATCGTGATTTTTTGCGCTTGCAGTCGTGTACACGCTGGCCCCCTTGTATTTGGCAAATTGAATGGCAAGTGACCCCACACCGCCGGCGCCGGCATGAATGAGCACTTTTTCTCCCGTTTTAAGCTTTCCATAATCAAAAAGTGCCTGCCAGGCAGTAAGTCCCGCAAGCGGAATGGCTGCGGCTTCTTCAAAGGATAAATGATCAGGTATGCGTGCAAGAAGGTCTTCATCTACTGCTGTATATTCAGCATAAGAACCTCTGGGAGTCGTTGCCGGTCTGGCGAAGACACGATCTCCCGCCTTCCATTCACTGACCTGGTCACCGGTCCTGACAATCACTCCGGCGACATCCCAGCCAAGTATAATAGGAAATGTCCAGTCAAAGGCCTGTTTCAGATAACCTTCTCTTAATTTCCAGTCAATCGGATTGATGGAAGTGGCGGACAATCGGACGATGACCTGATGTGCCTCCGGTTCAGGCATTGGCACTTCTGCCTCATGGAGCTGGTCAGCACCGCCGTATTGATGAATCACAATTGCTTTCAAGCCATAGGCCCCCTCATTATTGAGTCTTCATCGTCTATTCTACACATACATACACTGAAGTTCATTTGATCTGCTTTCCCGGATCATCCAGAAGATTATTTGACTGAATATATTCGAAAGAATCGCTTATTTATTCTCGCGGGTTCATAAATTATGGGAGGAATAGATTTATTTAATACTATAAGAAAGCATATAAATTTTAAGGAACATAGTATAAGTGCGACGGCGGCTTCGCCTTCGCCAGAAGCTTGGTGAAGCCAAATTTTCTAATGAAGATCACGGTTATTGTGAGAGGAGTCATGAATCATGAACATTCATGTTGTACAGGATGGAGAATCATTGTGGGGCATTGCGAACCGATATCAGGTGCCGCTCGTGAATGTGGTTGCGTTAAATGATCTCGCTTTTCCTGACCGGCTTGTTCCTGGTCAGGCATTGGTCATTCCATCCATGCCGCCTGTTTTTGCGCCTGAAAGACCGGTGATTGAGGTGAACGCCTATACTTATCAGCCGGCGGCGGAAGCGGCGGCGGAAATTGTTCGGCGTAACGCTCAGCTGACCAATGTCATTCCATTTGTTTATCATGTATCGGA
This sequence comes from Sporolactobacillus mangiferae, assembly GCF_023336505.1. Taxonomy (GTDB): domain Bacteria; phylum Bacillota; class Bacilli; order Bacillales; family Sporolactobacillaceae; genus Sporolactobacillus; species Sporolactobacillus mangiferae. The sequence continues at coordinate 14,634 of NZ_JAMAST010000024.1, read as the reverse complement.
AGACGGGACTCTGGATGATCTGGACGATCAGGAATCAATAGCAACTGCATATGCGCACAGCATCATGCCGATTATGTCGCTGGCTAATTTTTCACTGAATGAACCAGGTGCCGATGTCGCCCATGCCATTTTTACTTCTCCGTCCACCCGTGATCGTCTGCTGTCGGCAGTGATTCGCGTTATGAGGCAAAAAGGATATCGTGGCTTAAACATCGATTTCGAAAGTGTCCGGCCGGATGATCGGCAGGGATTTAATGATTTTCTGCAGTACGTCGTTGACCGCCTGCATCCGCTCGGGTATCACGTGTCTACAGCCGTGATGCCCAAAACAGCTGTTGATCAGCCACAGGCGGACTATGTAGCATACGATTATGAAGCGCACGGACGAATCGTTGATTTTGTTGTCTTAATGACGTATGAATGGGGCTATCGATTTGGTCCGCCTCAGGCCATATCACCGGTGAACGAAATGGAGCGGGTTGTGACGTACGCATTATCGGTCATGCCTGCAAGCAAAATTTCCCTTGGATTTGAAACGTATGCGCGTGATTGGCTGCTTCCGCACAAAGAAGGCCAGGAAGCGGAAACGTTTAGCCCGAAGGAAGCACTTGAACGCGCAATCGCGCATAGTGTCACGATTCAATTTGATGAAACAGCACAGTCTCCGTTTTATCATTATGCTGGCAGTGATGGACAACGCCATGAAGTCTGGTTTGAAGACGCAAGAAGTGCTCAGGCAAAGTTTGATCTGGTCCGATCATATCACTTAAGGGGAATCACTTACTGGGCACTCGGCTTTCCCTATCCGGAGAACTGGGCACTATTGGAAGGCAATTTTACAGTTGGCAAATGGCTCTGACAATTATGCTCATAACGGATAAAGCAGCAAAGAGCACCAGATTGCGGGCGCTCTTTGCTGACAGATGTTGAGTGACGTCTTTCGCTCATTAGTAATAAAACGCGGTTCCAACGATAATCAACAAGATGAATAGTACGACGAGGAGTGCGAATCCATTGCCATACCCAAATCCATTTCCGTGTCCATCAACTGCGGGTGCTCCCATGACGGACCCTCCCTTCATCACGTGATAGTTCATCATATGAATGAATGGGCAGATTGGTATGGGCTATTTTCAAGGGAGAGCTGGGGGAAACATTATTTCTGAACGACCGGCTGCTGCTTAGTCCCATTATTTGCGACAAGCTTCATGATCAGGCGGGCAATGACTTTATGTTCCTGTTCATCGGCAACACGCCATAAATCCGAAAGCAAACGTTCCTGTTCATTCTCAGGATCAACATGGCCCGCTAAATAGTCCCCGATTTTTGTTGCGAACTCATTGATGGTTTCATCATTCACACCCAGGTTCTCTGCCTGGTGCATTCGATCAGCCAGAAAGTCTTTCCAGCGATCCCAGTTGCTGAGCAGTGACATATAAATAACCTCCTTTGATGCCATTATTTTGGACGGCACGCGTGATTATATGCATCTTAACAGAAAATGTACCGATCAAAAAACTCCCTGCATTCCTGCAGAGAGTTTTTTGCGTACCGTCGTCAGCTTTGCGGGCTGAATGAATCGGTAATATTCTGTGCGGCTTTTCCCATCTGGTCCATCGGCTGTTTTGCCCACTTAGGCATTTTGTTCTGGTTGCCTCTTAGCCAGAAAAACGCGGCAGTAGCGCCGCATCCGGCAACAAAAGACCAAAAAGTCCCATTTCCCATTGTTTTCATCTCCTCAAATTGTGGTGCAGCTTTATTGTTCGTTGTTTGCGGAGAAACATGTAATGAAAAAGCAGGAAACCGATGGATGACCTTGATCGTCATAACCCATTTGTGCCGGGGCATACTAAGCACAGAGAAAGGAGACACAGTACATTGAAGAAAAAGTCGCTTGTTTTGCTTGCTCTTTGCCTCAGTCTAAGTTCATGGCTGTTTGCGGCAACTGATGCACATGCGGGTGCATGCCTTCCAGTTCACTATCGGATTGATCGTCTCTCTGAAGGCATCCACTATCCAGTGCTCACATCAGGTTTTGAAGATCAGCAAACCATGGATCGTGTCAACCAGGTTTTCCGCCGTCATGCTGAAGAAATCAGAAAGACGGATATAAAATATAAGAAACAGTATGCGCATGATCAGATGATCAGTGCGGCAGGGCCTTACTACGCGCATACGCAGCCATCGATACGCTTTAACGATGATTGTCTGCTCAGTGTTTCGTTTCTGGATGAGTCCTTTACCGGCGGTGCCCATGGTATGCACAAAGAAACTGTGTATAATTATGACACACGCAGCGGCCGCCATATTCATCTGAATGAGGTCATTCAAACGAAGAAGGAATTGAAAAAAGTCAATACTTATTTAATGGATAAAATGAAAAAACTGAAAAATGAGGGGCGCTATGATTTCTTTCTTGACGCATTCAAGGGGGTTGACGTTGAGAACGGTCAGTTTTATTTCGATCATCACGGGATTGTAATCATTTTTCAGGAATATGAAGTTGCGCCTTATTCAAACGGGATCATTCATTTAAAGGTTCCGTACCACATCTTCATTGAAGATCGGAAATAATGTGAAAGATCATACATCCATTTCAAAATTTTACCGATATTAACACATTTATGAGCAGATCCGTTATGCTGTAAGTGTTCAATGAAATTGTGTTTGTTAACTTCCCCCTGTTATACGTTATACTTTTTGAACCCTTACGCAAGGGTTTATTTTTTTAGCCTAAATTAAATGTTGCCTGTCTGATCCATGGCACATATTTTTTTAAAACGGACGCATTGTTTTAAGCATTTCTTAATAAACGGCAGTTACTATAAGAAGTGTTAAATCAATGAACAATTGTTTAACCTCCCCCTTTTTATAAGAACAACTTTTTCGAACGCCTGAACGAGTGCAGGCGTTTCTTTTTTTTGGGGGGACAAGTCATATACTTTTCTGTTTTTGGGAAAGAGCGTAACAGACTATTGACAATGCCGTGGTGCATTGAGTATTCTTAAAATAAGATAAATGAATAGAAACGTTTTCTTAGGTGGAGCCTGTCAGAACAGGCTCCCTTTTTGCTTTTTCAGGGAGATAAGGAGGAAAAATGGCATTCATTATTCAGCTTGCAATGATCATTGCGGCAACAAAAATAGCCGGGCATGTCAGTGTCCGGCTGGGACAGCCCGCCGTTCTCGGCGAACTGATCATCGGTATATTGATCGGTCCCGCGCTGCTTGGACTGGTTCCGGATTCGGAAATGATGCATATTTTCAGCGAAATCGGTGTGCTGATGCTGATGTTTATCGCTGGTCTGGAAACGGATCTTGAAGGACTCAGAGACAGCGCGCGGGCTTCGTCAGCGGTGGCGCTGGGCGGTGTGATCTTCCCGCTTGGGCTTGGCTGCCTGACCGGTTTGCTGCTCGGCATGGACATGAGTCATGCGGTGTTTCTCGGTCTGACTCTGTCTGCGACATCAGTCAGCATCTCGGTTCAGACGCTGAAAGAACTGGGGAAACTTCAAACCAGAGAGAGTGTGACGCTGCTTGGCGCAGCCGTACTCGATGATGTGCTTGTGATCGTCCTGCTTGCTTTTGCAATGAGTTTTTTCAGTGATGCGCAGGCGCCGATCTGGTGGATCATTGCTGAAAAATTTCTGTTTTTTGCCTCGGCCATTCTGGCAGCATGGAAGGGGGTTCCCTGGCTTATCCAGCTGTGCGGCCGGTTGAGGGTTTCAGAGCCAGTGATTGCTGCTGCACTGGCAATAGCGTTCCTTTTTTCCTGGTACGCAGATCTGCTTGGTGTGGCCGGAATCATCGGCGCGTTTATTGCCGGAGCAGCGATTGCGCGGACATCATTTAAGGAACTCATTGAACACAAAATAGAACCAGTTGCCTACAGTATTTTCGTTCCCGTATTTTTTGTCAGCATCGGGCTTAAGGTGACGTTCAGCGGCATTGAGCATCATTTGGGTTTTCTCATAATCATCACAGTAATCGCCATTTTGACCAAATTGGTCGGTTCCGGTCTGGGAGCCTGGCTGAGCGGTTTTTCGCTGCTGTCTTCCAGCCGTATCGGGTCGGGCATGATTTCGAGAGGCGAAGTGGCACTGATTCTGGTCAGCATCGGTATTGATGCGCATCTTCTGGATCAACAGTATTTTACGCCATTGATCATTATCGTGATCTTAAGCACACTCGTGACGCCGCCGGTACTGAAATTTCTGTTTGACAAAAAAGAGGCACCGGCGCGCGCAAACAAATAGCGCGTGAACAATCACGCGCACGACGGACTTAATCGATTGGAACGCGATGCCTGAGCTGAGGGAAATCTTCGCGAATTCGGCTGACAGAAGCAGGATCAATTTTCGCGGTAACGATCGATGCGTGTTCATCGCCGGTTGCAAGCACCCGGCCCCATGGATCGACAACACGGCTGTGCCCGCCAAGCACAACACCCTGATTCGTCCCGACACAGTTGCAGGAGATAAGAAAGCACTGATTCTCTACAGCGCGGGCCGCATTGAACAGCTGCCAGTGAGCCAGGCGTGCAAGCGGCCAGGCGGAGGTAATCAGAAACATCGTCGCACCAAGATCCAGCTCTTTGCGAAACTGTTCGGGGAAACGCAGATCATAGCAGGTGGCGAGCCCGACTTTAGCAAACTCGGTCTCGACAACCACTGGATCCGTCCCGCGCGTCAGCAGTTCACCTTCCTTGGAGCCATAGGTAAATAAGTGGATTTTACGATAGGATCCGATCAGTCTGCCCTGCCGGTTGAAGAGGACGCTTGTGTTATAAAAGTGTCCGCCGGACTGTTCCACGAAGCTTCCGGCAAATAAATAGGCATTCAATTCGCGGGCCTTTTGTGCAAAATGAGTGACGAAAGGCCCGTTCAGTGGTTCTGCTTCCTTCGTGTAGCGGTCAAAGGTATTGTAACCGGTCATCCAGATCTCCGGAAGCAGAATCAGATCGGTGCCTTTTAGGCGGTCAAGCTGTGCGTCGGCCATCTTCAGCCGGTCGGCCGCCGTGTCGGTATCGTTGATCTGAAGCTGCACAGATGCAATGTTCATAAGCAGTGGTTCCTTTCATAACGGCTTTGCATTGATTATCGCACAGAAGAACCAGGAAATTCAAAAGAAAACGGAGCATCATCCAACAAAAACAAGGGAAGATCATTAATTATGGAACATGAAGCATGGATGGCTATCATCATTTTTATTACGGCTTATGGACTGATTATTACGGAAAAAGTGCATCGAACGATCGCTGCGATGTCAGGTGCCGCATTGCTTATTTTCTTTGGTGTGCTTTCTCAGGATGCCGCCATCAAAGCGATTGACTTCAATACTATCGGCCTTTTGACTGGCATGATGATCATAGTCTCGGTTACGGCACAGACAGGATTGTTCAAATATATCTCGATTCACGCGGCGCAATCGGTGCACGGCCGGCCGCTTGCGCTCCTGATCGTCTTTTCGCTAATCACAGCGGTTGGTTCGGCTTTCCTGGATAACGTTACCACTGTGTTGCTTGTTGTTCCGGTAACGCTCAGCATTGCCCGTGAACTGGAGATTTCGCCGACACCATTTCTGATGTCGGAAATCTTTATGGCCAATATCGGCGGCACTGCAACAATGATCGGCGATCCACCGAACATCATGATCGGCAGTGCCGTGCCGGAACTGAGTTTCATGGATTTTATTTTGAATCTTGCCCCGGTCATTCTGATCATTACGGCTGCTACTCTGTTCCTGATTGCTATTATTTATCGTCGTTCTCTGCGAGGCAGTGCAGAAGCTCAGGCGCGGATTGCCCAACTGAACGCGGGCAGTGCAATCAAAGATAAAGTGTTGCTGACCAAGTCGCTCCTCGTCCTGCTGCTTACCGTGAGCGGCTTTTTCCTGCATCAGACTGCACACGTGGACACGGCAACGATTGCGCTTGCCGGAGCTTTTCTGCTTTTGCTCATCTCCGGAGAACGTTATCTGGAACAGGCGTTTGCCGGTGTCGAGTGGCCGACCCTGTTCTTTTTTGTAGGGCTGTTTATTCTCGTCGCCGGACTTGCAGAAACCGGTGTGATTGCGGCGCTGGCGAAGCAAGCACTTAATCTGACCGGCGGACAAACGCTGCCGACGACTTTTCTGGTTCTCTGGATGAGCGGGATCGCCTCATCATTTATTGACAATATTCCATTCGTTGCAACGATGATCCCGCTGATTAAAGATATGGGCGAGCTCGGGATGACGAATCTTAAACCGCTTTGGTGGAGTCTTGCTCTTGGCGCCTGTCTCGGCGGCAATGGGTTGCTGATTGGTGCGAGCGCCAATCTTGTCGTTGCCGGACTTTCCGGACGCGGCGGTCACCGGATAACGTTCCTCGGTTTTATGAAATTAGGCATCCCTGTCATGTTGCTGTCACTCATTATTTCGACCGTTTATGTTTACGCGCGCTATTTGATCTGATGGGTTGATGAACATCGTATTCATTGTTAAAATAGGAAAGTAATTCATAAGAGCGTCAGGACAATGGAAATCGTGAACGAAACTGGAAGCTGCTTTCGGCCTCCGGCTTTTTAAATAGCTGACTTATATAAATTATGTTATGGACACGGAAATGGTCCGCACGCCGGATCGATCAAAACAGATGGGGTGGAGCAAAAGGATGGGACAGGCAAACAACTTGATTCTGGTCATGGACTTCGGCGGTCAGTACAACCAATTGATTGCGCGGCGTATTCGTGATTTAGGCGTATACAGTGAATTGTTTCCCAATACGCTGACAGCAGAACAGATTAAAGAAAAAAATCCAAAGGGCATTATTTTCTCGGGCGGACCGAACAGCGTCTATGATGAGGGTGCGCCGCTGTGTGATCCGGCTATTTTCGACCTGAACATTCCGATTCTCGGTATCTGTTATGGCCTGCATCTGATCAGCAGGCACTTTGGCTCAACCGTAGAACGTGCGGATCACCGTGAATACGGCAAGGCAGAAATCACGGCCAATACGGAAAATCCGCTTTTCAAAGGGCTTCCGGAGCAGCAAACGGTATGGATGAGTCACGGCGACCGTGTGAAGACGCTGCCGGAAGGCTTCAAAATCGAGGCGAGCAGCGAATCATGCCCGGCTGCCGCACTGGCAAATACAGAAAAGAAGATCTATGCGGTTCAGTTCCATCCGGAAGTGCGCCACTCGGTACACGGCAACGAACTGCTCAGCAATTTCGTCTACGGCATCTGCGGCGCGGAAAAAAGCTGGTCAATGGAACACTTTATTGACGAACAGGTTGAAAAGATTCGCGCGACCGTCGGCAATCAAAAAGTGCTGTGCGCGCTGAGCGGCGGTGTTGACTCATCCGTTGCCGCGGCACTCGTTCATAAAGCAATCGGCGATCAGCTGACCTGTATCTTCGTGGATCATGGCCTGCTCCGCAAAGGCGAAGCAGAAGGCGTTGTTGACACATTTCAGAACCATTTTCATATGAACTTCATTCATGTCGATGCCAAGAAACGTTTCCTGGACAAGCTCGAAGGCGTCAGCGATCCGGAACGCAAACGCAAGATCATCGGCAATGAATTTATCTATTTATTCCAGGACGAAGCCAACAAGCTCAAGGACATTTCTTACCTTGTGCAGGGCACACTCTACACAGACGTTGTCGAGAGTGGTGCCGGCGGCTCATCCCAGAACATTAAATCGCACCACAACGTCGGCGGCCTGCCGGAAGACATGAAGTTCAAGCTGATCGAACCGCTGAACACGCTGTTCAAAGACGAAGTCCGCGCGCTCGGCACCGAGCTCGGTCTTTCCAATGACATCGTCTGGCGCCAGCCGTTCCCAGGACCGGGCCTCGGCATCCGCGTTCTCGGCGCAATCGACGAAGAAAAGCTTGAACTCGTACGCGAATCCGACGCGATCCTTCGTGAAGAGATCAAGAAAGCCGGTCTCGACCGCGACATCTGGCAATACTTCACCGTCCTGCCGAACATCCAAAGCGTCGGCGTCATGGGCGACGGCCGTACCTACGATCACTGCATCGCGATCCGTGCCGTCACCTCGATCGACGGCATGACCTCCGACTGGGCACGCATCCCATGGGACGTGCTCGAGAAGATCTCAACCCGGATCGTCAACGAGGTCGAACATGTCAACCGCATCGTGTATGACGTGACATCCAAGCCCCCAGCGACGATAGAGTGGGAATGAATGGAAAATATTTACAAATATTGTTTGCAATGAAGCTACTGGTTTAATCTCGTTTTGGAAATGGTAGAATGGATAAAATCAAGTAAATATAACATGATTCCCCACCAAAAGTAATGGAATGGTGGGGTTGATTTTTGATTTAACATTTTACGATTGGACTAATAAACGGAAGTTTTAATGGACAGCTTTATTCGGGGATTTGAGTTGGGGCAGAGCCTATTTCAAGCATTTCCTCATATTCAGATCACCCTATTTACACAAGTATACGGACTTAACTCTTATTGGTGGAAATGAATGTGCAACATTAAAAAGATGCCCTAAAGTTCAGGACATCTTTTTGATGATTCTATCAAATCGAATCTTTAGTCTGTCCACTGGACTGCATCTGGTTTAGGATACGATCAGTATTTTTAGTAATATTACGCGATTCTTGAAATGTGCTCATGGCTTTTTCGATTTGCTCTGCCAACTCTCTTGCATGGTTTGCTTCAAAAAATGGTAAATTAATTTTTTTCTCTATACCTGATCTTTCGTAGGAAAATGTAGTAAGAATGCCACTTCCAAAAATTAAGAATCCAATTAGTGCTAATAAAACTGCTCCAAGTCCCAAATTGCCTAATGATGCAATTCCTGCCAAAAAGACCAAGGCACCTAAAGCCATTCGTCCCAGCTTGAACGAGGATGAAGTATAAACATTTGAAATTGCTTGAAGTGGTGAACTGTCCTTCTGTAATCCAGCCGGAATTAATCCGAAAAGAATGGTGTTAGGGATTTTTACACGTAAAAATTGTTCATCGACAAAAATGGTGCCCTTTACCCAAAAAGCAGCCAGACTTACAGAAAAGTCTTTGTTATTGCTGATTGTATTGCTTTCCATAATGCACCCTCGCTTTCTAAAATATTAGTTTTTTGAATACATAGCACCATTATTATAGCACTACATGATATATATTAACATTAAACCAAAAATTATTTTTATATTGATGAGTTGCTATTATAAAAAGGATTTTCAGCAATCTTGACTTGAATTTAATCATTTAAGAGATTGTAATATATATAGGCCCTAAGATCATAGGACAATAGATGATAATTGAAGTTGCGAAAATGGGAAATTATGTTAGATGGAGATGTATGCAAAAATAAATAATAAAAAATTGATACAATGGTTGAAATCGGAGAACAGGTAAATATAGATTTGTTTTAATGAAAATGAGAGGCAACAGATTTATTATGGAAGAGGACGGCATAAGCACATATGAATGGGAAAAAGGAAAATAAAATGGAACAATCCATTTATCTGATAGAATCAGTGAGGAAGGGGTTTGAAAATGCACTCTAAATTTCATTATACATATGATCAACTCATCGAACCAACCTTTAAAGCGCTGAAGTATTTAGGCGGCTCGGCTTCGAATGAAGAGATTAATGACCACATCATTGAAGAATTGTCTATACCTGATGAACAGGCAGAAATCATGTGGAATAAAACGACCACGACTTTAGCCTACCGGGCGTCCTGGGCACGTACTTACTTGAAAAAGGCCGGTTACATCATCAACAGTAAAAGAGGAATTTGGCAGTTAACTCAAAAGGGTGAAGAGACGGAACTTGTTCATTCTGCAGATATTATTAATGCTGTACGTATTCTTGAAAAACAGCCTAAACTCAAAGAATATGTATTGGATAGTAATGACGACGAGGAAGTTGAAAGCAATGAGGGTCTAAATGAAAGGTGGAAAGACAAGGTACTGCAGTTAATCAATCTAAGTTCGCCTAAAGACTTTGAGAAACTCTGTGGCATGTTACTTCGAGAATTAGGATTTATTAATGTATCCATAGAAGGCCGGCCGAATGATGGAGGTATTGATGGGTTGGGTGTCATGAAACTTGGGCCAGTATTGACTTTTCATGTTGCTTTTCAGGCGAAACGCTATCAGAACCCAGTTGGTTCTGCCGTTATTCGTAATTTCAGAGACTCTATGCAAGGCAGGGCAGAAAAAGGCATTGTCATAGCGACCAGTACATTTACACGGGAAGCGATTAGAGAAGCAAAAAGAGACGGTGCAACAGCTATTGATCTAATTGATGGTGACATGCTGACTGATTACATGAAGAAATTAGAGATCGGGATTCACACAAAAATGGTTGAACAAGTAATGGTAGATGAAGAATACTTTAAATAACCAGTATTTATTAATTTTCAAATGAGTTGTAAACGAATCCTAGTTTCACCAATAGGAAAGAACAAGTCATCATAAGCATGCAGGAGACTTAAAAATCCGTATCTAAGAATAGTCAAAGGAGTTGACTATATTTGACCACGTTTAAAGAATCCTTTCCTAAATTTAAATTTTTTTCATTGACCGCACTCGCTGATGGTGTCTGGGCAGCGCTTTCTATACCGGGAACAGGATCATGGTCAAATGCGGGAATTATTGATATAGGGGATCAAACAATTGATGCATTCGCTACACCTACGGCTGCCGACGATTTACGCATGGCTGCTGAAAAATTAACGGGCCGACCAGTGACCCTTGTTCTGAATAGCCATTATCATCTTGATCATGTAAATGGGGATCAAGTCTTTCATAATGTACCGATTATTAGTACAAGAATTACACGAAAACAAATAGCTGCTCAACAGCCCAAATTCATAGAACTATTTAAGAATAGTACAGGGCTTTTAGATCAAACAAAGGCAGAGATTGAACAAGAAAGGAATCCTGAAAAACGTCAGGAGTTGGAGAATTTACTTGGCGAATATTCAATGATTATAAAAGATACGGAAAGGTTTAAACTCACGCTGCCAACGATCACTTTTGACGATAAGATCATTTTAAATGGAGCGAGAATGTCGGCCGAACTTATCACCTATGGCGGGGGACATACAATCAGTGATGCCTTTCTTTATCTGCCCAAGGAGCAAATACTGTTCCTGGCTGATCTGATGCACATCGGATATCATGCTGATGTTAGGCAGGGAAATGCGGATCATTGGATTGATATATTGAAAAAGGTTAAAAAACTAAAGATCAAGAAAGTCGTTTCCGGTCATGGAGCCATTGGGACGGCAAAAGATGTAGATGATATGATCGATTATCTCTACACAATTAAACAGATTGCCGCAGATTGGCGTCAACATGGAGGGACCATTGAGCGTATAAATGAAATCGAAATGCCCGCGAACTATGCATCTTATGGGGCACCAAGTATCTTTCATTACAATATAAAATCTTTAATAGAGAAAGAAATAGGATTAAGCAATTTGTAAAACTGGTGAGAAACGAAGAGATTAAGCACACATCCACGATGGGTCATTGATACGTTTGCCCAGCTTATGTTGTAGTATAATAAGCGTTGAGGCAATTGTCAGAATCACGAGAATGAGCGGCATCATGATGAAAATCGTCCTTGTTTGATAACTGTATTTCAAAGCAAGGGCTTTTTTCAGTAGGCAAAATTCGAATCCGTAGGAAACCAACTACAGGACGGAAAGGGAGATTGTCATGAGAATTAGTGCAGAGTCTGAACGTACATATTTGCAAAAGGTATTTGCGGCAATCGGTTTTTCAAATGAAAACAGTGCCCTGCTCGCTGATACACTGGTGGATGCTGATTTGCGCGGTATTTCATCTCATGGTATTCAGCGATTGGCATGGTATGTAAACATGGTTAAAGAGCACACCATTGAACCAAAAAATGAAGTCAAAGTTTTGAAAGAAACAGCGACAAGTTTACTGATCGATGCCAACAAAAATATGGGTCAGGTGGCCTGCGCACTGGCTATGCATAAGCTGATTGAGAAAACGAAGAAATCAGTTGTTTCAATCGCCGTCATCCGAAATTCCAACCACTTTGGGACCGCCGGGTATTGGGCGCGAATGGCTGTTGAGGAAGGGCTTATTGGAATTGCCAATACGAATACGCGACCGCTGGTTGTCCCACCCAATGCAACACAGGCTTTTCTGGGGTCAAACGCGTTTGCTTTCACCTTCCCGGCAGAACCACATCCGTTTGTGTTTGACGGAGCAACGTCCGTCGTATCCAGTGGTAAAATTCAGGTTCTAGACAAAAAGAATCAGGAAATACCCGGTGAATGGGCGGTTGATAAGGAACGTAAAATTGTGAAGAATGCCCGGAAAGCTGAGGATATTCTTGCGACAGCAGCCTTTACGCCCCATCAAAAAGGCGGCGGTGTCTTAACACTTGGCGGCATTGGAGAAGATAATTCAAATTACAAAGGGTTAGGAAATTCGTTGGTTGTCGAGTTACTGACAGGAATCTTAGCGCAGGGATCTATTTCTGCAGATACAAGTGTCGGCAAACATGATTTTAGTCAATTTCTGATGACGATTGATCCGTCGTTCTTTGGTGATTTGGATACACTGAGGGACAATGCCACGAGCATGTTTAATCGAATCCGGAACCTGGAGCATCTGCCGAATACTGAGATTAAGATTCCGGGTGACCGCGAGTATAAATATTATGCTGAAAACAGCGAGAACGGGGTTTCAGTAGACGACAAGACTGCTGAGGATCTGAAACGAATTGGTCAGGAATTGAATGTACCTGTGCCGGAAACATTGTCATGATTGAATGGACAATAAAACCTCCGAAAAAGCTGCAATAGGCGACGGAGGTTTTATTTTTCAAGTGAATTATTTTTGCCCTTTTTCATTGCCATTTCTGTACTCATAAACGTAAACGCTGCGTGCCATGGTTTCTTGAAGTTAAGGATTTATACAAAGAAAGAGTTAAAGTTCGTCACAGGATTGGAAGTGAACGATTCTATGATTTTAGTTTTTGGAGATGAAGAGATCTTTGGTGAAGGATGTCATGAAAAGATTGGACGAACGCTTTAAATGCCGATCTCTTTTTTTAGTTGCATGATTTCATAAAAATAACTCTGGTTGTGTAATTTCGTTAACTCTAATCCTATTTGATAATACCTCCCTCCGATTTTTTTATGCTTCATCGTGATAATCGATATTCTCAGTTGACAGTAAAACAAAGGCAATAAATGATAGCCATTGGATATATGGACATGTTTTATTTGATATTTACTCATCATAAATATATTTTTCCATTTTTTATCATCATAAAAGAGGAAACTAAAAGCTAATTTAACCAAATCATATTGTTTTGTTAAACCTGGCCACTTGGTGTCACTTTTGTTTTGATTTTCATGATGATTAGAAACTTATGCATTTGTATTAACTCTATTTTAAAAATTTCAACATATTGGTTACTTTGTCCGATTTCCATCACTTTTATAATACACTGGTTTTTAGAAGATTTTTTCTCCTCCAATCATGTTGATAAAGTTAGTATTACCTCCAATAAATAAAGAAAAAAGGTCTTAATTTGAAAAAATGGATCGCTGTGGGTGTCCTGTTTTTACAGCTAATACTCCTTACTGCGTGCAGTGGCGCGCAACATAATACTCAATTGGAAAAAAACGTTTCCTCGCTTGCTGAACATAAAAAGAGCATCGACATTAATTCCTACACACATTTTAAATGGGATCGAGCCTATCTATTTGGCCCCTACACATCGCAGAAAAATATAAATAAAGAATTAGGATTCAAGTTTAGAGATCCGAGTGATCTTGATTTTCGAGATGATATCTATCTACTCGTTTTTGTAAAAGACAAACAGGTCATTCAATATGCAGAGCTGCCATGCTTCAAATCAAAAAAATCAATTGACTATTCAATCAGCTATGCATATGGGAAAATGTATCTCACACCTGACCGTGCAATTATTTACATAAATAAATAGAAGAACATGGAGAACAGCTAAAACCTGAAACATTAAAACGGCTTTAAGTCGGGCAGAATCTGGTGTGAAAGGTGAGGACAGAAACAGTCAATTCCCCATATATTTCCTGAGTTTATCCTCAAAGAGATTATCGCACGGGCTAATCGTTCAAGCAAATCTGTCGCTTTAACAACAATACGAGACTCTTCTCTGGTGAAGATTGCCTGCATCGTCTTAGCTGCCCACTCATCACAGAAATCGATGAGTGACTCTCTGAGGACTGCTCCGCTTGCTGTTATACTCAGCAAGATCTTGCGTCCATCAGTAGGGTCGGGGTCGCTTGTATCCATCCGCTATTTTTCATTGGTGCAATGATTTGCGAAATAGCCTGAAGGAAACATGTTCAGAAATGGCCGGTGTTTATAGCAAATGGGATTCCCCATTTTATAAAGGGTGTGCTGGGGCAGAAAAACCAGACACCATTCGGCAAACCTTCATCGGCAGTTGTTAATGTACTTTGGGGTTGGTCTAACCTTGTTATCGGTGTGGCCTTTTTATACTTTGCTCATTTGCGGGCTAATAAAACTACTGGGCTTTCATAATATTTGCTTTAGCTTTATTACTCAAAGCACTTGGTTCAGCCAACCAATGGTCAAAGCATCCGGAATTTAATAAGTAACT
>NZ_JAMAST010000023.1 GCF_023336505.1 Sporolactobacillus mangiferae | reverse complement strand
TACAGCCACGCCTGCCCCACATTTTGACAGCATTTCAAGATCATTATGATCATCACCAAATGCAGCAATATTCGCCACGTCTATTTTTAATCGCCCGGCAACGAAAGAAATACCGCTCATTTTCGTTGTATCTCTCTGCATAATCTGATACCAATTTTCTCCGTTGTTTGTGTAAAAACTGAGATTGGGGTACTTCTTTGTCATTGGTTTCAGTGTCGCAGTGTCCGTGCATTCTACGGAAAGCTTTGGCGTGTCAACGGTCAATTTTTTCTTAAAATCCGTGTATACTGCGTTCCATTCGGCGCCCCAGGGCTCTCCCATGTAATTTGTGTACAGGCAGTCACCCGCTTCAACGCTAATACATGTAATCGTTTTTTTAGACATTAATGTTTCGATTAATTGGTTTTTTAATGCATTGGGAATGAGACGATTGTAAATGTTCTGACCGTTGCTCACAATGGTTGCTCCGTTATTTGCGATAATAAAATCGGGTTGTATTTTTTTCTGCATGAATCGAGTTGCCCGCTCAGGACGCGCCGTAGCAAAGGCAATTCGAATTCCTTTTTGCCTGCATTGTCTTAAAACATGTGCCGTATGATCAGAAATCATTTCTTGATTGTTTAATAGAGTATGATCAAGATCGCTGACAATCATTTTAATCGTTTCCAATTTTTTGACCCCCCCTTTCCGCTGTCTCACCTTTTTTCCATGCGCACATGGGGGATACCATCAAGCATGAAAACTTCAGAGGCTGGCTCAAAGCCAAAAGACGTATACAATGACTGAACGTACTCCTGTGCCTCAATGGCAATCGGCATCCCCGCAAAACGTTTCTTAATCACACGCAGTATTTTGGCAACGAGCAAATTGGCCAGACCCTTGCCGCGGCAATCTTTGCGGACAAGCACCCGGCCAAACGATATTCCGTCATCCATTTCAAAAATACGGGCATAGGCAATGATTGATTCATCCACGTCCGTCGTATAAACATGCAGACTGACTAAGTCATAAGGATCAACTTCATGGTAAGGGCATTCCTGCTCAACCACAAAGACATCGACGCGCGCTCTCATAATCTCATAAACTTCATGTCCGCTAAGCTGATCGAATCTTTTTACCTTCCAAAAATCGCTCATGGTTGTTCACTCCCTGTGATGTTCACCTTAATAGGTCTTACGATCCGGCCCCTGGTTTACCGAAAAACCGGACGACTATTTGAGCAGCTGCTCCGGTGGCTGATACCATCTTGGTATCAGCGTATGAAAATAGTGGTAGGCATCGAGCGTTTGCTTAATTTCACGCTTCATGACGTTGATTTGCTGCTCACCATAGTCAATCGACCATGGAATTGAACTGATCATGTTGGTGGCAATATAAAGTGCCATGCAGGGGAAAAAGCCATTCGGAATATGATCATTAAAATAGCCGTTGATTCTTCCGGTTGCAAAGGCAGGGCTTACATTGGCACACCAAGTAATGCGGTTAAACTCTTCCCAGGGATCGCCAAAATCTATACGATCAAAATCAATGATGCCGATTGTCTTCTTCTTTGTGACAATCATATTACCGCAATGAAAGTCGCCGTGCTGAAGTGATTGCGGCCGCTCGGTCAGCAGCCCGCGCTGTGACTGAATGAAGGCAATGGTTTCCGCAGCTCCTTCGACTGACATTGCGCATTTTTGATATGCCAGAAGTTTGCGGTCAATTTTTTGCTGATAGAAGGGAAGCCAGGGTTGCTGACTTTCCGGAGCAGGGATCGTATGTATCTTTTTCATGATTTGCCCGGCTTCGTATCCGAGCCTGTACTGCTCTGCCGCAGAAAGTGCAGGAAGCACTTTGCTCGCCTCTTCGCCATCAATCCAGGTCATTAGTGTATAGCAATTTTTCCCTTTACCGCATGTACCGAAGGCAACCGGACTTGCGCCAATCCCTTGCAGCTTCTGGAGCATTTCAAATTCTTTTTTCCGCTCATTGAAACGTGATCCGGCGGATATTCTCAGTAAGTACGATTGATATTGTGTCGTGATTCTGTATTTTTGATCGTCAGACCAGCCCTTATAGATAGCTTTGACGGACGTCCAATGTTCGGAACCGGGAATCTCCTGAAATTGTGTACTCATTCACTGATCTCCCATCAGATTCAATCGATGAACAGGCCCATCTGCACAGAATCATAAAAAGTGTTGTGAATTAAAAAATCACGCGTGATCATGCCTTCCTCCGAAAAACCAAATGATTTGTACAGATGAAGCGCTCGCATATTATCCGAACGCACGCGCAGATTAATCTTGCGGATGATCCCGGTTGCTTTGCTCCATTCGATCATTCGAGCAATAAGTGCCCTGCCGATTCCCTTGTTCCAATAATCCTGACGCACACTGATGCCGAATTCGCCGACATGCATGGTGCGCCTTTTTCTTCCACCGGCAAAATTCAAACTGCCAACGATCTGTCCATCGTATAAGGCAATCAGATAGATGGCATTTTCACGGGCCGCAAAGTCCTCAACCAGCTTTTCTTCCTTCTCCACAGTCAAATTCAGTTCATCAATGCTTCCAAAGGTCAGGAAATCGGTCTCTCCAGCTATTTGATTCAGATAGTCAATGATGGCAAATGCATCTGATTTTTTCGCTTCTCGAATAACCAGTTTATGGTCATCCATTTCAGCATCTCCCCCTTTTCGTGTTTTCGTTACAATTTTCCTGACATTCGTTACTAATTTCAAGCTGTTCGTTACGATTAGGGACTCATTCGTTACAAAATTCAAGCCGTTCGTTATGATTCCCTACGTTCGGTTCCACTGCCGATTTCGTTTAACCGTCTGAAAGAAAAAATGAAGTTCCCCATCACAGCTTTTATATTAAAGAGCCGGAGATCATTCCCCGGCTCTACAAAATGCTCGTTTTTCTATCTAGTTACTTTTTCTTTTAAGCTTGCAATAAAAGCATCAATGGCTTCTTCCTTGGTTGCCCAGGAAGTCACAAGGCGTGCAGCTGAATGTTCATGATCAATTTTTTCCCAATCGAAGAAATGAAACTGCTGATGCAGTGTATCCAATAGTGAGTGGGGAAGGATCGGGAAAATTTGATTGGAAACCGGCGGGGTGAGAAAAGCGTAACCTGCTTCCTGAATCGCATTGCTGAGCTTCAGTGCCATTGCGTTGGCATGCGCAGCAAGGTCAAAGAACAGATTGTCCCGGAACAGAACCAGAAATTGAATTCCGGTCAGCCTTCCCTTAGCCAGCATCGCGCCTCTTTGCTTCATGATAAAGCGAAAGTCATCCTTCAGCGCATCGTTGCAGATTACAAGTGCTTCTCCGATCAACGCGCCGTTTTTCGTGCCGCCGACATAGAAGGCGTCAACAAGCTTCGGCAGATCACTCAGCTGCAGATCGTTCGCCGGCGAGGTGAGCGCAGAACCGAGCCGCGCACCGTCTAAATAAAGGTACAGATGCCGATTTTTACAGAAGGCGTTGAGTGCTTCAAGCTCCTTTTTCGTATATACGGCACCGTTCTCGGTCGTATCTGATATGTATACGAGCTTCGGCTTGACCATGTGCTCATCCGGATGAGCGTCCAGCAGCGATTGAATACCTGTCGGTGTCAACTTGCCGTCTTTGCCTGAAGGCACCGCCAGCACCTTGTGACCGGTTGCTTCGATGGCACCAGTCTCGTGGACATTAATATGCCCGGTGGCAGCGGCAACAGCCGCTTCATGCGGTCGCAGGAAAGCAGCGATTGCCGTCAAATTCGCCTGCGTGCCACCGGTTAAAAAGTGAATGGCCACCTCATCATCGTTCATTTTTTCTCTCAGCAGCTTGGCTGCCTGCAGCGAATACTGATCTTCGCCATAGCCATCCTCCTGAACAAGGTTTGTCTCAATCAGCGCGTTCAGGATTTGCGGATGCGCACCCTCGCTGTAATCATTCTTAAAGCTGTACATTACGGTTACTCACCCCAGATGTCTGACTTTTCAAATCATATGCTTTACTTGGACTATAGCACAGTCTCGCGGCGAGCGGAACCTGTTTCCGTCATCCTCCGTAATAAAATCCGGTTTCTTTCATCGTCAGCGGATCGCCTTCACGATGAACACCGGCATGAATCACTTCACCGACATAAATATAGTGATCGCCGATCTCAAGGCGATTAACTACTTTGCATTCAAAGAAACTGAGTGCGTCTTTGAAAATTGGGCATCCGGTCTCCGCCGTATCAAATTCATATCCGGCGAGTTTATTCCCTTCTACTTGGAGCGCCCGGAAAAAAGCGGTGACCATATCTTTCTGTCCGCTTTCCAGTACATTGACACTGAAAACACCGCTTGACGCAATTTGCTGCTGCGAACGCGTACCCGCTTTAACGGCCAGGGTCACGAGTGGGGGCTCAAAAGAAGTCTGCGTCAGAAAATTACCCGCAAAAGCATTCACACCGTCCTCATCCTTTGTCCCGACTAGATACAATCCGTACGTAATACCGCGAAGTGCGGCCTTTCTGGCTTTCGGATCCATTTTGATCAACTTCCCTTCTCAGTACTTTCTTCACATTTAATTATAGGAGAAACTTACAAAAGATTTGAACAATATGCTCTCTCTATTCGCGAATCAGACGCTCGGCTTCCAATTGCTTTATTTTTCGCTCCAGCCGGCGACTGTACAGAAAAAGCATACTGCTTCCGATCAAAAGGAGAAATCCGGTGGCGATATTGAGCCAGCCGGACAGGTGGACCTCATAAAAAACTGCAGATAAGCCGATTGAGAAATTGATCCCGGATCCGGCCAGTTCAGCCAGAATGATCCCCAGCCACATATTTTTCACGCGCTGATAATGAGCGATTCTTGAATCAAGATCCGTATAGAGCTGAAACGGTTCACCGCCTGCAGATTTCCGCAAATAAACCCAGTTCATGTAAAAAGCAATCGGTGTAATATCTGATTCCTTCAAAAACTGCAGATATTTCCGGCTTTTAAGATCAGTTCTTTTTCGACTCAGAAGTTCGATTCTGTAAATATATGCGTCCGGATGGCATGGTTCAAACTCATAGCGTGCCCAGAAATAGTGGACAAGTGCCCATCCTTTTGCCGCCATCTGATTCAGCCATTCCTCCTCCCGTTCATAATCCCAAAACATTCGGTAGATAACTTTATTCATTCCGGTCACCTCCAATTGTTTTTTCTCCGTTACGCAGCAGTTCTTTCAGCCGAAGCAATTCGTTGTGGATGACCGCTTTTCCTGCCGGTGTAATTTCATACTCTTTTTTACGGGAAGACGGGCTGGCGTGCGGTCTGATCCATTCCTTTTGAAGCAACGTATTAAGCGCGCCATAAAGTGTGCCCGCACCAAGAGCCACTCTGCCGCCGCTCATTTCTTTAACTTTTTGCATTACCCCGTACCCATGCATAGGGGTATAGAGAGAGAGCAAAATATAGTAGACCGCCTCAGTCAGCGCACCCCGCTCACTGCTTTCTGGCAATTAAATCCCTTCCTTATTAAAAAATATATCGCTAGCCGATACATTAATTATATCGGTTTCCGATATATATGTCCATCGAAATCTTACACATTTACAAAAATCACAATGAATGACATCAAATATGCGACAAACTCTCTGGGATTGGGAACGAACGCGAAAACTATAAGCCACGGGAGTCATTTTCCTATGGTATCAGAAAAACCGGGTGAAACACCGGGTCATTGATTGCAACCCTGTCGTCGTTTGAGTGCGATTTACCGGTCATCGCGCGCTTTCACAGCTTTCTACCAGAGTCTTTGATCTATTTATTTTCGGCCATCGACGCTTCAGTTACTCGCTTGCCGCGGGCGACCCGGAAGCCTCCTCAGGCAGGCAAATTCCTGCGGGGTCTTCCCTGGCTCTGATCAACAGGAACGCTCCGCAGGCGCCAGCGCACTCCGCTTTGATTCTCGATAAGACACTGGTTAGTATTAGAAAACTTGGCTTCGCCAAGCTTCTGGCGAAGGCGAAGCCGCCGTCACGACGGCCATGGACTGCCTAGTGTCCGATAAGCCGCAGGACGCGGCGTTTTTTCGGACCACTTATGCTATGTTCCTTAAAATTTATATACTTTCTTATAGTACAAAAAAAGCCACCTCACTTTACATGAGATGACTTCTGAATTCACGATCCTCAGATACGCGGGATCATCGTCTGTATCCGTTTGAGTCGCGGCGCAAGCAGAACAACGACAAATGGCGTCAATGCAATCGGAACAACGTCCGCAATACCAATCCAAACGACGCAGTACCAGTAGCCAAGGCCTGTGAAGAACGACAGCGACAGACTGGTCGCAAGAATCATCAGACAACCGAACAGAAGCGACCAGAACAAGGATTGCCAGATGAATGCTGTTTTGTTCTGAAGCAGCTCATCAAGTGACTTTTTCCGAGTCATAACATAGGCCGGCAATGCTGCACTGAGGGCAACCGTAATGCCGTCCGCCAGCAACGTATGCGGTGCGATAAAGTAGCCACCAAGCAGTGACCAGACAAGCGTGCCGATATATCCGGCGAAGAAGCCGGTAACCGGGCCGAATAAAAAGCCGATAGCAGGAATGATAAATGCAAAAGTTCTGAAATGAACGGCACCCGGAATCAGCGGAATCGGGCTGCCGTATGCCCAGAGCACGCCGGTAAATACACCAAAGATGACAAAGAAAATGATGTTGACAAAGGTGAAGTTCTTCACTTCATATGGCCTCCTTAATAATTGGTTTGTGCAAAAGCAGATATAATATCTTTAAGCTCTTTGACTGCATAGTCAAACAGCCTTTTGCCTTTTTCAGCAGTTGCATAAGTTGGTGCGCCGATCACGCCACTTTTTGTCACATCGGCGGTTTTCCACCCGGCATTGTACGGACCGAACAGCGTGACGAAATCATTGCTGCGCAGCGCCTTGTTCGGATCCTCATCAACCGCGAGTTCCATATGCACTGTCTCAGGTGCCGCGTGCAGCATTAAAGAGGTTTCCAGTTCGCAGGCATGAAAAACCCCGTACTTTCCGGACTCTTTCAGTCCTTCAAGTCCTTTGTCCCAGAATGGCGTGAACCACCAGTCAAAGACAAAAACATCCATACCGAAATCAATGCGCAGATCGCGGCTGATCATGTTGAGCATGTCCGTATTGCCCCCATGACTGTTGAACAGCACGAGTTTCCTGAATCCGCTTTTAGCAATGGCACCGGCAATATCATGCAGCACTGCATAATAAGTCCGCGTTCCATAAGTGATGGTTCCGGCAAATCCCATATGCTCGTTGCTCTTGCCGACATTCAGCAGCGGAGCAAAGATCAGCGCACCGTTATCAAATTCCTGAGTCTCGATAAAGTGATCAATCAGCGCGGACAGGATGATCGCATCTGTGCCGACTGGCAAATGCGGTCCGTGCTGTTCCGTTGCTGCCGTCGGCAAAAAAACAATCGCTGAATCCTTATCAATCGCCGCAATTTCGTCCCTCGTCAGATTCTCCCATTTTGAAATCATGCTTGAATTCCTCCTTTATTTTCATAATCTTCAAAAATTAGAAGCAGAAGCAGGCACCCAGTTCATATCAAATTTAAATTTGAATGTAATAGGTTAACTGCAAAATGATCGTTACCACGGTTGCCACAAGGGTTGCCGAAGCAAACAGTACATCGGAATAAGTTGCCTTAATCATTTTGTAGGAGGTTCGCCTGACTTTAAAATTCAGTTTGTAGTAGTGCATCGCAAGCGAAATGGCATGGCCTTTGCTCAAAACGCGAAACAGAAGCGGCAGTGAAACAATGACATAGTTTTTCATTTTTGCCAGCGGACCGCATTTGTCCACTTCAAGGCCGCGTGATTTCTGAGCCTCCATAATCGTTGCAAATTCCTGAACAATCATCGGTATGATCTGAAAGACGAGACCAACGCCGAAAGCAACCGCATAAGGTACGCGCCATGACTGCAGCCCGAGAATGATCTGGCTGAAATTAGTCGTCAGAATCACCGTGTAGAATGCAGCGATCATCAGAAAAATACGCAAGGCGTACACAGCACCTTTATAAAAATCGTACCATTCAAGACTGAAAACATAATGATTACCAAACAGAGTAAAGGCCGTGCGGTAAATCAGCGGTCCCCCGTGGACCGAAAAAGCACCCAGCACAAGCCAGAGCAGAAAAATAAACAGCAGCAGCACTTTTACCTTATTGGCAAGTACGAGCATGTACTTGCCAATACGTCCGATCAGCCAGATCGAAAGGAAGACGAGAAAAAGAAATAAGAGTGCTGCACCGCTTTTCACAAAAGAAGTCAGGATCGACATAATAATGAAAAAAACGAATTTCGTACGTGGATCAAGACGATGCAGAAACGAATCCAATTCCACATACTGCAGAAAGTCACTCAAGAACCGCACCCCCTGTCCTGCTGCCGGTGATCGCATTCGCAAAGCTTTCGACATCGCATGCGGGTGTCTGAAAACCCAGCTGCTTGGACAATTGAACGACCGGTGGCAAATCAATATGAACCCTCTCAAAAAGAGCCTCATTTTCGGCAAGCTGACGAACTGTACCCTCGGCAAGTTTTTCCGCATGATCCAGAACAATCAATTCATCGGAAATCTTGAAAACAAGCGGAATCTCGTGGCTGATCAGGATGACCGTCTTCCCCTGTTTTTTCAGATCACAGATAATGGTCTCCAGCTGGTCACGCAAATGCAGGTCCATGCCAAGTGTCGGTTCATCGAGAATGACCACCTTTGCGCTTGAGAAGAGAACGGACAGAATCGTCAGCAGATGCTTTCTGCCCATCGATAAGTTAACCGGAAGCTCTTCTTTGTCCTTGAGCAGATCATACTTTTCCAAAACTGCAAGCGCTTCTTCCTCACTGAACGGTATACCCTGTGCACGTGCACAGAACGTTAATTCTTTAATCACGTTTTCCTCGAAAAGCATGTGCTCCGGATGCTGAAAAACAAGAATGATATCACGGCTTATCTCAGCGACTGATTTTCCGGCTGTTGATGCGCCTTTGTAGGTCACCGAGCCTTCCGAAGGACGATACAGACCGTTTAAATGTTTGACCAGAGTTGTTTTTCCAGATCCGTTCTGTCCCAGAATCGCGATGACTTTCCCCTTTGAAAACCGGGCATTGATATGTTTCAGCGCCTGGAAACCGTCCTGGAAACTTTTGCTGAGTGACCGTGTCTCCAGTACAGGAGCTTCAGGGGATTCCACCGGTTCAATCGAGCCACTGATATTGGGAGCCACGCGATCACGAAGTGCCTCGAAGGCATCTTCCAACGTTGAAAAAGGAGGCAGATCCGCAAACCTGTTTGACAGTACCCGATAAATTTCAGCTTCCTGAGGAATCAGCACGCCTAGCTGCTGCTGCACATCAAAACGTGTTAAAAATGCCTCTTTGCTTCCATCAAAGACCACTTTACCCTTGTCGATGCCGATGACATGATCAACGATTCCTGAAAACCAGTCCAGATTGTTATCCACAATGACCGTTGTCTGTCCCGATGCACGCAACTGGCCCAGCACGGATTGAATCAGCCGTTTGCCCTGAGGATCGAGCGAACTTACCGGCTCGTCCATAATCAGGAGATCCGGACGCATCGCCAGAACGGAAGCAATGCAGACCGCCTGGCGCTGCCCACCGGAAAGCGTCGTTACAGCACGCTTTCTCAAGTGTTGAATTTTCAGCAGGTCAAGGACAGATTCGACGCGTGCATGAATTTCCTCACTGTCGAGGCCCAGATTTTCCACTCCGAAGGCGAGCGCGTCTTCTACACCATAGCCAAACAGCTGATTTTCCGGTGTCTGGCTGACAACTGAGATCATGACATTCTCTCCAGTCTGAACGGTTCCTGACAGTTCTCCCTTACTCATTAAAGTCGGAATGACGCCGCTTAAAATGCTGACCAGAGTTGATTTGCCGCACCCGCTTGGACCGACGATCGCTGTCACTTCAGCTGGCCGAATCTCCAAATTGATATTTTCTAAGATTTGCGGCGCGTCTGCGCTGTATTTATAGCTGACATTCTCAATTTTGAAGTTCACCGCACGGTCCCTCGCTTTATTGGATTGCATCAGATGACTCAATCGGAAATAACGGCAATTCCCCTAGAAAGATAATGTCCTTGCGATTAATCGCATCATCGCCTTCCGCAAGAATCGCTGCTTTCCCGGCAACCGCTCCCCCGGCGCGCGTGATCAGTTTTTCAAGTGCATGCACCGATTCCCCGGTGCTGATGACATCATCGACGATCAGTATCTTTTTGCCTTTGATCATTTCGCTCTCTTCTTTTTCGATACAGAGGAGCTGCTTTTTCTGTGTTGTAATCGAGTACACTTCCGTTGCAAACGGGTCGCTCATGTATGGCTTAATACTTTTTCGAGCCACAAAATACCGTTTTTTCCCGCAAATACGGGACAGCTCATGAATCAATGGAATGCCCTTCGCTTCTGCGGTGATAAAATAGTCTGCCTCGGGAATACGCGTCTTCAATTCTGCCGCGGCGGCTGTCACAAGCTCTGTATCTCCTAAAATAACAAAACTGGCAATTTTAATATCATCGGCTATTCGAACAATCGGCAGTTTTCGTTCAATCCCCGCTACATGAAGCACATATTCATCCATATTGTTCACCTGATTCCTTTTTAATTGTTTCAAAAAAAAACAAAAAGCAGAGAACGGGTGTCCTCTGCTTCTGCAACCGTTTCCGCGAGCGAACATCGGCATAACCGTGTACTGCTCAAGCGAACGGAAAAAGAACACCATAGCGCAGGCACTTTACGGCTGCCGCGTAGAAACTTCTGCACCTTATCTGCAGACTTATATGGTTTTATCTTTTATGAAGTTTAATTATTTTCAGGCCCTTATTGATAAAAATTATATCATTGTAATAATTTTTTGGCAACCGAACCACTATTCGAAATATTAATTGAATTCGCTTGCATTTTTCGTTTTACGACAAGTTTCCTGCCGGAGCTCCCCAAACTGCCAGACAGATTGGACGTTCTGCAGGCGCCGCGCATGTTCTGCGCTATCGATCGTATTCACGGAATGAGAGACAAAGAGCTGACACGCAGCAGAAAAAGCGGGCAATTCGCTTAGATCGCTGAGTGGAACGTGAACACAACACTTGCCGTACTGCCCACTGGTCAGCTTTTGTTTCAGCAGATTGATCGGAAACTCATCATTTGAATAGAAGGAGAAGAAATGATTGGTAACATTAAAAGCTATGTATTTGTGATGCAGCCGATATACGGGCATACGGCAAAAAGTCGTCTCATCCCACTGAGGAAGTTGATTGCGCATCAGTCTGATCATCGTGTGCAGCCATAATTTCTGATGCGCGTTGAATCGGTTAAGATACTCCAGACGATTCAAAAATTCGGTAACTGTTTCCACTGCAATACACCATCCTTTTTCCAGGAACACACAGATATAGGATGAACGCCGTGCGCTTTTTTATACGTTCTATTCTGTTCCTGGCTACGGATCCGATTGCGATTTACCGACCATTCAGCATGATTTGCCGGTCAGCGCTTGTTTTCACAGTTTTCTACCGGAGTCTTTGATCTGTTTATTTTGTTGACATCGGCGCAACGGTTGCTCGCTTGATGGAGCACACCGCGAATCTCTCCGGACAAACTGAAATCTACGTCGTCTCACGCCTCCATGTTTAGCCGATATTTTGTTGATTGATGATACGGCAAAATCGTATACTTTTGCTAAAAAAACAGGCAGACCGCCATGATGAAACCGATGGCGATCCGCCTGCTCCTTCCTGTTTCTTTAACGCTTGATCTCCCAGTAGCAACGTTTCGGTGAAACAATTTTCTCTTCCTTTTTTAATTGAGTCATTACTTTATTGACTTCCTTTTTGTCCAGTCCCGTTGCGGCAGCCACTTTGCCTGCATTGGCCGGCTCCTCGGCATTTTTGAAAAAAGCAAGTACAGCATCATAATTCTCCATATCCTGTATCCCTCCAGTTGTTGCTTACATTCTGTTCCTGTTTTTATTATAAACGCACCGCGGCTCCGTCCAACATGGAGATTTTGTCAACTATTTTTCCGTTTCGATGCGTATGATCTTTCCTGCAGAATTGGCCCTGATTATTTTTACTTATTTTTTACATAGTTCAGGCGAAGATTTCAAGTCCTGATGGTAAGCTTGTACAACGAGTATTAAAATCGGTCGGTATTTATGCATAAAGTCAGGAGGGATTGAAGACGTCAGATAAGAAAAAGCACTTATTTATGATTTCATTGGATGCGGTCAGCACCCGGGACGTTGATTTTCTGCGCACATTGCCCAATTTTTCTCAATTATGCGCCAGAGGGACGCTGGTGCGCAATGTCCAATCCATTTTCCCGTCGAATACCTATCCCTGCCACAGCTCAATCATTACCGGTGTACACCCACGCACACATGGGCTGATTGAAAATGTCTTCACACAGCCAGGAACAGACGATCCGGACTGGCGACGGGACACGCGCCTGCTCACCGTTCCCACACTCTATGAAAAGGCAGCTGAATACGGATGCAAGGTCTGCTCCATCTTTTATCCCGTCACTTGCGGTGCGCCTATTAAATGGAATTTTCCTGAAGTGCCAGGCCATTTGGGCCTTGCTGAGCGCATCTCCATAACTTTGCGCGGCGGCAGTCCATGGTTCATTCTTTCATCGCTGCTAAAAAACGGATCACATCTGAAAAAGATGGCGGAACCCTATATTGATGAGTTTACGACACATATTGCGCTGAATGCGGTTAAGAAAAAACCCAATTTGCTGCTTTTGCATCTGCTTGATGTCGATGAGCACAAACATCACAACGGTCCCGATTCCGCAGCCGTCAAGGACGCGTTGAAGCGAATCGATAACCGGCTCGGATTACTGGTCCGGCAGGCTGAGCAGTACTGGGGAAAAGAGAACACAGCTTTCATTCTATTCAGCGATCATGGCTGCAATTCTGTCAGACAATCCAAGGATCCTAATGATTGGCTCAGAGAAAGCGGTCTTATCTATGAAGAACATTCAAACAATGAAACCCGTTATGATGCTTTTTTTCATAATGCCGGCGGAACAGCTTTTCTGAAAATCTATAATCCGCAGGCCTCCGGACCAGCGGACAGTCTGCTTGAAGAGCTCACAAACAAGCCTGAGGTAAGAAGACTGGTCACAAAAAATGAACTGGCAATCAGCGGGCTTGACCAGGAATTCATTGCCGGCATCGAAGCTGCGGATGGATTCAGTTTCGGACAGCCGGTTAAAGGTGCGCACGGTTATTGTCTCGATCACGAAGACTATCAGCCATTTTATCTGGCAGTCGGAAACGGTATTTCCGAGAACATGGTGACGATCGGCGGCTGTATCGTCGACATCTGCCCGCTTGCCGCGCGCCTGCTTGGCATCCCCTTATGGCCGATGGACGGCCGTGACCGGCTCAGGGAGGTACTTTGATGGCAGCCTTTACTAAGAAAGAAAAAAGCTGGATCATGTATGATTGGGCAAATTCAGTGTATGCGACCATCATCATGTCAGCGGTTTTTCCCATTTATTTTGCTTCCGTGGCAAAAATGCACGGCATGGCGGGAGATGTTTGGTGGGGCTATGCCACCTCAATCACTTCATTTGTCGTTGCGCTTTCCGCACCATTTCTCGGCGCACTCGGAGATTTCAAAGGGATGAAAAAAAGGCTTTTTCTTATTTTTCTGATCGCAGGCTCTTTTTTCACCGCCTGCACAGCGTTCACCGATCAGCCGATTCTGCTGCTGGCCGGGTATTGTCTTTCGTTCATCGGCTTTGAAGGCTCGTTGCTCTTTTATGACAGTTTTCTGACCGATGTCACCGTCCCGGAACGCATGAATCGTGTATCTTCCTATGGATATGCCATGGGCTATCTCGGCGGCAGCACCATTCCGTTTATGATCTCGATCACGCTGATTCTGTTTGGCGGTTCATTTGGTATTGATGGCACACTGGCCGTAAAGCTGTCAATCATGATGACTTCCTGCTGGTGGCTGCTCTTCAGTTTCCCGCTCCTGCGTCACGTCCGGCAGGTGCACTACATAGACAGGCCGAAGAATCAGTTAATACAAAATGCACTTGGTAACTTAAAAAACACGGGGATTGCCATAATCAGCAATCGAAAACTGCTCTTTTTTGTGATCGCCTATTTCTTTTACATTGACGGTGTCGGCACCGTGATCTCTATGTCCACTTCTTATGGCAGCACGCTCGGTCTCAGCAGCAGTATGATGATTCTTGCCCTGTTTTTAACACAGATTCTCGCTGTTCCGTTTTCTATTCTTTTCGGCCGGCTGACTGACCGGCTTGGCGTATACCGCATGCTGCAGGTCGGTGTCGTCATGTACATGCTGATCTGCGTGCTCGGCTTCTACCTCGGTTTCTCACTCGAGCCGCATCAGCAGGTCTATGAGAATAAGTTAATACAGATTGTCAATAACAACGGTACGCAACTTGACAGACAGACGCTTGAATCGGTAAGAGAAACTGGGCGATCTGTTTTGGCAAAATCTGACCGTGATCAGGCGTTTGCTGAGCAGATTGACCGCCTTGCAGAATCAAAAAATACGGGAGAAAAATCCGAATTGATAAAAATAAAAAAAGCGGCCTCCACCTTTCTGGCTGATCCGAAACAGTCAGAAGATTATACACGCGCGCTCAATCGCTCGACCATGCTCTTCTGGCTGCTTGCCATTCTGGTCAGCACCTGTCAGGGCGGCATTCAGGCGATCAGCCGTGCCTTCTACGCATCGCTGATTCCTTCCAGTCGTTCAAACGAGTTTTTCGGCTTTTTCGATGTCTTCGGCAAATTTGCGGCCGTGATCGGCCCAGCGCTTTATGCATTCAGCTCAGCAGCAACTGGCCGTTCCTCATATGGTATTTTGAGCCTGCTCGCGATCTTTGCGATTGGACTGGCCGCACTGACAGTGAGTAAGGCTCATTTTAAAGAGTAAGGAACCCGATCAGACAGTCATCCAGCGATCCAAGGTCATTTCATTATTTAAAGAAAAGGCTGCGCCGGTTCTCATCTGCAGTACCGCTTGTTAAATGAATGAGCCATTCTTCAACGGCGCTCAGCAGCGCAATGATACCCGCACCCCATAGGAATCCGTTACTCCTGAACAGAATATAAATGGCAGGCGCAGCGAAAAGAAGAACGCCTGCCATTTTATTTCCCCATGTGTGTACACTGACGAATGAACGATATTTATAAGCAGCAGTGGACAGACTGAGCAGCCGGAATCCTGTAATGAATCCAATGAGCGGGACAAAGGGCATTAGAACATCCCAAGCCAGGATGAGAAATAAAATACAGAGAACGCCGTACATGATAAAGTCAGCCAATGAATCCAGCCGTGCACCCAATCTGCTTGGTTTACTGATTTTCCGTGCGATTTGTCCATCAAGAAAGTCAGTCAGGCCCGCCGCTACATACAACGCTGCGAACACCCGACTGTTTTGATAACAGAAAGGAAGCAAAAGTACGAAAATGATCCGACTCACGGTCAGCATATTGGGTATGTACTTCAATGGAATCCTCCGCTAAGCCAATATATTTTGATCATCTATATTTTGATCATCGCATGCTTAAAGAAGCAGGCACCACAGCTTTTTTTTCATTTACAACATTCACTGCACGCACTGCCTTTCTCATACACATTTTTCATCACAACCCGTTTTCAACGTCCTGAACATTAACTTGATGGGCGAGATTTTTCGAGTTCACGAATGTGCCCTGACTGAGAAAATTGGTTGCTGGACACAAGCAATATTTTATTTTATAATAATTATTGTTAAATATTAATTATAATTTGAGAAGGAGTGATCCACATGGCCATTACACAGGCAAAAACAACGAAAACTTTTCTAAATCAGCAAGTCGCGAATTATGGATTATTTTATACAAAACTACATCAATTTCACTGGTACGTCAAAGGGCATAATTTCTTCACACTGCACGTAAAGTTTGAAGAGCTGTATGATCAGACTACGCTCATCCTCGATGACATTGCAGAGCGGCTGCTTCAAATCGGCGGCGAGCCTTACGCAACACTGCAGGAATTTCTTGAACACGCATCCCTTAAAGAAAAGCCGTACACCAATCCGCTTACTGAAAATGAAATGGTTCAGGCGGTTATCGATGACCTTGTCATACTGAGGGATGAACTCAATGAAGGAATTAAACTGACAGATCAGGAAGGCGACAGTGTCACAAATGATATGCTGATCGCGACAAAGAACAAGCTGGATAAAGAAATCTGGTTCTACAGCTCGTTCCTCGGCAAAGATCCGGTACCTCAGAAAAATTAACAACCAGCAAGCGGAATGCCCCAGTCAGGCATTCCGTTTTTTCATGAATTGAGCTTTGGAAAACAGCAAAGCTCATGAAGCTGCTATCCGCCAATATCTAAGTGTTTTTCCTGCCATCAAAAGAGAGACCCACATCGTTCATCAAACTTTGATCCACAGGATCGCAGCGATGCGATGCTGCTGCACCTGGAAACGGCCGGGGACCGGTACTCAGGAAGCAGCCTTCTCATCTATCACGCATCAATGACATCGATAAATCATGGTTATAAATTCATAATGACCCCCATTTGTTGCCTGCATATACCGTTTTTCTTCTTCAAACCCGACTTTCAGGTAGACTTTAATCGCCCGCCGGTTAAAGGCGGCAACAGATAAAGTAATCATCTTCGGATGGTCGCGTGAAACAGCAAAAGCAAGTCCGGCTGATACGAAATCCGCGCCGTTCCCTTTCCCCGTCTGTTCCGGCTTCATTCCCAGGCCGATCTCTGTTGTTTGCTGATTGATTTTATAGAAGCAAAAAAATCCGATCAGTCCCTCGTGATCATAGACAGAAAAATAGTTCTGACCACGCCTGGAAGAATCAAGCATTTCTTCCAGATCCTCCTCGTCAGCCTCCATGTTATAAAAGGCATAGATTCCATCATAATGCCACTGATAGGCAATCTCCTCCGCTTCATCCTGGCTCATCAATTCAAATCGATAGTCCATCCCCGTCAAACCTCGCTTCTCAACCTTTCAAAAAATAGGGAACCACTCAACAACAGGGAATTGTCGGCAGTTACCGTACAGTTTTCTTGCATGTCACACCATTACAACCCAACTGACCGATTCCTCCGCAAACGAACACAATAAAAGATGTCTCTTTCTCAACATCAGTGCTTCATTCAAAAAATGCCGGTAAAAACTGCGGGCTATGGCAGGTCGCCCGAATTCATTTTTCTAATGATCATAGGTTATACCTCAACACCTGATTCCAAAATAGCGAATCCCGGTTTGTCGCAGCGGATCTCCGCAAACGCTCCGTATGGCAGGAGACATTTCGGTTCATTGTGCCCAAAACTGGCATTATACAGGACAGGAAGCTCCTCCTTGCCGAACTCCGCCAAGATCATTTTAATTACTTCTTTATATTCTTGATAAAATGTCCCTCTGTATGGTTTCCCGAAGATCAGCCCGTTGACCCGATCAAAAATCCCCATCACACCGTAGCTTCTTAAGCTATCCTCAAGCAGCCAAATCGGAGGCATTTCTTCAGATGTTTCAAGAAAAAGTATGGCATCGTCGAAGTCGCTTAATTCCGGAAAAAGTGAAGTGCCCTTGATCATGTCAATGACCTCAAGACAGCCACCAATCAACCGTCCAGTCGCCGTTTCATGTCCTTGCAAAAGTTCATAGTCCGAATTTGCCTCAAATTTTCTCGCCACATTCTTGTTTTCAATTACCCATTCAAGACGCTGCGACGTATATTCCTTAGAAACCGGAATCTCCCCGATTGGACCCTTGCTGAAAAGTACCTTTCTCACCCAGTGCTCCGTATAATCCGGCATTTTAATATTTTCGGCTAAATCATTGAGCAAGGAAAGGCCATAGAAGCTGGAAATACCCGCTTTTAAGCAGAAAAAATGAGTCACCGTGCTGTCCGAATAGCCAGTAACAATCTTAGGGTTATTCCGGATCACGCCAAAATCAATATAAGGGAGCAACCGGATGCTGTCGCTCCCACCGATGCAGGAGATGATTCCCTTAATTGATGGATCTAAGAAAGCTTGCATCAAGTCCTCCGCCCGCTTTTCCGGATGATTGTAGACGTAATCTGTACCTTTCAATGTGTTCGGCAATTCAACGACCTTTAAGCCGAAAACCTGTTCCAATCGTTCCCTCCCTTGCCGGTAGCGCCAGTTAATCGCTTCGTCACCTGCACCGCCCCATGAAGAGCTGACCGCTGCCACGGTGTCACCCGGTTTAAGCATCGGTGGTTTGATTAAATCCAGCAACTGCTTGATACTCCTCTCTGTTAATCGTTATTTCTCCTTAGGATTGTTATTCACCCATTTCAATCACGCGCGCAACATCATGTCCACAAATCGCACATTTTCCTTTTAAGATAATACCGAAACGATCCTGATCAATCACATATCCGACAATTTCGACCTCTTTGCCGCAACTCGTGCACCAGACATTGCGCCTCAATTTTTCTCTTGTTTCCCTGGGGATTGACAACCATTTTTCATTTGCGGAAGCCACCTTTGTCCCTCCCTGATTTTTATGTACCTTTATCACATGATTCATAATTCTTTTCCCATCATGACCATACCATCTATTGAATGAAAACCTCTGCGTTGGTAGAAGCCTTCTGTTCCATCATTTCTGGATGTGAATAAGATGATATCCTTTATTCCTTTCTCCTTTAAACGCTTCTCACATTCATTGAGCAAGCTTGTCCCGATTCCGGCGTGGCGCAATTCACGATCAACACAGAACTCCTTAATCATGAACAGCACACCATCATAAAATTGTTCTTCGCCGCCCAAAATAAGACCGGACAGCTCCCGCTTTTATATCCGACCAATCCGAATGAGCCCTCACAATGGATCATTTGATGAAGCCTTTTTTTCGCTGTCTGGGCTGTCCAATCATCGTTCCACGGCGGTGCGTTGAAAGCATCGACATAAAGATGTGCCATATCATCAAGATGTTCTATTGTTAATTCATAATAGTTCATAGTAGCATCAGCTCTCGATCTGGAAATCACTTTTCATATGGCATTTGATCAATTATCTCTGGAGAATCAATTTTCTGCCATTAGCTGGTTAGCAGCACGCAGTGTTCAAAGAATATTAACTCATGTTGATCCCATGGGTCATTCGATCACGCATGAGTTGAATCATTTATGCAAGCTGATTCGCCATGCTGACAATCGCCTGATCATTCTTCTGGGGCATCACGACCGCGAACGCTGCCTTCGCTACTCAGCAGCTGTCCGTTCATGAGGTGGTCCATGGCTCAAAAATTGTTCCGCTTCCTTAAAGCAACTGCTGGTACAGGTTCAGAAAGTTGCCACTCAGAATTCTTCCGATCGTTTCATCATCATACCCGCGACGGATCAGTTCTTCAGTAAACAGAGGCAGATCCTTATGTGTTTTAATCACATCATACGTATCCTCGGTATGCCAGGCAGGCTTAAGCGGAAGTTCAGTCAGAAAGTTGCAGATATCAAGGCCGACACCGACATGCTCCGGACCGACAAGCTGCACGACATGATCCAGGTGATCGATTAAGTGGCTGACATCTCTTTGTTCAGATCGATCAGAAACAAAAGCACTGAAACCATTCATCCCAATCACGCTACCCCTTGACGCGAGCTCACGTATCTGGTCGTCTGTCAGATTGCGCATTGATGAAGCCAGCATCCTCGCATTGGAATGGGAGGCAATGATCGGCCCGCTTGTCCGTTCCAGCACATCGGCCAGGCCGGCATCGTTCAGGTGGCTCACATCGATGATCATGTTCAGACGTTCCGCTTCTTCAAGCAGTTGAACACCGAATTCGGTTAAACCGCCCTGCCGTCCTTCATCAACCGTTTTAAAATGACTGCCGTCTGCGGCAAAGTTGCGCCGGCTCCAGGTCAGACCGACAAAACGCACGCCTAGTTTATAAAAAATCTGCAAGAGCCCGAGATCATTGGTCAACGGGTCAACCCCTTCGAGCGACAGCAAAATCGCCAGTTTGCGGTGGACATGAGCATCGATAATGTCGTCATAAGTTGTGCAGAGCTGGATCTTATCCGGAGATTCTTCAATTTCCGAATATAACGCGCTCACCTGATCAAGCGCCATTTTCAGTCCCATCTCAGGCAGATACTCGCTTTCAATGAACAGTGAGCAGACCAGTGCGCTGACACCGCCGGCACGAAGATCGGGAAGAAAATTTGTTTCAATCACCTTGCGATAACCGTGCTTGCGGCGCAAATCCACTTCCATCAGCAAATCAAAATGTGCATCGAGCACAATGTATTGTTCATGCAGCCGCAGCGCGTGTTCACGAACAGATTCCATTTTCCCATCCCCTTAAAAAAAACACCCCCAGGTTGGGGATGCATGCATTTCGTTCATTATACCATGGCTACAGGTCTTTTCGTTCGAAGATTCTTTGTGAAACCAGCAGCGAAAGCAAAACCAAAAGAATGCCGGTTATGCCAGGCAGCCATTGAAAAAGTGTATCTGGCAACGGCAATGAGAAAGTCAGGTGAATCTCATTTTCATTCAGCCACCTGATTAAATAGCCAAGCGCAAACGGCATACAAAAAATGATTGCAAGCATCACCATACGCATTTTTTCATAACCAAACTTATATTGAAGTGGAATGAAAAAACTGAAAAACAGGCTGAAAAAGAATAGGCTAAAATTAATACCCGTTAAAGAAACCGTTGCCATCCGTGACGAAATAATTGCCGCTACAAGAAACTGAATAAGAACCGTAAGAAGAAAAATAATGAGCAGAAACGCATATTTTGCCTGGACTACAGATTTTCTTCGATAAGGCGTCGCGCAGAGCAGTGCATTTCCCCTGTATTTATTTTCAATCATCGAAACCTGGGAAAATGCGATGAATGAAACATACAGGAGAACGAGGAAAAAGCTAATCGCACCATTGCCCATTTGTGATGCGAGATAAACAGGTGCAACCACAGCAAACGCGACAAGAATTACCAAATACTTTTTAATCAATATAAAATCTTTTAAAATAAGATTAATCAGCAATTTTTTCACCTCCGACATAGGCAAGCATCACGTCTTCAATGGACGTCCGTTCCAGTACTGCTCCTGGTATCGCGCGAAGGACTGCATTCTTTTGATTGGTCACACCGTCGAATCCGAAATGCGACTGATTCAGGCTCAGGAACAGAGGACGTGTTTCCTCATTGATCCAGTTGTTGTCCCCTTTTACGCGCACATGCGACTCCAGCAGTTCATCTTTTTCCTTCTCAAAAAGAATCTTTCCATCATCAATGAGAATCAGCATATCCGCAATCCGTTCCAAGTCCGATGTAATGTGTGTAGAGAAAAAAGCGCTCTTGTTTTCCTCACTGACAAATTCAATCAAAATTTGCATCAATTCGCTGCGTACCAACGGATCCAGGCCGCTTGTCGGTTCATCCATAATCAATAAATCGGCATGATGCGAAAGTGCCAGAGCAACAGCAAACTTCATGCGCATTCCTTTCGACAGCTTAGCAATCTTTTGCTGCAAGTTTAATTGAAACCGATTGATATAACTGAGAAAGCTCTTCTCATCCCATCTTGTATATGCGGATGCGATCACTCTTTTCATTTCTTGAAGCGTTAAATTTTCGTAAAAATATCCTTCATCCATGACAAAACCGATTCGATCTTTTATGCTGCGTTCATTTCTTTCTGCATCTTCGCCAAAAATGCGAATCTTGCCGTCATCTTTATGGATGAGACCAAGAATTGATTTAATGGTCGTTGTCTTGCCGGAACCGTTCGTTCCGATGAAGCCAGTGATGCAGCCCTTTTCCAGTGAAAAGTGAATGTGATCAAGGTAAAAATCATGGAACTTTTTCGTCAAATGATCGACTTCAAGTACAGCGGTCATTAATCTTCCTCCTCATCAAAAAGTAAATCCATCATTTCATGCAACTCTTTCAGATTGATGCCAAGCTGTTGCGCCATGCGACACGCTTCAGCAAGCTTGGTTTCCACCATCTGTCGTTTCGATTCCATGATCAGTTCGGGATTTTCTGAAGCGACAAACGATCCTTTACCAACACGTGTCGTGATGAATCCTTCTGCTTCCAGTTCCGAATACGCTTTTTTCGTCGTCAGAACACTGACATGCAGCGCGCTGGCAAGGGCACGAATGGTCGGGAGCTGCTCGCCTTCTGCGAGATCTCCGGTCATGATCGCTTGCTTCATCTGCTCCTTAATCTGCTGATATAACGGCAAATTTGATCGGTTTTGTATAATGATTTTCATGCAGCAACCTCTTTAATAAACTCATAAGATAATATCCATTATACACAATATATACAATATATACAATAAAAACAATTAAACCGGTTTTAGAAAGACCAGGCTAGGCCCAGTCCTTTGCCGTTGATCTAGTACCTGACGGACACTCCAGCTGCTCGCTTGCCGCGGGCGCACCGCGAACCTCCGCTTTGATGCCCAAACATTATGTTATTTTGTTAATTGCCTGCAGGACAAAATCACATACTCTCTAATCTTAAAAAGCCCCCCGTAAAGGGAGACTCTTGGATAACTTAATACAAAAATCATTTTTATTTCAATTCATTATCCAGTGGAACAATAAATTCATCCAGTGTTTTTCTCCATTGACGTTTCATTTCCGGACCATATTTCAGTGGTTTAGCATCTGAATGAACAACTTTGTATTGATCAAATCGCTTACTGTCAATAATGCTTCCAATATTCGGTATGGGATCTGCTCCCACTACATATTGAATTGCTGATGAATAGAGCTCGTTTTTATCCACAAACCAGGTATTCGCAAACGCTTCGATCGCATGATTACGAGCATGTGTGAAATACCGGCGCTTCACAACAAAAACATCCTCATCCGGATCGATCTCCTTGTTATCAATTGCATTCAATATTTTCCGGTAAATTTGTTTAACATTTTCGGCTTTATTCAATTTTTGAAGTGCCTTTTCAATTTCATCGCGGATATCTTGATTATTTGCAGAATAAGTATCTAATAGCCGATCAATATACGCAGAATCAATATCGTATGCCTTTTTCGCATTTTCTCCAAAGAATTCAATTTCTGATAAGTCCGGTCCTGGACCAACCGAATCAGGCGGATCAACTGACAATGATCCTTTCACCGTATTATAGACACCCCTATATTCGTCTAATATTTGGACTTGCTCCTGAAGTACTTTTGATTTTTCCATTTCATCATTATAGCCATCATAAGTGACAAGTGCTTCGTAAGAATGGTTCAATTCCTGAAAAGCTTTCACAAAATCGATTCGCGTTTCCATTGATGAATGCTCATCAATATCGGCTAAGTTAGGCATTGACGTGAATATTTTATGTGCTTTAGTGAATCGTTTCTTTGATTCGTCATAGGTTGGATACACGAGGTTGGTTTCTTTTTGTTCCGATGAGTATAGCTTTATCGCGTCTGCCACATTCTTCTCCATTGTATAAGGCTTACGGAAGGTGACAATCAATCCCTTGCTCTTTCCCGGATAGGTTCGGTTGGTACGAGAAAACGCCTGAATCAAATTTGCATAGCTTAGGTTGCGATCCACAAAAAGGGTTTGGATTGTCGGTGCGTCAAAACCTGTCAGTAAGCGATCCACAACAATCACAAGATCAATTTGTTTCCCAAACGCTTTAAACTCTGCTTTCTTACGGGCGAGTCGATTATTGATGTCGCCATTGTAACGTTCAATATCTTCTATGGACCAGGCAGTATGGTAATACGTATTGTACTGTTTGATGATTTCTTCCATTTCATCTTGAATTTGTTTCGCATGTTCTTCGTTTTCTTGAACCGAATAAGTTATCGCGATTCGTGGAAAATCAGGATCTTCAATGATACGCCCTGTTCGCATCGGGTGTTCGGCAAATTCTTTAGTTAACCACTCCGGATCTTTAGTCAGTTCCTTGATCGCATAATAATAACGTTTTGCCATATCAATCGAGCTGGTCGTCAAAATGGCAGACTTCTGCGGACGGCCATTTTGAAAATCAAATTTGATATAGGCATTATCTGGGCGAAAAATCTTATGCAACACCTTTTGAATATGTTCGTCACTCTCAAAAACAGTAGGTTCCAGGTACTGTTCTTTTTTAATCCCATCCGCTTGATCAATCAAATTATTAATTCCATCCACACTATAGTTTGCGTACTTTTCGTTTACTTTCAATTGATCAAAAATGTAATTATTTAATGAATTGGTGTCAATCGTATCTTCATGCTCAACCTGAAAACCTAAAACAGCGCCATCATCCAGGGCGTTTTTTATTGTATAGGTGTGGAGTACTTCACCGTATTGATCACGGGTCGTTCGAGCCAATTGCCCTTGGGCCTGTTTTTTATTTTCATCAAAGATTGGTGTACCAGTAAAGCCAAACCAAGTTGAATTGGGGAAAAATTTTTTAATGGCTTCCATACCTTCCGCACTTAACGCTCGATGACATTCATCAACGACAAAGACAATATGCCGGCCAAGTAATTTCTTAAATCGTTGTGTTCCTTTTTGTTCTTCTTGTTTTTGAGCATATCGTAAAGCAGCTTCTAATTTTTGGCGCGTGGTAATGATCACCGTATTGGCATTCGCATCAGATAAGAGCGTAGCACTTAACTCCCTAGCACTCCCTGTCCCAACAATCAGGCTATTCGACTTTGCAGCACCAGAAGAAATACCTGTATTAAATTCCGATGCAAATTTGGTAAATTCCGTGGTGGTCTGATTGTCCAGGTCTTTTCGGTCAATCAACATAATCGTTCGATCGATCCCTGGTTTACGTGCTAATAGCTTCGTTGAAACAAAGCTCGTTAATGTCTTTCCTGATCCTGTCGCATGCCAAACAAAACCCGACTTATGTTTCATCGCAGAATCAAACAAAGCTTCAATCGCATGAATTTGATACGGATGTAAAACCATTAATGCTTTGTTATCCTGATCTTCACTGACAATCATATAATTGGCAATCAACCGATGAGCATCCGGAATATTCAGAACTTGTTTAATAAATTCATAGAGATTGTCTACTTTGCGATTATTTTTAGTTCGCCAACTAAAAACAAACTTCTTATACATATCTTTTGGCGAGGCATTGGCAAAATAGCGCGTTGTTTGTTCATTGGAAATGACGAACAACTGCAAACTGGAAAATATATTATTCCGAAACATTCCTTCCTCAGCATATTTTTTTATTTGGTTGAATGCTTGAAATACCCCATCTTTTGCACTAACCTGTTTCAATTCAATTTGAACAATCGGCAGCCCATTAATTAATAGGGTGACATCAAAACGTCGATTACGACCATCCATCTCAATCTTTTGTTTCGCAACTTGATGAACCACTTCATAGGTAGAGATTCCTCCACCAATATCCTGATTGGAATATAAAATTAGAGAAAGTGAACCAAGAGAAACATCTTCCCGTTCTATGTGAATACGAGCAATCCCATTTTCCCCCTTGAGCCACTTTGCAGCATCAAAAGGAGTTTGAGTATGTACTAACAATTCGGTCTTTATGCGATCAAATTCTTTATCGGTAATGGGGTAATCGCCAAGCTCCGATAAATTATTTTGCGTAATTTTTTTGCGTAAGTTCAGCCATAAATCGTCTTCTGACTTTATATCTGGACGATAATTCCATTGGTTATGGCCTTCACCGAGCACTTCAATCAGCCGACGCTCTACTTCTGCTTCATCATGGAGTGGATGTTTCATGATTATTGCTTCCCCACCTTCGTCACAGCCTGCATTTTTCCCTGGATAAACTCTCCTAAATTATAACATGACCGTGCGATCAATTGCGTCATTAAGCGAATGTTGGTGTCAGAGAACAGGTGATTAATGAATGAAGTGGTTAGCCGGGTGCTCGTTCAATGGTGCAACTATTCATTTTCATTTATATTTTTGTCCTTTCTTAACTTTTCCGTATTATAAACGGTATACCCTTCATAGTAATAACTGGCGTCAATACCTTTCATATAAACGTCACGATCATTCACCTTGTTCGTCAAAGCTCCCTTTAACAAATGTTTGATTTCAATATCCTTAATCGGACTGCGTTCCATTGCCAGCAAGTAATCTTCCTTATCAACCTGACTCCAGTCCACAACCTGTTTTAATTCTTTTTTTAGTATCAAATCAAGCCAGATACGCATGCTACGCCCGTTTCCTTCACGAAATGGGTGGGCAATATTCATCTCCACGTACTTTTCAATAATTTCATCAAGAGTAGACTGCGGCATACCATCAATATGCTTTAGCGCAGCATCCAGATACATTACAGGTGCAAAGCGGAAATTTCCCTTGGCAATATTAACATCACGAACCTTGCCTGCAAAATGATAAATCTCGTCAAAAAGATAAGCGTGAATTTTTGCCAACGTTGCAAAAGTTCCTGGAGTCAAACGATCTAAAACACCTGTTTCAAATAACGCGATCGCCTTTGTTTTACTGATTTTTTCTTCCGCTCGTGCAAGCTCCACCGAATTAGTAATCCCTAATTTATTTTGCAGCATCTGACTCACCCCGCATATATTGTAATAAATTTTTAATACGGTACCTTACTAAAATTATAACCTCCACTCAGTAAGCCAATCATCCAACGCTTCACTTCTTCTTCAACATAAAGTGGTTTTTGCATTATTGCTTACCTACCTTCGCCGCAGCCTGAATTTTTCAGAAAAACACTTTTAAATTATATCATGACAGTGTTTTCAGTTGCGCCAATAAGCGAATGTTGACAATTGGGAACAGCGTAAGGTTTTTGATTTTGCAGGAAAAACATATGGTGGTGGAACTCCAAAGACTTTTATTGAAAACTATTGGGGCGGAAATATTTCTTGGATACAATCATCTGATTTAATTGAACATCAAGTTTCATATGTAGAAACAAAAAGGAAAATTACAGAATCGGGGTTGAAAAATTCAGCGGCAAAACTTGTTCCTGCAAATTCCATTGCAATAGTCACGCGAGTTGGTGTTGGAAAGCTAGCATTCATACCATTTGAGTATGCTACAAGCCAAGATTTTCTCTCGTTAAGTAATTTGAAAGTTGACGAATGGTTTGGAACGTATTCTCTTTATAAGAAATTACAAAGTGAATTGAACTCTGTTCAAGGGACATCAATCAAAGGAATTACAAAAGAGGAACTACTGAGCAAAAAAATTATGGTTCCAAAATCTTTGGATGAACAGAGCCTAATTGGAAAATTTTTCAGAAATATTGACCAGACTATCGCCCTTCATCAGGAAAAGCTAGACAAGTTGCGACGCTTAAAAAAAGCCTTTCTACAGTTAATGTTCCCACAAAATGGTGAAACTGAGCCTCGGCTAAGATTCGCTAACTTTGTGTCTCCATGGGAAAAGCGTAAGCTTGGTGACATATATACCGAGACACATGAGAAGGGAAACGATTCCTTGCAGATTCTCTCGGTCTCAATTCACGATGGTGTATCTGGCAACGAGCTGGACAGTGACACTTTGGGAAAAACAGTGCGACGGACAGAGGACAAGTCGGTATATAAACATGTATATCAAGGTAACCTAGTATTCAATATGATGCGTGCATGGCAGGGTGCAATCGGAATCGTGAAAACAGAAGGAATGGTAAGCCCAGCCTACATAACCGCAAAATCAAATGGTATTGTATTTCCACCGTTTATGAACTTTGCAATGCGCCTGCCTTCAATGATTGCACAGATGGACAGCCTTTCTTATGGATTAATGGCATTTCGAAAAAGACTGTACTGGGAACCATTCACAACCGCATATTGTTACATTCCATCTGTCAGGGAACAATCAGCGATTGCAGATCTGCTGAAGCATATTGATAGGATTATCGCTCTTCATCAAACTAAACTTGAAAAGCTACAATCACTTAAAAAAGCATACTTACAAAAAATGTTTATTTAAAAAGGCACATTATGTGCCTTTTTAACTTACATTAACAGAGATAAATGTCGCATGATTTTGTCATTATCTTGATTTTCTAATTCGTGAATAATGTGCAGATAAGTTTCTTGTGTGGTTGTCATGCTTGAATGACCTAATCTCGTTGCTACACTTGCGATCGACACACCGGCAAAAAGCAGAAGTGATGCATGTGTATGACGCAATCCATGGATCGTGATTATCGGTATATCGGCTTTCATACATAAGGTTTTTAAGTGATTATTTACTGTAGAATTAAAAACCCTGCTCTTCACGAAAATCGGTTTGTTTTTATCCACATTCTTTATTAGCTGAGAAAATTGCATCGCTGTTTGCCAATCAATTTGAACCTTACGTTTAGATGATTCATTCTTAGTAGGTTGAAATTCTCCCATTGTTCCTTTATAGTTCCAAGTCTTGCTCACTATTATTTTTTGCTTTGAGAAATCAAAGTCATCCGGAGTTAGCGCTAACGCTTCTGAAAACCGTAGCCCTGTTTTTGTAACTAAGAGGATAAACCAATCCCAATTTATTTCTTCAGTGAGATTCAATTGTTTTAGTAGCGCCTGAACCTCAAACTGGTTTAGAAATTTTATTTTCTTTTCGCCAGGCTTCTTTCCTTTTATGATTATTTTTCTGGTTGGATTTTTCTCAATCAATCCTTCATCCACTGCATCGAGAATTGCACCTTTCAATTGATGATGAAAATCCATAGTTGTTTGCTTTTCGTGGGTCAATGCATAATCATTCAATAATTGCTGGTACTGTTTTCGGTTGAGTTCGCCAATTTTTAAATGGGGAGCTAATTCAACAATTCTTTGTTGGCTCATGTAATATTTCTGGAGCGTAACGGATCGAATGGCACCCACTTTGTACAATTCAATCCATTCTTCGAAGTACTCGTGAAATAACTGATCTGATTTTTTCTTCCTTGCCAAAATAAAACCTCCTAAATAATAGTTGATGAATGCATCATCACTTTAATTATTTAGAAGTTTTCTAGTTCCTGCCAATAAATTTTTAGATGAGCATGTCTTGTAGATAAGCTTTTTTCAATTTTTTTAGTTTTTCAATTCGTTCATG
Source organism: Sporolactobacillus mangiferae (assembly GCF_023336505.1). Lineage (GTDB taxonomy): Bacteria > Bacillota > Bacilli > Bacillales > Sporolactobacillaceae > Sporolactobacillus > Sporolactobacillus mangiferae. Next base: position 4,917 of record NZ_JAMAST010000023.1, on the reverse strand, counting down.
ATGAAGAGCGAGAGTGTGATCCAGGTGTGCGAAAAACGTGCCGATTTTGACTTGTTCCTCTAAGTTGGGTATCAAAATAGGCATCTTAGACATTTGTTTTCCGGATACTTCTGCAAAAGTAGAACCAGCACCTTTTTTTTCTCCGTATCGTTTCAGCTCATGAGTGCGTGAATAGATAAAATATGAATCGAGCTCATCTTTGTGGGGTACAATTGATTGAAAGCCCTGATTTGTTGTCCCTTCTTTAGCCAAAATTGCAGTGTTTCCAATACCTGCACGAGAAGTAAATAAGACAGTTCCAACAGGTAAAATCCTAGCTGAGCTCTTCTGCAACCCTAATTCGGTTATTTTCTTTTGACTGTTTTCCACATATGTTTGCTCTCCAATTTCTACTGGAGAATACCAGTCAATATCCCCATCCCAATAGTCTTCATTAGAAGTGCTTGGCGTTCCACCACCGATGATATCAGCAACTTTCCCTAACTTACGCTGTTCCCATGCAGAGAAAAAATTAGCGAATCTTAGCCGAGGCTCAGTTTCACCATTTTGTGGGAACATTAACTGTAGAAAGGCTTTTTTTAAGCGTCGCAACTTGTCTAGCTTTTCCTGATGAAGGGCGATAGTCTGGTCGAGGGTCTGAAAAAAGGTGCCGATTTTGATTTGTTCTTCTTCAGAAGGTGCATTGAAATTGTACATATTCAATTCATCACGATTGATTTTTGGCACACCTGTACGCATTGATACTGAGACAGAGTACTTATAGAAATCTCGCGTTTGAAGCATTGTATATAAGAACTTCTGATTGATTCCGTTCTTCGCATTCAATACGTAAGTATCAGCACTGGCAAGTCCTTCATATGATGCATAAACGTACTTTCCTAGTTGTGGATTGATCTTGCCATAAATGATATCTCCAGCATTAAAGTGGAATTTGCCACTAATGAGTTTGTCTTCCGCAACATTGTTTACATTGTTAAGCAAACGACCGCTGAACGATTCAATATTACCTGGTCCTATATGTGGCAGTTCATCGTACTCACCAGTTTTTGGGTCAACCATATTGGTTGAAATATCAACGGTATTTTCCCAGTTACGCTGTTCCCAATCGTCAAAAAAGCCATCAAATCGTATTTCTGGTGCATTCCTCCTTTTCTCCATTAATGAAACACCGCCTTTGTTGCTGCGATGATATCTTTGGAGTCGTCTGTTACTTTCAGCTCGTCCAATAGTTTCAAAAATTCTTTTTCAGACTGAGCAATTTCTTTATTTAAGGAAACTATTTCCTTGCTTAACTCAACAATGTCAATCGGTTCTTCTTCCTCAAATGCATCGACATAGCGGGGAATATTCAGATTGAAGTCATTCTCTTTTATTTCATCAAAACTGGCAACGTGGGCGTATTTCTCAATATCTTCACGTTTCTTGTATGTATTAACAATCTTATCTATATTTTCTTCTGTAAGTTTGTTTTGGTTCTTACCCTTCGTAAACTCCTTACTCGCATCGATAAATAAAACGTCTCGGCTTGTACGGTTTTTCTTTAAGATGATGACTGTTGTTGGAATGGAGGTTCCGAAGAAAAGGTTTGCAGGCATACCAATAACAGCGTCAATACTGCCATCCTCCAATAATTTCTTTCGTATCACTCCTTCGGCAGCACCACGGAAGAGCACACCATGTGGCAAGACAATCGCCATTGTTCCAGAATCCTTTAAGTGATAATATCCATGTAATAAGAAGGCAAAATCCGCTTTTGATTTTGGCGCTAATCGTCCGTAGCGGTTAAAACGAGAATCATCTAAAAATGTTGGATCCGCTGACCATTTAGCAGAATACGGCGGGTTCATTAACACTGCGTCAAACGTATACGGCTCATCCGTTGGCCAATCTTTGTTTAATGTATCCCCATTACGCAGACGCATATCTTCTTTATCAACGCCATGCAGGATGAGGTTCATCTTAGCCAAATTATATGTAGTTGTGTTGAGCTCCTGCCCATGATATTTCACACTGTCCGGATGCGTCAGATAATTACGGACGTTTAACATCAATGATCCAGATCCCATGGTTGGATCAAACACGCTAAACAAGTTTTTCGTTTCTTGTCCAATGGTTACGATCCGAGCCATCATGTCCGATACTTCATGAGGCGTGTAAAATTCTCCGGCTTTCTTCCCAGCTTCAGAAGCAAACTGAGAAATGAGGAACTCATAAGCATCACCGATGACGTCACCATTATGACCAATGACATCAACATCATTGAGTTTCTTCAATACTTCTGTAATCGTAATGTTACGTTGTTGGTCATCTGATCCTAGTTTTTTTGAATTCAAATCGACATCATCAAATAAACCATTAAACTGATCATATTTAGTAGACAGTTCAATAAACGCTTTATTTAAGTCATTCAGCTGAAAAACATTTTGTTTTGCTTGATCTGTTAATACGTTAAATAAATAGTTTGGTTCAATATCATAGCCTAGCGTATCGACTAAGGTTTCGATCAAATCATTTTTCGTGTCCTCGTCGGCGAGTAGTTCATGATACAAATGTGTTTGTTTATCCTGGGTATCGTATTTTTCTGACGATTCATCTGCCAGTTCAACAACCTTTTCTAGCAATTTATCAGATAGATATTTATAGAAAATCAGTCCTAATAAGTAGTCTTTATATTCTGATGCATCCATCTTGCTGCGTAAATGGTCTGCTGCACTAAATAATTTTGTATTTAAATCGGATCCCATGTTCAAACTCCCCTTAGAGTTTTTAGATCTATTTTACCATATTTTCGCTTTGCTTCAGCGAGAGTATTTAGATGATGTTAGTCTCTATATTGTTCAAGGGAAATTCTCGAAACCCCTTATACAATCGTCTTCAGCGCAATTCAACAAAGAAAAAATACCATCTGAAAAAGCTGGTATACTATCGTCATATTTTCATCAAAAAATATCATCATCTAGCATTTAAATGAGCCGGCCAGCCACAGAATAGTGTATTCATTATTTTAGCGGCATCCCGCCTCAAATTCGGCACTGAAGAAAAAACCTCCCGGCAATTTAACCCGAGAGGTTCAGTATATTAGCGTTTGCACCTGTTTTAATGACGATTACTCTTTTTGTTCAATTCAAGTGTCGCCACATAGTTGTCACCGGTTGTGCTCAGCACATAAAGGGTCAGCGTCGCAGGCTTGCCATTCAGATTTGCTTTGATCTGATTGAGATCAAGGGCAATGTTGCCGTCTGATGTTTCATGTGTATAGTAAAATTTCCTGTGCGCATCAGTGTCGTATTTTGTTCCATCGGAAATCGTGTAAGCCAGTGTACCGGACTGCTCCGTCAGCGGGCGGACATCCGCTGTAAAACCTGCAGGAATATCAATTTTTTTCTTGCCGGCATAAAGCGCGTATTCATTTTCACTGCTTGTTGGACGCAGGTCTGCATGAATGCGTTTCGCGACTGAATTTCCCGCGCCGCCCCTTTCTTTGCCGTGCACAATATAAGCAACGCCGTTTGCCCACGCCTTCAAAAATTGATCGACCTTGTATTTGCGCACGGCCGTATCATCGGACGGTGCGAACGAATCGTTGACAATCACATAGTCCTGGCCGCCGATCGTCTCAAAGCCTCTGACAAGAATCAGATGACCTGGTGTCGTGCCCGGTGCACCCTCCACATACGGATAACGGGTATTCGAAGGATCATTGGTATATTTGACACTGACCGCAGCTGGGTAACCTTTAAGAATCTCACTTTTTAATCCGTCCAGATCGGTAAAAACAGAATAAGCCTTGTAGCCATAACTGCCGGCGACCGCTGAACTGAATGCCCAGTTGCCGAAGCCGTCGTAATCATAGTCATAATCACGAAGTGCCGTTTCTTCGAGGAGCAGATTCTCACCCATCCGGTTCATGGCCATCGTCATTGTTGTCGGACTGCAAATGGAGTTTGCAATCTTCGGATCACGAATCATTTGTGAGTAGGCAGGCGTCCGGATGTCCTTGTTCACGGTTAACTTACTTGGATGCTTGCTGACCGAGCCCCATCCGAGCTCCGTTGAAGCCCCCAGCAGCCGAACCGTTGGCGCCGCATGTGGATCATCTGTATGCAGGAGTGCGCGGATCTGGAATTTGTCCGCCGTCTCGCCGCGACTGCCGCGCACCGTAAACGTGTCGACATCAACATAAGCGAGCGGATCTGATGAATCGGTGATGCTCGCCCGCTCGATGTAGGTTCCCCACTTGCCCCATGAACGCCACGTTGACCAATCCTTCACGAGTTGATTGTCGGCATTATAATGGCTGATCTCAGCACGGACCTGGATCTCAACCGATGTACCCTTGGGCGTATCGCTGTTCCACGAAGCGATCAAATAGTCAAAGGGGTCAGTTGTTAGTTCAGGAGAGACGAAAACGCCGTCGCTCGCATACTTGCCGCGTATCTTTGTCAAAGTAAAAGCCCCGTCACCGGGATGCTGATGAATGGTCACATTTTCTCGGGTTCCTGCTGTAAAATCATTTGCTGAGCTGACAAGGTACGTATGATCACTCTCTTTCACAGATCCGGAGCTTTTAGCGTACGCCGCAAAAGAAGGCGCAGATGCCGCCGCAATAATGCATGCGAACAAAATCGTCAAAGCCCCTTTCCATATTTTTGCCACATTGTTTCCCCCCACCATTATTTAGTCGATTTGAAAATAAAGCAAGTCTGCATATCTCTCATCTACCATAAGCTTGCAGGTAAAAAGAGGCGAGGGTCTGAGTTACTATTTTCAGTAAATTTTTATAATTCTATTTTTTATTTACCCCTTTTACAAAGGCATTTTCCGTTCGTCCTTTTCTCACACCTTCCTATTTTTAGGCATGATTGACCATGATTAATAGAGGGAAACAGATAGATTTTATAATTAATAAGTTCTAAG
>NZ_JAMAST010000022.1 GCF_023336505.1 Sporolactobacillus mangiferae | reverse complement strand
AGTAACTAATTTGCAAATGGAATCTGAAATCTATTTTTGTAAAAATGGTTATGTTGACATGTCATACCGCATGATTGCATTAATCCGTTCAATTTTTTCATCGCCCCTAAACAGTTTCACTTTTTGACATGTTTTAGGGGTATTATATATTTATCAGAGGAAGATAAATACTTGATTGAGCCGATTTCAAGGCGAGATGAGCATGCTGAATGGGCATAATTATTTCGACAAAGGATAAAAGGAGCGATGAACATGGCTTATGTTGTTGATTTTAAAAACGTGTCTCAGATTGGATTAGAATCGTCACCTGTAGCAGAAGCGCTTGCGGGTTTACGTGCCAATGAGGCGCGTTACTTTATGAATAAATATCAGCATCAATTTACGGTTTTAGCAGCTGAGGAAAGTCAGGAGACGCTTGACTATGTAAACCGAGTAAACCGAATTCTGAAAGAAGAACGTGATCTTCAGTTTGCGGCCAGGCCGCTTGAAACATCGCGTTTTCAAGTGGAAAATATCAAGTTTGCCTATGTCTTCTATGAGGACGGCCTTGAGATCAACGTGATGTATACGGTCGATAACCCTAAGAAACGGGCCGTCGGTTTTAAGCTTTCTGAAGGGATGGAGGTGCCCATGGAGTTAGAAGGAACGTTTAAGTTTGCCCGGCAGAAGTCTAAACTTGCCGGAACCATTCGGGGTTCATTCTTTGTCATTAAAGGTGAATATTAAAGTGGGCAAACTCACGAGTGGACGAATTCTGCCCTTCTTCATGCCAAGTCCTTTTAATTACAGACCAAAAGAAATTCTATATTATATATGGGGAGAACGCTGGAAAGCAACAGTATGATTTGGCGTGCTTTTATTGAAATCACAGCAAAACAGGCATCACGCACTCTGGGGCAGGCGAGACGCCTGTCATTAATTTATACTATAAGAAAAAATTTAAGGAAAATAGTATAAGTGCGACGGCGGCTTCGCCTTTGCCAGAAGCCTGGTGAAGCCAAGTTTTCTAATGGTTATTTATTCAGCCTGATGATGTCTTCTAACGATAGCCCGGTTAGCTCAGAGATGATGCGGAGATCCATCTTCCTTTGCAGTATGCGCAGGGCCGTCTTCTCCCGAGCTTCAGCTCTCCTTGTCTCATTTCTTAGCGAGGATTATTCAGCGGTTCCCTTTTGTAACGATTCGAGGTCAATAAACGTTTAAAGAAGTAAGTAGAAAAAAGGAGTAGATTTTAATCGTGAATATCCTTATTTTAGGCGGAACGGTTTTTCTCGGGCGGCATCTGGCAGAAATCGCAAAGAGAAAGGGGCATTGCGTGACTTTATTCAATCGGGGCAATCATCCGGATATTTTGCCCGATATTGAACAGCTGCATGGCGATCGCGACGGGGATTTAGCGGTACTGAAAAACAGAAGATGGGATGCCGTTATTGACACGTCGGGCTATGTGCCAAGAATCGTCCATAAATCTGCTCACCTGCTTGCTCGGCGAACCGATCACTACACGTTTGTATCAAGTATTTCTGTGTATCATGATTTCAATCAGAAAAACATCAATGAACAGGCGGCTGTCGGCCAATTGATGGATGAAACGGCAGAAAATATAAATGGAGAAACATATGGCCCGCTGAAGGCACTTTGTGAATCAGCCGTTCAGGAGGAGATGCCAGGCCGTGCACTGATCGTCCGTCCCGGTCTGATTGTCGGGCCCCATGATCCGACTGATCGCTTTACTTATTGGCCATGGCGGATCATGAAAGGGGGGACCGTACTCGCACCTGGTGATCCGGATGCGCGGATCCAATGGATCGATGTCAGGGACCTGGCCTTATGGATTCTGAATATGGCAGAAGGAAAGCAGACAGGTATCTATCATGCGACCGGACCAAAAGAACCGTTGACCATGAAGACCTTTCTTGATTCCTGTGCCCAGACCCTGAATGCGGAAGTACAGTTTCAGTGGGCAACAGAAGAATTTTTACTTGAACAACATGTGACTGCCTGGACTGAAATGCCGCTCTGGATCCCTCTAAAAGAAAATATGAACGGATTTCAAGCCGTGGATCATCGAAAAGCCATCCAGTCCGGACTTACATTTCGCCCGATTCAGGAGACAATCCGTGAAACAGCGGAATGGGCTTGCGAAAGATCTGCTGACTATGAGTGGAAAGCGGGAATGAAATTAGAGCGCGAACGGGATTTAATAGAGAAAATGATACATAAAGCGAAATAAACGAATGAGCTGCTGAGGAAATCAATAAAAAGTTCAGTTAGGCACCACCGTTGACAAGATGCAGATTCGCTGTCCAATCACCCTGGCTGCAAACGCAGAGACGGCCTGGAAACTGCTTCAAAAGAATCGAGAGAGAGGCCCCCCTCGATTTTCGTTTGAATAATCGAAACACACTTTTTAAGTGCCGTCTTCAAAACGATGATGGAAGTGAAAATGGTTGAGCCTCTGTCGATAATCCATCGTGAATATTGATTCTGTTACAGAAATAACAGGAAAATTTAATGAACAAATGGACTTGCAGTCTATAGGTTCATGGGCCAAAGAACTTTCACTGGCAATCAAAGATGTAGTATTCTCCTGAATTTGTCTTACGAATGGTCTTATTAGTGTAGGCGTTTTTTATGAGCGTTTAATCGGCGCTCTATTTTCGTGCAGGAAAATATCTTCGTTTGGCAAAGTAATTAAACACATTATAATGCTAAATGGAGATGATCCTATTGCAATTAAAAGTAATCAATGAGGAATCACACGTTGTCGGAGCGGCGGGAGGAAATTGGGGAGATACAACAAACATTGTCTATGAATGTCCGTGTGGCAAAGGGAAAGTATACTACGAACACGATGATATTCCTGGTTACAGAAATAGAAATATTTCTTGTGATTGTGATGACTGCAATCAAAAATATGATTTTGGAAAGGGAATGGCAACACCAAAAAAATAACACATGTTAAAAAAACGGATCAAATAATAGGAACAAGATGCCAATCATGGTGTCCTGTTTTTGTATACACAAATTTAGGAGGTTGTGCAGAGATGGCGAAACCTTTGTTCGAGATAAGGGTTGACGATATGGATTCTGTTCCGGTTGTTTACTACAACGGAGAGAAGATTGATAAGGGAAGGGTTCATGTCAGTTATGAATGGGAATCGGCTGAAGACGATAAAAACTTTGGCAAACATCATATGACCATTAAGTACATGGATAAGGATGCAGGCAAGTATCCAGTCATTCGGACGATCGAGAATGAGCGATTATGTCATGAAGCCATGGGCTAAGACCTTCTATCGATCCAAGGCATGGCGAACAACGCGACAAGCCTACTTCACTTCATCGAGAAGCATGGATTGTGTGAACGATGCGGTGCGCCGGGCGTGATCGTGCATCATAAGATCTATCTGACACCAACGAACATTATTACCACTCAAATAAGTAAAGCGGGCGGTGGAAGCAATAGTTCCGATGGATCGATCGGTGCAGGATTTTTCGTGCCAGGGCATCTCACGCTTACTGATCGTATCAGCAGCCGTATACTGCCCTGATTTGTAGTGATGAAGATCGATACCAATGTAGGCGTTGATTTGATTCGGAGAATCGAAGTGGGAACAAATTCCCCAATTCAGCGATGATCGCAGTCAGGCAAATCTGAGATAAACGGAGTATTCCGGGAGCGTTTCGGCTCGCAGTTGCTTCTCGATTCCCGCTTTTCGCTGGGCGGAGAGCGTTAGAGTCTGATCGGCTCAGTAAGACAGCCTATTTCACTACTGGTGATTCATTGGGGACGGCCGGATAAAAAAACTTGTGGTACATCGAATCGACTGTTTTGCCAGCCTCGGCACGTTGACGTCCAATGAGCTTCAGCGTTGACTGGAGGATCTGTTCTGTTACGTCGGCCAATGAATGATCGCTCCCCTCTGTGACTGGTAGAATCGTCTGACTAGCTGATAGTAGACCTGTTTAGTATGGATTAGAGTCATTTGTTTCAATTCAGAGAAGGTGGCTGTAAAACGCGATGAATCCGGTTCTTCGCATCACTCGTGAGCTGTTTATAAAGAAACAGTTCGGATTATTTAGTTGGGCGTACATTGGCGCTTGAGCAGCTGTTTGCAGTCGGTTCAGTGGGAACTCGATTAGGCTACCGGCGAACCTCGTTCGAATCTGTTGTATTCGGATGGAGCCGTTCTCGCTGCATTGGTGATTTAAATGTGATCAACAGGCTGACGATCTGTCATCGCCACTGCTTCCAATATTTGTTAACTTATTTACCTTCATTTATAATGCCCCCCAATCTTACCTGCACGATTAATCCATTTCCCACCTAGAAGTAAAGAGGATCCGTGAAGCAAAGCGGTTTTGCCATATTTATTATAAATAGCGTCTACTGCGGTGCTTAATTTCTTCTTCTGTTCGACCCGGCCGAATAAGTCCAGTTGGTAAGATGACATCGGCTGTAAATCTGAAAGGGTGACGGAAACACCGCATACAGGTTCATGGTCCCAATTATCGGCAAATATATTCAATGCCTTATGATAAATGTCTAGTCCATAGTCAGTAGCTGTATCAAGTTTCATTTGTCTAAAAATACTCGAATAATCAGAGACATGAAAATGTAGTGAAAACCTTCTCTACGCAAAATTTGTCGAAAAATATCGATGCAGTGATTATGTAAAATCTATTGTGCTCCTATTTGTTTCTCCAATATAATCAATCTATGCTCAAATGAATGCATAGATGAGAGATCTGAAGGTCAAGAACCTTTGGATCAACAGGGGGAAAATAAATGTTTTTCACACAATTGAAAAAATGGCTATGCACACTGCTCTGTGCGACACTAATTATCAGTCTCTTACCCAGTGTTGCTTCTGCAGACAGTGCAGGGAGCCAAAAAGAAAAGGTGCATCCATCTGCTTCTACTACTGCAAATGTAAACAAGAAGCCTCAGACAAAGAAAGAATTGGTTTCGGCGCGCGATGCCTATTCAAAAACACTTGTTGACGACACGGGGCAGCTCACCAAGGAAATATACGCTGAACCTATTCACAATAAATTTAAGGGTAAGTGGGAGAATATTTCGGACAAGATCGTTTCGGATACAAGCTCTGATGAAATGCAGACCGATGCAACTCAATTAAAAGTTAACTATCCGAAAAAATTACAAAAAAATAAGAAAATCAGGTATCGATTTGGTAGTGATACATTAACCATTGATCAAATTAAAGCCTTTGATGACTCGGGTGAAGTATCGCCTAATCCTTCATCCAAAATGGAACATAACAAAAATCAACTGGTCTATAAAGATATATTTCCAGGTATGGATTTACGCCACATCTCTTTCAATAAAGAAGTGAAAGAGGATTGGATCCTTCATGAATACAAAGGGATTCATCAATTCGAATACGATCTTCATACGACGCTCAATCCACATGTAAATGATGACGGTTCCATTGGTTTTTATAAAGACGAAGCGTACAAACAGAACATATTTATGATGCCAAGACCCATAATGGAAGATTCAAATATTAATCCTGGTTTAGGAAATGGAGTCAAGTCCTCAAAAGTACACTACGAGCTCGAACAAACAGGGGATCAAAGTTATAAAATTCGTCTTATTGTGGACAAGGATTGGTTAACTTCACCAGATCGTGTATATCCTGTTTACATCGATCCATCGGTTACACTAAATGTGTTGGCCGATACTTTTATATCAAGTGCTTACCCTACGACAAACTACAATAAAGAATGGGATTCCACGCAAGGTGAGTATGTTTTGAAAGTAGGGAAATACGACAGCACAACAGGGACAAACTATGCGTTTATTAAATTTGCTATCGTTGGTGAGTTAAAAGGCGCAATCATCGACTCGGCTAATTTGAACGTATATGTCACGCATTCTTATTATACAACGCAAAAGACAGGTCTCTGGGTCGATCGTGCGAACAGTTATTGGAATGCAAACCAATTAACATGGAATAATCGTCCGAGTTCGACCAATATTACAAGTACATCCGTTGCGCGTGATCAGTGGGCTACTTTAAACGTAAAAAGTGCGGTACAAGGTTTTGTCAAAGGAGATTATTCAAATGAAGGATTTAAATTCCATACCAATGGTAATGGCCAAACCTATTGGAAGAAAATAACTGCCGGCGAAAGTGCGAACAAGGCAAAGTTAGCGATCAGTTATCATTACCCAACGATGACGAATCCGTCCGTCACGGCCGCTCAGAATGGGATCGGGCAGTCAACAGGGTACGTCAATGTCAGTTGGGCGAAGGCTGATGGAGCGAGCGCTTACGAACTGCAATTGTTCGACGGAAAAGGATTTGAAACGGTCTATTCCGGAAGCGGAACAAGCTGGACATCAAAAGGTAAAAATATCTTTCCGAAGGCACCCTATTCCAGCAGTTCAACGTATAAGCTGGACGGGACGGGAACAGAATTAGCTGTGAATCCGAGCGATTTCTTTTCTGCTAAAAGTGGGACTGCCACCACGCGAAAGGATTACGGATTCCGTGTCATTGCGAAGTATCCGGGTGGGAACAGCCCGGCACTGCCGAAGTGAAAAAAGCGATACCGGCGAATCTTGTAGATACCCCCAACCGTCCGACAGTGAAAGCCTACGCCTATCCGGAAAACGATGCAACAAATAAAGGTCGGGGATGGCTTGATTTCTCATGGAACGCAGTTCCTAATGCAACAGGATATAAAGTTCTGATCTACAACGGGAAGGGTTATGAAGAATATAATGTGGGCAATGTGACAAGCTGGTCAACAAAGGGGCAGAAATTATGGCCGACTGATGGTGAAATCACATCAGGTGGTTATCTGCAGCATCATAATAAAACCGGCTCAGAACTGCCGATTGATCCCAATTCAGTCTATCAAAATGCCATAGCTGCAGGCGGGGATTATGGCTCTTTCCATCGCTATTCGATTCGGATTAAGGCCTATTCTGCACTGGGAACCACTCCTTTTTCTGATTCTCAGTATGGCTATATTCCACTGGACACGCCGAAAAATGTCGCTGCCAGCGGGGACTTGACCGATACGGTTAACAACTTGGGGGCTCTGAATGTGACCTGGAGTCCGGTGACTGGCGCGGGCGGCTATCGGGTAGAGCTTTCTGATGGCAAAGCGTTCCATTCCTTTGAAGTCGGTAAAGTGACCTCATGGAGCTCCAAAGGGATCTCGCTATTTAGCAACATCACGGATCTGCCCATGGATCCAACGCATCAGTATCAGATTACCGGAGCATCGCAGTCCTTGATCGATCAGAAGGCCTATCAGGTTCATGTCCGTGCGTTCCGATATAACGATCAAAATGCTTCATCAAGTGAAAAAGGGAAAATAAGTGGAGAACGAGGAGTAAGTTTGGCCTCTTCGGATCAATTTGTCACAATTGCAAAGCACGGAGACCAACTGGGACTCGAAGATTATTTCACGTATGATAAGCATGAGATGGGGAATGCCAAGGGTTCGGTCAATGTAACTACCGGTAATTTAGTGATGCAGTTTGATGATCAGGCACTATTTACGCGCAGTCCCATTGACTTCACATTGGTCCGAAGTTATAACACCCGATCAAATCGCCAGTCCGCATTCGGGGAGGGGTGGACATTCTCCGGCAATGAACGGCTGACAAAGAAAGATACTTCGGCGACACCGATAATCACATATGATGATGAAGACGGCACGAGTCATACGTTTCTCTATGACACGGCTAAAAGTGCCTACGTATCGCCTAAAGGAAAATATCTGACCTTGACAAAGGAAACGGTGAACGGAACAAGCGGCTATCGTTTGAAAGATACCGATGGCTTCTCGAAACTGTTCGAACAAGACCCCAATCAAGTCGCGCAGTTTCGACTTTTTGCCTATCAGGATGCCAATCAGAACGAAATTCGGTTTACGTATAATACGGGCGATCAATTGACCCAGATTGCTGAGGTGGATCATTCCGGTGTACTCGTTCGAAATCCGATCCAGTTGACCTATACGAATGGGAGAATAACGAAACTGACCTTTAAAGATCGTTCGATTGAGTACCAGTATGATGGAGATCGTCTCGTGCAGACAACGACCCGGGCGAATGGAACGACCCGAACACTGACGAATCAGTTTGACTATGATGAGGACGGTCAGATGACCGAATTCACCGACAGCAAGAGCAATGTGGATACAATCAGTTATGACGCTCATGAACTGTCGATACTTGAACCGCAAAAGTCCGGAGCTGAATCCGTTTCCACCACCTATCATTATGATGATACGAACAATGGCTATGAAGTGAGTGATACGACGGGACGGACGACCTCCTATCAGCGGGACACTGATCACGATACGTACGCAGTCGCGCATACGGAAAATGCAGACGGAACGATGTCAAAAGTGACTTATGATGACAATTACAATGTACTGACGGATACCGATGAAAATGGGAAGTCGGCAACCCATACGTATGACAGTCGTGGGAATACGTTAAGTGATACCGACAAGGATGGCAAGACCACCACTTATCGGTATGATGATCAAAATCATGTCATCGAAAAAACCGATCCCGATGGCACAAAAACGACCAACCAGTATACGGGTGCCAATTTGACGCAAACTCAGATCGGCGAAGAGATTACTAAGTACAGCTATGATGAATATGGCCGTCAAACGAAAGTTGTTTATCCAAATCAGACGTACAGTACAACGGACTATCAAGATAGCAGCCTTAAAGAAGTCGAAACGGATGCCAAGTGGAATACCACCACTACCGCATATAATGACTACGGCCAGACGATTCGTGAGACGGACGCTGACGGACGGACAACGCAGTACACCTATGATCCGCTGAATGCAGATCTTAAGACGTCGGTAACTGACGGCAACGGCAATAAAACAAGTTACACCTATGACGATAACGGCAACATGACGTCTCTGACTAATGCGAAGGGGAAGACCAAAGCCTATACGTACAACGGCAACAATCAGCTTCTGGCGACGGAATTGCCAGTTAACGGAACCACCACGATGAAAACATCGAACACCTACGACGCAAACGGGAATCTCGCGAAAGAAACCTTGAATTCCGGGATTACGATGCAATATGATTATGATGAGGTCAATCAGGTGACGAAAGCCACGGTTCAAAAAGCAGGACAAAATGTCTTGGGGTGGTCGAATACGTACGATGATGCGGGTAACCCAACCGAGCGCACTTATACGGATTTAACCACAAACACTCCACTAGTGACAAAGAAATGGGCTTATACCGCTGAAGGACTGCTGACCAACTACATTCAGGGGAATTTCCAAACCAAGAACAGCTACGATGCCAATAGTCAGCTGACGAAGCAGAACGTGTCGATGACGGAGAGCACGCAGCCTTTAAATTTAGATCAGTCGTTTGCCTATACGCCGGAAGGAAAAGTGGACAATGTCAAGGTTACTGAATCCGATGGAGCTGACCTGCTTCAGCTTGCGTATACCTATGATCTGACACATAATAAGACGGCAATCAATCTGAATAACGGGCTTTTCACCAACAGCTATACCTATGACGAGGCCAATCATTTAACCGGATTATCGTATACAAAGGGCTCCGACGGTTCAGCAACACTGAACGTTTCTTACAGCTATGACCATTCGGGGAACATCACCAAGGCTTCAGATTCGGATGGGGATTCAACGTACACGTATGATGGAAACAGTCAGCTAACGAAAGAGGTTCTTCCGGATGGAACGACGAATACGTATACGTACGATAGCGTTGGCAATCGGACAGCCAGTCAGGTCAATGGAACAGCCGCTACATTTACTTACAATGACGCCAATCAGATTCTGACGAAGAACGACACGGCCTTTCGCTACGATGTCGATGGCAATTTAATTCAGGATGATCAATTTAACTATGCGTACGATGCACTTGGCAATCAGACGAAGGTGTCAAAACTTGATGGAACGGAAGTTGCACGGTATGCCTACGACGAAAATGGGTTGCGTACGAAAAAATTTGTTGGTGATCAGACCAACGAATACTATTATGACAGTGACAGCAATAATTTGATTCTTGAAATCACAAAAAGGGGAAATGATCTTCAATCCTATCACTATTACCAATGGGATCCGAACGGTCATGTCGTCGGCATGGTTGTTAAAGATAAGGACTCCTCCGGCAACTGGAAAACGACGCCTTACTATTTCCTGACAAATCAGCGCGGCGATGTGGTTCAAATTGTCAACGAATCCGGCGACAAAGTGGGTTCGTACACATATGATGCCTATGGAAACATCCTTAGTGAAGACGGAGCCATTGCCAAAGATAATGACGTTCGGTATGCCAGCTACACCTATGATTCAGAAACCAAGCATTATTATTTGCAGGCTCGTTACTATGACCCTCAGAATGGCAACTTTTTATCCATGGATCCAGATTCAGGCGATGATGATAACACACTATCGCAAAACGGATACACCTATGCGGAAAATAATCCGATGATCAATGTGGATCCTGATGGAAATTTTGCATTGGCAGCGATACTATTTATTCCAGTGGTGGGTGAATATGTTGCGGCAGGAGTATTAATTGCTGCTGGGGCATATTATGTTGGCTATGGAGTTTGGCATCTCTCAAGAAAAGCTAAGTCAATATTTATGAAAGCACAGAATAACAAAAAAGTAAAAAAACAAATTAATAGTTTGGAAAAAAGAGTACGGGAGCATAAGCAGAAACTTAGACGGAATCCTCACTCAAGAGATAGAAAACACTGGGAACATGAAATTGAAGTATGGGAAAGAGATATCGCAAAATTGAGATCTAAATTGAGACACTGAATTTCACATACTTAGGTGGTGGTGATTGTAATGTTAGAAATAGCAAACGAGTTTTATAGAAATGCTAAAATGTACTGTGATTTCATTGATATTATTGATGACTCGTTAAACTATAAATTACTACTTGAAAAGATTCTAAATATTTATGCGAGCGGAGTTAAGTTATCAAAGACTGAATTTGATCAAGTTGAATCAATAAATGATAATATTTCTTATCCAAATCTAAATATTGGGAAAAATGACTACTACTGGGAGGTATTTGATGCATATCAACTCGATGAGCCTATTCATGCGAGTTTGACCGACGATATATCGGATATTTATCATGATTTGCAGGAAGGAATATTATTATATAACAAAGGAAAAACGGAGGGTGCACTTGGAACTTGGAAGTTCAGTTTTGAAACTCACTGGGGGAGGCATGCCATTGATGCTACTCGCGCTTTACATTCAATTGTTTTTCGAATTACTGATGAAGATTAATAAAATGTATTTGATGTCCTTAACTATTTACTTAACGTTGTGTACATGTGATCGTGGTAGGAGGTTCATATATAAAGACTTATTGTTACAAGCATAACAGGCTGCGGATAAGGATTCAGAAAAGTATGCGATCATTCAAACAATTAAAATGAACACTGGCAATGAAGCCATGAAGCCATGAGCTAAGACCTTCTATCCTGCATTCCCGAAATGTATAACGAGAAATGCTTAAAAACGTTGATGTATATCTGTTTGTACCGATTTTTCACACTCGTCCCACATTGAAATTTGTAACGATTTATTCAAAGAGAAAATGGCTTTAAATTAAGGATTCTACAAACATCGTTACAAAATTCGGAAATACAGGTTCTATCGATCGAAGTCCTGGTGCATGATTCATAGAAAAGTATGGATGTTGTGAACGATGTGGGGTGCCGAGTGTGATCGCGTATCATAAGATCTATCTGACAACAATGAACATAAACAACCCAAGTATTTACAATTTAATTAAATAATATAAGAAATACCCATCCACTCCTCAATATGGATGGGTATTTCTTATATTAGGTTTGCTATTTCCCAAACAACTCTATTATCCATGGTATCAAATGATCGTGCAAATCAAGCTTTTGGCAAAAAGAACGGTTACACGTGATCAATACTATGGTTTTTTGTACCCCGTGAGAGGTTAACAGGTACGATTTTTATTAATTAATGCTTTTTCTTGTAAAATTTGGGCAACGCTGTTTAAGCTTCGAGCTCTCTATTTTGTCTTTCAAGATACTCAATTTCGTGAACGACGGCATAATAAATCACTCGATCAACGAGACTTTTTTTGTGATTCTGTTCATAGTTTTTCAATTCGACAAGTTTAGCGTTATTGATTTTGATCATCGCTTCAATTCCAGACATTATTAATGGCCCCTTTTTACTCGCTTACCCCATAGCCCTAACTCATGACAACCGCCCCACGACTACCCCACGAATTGCCCCAAGCATTCTTAGGGCATCTTAATTAGGATTGTAGAATGTTTGATATACCTAGCTTTTCTCAAGTAATCGTAGTCAAAAATATCATGTTCTGATATCCTCAATAAATTTTACATACGTTTAGACTGACTTTACATTTCATGGAACTGTCTTAATGTTGCGCGGTTAAAATAAAGGGGTAAAGAGGCTGACAGTAGATTTTTTACTGGATATCGTCTATTCCTTCAGTTCTGGCAGGTTGCGATCCTTGGTTCATACTTCGATGATTACAGGGGGTTCCATTGATGAAACTCGCCATTTTTACGGATACGTACACACCTCAGATCAATGGCGTAGCGAAAACGTTGAAGCGTCTCACCGACTATCTGAATCGCAAGGGCATCGATTATATGGTCTTCGCCCCGCAGAATGTAAACGATGAATGGGAAAGCGTCAGTATTCAGAAGATTAAAAGCATCCCATTCGCCGTGTATCCGGAATGCCGCCTTGCTCTTCCAACGCTTCATTTTATTAAAAAGCAATTGATTCGTTTCCAACCCGATTTAATTCATGTAGCCACCCCGTTCAACATGGGGCTGATCGGTAGATACTATGCGGGTAAGTTGAACATTCCTCTTGTTGGCTCCTACCACACTGATTTTGATGCTTACCTGAGCTACTACAAAATGGATTTCCTTTCTCCCATTCTCTGGCATTATCTGCGCTGGTTCCACAATTCCCTTCAAAGAACATTCGTACCTTCACAAGTGACGAAGAGGCAACTGGAAACCAGAGGTTTTAACAATCTCAGCATCTGGAGCCGAGGCGTCGACTGTCAGTTGTTCCACCCTCAGGATTCAGCTCAGGCCATTCGCCGGAAATATGGGATACACTCAAAATATATGCTTTCCTTCGCCGGACGGCTGGCACCAGAAAAAGATATCGATACTTTAGTAAGGATCATGAAAAAAGTAAATGAAAAGTGGGGAAATGATGTGCATTGGCTGATCGCCGGAGACGGACCGCTTGCTGAGCAGACGAAGGCCATATGCGGTGAAAACGTAACGTTCACCGGTTATCTGACACCTAGCGAACTGGCACAGGTTTTTGCCAGCTCCGATTTGATGGTATTTCCTTCGCCGACGGAGACCTTCGGCAATGTCGTGCTGGAGTCAATGGCGTGTGGCACGCCGGTCATCGGAGCAGACAGCGGCGGCGTCAAAACGATTATCAGCAATCATAAAAACGGAGTTCTCTGCGAGCCAAAAAATAGTGATGCATTTTCAGAAGCTATTGCTTCTCTGCTGAATAATACGATGCTGCGGCATTCAATGGGGCTCGCGGCTCGCCATTACGCGCTTGAACAAAGCTGGGATCGGATTTTTGGGGCCTTGCTGAATGAATATATCAGGACACTTGACGGCGAGATCCATAGACTTGCCGCCCATGGATAAAACGTGATTCGGCAGACCGTCCTGATTAAGAGACGGGTACAACACGGTTTTCCTGATTACCTGGGAAAACGTGCCTGCCGGTCATGCATGTATAACTGACAAACCGTGGGGTTAAGAATATTGTACAGAACGTTGAAAGCGGCAGTGACCGGAAAATGTCGGGCGATGACCGGAAAACGGCACTCAGTGACCGGTAAATCTCGCGGCATAGCCGGAAAATCACGCTCAATGACCGGAAAATGTCGAGTGATCTTACCATCTGCTGATTTTGCTGCGAATCATATGCCGCAATTCATCGGGCATCTTCACAACACTCAGATCATCACCCAGAAACAGCAGCCACTCGGCGTAAGCAGCCAACTGCTGTGTTTTTTGTGTCTCGACAAAATCCGAAAATTCGGCTGATTGTTGAAAAGCGTCTAAATAGCGCAGGCTGAGCATGGGAAGGTGCATCTGCCTGAACTTAATGATTGCTGAGGGTCCAAGCCGAATGATTAAATTAGGTTTACGTCGGCTGGCTTTGATCAATGCCAGAAGCTGCTTTTGCGGCACAGGTTTTTGCACGTCCGTTCGTGCAGCTTTGATCCGATCAACGCGAAATGTTCGCTGTTCCTGACGCAAAAAGTCGAAGGTCGCCGCGTACCAGTTGGTGTTGCGATTGAAGAAATAAAGCAGGTATACACGCCGCGTTGTCTGCTCACCATGCGGCTTCTGGTACTCAATGATGAGATATCGGCTCTTTAATGCGAGTTCGAGTACAATTCTCAGCATTGGAGTGGGGAAATCGCTGAGTTCCAGTAAATCAGGATTATTGGGATTGGTGTTGTCGAATTGAAGCAAACGTTTCAGCTCGATGAGCTCATCCTGCTGACCGGTTGAGGCAATGGCCAGCAGCTTCTCACTCAGTGTTTTGCGGTTTTGCAGATAGGGCAGTTGCTGGTTTGCCGTTCCGAGAAACGCAATAAACAAGGCTTTGAGTTCATCATTGGTAAATTGCACGGCGGGCAGCAGCTGGTTATCCATAATGGAATAACCACCATCGCGACCGACCTCAGCAACAAGCGGCATGCCTAGTGCTTCAATGTCGTGCACGTCACGAATCGCTGTTGAACGTGAGATGCCAAATTCACGCATCAATTCGCTGATCGTAAAGAATTGCCGGTTATTCATGTAACGCATCATCGTATTTAAACGTTCTGTTCTTTTCATCTTTGAGGCTCCCGTTTGCTAAACTTTACAGCCTATTTTCCGTCCCATTAAATATTGAAAAACAGGAAGAGTTCCACTTTTTCCGTATGAATTAATATGTGTAAACAAAAAAAGCAAAAGGTATCATTTTTTGACATGATTAAGCGGTACACTAAGTATATCAAAGAAAAGGAGCGACAGACATATGTCCAATTACGAAATCCAAACAAAAGATGCATTCACTGTGCTGGCCTATGGTACAAAGCTTCCCGATGACTACGCACAGATTCCCGCAGCTAAAGCAGCCTGGTGGCAGACGGTCATGAATGATGGTCGCTGGGATCAGTTAAAGCGCCTGGCAGACAATGATCTGGAATTTGCAGTCAATGAAGCGGTTAACGGTGAGATGTGGTATTATTCCGGTGTTCAAAGCAATGCTGAACTGCCTGAGGGCAAAAATACGCGGGCTATTCAGTTTCCAGCCGGTGAATATCTTGTGATCGCTGGTTCAGCAGACAATCCGGGACAATTGTTCGGTCAATTGGAAGGCATCGCCTTTGGCGAAATCCTGGCTAACGCGACTGATTTCGCCTATGTCGGCGGCCCAAATACGTCCGTGCAGACGAGTGAAACGGCCGGTCAGGTGAATGGGGAGATCTGGATTCCTATCGTCAGAAAATGAGTGAACGTTGCGCAGCGGCTTTGTATTTTCTCATCATGTGGGAATCCCAGGATCGTTTACCCGTCATTTCCCGAATGCGAACAGTGTGAATAGCGGGTGTCGCTCTTATGAATTTCCGAACACTAAAAAACTCGAACGGACAATAATGTGATCCGTTCGAGCTTTTTGTTTATATGATTATCGACCGTTCATTATTGATGCACACCGCTTTTGGTGTGGTGGTGGCCTTTAGAGAATAGATCCTGATAATCCGGTGCTTTCACTTGCTGAACGTTAAGACTGCTCTTGTAAATGCCGTCCTGGACTAATTCGACATTCCCTAAGCGTGCGCCTTGATCGTCCAGTCCCCATACTGCGATTGAAATGTTGTTTTTCCCGTGCTCATTAAGCAGCCCGGATGGCAGATAGAATTCGTGCTGCGGGCCCAAGTTGTTGATGTACTGGCCGTACAGCCAGCCATTGACATAAATGTAGGCACGGTAATTGTAAGACGGATCATCGGTAATCTTAAGCGCGATCGGAACATCATAATTTTTCGGGATATTCAGATCGAAACTGTTTCGATACCAGCCAACGCCTGCTTCGCCCTGATTATTCGGCAGACTGACCTTCCGCCAAGCTGAATCCCGGTAGCCCGGCAGAGTCCAGCCGTTTCTTTCGCCGTACAGACCGCCATAGTTATAGGCACCGCGCGCGGTATCTTTAAGGTCTTCGCCGCCTTGATTACCTTGGATGCGCCATTGAATCGTTTCGTTTGATACGTCAGTTCCTTGCAGGCTTGCCTCTCTCAATCCTCGGGCATTCTTGAAAGTTGGTGTTATTCCCCAGTTTTCCTCGTGACCCATGTTGGTAACCATTACAGACACAACATTGTCCTGGTCCTTTTTAACGGCATCCTCAGGGAATGTGAACGTTTTTCTGCCGTCGGCGCTGCCCAGGAATTTACCATTCAGCCATACCGAATAGGCTCCGTGACTGCCACTGCTCCCGTAGAGCTTAATTCCTGTTTCATTGCCGCTTCCGTTAAAATGGCCTCTGAACCAGACGTTGCCGTGATGGAATCCGTAATCATCACTGTAAAGGACAGGCAGGGTCGTAGGCTTCGTATTGCTGTTCGTCGTTGTGTGATCAGCGATGGTCCACTGGCTGTCATCGAAATTCAGTTCTGTTTCCGGTGAAGCTTCCTGATAACGCCAGGTCGTTAATTTCGGTAAGCTAACCTTTCGCGTATCCGGGCCTGCCAGATCGACCTCAAGGCTGCCATTAACCGTTCTCGCGCGAACGCGTTCGCCATTCCAAGTAACGGTCTTCACAAAATCAGGTGCATAAACTTTTAACGTTGTTCTCTTATCCGTGTCACCGGTCAATGCAAGCGTTCTGCCTTTGACGGAGGCGCTGCGAACAAGATACGAACCACTTTCCAAAATCGTGCCGGCATGAGTCTTTTGCTGCCATAATTGGCCTGCTTCATCGTCGGTACCCAGCAGCAGCATCAGGTTCTGTCTGCCTGAACGAATGTCAACCTGAGCCAGACCCTGATATTGATTGGATAAGGTCAGATAACCTTCCTTTTCATTCCATTGATAATCGACCTTACCCGATCGAACGTTGACCTGCGGTTTTCTGTCGAATTTTAACACGGTTTCGTTCTTGTCGCCTTTTTGAGAGTAGAAAACGGCGACATCCTTACCACGATTCGAGTAATTGGTCATCATTTCAGCCGTCGAATAAACCAGCTTCTGATGACCGAATTTATAGTTGGCAATTAAAATTTTCCCAGCCTGGCCGTTTAAGGTTACCGGCACGGTTTTGTTCACATCGGCGCTGTTAATGTTCAGTGAAACTTCATCATTATTCGTTGAATCTGCCTGTTCATGACGCAAAATATAAAATTGAGTTTGTGTCTTCGGATTCTGAAGCTTGGCTAAACGAATGCTTGCGTTGTCCGCCATCGGTCCTTCAGATAAGCTGTCCGTTTCATAAATGGGTTTCACCGCATCAAGCATGTAGGCAATTCGTTTTTGCCCTGCGGTCTTGGCGTCAATAGTTCGGTTTTCACTGATCGCCGCGCCGTAGTCATACGATGTGTATACACCCGGGAACGGCAGATACCCCCAGCTTGTCCCGCCATAGGTCATATAATAGCTGAGTAAAGTGGCGCCTTCGCCAATAATATTTTTATAGACGACATTCTGATAGTCGGCATTGAATTTTTGCCGCATGGCATCGTAACCGACACCGCCCCACGGATCAAACCAGCCGTTGCCGAGCTCAGCGACAAAAATCGGGCTGTTGGGCGCGTATTTATGTGCGTCACCAAAATTGGTTTTCAGGTTGCCAAGCGTTTTGGTATATGAATCAAATGCATACATATCCGGTGCGCCTGTTCCTGAAGCCCATTGGCTTCCGGGACCGTCCTGCTGATTATGGAACGTCGGAACATCGATTCCATCGGCTTTAACTTTGTCGATGATGTTCTGCATATAGTCCGCATCACCGCTGCCGTATTCATTTTCCACCTGATACAGGATCACATTGCCGCCCTTAGTAATTAAATGCTTCTTAATAATAGGATCAATGTGGCTTAACCATTCTTCGTAAGCGGCGGTATAAGCCGGATCACTGTTTCTGACTTTGCCTTCTTCTTTAGTCAGCCAGTTCGGGAAACCACCGGCATCCGTTTCAGCATTGACGTACGGACCTGGGCGGGCGATGACGTACAGTCCCGCTTCCTTTGCCATATCCAGCAAACGATTCACGTCACGAATACCGCTAAAATCGTAAACGCCCTTCTTGGGCGAATGGTAGCCCCAATTGAAATAAATAGTCACGGCATTAAAGCCGTTTGCTTTCATCTTTTGAAGAACATCTTTCCACAATGAAGGGCTTGGCAAGCGCCAATACTCAAATTCACCCGAGTAAATGAATTTGCGCTCGCCGTTGATTTTCAGTGAATAATGATCAAAGGAAACAACGGCACTCTTGTTTGTGGTTTTCGAGACGGAATCTGCCTTCACGCTGGTTGGAGTCCCCAGCAGGTTTGCACATAATAAACCCGCTACCAAGACGAGAGAACCCCAAAATTTTTTTTGCATAACCTCCACCACCTTTTTAATTTCAATTTTATGGTAACGCAATACAACATCTTTTTTAAGCGCTTTCATACCTATAAAAATAAAAAATACCTGTGTTTTGGTATTAAATCCATGCTACATTTGGCCTTGATTTTTAAGAAGATTGACAATGACCGACCGTTCGGTTATTATAGAAACATGAAGAGCAAAGATAAAAATAAGTTACCCATGATTCGAAATGCAGTTTTTGACCTGACTTCAACGCATGACCTGGTTAATTTGTCCATCAGTAAAATTGCGGCCGCAGCCGGAATATCCAAATCAACGGTATACGTATATTTTAAAGATAAGGAAGAGCTGCTTTCCAAAACGTATATGTATGTCAAGGATCTGATGGATGAAGGCATTACGGAAGTTGAATCTATGCATCCGGATTTGGAAGCACGTCTGGGGGCGTTCATTCGCCATTTTGTCACTCGATTCCAGCGTTATCCTAAGGAAGCAAGGTTCATGGAAGCGATTCAGTCGAACCCGAGCATGGTAAGCGAAGAAGCACACAAATATGCTGAGACCACGGCTGCTCCCATTTACAGGGCTTATAAAGAAATAATTGAAAATCCGAAGTTTGTTCGTGCACCGGCTTATGTGTATGCGGCTTTCTTTTCATTGCCCATGAAGGTGGCGGAGATGAATGGAACGCTGAATGACCTGGAACTGGAATCAATCATCCGCATGGTGCTGAATGCAATGAAAGTACGTGAATGAAGCTCATACTTTTATTGCATATGAAAGCTGCTGGCGGGGCAGCGTCCAGACATATATTTTTTAATAAAAAGACCGAACGTTCGGTCATAAAAAAGGAGCATTAATCATGAATAATGAAAAAAGAGTGGTATTAATTACAGGGGCTTCATCAGGGATGGGTTACGCAAGCGCAAAGTATTTCAATGAACATGGCTGGATTGTTTATGCAGGAGCCAGACGGACCGAACGAATGAAAGACCTGCAGGATCTTGGCGTTCGTGTCCATCGATTGGACGTGACGGATCATGAATCCAATCAACGCTTTGTTGAAGCGGCGATAAATAAACAGGGAAGAATTGATGTACTGATTAATAATGCGGGATACGGAGAGTACGGCCCGCTCGAAGAAATCAGCCTTGAGAACGCCAGGTATCAATTTGACGTCAATGTGTTTGCGGCCAGTGAATTAGCTCAGCTCGTGTTGCCTCTGATGCGAAAACAGAGATTCGGGCGAGTGATCAATGTAACTTCTGTTGGAGAAAATGTATTTATGCCGCTTGGTGGCTGGTACCATGCAACCAAAGCGGCGCTCGGGATGTGGTCCGATGTGCTCGACATGGAAATCCGGCCGTTCGGACTGCGAAGCATTGTGATTCAGCCCGGTGGCACCCAATCCGAATGGGGCAAAATAGCAATGCAGAACGCTGAAAAAAATTTAAAGACGGATTCTCCATACAGGAAACTGGTGCTGACGATTACGAAGGCCTTTTCTTCGCTTAAAATATCAGCGACTTCCGAAGACCTGGCCAAAATCTTCTACAAAGCTGCGACAGACGCAAAACCGTCAAGAAGATATTATCACTCGCTGGCGGATAGAATGATGGTACGCATTGCGAAAAATCATCCATCTCTCTGGCGTTTTGGGATAGAAAAAATTGTGAACCGGATGAGCAGGTAAGAATCCTGGAAGGACGCGCTTTTTCTAACATTAAATGAATCCATAGTTTTAACCGATAATAAAAAAAGAACTCTTAATCAGGCAAACGGACTGCTGAATGAATAGGTATTCAACGGTTTGACAATGCCATTTACTGTGAAATAAGGAGGATCTATTTGATGCCGATTGAATCTTCATCCTTGTCCTACCCATCTGTTCGTGCAGCAGAACTTAGCGGAACTTCCGAAAAAAGCGCGGCTTCTGCGGCAAATCAGAAAACGGCTGCTCCACGTGACGAAGTAATTCTTTCCGCGCAGACGGTCAAAGTATCAAGTGCGCAGGCAGGCAGAAAAATTGAAGAAATCTATAAACATAAAGTCAATGAAGACTATGCGTCCGATGAATACGCCGTTGATTTTAAGGATTATTTCTCAGTTGATGACTTATCAGGACTGAGTGATGAACAGAAACGGAAAATCAAAGAAGTGATTAAAGAGGCCGTGGCAGTCGACAAAAAGGTTTCCGAATATAGAAATACTCCGGAACAGTATGCGCAGTCCTTTGCACAGATGAAAATGAAGCTTGATTTTATTGCACTCCATGTCGTTCCGGATTCGTTCAAGGAACAGATGCTGGCGGCAAATACGAAATTTATCGGAGACAAGACGGACCAGTTTAATCAGGCAATGGAGAATTTCGAACAGTCTGTTCATACGTGGGCCGTACATCAATCGGGGCCATCCGCACAAAAATTAATGCGTTCATCTGCGCAGGAACTGGAAGCTCTGAGAAGCGGCAGCAGCGCCATTCAGACGATGCAGACCAAGTATCTCAAAGCTGCAGACAAGGTGACTGAAAGCGATTCTGATCAATTCGTTGTTAATTTCAAGTCGGCTCTGCGTTCCGGTGCGGATGTCCAGTCAGACAATCTGAACCAATATGCGGAAAGCACGGTTTCCAATAACAAGTATATCGGTTTCTTAACCGATGACTGGAACGCTTTGATCAGCAGTATTGGAGATTTTGAGCAGTATCTCGTTCCGACCACAGATCACCCGCTGATTGACCGTCAGGTATAAAAATGATCTGTGCGTCACACACGCCTGATGCGTTCAGCTGGTACATATGCAGGTATGGCGCATTGCCCCTGAAGGCTGACTTTGCTTGTTCAGTCTTCAGGGGCAAATTGTTTTTTCAATACTATGTCTATCTGCCCGTCTGCTGATCATGCAGGCAAACTGCTGTGGTCAGCAAATTATGACGTGCACATTCCGTCTTCCAGCCGAATAACGCGATCACAGAATTGAAGCATCCGTGAATCGTGGGTGACCATTAATGCGGCTTTTTCATGTTCTTTTACCTCCGAATTAAGCCATTGAATAATGGTTCTGGCACGACTGAAATCGAGACTTGCGGTCGGTTCATCTGCCAGAATGAGATCCGGATTATTGATCATAGCTCGGGCAATGGCGACACGCTGACGTTCACCTCCGGATAACTGGGACGGATAATGGCGGATTCGGTGCTCAAGCCCGATCTTCTCCAGCAAGGCTTTAGCTTTTTCATGTGCGGAAGCATTGGGGAGACCGAGCTGCCGCGATACGAAGATCAATTGTTCCTGAACGTTCAAATAAGGAACA
The DNA here is from genome assembly GCF_023336505.1 of Sporolactobacillus mangiferae. Taxonomy (GTDB): domain Bacteria; phylum Bacillota; class Bacilli; order Bacillales; family Sporolactobacillaceae; genus Sporolactobacillus; species Sporolactobacillus mangiferae. The sequence continues at coordinate 16,107 of NZ_JAMAST010000022.1, read as the reverse complement.
AGATGTGCGCTTTGAAAAATAAAGCCGATCGATTCCAGACGCAGGGCTGTCTGTTCCTTTGGCGTCATCGCTGCCATTGGTTTTCCGTTCAGCCGTATCTGCCCCTGCGACGGCGTCAGTAAAGCGCCAGCAAGAGAAAGCAGTGTACTTTTTCCCGCACCGGAAGGGCCGACAAGGCCGATAAATTCACCTTTGTCTATGCTGAAATCAATATCCTTCAGAACGTCAAGCGTTGTGTCACCGTCTTTGTAGGATTTAAATACGTGATCAAAAGACAAAATCGGATGCATAGCAGGTCACCGTCCTTCAATGGCGCTGAGTGCGCTGATTTTAATAATCTGCCAGATGGATAGAAGAATACTTAACAGGCTGATGCCTGTAAACGCCAGGAGCCTTTCGATAATAACGTTCGGTGAAAGAGAAAACGGCATGCCGGGCGGAAGTACGAATACGGTCAGCACGGTCAGCAGCAGACTAAACCCTAAACTGACGAACAGTGTGATCAGCGTCTGAAAAATAAGGCTTCGGACAAGATAACCGGTGCTGGTTCCGATGGCTTTCAATATTCCGAACTGAGCCTGTTTCTGCGCTGTGATCATGTAAAAGAAAATCCCAAGAATGAATACGGATATAATGAATAAAAAACTGATCATCATCTGAAGCGAGCTCTGTTCTTCTTTGTAACCTGGAAGTGCACGAATCACAGTATCGGCTGAAACCTCTGAGATGTTCTGGTTTAAGTGGATGCGATCGGCCAGCTGGCGTGTCTTTTTCAAAGAAAAAGGAGTGGTGACTGCAGCATGGACAGCTTTTTGCCCCGACACCTTTCTTTTTTCAGTAAACAAATGCCATTGGCGCTGATTCAGGTAGGCAACCGGCATATGGGAAAAGGTCGCATTCTTTGTAAAACCGGTCACTTTAAAAGTCAGACCGCTTGACTGTTCCTTAATGGTATCGTAAAGATGAATACCGTTTCGCTTGATGGACTGATCTATGATAATATCGGTAGTAGTTTGTGGTGATGGTTCATTGCCAGCCGTCAGTGATGGGCGGAAGGATTGACTGCCGTCCAGATTGAACAAAGTCAGGTCTATTTTTTGCTGCTTCCCGACTCGGTTAACGGTCGTGCTCTGAAGGTTCAGGACCGTTACCTTGTCTTTGCCGAATGTACTGCTCAGTTTACTGACTGTTTCGGAAGACAAGGCTGAGCGATTGATTCTTTGATCCGCATCTTTTTGCAGGATAAAGGTATGTTTGCCCAGATTTTCAATGGATGAGGCATTGTCCTTAGCCAGACCGCTGGCTAAGCCGGATACAAAAAACACAAGATAGGCCAGTAATGAGATAATGACCATCATAAAGAAGAAGCGCCCTTTGCTGTGGCGAATTTCTTTCCAGGCTAAATACATAGTGGATACCTCCGGATTAAAAGTGACAATTTAATAATTTTTATTATTTTTGTCACTATAAAAATAACATACATTGTTTAAGGCGGCAATAAATATGTGCGAATCTAAAAAAAATAAAAGTGACAAAGTGGTCCTAAAGCCGATAAAAGACAGAATTAACTGGTCCTCCAGGGCAAGGCGGCTTTTTAAAGAGACGCATCAGCATATCGGCGGTCTTGAAGAAAACCAGCTGCTTTTTTACCTGATTAAACATTGCATGATTCAGACTGACCATCCCTACACGCGCTTCAGTCCTCAGGATGTGGCTTCGTTTTCTGCTGATCTGCCTTCTGATCCAACCTTACTGAAAGGGGTTCTGCGCAAAATCAGCAATCATACATTCTGGCTCATGCTGCCCGATGATTCAGAATGTGAAGTGCTGACTGGCTGGATTCACCGTGCAGTATATGATAAACATCAAAATAAATTTATCGTCGAGCTGAGCCCGGCACTCTATCCATACATTACGAGCCTGCATGAGTACTTCCGTAAAGAGGATTATTCCGTTTTTGAGGAAGCAGTTCATCTAAAGAGTAAATACAGCGCGCGATTATATGAAATGTTTCGTATCCATGAAAAAACAGACGAATTGACGCTGACGCTGGAGCAGATGCGCTATTTAATGGGGATAGAAGGTGACAAGCTGAATCGATGGATCGATTTGAAACGCCGGGCCATCGATCCGGCAGTCGATGAAATCAATCAGATTGGCAAATACAAGATCACTTATGAGACATTGAAGTCAGGGAGAGCCATCGTAAAAGTGAGTTTCAGAATCCGCCTTCTTTAAGTGTGCCGCTGAGGCTCAGAGGCATCCACGGCAAGATGCAGAGAGTAATAAAAGACTAAAACAACAATGGTTTTTAACGAGTATTTTTCTAAGTTATTTAAATACAAAAACGGATAATTTGTGACAAAATAAAAAATCGAATGTTTATTATTGTTGTGATAACGTTTTCGTGGTATACTCAAAACGAAATTAAAAGAACAAATAGAAACAATATAAAACAAGTTGTATGCGCTTTTAAAAGGCGGTGATGAAAAAAGTTTTGTTTGGAGTAAAGATGGACAATGCTGAACATCTTAATTAACGAGTATGTTAATTCTTAATTATGTTATTTCTGAAGGGAGTTCAATCATGAACGTTATTTTAGGAGCAGATGCAAAGGGCTATGCACTTAAGGAACATCTGAAGACGTATCTGGAAGGCAAGGGGTATACCGTTACGGACAAAACACCGGAGAAGGATCTTGATTTTGTCGAATCCGCATCACGGGTTGCGAAAGCGATTCAGGCTGGTGAAGGAGAACGCGGGATCGCGATTGACGAATACGGTGCCGGCTCATTCATGGTGGCAACGAAGTTTAAAGGCGTTATCGTTGCGGAAACCTCGGACGAACATTCGTCCAAAATGACACGGAGCCATAACAACGCTTCGATGATTACGCTCGGGTCCGGCATGGTCGGCGAACATCTTGCAGAAGGCTGCGCCGATGCATTCATTGAAAATGAGTACGCGGGCGGACGTCATCAGGTACGTGTCGACATGCTGGACAGAATGTGTTAAGCAAGAGAAAAAAAGGTATTTTAAAAGGAGCGTATAAAGCATGAAGGTAGCTATTGGCTGCGATCACATTGTTACGGAAATCAAAGATCACATGGTGGAATATCTGAAAGAAAAAGGCTATGAAGTCACCGACGTCGGCACCTACGACAAAGTGCGGACACATTATCCGATCTACGGACGTAAAGTTGGTGCGCTGGTTGCCACAGGCAAGGTTGATCTGGGGATCACGATTTGCGGCACGGGTGTTGGTATAACGAACAGTGTCAACAAGGTCAAAGGGATTCGCGCGGCACTTGTTCGTGATGTCGGTACTGCCGTATACGCGAAAGAACATCTGAATGCCAACGTCATCGGCATGGGCGGCCGTATTTCCGGTGTCGGCCTGATTGAAAACATTGTGGATGCGTTCCTGGAAGCGGAATACAAGCCAACTGAAGAAAGCGAAGCTCTGATCAAAAAGATCAGCGCAATTCCGGTAAGCGATGAAGCCATCACGAATGAGCACATTTTTGACGAATATAACAAGAAGTGGGACGAAGGCTACTACCACGACTGATGAAACAGGCGACCATCTGCCCGTTTCGATAAACGTGTGATGCATTTGCTTTTACAGGAGGAATTGTATTGATATTAACCTTGACATTGAACCCGGCCATTGACATGAGCTATCAGCTTGATGAATTGAAAATTGATACGGTAAATCGATGTGACCGAGTGATTAAAACAGCAGGCGGAAAAGGCCTGAATGTGACGCGTGTTTTGAAGTGCGTGAGCGCTGATGTTTGTGCCACAGGTTTGCTTGGCGGGAAAACCGGTGAATTTATTGAGCAACAGCTTGATCAATCCTCGATTCGTCATGATTTCGTGCATATCAAGGGCAATACACGCCATTGCCTTGCTATTATGCATGAGGGTAACCAGACGGAAATTCTGGAAGGCGGGCCGGCCATCGATGAAGAAGAGGCCGAAGCGTTCCTGCAGGAATATGATCGCCTGCTTGATCAGGCAAGCGTGGTGACGGCTTCGGGAAGTCTGCCGAAGGGATTGCCCAAGTCGTTTTATCAGAAATTGATTGAACGCGCAAAGGAAAAAAATAAAAAGTTCCTGCTGGATACGAGTGGTGAAGCACTTGAATTAGGAATTAAAGCCCATCCGTATCTTATTAAACCGAATCAGGAAGAACTTGCAGCTATTATGGGCAAGGAAATCAAGGATGAAGCCGATGTGCTTGCAAGCGTAAAAAAGCTTTCTGAAACGGGTGTAACTTATGTTGTTGTTTCACTCGGAAAAGACGGTGCACTTGGTTACATTGATGGACGGGCATTTATTGCCAAGCCTCCTAAGGTTCATGCAGTCAATCCGGTGGGATCCGGTGACTCTATGATCGCAGGTCTTGCTTACGGGCTGGACAGAGGGCTGTCTCCTGAAGAAGCACTGAAATACGGAATAACTTTTGGCACTTTGAATGCAACAGAAGAGAAGACCGGGTATGTTCAGGCGGACCAGGTTGAGCCATTTAAAGACAGAATTGCAGTACGAGTTCTTGAGTAATCGGAGGAGAAAAAATGGCAAATACAGAAAAACTATTTGATCCGGATTTGATTTTTTTTGAAGATGCTTCTTCATTTGAAGAACTGTTTCAGTCAGTCGGCGGGAAATTACTGGAGAAGAAACTGGTCAATCCAGGCTATATCGAAGCCATGACTGAACGCGAGAAGAACTTTCCGACCGGTCTGGATTTAAGCGTTGTTAATCCTGATTCACTCAGTGTGGCTATTCCACATACAGAAGTGGAATACTGCAATTGGAAGGGTGTTGTCGTTGCCCGTCTGAAAGAACCGATTGCTTTCCACAATATGATTTCACCGGACAAAACGGTTCCGGTAAAGTACGCGTTCTTCATTTTAAATAATGAAAAAAACAGCCAGACGAACCTGCTCTCCTACTTGATGGGTTTCTTCACGTCGGGCGATAAAGTATCTGAACTGGACAGCCTGAATACCAAAGAAGAGATTTATCAGTTTATTACGAAGTAATTTCTGCTTTTAATTAATATTTATATAATTTAACTAATTTAAGGAGTGATTTTTCATGATTAAAGTTTTAGCTGCCTGCGGTGCCGGAGTAAACTCAAGCCATCAGATTAAAGATGCAGTTGAAGAAGAAATGAGAAACCGTGGTTATGATGTTCATGCGGATGCTGTCATGATTAAGGATGTTAACGAAGAAATGATCAGCAAATATGACATTTTCGCACCAATTTCGACACCGGATCTTGGTTTTGAAATTCCGATTCCCGTTGTTGAAGCCGGACCGATTCTGTATCGAATGCCAGCTATGTCCGCACCGGTTTTTGATGAACTGGAAAACGTGATTAAATCACTGAATAAATAATCACCATACAGTTCTTGACCATTTTCTCAGGAGGAAGATACATGCAAACCATTATTGAACTTGCCAACTCAATATTTAAACCAATTATGAGCCTTGGGGCTCCGCCATTAATGTTTATCATCCTGACTGTACTTGCGCTGGCTCTTGGTGTTAAGTGGACTAAAGCTATTGAAGGCGGTCTGAAACTGGCGATTGCCTTAACCGGTATCAGTGCTATTATTAATATCCTGACTACCGCCTTCTCGAAAGCGCTCACTCAATTTGTTGAGTCAACCGGAATCAATTTGTCGATTACCGATGTTGGCTGGGCTCCGGTTGCAACGATTACGTGGGGCTCCGCTTATACACTATATTTTCTCCTTATCATTGTCATTGTGAATCTGATCATGCTGACATTGAAGAGAACGAACACATTGGATGTTGATATTTTTGACATCTGGCATCTGTCAGTTGTTGGCTTGCTTGTCGTTTATTTCGGCCACAACCTTTTCATTGCCACTTTGCTTGTTGTTCTGATCGGAATTATGAAGATCATTAACTCCGATTTGATGAAGCCAACGTTTAATGATCTGATGAATGCACCAAAATCAAATCCGATGACGACGACTCATATGAACTATATGATGAATCCAATCATCATGGTTTTTGATAAGTTCTTTGACAAATTCCTGCCATTCTTAGATAAATATGATTTTGACGCAGCAAAATTGAATAAGAAAATCGGTTTCTGGGGCAGTAAGTTTGCCATCGGTGTTTATCTTGGTGTTTTTATTGGTATTCTGTCTCACCAGTCCGTTAAGGATACAGCAACACTGGCATTCACGGCGGCTGTCTGCCTTGAATTGTTCTCAATGATCGGTGCATGGTTCATTGCTGCCGTCGAACCGCTGTCGCAAGGGATCTCCAATTTTGCCAGCAAACGTTTGAAAGGCAGAACATTCAATATCGGACTTGACTGGCCATTCATTGCCGGTCGTGCGGAAATCTGGGCGGCTGCCAATGTGCTGGCACCGATTATGCTTCTTGAAGCGCTGGTTCTTCCGGGTAACCGTATTCTTCCACTTGGCGGTATTATCGCGATGGGCTTTACACCTGCACTGCTCGTCGTAACACGCGGCAAACTGATCCGTATGATTATCATTGGTGCAATCGGCCTTCCGGCATTTCTGATCTCAGGTACTATGATTGCACCATTCGTAACAGCAACAGCTAAGGCGGTTGGCGCATTCCCTACGGGTATTCCTTCGTCTCAGATGATTTCGCATTCAACGATGGAAGGACCGATTGAAAAACTGCTTGCCATTCTTGTCGGCCATGCGGCACAGGGAAACATTCAGTTTATCCTGTATGCGCTGCTGGCAGTTGCTGCGTACATTCTGATCTTCATCTGGTACGCTTTCCAGATGAAGAAAAGAAACCGCGCTTATGCTGAAGCAGAACAGAATAAATAATGATTACGAATGTGCAGGATCATTCCCTGCACATTTCGTTTTGGGAGCGATGGATGAATGAAGAAAATTTCCAAAGGCAAATATACTGCACTTAACAAGTTATCAGATAAAGATGGCATCATTGCGGCATTGGCTATTGATCAGCGGGGATCACTTCGTAAAATGATTGGTACAGCCAAGGGCGAAGAGGCTACGGAACAGGAACTGTCTGATTTTAAAACTCTGGTATCCAAAACGTTGACACCCTATGCAAGTTCCATCCTTCTGGATCCTGAATTCGGGCTTCCTGCAGGAAGAAGTCGTGATGCGAACTGCGGTTTGATCACCTCTTATGAAAAGACAGGGTATGATGTAACAGAGGCTGGCCGCCTTCCTGATCTGCTGCCATTGTGGTCAGCAAAAAGAATCCGCGAGGAAAACAGTGATGCCGTTAAAATTCTTGTCTATTATGATGCTGATGAAGGCGAAGAGATCAATGATAAGAAAAAAGCATTTGTTGAACGTGTCGGTTCAGAATGCGTCGCTGAGGATATTCCATTTTTCCTTGAACTGCTGACTTATGATGCGAATGTATCTGACAAGGCAGAGTATGCAAAATTAAAGCCTGATAAAGTGATTAAAGCAGTCAAAGAGTTTACACAGGCACGTTATAATGTTGATGTGCTTAAACTGGAAGTGCCTGTTGATATGAGCCGCGTAGAAGGCATCGGCGAGAATCCTCAGGCTTATACTGCAGACGAGGCAAAAAGCTATTTCAGGCAATTGGATGAGGCAACTACGGTTCCTTACATTTTTCTGAGTGCAGGAGTTACTGCGGAACTTTTCCAGAAGACGCTTATTTTCGCGCACGAAGCCGGTTCACGCTTCAACGGTGTGCTTTGCGGCCGTGCGACATGGCGTGATGGGATTGATGCTTACGGAAAACAAGGAGAAAAAGGCGCAATTGAATGGCTAAGCACCGTCGGCAAAAAGAACATTGATGATTTGAACCGTGTTCTTGCTGAAAGTGCCAAGCCCTGGTATGACGCGTATGGAGGAAAAGATAAGATCACCGTTGGCTGATGCTTTCTTTGTGAGTGCATCAAATCAACGGATCAAGTCAATTTTTTAACAGGTACGCGATTGGCTTATGGTTTTCTTCAATTGATCGTCTATCTTGAGGTCAGAAGAAATCATAAGCTTTTTGTATTATAATAGAACATTATCTGTTATGAAATCTGCCTAGAATGAAGTGAGGATGCGATGTTAAAAGAAGAAAGATATCAAGCAATTCTTAGAGATCTGGAGATTAATGATGTGGCCAGCGTTTCGGATCTGGCTAAGAAGCTGGATGTGACTGAAATGACGATTCGCCGGGATCTGTCTGATCTTGAGGAAAGGAACTTAATTGACAGAATTCATGGCGGAGCAAGGAAAAAAGGTGCGGTCAGTTACCACGAACTGTCCCATATTCAAAAAAGAGAAATCAATGTCGAAAAGAAAAAGTACATTGCGCGGCGTTCGGCAGAACTGATTGAAGACAAGGATGTTGTATTCATAGGTCCGGGTACAACTGCCGGTTTTATTCATGATTACTTAAATAAAGATCAGTTTAAACATTTAGATATTGTCACTAACTCAGTGTCTGTATTTGAACAGTTTAAAAACGATGCACCCCGATTTGAATTAATTTTGGTTGGCGGACGCTACCGTGCCCGTACAGAAACCTTTGTCGGCTATTTTACGAACAAGATGCTGCAGGAATTTAATGTGACCAAGGCTTTCATCGGAACCAATGGTATCTCCGAGCTAAATGTGACCACGGCGAATGAGGATGAAGGTATTGCTCAAAAAATAATTTTGGATCATGCTGCTGAGACCTATATTTTAGCGGACAGTACCAAATTTGGTGTGGAAGCGTTTCACAATCTGTATGATGTCCGCAAGCTGACGGCAATTGTTACAGATCCATCGATTGATGATCGTTTTGTGCACTACTACAGTGACAAGGTTAAGTTGATAAAATGATCCATTTAAAAGTGAGCAGCCAACCGGCAGGAGGAAACGTGCTCCTGTCTTTTTTATACTCTTGAAGTGTATAAATTTTAAGGAAAATAGTATAAGTGGTCCGAAAAAACGCCGCGTCCTGCGGCTTATCGGACACTAGGCCGTCCATGGCCGTCGCGACGGCGGCTTTACCTACGTCAGAGGCTTGGTAAAGCCAGGTTTTCTAACAAGATAAGAAAGTATATCATTTTGACCCATATGAAAACCAATAAACCAGTGTCTTATCGAGAATCAAAGCGGAGTGCGAGACGCCTGCGGGGCGTTCCTGCTGATCAGGTGCCAGCGAGAACCCAGCAGATTCCAGTTTGTCCGAGGAGGATCGCGGTGCGCCTGCGGCGGCAGCTGGAGTGTCCGTCAGGTACAAGATCGACGGCTGAGGACCAGGCGTAGCCTGGTTTCTGATAAAAGAAACTCCCTCTGATTGAACTTTTCTCTGAACAAATATTACGAATCAGTGAATGTACTTATATTTGATTTTCAAATGTTTTTCAAAAGTGGTATGATAAAAACGAAACATAAACAAACAAAATAAAACATTTATGCTCAAGTGTATGCTGTGTCTCAGCAGCGTTCACAATAAATTGGAGAAAGAGGAGGAAACGAAAGATGAACGTTATTTTAGGAGCAGACGCAAAGGGCTACGCACTTAAGGAACATTTGAAGGCGTATCTGGAAGGCAAGGGATACACAGTTACGGATAAAACACCAGAAAAGGATCTTGACTTTGTTGAATCCGCATCACGGGTTGCCAAGGCAATTCAGGCCGGTGAAGGAGAACGCGGGATCGCGATTGACGAATACGGTGCCGGCTCATTCATGGTGGCAACGAAGTTCAAGGGAGTTATCGTTGCGGAAACTTCGGATGAACATTCATCCAAAATGACCCGCAGCCATAATAATGCGTCTATGATTACGCTTGGATCCGGCGTTGTCGGCGAGCGGCTGGCAGAAGGCTGCGCCGATGCATTTATCGAAAACGAATATGCCGGCGGACGTCACCAGGTACGTGTCGATATGCTGAACAGAATGTGTTAAGCAAGAGAAAAAAAGAGCGTTTAAAAAGGAGCGTATAAAGCATGAAAGTAGCTATTGGCTGCGACCACATTGTTACGGAAATCAAAGACCACATGGTAGAATATCTGAAAGAAAAAGGCTATGAAGTAACCGATGTCGGCACGTACGACAAGGTACGGACGCACTATCCGATCTACGGACGCAAAGTTGGCGCACTGGTTGCCACAGGCAAGGTCGATCTGGGGATCACGATTTGCGGCACGGGTGTCGGCATAACGAACAGTGTCAACAAAGTCAAGGGGATTCGCGCGGCGCTGGTACGCGATGTCGGCACAGCCGTATACGCAAGAGAACATCTGAATGCCAACGTCATCGGTATGGGCGGCCGTATTTCCGGTGTCGGCCTGATCGAGAACATTGTGGATGCTTTCCTGGAAGCAGAATACAAGCCGACTGAAGAAAGCGAAGCTCTGATTAAGAAGATCAGCGCTATCCCGGTAAGCGATGAACCGACTACGAACGACCATATCTTTGATGAATACAACAAGAAGTGGGCCGAAGGTTACTACCACGACTGATTTTCCCAAATAAACAGCTGAGCAAAGGGGCTTAGGTATGTCAAACTATGAAGTTTCAACTTTTAAGGAAAACGGGCTGACCTTTATCCGCCTGTCCGGAGAAGGCGCTTACGCGGACATTTGCCCGGAAAGAGGGGGCATCGTCAGTGCCTATCGAACATTAGACCGGGATGTGCTCTATATGAGCACAGAGACACTTTTTGACCGTTCTAAAAATGTTCGCGGCGGGATCCCTGTTCTTTTTCCGATGGGCGGACAGCTGACAGATGGCAGTTATCAGCTGAACGGAAAAACGTATAAAATGGCGAATCACGGACTCGCCCGGACAAGACCATTCACATTCGTCTCATCGGATGCAGATCATGATCACGCCGTTTTAAAACTTTCTTTCACCAGTGATGACGAGACGCTCGTTTCCTTTCCGTTCAACTTCAAGGTCATATTAACCTATGAACTGGCTGAAGGAAAATTATCGATCCATCAGGAAATTGAGAATCATTCAGATGAGGCGATGCCGGTTTATCCAGGCTATCATCCGTACTTCGGTATTAAAAACAAACAGTTGACGATTGAAACAACGGCTGATCAATATCTCGATTACAATGATTCGAAAACGAAACCTTTTGACGGGCACATCAACATGGCACCACTCGTGGAACCGGTTGTTTTCCGAGATACGTCAAAACGCGTTACCTGCAACTTCGATGATTCCGCCCGGCTGGTTATCGAGAAGAGTCCGGAGTATCGCTATGTTGTGCTGTGGACGGAAGATGGCAAGGATTACGTCTGTGTCGAACCCTGGACAGCCAAAAAAGATGAATACAATTCCGGAGAAGATCTCATTTATGTACCCGCTGGCTCATCGATCCAGCTGTCCGTTAAATATTATCTGGAAGCTGCGAAATAAGCCGAACGGCGCGGCAGGATGAGTTTTAACATATTGCTGGCTTCTTTTAGAGGCACAGAGAAAAGACAGGAGAAACTGTTTTATTTTCTCCTGTCTTTTTTTCTATACGGCCTGGATCATGAAGAGATACCTGTTTGAATGACTTCTACATGGATCTGACAGCTGAAATTGGTATTTGGATAGCGTTCGTTCCATGTTTTCCCGTCAAAATGACGCGTAGCACTGCGCACCGTATCGCCAATCCGAAGCGGATCCACTCCTTTTCTTTGAAGCTGGCGAACCATTTTTTCGGCATTATGTTTAAGATCATCGGCAACCTTTTTGCTTACCGTTGAAGCAGCCTTGGTGCTAACGGTTTTTGGGCTTGCCTGCCGAACATATCCTTTGATCTGTAAGGATGCGACCACTTTTGGGGACACTCCATTGCCGTCTTCGACCTTATATTTAACGGAAGATTCTACATTTCGTACAACGATGTGTTTGCCTGATGGAAGCAGGCAGTCATAAAAGCCCTGGTTGAACGGCTCATACAGCATTTTAAATACAAACATTTTGCTGTCAGGAATGCTCATTATGTATTTATCATTTCTGAATAGTGCCAGTCCCTGCATTTCCAGATGATCACCGCTTTTTTTGATCAGTGGCATGAATGGGTCCATATAGGCACCATAATAACTGTCTAAAAAATATCTTAAATTTGTTGATGGATAATTCTGTTGTGTATTTTGAAGAATCATATGCTGAATATACCGGGCAATGGGCACCTTTGTCTGGTAGTCGGTTGCCGTGAGCAATTCTTTTGTACTGCCGTCAACGACTGCAATCGAAATCGCACTGGGAACATCCGGATCGCGGTTACGAAAGGATAACTGATTCTTCAGACCGAATTTCGCCAGTTTTTTATCGTAAATCATTGTTTTCATCGATCCTACGCGCAAAATTTCCTGTCCTTCTGATTGAAATTTATCGGCTAACGATTTGCCATCATAGGTTACTCCGGACAGACTGCGAATTGTAGAAGAGATTGACTGCATGCCTCCCCCCTGTCCGTTCTGGGAGGCGCCCTGTTCAAAGCTGGGGATGACGACGGTGCCCATAATTTTTCCGTTTCCAAGGTAATCGAACCCCTCCCCCTCAACCATTAACACCTGGTCAAGTGTACTGGTAGGCAGGCATCCACTTAAAAGCGGAATGAGCATAAGCAAAAAGAAAACTTTAATTTTCATGCTGTTCCCTCACTTTTTTATGGAACCACTGATAAAGAAAAAGAAGAGGAAGATAAATATAGACAATCGCAGTGCCGGTCAATCCGAACAGCTGATTGATCATTCTTATTTGGTTTCCGGTTTGAAGAGAGCATGTCAGTAAAACGCTTAATATAAGGACTGCGATCATAAAATATTTTTGTTTCATCGACGGAAATGAGAAGTTAAGTCCGCGTGTCAGTATCCATGTACATACGCATACATCCGGAATCAGGCTCCAAACGAAGAACAAAGTTGCCAGTTTCTCGGCATGATTGAAAAAAGGAATCTGCAGTGTTTTGAGCAGAGCCATAAACGGCCAGATTGTGCGGGTCAATGCTCCCTGAGTCGCAAAAGCAGTCCCGACAATGGTCAGATTCAAATAGAGTATCATACTGGTCAGCACACCAAGATAGGCCCATTTTCTCGCCCTATCTGGCTGTCCAAAGAACGGGTAGTAAAAGATGACAAGCTCAAAGCCAAGATACAGTTTTGCTCCCATGTAGGAAGCCTCCATGATTGCGGAAAGAGAATGATCAAACACTGGCAGCAGGTTCGAAAACCGAAGATAGGGAACCGTAAAGTTCAGTGATTGAAAGATTGGAATCATGTAAAGAAAGTAGAGAAAGGAAAGTCCCCCGATATTACGAATACCGCCCAATACAACGTATCCGGTGATAATGCAGATAATGATTGAAAATTCCAGAGTGGACAGATTTGGAAAAAGCCATACCTGAAAAATTTCTGAATAAGTGCATAATAAGCAAACTAAAAAAAGCAGCACCTGTCCCATTAAAATAAAATTCAGAACGTCTCCTGCTTTTTTGCCGAACAGTCGCCGATGAATTGAGAAAATATCGGTTCTTCCATACGGTTTTTCATGATCAAGCAGTCGGAAAATAAACCATAGAATCCCCATGGTTGCAAACCCGCTGATCAGAACACCGATCCATGCGTCCTGACCGGCCTGATCAATCAGGGGCTGAGGCAGTTTTAAGAAATCCGACCCCAGCTGCAATGAAAAGGTCAGGAAAAAGGCACTGATCGGACTTAATTGAAAGGCTTTGCTGATTGTATCCTTTGTCACAATAATTGATCTCCATTATTAATTATCCAGCTCTGATTTCTTTACCTCGGCTTTCTGATGGGCACGGTGACTGTTAAATCGCTTTGAATCACCGGGTCTCAGAAAGAGCGGACGTTCATTTTGATAATTCAGTGGCAAGCGAATAAAGGTATCTTTTAAATCTCTTACACGAGTGGGATAGATGGGTTCAATGTACGGCCGGCCTATGGAGGTCAATTTAATTAAATGGGAGACAAAGATAAGAAAACAGAGTGAGATCCCAAGTAATCCAAGCAGCTGAGCTGAAAGAATAAATGGAAAACGAATAAAGCGAATCGTCGTTGCCATTCGATAATTGGGCGTGATAAATGCAGATAATGCAGACAATGCGATAATAATTAACAGAAAGTTGCTGACAACCCCGGCCTGTACCGATGCCGTACCAATGACAATACCACCTACGATACCGATTGTCTGTCCCACTTTTGTCGGCAGCCGCGCGCCCGCTTCTCGGAGCAGTTCAATCATAAACTCCATAACCAGGACTTCAACAAATGGGGCATAGGGAACGGCCGTGCGTGAAGTAAACAGACTGGGAATTAAGTTGTCCGGAATCAGCTGATAATGGTAGGTGAGTATGGCTACGTAAATAGATGAAGCGACCGACGAAAAGCCAATGGCAAAAAGCCTCAGCAAACGATAGGCGGTTGCGATCGGCCAGACTAAAAAATAATCATCAAATGCCGCAAAAAATTCGATAATGGATGCCGGAAGAATCAGCGCGTTCGGCGATCCCTCAATAATAACGGAAATTTTCCCTTCGTATAAAGCGCCTGCCACGCGATCAGGTCTTTCCGTGTCAATATACTGAGGAAAAATGGAATTATTATTATCGCTGATCATAAGGGCAAGCATCGTTGCATCGATCATACTGACAACTTCTAAGTCACGTATTCTCTGCTTAACGGTATTGATATTGTCTTTATTCGCAATGCCGTCGATATACAGAACGCAGACACGGGTCTTTGAAATTTTGCCAATGTGCAGTTCATCGAACTTGAACTGAGGGATCGGGATTCGCTTACGCACTAAGTTAATATTTGCGTCAGCTGATTCAACAAAAGCTTCACGGGGACCGATAATACTGGTTTCAATTTCCGATTTCTCTATTTGTCTGCCTTTGATCTTCACTGAAGGGATAATCAGACAATCCGCTTCGCGTTCATATTCCTGAATAATCGTGTACCCTTCAAAGAGTTTGGCCTGAATCACGGCCATATCCTTTGTCCGAATCATGCGTTCAATCGGTATTTGCTGCTGAACATCCGCGAGACTGTGCACTTTATCGCTGTACAGGTAAGGAAAGACATCCCGGTGAAGGTACTCGACATCAGCGAGAGTCTGGATGAACGAAACCCAGCAATGAAAATGTTCGCCTTTATGCTTGAAATGAATAAAATCCGGAACATTCTCTAATCTCAGCCAAAGATCGCTAACTGACTCTGCCTGTATTGGATTTTCTTTTTTGATCTTTCTTTTTCTGAAAAACAAAATAGGCACCTGCTTTTTAATGACGATAAAATCATTCATGATTTGCTTGAGGGCGTGAACCCGCAGAATCCTGCTTGTCTGAGGAGTCCTGTGAACCGCCCGCAGCAATGCCCTGCTTTTCTCTAACGGCGATTTTCTTCCTCTGTCTGCTTTGCTTTCTTTTGTTCTTCCTTGCGTTGATCGACGATGATAATGAGAAAAGGAATAACGCTTGGAAAAATAATCAAAGCATAGATCAGCAATACAGCAACTGAGTTCCACTGCATCTGTATGGCCGTTAAATACAATGCAAGCATCAAAAAATAACTGATATACAGACCAATACTCAGCATGCTCTGCTCCCCCTTATGTTTCATTATTTTTCCCAAAATCAAAATTTATGATACGCAAAATTTTTTTCGGAATCTTATAGTAATCGCTAATCTCGCATGGCAAAGAAAATTGTTCATTTGCTTGTCTGTGCTCACGCCATCGCTGCCGTTGTGCAAAATCGAATTGTTATAGCGCTTTATCGTGAATTTTGAATAAGGCAATGAAGATTCGGTAAATTGATATGTAGTCTCTTTCTTCTTTTTGGATGATTAAGCCAATAAAAATGTTTGTTCTGATTTATTTTATTTGTTTTTAATATTATTAAATTTGTGTTTGTGTTTATTTGATACTTTTTGTCTTTGAAATTGTTATTGTGTACTTACTGATAATAGTGTTTAATAATAAATGTAAGCGCTTGCCATGCGGAGTGTACTGTATAGAGAATAAATTAACAATCATTGTTATAAATTAATCGGGTTGGTATTTGAAAAAAAGTAATTTTTTAGGAGGCAAAATTTATGAGTGATGC
>NZ_JAMAST010000021.1 GCF_023336505.1 Sporolactobacillus mangiferae | reverse complement strand
CCAGAATGATTGCGCTTATCTTTTTCATAAAAAAGCCCTCCGAAATCTATGGTTTCTTGGATAAACAGTTTGATGCAGTACTTGTGGGAGCGTTTGACCATTGGTGTTGCCTATGATGAATCAAAGTACGCTTGTTCTAGTAATGATTGGAAGATGCTTAAAAGGCATTACACAATTAACAATCGCTGAATTTTGTTTGAAAAAATAATATTCTATGAAATTTATCGGTAATTAAAGAACTATATAATCAGTTTAGTAAAAACATCCAAATTTTACAAATAAATGATATACTTGACTAGTAGTTCTAACAACCTATGAAAGAAGGATTGGAAATGAAGTGTTCAAAATGTGGCACAGAAAATGACGAGCATGCTAAGTTTTGTCGAAACTGTGGTCAATTGCTCAATGTGGAATCGTCCGAATCCACGTCCCGCGTGCAGGAAGAAACTGCGGCAGCAACATCAGCAAAAGGTGGATTGACAATTAGTACGGGTGGGTTCTCCGAGTTCTGGACTTATGTAAAAGAGGCATTGAGAACTCCGGGCAGCTACGATAACCAGTTGAAGAATGGAATTATTTCGCTTATTTTGTTTTCCGTTTTACTGCCGATTTCCATTGTTCACGCACTTAATCAGTTAGTTCACAATTTAAGCAGTTCGATCGGTGGTTCATTAGGTTTGGGCAGCATCGCATCCACAGCATTTGATAATTCTAAAATACTCGGTGTTGAGACGACTGTGAAGTGGATCATTGCACTGGCGGCAAGTCTTGCATTTTATGCGCTGATCATGTACCTCTGTCTGAAGGTTGCCAAAGCGGATGTATCATATAGTACAATCATTGAAGAATTTGGTTCGATGAGTGTTCCATTATTCGTTGGTTCAGTGTTACTATTCCTGCTTTCGTATTTGAATTTAAATCTCTTTTTTGGGGCATTGGTGATTGTTTCTATTGGCGTGCAAGTCATGTTTTTCTTCACGATGTATAAACTGAGCAAGGAAGCGGTCCTTGATCCTTTTTATCTGGCGTTGATCTGTCACTCTGTCTATAATATCGTAATCTATTTTGCATTAAAGTCATATATTTGGAGTTTGATCAGCAATATATCAAATATCCCCGGTTTTTAATCATTTACCCAACTATTATGAAAGAAGGTTGAGTCTCGTTGGCATTACATTGTACACAATGCGGGAAAGTTCTTGAGGATGGGGCCAAATTTTGCACGAATTGCGGCCATCCAGCCGTACAAGTGTCAGAGAATGAACCGGCTGCAGCATTAGCTCAAGCTGAAGTTGCCCCCGTGCCTCAGCAAAGTCCCCCGACTCGCTACGCAGAAACCTCTGCAAGAACGTTAACTATTCGTAAACGCATCTACATTCCAATCATTATTATCGCAATCTTACTAGCTGGTTTATATTATACGGGAAAGGTATTGGCTGATCCGCAGAGAACGGTCGAGTCTTTTAAAAATGCGGTGCGTGATCATAAGGCACATCAGTTAGCTTCAATGATTCATACAAATGAGAACACCAAAGTGACCGATGAACAGGCGAAAGCCATGCTTTCTCTTTTTGAGAAATATCCTGAAACGTATTCGGCATCATTGAGTGCAATGGAAAGCAGTGCCGGGCACTCTGGCAAACAGCCTAATGGTTCTACTGCATTATACCGGTTGAAGAAGCACGGAAAGAAATTTCTGCTTTTCGACAACTATGAAATCAGCACCAAAGTGGTTCATCCCAAAGCGGTTACCAACTTAAAAGGAATGAAGGTCGGTATCAAAGGCATTGGAAAGACGAGAACGGCAGACAAGGCTTCCGGTGATTCACCGGAGACAGTTGTGTTAGATGCTGTCATTCCCGGTTATTATACGCTTGTCGGTAAATCCAAGGATATTAATACATCAAAATCATTTGCTTTTGTATCTTCATCGGGGAAAGTTGATTTCACCGCCATTTATCTTCCTGTTACTGCAAACATACCAAGTGCCGAGCTTTTTATGAACGATCAGGATACAGGCAAGAAACTCGGAGAGCATACGACGGTCGGACCTTTCAAAAAAAACGATACTCCATCCTTTTATGCAGTCTATACAGTTAATGGAAAATCAATCAAGAGCGATACGGTAACAATTACAAAAGATGATTCGGATTATGACGATGGCACATTAACACTGGAAGATGCTCAGGAAGGCGTAGAACTTTATTTTGAAGAAGCCGATAGTGAAGACTTTTATTCGCTTGATCAGGAAGATGCCGATAGTGAGGCAAATCGCGATGTGCTGGAATTCTTTTTCCAGCAATATCTTGACTCACTGGGGAGCGCAATCTCCAACCAGGCTACCGACGAAGTTTCCGATTATTACGAAACAGGTTCGGATTTTACCAAATCTGAGATGAAAAGCATTGAAAACCTTGGCGATAAAGAAATTACAGAATCCAATCAATCGTTTACCATCGATAAATCAACCTATAAAGATTCGGATACATTTAGCGTCGATGTTACCGAAGATTGGAACGAATATTATTATGACGATGATAACAATGAAGTTGACAAGGATTTCACATTAAAAAGCAATTATTCAGTTAAACAAACTGCCCCCGGTACGTTGAAAATTGTCGGACATAAAACACTCAGTAAAAGTGAAAACTGATTCCTCTAAGAGGTGATTCCAAATGGCTGATCGTTTTTGTCAAAACTGTGGTCATACATTGAGGCCCGATCAGAAATTTTGTGGGAATTGCGGCAAGGGGATCGCCGCACTAATAGAACCTAAATCACAGCGTGCAGCAGAGTTCAAAGATTCACCCAATCAAAATACTCAGAAAAATTTTTGAAATTCAGCGATATCCCTTTAGTGAAAATTATCCGAGGTTGATCCCTCGGTTTTTTATTTGCTAAGCCCTCATTTATGATCAGTTATTCCTGATATTTCTATTTGGTTGATTATCCTCTGGATGATCGCATTGGGTTTGGGAGATGGCAGTAACAATAGGAAAACCTCACATTTTCTTTCTTTGACCAGAGAAGCAACATTAAATTTAAAGTAAGCGTCAAAATAATCCACACCGTAAGCGTCAAATAGCCCACCTCTTTGACTGGATGCGGGTTATTTATTTACTGAAATTATCAATTTAACCAATTGCACGGTTAAGGATGCTTTCTAGCATATCGTTAAACCCAGTGTAAGATTTGATGAAATCTCTACTAGGTTTGCATGGCTCTACAAAGTCATCGATTTCAATAGTGCAAACAAACCAGGCAATACTTGATTCAATAAAGTCATTATTTTCATCGTTATCATTTTGAGTTCAACAAATCCGTCAAAATCTAATCCATTTCTTTTCCCTGGAAAGCCTTCATATTCTGTAAATCACAGCACAGACCAACTTGGATGCTTTTTGGTAGCAATCACTGCAACGGGACGATTTGTTTCAGCCACTCCAATATGGTTAGTGCTCAATATGCCACTGCTGCCATAATTTAATAGAAACCATTTATAGTTTTGTGGCAAAGCTACCCCCCAACGCTTGCTCGATTTCACTAACTATATGTTCCCTTCACCCCGCCTGTAAAAAAAACAGAATCG
The DNA here is from genome assembly GCF_023336505.1 of Sporolactobacillus mangiferae. Lineage (GTDB taxonomy): Bacteria > Bacillota > Bacilli > Bacillales > Sporolactobacillaceae > Sporolactobacillus > Sporolactobacillus mangiferae. Next base: position 43,541 of record NZ_JAMAST010000021.1, on the reverse strand, counting down.
TTATTTTCATGATCTTTCGTTCTAATTCTATTTTATAAGATTTTACTTCTTATTTTTCCACCTTGTCTATTAATGTTTTCAATTTTATGAGATTGGGGTGATTTTTTGCGTTTATTTTATATAAATCATTTAAGTAGTTGAATGAACCTGTTAATAGCTCATCTCTAAATTCAGTGAATAATACAAGCCTTCCGCTCCAAGAAGGATAAGTCACTTTGTTTGGAATAGTGCAGACAACGGCATGGATTCCTTCAGGCTTAGTTGCATGGGCTTCACTAATTAGCAGCTTATCATTGCTTGTTCTCTTTAGCTCAATCCATACATGAGGTGTTTCGATATCACTTATGTATACCTGATTTTCCCTTTGAATAAGGTACAGTGCTTCTAAAAAATAGATAAACCACCAGTATACTGAAACAGAAAAAGCATCTACGTCCTCTGTGAGCATTAGACCATACTCTGCATTACCAATTTGTATTTGAAAGTATCCATCTGCCCCCCTAAGCTTATTTACTTCGTTTACTACATGTTTAAATATCTTATAGTTTATGTGAAACATTTTGATCCCTCCGGTTAATTGTGGATGTTTCTAATTTCTTGAACAGTGAACTTATGACTTCCATACACTGTACCAAAAGTACCATCAGAATGAATATATAAATTCAAAATTTCACCATTTATCTTATAGATTAAATTGCCTGTCTTGCCCTGACGTAACAAATCATTGTAAGCAATCTCCGAATACTTACTTATTTCCTCCATACTCCATTTAGGATTAAAAAATAATCTATTATTAATTATTTTTTTCAATTGAGCATCAGTTAGATAGTTGATTTGTCTTCTTAATATGTTGATATTATGCCTGTTTTGAATGTGTTTTATATTTTCTTGACTCAGAGGATGAGTAATTACTAGTCGGTCATTTTTGTTCGGTTTACTGCTTTTCGTTTCTTGCCCAGAATTTTCAACCTTTCTCGTCGACGCTTGCTGTATCAAGTCCGTCACATGATCAACTTGATTGGTGAGCGAGTCATCACGATCGGGCAGCTTCTGCAATTTGCTTCTCAATCCCCTTGCATCGATAACATTGTAAGGAATCGTACCGTTCGCAAATTGTGTGCGGGGAAATAGAGGAGTGCTCCATTCATTAAGTTTATTATTCATTGATTCAGTGTGCTTTGCCAGTGTTGTTTTTGTTGCCCTGCGTACTTTGCTGGCGGCTTTGCCTATTTTTCCGGCCTTGGCAGCTTTACCAATTTTATCGACGCCTTTGGTTCCTGCAACTGAGGTGACCAGCGTGGCGAATGCGTAGCTGATCCATCTTGATCGTGTATAAGCATCCCCATGAACCATATCTTTGTCATAGGACTCAGCGATCGCTTGGGCGATAAGTGCTGAAGTTTGTCTCCAATTCCATAGTGCCATAACCGTGTTTGCCGCGGCTTTTAGAGGATCTCGGGCCATATCGATAAATCCATAGACGACATCTTTGCCCGTGTCAATTAAGCCTTGTGTAATCCCACGATTAATTCGATCATTTAAAAAATGCATACGAACATCAGGGGGCAGGCAGGCTTCGGCAGTCATTATTCGCGCTTGTTCCTGCTGCTTTTTGATCTCCAGATACTTCTGTGTTTCCTTTTGCATTCCATCCTGAGCCTGATAGATTTTGCTGTCGTGATAGGCGGTGACGTTGAAATGCATCGGTTGGACGTTTGCGCCTTGGCGGGTCGCATTGATGAGTTCCCCATACAGGGCTTGAATGTGCGGCAGATCATCCGCGATTTGACGGTATTCGTTGGTCAAGGACTGATCGAGATCCTGAACGTTGAGAACCATCTGCGCGCGTTTTTTGTCAGCGGCATCCAATGCCTGATCGATGTCATGGCTTGAGAAGGCATTGATCGGTACAAGATCGGAAATACTGCTTAGAATCTTGGCAATGCCATTCCGCTGCTCGCGTACCATTTCCTTGGAACGTGCATAGCCCATGGACAAGTCCTCGTTCAAGAAGGGCACATGAACTTGCGTGCCACTGCCAAGATTTTTATCTTCGATGGTACCGGCAATGCCATGGAAATAGGCAATCTTTTTGTCAATCAGCCGTAACCAGGCGTCGACGACGTTCACCTGGGCAGCGTAGAATGCCTTGAGTGCATCGGCTCCGTGACCTTGAAAATCAGAGCCGAGTCCTGCAATCTGCCGGAATGTGGTTTGCAAGTTATGGAATTGATCGCGCAACGTCTGGTAGTGTTTGGCATGTGCATTTGCCGACTCGATCAGTGACTCGGCATTATAGGTTTGTGTATCGCTGGCGGAGCCTGAGCCATCCCTGTTTATTCTCATTGAATCACCTTCGCAAATAAGAGACATTGAGGGTACGCGGAAATGTGATGTGGCAATAGGAGTAGTTTTTGCGTGAAGAGATAAACTATTTTGGTTTGTTTCTAGTATACAAAATGTGATCAATTCTTGAACACGGCCGAAACTCCTGAAAAAGCAATAGAATTTTATTGATAAGGGGGTTGTCGACAACATGCGACAAGAAATACCCTGCCGACAGGCCTATTAGATAGCTGTTCAGCAGTGGGTGCCAGGGAACATACATCTGTTCCAGTTAGAGGAAAAGTTTTTACTCCTGAAATGAACCGTTCAGCATTGAGCGCGTTAACTCTAAATTGTCTATTCATTTCAACAGTTCAGAGCAAATTTGGACGCAATGACACCTTTCCATACGGTATCCGCAGGGAATGAAGCTGAATCGAATGATTTGTACAAAGATAATGCTTTTGACAATTCGCATTATCCATGCTCCTGCGTCTTCGTTTAAAATGTAGAATAGGGCATTTTCATGTGACCTGCGAGAAAATGAGCGAGGTGATGGACATGAGTTACAAACCAAAAACAAAAGAGACCGATAATAGTGTCATTGAATTTATTGAATCGGTGGAAAATCTGAAAAAACGTGAGGATGCGTATCGGTTACTTGATCTTTTCACTGAGATCACCGGGTATGAAGCGAAAATGTGGGGGCCGAGCATTATCGGATTTGGCTCGTATCATTATAAGTACGCGTCCGGACATGAAGGTGATGCCCCGCTTACCGGGTTCTCTCCCCGAAAAGCGAAGATCAGCCTGTATTTGATGATGGAAAACAACGATTATGAGCACTTTGCACAGAAATTTGGCAAGCATACGCGGGGAAAAGCCTGTATCTATGTGAATAAGCTTGCGGATATTGATCGTGCAATACTGAAAGATATGATCAGGACATCAGTCGCTTTTTCACAAAAACAGAATCGATGAATCGGGCAAATGCTCTGTTTCTGCTTGCGTGCAGGCCTTGTCTGTATTTGCACAATTTACAGCGTCAAGCTGTACATTATTTGATGTGGTCAGATACACTGCAGGAAGCGCCTTTTTGATGGGTAATTATGCAATGCGATATAAAATTAAGGCTAAGTTTACTGTGTAAATTGAACTTTGACAAATCGGCGAATTTCGCTCACACAATTTATAGATCCAGTTGTATTTTTGCTATACTGGATGTACAACCATGGACAGGTGCCATGGCTTGAACACTTTTGGTGAAAGGAGGAAAACGCATGAGCGAAAAAGTGCTTCTGCAAATCTTAGACAAGCTGACAGGCATGGACGCACGGTTCGATCATCTGGAAATGCGTCTGGATCGAGTAGAGGCGCGTCTGGATCAGATAGAAACGCGCATGGATCGAATAGAATCACGCATGGATCAGATAGAAACGCGCATGGATCGAATAGAATCACGCATGGATCAGATAGAAATACGCATGGATCAATTGGAAGAAAAGCAGGATCTGATGCAGGAACAGCTCAATGAAACAAACCGTGTCCTTAAAGCAGTGTATGACCGCCAGGAAGTATCGGATGCGAAACTGGTGGCACTGAGCAGTGATGTCGACAGTCTGCATGGCTATGTCAAGAAGATCAATACAAAGGTAGACCTCAATCAGAAATCGATGGACAAAATGCTCGAAAATCAAGCGGCTATCTTTGAAATGCTTGGCGAACATGATGTCGCAATCCGCACACTGAAGAAGAAAGCAAGATCAACGTAACATGCAATTACCCATAGAAAAATTCCGCCTTAAAGCAAGCGATTTACTCCAGTCCACCGGCAGCGGTGATCAAATTCCAAAATTCAATAGAAAATATAAAATGCCGGTGGCCGCCTGAAGGCCCCGGCTGTTTTCATACTATAAGAAAGTATATAAATTTAAAGAAAATAGTATAAGTGCGACGGCGGCTTTGCCTTCGCCAGAGGCTTGGCAAAGCCAGGTTTTCTAATGACAGCGATCCGTGAGTGTTGTCTGCTGCGAGCTTATCCCGGATCGTTCCCAACTATTGTGTGGCGCATCGGGAAGCACTCTGATTGTTTGATGAGGGAGCTGTTTTCGTTTAATCATCCGGCAGGTGTTCCTCCAGCTCACTCATTTTCATTCATTGGCTTAACCACCCGATACAGCCGCCATTGATCACTGTACGTTTTATCTAATTTGGCAAAGTCTGCCCCTTGCTCATAGAAGCTTTTATAGCGTTCGTTAACGGCATTAAGTGCGGCGACTCCATCTGGTTTCGGTACGAGTATGTAGGTCACATGTTCATTGACCGGATCGTTCAGTTTCTTTTTAAAATCGAGATCGCTGGTGATGATCAGCTGCTTCGTCTGATCCATGTCGAGTATGATTTGAAATCCATTAAATGAATCGAGAAGTAATGAGGCATGGCTGTCCATGCGTAAGCGATCGTCGAGATCTTCGGCGATCTTCTGTGACAGCAGGTTACTTGCGTATGTGGCACTTTTCTTATAATGAATCGCCTGATATTCCTCGGGCGACAGACGCTCATTATTCATGGCGTAGCCCGTTGTATAGGCGGAAGCACTTAAGAGGATCAGCGTGATGCAGCCACCGAGTATATAAAGGCGTCTGGCCTGTTCTTTCAGTTTCTGAAGTTCATAAGGAAGCCAGGCGAGTGTGATGACGAAGGGATAGACAAAAAAACGCAGCCATCCGTATGATGCCCCCTTATGTAGCATGTAGACCTGCATGAGCGGTATCGACATCAATAAGAAGAACAGGCAGAGAAAACCTGCTTTGAAAACCCGCCGCCTCAAAATACGAATGATGAGTACGGCAAGGAAAGGAAGAAGAAACGGGAGACTCCTTTCGGCGACGAAAAGGAGGGTATTTCCATAGTCACCGATGACGGGGCCAATGGTTGGATTTTTACTCAATCCTTCAGACTGCGCCAGATTGGAATAATTGGAACGCAAAAAGAACAGGCCATCACCCATAATGGCCCAGTTGAGCGCCATCCAGATGATTCCGGTATAAAGGGCGGGCAGGAGGGCGATCCATTCACTGGCTTCCCATTTATTATAAGTATAGGCGATTCCATAATGCGCGGCTTCGCCTTTCCTCCGCCTGCTCCAGATGATGATAAAAAGCGAGAGCGCCAAAGCCGCACCGAATACGACGGACTCATAGCGGGTAAGCAGGGCAAGGGCGAGTGCAAAACCAATCATAATCATCGACGTAACACTGCGCTTTTCATCCAGCCAGTCGGTAAAGGCAATGATGCAGAACATAATGAAACAGATGAAGAGCATCTCGCTCATACCGTTGGAACCATATAGAAAAAGAAAGGGGTTGAATGAGAATAAAAGCACAAAGGCGAAGCTGAACAGGAACGGCTGCTTTCTGCGCAACAGGGCTTTAAAAAGCAGCACGGAGGTAAATGCTGCGAATAAAGCAGTAAGTATAATACCGGCAATTCCTTCGGAGGCCAGCACTTTGCACCATGGGTTCAGCAGCAGGATCGGGATCGTGAGCAGGCTGGGCAATGGATTCCAGACGAAACCAATTGCGCCGAGGTGCGGATCTCGGCTGAACAGGACATAATAGCTATTAGCAACGCGGCTGACAGCGTCACCCGGGATAAAATGGTTCCAATGGGCCATCCAGATTCCAAAGGACAGTTCAAGAATAAAAAGTATCGAACCAAAATAATAGGGGATATGCTTATTTCTGGACATGCTGCGCCACCGTTTCTACCGTATTTGCAGGTACACTTGCTTTCTTAGGAGAGAAAGTCCATCGATCATTCATCACATAATTCCAGATCACTCCGGTCACGATTCCCAATAAACCACTGAACATTGGACGAAAGTGAATCATGTAGTAGAGAAAGGACAGAAAACCGCTCGAAATACACAGACCACCGGCGGCAACTGCGGCATAACGAAGAAACTGGATCATTTGCCGGTTTGCCTGACGCACGGATCGTGATTTCCAGGTTAAGGTACTGTTTAGCACATAGTTGGACGCCATGCTGATGATGGAGGAGAGCATAAAAGCAAGCACAACCGGACTTCTCAAGAGCAGCATTACTTTATATATGGCCAGATTAACGATCACACCGCTTAAGCCAATGGCACAAAATGAAAAGAATTTGCGGTCTTCTTCGCTGATCATCACCAATCGCGCGAGGTGAATTAAATAGCGTAACTGTTCACTTCCGCTCATTTTTGAGCTTCCGAGATCTCTTGCGTGGAATTGATAGGGAATCTCCGCAATGGATGTAATATGGGCACGGACAATCAGTTCGATCATGATCTTCCAGCCGATGGGATGATAGACGTTTCCCTGAATGGCGGATCGTTTTACGGCGAAAAATCCGCTCGTCGGATCGGTGATTTTCCGCAGCCTTTTTAATGCCAGACGGGCGATTGTTCGGGCTGTCCAGGATACAAACTTCCGATAGAAGTTAAGCCCGCCGTCACTGCCTCCCGGGACAAACCGTGAAGGGACCACCATTTGGAAGCCCTCACTCAGTTTGTCGATCATGGCAGGAATCAGTTCAGGAGGATGCTGAAGATCGGCATCCATGACGACAAGGTTATCACCGAGAGCGCATTTAAGTCCGTCTGTGACTGCGGTTGCCAGTCCCCGCCTGTTCGTCCGATGAAGATAATCGACAAAAGGGTCCTTATTACTTAGCTGCTCGAGTAGTTCCGGAGTGTTGTCTGTGCTGTCATCGACGAAGAGAATCTCGAACGACTTACCGGTTGGCTGCAGTGCCTCTTCTATGCGCTTGGCAATGATGCGAACGTTATTTCCTTCATTAAAAGTCGGAATGATCACGCTTATGTCCATAGTGCTTCCCTCCCTTATTTATAGACTGTTGCTTTTCGTTGTGTCATAGCGCTCCTGATCGAAACCGTGCACGGTTTTCTCCCAATAGAAAGGCTTCCTGATTAGCTGCCAGAGCGCTTTTATTGAAGCGATGCTCATCATCGCCCAATAGATTGGTGTCAGCAGGGCATAGCGCACGAGACCGTAGGACAGCCATGTTTCTTTTTTCCGGTACAGTTCATGAACGACCCAATAGGTGCCGGCGATGTTCGTGTAGATAAAAAGGAAATTGCCGAGAATCAGCTGGGCGGCCGCTAAATAATAAATGATGCCCGGAAAGAATGCGGTGATCCATCCGGCATGCGTCGCGTACCAGAGAACGAGCAAGGACCAGAAAATCGGATTCAGCATTGGCAGAAGCGGCGAGGACAGAAGCATGAACTGCGCGCCCCAGAACCCCTTGATCCCAAGTTCCTGATGAAGTTTAATTGGATGGCGCATGTGCACCAGCCAAGTCTGCATATAGCCCTTAATCCAGCGTGAACGCTGATGAATCCAGTTCATGAACCGGCTGTTCGCCTCTTCCAATGTGCGTGAGTCGACGACCCGGGTCGTATAATTCTGCTTATATAACCGGATGCCAAGATCAGCGTCTTCGGTCACATTATAAGGGTCCCAGGCACCGAGTTTCTTAAGTACATCCGTTTTAAAATGATTGGATGTCCCGCCGAGCGGTATCGGAATATTGATCTGCATAATGCCCGGGAGCAGCAGTTCAAACCAGTTGCTGTATTCTTGCGTGAAAAACTTTGTCAGCAGATTCTGCCTGCTGTTAAAATAGTTCAGTTTTGCCTGAATGCAGGCGGTATGCTCCGGGCTCTGCTGAAAGGCGAGAAACACTTTTTTCAGTTGATCAGGATCGGGACGATCTTCAGCATCATAAATCACCACATATTTTCCTCTGGCGCGAATAAGTCCGTAATTGCAGGCTTTCGGCTTGGTCTTCGGCTGGCCTTCAGGAATGATAATCATCTGAAAGTAGCTTGGTAAATGAAGCGATTGAATCACTTCCTGAGCTTCAATGTCATCTTTTTCGATAAGCAGCCGAATGTCCAGCTTGTTTTTGGGATAATCCAGTTGATCCAGATTGTGGACTAACTGCGGAACGACATTGCTTTCTTTGTACATGGGAACCAGAATGGTGTACAGCGGGAGTGCACGCTCATCAATGTCCTGGATCTGTTTCGCGTTAAAGCGAATCTGGGCGTTTTCTTTTGTTCCATAGAGAATCATGATGAACTTTGTAACCGTCATCGAGAAGTACATCAGCTGAATGACAACATTAATGATGACAAGCGTATAAAACCAGTTCCATAACAAAGCGGCGGCAATGACGATTCCGATCACGATCATGCAGATGATCTGTGCAAAAGTAAATGTCTGACTGGCTGAATTTTCCGGTTGTTCTTTTTTTAATTTTTCCGTGCTTTCATGAAGCTGTTCTTCCTGATAAATCTGATCCCAGAGGAGTTCCATCTCCCATGGGGAGGCAAGTACCTGGGTGACCGGAGTATCGATGATTTGGGCAAGCTGGTGGATCGCTTCGTCATTGAGCAGTGCGTCAACAGCGATAATACACTGATCAACGGATCGTCTGATTGCAATGGCTTTAAATCGCTGCGCGACAGCTTCGGGAAGCTTGGCGTTCATGACCTCCTGCTTGTTATAAGCCATGAGCCTTCCCGTCTGATTTTGGACGGCAAGTGCTTCTGTGAGCTGTGCAGGCGTAATCAGGTTCATCGAGATCAGGATTGAACCAATGTCTCCTCCGACGGATTGCTGAACACGCAGTGCTTCTTCCAGTTGATCCCGCTTGAGGTATCCGGCACGCACTAGCTGTTCGCCCAGGAGAAGACGTTTGAACGATTGATCAATAATGTCCTGTATCTGTGAGCGGTCCACGTAACCGAAACGCACCGCGATGTCGCCGAGCCTGCCGCCATGAATCCGCTGTTCTTCCAGGCACTTGTTCAGTTGCCTGGCATTGATCAGGCCGAGGAGCAGGAGCCGTTCACCAATCCGCAACGGCGGAAAATCAGGCGGATCAGCGTTCGCATTGTTCCGAATCCATTGCTTGATCAGCGTCCATTTATGCGGCTCCTCGCTTAGTTTCTGTTCAATGCGTTCATAGGCGGCTTCAATTTCAGCCTGCAATTCCTGCACATGCAAACGCTGCTGTTGTTTGTTCTCGTTGTTTTCAATCGTTAGCTGCTGAATTTTCTCTCTGTTCGCTGTGATTTCTGTATCGAGTCTTGAGAGCTGTCCCTTTTTTCGCCAGATCTCTATGTTCATTTTGAGATGTCCTTTGGAAAGTGATCGACTCCGCGCTCAATCTGCAGGAGATGTTCACGTGTTGCCTGCAGCTTTTTTATCGTCTCTTCATAGCGGGCCCGCGCGCGGGCTCGCTCGTTCTTAAGCGCAAGTATCTGGAGTTCCAGCTGCCTGTTTTCATCCTGCAATTGTGCGACTGTCATCTCTTTTAAACCGACTGCCGAATAAGTGAGCAATGATTTCTTTCCTCCTTTTCTATGTGTTCCTGCATCTGTCATTTTGTGAAAATAAACGCTCATGATGATTTGTCTTTTTATTCTAATTTATAAAAATAGACAAAAACTGAACAATTTGGGTGATTAATGTCATAGCTGAAAAGGAGTGGTTTCAGAGGTGCGAATCTAAGGTGAAAGTTAAGTGTTTTTTATAAAAAGTTATGTTTAAATCTAATGTTGTTCTTCTGACCAAAGGCAATGGGCATGTCGCTTTGCGGAACTGGCAACGCTGATTTTTGATTGTTTGAGGAGGCCTGCGGGTACACCCCGTGGCAAGCAGACACAGGGGCAAAAAGTGATGAAAAGTAACAGCAGATTCTAACAAAGCCATATAAAAAAGGAGTCATACACTGGACGAGATATATAATCTCTAATCCAATGAGACTCTTTCAGGCTCTGGCTCCTTTGTAACGAAACCGCTGTTTCACAAAACTGGATAAAAATAGTGTGCCCGGATTAGCTGGGAGACAGGTGTTTTTTATAATGCCCGCGCTTTCTGGAATCCTGAGTGAATGGCATCGGCAATTCGTCCGGGTTTGACAGCATCGCCAATGATTTTTACGTTTGGTAATGTTTCCATTAATTCTTTTGCCAGCTTATTGTGGCTTTTCACGCCCAATGATAAGATCACGGCATCTGCCGCGATGATTTCTCGAACATTGTTTTTTTGGACGGTGGTTACAGTATGGTCATTAATTGAAACAAGGCGCCGGCCCGTCATATATTTGACGCCGCCTTTTTTCAGGCGTTCGGTGACATCCCAAACATTCGGAGCGAAAGCGCCCGGCGCAATATTTTCGGCCATCTCAATAATGGTCACCTGATTTTTTTGCTCGACAAGCATTTCGGATGTTTCCAGTCCGGTCATGCCTGAGCCAACGACTACAATTCTTTTATTGCTGAAGACCAGTTTCTTTTCCAGAATCGGGGTAGTTGTATAAACGAAATCCTGATCGGCACCTGGAATGCCCGGCTTAAACGCAAAGGCGCCGGTTCCTATAAACACAGCATGCGGATGATAGGCAGCGATTTTTGCTTTTGTGGCTTCGGTTCTGTAGAGAATCTCAGCACCGGCATGAACGGCCTGTTTTTCTAAATCGATGTATGACCAGGCGATTTTTTCTTTTAGTGGCGGGGCTTCTGCTAATTTTACCTGACCGCCCGCTGAATTTTCTTTTTCAAGGACCGTCACATCAAAATCTCTCTGGGCCAGTTCTCTGGCGGCTGTTAATCCGGCGGGACCAGCGCCGACAATAACCACCTTCCGCCTCTTTCCGTCTCTGATATTCTCAAGCGGGAACCCTGTTTCGTGACAAGCACGGGGATTCACCGCGCATTTGGAAGGCTGTCCCTTGGTCATGTTCTCTTCGTAGCATTCCTGACAGACCAGACAGGAAATGCATCGTGAAATCAAATCAGATTCACCCTTCTTCGCTTTCTTCATCCATTGGGAATCTGCGAGCATCGGTCGGGCGAGGCCTATAAAGTCCTGCGTCCCGGAAGCCAGTATTTCTTCAGCCTGCTCGGGTGTTCGGATAACACCAACAGCAATGACTGGGATGCTGACGGCTTCTTTGACAGCCCTTACTAAATCCTGCCGCCAGCCTGCAGGGTAACTCACAGGTTCACTGATCAATGCCTGAGTATCTGAATTCGCAATCGTTACATTGATGGCATCCGCACCGTAGCGCTCAATGGCTTTTGCCAGGCGAACGCCTTCGGGCAATTTAATACCTATTTCCGGATAGCCGATTTTTTCATAAAATTCATCTACAGTCAGACGTACGGAAATCGGGAAGTCCTTGCCGCAGCGTGTGCGAACTCCCGAGATGATCTCTTTGATGATTCTGGTGCGATTCTCAAGGCTTCCGCCATACTGATCGGTTCTGATATTGGTATATGGGCTCAGAAATTGGCATAGCAGGTATCCATGGCCGGCATGTAGTTCGACTCCGTCCGCACCGGATGCTTTGACGCGCTCTGCAGCGTCAACGAATTCGTTAATTAAGTGTTTGATTTCTTCGATTTTCAGTGGCTCGATTCTTTGGTTGCCGAAGGGTGAAAAACCTAATCCAGCGGGAACATTGCTTGGAGCCTTCAGTGGTGGCATATATTTATTCATGAAACGAACCATTTTCGGGTCATTAATCGTTGAGCGATTCTGTTTTCCCATGATTTTATAAAAAAGCTTCCAGTAGCCAGGAATCACCTTTGCTAATTTGTTGCCGATCGGCCATAGTGCAGGAAAGACAGGCACGTTCTGCCTTCCGGGATGATGAAGCTGAACAAATATTTTTGCACCTTCCTGATGAACAGCATCTGCCACCTTTTTAAAAGCTTTCACGTGTTTTGCTGAAGCCATCGATAATTGTTTTCCAGAGACAACTCCGTCTTTTTCGTTAATCCGTGTATATTCCGTAATGATCAAGCCGATGCCGCCTTTTGCGCGCTCCGCGAAATAGGCAAGCGATTTTTCACTGGCTGTCCCATCCTCGTTTGCCAGTCCGACACCCATTGCTGTCATGACTCCTCTGTTTTTAATGATCAGTTGGTTGATTTTCATTGGTGAAAAGAGTAAAGGATAATTCATCTTCCCCGCTCCTTTTATGGTTGTTTAAATTTAGACACTTGCAAAATTCACAATTGAATGATAAAGTGTTTTCGAAATTGATGCAAGGTTCATCTTTTTAATAATGTACAAGTTTAGACATTTTTAATGAAATGAGCAGGTAAGGAAGGTCAACCATGAAATATGATTTATCTAAGAAAGTGACACGCGGCGCCCAAAGAACGCTGGACGCTTTTTCGAAGACAATGTTTTCTTTATTGTCTGAAAAATCATTCGAAGAAATCAGAATTAATGAACTTTGTGATATCAGTAATTTTCCAAGAGCCACTTTTTACAATTATTTTGATGATAAATATGATTTGATTAATTATTGCTGGTATGTTTTAAGCCAGGAAATTCATTTGGACGAGTTCACAACGATGAACCCTGATGATTTGCTGACGGTATACTTTGATCGAATCTTTGATTTGCTTCAAAAGGAAAAGAATTTGCTGAACCAAATCATTCGTCACAATTCCTTGACGGGTACCTTAACAAACAGTTTTATTTATTATTTAAAAAAGAAAATGAGGTCTATTTTCTATCGATGTTTGAAGACGCATAAAAGTGATGTCCCCATTGAATTAATGGCCGATCATTACAGTAATACGATGCTGCTGATTCTTGAGTGGATTTTCTTTAAACAAAATATCATCACGAAGGAGGAGGCACATCACTATTTGGATTATTTCTTGGGAGAACTATAGACTGATTTTTCTAGGAGAGGATAGTCATGAAAATAGCCATTATAACAGGCGCATCTGCCGGTCTGGGCAGGGAATTCGTTAGGGCAACGGTTGAAAGAGAGAAGACTGTAGAGGAAATCTGGCTGATCGCAAGAAGAACGGAAAAATTGGAAGAATTGGCCCGCGCCTATCCGCAAACCCGATTTAAGATGCTGCCATTTGATCTGACGGATACAGAATCATTCGCAGTGTTCAGCGAAACATTGGAGAAAGAGCGCCCTTCAATTGAATTGCTTATAAATAATGCGGGAATGATTGGTAGCGGTGCATTTGGCGATATTGATTTAAAGCGACAAGAAAACATGATTGCATTGAATATGAAAGCGCCGATGGAACTGATCTATCGTACCCTGCCCCGCATGAAAGCCGGAAGCCGAATCATCAATGTCTGTTCCGTAGCCGGTTTCGCTCCTACCCCCAATATGATTACTTACAGCGCGACAAAAGCCTGTCTCTTTAGCTTTACGAAGGGTTTGAGGCAGGAACTGAAAGAGCGGAAAATCAACGTTTTGGCATTATGTCCCGGAAATATGAAAACCGAAATGTTTTCGGACCCAACCAGTCCATCCGAGCATAAAAGTATCGTGAATCTCCTGCCGTTTCTGGATATGGAGAAAGTGACAAGAAAATCACTGGAATTAGTTAAGCGCGGCCGAGGCATCTATACACCGCACATTGTCTATAAATGCTATCGATTGATCGCCAAATTCATCCCTCATGAATGGTTGATGAAGATCTCAAAAGTATAGGTCAGTGAGAAAAGCGAACGGCTTTTCAGAGATTAAAAAATCGCGGAAAGTATGAGCTTAAATGAGAGCACTGTTGACTTGCTGAATTTAAGTGCGGAAACGAAAGTCCTTCGGCCCCCTTCAGCAGATCAGACTCATGCCAAATCCTCGTTATAAATGATTAAAACTGCTCTGATGAAGAACAGTATGTTTCACAGTATAGTGTTATTTTTGAGCATTCATTGTCTCACTTTGTCTTCATTAAATCTTCCTTCAGCGGCGCGAGTTTCTTTCGCAGTAGGGGTATAGTACTATTTATTCGGGATTTCCTGCTCACCAGTTGTTTGAATCAGTGTCTTGATACACTTGACACCTCCATTCCATTGCGGTATTTTGACAAATGATACTGATAAAACTTTGAGATTGTTCGAAGATATTATTAAGATATTGTGTTTTTTTGACGTGATCAATGAGTGTAGATGAATGATTGCTCAGCGGACCTCTATCATATGCGTGATGTACGTTAAAGGAGAAATGGACAGAATGAGTAGGTTGAAGAAGATTATAAAAAGAAGATTGCGTTTTATATTTAGTCCACTTCTAAATGGATTAAAAAAAAATCATAAAATAAGAAGAATTTATGCGAGATATTATGATCTGACCACCATTAAAAAGAACTTTATTCTCTATGAAAGCAGAGATGGCCACAGCATAACAGATTCTCCGTATGCGATTTTCAAATATTTATTAAGGCATGATCCCGAAAATAAATATACGCATATTTGGAGTATCACGGAAGGTGATCCAGAACTAAATGAGGTGGCGAAAGAATATTCTACGCTGCCGAATGTTCATTTTGTGGTGCGAAATTCACGTGACTATTTGAAACTATTGGCGGAAGCAGAGTTTTTAATAACAAATTCGACCTTTCAAACCTTTTTTGTACCTAAAAAGGGCCAGAAATATATTAATACATGGCACGGAACACCACTGAAGACGATGGGATTTGATATTCCTGGGAATCCGGCACACTCACAGAATGTACTTCGAAATTTTCTGGAGACGCATTATCTTCTGAGCCCAAATGCGCATACAACTCAAATGTACGCGAAAAGTTACAAGTTGGATGGATTGTACAATGGAGAGATTCTGGAAAGTGGATATCCACGGATTGATTTGACACTAAATATGTCTAAAGTGGAAGTTTTGGCGAAATTAAAGAAAATGCATGTGCACATTGATCCAACCAAGAAGATCTTCCTTTATACACCGACTTGGAAGGGGTCAAATGTTAATCACGCCCAAGGTAACATTCAACAGATCATTGCTGAGCAAAGTTTTTTGGAACAAAAACTCGGTGATCAGTATAACGTACTCATTAAAGTGCACCCATTCCTGTATCCGAAAATCAGAGATCAAAAGGATTTGCGGGGAAAACTGATTCCGGATGTCACTGATACGAATGAACTGCTCAGCATTGTGGATCTGCTTGTCACCGATTACTCAAGCATTTTCTTTGACTATCTGGTTACCGATAAACCAATCATTTTCTATTGCTGGGATAAAGATCTTTACGATACTGAACGCGGCATGTATATTAAGGCGGATCAATTACCCGGACCAACTGCATATAACGTCTGGCAATTAGTTGATCTGGTTCAGCATGTTAAGGACATCCAGGAAAAGTATAAAGAAGCTTATCAGAAAATGAAAGATCGTTTTGTCAGCTATGAAGACGGACATGCAACCGAACGCTATGTGACCTACATTTTTGAACATAAGCATGCGGAACGGATCAATATCATCCGTTTAAACAGCAATAAGAAGAAAATACTGGTTTATCCTGGCGGCATGAAGAACAATGGGATTACCTCAAGTTTTATTAACCTGACGAATAATATAGATTACAAAAACTATGATGTGACGCTGTTCATGAATACGCCGCGTCGCGCTGAAGTGCTAAATAACCTGAACAAGGTCAATCCAAATGTGCGTATGCTGTTCAAACCAGGGATACCAATTTATAAACTGAACGAGATTTATCGAGACAAGCTGATACAGAATCGCTCTTTAAAAGGTTACTTGAAAATTTTTTATCCTAAGAAAGCATATAAACGTGAAGTTAATCGTTTAATGGCAAATCAAACGTTTGATATCAGCATTGATTTCAGCGGTTACAGCTATTTTTGGGCAAAGTATATTGTTGAAGCTAAGGCATCAAAAAAGATATGTTTTATGCACAATGACGTTAAAGCAGACAGTGAACGAACGATTGGAAACAGGCATCCTCACTTAATAAATTTGCGGGGCATTTTTTCACTTTATGATAAATTTGATAAGCTGTTAAGTGTATCAAAAGCAACAATGGAACTGAACAAGAAAAAATTGAAACAATATGCTCCTGCGAGCAAATTTGACTATACAGTGAATACAATTGATCCTCAGAAAATACTGAATTTAAGGGTACAGAAAGAGGCATCTACCGCAGAGGCTCTGCATATTAAAACGGTCAAATTTAATGCTCAATTCACAAAAAATTGTTCGGAAATCAGTATTTGGCCGGAGCTGGACAATATAGCGCAAACTTCTCCGGTGACACATCGTGTTCTGAAAAATGACTCTGTGTTTGTTATTGCAGAAGCCGTGGAAAATGATGAACCGAAATACTGCAAGATATTGATCAATTCAATTTATGTTGGCTGGATCGAAAAGCGCTGGATTAATTATCTTCAAGATGAAATTCTTGATCAGCGAATACGCCATGCCTATGGATCGATTCAATGGCCGGGAAATAACTATTTGTGGTCCAAGCCATATGACGTTCCGGGGTGTACACGCATTTCCAATGTGAAATTTTTAAAGAATGTGCTGGTGCGAATTAAAGAAGAGGCTATTACGACAACGTCAACTTACAACCTGATCGCGGTTAAAAATCAAGAACTGGGCTGGCTGGATGCGAACTCGATTCAGTATCTGGGTGAAGCGAAGAATGTTAAGGAGCGTTTGCAAAGGACAGCTAGAGAATGGATCAATCACATAAAACATCATAAAGTGATCACTGCTTTGTCGAATCGTACACTTGAAGAAGAACGCCTGTCTCTTTATGGCAGAGTTGTTGAGCATTCGGATCGCTACACGATTTGGAATAAACCCTACCCGAACTATGGCTATAAAGAAGTGTGCAATGCAGCTGATTTTGCTGGAGTAATCGTAAATATCACAAAAAAATGCATGACCAGAGCGGGAATTTTCTACTTTTGTAACTATGGTCAGAAAACACTGGGGTGGCTAGATGCGCAGGCGATTCGAACGTTTGATGAATCTGAACTGATTGATGTTGCAATTGAGGAAAAAGTTGTGCATTATTCTGTAAAGCCAAAACGAGAATCCGATCATCTTGCTTGGGCAAAACCTGTAGGATTTACAAAAAACGAGAAAGTCACTTTATTAAGTGATGCAACTGATTATCTCGTCAGGAAAGAAATTCAGACAAATGAAGGAACAAGTCTTGAATTGTATGATGAGGGCGGTTTGGAAAAAATTGGGTATATTCAAAAAGATGAAGTAACGATCAATGAAAACGAATTGACCGATATTAATGGTGAGTTTATTGGTAAAATTGACTCCAATGCTTTCAACTTTATTTCAATGGGACGTTTATCACCAGAGAAAAATCAAAAAGAATTAATTAAAGCTGTTGCGAAACTGGCAAAGGAACATTCAAATGTTCGTCTCTATATTTTAGGCAGTGGACCTTTAAAAAACGAACTGCTTTCACTTATTTCGGAACTTAGTATGGAAGATAAAATCTTCTTATTGGGTCAAGTTGATCAGCCATTTAGAATTATGCGACAATGCGATTGCTTTGTATTGTCTTCTATTTATGAAGGTCAGCCAATGGTTCTTCTTGAAGCAATGACGCTTGGAATGAAAATCATTGCTTCGAACATTGTTGCCAATGCCTATGTCCTGAATAATGGGACCTATGGATTGCTTACGGAGGGTACCGATGCTGAAAGCATCTATAAAGCTTTGAAAAAATTGTATGATCATCCATCAATGAAATTTCAGTCATTTGACTATAGAGTGTATAATAATCAGGCAATTAATGAATTCTATAAAAAAATTAATGAATAAATGAAGAACGCGAATAATCCATTTACGATTAGTAATAAACTAAGGACGGAATCGCTAAATTACTTGCAAGTTATTCGTTATACCTAAGAAAACCATAAAAGAAAAAACTAATAAGTAAGTTTAAAGTTGCGGTGATCGGACACGGTATTTTGCGTGCTCATCTTAATCATCAGGTATAGGATTTCGCAGAATCAAGTATAATCCATTCTGCGAATTTTTATTTTATAATTATATGCAAATCACCTACTGATCTGGCACTTTAAATCATATGCAGATGTTTTTAAGAACGGAATATTAATCCATTATCTCCTTACTTTCAACTCTTCCTTCAGCGGCGCGAGTTTCTTTCGCAGTTCTTTTTTCCATGAGCGGACGGTGTGTTCGGAGACTTGCTGGGATGCGGCAATTTGCCTGGTATCCCAGTCATCGAACAGGGTAAGTTTGAGGTAAAGAGCCTGGCGGGGACTGAGGCAGGGGAGGTAGTCTTCGATGAGGCGGAGCATCTGTCGGTTGATTGGTTCATGAGTTTCGTCGGGAATGTCGTAATCGTTTTCTGTGTCGCTGACGGAATAGTCTTTGCTGGTTGTCCTGTAGTATTTGCGAAGATAATCAGAGAGGCGGCCGCTCATGGTCTTGGCGGCAAAGGCGATGAAGACGGACTCGGGATTTTTCTCGTGATCGACTTTTGCCATATCAAAATGCTGATTGGCTTCAAAGAAGGCAAAGCTTGCGATCTGGATCAGATCGTCGTGATCAGCGGGGCATAGATAACGGTTGTACAGACGGGCATAATGGCTGACTGTTTTTAGAATTTTCGGTTCATATTTCTGCATCAGTCTTTCGAAGGCGCAGGACTCGGACTCGAACGGGACGGCAAAGTAGTCGGTAAACGGCATAATGGTGAGGCTCCTTTCGGGGATTCAGTTTTTAATATGGCTGAACGTGATGAGGGATGGGATGGTGCGAGGGTTAGCGAAACATGGTGAACGCTTCTATATGTTATATAGGGGACGCAATAACTAAATGGTGATCAAATAAAAAATATATAATCAGAGTGAGCCGATGGTCGGTGCGGATGCTGTTTGCTTTTTATTTCATTTTGGCGGTTCACAGGGAAGGCCCGAATTCATGCCAACGAACTGAGCGGAGTGGCGAAAACATCCATTCCATAAAAGCGATAGAATTGATGCTTAAATCCGGTCACTTGAGAAAGAGACATACAAAGTGCCTTCTGGCAGATACAAATGTGTACCGTGCAGATCAGAAGGTGTGTGCTTGCTTTTTGATGTTTAAGGTAAGGCCAATCTGCAGCAAGATGAAAAGTCCAGGCATTCTCCTCAGATGATGATTTACCATGAAATGTTTTTCGGAGCGAAAGGAATAACCGGGCACCCATAAAGTGGTGAATGCAGTGCATCCGGTCGAGGGTGGTCCTTCAAAACATATATAAATTATATATGGAAACGAGAGGGGGTGTATATCCTTTTAGTAATGGAATTTATGGCTATTTTTAAGTATTTTCGCAAGACGATTGTTTCAGCAAACAGCCCGCATCAGAAAATGATGCGGGCCTGAAGTGTTTTCGAAATTGGACAAGACCTGGGCGCGGGGCGTTCCGTGCGTTCATTCTGTTGCAGTCATTTTTTGCTGTTCATATAAATGAATCAGTCTTTTTGGATCAAGCAGCTTCAGAACCTTGCCTGGCACATCGGGGTGCTGCGCGGCTAATGTATGGATCGACACACCGGTGTCCATGGATTGCTTGATCAGTCGGCAAGTTCGGCTGTAACCGATATATGGAGTCAGAGCAGTTGCGATCATGGCGCACTGATTCGCTTCTTCCGCGCATCGGGCGGTGTTGGCTTGAATGCCGTCAATACAATTGATGCGAAAGGTATGCAACGTTCTCATCAGAAGTCTTGATTCGGCGGTTAAGTTGCGCACAATGATCGGTTCGAAAGCGTTAAGCTCCAACTGACCGGATTCGGCGGCAAGCGTGGTAATCGTGTCGTAGCCGATGACTTGGAAAGCTACCTGGTTGACGAGCTCGGGGATGACGGGATTCACTTTGCCGGGCATAATTGACGAACCCGCCTGCTTTTTAGGCAATATCAGTTCGTTAAAGCCGAATTGGGGACCGCTTGAGAGCAGGCGGAGATCGCTTGCCATCTTGGACAGTGTGATGGCGAGTAATTTATACGCATGTGAAAGCTGTGCAAAGGCGTCAACATGCTGAGTGGCGTCAATTAAATTGCCAGCTTGCCGGAGCTCTTCCTCGAATAGTCTGCTGACTTCAGGAACAATATGGTGACAATAGTATTCAGATGCATTGACCGACGTGCCAATGGCCGTGCCGCCAAGATTCACGGTTTTCAGCGCGTCGCGGCTATGGTTGATTTCGTTAAGATTGCGGGCGATGGCGGAAGCAAATGCTTTAAATGTATCGCCGACCGTAGTAGGCAGCGCATCCTGCAGCTGAGTCCTCCCGAGCTTGACTACCTCTTTAAACTCATTTGCTTTGTGATTCAGACTGTCAAGCAAGTGCCCCGTCTCTAAGACAAGGAGGCGGCTCAGGCGCAGCAAGGCTAGCTTGCCTGCTGAAGGAAAGACATCGTTGGTCGACTGGCATCGATTGACATCGTCATTCGGATGCACAAGCGAGTAGTCACCCTTCTCGCCGCCAAGGATCTCGATGGCCCGATTGGCAATCACTTCGTTGGCATTCATGTTTATTGAGGTTCCGGCACCTCCCTGAATGGCCGGGACAATGAATGCATGATCCAGTTTTCGCTCAAGCATCTCACCGCACGCCTGGCTGATTGCTCTGGCCTTATCTTTGCTCAGTGTCCCGTCTTCGTAATTGATGATTGCCGCAGCTTTTTTTATAATGGCAAGGCCATTAATCAGTTCTGAATCGATCATCTCTGAAGTCACATCGAAGTTCTCTTTTGCCCGCAGTGCATGAATACCGTAATAAGCAGATTGAGGGATCACTCTTGTACCGAGTGCGTCCGTTTCCTTTCTCACAGTTGACGGCTCCTTTTTGTTCATTTTCTGGATAGCATTAAGATAATCCGAAATGAATGAAAAGGCGACGCTTTTCGGAGAACTTGTTCGATAAAAATTTTTTCTCATACATATTCTTAATTAAATCATTTAATTGGTTAAAAAAAATAACAAAAACAAAATGCAAGTGTAAGATAATCTAACAATACTTTTTGCATTCGATGAGCATGTGTCTATAATAATAGTCGAATGATGAAGGAGTGACTTGTTTAAAAATGGATTCCATTGATCGGAAGATTCTTAACCGGCTCCAGCAAAATGCCCGTGTGTCGCTTAAAGCGCTGGCCAAAGAATGCTACATTTCCTCGCCAACCATTTCTGCGCGCATGCATCATATGGAGCAGTCGGGCATGATTAAAAACTATTATACATTGATTGATTATAAGAAAGCAGGATACCCTATTAAAGCATTCATTAATATCAAGGTGGATCCGGTGGACAAAGGTGAGTTCTATAAATATATTGAAGCGGTTCCGAATGTGCTTGAATGCAATTGTGTTTCCGGTGAATTTTCCATGTTGATTAAAGTCATATTCGAAAGTACGGAATTACTGGATACATTTATCAATTCACTGCAGCGGTTCGGCAAAACCAATACACAAATTGTGTTCTCGACACCAGTGGATGTACGTGGTATGCGTTTGAACGAATAAAACAGTTTCACGACGATGATGGATGACCAAATAAGGAGCTGAAATCCGAACAGGGTTTCAGCTCCTTATTTGAATTGGTTCATTATGCCTGAAGCAAGGGCATCACTTTCCGAATTTTGCGTCCTGCAGGGATTCTTCGTACATGGCAATGTATTTTTCAGGTCGCCAGTCTGTTCCCTGGACAGAAGGATTGTCTTTGAACAGGAATCGGGTCGCCAGTGACAAGTCGATGGTTGCCGTGAACATTTCGGATTCACAGGCGATGCCGTCCGTGAATTTATGTCCGGCAAAATAATAAGGTTCCCACGTTTTTCGACTTGGGCCGATGATGCTGCTGCCGCCCCAGAATTCATTGTAAAGATCCGTACCGCCCAGGTTGGCGGAAGCGATATATATGCCTTCTCTGATAACCGCGGCCTCGAGAGTGGCACTTCCCAATGCTCTGCCATGACATTTGGCAAGAGCTGTACTGTTGATGTAAAGCCGGCAGCCTTTTGACGCATAATAGCGCATCAGTTCAGGAAAACAGTAGGAGTCGTAACAGATGGCGCATCCGACAGGACCCCATGGGGTTTCAAGAATGAACGGTTTGTCACCGCGCTTTGCCCAGTTCGGTTCAGGAGCTGGCAAGTGCATTTTTCGATAAGAGCCAACCAGGCCTTCGGGGGAGAAAATGGCTAAAGAATTATAAAGAATCGTTGGACTTGCGGCATCTTTTTCAGGCATGCCGAAAACAACATAAACACCATACTGCTGTGTCAGTTTTTCGATTTCATCTGTTGCCTCGCCGGGAATCGTTTCCGAAAGCCTGAACTGCATTTTTTCTTCAAACGGCTTTTCCGCTTCATCATCGTAACCGGTCAGTGCCATTTCGGGGAAGACAATAAAATCACTGCCTCTTTTTGCGGCGCTTTCGATATAGCCCTTAATCCGATTCAGATTCTTTTCCTTATCGCCCCAGACCGAGTTGAACGTAACAACAGAAAGATTCAAAACATCCCTGTACATGCATAAACGCGCTCCTTCGTAACTGGATTTTTTTCAAGTTAAGTATAGCACATATAATTTTGAATAGACGGAAAATTTTATTTAGATTGAATAATCCGATATATTTGTGCCGAACTTTTCTCTGCTGCGCATTCAGTCTGTTTCACAAACGCGAGAATCCGTATCCATACGTTTGCGTGATCATTGTTTTTTGCTTTTTATGAAAAACCATGGATACCAGTAGGCCCCGATAAGATTCACAATGAAAAAGTCCATTAAGAGACCTGCGGCATAGTATGCGGGCTTGTTTCCAAATATATAGTATGGAATGATCCAGATGAAAATGGCCATGATGAGGAGATTGACAAAGCAGGAGTGCCTGGGATGCTTACGGAAGTATTTTTTCGGTTTTTTCACTTACGCCGCTCCTTTTTGCTGAATAAATTCTTTCACTCTATCATTCTATCAATGATTTTCTTCCATGTCTTTGAAGGTCAATCTAAATACCGCGATTGCTCATGCATTTAAAAGAAACAGGGCCATTTGCCGATAAGAAAGCGAACGCTAAATTAAGGAGGCAACAGAAGGGTTTTGCAAACGAGAAAGATAACAAGTCATCTAAGTCTTAATGTTTTTCTGTCTATTTTCCTGATTCTTGTCGTCATTATCCCTGATTTGCTGATTGGAAGCATTATCTATTATGCTGTGAAGCAATCCAGTCAGACGCAGCTGAACGAAAGTACGACAAACAGTCTGAAGATTATTGATAAGAATCTGACCCAGTTTTTTGAGGGGAAGACGGAAATGATCACAACATTAAGCCAGAGGCTGTCAGGAAGCACCGACAGGGACGATGCACAGATGGTGCTGGATGCGGTCCAGAGTGGGGACAAGGATGAAGCTGCCCTGTATCTGGCAGATACTGAAGGTAACCTGACCTTCCTGCCAGCATATGTTAAGATTCCGAAAACGCTGGATCCGCGTACACGTCCATGGTATAAGCTGGCGATGAAAAATCCCGATCATCCGGTTATTACGCCGCCTTATCAATCTTCGGACGGGTCCAGGGCAATGACGGTCACGATTGCCCAGACAACTAAGGATCATAAAGCGGTCATCGGCATGGATCTTGAACTGGGCAAGCTGAACGATCTGGTCAACCAGGTGAAGCTTGGACAGTCTGGCTACGCCTTCCTGCTTGATTCCACCAATAAGTGGGTCGTCAATAAGAAGGCGAAAGCAGGCGGAAAAGCGTCTTCGCAGCTGGCCAGGCAGCTTACGGGCAGAAAGGCTCGCCTGCTCACCTATAAGGATCAGAATATCCACAGAATCATGAATACGTTCACCGGATGGACAATCGGTGCAAGCATTCATCGGAATGAGGTCAATCGAACGGTCAATCCGCTCATGATCACGATCCTTCTGATTATCGTGATCAATTTAATGATCGTCATGGTTTTTGCGGCATGGGTCAGCAGAAGATATATACTGAATCCCTTTAAAAAGATGGTTCAAACACTGGATCAGGTCAGCAGTAATGATCTAAGTGCGGGTGTAGACGCGAGCGTGCGGATGAATAGAGAATTCACACAGCTGGGCAATAGTGTGAATAAAATGATTGATTCTTTGAGAAGCGTGATGAAAACATTAAGCAGCAAATCTGAACTGCTGGCCGCTTCCTCAGAGGAGCTGACGGCCTCCACCGAGGAAAATAAAGCGACGACCGATGAGATTGCGCATTCCATTGAAAAAATTGCCACAGCTTCGGATCAGCAGGCAACAGGAATCAAAAAACTGACGAGGAACGCTGAAGAAATCAATCAGGCGCTCGTGTCCGTGACCAAACAGACGGATCATCTGGCACATCAGTCCGAAGCGGCAGGTCAGGTGGTTAAAGAAGGCCGGCAGAAAATCGCATTCACATCGGATCAGATGGTGACGATCAGAAAAACGGTTGCCGACCTGTCAAAGGTAATCGATAAACTGAGTCGGCAGTCTGAAGAAATCAGCGGTATTATTCAAGTGATCAATGACGTTGCGTCACAGACTCAGCTCCTGTCGCTGAATGCATCGATTGAAGCTGCCCGGGCAGGAGAACATGGCAAGGGATTTGCAGTGGTTGCACAGGAGATTCAGAAACTGTCCGCAGAGTCTTCGGGGAATGCCGATAAAATCAGTGTTATTGTCTCAAACATTCAGAAGGATACGCAGCAGGTTGTCCGGTCAATGAAAAACGGCCTGCAGGAAGTTGAGAAAGGAATCGGTGCTGTCGACGAAAGCAACCAATCGTTTGAGAGTATTCAATCTTTTGTAAATCAAACGATCGAAGAAATCGAAAAGATGTCACAGTCCATTCAAAAGGTCGCCGATTTTACGGAACAAGCGACATCCGCGTATCATCCGATTGAGTCACTTGCCGAGCAGACCTCTGCACAAACGCAGCAGGTGTCAGCAGCGACGGAAGAGCAGGCAGCATCGATCGAAGAAGTAGCAAACAGTGCGGCTGAACTGAGTGCAATTGCTGATGAACTCAATCATATTGCTCAAGCATTTAAATTAGAAAAATAAAGAAGTAAGTGGACGCATCCCAAGAGGCTGCTGTATGAGAAAAAGGCAGCCGATTTTCACTGTGACTTGTCCGGCAAGCAAAAAGCAGCCATCTCTGAAAAGGGACGGCTGCTTTGTTTTTTCAGTCGAACGAGAGATGTACGGTCTTACGAAACCGTCTGATCAAATGGAATGCATGAAAAAAAAGGTGACTGACCAGGTGCAAGCGATGATCCGGGCGTATACCGTTTTTCTCGTCCGGAGAGGTTGGGTCAAGGCAGGGAGGCTTGTTTCGAGGAACCAGACGTGTAGAGCGGCCGGTTGACGGAGAGTAACTTTTTTGCGTTTCGAAGGCTTGCGAACGTTTTGCGAAGACAATGGGAATCAATTCGGAATGATTCGCCGGGGATTCATTGATAGTTTATTGCGTTAACGCTTTGACTTACCTCCTTGAACCAATAATACTAAATATTTTTATAAATAGAAATATTTATTTTGAAAATTTATCCAATAATTACCGTACTGTTCACAAAACAGACAAAACAGGTCTATATTCGTGTATCCAAAGACCTTCATCTGGCGCGGGATTCCACCCTAACTTCATGATTAATGCTGCACGCTTTTTCGTTTTTCATTCAATCTTTATTGATATTTTTGCTTGTGATATTTGTTCACAAGACTTGCAACGTGGGCAATGACTGTTTGGGATTGACTGTATGAATAACCATTTGTCATGATTGCGAGCGTGTACGGATGACGATCATATACAATAGCGACATCATTGGATACCCCGAGCTCCGGCATCCATCCTGCCTTATGGGCAACGGGCACTTCTTTAATACCTGCGGGAATGGTTTCGTTGTATTTTGTATGCTTCAGATAGTCAATCAGCTGACGGGCATTGGCATCCGTCTTTGCATCATTGTACAATCTTTCAGCGTATGTGCTCAAATCTCTGGCGGAGGTTACGTTAGCGCCGCCCGGGTATGCATACTGCCCGCCGATATTTTTTATGTATTGAATGAAACTTGCTTTGCCTACACGGTCCCGGAGCATGACAAACGCGATGTTGTCACTGTAAATGACGGCCTTCTGAATCAGATCGCAGATCGTAAACCGGGTGCCGACACGCTGATATTGAATTACGCCGCTGCCGCCATTGTATTGGTAACCGTGATAGGCCAGTTTCTCGTCAGGATCCAGTCGATGTCTGGAAATAAGATCCATGACCTGCATGACGAGCGGAAGCTTTATGGTGCTGGCCGCCCGTCTTGCACGATCCGGATTGATCAGATATTCTTCACCGGTGATCAGATCATGGTAGACAAGCGTGACTTCACCGCCCTGTGATTTTATATACGCTTCAATACTTGTGCCGGCCGAATGGCTGAGCTTAGGCTGCACGTAAGCCGGCATCAGATCAATTGCGAAACCGGACAGAAGCCAGAATGTGGCCAGCATCAGACAGATTAATAGTTTCAGAGACTTTGCTGTCTGCGTCATAGACATCCCTTCCTTAGCAATACACCAGATAATTCCATTTATACACTATTTTTTCAGCTCGCTCAATTGCTTTTTAAAAGATTCACTGTTAAAAATATATAAATTTTAAGTATAGTATGGGTTTCACCAGTTTCGCTGAAGTATCTTTCTGTGTACAGTCATCCCCAAATATGAAAAGGCGTATCTGCTCATGATGCGTGATTTGGGATAAAAAAAGATGGGTGAGCTGTCTGCGTAGGGTCCTGCCTAATTCGGCTTAAGTCACGCGGTTTGGCGTAACTTTTTTGAGATTCGGTAGAAGTTTTGTGGCATTCGGAGGAAGTTCTGCGGATTTCGGAGTAACTTTATCATAGTTCGGAGGAAGTTCTGCAGAGTTCGGAGTAACTTTATCACAGTTCGGAGGAAGTTCTGCGGTTCGGAGTAACTTTATCACAGTTCGGATGAAGTTCTGCGATGTTCGGAGTAACTTTATCACAGTTCGGAGGAAGTTCTGCGGTTCGTAGTAACTTTTTCGTAGTTCGGAGGAAGTTCTGCGGATTTCGGAGTAACTTTATCATAGTTCGGAGGAAGTTCTGCGGTTCGGTGGAACTTTTACTGTTCGGTGGAGCTTTTTCACAGTTAGGTGGAAGTTTTACAGTGTTCGGTGGAACTTTTTCACAGTTAGGTGGAAGTCTTGCGATGTTCGGAGTAACTTTATCACAGTTCGGAGGAAGTTCTGCGGTTCGGAGTAACTTTATCGTAGTTCGGAGGAAATTCTGCGGATTTCGGAGTAACTTTATCATAGTTCGGAGGAAGTTCTGCGGTTCGGAGTAACTTTTTCGTAGTTCGGAGGAAATTCTGCGGATTTCGGAGTAACTTTATCATAGTTCGGAGGAAGTTCTGCGGTTCGGAGTAACTTTATCGTAGCTTTCGTGTTCTTGAATCATCAATCTGATATTTTTTGTCTCAATTTTGTTACCGCAACGCATGAGACTGACATGATTCTGGCTATTTCTTCATCAGTCAAAGGATGATGAGCATCTTCATTTTTTATAATCTCAGAAATAAGCATCATTCGTTCGCCGTCCTTAATAGGGAATTAAGTGAATTCAGGTATCTTTTAGTGACCATCAGATCGCACAAATGATGGATGCCATCATTTGAAGTATGTTAAACGGCTAATTAAAAAGGGATACATCTATCCTCATTCAAGGATGTAACGGTTTACATTAAATAAAATAAAAAATGTTAAAGACTCAATTTAATTTTAACTTTGTTTCCATTGAAGCGAAATGGTGAGTATATGGCGGACATTTTTATACTTGATTGATTGGTTAATTATTTGTGACGAAAATCACTGAATGGTCTTGTCATTTTTGGCATGATCGCGTACAATTTAAGATAATGATAATCATTATCAGTTAAATAAAGACGGTGAGGTGATTTTCTTGGTCGGGCGCGAAGCAAATCGCAGTTGGATCGGGCGGTTTTATTTGCCGGTTCTGCTGCTGCTTCTCTTTTTTATTGCCGTATCGACCGTTTATTCGGTATCTATCGGGCAGGTACATATTCCGTTCAGGCAATCTATGAATATCTTGCTTCATGTGCTGACCGGCGGCAGGCTGGGGTCATTGAACGGAATCGAGGAATCTTATTTTAATATTATCTATCAAATCAGAATGCCGCGAGTGATTTTTGCTTTGCTGATCGGCATGGGGCTTTCTTTGTGTGGAGCGGTCATGCAGGCAACGGTGCAGAATCCGCTGGCGGATCCGTATATTATCGGCATTTCGTCTGGTGCGTCGCTTGGCGCGACAGTCGCCATTTTAATCGGGTTCGGATCAGGTACGCTGTTCGCCAATTTCGGCATTGCCTTTGGCGCTTTTGCGGGTGCCGCAGTGACATCCGTGGCGGTGCTTTTGCTGTCAAGTATCGGCGGCAAAGCGACATCGGTGAAGCTTATTCTGTCCGGTGTCGTTGTCGGCGCGTTTTGCAGTTCGTTCTCCAATCTGGTCATTTATTTCGCTAACAATGCTGAAGGCGTTCAGCAGGTGGCGTTTTGGTCGATGGGAAGTCTCGCACAGTCGAGCTGGGAGAAAATTCCTATATTGTCCGTTGTCGTTCTGATTGGCTGCGTTCTTTTCCTTTTTCAGCATCGTGTACTTAATGCCATGCTGCTCGGAGATGAGTCGGCAGTGACGCTCGGCATTAATCTGAGTGTCTTTCGCAAGCTCTATATGATTCTCGCGGCGCTGATCACGGGAACGATGGTGGCTTATGCGGGCACAATCGGCTTTGTCGGTCTGATTGTGCCGCATATTTGCCGAGGGCTGTTTGGCGCGGATCATAAGCGGCTGATTCCGGCAACGCTGCTTGTCGGCAGTCTCTTTTTGATCTGGGCGGATATCCTGTCGCGTATTCTGATTCATAACGTTGATCTGCCGATCGGGATTATTACTTCGGTCATCGGTTCCCCACTCTTTATCTATATGATTGTGAAAAAAGGTTACAATTTTGGAGGCTGAGCAATGAAACTTGCGGCAAAAGAACTGCAGGTGAGGCGTGGCAAAAAAGAAATTATCAAAAATGCTTCTGTATTTGTGAAGGATAAACAGTTTGTTGGGTTGATCGGGCCGAACGGCTGCGGCAAATCAACATTGCTGAAGAGCATCTATAAAAGCCTGACACCTCATAGTGGTACGGTTTTTCTGAATAACCTGGATGTCCTGAGCAGTTCGGAGAAAAAGGTATCGCAGCACCTGGGGGTCGTCGGGCAGTTTAATGAAATGAGTTTTGATTTAACGGTTGAACAGATGGTACTGCTTGGGCGAACACCACACAAAAAGTTGCTGGAGCCTGATCAGTCGGCTGATTATGCGATTGTTGAAGCGGCACTTCGCCGCACACGGCTGCTCGACTACCGCACGCGAAGTTATCTGTCGCTGTCCGGCGGAGAGAAGCAGCGGGTCATTCTCGCACGGACGATCGCACAGCAGCCGGAATTGATGATTCTTGATGAGCCGACCAATCATCTCGACATCCGTTATCAGTTTGAGATCCTGTCCTGCGTGAAGCAGCTTGGCATCAGTGTCCTGGCTGCGCTCCACGATCTGGATCTGGCGGTTATGTACTGCGACTATATCTATGCTGTCAAAGACGGTGAAATTTACGCGCACGGGAAACCGGAGGACGTACTGACCCCGGAAACCGTTGAAGCCCTGTATCAAATCAAATGTCAGACATATATCAATCCAGTAACGCATCGACTAGGCTTTGCCTATGGAATCTGAGGAGGAAGAGATCAAATGAAAAAGAAGAGCCTTATTGCCGGATGTCTGGCAGCAATCATGCTGCTTGCCGGCTGCGGAAGCAATGCATCGGATGGAGCGGAAAAAACAGCTGAGAGCAGCAAATCACATTATCCGCTGACGATCCATAATTATGCAAAAGCCGAAGGCGGGACAACGTGGAAGAAGAAAGACGAAGTGTATAAAAAAGAGCCTAAGCGTGTGATGGCAACCACCAGAACGGTGGCTGAACTGCTGCTTCATCTTGGACTGAAGGACCGAATTGTCGGTGTTGGCGGTGACTTCGGCATCGGAGATTCCTCGGTTGAAAAGCAATATAAAACGCTGAAGAAGCTCAGCAGCTCCTATGTCGGCAAAGAGGCGGCGATTGGCACGAATCCGGACGTCATTGTGAGCCGCGGCGATCTTTTTGACAATGCAGACTGGGGCGTTGGCACAGTTGATTCACTGAACAGCATGGGCGTCGGCACCTATGTTCTGGAATCCTCGATTCCGGGCGGTTCCTATGATTCGATCTACAAAGACATTGATCATCTTGGGGAAATTTTCAACGTTCAGGACAAAGCCAAGGCATTTGCCGGTCAGTTAAAGAAGAAACAGAAGAAGATCACTTCGGAACTTTCTAAAATTAAAAAGACCCAGACATTTGCCTATCTGCACATGTCTGACCCGAAGGAAGTCTATGTCTATCCGGCAAGCAAAGAAACATTCTTCAACAATGCCTTTAAGATGGTCAAGCTTGACAATGTCTTCAAAAACGAAACCGGGAATGTCAGCGTGGAAACACTGGTTAAGACGAATCCGGATGTGCTGATTGTTCTGGACTGGAACAACGACGGAGACAAGATGAAAAAGGCGCTTTACACCAATCCGAAACTTGCCAGCATGAAGGCGATTAAAAACAAAAAGGTATACACCATGGATTATAATTATCTGTTCAGCTACAGTTACAATACGCTGGACGGGCTTGAAAAACTGGCAAAAGAAATGTATCCGAATTTGTATCAATAATCAACATTTATTTGCACGAAAACCGTCGCACAAATCAGGCGACGGTTTTTTTCTGGTTGAAGGACATCATGCTGTACGGCACGTCCAGGAAAGAGTGAAGAGAAGATATGGAATGATCGAAGCAGGAGAATCCTGGCGTCTCAATGTATTGATATCGGGCGCATCGGGTCAAGTATTCTCCCTTTCCGTCACATGTATGAATCCTCAGGCTTTATGGTAATAATCAGGAATAATGACATGTCTTTG
This sequence comes from Sporolactobacillus mangiferae, assembly GCF_023336505.1. GTDB lineage: Bacteria > Bacillota > Bacilli > Bacillales > Sporolactobacillaceae > Sporolactobacillus > Sporolactobacillus mangiferae. Next base: position 12,241 of record NZ_JAMAST010000021.1, on the reverse strand, counting down.
GAAAAGGATGATTCGGTGATCTATATTTATAATGACTTTGGTGGAACGCATACAACAGCATTGGCCGCAGCCTATCATCTAAAACAGATTCCCAGTGATCGCAAGCTCACGACTGAAGAAATTCTGCAGGTTCCGTACTTCAATCAGCTGAATGCGTCGGATATGGGCGTGATTTTTTTCCACGGCACTGACGAAGATGGCAATTCAGTTTACACTGTAGGACGTGGGGCATCGAAGCATTTGCTGCCGGCCATGAAAAATATCAGCACCTTGCTGCAGGAGAAATATGGAGGCGATGAAAAAATCATTTTTTCCAACACATCGCCGACGGTGCCATTTACCATGACTGTCGGCGGTCTGCTATCCCGCTGGCTGCATCTCGATTTTCTCGGCGTTCCGCTGCTTGTTATTGGTGCCAGGCAGTGCTGCCAGAATGTGCTCCGGCTTGTTGCCTATACAAAAAAAGAAGCGCGCACATCTCAGAAAAAAATCATTGTCCTCAACAATGATTCATTCAAGCCATAAACAATACATTCTTTTTAAAGATCCAAGTGCCTGTGTGACGGGAAGTTGACGTTGCTCTGCAATAAATCAACAGAACAATGGCCTGACTGAGCATCAGAACGGAGGTGCGCTGGCATCCGCGGCAACTATGCGGCTGCAGCAACGATACAGTCCAAAAGATACAAATCCAAATCATGATCGGAGATTGAGAAAGGGACGATGACCGGTAAATCGCGGAGGAATGACCGGTAAATTGTGAAAAATGGCCGGAAAACTGCGCTGAATAGCTGATGGGCCGTGAGGGATCTGATAAACCGCGCTAGATGGGATGGACCGGTAACTCATACTGGAACGACGCTATTGTGCCCAAAAATCCGGATGCACGCCATATGTAATGATCGATTTTCTAAATCAATTGGACTCATGCTCAAGATTAGATCGCGCAGTGCCCGATTGGTCCAAAATAAGTGCTGCCTGACGAATAAGGCGCCGTTTGACTCTAAGCGGTGCTCTTTCTATAATCAATTCATGGACATCATTTGGGGAGGGCGCTTTATTGAATCCGGCTGGTCTTTTAAATAATCCTTTTTTGAATAAGGGCACTGCATTTACTAAAGAAGAACGAAAAAAATACGGCCTGGAGGGCCTGCTTCCGCCACGTGTGCAAAGTCTGGAGGAACAGGCTGAACAGACATACAGACAGCTGCAGACAAAACCTTCTCAGCTGGAGAAACGCCTCTTTTTAATGGAAGTATTCAATGAGAACCGTGTGCTGTTCTTCAAACTGTTCAATGATCATGTCGTTGAATTTATGCCGATTGTGTACGATCCAACGGTTGCGGAGACGATTGAAAACTATAGTGCGCTGTTTGTTCAGCCGCAAAATGCCGTGTTTCTGTCAATCGATGATCCGGATATGATGGAAGAAGCATTGAGAAATGCGGCGGATCATCGCAAGATTCGCCTGATCGTCGTGACCGATGCGGAAGGCATTCTTGGAATCGGCGACTGGGGCACTCAGGGTGTGGATATCTCAATCGGCAAATTGATGGTTTACACCGTGGCGGCAGGCATCGACCCAAGCCAGGTGCTTCCAGTTGTTCTCGATGTCGGAACTAATAATCGACAGCTGCTTCGGGATCCTCTGTATCTTGGCAACCGCCATGAACGGATTAAAGGAGAGCGCTATGTTGCATTCGTTGATCAGTTTGTTGAAACGGCAGAGCGTCTGTTCCCTAATTTATACCTGCATTTTGAAGATTTTGGCCGTGATCACGCAGCCAGTCTTCTCAACAAATACAAAGATCAGATCACGACATTCAATGATGATATTCAGGGGACCGGCATTATTGTGCTGGCCGGTATCCTTGGAGCGTTAAATATTTCCAGACAAAAAATGACGAATCAAATCTATATGTGTTTTGGCGCGGGTACGGCAGGCGCCGGAATCACGAAGCGCATCTACGATGAATTTTTGCAGCAGGGGTTGTCTGAGGAAGAGGCAAAACGGCATTTTTACATGGTTGACAAACAGGGACTGCTCTTTGATGATGATCCAACATTGACACCGGAGCAACGGCCATTTGCTCGAAAACGTTCCGAATTCAGCCATCCGGAAACGCTCACCAGTCTGCAGGCAGCGGTTGAAACGGTGCATCCGAGCATCCTTGTTGGCACATCGACGCAGCCAGGTGCGTTTACCGAAGCGATTGTCAGAGAGATGGCTGCGCACACCGAACGACCGATTATTTTCCCGCTCTCTAACCCGACAAAACTGGCCGAGGCAAAGGCGGAGCATCTGATCAGGTGGACGGATGGAAGGGCGCTTGTGGCCACGGGCATTCCTGCGCCGGATGTTGTCTACAAAGGGATCACGTATCAGATCGGCCAGGCCAACAACGCGCTTGTCTATCCCGGTCTTGGACTCGGTGTGCTTGCATCGGCCGCTAGAGTGTTGAATGATGAAATGATTTCAAAAGCGGCCCACTCGCTTGGCGGTATCGTCGATCCGGACATGCCAGGCGCGCCTGTCCTGCCTCCGGTTTCCAAACTGGCAGCATTTTCTCAAACCGTTGCGCTTGCGGTTGCCGAGAGCGTCGTCGAACAAAAACTGAATCAAAAACCGATCTCCGATGTCAGGCAGGCGATCGAAAATGAGAAATGGATACCCCAATACGCGGATCTTGACGGGAAAATCTGATCGAACAAGTGCCGTTGAATCTCCTTCGATGATTCAACGGTTTTTTTGATGCGATCAGCCAGAGCGGAGGTGCGCGGCTGGCTGCTGACGAATGAACCCTATCCCTAAACTAAATACGTGCCTCTCCTCCGGAATCCTTCCACGCCTTCTGCGGATGACTCAAATCCTTCTGTTTTCCTGAACATTTTTTCAAAAATCAATACAAGCGAGTGATAACGTCTCAATATTGTCATGAAAAAGCTATTGCTGAATGTGTTCATTTATATTACAATGATAAAACAATTAAAACATATCAGTTAACTCGGAATAAGGGAGGCTATATCATGCGGAGAAGGCTATTGTCCTTTAATAAACTTGTTCAGCAGAATATTTCAGAGATTTTAAACGAGAAATCCACGCTGCAGGCATTGGAAATAAAACTTGATCAAAGATACACGGATAAAAGCAAGGCTTCTGAAAAACAAAAATCACTTTTTCGATAAAACAGTTGTACGAAGCCTCTGAAACTGTTAACGAAGAGTTGAAGATTCGTAGCGAAGCAGCTGGAATTTGTAACGAAGCCCGAGAAAACAGTAACGAAGTATCGAACGGAACGACGCGCAGCACTGCTGCGGTTCTTTTTTCTAATCAAGTAATTTTATATGGATAATTATTAATAAAACAAGAGAGACATAGGGGGAAGAATAATGAGTAAAAAGATGGTGCTTGTTTTTTTGACGTTAGTTTTGCTGCTGACAACGGCTGCATGCGGAAACGGATCCGCTTCATCCAAGAAAAAGGCAGAGAAGGTTACAACCGTGAATGTAGGGACGGAGGGTGCATATCCGCCATACAATTACGTAGATAAGAACGGCAAAGTAGACGGTTATGATATTGCGGTCATGAGAGCGGTTGACAAAAAGGTTCCATCGCTTAAATTCCATTATGTTCCGACGGCCTGGGACAGTATTTTTGTCGCTCTGGAATCCGGTAAGTTTGACATTATTGCAAGCGACCTTGGCAAGAACCCGGAACGCGAAAAGAAATATCTGTTCTCGGAGCAGCCTTATCTGTATGGCAATTCGCAGATCATCTATAAAGCTGGCAGAACGGATATTAAATCGTTGAAAGATCTCTATGGAAAGAAAGTGGCAGCGGGTGTCGGTACGAACACGACCACTGCTTTGGAAAAATTCAATAAGGCAAACGGTAATAAAATTAAAATTAAATATACGGACGGCAATATTAACAATGCACTCCAGGAAATCGATTCGAAGCGTGTGGATGCAACAATCAGCAGCATCATTACTACAAACCTGACGGCTAAGAAACTGGGCATAAAGATTAGCGGAACAACAGCTCCTGAACTTGGCATCAGCCCAATCCATCTGCTTTTTGTAAAGAATGACACGGGAAGAAAATATCAAAAACTGATTGACAAGGCACTTGTTGCGCTGCGCAAAGATGGAACATTGAAGAAGCTGTCTATTCAATATCTAGGAAAAGATTACACGACCAAAGCATCTGCAGAGGAGCAGTAAGCGAACGCTGCGTTCTTTTCAATACGGGATAATGAGATCCAAATGTGATAATAACTTACCTTGCAGGCAATTTTCGCCTTCCCGTTTGATGGTATTTACATTGTAAATGTTTATAAAAATAACGGCGGGATACGATTAACTTCATTGATCAGATGATACAGAGGGGCTGTCTCAAAGTTTTTTTGCGATGGGATAGGCTCCTTTGATGTGAAGATTGTGCTGATACGGAAGACGGGAATCCCACGGGACTTTGTTCTACTATAAGTATATAAATTTTAAGGAAAATAGTATAAGCGCAGGCGGCAGCTTCCCCCGAAGCCAGGTTTTCTAACAAGTAAAGAAAGTATAAGATTTTGACCCATATAAAAACCAATAACCAGTGTCTTGTCGAGAATCAAAGCGGAGGTGCGAGACGCCTGCGGGATCAGCGAGCCAGGGGAGACCCCGCAGACACGAGTCTGCTCGAGGAGGCTCCCGGATCGCCCGCGGCAAGCGAGCAACTGAAGCGCCGATTCAGTACCGTAAAGACACGAACCCAGTTCGATTACACAGAGTAAAAGGAACTTCCACTAAAGGCGTGCATGTCCTGTGCACAATGTGGAAATCACCGCATCCTGCGGAAGTAAGGATCGGGCTATGTCCGGTTTTTCTAATACTATAAGAAAGTTTAAAGTTCAGTGGATTATAGTATAAGTGCAACTACGGTCTTTGCCTTCGCCAGAGGCTTGGCAAAGCCAGGTTTTCTAATGAATGATTTCAGATCGCCACGGAAAGATTATTGCGGTGTGGCATGAGGCACAGGTAGGCGCCTGGCCAATCTGCACCATTTTTTTCAAATTTTATCGAGTCAGAGGAATCAACCATATGGGAAAAATTTTTGATCCGACATTTATGATCCATTCTTTTCCGGAAGTGCTTCAGGCATTGCCGACGACTTTATTTATCGCTTTTGTTTCCGGAGTGATCGGACTTGTGATCGCGTTCATTATTTCGTTCATTCGTTATGCAAACATCAGAGTGCTCAGCCCGATAGCCCGGGCGTATATTTCATTCATCCGCGGAACTCCGGATTTAGTACAGATCATGCTTGTGTATTATGGCATTCCGCTTCTTCTTAAGGCACTCAATGAGAAATTCGGCACATCCTTTGATGTGAACGGTGTGCCAAGCATTGCCTTTGCTATTATTGCACTGGCCATCAATGCGGGTGCCTACATGTCGGAAACGATGAGAAGCTCGTTGCTTGCGGTTGATCCGGGACAGCTTGAAGCGTGCTATAGTGTAAATATGACCAGGTTCCAGGCACTCCGGAAAGTAATTATTCCGCAGGCGATCGGCATCGCCATTCCACCGCTGTCCAATACGCTGATCTCGCTGATTAAGGAGACGTCGCTCGTCTTCACAATTTCGATTGTCGATATCATGGCGCAGGCCAAAATTGTTGGCTCGCGATCTTTTCGTTTCTTTGAAGTCTACATTGTCGTGTCTGTCATTTACTGGGTCGTCTGTGCCATTGTCGCTTTCGCGCTTTCCAGAGTAGAGATTTACGCACGTCGGTATGAAAGGAAAACAAACTCGTGATTCAACTGGAGAATATTTATAAATCCTATAAAAACAATCGTGTGCTTAGCAATATTAATCTTACCGTGAATAAGGGCGAAGTGGTGACCTTAATTGGTCCGAGCGGTGCGGGCAAAACGACCTTGCTGCGTTTGCTTAACTGGCTGGAAGTGCCGGATTCAGGGAAAATTTCGATTGGTTCGGCAACCATTGACGCTTCAAAATATACGAAGCAGGAGATTAGAAGACTGCGCAGCCAGAGCTCAATGGTTTTTCAGCATTATAATCTCTTTAAAAACCGGACGGTGATTGAAAATGTTGCGGACAGCTTAATTGTCGTGTCAAAGATGAAGAAAAAGGATGCCGACGAGAAGGCGGAGGATTTACTGAGAAAAGTGGGTATGGCTGATAAACTGCAGGATTATCCCGCTAATTTATCTGGCGGGCAGCGGCAACGTGTCGGCATTGCCCGGGCGCTTGCCGTTGATCCGAAAGTCATGCTTTTTGATGAGCCGACAAGTGCCCTGGACCCGGAATGGGTCGGCGAAATTCTTCATCTGATCAAGAAAATCGCAGCGGAAGGTATGACCATGATTCTTGTTTCCCATGAAATGCGCTTTGTGCGCAGTGTTGCTACGCGAATCATTTTTTTGGAAAATGGAGAACTGGTTGAGGACTCCAATCCAAAGGATCTTTTCGAAAACAGCAGGAATGTGCGTACCCAGGCGTTTTTACATAAATTAACCTACGAGGAGGAATGAACAAAATGACCGTTCCATTCGAACCCGCTTCTGAAACACTGCAGGCAGCACATCAATGGTTTGCCTGGTTCCACCGGCATCCGGAGCTTGCACTTCATGAATTTGAAACGACCAGGAAGATCATAGAGGTATTGCAGAACTATTCGATTGACTTGCTGCCAAACCCGCTTCAGACAGGTGTGTTTGCCAGAATCGGCGGATATCGCCCTGGTCCTAAGATCGCCCTTCGTGCTGATATTGATGCACTGCCGATTAATGAGGTCACGGGCCTGCCATATGCATCTGAGGCACCGGGCCGGATGCATGCATGTGGCCATGATTTTCATCTAACGAATCTGCTGGCTACAGCAATTGAACTGAAGAAAATCGAACGGGAGCTGGAAGGGACGGTCCTGCTTATTTTTCAGCCGGCCGAGGAGGCGGAGCATGGGGGAGAGCAGGTTGTTGACACCGGGATTTTAAATGGTGTTGAAGCGATTTTCGGTCTCCATGTTAAACCCGAGCTGCCTACCGGCGTTGTCGGCATCAGATCCGGAAATTTTAGTGCGGCGGTTGACCGCATTTACGTGACCTTCCATGGCAAGGGGACACATGCCGCCCACCCGGACAGCGGGCGTGATGTGATTGTGGCTTCGGGTGAATTTATTGTGTCGGCACAGTCGATTGTCAGTCGAAATATTGATCCGTTTGAGCCCAGTGTTGTTTCGCTCACACGTATTGAGTCGGGAACAACTTGGAATGTACTTCCCGATACGGCGTTACTTGAGGGAACAGTCCGCTCTTTTCATAAAAAGGTTCGGGACAAAGTGAAACAGCGGCTTCAGGAAATAGTCAGCGGAATTGCCGCGGTTCACGGAATCAGCGGCGAGCTTCGCTGGGTGGATGGTGCACCGGCGGTTGTCAATGATGAGCGGCTGACAAAGCTTGTGGAACGTGTGGCGAAGAATCAGGGAATTAAAGTGACTGATGTGGCGCCAAGCATGGGGGGTGAAGATTTTTCCTGTTACCAGCAGGTAATTCCAGGCGTTATTTTTAACATTGGGGTTGGCTGTCCTTACCCTGTTCATAACAGCAAATTTAAGGCGGATCTTCGTGCTCTTGAGGCCTCCGTTCCATTGTTTGTTTCACTTGTTCATTCCTATTTTGAAGGGAGTGCTTCTGATGGACAAACGCTTCTATCCTGATTTCTTTAATGATGTGTTTGGACCGATCATGCAACCGGGATCAAGCGGCAGCTTCGCGGGCACAAGCAGAGTCGGAAGAGTAGCACGTCGTACGATCAAATCGCCGCTTCGTCAGGTAACGATTGCTTTTAACCCGGGTGACAGGCGCCACCTGCGCAATCTTGGAAATATGATGGATGACCGCGGTTATCTAGGTGGCTTGCAGGACTTTGCAACGGATGATGTCCGCCTTTTTGACGCACACAGACTTGCAAGGAAACAACAGATTTCGTATGAATTTACGGCATTGCCGGAAGAAAACGGTTATCCCGGCAGTGTGCAATTTGATCTGGTCAGTGTGGGCGGAGAGACAGGTCAGCTGATCGGACAATCTATTGGCGGCGGAATGATCATGATTTACGAAATAAATGGTTTCTAGATTCATTGGCAGGCGGATACGTTCGGACTGCTCATTTTTGATTCGGGCAGACGTTATGGTGAATCAGTTGCCTGTCTGGTCGAACGTTATCGCGAACTATTTGTTGCCCGTAAGGAATTAACCAGCAAGTCTGGCGATCGTGGGTACTTTCTTGAATTCTCTGCACCGCCTTCTGATCAGATGCTTCAGTCCTTACTGGATGATCGGGACTTTCTTTTGCTGCCTGCACTGCTGCCTGTGGTTACTACACTGAAACGCAAACCGCAATTGTTTCATACGGTCGATGAGTGGATCAGCATTTCCCGTGAACGCAATCAAAGTTTCGTGCAGACGGCCATTGATTACGAGCATGCTTTTTCCGGATGGAATGAAGCAAAGATTATGGCTTACTTTGAAAGAATTGCCGATATTCTTGATCATCAGATTCATGCGCTTGAGCGGCTCGGCTATGAAAAGGTTCAGGATACGCCGATGCTGCCAATATACGGAAAATTATGGCACCGACACAAGCAGAAAACGCTTCCGCTTGTTGATTCGCTGACATCGAGAATTATGGACTATGCTTATTCAACGAATGCTAAAATTCCCGGTGTTGTGATTGTGCCCGGGCCGATGGGTACCGGCGGCGGTTATTTGTATTCGGCGCTGGAAGCGGTTCGTGAAGTACGCGGCTTCACTCATGAGAAACTGATCGAGGGACTGGTCGTTGCCGCGGGTCTGGGTGCGATTGCTTTTACACACGCTCATGCTTCCGGTGAATCGGGGTGTGTCGGCGAATCGGGGATCTGCTGCGCGATGGCTTCCGGGGCGGTGACGTGGATGGCCGGAGGTACGGGTGAACAGGTACAACATGCGGCATCCATGGCATTGCAGGCGAATATCGGCATTCCGTGCGATCCAATTCCCGGAGGGCTGGAATTTCCGTGTCTGACGCGCACCGTGCGGGCTGCAGTTACCGCACCGATGTATGCCGATATGGCACTTTCCGGAATAGACCCGCTAATTCCTTACCATGAAGTGCTTTTTGCTATTGAAAGGAATCGACGGGAAAACGGCAAGGCGGTCAACGGGCCGTTATGCGGCGTTAATTGCACACTGACAGCACAGAAATGTGCTCTGTTTCTCAAGAATGAGGTGATGGGCGACAGGTTTAAATATACAGCGCCTGCCCACTAAGGTTCCACCTTTCATTGGCCGGAAATGAACGAGAATTGAGACTGCCGAACGGCGTCATTGTTGCCGTGATTCTGCTGCTGTTCATTGACAAACTGCACATGCGAATCTGCGATTAACTATGAAAAGAGCAAGCAAAAATCCCAAGTGATCAGAGAACACTTGGGATGTGATGGACCGCACCGGCGATGTCTGCAAAAGTTTAACGAATGACCGACATGCAGCATGTCCTGCCTGAACATGCTGCATGTCACGTGTCTGAGATCAGCTGCCCGCTGCAAGCAGTGAACGATAAAGCCCGATAATTTCTTCAACAGTTGTTGCTCTTGGATTGCCGCCCGTACATACATCGGCAAGCGCGTCTTTGGCGATTAGTGGAAGATCTTCTTCTTTTACGCCAAGTTCCGTAATATTCTGCGGAATACCGACGTCTTTGCCAAGCTGGCGAACGGCGGCCACCGCAGCGTCGCGCACTTCTTCCAGAGGCAATTCACGTGCGTCCGGGACACCCATTGCAATGGCAATGTCGCGGTACTTTTCACCCGTATAATCTTTGTTATATTCCATGATGGTCGGGAGGAGCGATGCGCAGGCAACACCATGCGGCACGTTGTACCATGCACTAAGCGGATGGGCCATACCGTGAACCAGTCCAAGACCTACATTGGAGAAGCCCATGCCGGCGATATATTGACCAAGAGCCATTGCTTCTCGGGCTTCATGATCACCTGCAACGGAATCTCTTAAGGAGCGTCCGACAATCTCAATGGCTTTGAGATGCATCATATCGGTCAGTTCCCATGCACCTTTTGTGATATACCCTTCGATGGCATGAGTTAATGCATCCATGCCTGTCGCCGCGCACAGTGATTTCGGCATGCCCATCATGAGATCACTGTCGATGAAGGCAGCTACCGGAATGTCATGCGGGTCAACGCAGACGAATTTTCGCTGATTTTCTTTATCGGTGATTACATAATTAATCGTTACTTCTGCCGCTGTTCCGGAAGTGGTCGGGACAGCTAAAATTGGAATGCTCGGTTTCCGAGTACCCGGTTCTCCTTCGAGACTGATAATATCTTCGTGTTCGGGATTTGCGGCGATAATGCCAATCGCTTTGGCTGTATCGATTGATGATCCTCCGCCGATTGCCAGTATATAATCAGCACCAGCTTCTTTGAAGGCCGTTAATCCGTTCCGCACAACGTCCATGGTCGGATTAGCGACAATCTGGTCGTAAATAGAGTAATCCAGCGTCGACTGATCCAGCAATTCGGTGACTTTGGTCGCGACATTGAATTTAATTAACGCTTTATCCGTGACAACAAGCCCTTTTTTGAACGCACGCTTTTTAACTTCTTCCGGAATTTTACTAATGGCACCGCTACCAAAATAGGATGTTTCATTAAGAATCATTCTGTTGACAACCATACTTACTCCTCCTCATTGTGATTTCATTCACAAAAATATGGACAGAGAAACTTAAAAATGCCAGATTGACACATGAGCAAAACAAAGGTCAAAAATCATGAAGTAACTCAATCGGTAATCAACCCACTTTTTATTGTGGACTATTTTTAAGAGGAAATCAACTCCTTTCAGTGTTTTGATAAAAAATGATAGTTGGTCATCCCTTTAGAATTTTTTATACCTTGAATTTACACTTTAAGTGCAACCAGGACTTCGCCTTCGCCAGAAGCCTGGCGAAGCCAGGTTTTCTAATACTGTATGCAATGCCCAGGTCTGTCTGAAGAAGGGCACATGCTCTGCAGACTATGATAGATGCTGCTTCTTTTCCTCGCTTGGCAGATAACCGAATGCCTCTTTAAACACTTTGTAGAAATGCGTTTTGTTGGAAAATCCCGATTCATGGGCAACGTCACTGATTGGAAGATCGGTTGCATTCAGAAGCAGCCGTGCCTGGTAAAGACGGCGTCTGGTTACCAGCTGCGTGAAGGTAACGCCTAATAACCTTTTGATTAAATTGCCAAGATAGGTTTTATTATACCCAAGAAGATCCGCAGCTTGCGCTAAAGTGATGTCCTTGTAATGATCTTCAATGAGCTGAAGGACGGGAATCATTTTCTGATTCTTCAGGGGAAGCCCTGAGAATTCTGAAAATGCATGCTCAGTCTGGTCAAATGTCCGTGCCAGCATCGTAAACAAAATCGGCAGGTACAGCACGGCAAGCGTACCTGAATACTGATCGGCTGAATAGTACTCGGAAATTATTTTTTTCAGGATGGCCTGCACTTCTTCCAACGTACCTGTATTGAATACGATGGATACATTGGTGTTGCTTTTTCCTAATGCCAGGTTGAAAAGATACTGAATAAGCGGGCTTTGATTTGATTTTACCTGGTTCAGCCAGTCAACAGTGACAATGCTTTTATTGAACAGAATGTTGATGAGCAGATCACCTTCACCGAGTGGTTTAATCTCATGTCCTGTACCTACACCGATAAGGAGCAGATCGCCTTGTCTGAGTGTGACTGGATGCCCGTTGACGATCTGCTGGCACGAACCATGCAGCATGTAATTCAGTTCGGTGAACTGATGTGTGTGCAATGGATATTCTGCAAACCGATTATGCTTACTGATGTACAGATCCTGTTTTCTGAAAAAAAAGTTGTTTAATAACTCTAACTGACTGTTGACGATTCGTGTTGAAGAGGCAGGAATATCGGGTACATATTTCCCGCTTTCTTTCTGCAGTTTCTCGATGTCAGTCATGTGCAGCATTTTGTGCCTGATTTCTGAGGCTTTTGGTTTGTTCATCTTTTTTTACACCTGTTTATGTTTATTTGATACGATTTACCTTTGATGTTGTTATTGTACCACATTGGAAAGCAGTGTTTAATAATAAATGTAAGCGCTTGCTAAAATTGATGTATTGGGAGGAAGATTTATATGAGCGACAA
>NZ_JAMAST010000020.1 GCF_023336505.1 Sporolactobacillus mangiferae | reverse complement strand
TATTTAAGTGAAAGATCGATGCTAATCGATGGCGTGAGAAGTCAGTCCCTTATACGCATGAGCGAGTCTATGTGCAACAGCATCTTCAGCATAACCAAAAAATAAGAGGAAGGTCATTCAAAATGCAAACATTAACCGAAAAAAAACAGAACTTAGAGGCTTTGTTGAAGGAAATGAATCGTGTGGTTGTTTCTTTCTCCGGTGGTATTGACAGTACGCTCGTGCTTAAGATGGCACTCGATACGCTGGGGCGCGACCATGTGCTCGCTGTCGTAGCCAATTCCGAATTATTCACCAATGAAGAATATGAAAAAGCAGTTGTTCTGGCTGAGAAGCTGGGTGCCAGTGTCATCGGCACGGAACTCAATTATCTGGCAGAAGAACACATTAAGCACAATACAGCGGACAGCTGGTACTATGCGAAGAAACGGTTCTATGCGCGAATGAATGAAATCGCTGCTTCGAAAAAATTCACTTACGTACTGGACGGCATGATCATGGACGATAACAGTGATTTCCGTCCCGGCCTGCGCGCACGTACGGAAGCTGGTGTCCGCAGTGTGCTTCAGGAAGCGGGCTTTTATAAAACGGATGTCCGTGCGCTGGCGAAAGAAATTGGATTGACCAACTGGAACAAGGTTTCCTCATGCTCGGTTTCTTCGCGTTTTCCATACGGGACAACGCTCACTCGGGAAAATATTGCACAGGTCATGAAATCAGAGAAATACATTCGCGATCTTGGGTTTGCAACGGTTCGTGTCCGCTGGCATGGAGAGATCGCCCGTGTTGAACTTCCAGCGGAACGCTTGAGCGAATTTCTGAAATTCAATGTTCAGGTCAGCAAGGCGCTGGCTGTCTTCGGATTTAAGTATGTGACGCTTGATCTGAGCGGATTCCGCAGTGGGCGCATGAATGAATCACTTTCTGAGGTGGAACGCAAAACGTTTGTTTCTTAACTGAAAGGATGAATCGTGCAGGCGGGTGGCTGAGTATTAAAGCAGAGGTGCGCTGACATCTGTGAGACTGGCGCTGTTGATGCGTGGTGATATCATGCAGATTCCCGCTTGTCTGGGAAAGCTCGCGGCAAGCGGTCAGCCGACACTACGATGTTAACCAAAACGGTTCCGTTTTGCACGAACGGGCAATCTGAGTCAAAAGGAATTCGAATTGCCCGCTTTCCAAAAGAAAGGAAGTAAGTCTGAAATGATCAAAAAAAGTTTGCCCTACTATACAGGTTCCATTTTTCTGCATTTTGCCGGTCTATGCTCTCTTTTCTTTGCGGTGCAGGCTCATCCGGCAATGCTTGGACTTGGACTGGTCGCATACACCCTTGGACTTCGCCATGCTTTTGATGCCGATCACATTGCCGCTATTGACAATACTGTGCGCAAGCTGACAGAGCAGAAGCAAAATCCGATGGGTGTCGGCTTTTATTTTTCACTCGGTCATTCGTCAGTTGTTTTTCTCATGGCAGCTGCTTTGGCAATATCCATTCAATGGGCGCAGCGTCACCTGCCTCTGTTTTCGGATGTTGGTGGGATGATCGGTGCCATTGTATCGGGCAGTTTTCTCATGGTCATTGCCTTTTTCAATCTATTAATCTTAATTGATTTGTGGAAGCAGTATGGGCGATTGAAACAGCAAGCATTTGATCAGGCCAAGATGGAACAGCTGCTCCAGTCACGCGGCCTGCTTGTCCCACTGCTTCGCCCGTTGTTTGCATTCATTAATAAGAGCTGGCATGTGCTGCCGCTTGGATTTCTTTTTGGACTCGGTTTTGACACGGCGACAGAAATCAGTCTGCTTGCGATCTCCGCAGAGTCCGCGCAAATGCATATGTCGCTGATCGCTGTACTTGCCTTGCCCATTCTTTTTGCAGCTGGGATGAATGTCATGGATACAACCGATTCGGTCATGATGTCTTGCGCCTATCGCTGGGCTTTGGATACGCCTGTTCGGAAAATCTATTATAATTTGACGGTGACGGCGATTTCGGTTGCTGCCGCAGTACTGATTGGTCTGGTCGAGCTTAGTCAGGTCGCCGGGAAAATGTATCATTTGCAGGGCGGCATTTGGCGCTGGGTGCAGCAGATCGATCTGAACTGGTTAGGCTATGCGTTAATTATCCTGTTTCTCAGTATATGGGCCGTTTCATATGTCATATGGAAAATGCTTCATGCCAGTCAAAGATGGGGCGGCAATCTGTCATAAGAAGCAGCGATCAAGAGAACGATCAATCAGTCTTTTTTCGGATGTTCTGTGGCCAGCCACAGGCATCTTTTTTATTCCATGCCATCGGGTCACTGATGCAGACAAAACGTTGATGAATGGACTGAGTGAGCTGTAAAAAAGGATACTGCATGTTGTTGTCGAATATTCTATTACGAAAGTGAGGCGATGCTATGTATGTGAAACCTGTTCAAATTCCATGCCACGTGCTTCAGTATGAGGCGCTGTTGAGGAGGCTGCGTCCCGGACCGGCACGTGCTGACGTTCTGTCGCACTATAAAAGGGCGCTTGCCGGTTACCGCGGAGAGCAGTCCATGGATTATCCGCTCAGTTATTTACCAAAGGAAAGCTTCTACATCTTCCACAATCTCCGTTTGCCCGATCATGTTCACTTTTTCCAAATTGATTTTCTCATATTATGCGCGCGCTACGTACTGATTCTTGAGGTGAAAAATATGAGCGGGACGCTAATGTTTGATACCGATTTGCACCAGCTGATTCGCGTGCGGGATGGCACTATTGATGTGTTCGAAGATCCAATCGCTCAGTTGGAGCAACTCGCTGATTCGCTGAGCGATTGGCTGCGCAAGCGCGGCACACATCTTCCGATCAGTGGCCGTGTCGCAATCGCTTCCAGTGTCCAGCTGCAATTCGAAGGATTGAGCCGTGAGAAAATATGCCGGGTGATTCGGCGGGCAAATCTCAGAGCAGAGCTGGCACGACTCGATCAGCAATTCAGGACGCCGCTTGTGTCTCAGCATGAACTTGATCGTGCTTCTGACTTACTGCTTTCCGCTAACCAGCCGCTCATCATTTCTCTCTTTCATAAGTTCCAGATCAGTCCAGAAGATGTGCTCACTGGTGTTCAATGCCCGGACTGCCACGTGCTGGGCATGATCAAAGAGAAGCAGCATTGGCGTTGCATGGCGTGTGGCTGCATATCAAGAAAAGCGCATTTAGCGGCACTTTGCGATTATTTCCACATTTACGGTACGACCATTACAAATAGACAGTGCAGAGCCTTTCTGAATATACAATCAGATACAAATGCGAAAAAAATGCTGCGTTCGGTCTCTTCACATTTTAAAGGTGACAACCGAGCCTGTGTTTATTATTTGTCGCCTGATTTACTTACCAAAAATCAATGAGACCGATATTATTGCAGAACAGACCGATAGTCCCCTGAAACGGACCGATATTATTGCAGAACAGACCGATAGTCCTCTGAAACAGACTGATAATTCCCCAAAAAAGACCGATAAAAACTTTGCGTCTCATGAAACAGAAAGATTAAGCCCATAATAATGATAAAAAATCATTGAGCGGGGGCATCAGTTTGATCACCTATAGAATATTAGCGGCCAAAGATGCGGAGCTGTATCACGCATTGCGGCTTGAAGCACTGAAAAACAATCCGGAGGCCTATGCTTCAGATCTTATGACCGAGCAAAAAAGGACAATGGATCAGATTCGTGCGCATCTGGACGATCCCTATGTCATGACGGTCGGCGGTTATGACGGAGAGCGAATGATTGCCATTGCATCACTCCATCTGGAAAAGTTGCCGAAAATGGCGCACCGCTCCACGCTCACAAGTGTATACGTAAATCCTGAGTATAGAGGGCGGCGTGTGTCCCGACACATGATGGAATACATGATTGAGCGAGTGAAAAAACGAGGAATCACGAAAATGTACCTTTATGTCATGACGCATAACGCATCTGCCATTCGCGCTTACAGGAAATTCGGATTTGACATCATCGGTGAGGACCGCGAAGCGATGAAAGAACCGCATGGCTACGTTGATGAGTACTTAATGGTTAAATATCTGGTTAAGCCGGCTGTACCGGCAGCGGCTCATGTGTATCCAGACCATCAGTCAAATAATCAATAAGTGATCCTTCATAAACGACCTCCGCCTGTTTCAATTCAAGCAGGTCGGCTGGTTTGACGAAACAGGCAGGCTTCATAAGCGAACAGGCGCCGCTGCGTTCAAGCACCATCGAAACAAATTGTGAGCAGAAATAGGCATGCGGCTGATTCAGCTTTCGATGCATTATGTAGCCGAGAATCCCGAGAAAATTGTAACGGTACTGATCGCCATTGTGCTGAAAATGGGCGAGCATTGCTCGTGCCTGCCGATAACTTTCTCGCGACAGAGGCAGACGTAGCAGTTTGATCGGCATATCAAGCTGTCCGCTTTGCGTAAGATCTGTTTCGATAAAGCCCCCTTTTAAAAAATTATATCTGCATTTGCGGCCGAAACTGTATACGAGAAGCGGTGAGTCCAAAGATATGGCCGCATGCGTGCAGCAGTCACCCGTCCACCATTTCACCAATTTTGACGGCAGCGTGCCGGAGTCCGTTAACAAAATATAGGCATACATCACTTCGAAACTCCTTTGTCCAAGTATGCCTTTACTTTAATCCATCATTTGTTTTTGAAAAATCATCCTCAGCAGTATCTTCCGATACGACCTGAGGCTTATCCTTCTCATGGATCGCCGTTTCTAAAAAAAGAAAAGGGCCGTGATTCAAGCCCTCTCCTGTGCATCAGTGCGTTTTGCTGTATCTTGCTTCGTCTTTGATTTCCTCACGCAGTCCCTTTACGCTTTCTTCACGACGTTTGTTCTTCTCAAGCAGCTGCTGCTTCTCGTCTTCGCTGATTTCTTCGTCATGTGCCTTGATGTAATCGCTGGTTTCATTCATGTTTTGCAGTGTGTTGCCGATGTTGTGTCCGATTTTTTCCCAGTTGTCCGAACGGTCATCCGGTTTTGCCATGTTTGCATCCCCCCTTCGACGATTATTATGTAACCGAAAAGGGAAGCTATGCGGTTATGCGGCTAGAAGGTTTTGCATGTGGCAATCGTGCACACTTATTTCAATATGCTTGTATGCAGAAAAAATGTTATTGACCACTCGGTCAATACATGCTACTATGTTGTTGACCTGGTGGTCAATAGCGAGTGCAGGGAGGTCTTTTGGTATGCCAGTCATTGAATTAAATCATATCAGTAAGCGATTCGGCAAGTTTCTTGCGGTGAATGATGTTTCGTTCACAGTGGAACAGGGTGAATTTTTCGGATTCATCGGACCGAATGGCGCAGGAAAATCGACAACCATGAACATGATTCTGAATTTTATCAAGCGAAGCGGCGGAGAAATAAAGGTGCTGGGAAAGAATGTGCCCGAACATGATCTTGAGGTGAAGAAACGGATTGGCTATGTGCCGAGCGATGTGCGCTTCTATCCACAGCTGCGTGTGCAGGACCTGATTCGCTACACGCTGGATTTTCACCATATGAAGGGTGATCAGGCGGAAATAGCGCGCTATTGTGACCTGTTTCAGATTGATGTGAAGAAAAAGTTCGGCAATCTGTCACTTGGCAACAAGAAGAAAATTGCGCTTGTCTGTGCATTGGTTCACCATCCGGAACTGATCATTATGGACGAACCGACGAACGGGCTTGATCCATTGATGCATGCACGTCTGTTTCGGATTTTAAAAGAAAAACAGAAACAGGGCGTCACCATTTTCCTGTCCAGCCACAATCTGAAAGAAGTGGAGGACTATTGTTCAAAAATTGCATTCATTCGCAGCGGCAAGCTGATCGGTATCGAAGATCTGGCGCAGATGAACAAAAAGGTAAAAATCATTACGTTGAAGGGGGCGCATCTGCCGATTGAACAGATGGCACTGATCGGTGCGACCTGCATCAAAAAAACAGATGGTGAAGCGCGATTCAGCTATGAGAAGAATTTGACACAGCTTTTTTCTACATTATCCAATTTATCGGAAACACTTGATGATGTTACGGTTACAAATCGTGATTTGGAAGAACAATTCATGACCATGTATGAACACCAGGAGGGAGAACGTTTATGACATTATTCAGACTTGAATGCAAAACGCATATTAAAACATTGCTGATCTGGATCATCGTGGTTGCTGCGCTGACCGTTGGGCTTGTCTCGCTGTTTCCGGCGATGAAAGATATGGGACTTGATCAGATGAAATCATTGCCAAAGGACATGATGAAGGCGTTCAATCTCTCGGATCTCGGAGCGCTGACCACGATTAAAGGTTATTTCGGTTATGAATATCAGTATGTCATGATCGCGACCGGAATCTTCGCGGCGATGCTTGGAACTAATGCACTGGCACGTGAAGAGGCGGAAGGCACAATCGGGTATCTCTACGCACAGCCGATTTCGCGTATCTCCATTGTCGGATGGAAAATGGCTGCGCATAGCATCCTTTATACGCTATACTGGTTAATATCAATGGTGGTCGCATTTTTTACCTGCGTCCTTTTTAAGGAATCTGGCGCTTCGGTTTCCGGACTTTTTAAGGACTTCGTTCAGCTAAGTTTCACCGGATGGATCATGGGACTGACTTTTCTCGCAGTCGGCTTTTTGCTGTCAGCGATTCTGTCTTCGAACAAGTCAGCGACATCACTTTCACTGGGACTCGTTTTTCTGACCTTTATATTCGGTGTTGTCGGAAAAATGAATGACGACTTTGAGACGCTGATTTTCTTTTCACCGGTGGATGCGGCACTGCCAAGCAGTGTGTTCAAGGACGGCATTGAGTGGAAATATATTGTGACCGATCTGGTCGTGATTGTCGTTTCCGCATTACTCTCCTTATGGATTTACAGGAGGAAGGATTTGAAGGTTTAAATGGAAGAAGCATCGAAAGAATTTGCCATTCTGACGGCAGCCATTCATGAATTTGCGGAAAAAGGGTTTGACCAGGCGTCAACTAATCAGATTGCGAAAGCGTCAGGCGTATCCAAGGGGCTGATTTTCCATTATTATGAATCAAAGGAAAAATTGTTTGAAGCCTGTGTGAATTATGCGCTGACCTTTTCGGAAGAGAAGCTGGATTACAAAAACTGGAATTTTTCCGATCATTTGATTCAAAAAATAAGATCATTCGTTGCGGAGGAAATTAAATTCTGCCGCGATTATCCCGATGTCTTCCATCTGTTGATGAATGCGTTTGTTCATCCGCCAGAACAGCTGTCCGATCAGATGGTACAGCTGTTCAAGGACGTGGAGAAGATGGCACGGCAGTTTTTTGAGCAGATTATTGGCAGCCTGGATCTGAAAGACGACGTTGCACCCGAAGTACTGATGGCGGTAATTCAATCTCATTATGAATATTATATGAATCGGGCTATGGCCTTTTTAAAGGCCTATCCGGATGCACGTATGGAGGATGTCCGGCCGTTTATGGATCAGTTTATTAATATGCTGGCCATGAGCCTGCGCGGCCTGCTGAAAAATGAAGAATCGTGAAAAACCGAAGCCTGTAGAAGCTCAGGTAATGAAGGAAAAAGCGGAGAACGGCACTCCTGTTATAAAAGGAGGTGTTGTTCTCCGCTTTGTGGTGCCAGTCAGCTGATCGGCTGCACACGATTCTTGCTCGTTCCCGTTTCCAGGACCTCGGAAACGGCGTCGAGTGCGCCTTCGACAATGTTTCGAATGGCGGTTTCAGTAAAAAATCCAACGTGAGGCGTAAGCAGAACCTGATCCATGGCGATGAGCTTCTCAAGATAGGGATCATCAAGCTTGCGATCGCCCAGATTTTTATTAATGAATTCCTCATTTTCGAATGTGTCCAGTGCGGCACCGGCGATTTGTCCCGTTTCCAGTGCGTCAATTAAATCGGCTGTGTTAATGAGACCACCGCGTGCGATGTTGATCAGATAGGCACTTCTCTTCATGATTTTCAGCGTGTTTTTATTAATCATATGGCGCGTTGAATCGAAAAGCGGCGTATGAAGCGAGACAATGTCCGCCTCCTTCAGCACATCCTCAAGCGAGTGGCGGTAGTCGAGCACTTCGCTGAGCTGCTGATTCGGATATTGATCAAAACCGATTACAGTTGCACCGAGTCCCTTGAAAAGCTTGGCGGCCGTGGCACCGATGCGTCCTGTTCCTATAATGCCGACGGTCAGCGAACGGATTTCCCGCGAAAGAAGTCCCGCCCAGCGGAAGTCATTGTCTGCGATGCGTTTCTGGAATTGCGGAATGTGGCGAACCAGCTGCAGTGCCTGAGTAACAGCAAGTTCTGCTACTGCATAAGGCGAATAGGCGGGCACGTTTGTGACGACTAACCCGTTTTTCTCCGCTTCCTTCAGGTCAATCATGTCATAACCCGCTGTTCGCGTGGCGATTTGCCGGATGCCATAGCTTTTAAGCTGTGCATACACGTTGGGGCCGCCGAGTGCAATCGGCTGTTGAATGCAAATTCCGTCAAAGCCATCCGCCGCTGCAACCGTATGTTCAGAAAGCATATCCGCTGTGGTATGCACTTCAGCTGAGTGCTTTTTTGCCCACTGCGCAATGATCTCTTGCTCGTGACTTTGCACGCCGTACATCAAGATTTTTATCATTTTGGCCGTATCCCTCCTGAACAGCTTGCATATTTGGAGAAATCATGTCCGATTTATTCGTGATTGATTTCACAATAAGTGTAAACAAACATTTGGTTCATGTAAACAATCCTGATTTAAAGCATAGCTGCTGTTATGTAGTGAAGCATGTCTGGATTCAGATAGAAAGGAATATAAATGGAAAGATTACAGTCAAATGGTTAGAAAAATGGACAAATAATAAAAATGTCCCAATGTATTTTTGACAATGAGACATTCTTAGTTATTGCATGGAGGAGGCAGACAGTTTCAGAGAACTTCGCGGCCCAATGTCCATGCCAGTTCTTACTTAATTTTTCTCTGCCCATCAAATCCCCTTAAAGGCGGCACGGTATATATCGGCAAGTTCTGTGACAAGTGGCATTTTCGGATTGGCCGGGGTGCATTGATCGCCGAAAGCACGATCTGCCAGTCTGTCAACTGTTTTATCGAAGTCCGCTTTGCTGACGCCGTTTGCTTCAATGCTCATCGGCATGTTAAGTTGCTGCGCCAGTTTTTTAATCGCCTGCACCAGATTTTCCACGCTTTCCTCAGTGGTTTTGCCGCCGACCCCGATCACTCTGGCGATTTCAGCATAGCGCTGGTCGGCAATGAAATGTCTGTATTTGGGCCATGCGGCAAACTTTGTCGGTTTTCTGGCATTGTAACGGATCACGTGCGGCATCAGAATCGCGCAGCATCGACCGTGGGCCAGGTGAAACTCATTGCCCAGCTTGTGCGCGAGACTGTGGTTGATACCAAGGAATGCATTCGAGAACGCCATACCCGCAATCGTAGAAGCATTGTGCATTTTTTCTTTTGCTTCACGATCGCCGGGATCTTTATAAGAGCGCGGCAGATAGTCGAATACAAGCTGAATAGCCTTGATGCACAATCCGTCGGTAAAGTCATTGGCCATATTCGATACATACGCTTCGATGGCATGGGTGAGCACATCCATGCCGGAGTCAGCGAGCACGCGCTGCGGCACCGTCATCACGAATTCCGGATCGACGATGGCGACATTCGGCGTCAGCGCATAGTCGGCGAGCGGGTACTTCATATCATTCTCCTTGTCAGTAATGACGGAGAAAGAAGTGACTTCGGAACCGGTGCCTGAAGTGGTCGGAATGGCAACGAACTTCGCTTTTTTTCCGAGTTCCGGAAACTTGAACACACGCTTCCGAATGTCCATGAATTTTTGTTTCAGGCCGAAGAATTCGGTTTCCGGACTTTCATAGAACAGCCACATTCCTTTGGCAGCATCCATGGCTGAACCGCCGCCGAGAGCAATGATCACATCCGGCTTGAAGCTGCGCATTCTTTCCGTTCCCTTCATGACCGTTGCAACTGAAGGATCCGGCTCCACATCAGAGAAAATCTCATAGTGAACCGGTGTGCTTCGTTTTTTTAAAAAATGGACAACGCGATCCACATAGCCAAATTTCACCATACCCGGATCGGCGACAATGAACGCTCGCGAGATATCCGGCATGACGGACAGATACCTGGTTGCGTTTTTTTCAAAATAGATCTTTGGTGGTACTTTAAACCACTGCATATTGTTGCGGCGATTGGCAACTGTTTTTATATTGATCAGATTCGCAGTACCAACATTGGTTGATACCGAATTTCCGCCATACGTGCCGCAGCCGAGTGTCAGTGAAGGAATGAAGTGGTTGTAGATATCACCGATACCGCCAAGCGATGACGGAGCATTGACGATCAGTCGTCCCGCTTTCATTTTCCTGGCGAATGCATCAATGACCTGCTGATTTGTTGAATGGATAACGGCCGAATGCCCGATGCCCCCGAATTCGAGCATATCTTCACAGAGCTGGAGACCAGCTTCGGTCGTTTTTGCCCTGAAGCAGGCAAGCACAGGACTTAGCTTTTCACGCGAAAGCGGTGATTCCGGACCGACATCGGTGAGCTCGGCAACAATTACCTTTGTATTTTTTGGAACAGTTACACCGGCAAGCTTTGCGATTTCAAATGCAGGCTGACCGACGATTTTTGGATTGACAGCACAACGCCGTTCATCAATCACCAGTTTTTCAACTTTTTTCTTTTCGTCCTCATTTAAAAAATAACATTGATTGGAAATCATTTCCTGCTTGACGGTTTCATAGATTGACGTATCAATAATAACTGCCTGTTCCGATGCACAGATCATGCCATGGTCAAACGTCTTTGATAAAATCAGATCATTGACAGCCTGGCTGATATCCGCTGTTTTTTCGATATAAGCAGGTACGTTCCCCGGTCCGACGCCGATCGCCGGTTTGCCGGAACTGTACGCGGCTTTAACCATGCCGGAACCTCCTGTTGCCAGGATAAGTGAGACGCCTGGATGATGCATCAGCTGCTGCGTCGCTTCCAGTGAAGGTTTTTCAATCCACTGAATACAGTTTTTCGGTGCACCGGCGCGAATGGCGGCATCGCGCACGATACGCGCGGCCTCACTGCTGCACTGCTGAGCGGATGGATGGAAGGCAAAAATAATCGGATTTTTCGTTTTAATTGAAATCAGCGATTTGAACATGGTCGTTGATGTCGGATTGGTTACGGGTGTAACACCGGCAATGACACCGACCGGCTCGGCAATTTGAATGATTTCATCATACGGATCTTCATGAATCACGCCGACTGTCTTGTTGTTTTTGATTGCATTATAAATGTATTCGGTTGCAAAAATATTCTTAATCATTTTATCCTCATAAACACCGCGTCTGGTTTCCTCAACGGCCTTTTTTGCCAGCTGCATATGCTGATCCAGACCTGCCAAAGCCATTTGCCGTACAATTTCATCAATCTGCTTCTGATTAAGAGGGGCAAATTCGTCCAGCGCAGTTTTTGCATTTGTCACTAATCGTTCGATCATCTCTTCCGTTTTATTGTTTGCATCTTTCGGATTGAGGGATTGTTCCTCCACAGCCATTCGCTTTTCCTCCTTAAGAACACCTTGAAGTATTTGTGAAATATTTCACAAATATAATTTACTTTATCCGCAGCGTTTTGGCAATCGATATGAAAGCGCTGTCACATAATTTTAAAAAAATTAAGGCAGATTAGTGACAAAGGAGCACAATGCTGTAAATAATCATAAGAAGTGATGGATACCCAATCAGAATGATTGCTGCACAAATGACATGCAGTGATACGAAAATTAATTAAAGAACAAATACATGTATTGCGAAGATGTTTTGTTAAATCCCGAACATTTTATTTAATATCAATGTTCAGCGTTCGTTATTTCGTTGACGTTCCTCCCGTTCAACTGCTATAATGGGCGATGTAAAAAAGAGTTTTGCTTCGATTATCGATCCATCTAAATTAGTTTTCATGGTGGCTCTTTGCACTCATTACTTTTGTTTTTCCGCATTCTTTTGCTTATTGTGCGCTGTCATTGTATTCAGCCCGAATCTGTGCCGAAGCTGCTGTCCTGGCTGATCATGAACTGAGAAACGATGGATCAAATGAGCAAACAAAGATCTGAGGGGGATTATTGTGAACGAGAATTGGTTGTCACGTTATTTCCAGTTTTCAGAATTAAAGACAACCCTTGGCCGTGAAACGCTGGCCGGGCTGACCACTTTTATATCTATGGCGTACATACTGTTCGTGAACCCCAGTGTTCTGGGCGCTTCCGGCATGGACAAGGGTGCGGTTTTCACCGCAACAGCAATTGCCAGTGCGCTTGGCTGTCTGATTATGGGCATTGTTGCCAAATATCCGATTGCAATTGCGCCAGGTCTTGGTGTCAACGCTTTTTTTGCTTACTCCGTATGTATTGGGATGAAAATTCCGTGGGAAACGGCGCTTGCCGGCGTTTTTATTGCATCAGTGATTTTTGTTCTGATTACGATCTTCAAACTGCGCGAGATCATTATCGATGCGATTCCGCAAAGCCTGAAGCTGGCCATGGCAGCCGGCATCGGCTTGTTTATTGCTTTCATCGGCCTTCATGAAGGCGGATTGATCGTTGCTAATAAGTCAACAATGGTCGGCTTCGGTCCTTTGGATGTCGGGACGACCTGGCTGACGATTTTTGGCCTGATTGTAACGATTATCCTGCTTATCCGGAAGGTTCCCGGTGCTATTTTTATCGGTATGGTCCTGACTTCGATTGTCGGTATTATTTTCAAATTGATTCCGCTGCCGTCTTCTATTGTTTCGACAGCGCCGAGCCTTGCACCAACTTTCGGCAAAGCGATTACGCATGTTCCGGATATCAATACGGTTCAGCTCGGCATCGTCGTTCTGACCTTCCTGCTTGTGACGTTCTTTGACACGGCCGGTACGCTGATCGGTCTTGCTGAACAGGCTGGTTTTATGAAAAATAACAAGATGCCGCGTGTCGGCCAGGCACTGCTTGCGGACTCCACATCGATGCTTGCGGGCTCCGTGCTTGGCACCTCGCCAACTTCGGCATACATTGAATCGTCAACCGGCATTGCGGTCGGCGGACGTTCTGGTTTCACTGCCGTCGTGACCGGCATCCTGTTCCTGTTCGGCATGCTGTTCTCACCGCTTCTGTCCGTGGTGACGTCGCAGGTAACTGCTCCGGCATTGATCATTGTCGGAGTTCTTATGGCAACGGCACTGAAACAGATTCCGTGGGATAAATTTGAAATTGCCGTTCCGGCATTTCTGACTGTGCTTGGCATGCCGCTGACGTACAGTATTTCGGATGGCATCGCACTTGGTTTTATTCTTTATCCGATTACGATGATTACCGCCGGACGCTGGAAAGAAATCCATCCGATTGTTTATGTGCTGTTTTTTGTCTTTATCGTTTTCTTTGCTCTCATTTAAAGTGAATTTAAAACGGAGGACGGCTGAAAAAAGAGATCCAGAAATGCTGCACCGCAACCGTCTCACGTTCCAGGTCCTCCATAACAGGCAAGGATGGCTCATCGTCATAAGACGATTGAACCATCCTTGTTTTTTTATACTCTTGAATTGTCAAATTCAGCGGATTATCGTATAAGTGCGACTGCCTCTCTGCCTTCGCCAGAGGCTTGGCCAAGCCAAGTTTTCTAACAGAATAAAGAAACAAGGATTTTGCCCCATATGAAAACCAATAAACCAGTGTCTTATCGAGAATCAAAGCGGAGGTGCGCTGGCGCCTGGGGGATCAGCGAGCCAGGGAAGACCCCGCAGAAATTGGCCTGCCTGAGGAGGCTTCCGGATCGCCCGCGGCAAGCGAGCAACTGAAGCGTCGATGCCAACCAAACAAACAGATCAAAGACTCCGGTAGAAAACTGTGAAAACACGCGATGACCGGTAAATGATGATTAATGACCGGTAAATCGTACTGAATGACCGGTAAATAGCGCAGGAATGACCGGTAAATCATGCTGAATGGTCGGTAAATCGCAGTCAAACGGCATCCTGTGAAAGTACGTCCTGTGCACAACGCGGAAGCCACCGCATCCTGCGGAAGTAAGGACCGGGCGCTTTTTGCCCCAATGAGCAAAATAATGTCCTGTCTGAGCATCAAAACTGAAGCTGCTTCCTGAAGAGACTCACGGTGCGCCCATAGCCCGAGCGGTGACGCAGCACAAAAGACATAAATCAATGACTCGTGGTCGGACAAGGGAATTTCGCTAAATATAAAGGAACTTTCAATAATAATAAAGGAGCTTTCAATCTGTGAAAGGCACTGTATCACTGAGAAAGAGAAGATCAGGCTTTCCGTCCGGTTTTTCACTCAAATGAAAGCGGAAGAGGTCCATCATAATTTTTTTGAGGAGACATATGATTGCTAGTGCGGTCATGGTAAAAAAGAAGAAAAAGAAAATGGAAGCGCATACTTATTGAGGAGGGAACGCAGCGGATAAATCACCCTGGATGAAATGCATCTTCCGGCAATCCAAGGTATTGCCGGAAATAACCGAGAGAAAGAGGTGTTAACAGAAATGAACATACGTTTTCGAAAATGCTTTTTCATGTGTCTGTCATGTTTTATGGCGATCATTATGATCCTGCCTGTATCCGTTTCAGAAGCAAAAGATTCAGGTGTTCATCCGGTATCTAAATCAGCACATGGGTTACATTCGGTCAAGGGCGCCGTGACTTATTATGTTGATCCAAGTGGCGATGACAGAGCTGATGGAAAATCACCAAGAACGGCTTGGAAAACCCTTGAGAAAGCCTCATCCGTCTCCCTTCACCCTGGGGACAGGCTGCTATTAAAAGCGGGCGGGGTATGGAACGATGAGAATCTGACCGTGCAGAATGCCCGAGGAACGAGAAAAAGGCCTATTCTTGTTGGATCATATGGAAAAGGGAAAAAACCGGTCATTAATGGCAATGGCGGAAATTGGTCATGGAAGCGTAAAGAAGAGCTGGCGGCGGTTCATGTTCTTAACAGTGCATATATTACGATCGAAAATCTTGAGGTGACTAATCTTGATGGCACCGATGTGCTTAAGCAGAGCGGAAAATATCTCTCCGGTATCATTGTGGAGAATCGTGATGCCGGTGAGTTAAGTCATGTGACTGTACGCAACAATGTGGTTCATCAGGTCAACGGTAAAATGTCGGGAGGCGGCAACAAGGATGTCGGTGGGATCATTATTTCCGTAACGGGAAACAGTGTCAAATCCTGGTACAATAATCTGAACATCATCGGTAACGATGTCTACGACGTGTGTCATGAAGGCATTTACATGTCCAGCTCCTGGGGCGGGCGTGAACTCGTACAGGCAGGTACAAGCGGCTGGGTTGGTTCAAAAAATGTTTTGATTCGTCAAAATTACGTTCACCATATTGCGGGCGACGGCATCGTGATCATCAATACTGAGAATGCGCTAGCCGATTATAATCTGGTGGATCATGCTGCCAGTGAGGACTGGGACTATTCGTCCAATCCTGCTCATGCCGCGCTTTGGATGTGGGATGCAAACAATGTAACCATACAATTTAACGAGGTCAGCCATACGGGACAGCCGGAACATGATGGCATGGCCTTTGATTTTGACTATGGTACGCAGAACAGCCTTTATCAGTATAATTACAGTCACGACAATGCAGGAGGCTTTCTCATGGTCTGTCCTTCGCCAAGCGGATACTCTGTCAATAATGTTGCCCGCTATAATGTCAGCTATAATGACGGCGGCCGCATTATTCGTACGGGAGGCATACACAGCGGCGGCATTCAGATTTACAACAATACAATGT
Source organism: Sporolactobacillus mangiferae (assembly GCF_023336505.1). GTDB lineage: Bacteria > Bacillota > Bacilli > Bacillales > Sporolactobacillaceae > Sporolactobacillus > Sporolactobacillus mangiferae. The sequence goes on along the minus strand of NZ_JAMAST010000020.1, from coordinate 34,189 downwards.
ATTGGGAGAAACCGGCAAAAGCAGTTGAAGAAGGAAACTGGGGCGGAAATAAGTCTGACGGCATTGAGATTTTCAACAATCTGTTCTATGGGCCGACAAGCACTTTTGGGAAAAATCCTGGAGTAGAATATTACAATAATAACGTCTTTGGCGGAGGAGAAGCGGCGTACAGTACGACGGGAGATCCGGCTGCGGTTGTGGCCGATCCCGGTTTTCTGGATAAAAGCAGAGTCACAGCCGGGAAGTATCTGAATGGGAAAGTTGTGCTCGGGACTGCCGAAGGGCTGAAACTTCATCGAAACTCCCCTCTGATTGGTGCAGGCACGCGGCAACCGAATGCTCCTTCTTATCAAAACGACACTATTCTGAATGATTTAGTGCCAACGGATATCACTAAGGCAAAAGTGGATTATTACGGAAATCCTGTTCGGCATGGCGAAAAACATACGATTGGTGCTTTTGAAGGCAAAAAAACAGGAGGTCGTCATTAAAACAAATCAAATCCATCAAACCTGATCAATACGTGCTACTGCAAAAGAGTGCAGAAGAGATAAGGTACCGGATACTCATTCATCCGCATCTTGTCTCTTTTTTTTCGGGAATCAAAACAAAGGCGCAATGGCTGCTGAGCGATCCTCGAGACCCGGCAGATTTCCATTTAGTGCACTCGCGGCAAGCATGTGTCGATCAGATTGTTCCTTGTGACGTGAATAGTGAAAAGCCGTCAATGCCATGATAAGAATAATCTATTTAAAAGGACGTGAGTGATCATGGCTGCGTTGTGGATCGCGATTTTATTCTGGATACTTGGCTGCGCGGTGCTTATTATGAGCTTCTTCCTGACACACAAAATAAGAGAAACCGGCGAACATTTGCTTAAGGATGCTGAACATGAGAAAAGCAGGGATGATTCTGCCAGCATCGCGATGACGATTGAAGGTCAGGTTCTTGAGCATATTCCAAGCTATTTGATTCATATGGTGACCGCTTTTCTGGGACTGACCCTGATCGTGTTTGGTGTTGTTGCACTTGCGTTTTATGTTCATTGATGAGATGGCCTTTCTGTCGAAAAGACGGCATACTTGTTATAATAAAAACGAGTGATTGTCTGGTTTGATTTTCTGCATGCGGAAAATCGTAAAAAGCCTGTATAATCCGCAAATAATAATCTGACAGAAGTATTTTTTTACATGATTCATGACAGATCGGTCATGCGGATACATGTTGTTAAAGAGAAGCGGTGATTTATTATTGAGCAGACAAAAACAGAAAACGTTAAGTAAGCCATTGATGAAGAAACGATTCATGGTTACGGAAGGAGAGACGATCAGCCAGTGTGTCGAGCGTATGAAAAGTGAAGGGTACATGCCAGTCAGGCGTATGGAAAAGCCACTTTTTCGCGAAACCGCTACCGGTCCGGAATGCATTGGCAGTCAATGCGTTTTCGAGGGGAAATGGATACGTCGAAAAGGCGAACAATAATACTTTTTACCCTTTTAACGTTCGATTATACGGTTGACCGCATGGTATATTGTTGTTATGATGAGAGAGTCAGATATGAAAAACGAACCCTCATATATTTTTGGGAATATGGCCCAACTGTTTCTACCCGGCGACCGGAAATTGCTGGACTATGAAGGGAAAATGCGACGTTTTGTTTGCGGCCGCTGCCCGCGGTTAAAAGACCAGACGGTCGTTTTCTCTTGATTCCGGGAGAACGGCTGTTCTGGGCTTTTTATTGTCCGGGTTTTTGATGTGCCGCGATCAGTGAGTAAACTTTATGCCGCAAAACAGACAGAGACGATTGAGGAGGAAAAAATGGTGAGTCAGGCAGTGGTTGGTGTGATCATGGGAAGCCGTTCGGACTGGGAAACCATGAAGCATGCATGTGATATTTTGGATGAACTGAATATTCCTTACGAGAAAAAAGTGGTGTCCGCACATAGAACGCCGGATCTGATGTTTCACTATGCAGATACCGCGCGTGCCCGCGGACTAAAGGTGATCATTGCCAGTGCGGGAGGAGCGGCGCATCTGCCGGGCATGACGGCGGCCATGACCACATTGCCGGTGATTGGTGTTCCGATTAAGTCTCGCGCGCTCAGCGGCATGGATTCACTGCTGTCCATTGTACAAATGCCAGCCGGTATTCCGGTGGCAACGGTCGCCATCGGCGATGCGGGCGCAACCAATGCGGCTCTCCTGGCGGCACAGATGCTGTCCGCTTTTGACGGCCAGTTGCAGGAACGATTGGACGCGTACCGTGAATCGCTTGCCAAAAAGGCAAAGGAAAGTGACCTGGAATGAAGCGGAAAACGATTCTGCCAGGACAAACGATCGGCATTCTTGGCGGCGGCCAGCTGGGCCGGATGATGGCGATCAGTGCCAGGCAAATGGGGTACCGGATCGCAGTACTTGATCCGGTTGAAGATTGTCCGTGCGCCCAGGTTGCCGATATCGCGATCATCGCGAATTATGATGATCCTGAAGGTGCAAAGAAAATGGCTGCATGTGCGGATGTTGTCACCTACGAATTTGAGAATGTGGCTGTTCAGACTGTCGAATATCTGCAGGAGAACAGCTACCTTCCACAGGGCGGCCGGCTGCTTGAGATAACCAAGGACAGACTGAATGAAAAAGCGGCGATTGAGAAAGCAGGCCTGCCGGTTGTACCGCATATGCCGGTCCGCAGCGAAGAGGAACTGAAAGCAGCGATTGACGAAATCGGCTATCCATCCGTTCTGAAGACGACGCAGGGCGGTTACGACGGGAAGGGACAATATGTGCTTCAGTCGGAATTGGACCTGAAGGAAGCGTTGCCGTATATCGGAAAAATCCCGTTTGAACTCGAAAAGTGGCTGCCTTTTGAAAAAGAAATATCTGTTATTGTTGTTCGCAGCACAGCCGGCGAAACTTCGGTTTTACCGGTAGCTGAAAATATACATCGTCACAATATTCTTCATCACACACTTGTGCCGGCGAGAATTCCTGAACATCTCCGCAATGAAGCAACCCAGCATGCGCTTCAGCTTGCGGAAGCGCTCGAACTCGTCGGCACGCTTGCCGTTGAAATGTTTGTCGGCACAGACGGAAAGGTGTACGTCAATGAGACGGCGCCGCGCCCGCATAATTCCGGACATTTCTCAATAAACGCCTGCGAAACATCGCAGTTTGAGCAGCACATCCGCGCAATCTGCGGGCTGCCGCTTGCCAGTACGCAGCTGCTCAGCCCGGCAATTATGATCAATATTCTTGGCGAACATGTCCAGCCGGTTCTGGACCAAATTCATTTATTGAAATCCGCACATCTTCATCTTTATGGAAAAGACGAGGCGAAAACCGGGCGCAAGATGGGTCACCTGACCATTCTCGGTGATTCTGCAGATGAGGCAATAGAAAGAGCAGAGCAATTAGGAATATGGAAAATCGAACAGGAAGTGGGTAACATTCATGATTGATCGGTACACACGCCCGGAAATGGGCGCGATCTGGACAGAAGAAAATCGTTATAAAGCCTGGCTGGAAGTTGAGATCCTCGCCTGCGCCGGATGGTCCGAACTCGGAGAAATTCCAAGGGAAGACGTTGAGCGGATTAGAAAGAATGCGACATTTACCGTGGATCGGATTCATGAGATCGAACAGCAGACACGCCATGATGTCGTTGCATTTACCCGCACCGTTTCCGAATCACTCGGCGAAGAGAAAAAATGGGTGCATTACGGGTTAACGTCGACGGATGTCGTGGACACGGCTCAGGGCTATTTGCTGAAACAGGCAAATGACATTCTTCTAAAAGACATCGAACATTTTATCGAAGTCATCCGGCAGAAAGCGAAAAAATATAAAAATACAATCATGATGGGACGCACGCACGGTGTACACGCCGAACCGACAACGTTCGGTCTGGTCATGGCACTGTGGTACGAAGAAATGAAGCGCAATCTGGAGCGCTTCAGACGTGCTGCTGATGAAGTTCAGTACGGAAAGATCTCCGGCGCGGTCGGCACGTACGCCAATATTGATCCATCAGTTGAGAGGTACGTATGCGTGCACCTTGGTATCAAGCCGGCTCCGATCTCCACTCAGGTGCTGCAGCGTGACCGTCACGCACACTATCTGTCCGTTCTTGCGCTGATCGCGACTTCCATTGAAAAGTTTGCCGTTGAAATTCGCGGACTTCAGCGTTCTGAAGTCCGCGAGGTGGAGGAGTATTTTGCTAAAGGTCAGAAGGGTTCATCGGCGATGCCGCATAAACGCAATCCGATCGGTTCGGAGAATATGTGCGGACTTGCCCGGGTGATTCGCGGCTACATGACAACGGCTTACGATGATGTACCACTGTGGCATGAACGCGACATTTCCCATTCATCCGCGGAACGGATTATTCTTCCGGATGCGACAATTGGTCTGGACTACATGCTGAACCGTTTTTCCAATATTCTCGAGAAGCTGACCGTTTTTCCGGAAAACATGAAGCGCAACATGAAGCGCACATTTGGACTGATCTTTTCGCAGCATGTGCTGCTTGCACTGATTGAAAAGGGTATGAGCCGGGAAGCAGCTTATGATATCGTTCAGCCAAATGCGATGAAGTCATGGGAGACAGAAACACCGTTTAAAGAAATTGTCGAAGCGGACAGCCGGATTACCGATCAGCTGACACAGGATGAAATCGATGCCTGCTTCGATCCGACATATCATCTGAAAAATGTTGATTTTATTTTTGAACGACTCGGCTTGAACGACTGATTTCGTATTCACAGCGAAAAGGGGAAAAAATAATGAGCCAGCTTTTATATGAAGGAAAAGCAAAGAAAATGTACACCACCGACGATCCATATGTGCTGCGTGTTGTTTACAAGAATGATGCCACGGCATTCAACGGGCAGAAAAAAGCGTCTTTTGAAGGAAAGGGCCGCCTGAACAATGCCATCTGTACTAAGATTTTCACCATGCTGCAGGGAAAAGGCATCCCGACTCACTACATTGACACGATTTCCGAAACCGAACAGCTGGTAAAGGCTGTCCATATTGTGCCGATCGAAGTCGTTGTCCGTAATGTCGTTGCCGGGAGCCTCTCGAAACGGCTTGGCGTGGATGAAGGCGAGACGCTAGAACGGACGATCGTCGAATTTTATTATAAAAGTGATGAACTTGGCGATCCGATGATCAACAGTGACCATGCACTTGCCATGGAGCTGGCGACGGAAGAAGAACTTGCGGAAATCCGGCGCTTTGCGCTTTCGGTCAATGATGCGCTGCGCGCCTTTTTCGATGCAGCAGGCATCGTCCTTGTCGATTTTAAAATTGAATTTGGCAAACTGAAAGAGACGGGCGCACTTGTACTGGCTGACGAAATTTCTCCGGACAGCTGCCGCCTGTGGGATAAAGAGACACACGAGAAGCTGGACAAAGATGTTTTTCGCCGCAACATTGCCGATCTGCCGGAAACCTACGAAAAACTTTTGAAACGTTTGGAGGATGTCAAATGAAAAAGGTGAAGGTGTTCATTACTTTGAAAGAAAGTGTCCTTGATCCCCAGGGACAGGCTGTGATGCAGTCGCTCCACAATATGGAGTACACGAATGTAAAAGATGTCCGTATCGGAAAATATATTGAACTTCTTGTTGAAGATTCGGCAGATGTTGCCGAACAGGTAGATACAATATGCGACAAGCTGCTTGCGAATACGGTCATTGAAAACTATCGCTATGAAATTGAGGAGGAGGTTCATTCGTGAAAACCGCGGTCATTGTTTTTCCAGGTTCGAACTGCGATCAGGACATGTACTATGCGATCAAAGATGGTCTGGGCGAAGAAGTTGACTATGTGTGGCATGCGGAAACTTCCCTTGACGGTTATGACGCGGTCATGATCCCGGGCGGCTTTTCTTACGGCGACTACCTGCGTTCCGGCGCCATTGCCCGCTTTGCCGGCATCATGCCAGCCGTCATTCAGGCAGCCAAAGAAGGCAAGCCGGTGCTCGGCGTCTGCAACGGTTTCCAGATCCTGCTCGAAGCAGGGCTTCTCCCTGGTGCAATGCTGAAAAACAAGCATCTGAAATTTATTTGCGAGACCGTGGATCTCCAAGTGAAAAATAATGATACACAGTTTACGAAACTCTATGATCAGGATGAGATCATTCGCATTCCGATCGCGCACGGTGAAGGCAATTACTTCTGTGATGATGCAACGCTCAAGAAACTGCAGGACAATAACCGAATTGTCTTTACCTACTCCGGCAAGAATCCAAATGGCTCAAGAGCCGATATTGCCGGCATTATCAACGAAACCGGCAACGTGCTCGGCATGATGCCGCATCCGGAACGCGCTGCAGATGCGTTGCTCGGCAGTGACGACGGTCTGCGCCTGTTCCAGTCGATCCTAAACCATTGGAGGGAATCCGCACATGCCGCTTACACATCTTGAACCATCACCGGAACAAATCGAACAGGAAAAAGTGTACCGTACCATGGGACTGACGGAGGAAGAATACCAGAAAGTCAGGAAACTGCTTGGTCGCAAGCCGAATTATACGGAAACGGGACTTTTTTCGGTCATGTGGTCCGAACACTGCAGTTATAAAACGTCGAAACCGGTACTGAAATATTTTCCAACAACCGGCAAGCATGTCCTTCAGGGCCCGGGCGAAGGCGCGGGTATTGTCGACATTGGCGACAGGCAGGCGGTCGTGTTCAAGATCGAAAGCCACAACCATCCGTCAGCAATTGAGCCCTACCAGGGAGCGGCAACAGGCGTCGGCGGCATCATTCGCGATGTCTTCTCGATGGGGGCACGCCCGGTGGCTCTGCTTGATTCACTCCGATTTGGAGACCTGGACAATGCACGTGTCCGCTATCTGTTTGAAGAAGTGGTCAGCGGCATTGCCGGTTATGGCAACTGCATCGGCATTCCGACGGTTGGCGGAGAACTTCAGTTTGATCCTTGCTACAATGGCAATCCACTTGTCAATGCAATGTGCGTTGGAATCATGAATCACGAAGACATTCAGGTCGGGCAGGCGCGCGGAATCGGCAATACAGTCATGTATGTCGGTGCCAGCACCGGGCGTGACGGCATCAATGGCGCGACATTCGCCTCCGAAGAAATCTCGGAAAAATCGGATGAAAAGCGCTCGGCTGTTCAGGTCGGCGATCCGTTCATGGAAAAACTGCTCGTTGAGGCTTGTCTTGAATTAACGAAACATGAAGCGCTTGTCGGCATTCAGGATATGGGCGCAGCCGGACTTGTATCGTCCGCCAGTGAAATGGCCGCGAAAGCAGGTGTCGGCATCCATATGAATCTCGATCTGATACCTCAGCGTGAAACAGAAATGACGCCTTACGAAATGATGTTGTCCGAATCGCAGGAACGAATGCTGATCGTCATTAAAAAGGGCAGTGAAGAGGAAATCAAAGCCATTTTTGCCCGCTGGGGCCTTCATGCTGTCGCTGTCGGTGAAGTGATCGAAGAAGAAGTGCTTCGTCTGGAGCATAAAGGAAGGATTGTGGCAGACGTCCCTTCCGATGCCCTTGCGTCGGCACCTGTGCGCCACATGCCGTCTCAAGTCCCGGCATCCTATATTGAAAATCAGTCGGCACCGGCATGGGAGCCTGAGATTCATAATTACGAGAAAACGATCAAAAAACTGCTGAGTCAGCCAACGCTTGCCTCCAAAGAATGGGTGACACGCCAGTACGACTACATGGTACAGACAAACACGGTTGTCGCCCCAGGTTCGGATGCGGCCGTTGTGCGGGTGCGCGGGACGAAGAAGGGTCTTGCGATGACTACGGACTGTAACGCGAAATATCTGGCGCTCGATCCAGGCGAGGGCGGGAAGATTGCTGTTGCCGAAGCGGCACGCAACATTGTCTGCTCCGGCGCGGTGCCGCTTGCTATTACGGATTGCCTGAACTTCGGAAGCCCGGAGAATCCGGAAGTGTTCTGGCAGATTGATGAATCGGTGAAAGGCATGGCAAAAGCCTGTACCGTCCTGGAAACGCCGGTCATCAGCGGCAACGTATCACTTTACAATGAAACGGACCGCGGTGCCATTGATCCGACGCCGGTGGTCGGTATGGTGGGACTTGTTGAAGATCTTGATCATGTAACGACTGCTTTATTTAAGCATGAAGGTGATCTTGTGTACGTCATCGGGGAAGCAAAGCCCGAATTCGGCGGCAGTGCACTTCAGCTTTTACTTGATGGAAAAGCAAGCGGCAAAGCACCGGCACTTGATCTTGAACTGGAGAAATGCCGCCAGGCACAGGTGCTTGAGGCGATCAAATCAGGTTATGTCGCTTCAGCTCATGACATTTCCGAAGGCGGTCTGGCTGTTGCTGTTGCCGAATCGGCATTCGGTACAGAGCTCGGCTGCGACCTCCATTTTGATAAGAATCCTGCGGAAGAACTTTTCTCAGAAACTCAGTCACGTTACTTAATTACGGTACCAAAAGCAGCACAAAAAGAATTTGAAACATTGATTCCTGATGCCGTTCTTGTCGGCGCTGTAACGAAAAGTGAACAAATTAACCTTGCCTTTGCCTCGTCAACCGTCACTCTGAATCGGACTGAACTTGAAAACGAATGGAGAGGGGCACTGTCATGCATTATGTCGGCAAAGAACTGAATGAAGAGTGCGCGGTCTTTGGAATCTGGGGACATTCAAATGCAGCAAAACTGACTTATTATGGCCTGCACAGCATGCAGCACCGTGGTCAGGAAGGCGCTGGTATTGCGGTTACCGACGGCAAACATATTTACGATCATAAAGGGCTTGGACTGGTTAACGATGTGTTCGACCATGCTAAGCTTGAGGAACTGAGCCGCGGCTTTGCGGCAATCGGTCATGTCCGCTACTCGACGCAGGGCGGCAACATTTATGCCAATGTTCAGCCGCTTGTTTTCCGATCACAGAAAGATTCTCTGTCGATTGCGCACAATGGTAATTTAGTCAATGCGCATAAGCTGAAAGGTGAGCTTGAAGAGCGCGGCAGTATTTTTCAGACGACTTCGGATACAGAAGTCGTCGCTCATCTGATCAAGCGTGATTACGCCGACAACTTTATTGAAAGTGTTAAGCATGCTCTGTCTGTCATTAAAGGAGCCTATGCTTTCTGCATGCTGACGGAGCACCAGATGATCGCAGCGCTGGACCCGAACGGATTGCGGCCGCTGTCGCTCGGAAAACTTGGTGATGCGTGGGTGGTTGCCTCGGAGACGTGCGCGTTCGATCTGATCGGTGCCACCTATGTTCGCGATGTCAATCCCGGTGAAATCATTGTGATTGATAACGAAGGAATGCATTCTGATTTTTTTACGAACAGGACGGAACCGGCAATCTGCAGTATGGAATACATCTATTTCTCGCGTCCGGACAGTAATATTCAGGGAATTAATGTACATGCGGCACGCAAAAGTCTCGGCCGAATGCTGGCACAGGAAGCACCGGTGGATGCAGATGTCGTGACCGGCGTTCCGGATTCAAGCATATCTGCGGCGATTGGCTACGCTGAAGCTACCGGGATTCCATACGAGCTTGGAATGATTAAAAATCGTTATGTCGGCCGGACGTTTATCCAGCCTTCCCAGGAGCTGCGCGAACAGGGTGTTAAAATGAAACTTTCTGCGGTGCGTGCCATTGTTGAAGGCAAGCGTGTTGTTATGGTTGATGATTCAATTGTCCGCGGAACAACAAGCCGGCGCATTGTCGGCATGCTGCGCGAAGCTGGCGCGACCGAAGTGCATGTGCGGATCAGTTCACCGCCGATTACGCACCCATGCTTCTATGGAATTGATACGTCGACCTCTTCAGAACTGATTGCCTCCACACATTCAGTTGAAGACATCAGGGAATTAATTGGTGCGGACTCGCTTGTCTATCTGAGTGTCGAAGGAATGAAAGAAGCGATCGGCCGCAATCCGGCGATGAAGAATTGCGGACAGTGCCTGGCTTGCTTTACCGGCAAATATCCAACAGAAATTTATCCGGATACTGTTCTGCCGCATGAAAAAGAAGTGCTTGTCTAAGGAGGACGATCATGGCGAACGCATACAGGAAAGCTGGCGTCAATATTGAAGCCGGTTATGAGACGATCAACCGCATTAAGAAACATGTTCAGCGAACATTTCGACCCGAAGTGATCGGCGGTCTTGGCGGCTTCGGCGGGGCGATTGACCTGTCGCAGACAAAAATCAGGGAACCCGTTCTGGTGTCGGGAACCGACGGCGTCGGCACGAAGCTGATGATTGCTTTTGCGACTGATCGGCATGATACGGTCGGTATTGATGCGGTGGCAATGTGTGTCAACGATATTATTACACAGGGCGCCCAGCCGCTCTATTTTCTTGATTATCTTGCATGTTCCGCGCTCAGTCCAGAGAAGGCAGAGGCTATTGTTAAAGGCATTGCCGACGGATGCGCCGAGGCAGGCTGTGCATTGATCGGCGGCGAAACCGCGGAGATGCCGGGCATGTATCAGGAGAATGATTACGATATTGCCGGATTTTCCGTCGGTGTTGTTGAGAAGTCAAAGCGAATTACCGGTGACAAAGTACAAGCCGGCGACGTTCTGATCGGGCTTCCGTCAAGCGGCACGCACAGCAATGGCTTCTCACTCATTCGCAAACTTGTATCCGATGCCGGCATTAATTACAGCGATACGTATGCCCCGGAACCGGCTAAAACGGTTGGCGACGTTTTGCTGACGCCGACAAGAATTTACGTGAAACCGGTGCTGGAACTGCTGAAATCCGTGGATGTTCATGGCATTGCACATATCACCGGCGGTGGTTTTTATGAAAACATACCGCGTATGTTCCCGTCCGGGCTGACTGCGAACATCGATGTGCTGTCATGGACACGCCCGGCCGTCTTTGACTGGCTGAAGAAGCTGGGCGGTCTGCAGATCGACGACATGTTCCATACATTTAACATGGGTATTGGCCTGGTGCTGACGGTTGCGCCGGAAGATAAGGAAAAAGCATTATCCACGCTGAATGCCGCGGGAGAGCAGCCGACGGTGATCGGTCACGTGGCTGAGGGACAGGAATTGATGCTGGTGAATGTCGATGAAGCATAAAATCGCTGTTTTTGCATCAGGGCACGGCACGAACTTTACCGCGATCAACGAAGCAGTCAGACGTGGACAAATTCCCGCAACAATTGAATTGGTTGTCTGTGATCAGCCTGGCGCTGCAGTTATTGATCGCGCACATGCGGCAGGAATCGAAACCCTGGTGATTTCAAGAAAAGACTATCCGTCGAAGGCTGCATTTGAAGAAGTCATTGCTGCGGCGTGCCGCAAACATGGCATTGCCTATATTTTTCTCGCCGGATATATGCGGATTCTCGGCAAGGTCATGCTGAGCGCCTATCCGCATCGTATTATTAATATTCATCCGTCGCTTTTGCCGTCTTTTACCGGACTCGATGCGATTGGCCAAGCCTTCGAGAAGGGTGTCAAAATCACTGGTATCACCATCCATTACGTTGATGAAGGCATGGACACCGGACCGATCATCGCTCAGGCTGCGGTCCCAATCCTTGATGATGACACCGTGGATACATTGGAAGCTCGCATTCATGAAACCGAGCACAAGCTTTATCCGGCAACGATCGCGAAACTATTAAGCAAGCAGTGAAAAACATTCAACCGAATTAAAGAAAAGTGGCACCGAACAAGGCGAAAGTTGCACCGAACAAGGCGAAAGTTGCACCGAACGGAAGAAAAGTTGCACCGAATGAAGCACCAACAGCATCGAATGTGCCTACGCCGACACGAATGCGCCAAATTTCATGAAATCTGAACACACAGATATCCAATAGAGGATTGAAACGAGAAAGGAAGAATCGAAGTGGCGAAACGAGCATTAGTCAGCGTGTCTGATAAGACTGGACTGATTGATTTTGTACAAAAACTGGTGAACGCAGGTATTGAAATCATCTCTACCGGTGGAACGAAAAAAGCAATTGAAAATGCAGGCATTCGGGTGATGTCGATCAGTGAAATCACTGATTTTCCGGAAATTCTTGACGGACGTGTCAAAACGCTGCACCCTGCGGTTCATGGCGGACTTTTAGCGGTTCGCGGAAAAGAAGAACATATGAATGCGATTAAGGAACTTGGCATTCAGCCGATTGATTTTGTTGTGGTTAACCTGTATCCGTTTAAAGAAACCATTTCCAAACCGGATGTCGCTTACGATGACGCGGTTGAGAACATTGATATCGGCGGTCCGAGTATGCTCCGCTCTGCAGCGAAGAATCATCGCAGCGTAACAGTTGTCTGCGATCCGGCCGATTATGATCTGGTTGCTGAAAGCCTCGACGAGAATGCGGATGTCCCTTTCGAACTGAAGCAGAAGCTTGCAGCTAAAGTATTCCGCCATACGGCTGCTTATGATGCTTTGATCGCTGACTACTTCACAAAACAAGTCGGCGAAGAATTTCCAGAAAAGTTAACGCTGACCTACGAAAAGAAGCAATCCCTGCGCTATGGTGAGAATCCTCATCAAAAAGCAGCGTTCTACAGCGATCCGATCAAGGATGCCGCAACGATTGCCGCAGCAAAACAGTTGCATGGCAAAGAACTCTCGTACAACAACATCCGCGACGCTGATGCCGCGCTCGGCATTGTCAAAGAGTTCAAACAGCCGGCCGCTGTTGCCGTTAAGCACATGAATCCCTGCGGCATCGGTATCGGGCAATCAGTTAATGAAGCCTATGCTAAAGCCTATGAAACCGATCCCGTATCGATTTTCGGCGGCATTATCGCGCTCAATCGCAAAGTTGACGCGGATCTGGCAACAGAGCTGCACAAAATTTTTCTGGAAATCATTATTGCCCCCTCATACACAGAGGAAGCGCTGGCAATTCTTGAAAAGAAAAAGAATCTGCGTCTGCTGCAGGTCTCGATGAGCCACGAATCGCAAGATTATGCACAATACACGTCGGTGCGCGGCGGCATGCTCATTCAGGATCTTGACACGAAAGGTTATGACGATATCGAAGAAAATCTGAAGGTTGTCACTGACCGCAAACCGACCGAAGCGGAAATGGAAAGTCTGAAATTCGCCTGGACAATTGTTAAACATGTCAAATCAAACGCAATTGCTCTTGTGAACGATGGGCTGATGGTTGGCATGGGTGGTGGTCAAACGAATCGTGTCGGTGCAGCAAAAATCGCACTTGAAGAAGCTGGCGAGAAAACAAAAGGCGCCGTACTTTCGTCAGATGCATACTTCCCGATGGGTGATACCGTGGAAGCTGCGGCAAAAGCGGGAATTACCGCAATCATACAACCGGGTGGATCGATCCGCGATCAGGAATCCATTGACATGGCCAACAAGTACAACATTGCGATGGTGTTCACCGGCATGCGCCACTTCAAACATTAACTTTATTCGCTTGGCGAAAGGGGAACGATCATGAACGTATTGATTGTCGGCGGCGGTGGCCGCGAACATGCGATGGCGTGGAAAGTGTCGCAAAGCAAATTAGTGAGCAAAGTGTATGCTGCTCCGGGCAGTGACGGTATGGCTGCTGTTGCTGAATGTGTGTCAATCGATGCAATGGATTTCGAAGCACTCGCGAATTTTGCTGAAAGCCATAATGTCGACCTGACCCTTGTCGGACCTGAACAGCCGCTTGTCGGTGGTATTGCTGATGTTTTTGCCGCAAGAAGACTGAAGATCTTCGGGCCGTCAAAAGCTGCCGCGCAGATTGAAGGCAGCAAGGCCTTTGCAAAAGCACTGATGAAAAAATACAGGATTCCCACATCTCACTACGCAACTTTTACCGATTACCGGGAAGCAAGCGACTACCTGCAAAAAATTGGCGCACCAATTGTGCTTAAAGCCGATGGACTTGCTGCCGGAAAAGGCGTTATTGTTGCTTTGACCATGGCCGAAGCAGAAGCTGGTTTGAAAGCGATCATGAGGGACAAAAAGTTTGCTGAGGCCGGCTCGCGCGTGGTCATCGAGGAGTACCTTGAAGGTGAAGAATTCTCACTGATGGCTCTGGTAAATGGAGAGAATGTTGTCCCTTTAGCCATTGCCCAGGATCATAAACGAGCATTCGAAGGTGACAAAGGTCCGAACACCGGCGGCATGGGCGCCTACTCACCGGTTCCGCAAATCTCGCAAAAGATTGTAAATGAAGCGGTGCGGACAATCCTTCAACCGACTGCTTCGGGAATGGTTCAAGAAGGCTGCTCCTTAACCGGCGTGCTCTATGCCGGATTGATGCTGACTGCGGCCGGACCGAAAGTGATCGAATTCAACTGCCGTTTTGGCGATCCGGAAACACAGGTTGTGCTGCCGCGCCTGGAGTCGGATTTTGTACAGGCTGTGCTTGACGTGTTAGACGGCAATCGGCCCGAACTTTCCTGGAGTGAAAAAACTGCGGTCGGTGTTGTGCTTGCGTCAAGCGGCTATCCCGGCAGTTACAGCAAGGAGCAGAAGCTCGGCGATCTCGACGCGCTGCCGGCCGACGCACTGCTGTTTCACGCCGGGACGAAAAAGGCCGGTGCAGATTGGCTGACCAACGGCGGCCGCGTATTGCTCGTTACTCGGCTTGGCAATGATCTTCGCGCTGCACGTGATGCCGTCAACCGCGACCTCGACAGCATCAAAACCGATGCCGTATTCTTCCGCAATGATATTGCTCATCACGCATTGGAAATTTCGAAATAATCGATTTGTCATAAAAACTGTCTTTGCCTGAAAAAGCAAAGGCAGTTTTTTGATACACAGGATGAAGATCAGCTACCGCTACCGCTTTTCCGAGCTTCGTTCCGGCTTTTCCGGATTTCGTTACCACTCCTAAGGGTATCGTTACTATTTTTCTCAGCTTCGTTACAATTTTCATGTGAATAATGGTTGGTAAACTGTGAATTGCGGCGTATTCCATCCTTCTAATCAATCATTCTGAGCCTTTTTAGGAAGCAGATCGAATTTTCGTATCAAATAATCAAAAGATTCTTGATAAACAGATCTGTAAAGAGTAAAATAAACGGCACCATATTAGAAAACTTGACTTCGCCAGTTCTTGGCGAAGGCTTAGTTGCACTTATACTATAATCCTTAGAAATATGTAAGCTTATAGTATTAGAAAACTTGACTTCGCCAGTTCTTGGCGAAGGCTTAGTTGCACTTATACTATAATCCTTAGAAATATGTAAGCTTATAGTATTAGAAAACTTGACTTCGCCAGTTCTTGGTGAAACACCATCACACTTAAATACACTTCTGGATCATATAAAGAAAACAGAAGCTTGAAGGAGAGGTTGACAATGAGTGAAGCAGTAAGGCGAGTGGGAATTGTCGGAATCGGCAATGTTGGCAAAGCAGCGGCATCGGCTATTCTTCATGAAAATATTGCCGATGAGCTCTATATTTCGGATATTGATACCGAGCGGGCAAAAGGCGAGGCATTTGACTTCGCCGACAGCATTGAACTGACACCATCGCGGACACGCGTGGCCGAAGTGCCGCTTGCAGGGCTGGCTGTGTGCGATGTTATTCTCGTAGCTGTAACAGAGAGAAAAAAGGTGATCAGCGATTCGCGTCTGGAATTGCTGAAGGGATCAGCAGCTATTACTTACGATATTGTCCCGAAGCTGCGCAAGGCAGGCTTTAAAGGAAAATATGTGATCGCGACGAATCCTTGTGACATTATTACCTATTTATTCTATAAGCTGTCTGGTCTGCCGAAAAATCATGTGATTGGAACAGGTACGGCGCTCGACAGTATGCGCTTCCGACGTCTGCTTTCAAAGGCGATCGGCAATGTCGATCCGCGCAGCATCAATGCATTCATGGTCGGCGAACATGGTGACTCACAGATTGCCGCGTGGTCGCACGTAACTGTCGGTGGTCAGCCGCTTGATCAATTTGAAGCGGATAATGCTGATGTATTTCCGAAAATTAATCGTGAGGAAGTTGAAGATGCGGCTCGCCATTTCGGCTGGGAAATTCACAAGCGCAAAGGCAATACGCAATTCGGCATCGGCAATGAACTGGCATTCTTCGCCAGGTCAATCCTGAATGATGCACGCATTGTGACCGCAGCATCGGTGGTCCAGAACGGCGAATACGGTCAACATGACCTGGCAATTGGTGTTCCGATTGTCCTCGGCCGCAATGGTGTCGAAAAGATCATTAGATACCAGCTCAGTGAAAAAGAATGGGAAGGATTCAGTGCGTCGGCCGATTTGATCAAAAGGTACACCACGCAAACCCTGGAAGAACATCAGGAACCGGCAGTAAACTAAAAAACCTCCTGTTTGAGTTGCTCATGTCTCTGCCAGGCGGTTTTTAAAACTATTGATAATAGTCTCTACTGTAAAATCGGCGCCATCATGAAACGGATGGCGTTTTTTCCATGGCCAATTATAATCTGACCTGATCGAAAAACTGATCATAGCTGTCGAGATAAAAATCAGCGCCAGGCTGGTGATTCTGGAACAGGCAAGTTTTTTTGCCTAACTTTTTCGCCGGTATGATATCGAGCAGGCGGTCACCGATTGCCAGATCAAAACCGTGCCGTTGATCCAGGTAGCTATAGGATGAAGGATCCGGTTTTCTTGGGAACCCGTTTTCCTCAGTAACCATTTCTGCAAAATAATGCTCAAGCCCATAGCGGCGCAGTGCACGCACTAAATCGATACGGTTATTGTGTGTCATAATCACATTTTTATCAGCAGCGGCCAATACCTTTTCAATGTCGGGAAACGGTCTGAAACCGTCTGCCGGATGGGCGCGGATCAGACCACGAAATGTTTCAATCTCCTTTTCAGTCATATGATAATAGGTAAATGCTTCCGAAAACGAGATTTTCAGTTTTGCCAGTATTTCCTTTTCGCTTGCTCTGTTTTGCAGCACATGGCGAAAAAGTTTTGTATACACGGGATAGGTGTCAAGAATCGTCCCGTCAAAATCCCACAGTATGTTCACTGCGATCACAGCTCCCTAATCGTTATTTCTCTTTAAGGCTAGCATACCGAAACGAAAAACGAAATGAACAACATGTCTGCAGTCGTTAATGGTTTCGCGCGGTGAAGAATGAAACTATTTTCTGTTTGCGGCTTTATCACCGGCCCTATTTGAGGTAAGATGTTAAAAGGACAAGTACTGAAAGTTTACAAGCATTTAAAGGTTTACGGGCCTCCGCCGGATACTTGGTGAAACTGAATTTTTTGAAAGACACTTGCCAACCGATGGTGTTCGTTCTGGTTAACGGCTCGTTTTTGAAAAACGGGCAGACAACCTGAGCATTATCTAAAAAAAGATAATGGCATGCCTGAATCGAAAACAAGAAATGATGAAGCAGGAAAAAAGATAAAGCGATGTTATTGATGAGAAAGGAATGGACACGATTGCAAATTGATAAATTAAGAGGCAGAGCCCTCGATCAGTTATTCGATGCAATTTTAACTTTGAAGAATCGTGAAGAATGCTATCGTTTCTTCGATGATCTGTGCACAATGGGTGAGGTGCAGTCGCTCTCACAGCGGCTTGAAGTTGCGCGTATGCTGATGGCAGGACAAACCTATCATCAGATTGAAGAAGAGACCGGTGCCAGTACGGCAACCATTTCCCGGGTAAAGCGCTGCATTAATTTTGGTACGGACGGTTATAAAATGACACTCGACCGCCTGGGAAAATAAACGAAATCCGTCCGCGGGACGGCATGTGTCAGTTTTACAACGAATTGTCTCTGGGATGTATTTATGATTTAGGAAGTGATCACTAGATGGAGAAAATAACTCAGGAGCTGCTTGACGGACTGAACCCTGAACAGCTGAAGGCGGTCACCCACCATGAGGGCCCGCTGCTGATTATGGCTGGTGCGGGAAGCGGGAAAACACGTGTTCTGACGCACCGCATGGCTTACTTAATGATTGAACGCGATGTGGCCCCATGGAACATACTGGCCATCACTTTTACCAATAAAGCGGCGAAGGAAATGAAAGAACGGCTGTCCAATCTCGCCGGACCGCTTGCTGAGGATGCCTGGGTGTCAACCTTCCACTCAATGTGTGTCCGTATTTTACGGCGTGATATCGACCGTGTCGGCATTAGCCGCAACTTTACCATTTTGGACAGTACGGATCAGCTATCGGTCGTCAAGCAGATTCTCAAAGATCGAAATTTTGATCCGAAGAAATTCACCCCGCGCAGTATTTTGAGCGCGATCAGTGCGGCAAAGAATGAATTGAAAACGGCTGCTGCCTACTCAAAATCGGTAAAAGGCCCTTTTGATGAGGTGGTGCGCGATGTTTATGGAGACTATGAAAAGAAACTGCTTCAGAATCAGTCACTTGATTTTGACGATCTGATCATGACGACAGTACATCTGTTTCAACGCGTTCCGGAAGTACTGGAATTCTATCAGAAAAAATTCCGCTACATTCATGTCGATGAATATCAGGACACGAATCGCGCGCAGTATCTGCTGGTACACATGCTTGCCGATCGCCTCAAGAATCTGTGCGTTGTCGGCGACTCGGATCAGTCAATTTATGGGTGGCGTGGCGCGGATATCCATAACATTCTCTCCTTTGAGGAAGACTATCCGAACGCAACGATGATTAAGCTGGAGCAGAATTATCGCTCGACGAAAAAAATTCTTGATGCGGCGAACCATGTCATTCAAAATAATCATAATCGGAAACCGAAAAATCTGTGGACGGAAAATGATGATGGTCAGAAGATCACTTATTATCGGGCTCCGACCGAACGGGAAGAAGGCTACTATGTAGCCGGTAAAATGCGTGAACTGTTCAACAACGGATTCACGTATTCGGATTTTGCCGTCCTCTATCGAACGAACGCCCAATCGCGCGTGATTGAAGAGACACTGGTAAAGTCGAATATCCCGTACCGAATGGTCGGCAGTATTAAATTTTACGACCGCAAAGAGATCAAGGATGTGCTCGCCTATTTGCGTCTGATCGCAAATCCAGACGATGAGATCAGTCTGGCACGCGTCATTAACGAACCGAAACGCGGGATTGGTGCTTCTTCAATGGATAAACTGGCCGATTACGCGCTCAAGGCAGATCTTTCACTGATGCAGGCTATTGCCGATGTTGACCAGACGGGTGTAGCCGCTCGCACGGCCGGCAAAATGACTGCTTTCGCGGAGATGATTCAGAACTGGTCGAAAATGCAGGAATTTCTGTCTGTCACGGATCTGGTCGAGGAAGTTCTGGATAAATCCGGATACCGGGATGCACTGAAGGCGGAGCGGACGATCGAAGCGCAGAGCCGTCTGGAAAACCTGGAAGAATTTCTATCCGTCACTAAGGAATTCGAACGGGGGCATGATGATAAATCGCTGATTAATTTTCTGACTGAACTTGCGCTGGATTCCGATACCGAGGATCAGGAAGATCAGGCACCGCAGGACGCGGTGACGCTGATGACACTTCACTCGGCCAA
This sequence comes from Sporolactobacillus mangiferae, assembly GCF_023336505.1. Classification (GTDB taxonomy): domain Bacteria; phylum Bacillota; class Bacilli; order Bacillales; family Sporolactobacillaceae; genus Sporolactobacillus; species Sporolactobacillus mangiferae. The sequence goes on along the minus strand of NZ_JAMAST010000020.1, from coordinate 14,740 downwards.
AGGGCTGGAATTTCCGGTTGTTTTTCTTGCCGGCATGGAAGAAGGAATTTTTCCGCATCTGCGTGCACTGGATGACGGCGATGAGATGGAAGAAGAACGACGGCTGGCTTATGTCGGCATCACACGTGCGAAACAGCAGCTATATCTGACCAATGCCCAGGTGCGCATGCTGTACGGTCAGACCATCACGAATCCGGCTTCGCGTTTTATCAAGGAGATACCAGAAGAACTGCTTGAGCAGGAAGCTTCGGAGGAAGAGAAGATGACCGGGCGCTTTTCAGGCGGAACGAATCCGCATTCAGGTTTTGAAAAACGCTTTTCATCGGCATTTTCTCAGTCACGGCCGATGCTCCAGCGCCGGACACATCATGAGGAGTCGTGGCATATCGGTGACCGGGTTGCGCATAAGAAGTGGGGCGAAGGCACCATTGTTGCAACGAAAGGAACCGGTGACAGTGTAGAACTGGATATCGCATTTCCAAGCCCTGTCGGCGTGAAGCGTCTGCTCGGCGCTTTTGCCCCGATTGAGAAACGATGATCAGGTCATACTAGACCAGGAAATGAAAACATGGCTGTTCACCGATCAATTTATCTGAGCAGATCAGATTCGGGTTGCCAGAAAAGAGCATAAGTTAAAGGAGCAATCGATCATGGAAGAACGGCTGCCGCAGCGGGTCATCGACCTGCATCGGCAATTGAATCAGTACAGTTATGAATATTATGTCGAGGACAATCCGAGCGTTCCGGACAGCGAATACGACAGGCTGCTGAATGAGCTGATTGCGCTTGAGCAGGCACATCCCGAATGGATCACGCCTGATTCACCAACGCAGCGCGTGGGCGGCGAACCGCTCAAAGCATTCAGCAAAGTGATGCATGAGATTCCGATGCTCAGTCTCGGTGATGTGTTCAGCGAGGACGAGCTGCTGGATTTTGATCGCCGCGTGCGACAGGCAGTTGGCGATGAGGTGGTTTACGTCTGTGAATTGAAAATTGACGGGCTGGCGATTTCTCTGACCTATGAAAAAGGAAGATTTGTGCTTGGTGCAACGCGAGGCAACGGAGTGATCGGCGAAGATATTACCAACAACCTCAGGACTGTGCGCTCACTTCCGCTCGTACTTCCTGAACCTGTCGACATTGAAGTTCGCGGCGAAGCGTATATGCCGAAAAAATCATTTAACCATTTGAATGAGGAACGCAGGCTGGCCGGTGAGCCGTTGTTTGCCAATCCGCGAAATGCTGCTGCCGGTTCACTCCGCCAGCTTGATCCGAAAATTACTGCAAAACGGCGCCTGTCCGTCTTTTTGTACAGTGCTGGCCGGTTTGATCGTGAGAAAATTAAAACACATCACGGGCTGCTTGAGGAAATCCGGCGCCTTGGTCTTCCGGTTAACCCAGAATCGAGACGTTGCAAGACGATCAGGGAAGTCTTCGACTATATAAAAGAATACACAGAAAAGCGAGATGCGTTGCCGTACGGTATTGACGGCATTGTGGTTAAGGTCGATTCGATGGCGCAGCAGCAGCAACTCGGTGCCACAGTGAAATCGCCGCGCTGGATGATTGCTTATAAATTTCCGGCCGAAGAGGTTGTCTCGACGCTGGAGGCGATCGAGGTGAGCATCGGCCGCACTGGTGCGGCCACGCCGACCGCGGTACTGACACCGGTTTCGGTTGCCGGTACAACGGTCAAAAGAGCGTCACTGCATAACGAAGACTTAATTCGAGAGAAAGATTTGCGAATCGGTGACCGCGTCGTGATCCGGAAGGCCGGAGATATCATTCCGGAAGTGGTTAATGTCCTTACGGAACAGCGGACGGGTAAGGAAACTCCGTACGTGATGCCGACGCATTGCCCGGAATGCGGCAGCGCGCTTGTGCGGCTTGACGAAGAAGTTGCTCTGCGCTGTATCAACCCAAAATGCCCGGCGCTGATCAGAGAGGGATTGATCCATTTTGTGTCACGCGCTGCCATGAACATTGACGGGCTGGGTGAGAAAGTGATTACTCAGCTTTTCGAAAAAAGTCTGATTGTCGATGTTGCCGATCTCTATAAACTAGATCGCCATGATCTGATTTCGATGGAACGCATGGGTGAAAAGTCAACCGACAACTTGCTCCGCGCTATCGAACGCTCGAAGGAAAACTCGCTTGAGCATTTACTGTTTGGCCTTGGCATTCGCTATATCGGTTCGAAGGCAGCCAGGCTGCTCGCGCAGGCCTTTAAAACGATGGATGAACTGATGTCTGCGGATAAAGAAGCACTGCTTTCAGTTGATGAGATCGGTGAGAAGATGGCTGATTCGCTGATCACTTATTTTTCGAAGCCTGAGGTCCGCGGGCTCATCGGTGAACTGAAAAGTGCCGGTGTCAACATGACGTATCTGGGACCGGATCCGGAATTGGCAGTACAATCCGATTCTCCATTTAATGGGAAAACGATTGTCCTGACTGGAAAACTGACACTGATGACGCGCAACGAAGCAAAGGAAGCGATTGAAAAGCGAGGCGGCAAGGTCACTGGCAGCGTCAGTGCAAGCACTGACCTCGTGATTGCCGGTGAGGCGGCCGGATCGAAACTCAGAAAAGCGCAAACGTTGCAGATCGAGATCTGGGATGAAGCACGGTTTGCGGAAATGCTCAAGGAATAAGAGGTGCTTCAAGTGAAGTGGAAAAAAACAGTGACAGCAGGCTCCGTTTTACTTGCCTTGCAGCTGATGCTCTCCGGGTGCTGGTTTAACAGTGCCTCTGAAGACAGTGCCGTCAAGAGCGGCAGCGGAAAAACAGAAAGTGCCAATCTGATTCCCGGAAATAAAGCTTCGGATTATCAAATGCTGCGTCCGAAATCCAGCAATACGACGCGCGGTTACATTCAGTACGGTCCGAAAAATCTGGTGGATATGGATCAATTGGAGACCGGATTGATGGATCTCTCCAAAGACGTGTTCAGCCCGAACGATTATGTTTTCCAAATGGGACAGTACCTGACGGATAAGGATCTTAACGGCATTCTTTATCGAAAAGGCCAGGAACCGAAAGGAAGTAAAGTCTCCGGGCTGAATCCGGCACTCGGTAAAGGGAAAACCATTGTCGATCAGTCGAAAGACAGTCCTAAGTATATTAATTATGTTCTCGAGCAGGACTACATGAAGAAAGAGAAAGGCAAATACAAACTGGCAGGGCTTTCGATCGCGGTTTCGCTTAATTCAGTCTACGCAGACAATATCAACTATAATAATAAGATCTATCCAATTTCAGTGAAACTTTCACGGGCAAAAGTAGAGGCATGGGGCAAAGCACATGCCCAGCAAATCGTGCAGCGTATCCGCAGCCTGGGCAGGGATAATCAGGATCAAAGCGACAAAACTTATGAGGATATACAGAAGGTACCGATTTTCCTGTCTTTATATATCGCGGCAGAACCGCAGTCGTACGTGCCGGGTGATTTTTTCGCCAAGACGGTAGTCAATGCGGGATCAAGCGCAATCGGAAAATGGACCGCAGTCGATCAGCAGCATGTTCTTTTTCCATCGGACGCGGCGACAAAGGGTTATAAAGAGGATCTTGCGAAATTCAATAAGTTTAAGAACGATGTACAAAAGTACTATCCAAACTATGTCGGCGTCATTGGCAAGGCATCTTATCAGAATAAAGATATGAATGATCTGACGATTAATATTAATTTCAATAAATTTGTTGATGAATCAGAAATGATCGGCTTTACAAATTATGTCACATCGCTGGTGAAAAATCGTTTTCCTTTTACCCGGAGCATCCCGGTGCACATTTACATTGCCTCAAACAATACGCAGGAGGCATTGATCGAACGAACAGATTCGATGGATGATCCATATGTTCATCTCTATCAGCATTAGTTGACATGGATCAGGTGAAAAGCGAAACTGTCTTATGGCAGTCTCGCTTTTCTTATACTATAAGAAAGTTTAAAATTCAGCGGATTATCGTATAAGTGCGATGTTGTCTTTGCCTTCACCATCAGCGTGACTCGCGCGCCAGTGACAATGCGGCGAATCGAATAGATCGATAAAATACGCAAACAGGCCGATATATCACGCGAGTACGATTTGACCGGTAAATTACGATGAATCGCCGGTAAAATACGGCGAATCAGGATGGCCTGTAAATCACGCTAAAATGCGATCAAGGAACGAGCTATGCCTTGCCACTAAATAATTTTGCCCATGTCCAACCAATCAAACAATGGCTCAGCTAAGCATCAAAGCAGAGGTGCCCCCATGACAAGCGCGCAGCAGATTTTAACCATAAAAAACGGGCTCCAAATTTCGTTTGTAAAATATGTTTGTTATATAATTAAAATATTATGTTAAATAAACGATATACATAGTATAATTAAAAAATAATCAATAAATAATTAAAAATAATAAGGAAGTGGTGGGTTGGATAAACTTGATTTGAAGATGCTGCAAATTCTGATGAAGTATGGCCGTGCGACCTGGTCCGATCTGGCCTCTGAAGTCGACATGTCGTCCCCGGCTGTTGCGGAACGCGTGCGCCGTCTTGAAGAGAAAGGGGTCATCAAGGCCTATGAGGCACTCATTAATCCGGAACTGGTCGGTAATACGTGCACTGCTTTTGTCGCGGTGACTCTTGAGCAAACCAGACAGCGTGCCCATTTTCTCAACCTCATTCAGTCAATGGGTGAGGTTCAGGAATGTCACCACATTGCCGGGGACTATGATTATCTGTTGAAAGTACGCGCCAGAGATACGAAGGATCTGGATCGCGTGATCAGCAGTGAACTGAAAAAGCTTCCGGGCGTTAAAACGCGAACGACCATTGTGATGAACTCGCTCAAGGAGACGGCGCAGATTCCCATTCATGCGGACCGCTTTTCGTGACCTGCCGATGGATCTGTACATTTATTTAAAGGGCATACTGCTCGGATTCGCGATTGCGGCTCCCGTCGGCCCGATCGGCGTGCTCTGTATACGCCGGACATTGGCAAGCGGCAGGTTGCACGGACTGGTCACCGGGCTTGGCGCGGCGAGTGCGGATGCGGTGTATGGATCAATTGCCGTATTGGGTCTGACCGTAATCTCACATTATCTTCTGGATCGTCAACCCTTGCTTCAGTTGATTGGCGGCGCTTTTCTGTGTTTTTTGGCCTGGCAGACGTGGCATTCCGAAGTGGCGGACAAACCGCTGTTCCGGCCGGTAGCTGCCGGTCAGCTGATCGGGATGTATGCATCGACTTTTGGTCTGACGCTGACAAACCCGATGACGATTTTTTCGTTTCTCGGTATTTTTGCAGGCCTTGGGGCTGTGCCCGGTCGCGCGGGGGCCTTTGTCATTGTACTTGGTGTATTCTGCGGTTCCGCGCTGTGGTGGCTGCTGCTCAGTGTATGTACCGGGTATTTTCGGGAAAAGATGGACACAAAGTCTTTGGTACTGGTCAACCGTTTGTCTGCTATTCTGATTGCTGCGTTTGGTTTGTCCGTTTTTTACCAAATGCTCAGCACATTGTTTTAAGGAAACTTTTTTGCATGAATTGCTGCGTATAAGCCTGTGGTCATTGCACAGTGGAGACAGAATTTGATATGATTAAGGCATTGTTGGAATTTGCCAAGAGGTGGCAAATCAAGCCGTTTGGCGGAGGTGAAAGAGATGAGCAGAATCAACGAGGAACAGGTGCAATATGTGGCGAATCTGGCACGTCTTTCTTTTACAGACGAAGAAATCAAGACCTTCACCACACAGCTCGATGACATCATCGGTTTCGCGGAACAGCTGAACGAGCTGGACACTGAGGGAATCGAGCCGACCACGCATGTGCTGGATATGTACAACGTGATGCGCGAAGATGTTGTCGAACCGTCGCTGCCGCGCGAAGAAGCACTGAAGAATGCACCGGTTCAGGAAGATGGGCAAGTGAAAGTGCCGCTGATTATGGAAGCGGATTGATCGAATAGAAGGAGGAAAACAGTGATGCCACTTTTTGAAGAAGGCCTCGTGTCTTTGGCTCAAAAGTTACATAACAAAGAAATTAAGGCATCCGATCTTGTCGATGAAGCGTTCGCACGCATCGATGAAGTCGACAAAGACGTGAAGGCATTTCTTGCGTTAAACGAAGAGGCGGCCCGCAGTGAGGCACATACGCTGGACGAGAGCGAGGCGGACGGACACACATTGCTTGCTGGTATGCCGATCGGAATCAAGGATAATATGGTGACCAGGGGCCTGAAAACAACATGTGCCAGCCATATTCTTGAAAACTATGATCCGCTCTATGATGCCACCGTTGTGGAAAAGGTCCATGCGCAGAAAGCCATTATGATTGGCAAATTGAACATGGACGAATTCGCCATGGGCTCATCAACTGAAACGTCTTTTTTTGCAAAAACAAGAAATCCATGGGATCTCGAGCGTGTGCCGGGCGGTTCGAGCGGTGGTTCCGCAGCTGCTGTTGCCGCAGGTGAAGTACTGTTTGCGCTTGGCACTGACACTGGCGGTTCCATTCGCCAGCCATCCGCTTTCTGCGGCGTCGTCGGCATGAAGCCGACATACGGACGCGTCTCACGTTATGGCCTGGTTGCTTTTGCGTCCTCACTGGATCAGGCGGGCCCGATTACCCGCACGGTTGAAGACAATGCCTTCCTGCTTGAAGCCATCGCGGGTCTTGACCGCCACGACTCGACGAGCGCGGATGTTCCGGTTCCGCATTATGCAGATGCGCTGACCGGCGATATCAAAGGCCTCCGTGTTGCGGTGCCGAAAGAATATCTGGGTGAAGGTATCGACGAATCAGTGAAAGCATCAGTCCGCGCAGCGATTCAGCAATTGGAATCACTTGGGGCTGTGATTGATGAAGTGTCGCTGCCGCATTCGAAATATGCCGTTCCGGCCTACTACATCATTGCTTCCTCTGAAGCCTCAGCTAACCTCGCCCGTTTTGATGGTGTCCGTTACGGCGTTCGAGCAGAAACAAACGACTTAATTGAAATGTATAAAAAATCAAGAAGCGAAGGATTCGGTGACGAAGTGAAGCGCCGGATCATGCTTGGCACGTTCGCTTTGAGTTCCGGCTATTACGACGCCTACTATAAAAAAGCGCAGCAGGTGCGCACACTGATCAGACAGGATTTCGAAAAAGTATTCCAGAATCACGATATCATTGTCGGGCCGACGACCCCAACGACCGCATTTAAGATCGGTGAGAACATTGATGATCCGCTGACGATGTACGCGAACGACCTGCTGACCATTCCGGTTAACCTTGCCGGTGCTCCGGCGATCAGCCTGCCATGCGGTCTTGCGGACGGTCTTCCGGTCGGTCTTCAGATGATCGGCCGTCCGTTTGGCGAGGAGACGCTGTACCGCGCGGCGCATGCCTATGAACAGACTGCCGGATTTACATTAACGCCTGCCAAAGGGGCGATGAAGAAATGAGTAATTTTGAAACGGTCATCGGACTTGAAGTCCATGTGGAACTGAAGACGAAAACAAAAGCATTCTGCGGCTGTGCCAACCAGTTTGGCGCAGAACCGAATACGAATACCTGTCCGATCTGTCTCGGACATCCGGGCGTACTCCCGATTCTGAATCATGAAGCGGTTGATTACGCAATCAAGGCCGCACTTGCGCTGAATTGCGAGATTTCGCGTGAAACGAAATTCGACCGCAAGAACTATTTTTACCCGGATAATCCGAAGGCTTATCAAATTTCCCAGTTCGACCAGCCAATCGGCCGCAACGGCTACATTGAAATCGAAGTTGACGGCGAAAAGAAGCGTATCGGTGTGCACCGCCTGCATCTTGAAGAAGACGCCGGCAAACTGAATCACCTCGAAGATGGCTCCGGTTCGCTTGTCGATTTCAACCGTGTCGGCACACCGCTGATCGAAATCGTGTCTGAAGCGGATATGCGTAATCCGCATGAAGCGTATCTCTATCTGGAAAAACTGAAGGCGATCATGCAGTACATTGATGTATCCGATGTCAAGATGGAGGAAGGCTCGCTGCGCTGTGATGCCAATATTTCGATCCGCCCGTTCGGTCAGACAACATTCGGAACGAAAACCGAACTAAAGAACCTCAACTCGTTCACCTTCGTTGAAAAAGGACTGGCTTATGAAGAAAAACGTCAGGAACGCGTGCTGCTTTCCGGCGGCGAAGTGGTTCAGGAAACGCGCCGTTACAACGATGCGACCAAGACGACGACCGTGATGCGCGGCAAGGAAGGCTCCGACGACTACCGCTACTTCCCGGAGCCGGACATTATCAAACTGAAAATCGATCAGGAATGGATCGACCGCATCGAGGCGGAAATTCCTGAACTTCCGGACGCGCGGCAGAAGCGCTATGTCGATGAACTTGGCCTTCCCGGGTATGACGCTATGGTGCTTACCCAGACCAAGACGATGTCCGACTTCTTCGAGGCAGCGGTCGCCGAAGGCGCCGATGCAAAACTTGTTTCCAACTGGCTGATGGGCGATGTGTCTGCGTACCTGAACAGCACTTACCAAACGATTGACCAGGTGCCGATGACCGCAACCGGCTTGGCCAAGCTCGTCAAACTGATTGAGAAAGGCACGATTTCCAGCAAGATTGCCAAGAAGGTCTTCAAAGACCTGATCGAAAAAGGCGGCGATCCGGAAGAAATCGTTAAGGCCAAGGGACTCGTTCAGATTTCCGACGAAGGCGCACTGCGTGACTTGATGGCACCGATTCTTGAAGCCAACAAGCAGTCAATGATTGACTATAAGAACGGTAAGGACCGTGCGCTTGGCTTTCTCGTTGGACAAGTCATGAAACAATCCCGAGGCAAAGCCAATCCGAAAATCGTCAACAAAATCATTCTCGAAGAAATTGATAAACTGTAATCAAAGAAATTGAAAAACGGGTCGCCGCAGACGAAGCGGATGACCCGTTTTTTTAGCTTTAAGTATAAGATTTTAGCTAAGCATAAAAGTGTAAACCAGATACGAAAGCCTGCGTCCGAGAAGACTTGCGGTGCGCCCGCGGCAAGCGAGCGGCCGTCAATGATGATGCAATGCAATTTCAGAAAGCCGGAACAATGAATCATAATCAGAGATTGAATCGCTCAATTTTTGTTTGGGTAAAGTATAGTTAACAGCTGTGTTTTGTTTGTTTTACGTTCATATTCTTGTTAATATGGACACATATACACAGGGCACGTATAAAATGAAAATCAACATGAGGAGCGAAACAGATGAAGCAATCCAAATGCTTATTAATCGGAGTTATACTGATCATGACTTTTGCGCTGTCTGCATGCGGAAATAGCACATCCGGCGAACTGAGTACAAAAGGGCTTACAGTTGGCGTAACCGGAGGACCGCACGAACAGATTATGGAACAGGTTGCAAAACTTGCAAAAAAAGATGGACTCACTATTCACATAAAGGTATTTAACGACTATAATCAACCGAACACCGCATTGGACGATGGGGATCTGGATGCAAGCAGTTATGAAACCCTGCCATTTCTGAAAGCGCAAGTGAAAGACAGAGGCTATAAAATAACCGAGGTTTTCAAGACCGTTGCCTTACCGATGGGAATTTATTCAAATAAGATCAAGGATCTGAAAGATCTTAAAAATGGAGATAAGATCGCTATTCCAAATGATCCGTCCAGCCAGCCGCGAAGCCTGACATTGCTTGAGAAGGCGGGGGTTATTAAGATGAAACCCGGAACTCAGCGAACAGGTTCTACAAGGGACATAATCAGCAATCCCAAAAAGATTAAATTTGTGTCCATGGATCCCGCACAAATCACCGCCCATCTGGATGAGGTGACAGCAGCTGCTATCAATTCCAATTTTGCCATGGGCTCCGGACTGACCATTCTGAAGGATTCCATTTATCATGAATCGCTGACCAATAATAGTTACCCGAATTATTTTGTCGTTCGAAATGAAAACAAAAATGACAAAGTGGTCAAGCAGATCGAAAAATACTATCACTCGGAACAAATTGAAAGCTACATCAGAAAAACGTTCTCAGGTTCTGTCGTTCCCGCCTGGTAACCCAATTTCATGAACTGAAAATGGAACCTGTTCCTGTTTGCCCGGTTATCGAAATCCTGTATTCGATGTCCGGGCCTTTTTTCGTTTTGAATATGTTTTACCGATTTTTAACATGGGCCTGTTTAAAAGTTTTTTCCTGCTGCTTGCCAGTCGGGAATTTTCACATGTTCGCTTTTGATTTTAAAAATCGTTTACAATATAATTAAAACAGTATGTGGTGACATAATGATTAAAAATAAATTTACAGCATTAACGAAGCAGCTTCCTTGTCTATAAAAAAGATTGATCGATATACAGAGATTGATTGGGTGATGATTATGCGGAAGGCCAGAATTATTTACAACCCGACTTCCGGGCGCGAACTGGCAAAAAAGAATATTGCTTATATACTTGACCGGCTGGAAGACGCGGGTTATGAAGCGTCAGCCTATGCGACTAAACGTGAAGGCGATGCGACGAAAGCGGCGCGCAGAGCAATCAAAAGAAAATTTGATCTGGTGGTGGCTGCCGGCGGTGACGGAACGATAAATGAGGTTATCAATGGACTGGCGGAAAAGGAGTACCGTCCGAAACTCGGCATTCTGCCACTGGGCACGACAAATGACTTTGCCCGTGCCGTCGGTATCCCTCGTGATATCGTCAAAGCCTGTGATGTCCTTTGCGAAGGGCACGAAATGCCGATTGACATCGGCAAAGTGAACGACAATTACTTTGTCAACATTGCCGGCGGCGGCAAATTAACCGAGCTGACCTACGATGTACCAAGCAAACTGAAAACCATGCTCGGACAGCTGGCTTACTTTATCAAGGGTATCGAAATGCTGCCGTCCATTCGCCCGACCAAGGTGAAAATTGAGTACGATGATCGCGTCTTTGAAGGCGATATTATGCTTTTTCTCGTGTCCAACAGCAATTCAGTCGGTGGCTTTGAGAAACTTGCTCCCGAGGCGAAAATGAACGACGGGCTGTTTGATCTGATCATCCTGAAAGCAGCTAATCTTGCTGAATTTGTCCGGCTCGTGACCATGGCGACCCGCGGCGAGCACATGAAAGATGAAAAAGTGATCTATGCTCAGGCCAGCCGCATTAAAATTGAATCTGAGGAAAAAATGCAACTGAACATTGATGGCGAATACGGCGGTGACCTTCCCGGCGAAATTGTCAATCTTTACCGCCATTTGAATCTGATGGTGCCGAAAGAGACGGAAGACGCTCAGCTGCTGGCCGATGAAGACGAAATCAAGCAGCTTCAATAAATATTGGGCCATGAACAGTTCAAGGTTCATGGCTTTTCTAATGAAAAATGGCACAGCGCTTTCACAACGAAAGCGACCGATTATTTCGCCAAACCGACCGATAAAACTCGAAAACCGGCCGATTCTTTTCTAAAAGAGACCGAAATATATGCAAAACAGACCGATTAATCAAGAGAGCAGGCGTTCCAATCCATGGCAGAATCCACCGCACCCGTAGAAAAAAATCAACAGCTCGAGGTTATGTTCACCGACCTGACTCAGGATGGGTCCGCCGTTGCCAAGGTCAATGGCTATGCCTTGTTCATTCCCGGCGGGCTGCCTGGTGAAAAAGCGATAATCCAGGTCGTCAAAACGAAAAAGGGCTATGGCTACGGCCGCCTGCTCGAAATCACGGAACCGAGCGCGCGGCGCACTGATCCGCCGTGCCCCTATTACCCGCAATGCGGTGGCTGTGCCATCCAGCACATCAGCGCTGAAGGCCAGCTCGCATATAAACGCGAAATCGTGCAAAACGACTTAGAACGAATCGGCGGCTTAAGCGGTATCCGAGTTGAACCGACGCTCGGCATGGACGAACCATGGCGCTATCGCAATAAGATTCAGGTGCCCGTCGCAGTGCAGAACGGTCAGTTTGCCTTTGGTTTTTATAAAAAACGCAGCCACGAGATCATCAACATGGATCATTGTATGATCACTGATCCGCTTATCGATGAAGTTGTCCAAACCGCACGCCGTATCGCCGAAGACAATCAGATCGAGCCTTACAATGAAGCCAAACACCGCGGCGTGCTTCGCCATGTCATGGCCCGCATCGGCAGAAAAACCGGCGAAGTCATGGTTGTCTTTGTTACGCGCGGCGACGAACTGCCGCACCGCAAAACTTTGATCAAGGGACTCACCGAACGCTACCCACAGATCAAATCGATCGCGCAAAATATTAATTCAAAACGCACGAATGCGATTTTCGGCGATGAAACCAAAACGCTCTGGGGTCGCGACGTGATCTATGATCAAATTGGCGACATCACGTTTGCAATCTCCGCACGTTCGTTTTTCCAGGTCAATCCGGTCCAGACTGAAGTGCTCTATGGCAAAGCACTCGAATATGCCGGATTGACCGGCAGCGAAACCGTAATCGACGCCTACTGCGGTATCGGCACAATTTCTCTTTTTCTTGCCAAAAAAGCAAAACATGTCTATGGTGTGGAAATTGTGCCAGAAGCGATCGAGGACGCGCGAAAAAATGCCGAGCGCAACAAAATCACCAACGCTACATTCCAAGTCGGCAAGTCGGAGGATGTGATCCCGGCATGGCGCGATCAAGGCATCGCGCCCGACGTCATCGTCGTCGATCCCCCGCGCAAAGGCTGCGACGCATCGCTCATCAGCACCATGATTGACATGCATCCCAAACGAATTGTCTACGTCTCCTGCAACCCGGCAACGCTCGCACGTGACCTCAAAATGCTTACCGCTGGTGGGTATCAGGTGAAGAAGGTGCAGCCGGTGGACATGTTTCCGCAGACGCTGCACGTTGAGACGGTAGTATTGATGTCAAGGGTTGATAAGTAAGCGTGTAATAAGATAAGTAAATAAAGGCTTTCCGTGATTTGAGGTCTGGTTCTAAGCCGGAAGGATAATCACGGATTTTTGCTTCGAGGGAAGATATCCAAGATTGGTGAGTTGGAGTGTTGAATGAATAATAACGATTTTAGTTGAGTGAGTTGATAGGATTGCTAACAAAATCGAAGTGAGTTGATAGGATTATTATCACTTTGATGCTACTAATTGTATATGTGAAGTTCAAATTAAGTTTATTAGTAGTACACACGTTGAAACCGTCTGTCTGCTGATAAGAAAATAGATGTAGTTTCCCTTGAAAATGTCGTGTTTACAGTTTTCTCAGTTTTTTGTTTTATGAGGATGGATAAAATGATAGATTTTAGGTGTGTTTTAAGGGGTCAAGTAAAAAGAGCGGAATTGAAATCACCTCTATTAGTGTAGTCTTACTTTAAGGGTTTAATTGTTTAGCAAAATAATAATTAGTTTCTTGTTAAGTAAATGCCAACAATTTTAGATTCTTCATTGATATTATTCGTTTCTACGATTATAATTAAATTAGTATTATAATCCAAAGTAAGAAGGTGAGCGTATGAATTACATCACAACTAAAGAAGCAGCTCAAAATTGGGGTATTACTGAAAGAAGGGTTCAGGTTTTGTGCCATCAAGGAAAAATTGAAGGTGTAGTAAGATTAGGTTGGGCTTGGGCGATTCCAAAGGACGCGAAAAAACCCGTGGACAATAGACTAAAAAACAAATAATTGATAATTGAGCTACAAGGAGGATATTATGATAACCGAAAGTCAAAAGGCGTATTTAATTCAACTAATAAACAAAGGCCAATCGTTACCTGAAGAGTTTAAATACGTTTTGTTTCCGACAGAACATATGGAATACGAATTGAATTATGCTGGGAAAATTAGAAAAGAAGATTTGATAGCAAACGAAGATGGTGTTTTCCCCGTACCATTACAAATTGAGAAGTTTTTTAACAAGGATTCTTTATCATCGAGTGATGATTTAGAGTGGATAAACATGATTGTTTTTGGAGATAATCTGCAATTTTTAAAGACTGTGTATGAGAATAAGGATCCACTAATAAAAGATAAAGTAAAGGGAAGAGTAAAACTTATTTACATAGATCCTCCTTTTGCAACTGAAGATGAGTTCATGAATAAAGAAGGGGCAAAAGCATATACAGATAAGAAGAAGGGAGCTGAATTTGTTGAGTTTTTAAGGAGAAGACTCCTTCTGGCAAAAGAGATTTTAGCCGATGATGGTAGTATTTTTATTCACTTAGATCAAAAAATGTCTCATTATGTCAAGGTCTTGATGGATGAGATATTTGAAAAGAATAATTTTAGAAATGAGATTGCTTGGTGTTATACTGGCCCTTCACAGGCAGGAAGTTATTTCCCTCGAAAGCATGATAATATTCTCTTTTATAGTAAAACAAAGAATAACTATTTCGATTCACCGAGGATAGAACATAAAAGTGGTGTACATAACACGGGCAAGCTTTTTGGTAGCACAGAGGGAAATCTAGAACTAAAAAAAGAGTTAGAGAACAAAGGAAAAAAAGTTGAGGATTGGTGGGTAGATATCTGGTCTACAGATAGGTATAGAAGTGAATTAGTGGGATATCCAACACAAAAGCCTGAAGCTTTGGTTAAAAGAATTATTGAGTCTTCCACAAAACCAGGAGACTTAGTATTGGATTTTTTTGGCGGTTCAGGTACTACAGCTACAACTGCAGAGAAACTCGGAAGACGTTGGATAACCTGTGATATCGGGAAGCTATCCTATTTTACAACCCAAAAGAGATTACTAAGAATTGCAGAGTCGAAAGATCTGATTTCAACTAAGAAAAAATATAAAAAAAGTGCCAAACT